>NZ_BJZV01000004.1 GCF_007992215.1 Methylobacterium gnaphalii | reverse complement strand
CGGAATCCTGCCGGCTCGGCTCCAGGACGATCTCGGCCGCGACACCGCTCTGCGCCAGCTGCTCGGCGACGATGAAACGGGCGTCGGACGAGGCGATCACGATCGGCTTCGCGAAGACCGAGGCGTCCGTCACCCGCTGCGCGGTCGCCTGGAACGTCGATGCCGTCGCGTCGACAAGCCGAGAGAACTGCTTCGGCATGCTCTCGCGAGAGGCCGGCCACAACCGGGTTCCGGATCCCCCGCAGAGGATCACCGGAAGGACGCGCTCGACGCTAGCTTTGGACATCGGATCTTCTCCGCCCCAGGAGACAGATTAGGATCCGCGAGGCGCCCTCGATGTCCCGGACTGGGACGTAACCGAGCGGTGCCTGCGGGAGACTGCCCCGCCCCGAGACGGATCGGGCAAACTCACGCCCGACCCAGCAAAAATCGCGCAGGCGCGTCTTGCGACAGCTACTCCGCGGCTTGCTGCTTCGTCGCGTAGCCCAGTCTCTGGTTCAGCTCGCTCAGCAGCTTGACGGCCGCCTCGGCGATCACCGTGCCCGGCGGGAAGATCGCCGAGGCGCCAGCGGCGTAGAGCGCGTCGTAATCGGCCGGCGGGATCACGCCCCCGATGACGATCATCACGTCCTCGCGTCCCTGCTCGGTGAGCGCGGCCTTCAGTTCCGGCACGAGGGTGAGGTGGCCCGCGGCGAGCGAGGACACGCCGATGATGTGGACGTCGTTCTCCACCGCCTGGCGCGCGGCCTCGTCCGGCGTCGCGAAGAGCGGCCCGATATCGACGTCGAAGCCGAGATCGGCGAAAGCCGAGGCGATCACCTTCTGGCCGCGATCGTGCCCGTCCTGGCCCATCTTGGCGACGAGGATGCGCGGGCGACGCCCATCATTTTCCTCGAACTCCTCGACCAGAACCCGCACCTGTTCCACTGCCGGCGACATGCCGCCCACCTCTCGCTTGTAGACGCCCGAGATCGATCGGATCTCAGCGCGATGACGGCCCCAGGCCTTCTCCAGCGCCTCGGAAATCTCGCCGACCGTGGCCTTGGCCCGCGCCGCGTTCACCGCGAGCTCAAGCAGGTTCTCGTTGGTACTCACGGCGTTGGTCAGCGCGGCCAGGGCCGTGTCGACATCGGCCTGATTGCGCTCAGAGCGCAGGCGCTTGAGCTTGTCGATCTGGAGCCGGCGAACATTACCGTTGTCGACGCGCAAGAGCTCGATCGCCAGCTCGTCGTCGGGCTTGTACTTGTTGATGCCGACGATGGTCTGGCGCCCGGAATCGATGCGCGCCTGTGCGCGGGCCGCGGCCTCTTCGATGCGCAGCTTGGGCACGCCGGCCTCAATGGCCTTGGCCATGCCGCCGAGTTCCTCTACCTCCTTGATGTGCTCCCAGGCCCGCTTGGCGATGTCGGCCGTGAGCCGCTCGACGTAGTAGGAGCCGCCCCAGGGGTCGATGATCCGGGTGGTGCCGCTCTCCTGCTGCAGGAAGAGCTGCGTGTTGCGGGCAATGCGGGCCGAGAAGTCGGTCGGCAGCGCCAGCGCCTCGTCGAGCGCGTTGGTGTGGAGCGACTGCGTGCCGCCCTGCGTCGCCGCCATCGCCTCGATCGCGGTGCGGGTGACGTTGTTGAACACATCCTGCGCGGTGAGCGACCAGCCGCTCGTCTGCGAGTGCGTGCGCAGCGGCAGCGACTTGTCGGTCTTCGGGTCGAACTGCTTGACGAGCTTCGCCCAGATCAGGCGCGCGGCCCGCATCTTGGCGATCTCCATGAAGAAGTTGGTGCCGATCGCCCAGAAGAACGACAGGCGCGGCGCGAACTGGTCGATGGTCAGGCCGGCGGCGAGGCCCGCCTTGATGTACTCGACACCGTCGGCAAGCGTGTAGGCGAGTTCGAGGTCGTTCGTCGCTCCCGCTTCCTGCATGTGGTAGCCGGAGATCGAGATCGAATTGAACTTCGGCATGTTCTTGGAGGTGTAGCCGAAGATGTCGGAAATGATCCGCATCGATCCCTTGGGGGGATAGATGTAGGTATTGCGGACCATGAACTCCTTGAGGATGTCGTTCTGGATGGTGCCGGCGAGCTTTTCGGGCGGCACGCCCTGCTCCTCGGCCGCGACGATGTAGAGGGCAAGGATCGGCAGCACCGCGCCGTTCATCGTCATCGACACGGTCATCTCGTCGAGCGGAATGCCCGAGAAGAGCGTGCGCATGTCGTAGATCGAGTCGATCGCCACGCCCGCCATGCCGACGTCGCCCGACACACGTGGGTGGTCGGAATCGTAGCCGCGGTGGGTGGCGAGATCGAACGCCACCGAGAGGCCCTTCTGTCCGGCCGCGAGGTTGCGCCGGTAGAAGGCGTTCGAATCCTCGGCCGTCGAGAAGCCGGCATACTGACGGATGGTCCAGGGCTGCGTGACGTACATGGCCGGGTAGGGACCGCGCAGATACGGCGCGAGGCCTGGATAGGAGTCGACGCCCTCCAGCTCGTCACGGTCCTCGGGACCGTAGAAACCCTTCACTGGGATGCCCTCGGGGGTCATCCACGGGTCGGAGACAGGCGGCGGCGAGGCCGGCACCGGCTCGGCCGCGTAGGACAGGGTCGTAAAATCGGGAATGCGGGACATCGACGAACTCTGGCACGGCCTTCGTCGGTTTTATAGAAGCTTTGTGCCGTCGGCCAAGCACACCTTATGGTGGAGCCCTACGGTTGTGCCGACGCCTTCGCTCCCTTGGCCGGCCTCGGCGCAGGTGCGGCCTCGCCCCAGCGCGTCGCATCGATCTTGGCCGTGCCCCAGGTCAGGCCGACGCTGATCGAGAGCGGCAGCAGCAGCCCCACCTCCGGCGCGGGAGCCAGCCGGATGCGCATGTCGTCGTTCTCCTGCATCCGCTTCACCGACGATCCCTTCGGCCGGTGGCCTGAGACCGGCACCCAGCGCACCCGACAATCGAGTACGGGCCCGTGATAGGGGCCCTTGGTGACCGTGCTCACGCTGCCGCGGGAGAGCACGATGTCCACCCGCGTCAGTCCGTCGAAGACCGGGATGCGCCGGTCGCAGGTCGACGGTTCGAGCGGTCCCGACGGCAGTGGGATCGCCAGCATGCCGACCGGATCGCTGACGCCGACCTTGTCGCCGGCCGCGACCGGAAGCCGATCGGGCCGTGGCGTCGGCATCGGATCGACCGAAGCACTTTTCACGGTGCCGTTGTCGAAGGCGACCGCGACCTTCACCGGATAATCCGAGTAATGCGCGTCGATCTTGAACGACGAAGGCACGGTTCCCGTTTTGGACATCCGGCCGCTCGATGCGGCCTTGCCGCCGCCTTGAAAGAACCAGCCGGCCATCCCGGCGAGGCCCCCGTCGAGATCGAGAGAGTAGTGTTCGGCATTGCGCTCGGCCGTCAGCTTCGATTTGCCGACCGTTAGGCCGAGGAAGGACAGGCCATAGTCGACGCTGAAGGACCGCGGCGCCGCCTCGGCGGGCGGCGTCGATGCGAGGAGGAGCGCCCCCGCCAAACTGCTCAGCCGCCTCGCCATGACCGACCTCGACGTAAGAACGCGAAATCCCCCGGACGCCGCCTTCATCCGGCTTCGCGGCGGGATCATGTCCTTGGGCTGCGCTTGTTGGGGAAGGTAAGCGGCTACCCATAGATCAGATCCGATGACGCGCATCTCCCCTCCTCACAGGCGGGGCGAGAGCAATGTTGGCCCTGTCGTCGGCAATGCGAGGCAGCAGCCGGCGGTGGGAAGACGCCAGCGGATGACCACCTCCCGGCGGGCTCCCCCTACCCCCGCTTCGACGTCGCCTGCGCCTCCCGCGTGGACGTGCTGGTCAGCCAGCCCAGGACCGTGACCGCGACAGCCAAATCTGCCGAGCCGAAGGCCTTGCCTGCAGTTGGAAAGGCTTGAGCCCGTGCCGGCAGGGGCTGCAAACGAAAACGGTCCGGCCCCGAGGACGGGCCGGACCGCTTCTGGCCGGAAACCCGGCGATGCCGATCGGCGAGACGCGCCGCTCAGTTCAGGTAGGTGCGGATCCAGTTCGGGGAGAGAATCTCGCCCTCCTCCGTGATGATCCAGGGCTGCTTGGCCGGATCGCTCAGGGCGCCGGCGGCGGCGGCGAGCGCCTCGCGCAGCGTGTCGTAGCGCTCGGGCTGCGCCAGCGGCGACGAGGCCGGCAACGTGCGCCAAATCGTCAGGTCAGCCGGTCGTTCGAGAGCCTCGGTTTCCATGTCTCGATTGTCCTCTTGAACCCTGTTCTTGTCAGGCTCGCCGGCGATTGTGCCGCGTCGACAAGCCGAGTTGATGCGTCTTCGTGCGCGAATGGGAGCATCTGTTGGCGTCTTTGCGATCATTTCAGGCAATTCTCGCCTGATCGTCACGGTCTCGACGCAGTTTCACATTCCGGACACAAAGGCTTCGGCGCCTCTATGACTGGGGTACACCTCAAATGCTCGTCATCGGCGATGCGATGACTGTGCTTTCGAAGTGTAAGCAATTCGTTAGCTTGGCGGCTACCGTCGCTGCAGTGCGATGACGCACCTCGTCAACTTGTGGAGGAGTGTGGGGATCGTGCATCATCCAGCCTCGACCAGGGAGCGTCCGTGATCGCGCGCACCTGTCTCGAGCCTTTACCTGAGCGCCGAACGATCCGATCACGGCAGCATGTTGCTCGCTCTCGGTCTCCTCGCACTCTTTGGCCTCTGGTGGCTCGGCCGCAGCGGCGGCCGCCTGCCTGCCGGGCTGGTCCCGAAACGGCTCGCGGGATACGCGGCCTTCGCGCTCGCGGCCCTGCTGGCGTTCCGCGGCTCCCTGCTGCCGGCTGTTCTACTGGCGGGAGCCGGTCTCTGGATCGTGTGGACCGGGGAAGGCCTTGCCCGCCGGCTGGCCCGCCTCCTCTCAGCTTTGAAGCCGAGGCGCACAGCGCGGCGCAGCGCGACGGTCGAACTCGATCCAGGCTCCGGTGACGGCCTGGTCCTGGCGGGACCTCGCACCGGAGAGCGCCTGTCCGCCGTCCCGCGCGGCGATCTCCTCGCGCTTCTCGCCCTCTGCCGCGGGGCCGATCCCGACGGCGCGAGGCTGCTAGAGGCATATCTGGACCGCCGGCATCCCGGCTGGCGTGTAGACGCTGAGCGCGATCTTGACCCGCGGACGGGCCGTCCGCTTGACCCAGGGACGATGACGCAGGAGGAGGCCTATCAGATCCTGGGGCTTGAGCGCGGGGCGTCCCTGGACAAGGTCAGGGCGGCGCACCGGGCGCTGATGAAGCGGCTGCATCCCGACCAGGGAGGTACCGCCGAGTTTGCCGCCCGCGTCAACGCGGCTCGAGACAGATTGACGAACCGACATCGCTGAGACTCCACGCGCGTTGTCAGAAGGTGATGGATGAGATGGCCGCCGGCCCGAACACGGGCCGACGGGTCGTTCATGGGCTCCCGGTCGGTGTCAGCTCCGCGTGGCGAAGCAGTTGAAGCCGTTCTTCTTGAGGGCCGAGCAGGCATCCTGCGCGGCGCCCTGCTCGGCGAAGCCCGAGAAACGGGCGCGATAGAGCGTGGTCCCGCCGTGGCTGACGCGCACGGTGTAGGGAGCGGCCTTGCCGAGCGCGCTGCCGGCGCGGCCGCGGGCCTCGGCGAGCATCGACTTCGCCTTCTCCTCGTCATCCATGGCACCGAGCTGGATCACCCAGGCCGTCGGCGTCACGCCGCGCGCGGTGATCTCGGCCTTCTCCGCCTTGGCCGGAGCCTCGGCGCGGGCCGCGACGGCGTCGTAATCGTAGGCCGGGAGCCGCGCGCTCGACTTGCCGGTCGCCGGGAAGGGCGACTGGGAGGCCGGGCCGGCATAGGCCTGGGCGGCACCGGGAATGGCCTGGGGCGGCTTGCGGCCCATGCCGGGTGTCGTGGTCGGCGCGGCCTCGGTGGAGTTCGTCGTCTCGACCTCGTCGTCGGCCGAAGCGTAGCGGGTACGGGTCCGCGAGGCGGCATCGGCGATGACGGCCGGGCGGCCGCGCTCGGCCACCTCCGTCACGCCCGGAACCTGACGGCTGCCGGCAAAGGCGCGTGGCAGGTTGGAGCGCACGAGGTCGGCCATGATCCGGTCGCGGCTGGCGCCCGACTTGCCGCCGAGCACGATGGCGACGATCTGGCGATTGTCGGATTTCGCCGCGGTCATCAGGTTGAAGCCGGAATCGCGCGTGTAGCCGGTCTTGATGCCGTCCACGCCCTGGACGTTGCCGAGCAGGTGATTGTGGTTGCCGATCACCCGGCCGCGGAAGGCGAAGGAGCGGGTCTGGAAATACTTGTAGTAGGCCGGGAAGCGATCCTGGATCGCCCGGGCAAGCACCGTGAGGTCGCGCGCCGTGGTGATCTGGTCGGCATCCGGCAGGCCGGAGGCATTGGCGTAGTGCGTACGGGTCATGCCGAGGGCACGCGCCTTCTGCGTCATCATCTCGGCGAACTTGGATTCCGAGCCGGCGATGTTCTCACCGATGGCGCAGGCCACGTCGTTGGCGGACTTCGTCACGATCGCCTTGATCGCGTCCTCGACCTCGATGGTCGAGCCGGGACGCAGGCCGAGCTTCGACGGGGCCTGTGAGGCGGCGTAGGAGGAGATCGTCAGCGGCGAGTCCAGGCGGTAGCGGCCACGCTCGAGCTGCTCGAACAGCATGTAGAGGGTCATCACCTTCGTGATGGAGGCCGGGTGGCGCAGCGCGTCCTCGTTGACCGCATGCAGCGTCTTGCCCGTCTTCACGTCGACGACCATGGCCGCGTAGGGCGGGTTGTAGCCGCTGGAGGCCGCGCGATGGTGGGCGCGAAGATGTCCGTGGCGGCGCGCCTCGGCCGGCGTGGCCATCGCGGCGAGGATCGCGATGGCGGCCAGGGCTGCGGGACGAACGGTCGAACGAAGGGTACGGCCTGATACGCTACGCATTACCGTTGATCCGTTCCGAACTCTCGAACCGATTGGCCGGCCGGTGCCGCGCCATTACTGCGGACAGCTCCGGCTCGACCCGGCTTTCCGCCCCATCACTCGTCTGCAACGGTATGCGGACGCGGTTACGCGGCCGTTAATTCGACGGCACGCGGTGACGAAACTGCGTGGTGCGACAGAGTGCTGTGCGAAAGGTGCATGCCCCTCATCACGAAGATCGTGCGCATGACCCGGACAAGTGAGCGCATCCGACTGGCGGAGTCGGAGGACCGGCTATAGATTGCCTGTTGTTGTTGCGTCTCTGCGACGCCCTGAGCGGACGTGCTGCCTCAGGTCCGTCACACTCCCCACGAACAACGTCATACGAACGAAGCATGCCGCCGGACGGACTCGATACGATTCCGATGTTTCAGACGCCGAAGCGGGTCATGACGACCGCGGGATACGAGAGCCGGCGCACGGATGGCGCCACGCCGATCACGGCCGCCGGTCAGCCTGGCTCGGGCGACGGCGACCGCTCGAACACCGCGATCATCACCCGCACCAAGCCGACGACGAAGCGCCCGAGCCTCTATCGGGTGCTGCTCCTGAACGACGACTACACGCCGATGGAATTCGTCGTGCACGTCGTCGAGCGCTTCTTCAATAAGAGCCACGACGACGCATATCAGATCATGATGCACGTGCATCAGAACGGCGTCGGCGAGTGCGGTATCTTCACCTACGAGGTCGCCGAGACGAAGGTGACGCAGGTGATGGACTTCGCCCGCAAGCACCAACACCCTCTCCAGTGCGTTATGGAGAAGAAATAAGGCCCCCGCGAAAAAGGCTCGAGCATTGCCCAGCTTCTCCCGCAGCCTGGAACAAGCCCTCCACCGTGCCCTCGCCCTGGCGGGAGAGCGGCACCATGAATACGCGACGCTGGAACATCTCCTGCTCGCACTCGTCGACGATCAGGACGCCGCCGCCGTGATGCGGGCCTGCAGCGTCGAGGTCGACGTGCTGAAACGCAACCTCGTCGAATACGTCGATACCGAACTCTCGAACCTCACCGGCGACGGACGCCAGGACGCCAAGCCCACGGCCGGCTTCCAGCGCGTGATCCAGCGCGCGGTCATCCACGTGCAGTCCTCGGGGCGCGAGGAGGTGACCGGCGCCAACGTGCTCGTGGCGATCTTCGCCGAGCGCGAGAGCCACGCGGCCTACTTCCTGCAAGAGCAGGACATGACCCGTTACGACGCGGTCAACTACATCAGCCACGGTATCGCCAAGCGGCCAGGCGCCTCGGAGACCAAGCCCGTGCGCGGATCGGACGACGACGGCTCCTCGGAGCGGCCCGGCGGCGACGAGGAAGGCGGCCGCGGCTCCAAGAAGAAGGGCGACGCCCTCGAGGCCTACTGCGTCAACCTCAACAAGAAGGCGAAGGACGGCAAGATCGATCCGCTGATCGGCCGCGAGAGCGAGGTCCAGCGCACGATCCAGGTGCTCTGCCGCCGCCAGAAGAACAATCCGCTGCTGGTCGGCGATCCCGGCGTCGGCAAGACCGCCATCGCCGAGGGCCTCGCCCGCAAGATCATCCAGAAGGAGGTGCCGGAGGTTCTGGCCGACGCCACCGTCTTCTCCCTCGACATGGGCACCCTGCTCGCCGGCACGCGCTACCGCGGCGATTTCGAGGAGCGCCTCAAGCAGGTGATGAAGGAGATCGAGCAGCATCCGAACGCGGTACTGTTCATCGACGAGATCCACACCGTGATCGGTGCCGGCGCCACATCGGGCGGCGCCATGGATGCCTCGAACCTGCTCAAGCCGGCGCTGGCCTCGGGCACGCTGCGCTGCATCGGCTCGACGACCTACAAGGAGTACCGCCAGTACTTCGAGAAGGATCGCGCCCTCGTGCGTCGCTTCCAGAAGATCGACGTCAACGAGCCGTCGATCCCCGATACGATCGAGATCCTCAAAGGTCTGAAGCCGTATTTCGAGGAGTTCCACAAGCTGAAATACACCACCGATGCCGTGAAGGCGGCGGTGGAGCTGTCGGCTCGCTACATCAACGACCGCAAGCTGCCGGACAAGGCGATCGACGTGATCGACGAGACCGGCGCCTCGCAGATGCTGGTGCCGGAGGCGCGCCGCAAGCGCACCATCGGCGTGAAGGAGATCGAGGCGACCGTCGCCACGATGGCCCGCATCCCGCCCAAGACCGTGTCGAAGGACGACACTGTCGTGCTCCAGAACCTCACCGAGAACCTGAAGCGCGTCGTCTACGGCCAGCCCAGCGCCATCGAGGCCCTGACCTCGGCGATCAAGCTCGCCCGTGCGGGCCTGCGCGATCCCGACAAGCCGATCGGTTCCTACCTGTTCGCCGGCCCGACCGGCGTGGGCAAGACCGAGGCTGCCAAGCAGCTCGCCGCGTCGCTCGGCGTCGAGATGCTGCGCTTCGACATGTCCGAGTACATGGAGCGTCACACGGTCAGCCGCCTGATCGGCGCGCCTCCCGGCTATGTCGGATTCGACCAGGGCGGCCTGCTCACCGACGGCATCGACCAGCACCCGCATTGCGTGCTGCTGCTCGACGAGATCGAGAAGGCCCATCCGGACCTGTTCAACATCCTGTTGCAGGTGATGGACCACGGCAAGCTCACCGATCACAACGGCAAGCAGGTCGATTTCCGCAACGTGATCATCATCATGACCACGAATGCGGGCGCCTCGGACCTCGCCAAGGCGGCCTACGGCTTCACGCAGTCGAAGCGCACGGGCGACGACGTCGAGGCGATCAACCGGCTCTTCGCGCCGGAATTCCGCAACCGCCTCGACGCGATCATCTCCTTCGGTCACCTGCCCAAGGACGTGGTCGCCAAGGTCGTCGACAAGTTCGTGCTTCAGCTCGAGGCGCAGCTCGCCGACCGCAACGTCACCATCGAGCTCTCGGACGAGGCCCGTGAATGGCTTGTCGAGAACGGCTACGACGACGCGATGGGCGCGAGGCCCATGGCCCGTCTGATCCAGTCGACCATCAAGACGCCGCTGGCCGACGAGGTGCTGTTCGGCAAGCTGAAGAATGGCGGTCTCGTGCGCGTCGTGCTGAGCAAGCCCGAGGCGGAGGACAAGGGCGCCAAGGAGGGCGGTGCGGCAAAGGCTGCGCTCACCTTCGAGTTCCCGGCCGGCCCCGTGACGCCGCGTCCGGAGAAGGACGTGACCAACGCGGTCAAGCGCCATAAGCGCTCGAAGCCGCGCTCCGCGCCCAAGCGGAAGGGCAACGGCGGCAAGGACAATGGATCGGGCGGCTCCGGCAGCGTTCGCAGCACGGTGCCCAAGGTGCCTCTCGTCAAGGCATGACCGCAGCCCAGCTCCGGGGAAGGCGGGTTGCCTTCCTCGGGCCGGTCGCGGATATGGGCGCACCGACATGAGACGAGCGAGGGCGGGGGCGCTCTCGCGGATCGGCGAAAGACGGGGGCACCATGACGAGCGACACGCATGAGGACGCCCTCGCGCCTGTCACCAGCCAGCCTCCGGCGCCCAAGCCGAGGGTCACGGCCAAAACCAAGCTCACCGGACGCGAGGCTCGCCGCAAGCGCCGCAAGGCCCGGCGACGCGGCGAGGAGATCCTCGCCTGGTTCCTCGTCCCCGTGATCGTTCTCAGCCTCTGGTGGGGCGTGAACGCCGTGTTCGACTTCTTCGGTACCACGCCGAGCACGGTCTGGGATCAGCTGATGATGGCCAAGAAGCAGCTCGACAAGCGAGGCTTGCCGTAGCTTTCCGCGCTCCCTGAACCGATCGGCCGGGGCGTCGTCAGTCGCAACGCTCCTTGCGCACGGTAGTGGTCTCACCGTCGTCGTCCGTGCGCGTGACGGTCTTCGACTCGCATCCACCTGCCGGTGGCAGATCGCGGTCGACCACGCGGCGTTCGATCACCGCGGCCGGCCGATCGCGCACGACGACCGCCGGTTCGTCACGCTCGATGATGGTGGTCTGGGCGGAGGCGGCGCCGCCCAGGGCGGCGATCGTGGCAGCGGCGAGAAAGAGGGCGCGCATGAGGTTCTCCAAGACTGTTGGATGAACCCGAAAAACGGCGCCGACAGCTGAACAGTTCCAGGCAGGGTCAGACCGGCACCGGCTCGGCCAGCGCCTCCGTCACCGCCCGCTCGAGATCGGCCGGCTTGGTCGTCGGCGCAAACCGGGCGATGACCCGGCCGTCGCGCCCGACCAGGAATTTTGTGAAATTCCATTTGATGGACTGCGACCCGAGTAGGCCGGGACGCTCACGCTTGAGCTGGGCGAAGAGCGGGTCGGCTGCCGGTCCGTTCACCTCGACCTTGGCGAGAACCGGGAAGGTCACGTCGTAGGTGAGCGAGCAGAATTGCGCGATCTCCTCGGCATTTCCCGGTTCCTGCGCGCCGAACTGGTTGCAGGGCAGGCCAAGCACCACGAGGCCTGCCTCGCGATGACGACGCCAGAGCGCTTCGAGCCCCTCGTATTGCGGCGTGAACCCGCATTTTGAGGCCGTATTGACGATGAGCAGCACGCGACCGCGGTATTGCGCGAGTGGATGCGGCAAACCGGCCGCGTCGCTCGGTGAAAAATCGTGGATGCCGCTCATGCCGTCTGCCTCGTCTGAGTCTGCGCTCCCGATACAGCGAGTTCGCGGAAAAGGCTCGCGCGATCATGTCGGCCAATCCGGGATGGTTAGGCAAGTTCAGATTTGAATAGATCCAAGATCAGCGCGGCATTCCTGCATCGTCACCAATCTTTTAACCCTGACACGATTGCGCCGCGCGGCCGGCAACGTTAGGCGGCGCAAACGCTGTCCTGAAGGCTGTTGCATGACACCGATCCGCTCTTCCCTGCTCACGGCGGCGCTGCTGATCGCAGCCGGCACACTCGCTCCATCGGTTCGGGCGCAGGAAACCGAGGCTCCGGCTGCCGCTCCGGAGGCTCCGTCGGCCGAGGATGCCGCCAAGCCGAAGCCGCGTCCGAAGAAGCCGACCCCGCCCAAGCCGAGGGCCGCCGAGCCCAAGCCGGCCGAGCAGAAGACGGCGGAGCCGGCAGCCAAGCCGGCCTCCGACGGCACGCTGCTGGAGCCTGCCGCGTCCGATACGAAGGCGCAGTGGCCGAACGGCGCCCGCTCCGTCAGCGAGGCCTATGGCGACTGGACCATGAACTGCAATCGCGAGGGCACGCAGACGGATTGCGTTGTCATCCAGTCCCAGGGCGACCGCCGTACCGGCCGCAGGCAGTTCAGCGTCGAGCTTCGCGCCCCGAAGGACGGCCGCGCCGAGGGCCTGATCCTGATGCCGTTTGGCATGCAGATCGAGCCCGGCGTCAGCTTCAAGCTCGACGACCGCACGCTCGGCAAGGGCGCGCCCTACTCCTACTGCGTCAGCGATGGCTGCCTCGTGCCGATCAGCCTGCCGACGCTCGCCACCGACACGATGAAGACCGCTCAGACCATGAGCGTGTCGGCGATGAAGCCCGACGCGAAGGAGCCGACGGTGATCAGCATCCCCCTCATGGGATTCGCCGCCGCCTTCGCCCGGGCCGCCGCTTTCGGCGGCTGATCCTCGGGCTGGACAGGCAACCCGGGCTGGGTTGACCCTGGCAGCCTCCTCCCGCAACGGAAGGGCAGCGCGCGAGCACAGACGCGCAAAAACCGTTCGGGAGGAAGATGATGAAGCAGGCCTTGTCCGCCGCGTGCCTCGCGGCAGCCTTCGGCATAGCCGGGATCGGCCCGCTCGCGGCCGAGACCGCCGCGCCTGGCTCTGCCCCCGCCACCCCGGCCCAAGTTGCCCCGCCCCCCTCCCCCGGGCCGCAGGGCGACCCGCGCGTGGAGCGCCAGCGCAAGGGCGCCGCGAAACTTGCAGGCATGATCCGCTTCGTGGATGTGGAGTGCCCGGAGGCGAAGCCCGATTACGTCCGCTTCAAACAGGTCATCGCAGCGATGGGCGTCGACATCAAGGATCTCGAGCAGGGTCCGCTGATGGCCGAGTCGCTGGGCTATAGCGAGGCCTACAAGAAGAACACTGCCGAGAGCTGCAAGCGTGCCTTCGAGCATTTCGGCGAGAGCGGAACGACGGTCCCAGGCCTCCTCGCTCACAAGGCGCCGGATGAGAAGGCGCCCGACGGCAAGGCGCCGGATGCCAAGCCTCCCGAAACCAAGGCCCAGTGACCGCGAGGCTTTAAGCGCGCATTCACCCCGTTCGGCGACACTACCGCCCGAATGTGGCGTACGGCTGGCCCTGTCGCGGGTCTGCCGGGAGTTCGGGCGGGCGCGATGCAGTTGCGAGCCGATGGCGAGAGGCGGCCGCGCGGGGCCCGTGCCCTGCTGCGGCTCGTCGCGCTGTCGTCCCTGCTGGCGGCGGCTCTGCCGGGCGTCACGGCACAGGCCGCTCGCCTGGTCTCGGCCAAGGGCAGCCAGCCTGGCGGCTACGGCCGTATCGTCCTCGCCTTCGATGTACCGGTCGCAGTCAAGGCACGCGTCGCCGGCACCATCCTGACGCTGAACTTCGGCCAGACCGTCGGCGCCTTCTCCGAGCGGATCGCGGCCGGCATGCCGGATTTCGTCAGCATCGTACGGCGCGATCCGGACGGCTCCGCGCTCCGGCTCGCCCTGCAGCGCGGCTACCGCGTGAACGTCCAGGAGGCCGGCGAGCAGGTTTTCGTCGACCTGCTGCCGGAGAGCTGGGCCGGGCTGCCGCCGCCCCTGCCGCCCGAGACCATCGCCGAACTCGCCCGCCGTGCCCGCGAGGCCGAAGCTGCGCTGAAGGCGAGCAAGCCTCCGCCGCCGCCGAGGCCCGTCGCGGCCGAGATCTCGAATGCACCCGGCCGTACGCGCATCAGCCTCCGGCTGCCCCGCGACACCCAGCCGGTCTTCGAGGAGGCCGAGGACGGCCAGCGCCTGACGCTCGCCGGCGCCTGGCGCATCGACGATCAGGCGGCGCGTGGGCGGCTCAAACCGGAGATCGGCAGCATACACGTCGAGAACGACGGGGCCGGGGCCCGGCTAACGGCGATCCCCGCCACCGGCGTCCGGGTCGAGACCGGCCGCGACGCCGAGGAAGCCGTCATCGACTTCCTGTGGACGCCGCCCGCGGCGGCGAAGGCCGAGGCCGGCAGCGAGGGCCAGAAGGCCGCGGCCGCCGACACCGCCAAACCTGCCGCGGCGAAGACCGAAACCGTCGCGGCTGCTCCGGCCGCAGAGGCAGCCAAGGCGCCGGCCGTCAAGCCGGAGACGCGCGCAACCGAGCCGCCCCCACGCCGGGCCGGCTCCGGCTTGGTCTTCCCCTTTGCCAAATCCGTCCCGGCCGCCCTGTTCGAACGAGCCGGCATCGCCACTCTCGTCTTCGAGACCGCCGAGCCCATCGCGATCCCGCCGCCCGGCACGACCGGCCTCGTGCCGCTGGGCCCACCGCAGCGTGTGGGCAACCTCACCCTGCTGCGTTTCAACATGCCGTCGGGCAGCCTCGTCGACCTCCTGCCCATCAGCGAGCCGCATGGCTGGGAACTCGCAGCCGGCGACGTCGTCGCGCCGAGCGAGAGCCTGGTCGTCAAACGCGCATCGGGCGGCAAGGGCCGCGTCGCCGTCGGTGTCGCCCTGCCCGATCCCGGTTCCGTTACCTGGCTTGACCTCGACGGAGAGCGCGTCGCCGTGGTGACGGCTGGCCCGGCCCGGCGGGCGGGCGTGCCGAAACCGCAGCGCTTCGTCGATTTCGAGCTGCTGCCGAGCCGGGTCGGCCTCGCCGTGCTCGCCAATGCCGACGATCTCGCGGTCAGGCCCGACATCGACGGGATCTCGATCGAGCGCGAGAACGGCGTGGTCGTGTCCGGCATCACCCGTACCCCCGAGCCGCCCGTTGCCGAGGCCGGAGACTTGGTCGTCGAGCGCGAAACCTGGGAGCCGGCGCGGCGCGGCGATATCGGCGCGATGCTGCGCCAAAAGTATGCTGCCGCGGCCGAGGCCTCGAACGCCGAGCGCAGCGCGGCCCGCCTCGCGCTCGCCAAGGCGCTGATGGCCAATGGCCTCGACATCGAGGCGCTCGGCGTGCTCACCGTCGCCGCGGCCGAAGATCCGGTCCTCGATGCGGAGGCGCAGACCACGCTGATGCGCGGCATCGTCACCGCCCGCATCGGTCGTCTCGACGAGGCCGAGAAGATCCTCTCCGCCGGGCGCTTCGCCCGCAATCCCGAGGCGCGGCTCTGGCGCGGCTGGATCGCGGCCAGGCAGGGCCGCTGGGCCGCGGCCGATGCCAGCCTGAATGCAGGCATGGCAGTGCTGGAGCGCTATCCTGAGGACATTTCGGCGCCGTTCTATGCGGACGCCTCTGAGGCTTCGGCCGAACTCGGCGACTGGGACGGCGCCCTGCGCACGATCCGGGCGGCCACGCTCGGGGCCGACGCGCTGACCCGCGACCGGGCTACGCTCCTGCGCGCCCGCATCGACGAGGCCAAGGGCGGTGTCGCGGCGGCGCTGGAGAGCTACGAAAACCTCGAGGCCAAGGCGCAGCGCCCGGTCGCCGCGGCGGCGTCCTTGCGCGCGACGATGCTGGCGCAGGGGCTGCACAAGATCGACACCGAAGAGGCGATCGACCGACTGGAGACCCTGACGCTGACCTGGCACGGCGGCGCGACAGAGGCCGAGACGCTCGGCATGCTCGGCCGGCTCTATACGGAAGCCGGGCGCTGGCGGCAGGTCTTCGTGACCGCGCGGCGCGCCAATATCCTGGCGCCGGAGGCACCGGCCACGCGCGCGATGCAGGATGCCGCGCAGGTGCTGTTCGAGGATCTGTTCCTCGGCGAGCGCGCGGCTTCGCTCGGCGGCGTCGAGGCGCTGGCGCTCTATTTCGATTTCAAGGAATTCGCACCGATCGGGCGGCGCGCCGACGAGATCGTCCGGCGCCTGGCCGACCGCCTGGTCGCCCTCGACCTGCTCGATTCCGCCGACGAGCTGCTGGATCATCAGGTCGCGCACCGGCTGACCGGCCCGGCCCGCGCCAGCGTCGCCGCGCGGCTCGCTACGATCCGTCTGATGGAGGGCAAGCCGCTCGAAGCCTACAAGGTCCTGGAGGAGACGCATCTTCCGTCGCTTTCCGAGGACCTGCGCCGGGCGCGCGCGCTGCTGCGTGCCCGCGCTCTGTCGGACCTGTCGCGAACCGACCTCGCCCTGGAGACGATCGAGGGCGAGAGCGGCCCGGATGCCGAGCGCCTGCGCGCCGACATCCTCTGGACGGCTCGTCGCTGGCGCGAGGCCGGCGAGGCGCACGAGGCGCTCCTCGGCGACATCTGGCGCGGCCGCAAGCCGCTCGACGAGGCTGGCCGATCCGACGTCATCCGTGCCGGGATCGCCTACGGGCTGGCCGGCGAGAGCCTCGGCCTGGAGCGCCTGAAGGCGAAATTCGCCGGCCCGATGGCCGACGGTCCCGATGCGCGGACCTTCGCGCTGCTCACCCGCAGCGACGCACCCCGGACGCCGGCTTTCCGCGATGCGGCCCGCCGCGCCACCTCGGCGGAGACGCTCGGCGCGTTCCTCGCGGAATACCGCAAGCGCTATCCGGAAGCCGCCGTGCCCGAACGCGGGTCCGACGGCACCGCCTCGCGCGCCGAGGCGAGCGGGACGCCGACGCCGAAGGGCTGACGACTAGATCCGGCAGGTGCCGGCCAGCGCCTCGTTCTCGGCCGGGGTGAACAGGCGCGAGCGGATGTGGAAGCGCTTCTCGCGGCCATTCTCCAGGGAGAACATGCCGCCGCGGCCGGGCACCACGTCGAGGATGATGTGGGTGTGCTGCCAGACGGCGAATTGCGAACGCGAGATGAAGAAGTCCGCGCCGGCGACCTGGCCGAGATGCACGTCGGCGTCGCTCGTGATGAAGTCCCCGACCGGATAGCACATCGGCGAGGATCCATCGCAGCAGCCGCCGGACTGGTGGAACATCACCGGTCCGTATTCGGCCTTGAGCTCCTCGATCAGCTCCAGCGCGGCGGGCGTCGCGGTGACGCGCAGCGGGGTGCCGGCATTGTCGGCCTGCTCGGCGGTCACCGGCTCGACGGCGTCGGCTTGGATGGCGGCCTGCTCGGTCATGGCGTCGTCTCCCAAAGCTGTTCGGTGGTTATGTGAGGTAGCGGGCGTGGAAATCCATGCTGCGCCCACCTCTCTCTCCTCCCTCGAGAGGGCTCAGAGAAGCATCAAACAAAAAACCCCGGCCTTTCGGCCGGGGTCGGAGATGCGGGAGGGAACGCCTCCTCAGAAGAAGCCGAGCTTCTTCGGGGAGTAGGAGACCAGCATGTTCTTGGTCTGCTGGTAATGGTCGAGCATCATCTTGTGCGTCTCACGGCCGATGCCGGACTGCTTGTAGCCGCCGAAGGCCGCGTGGGCCGGGTAGGCGTGGTAGCAGTTCGTCCAGACGCGGCCGGCCTGGATCGCGCGGCCGAAGCGGTAGGCGCGGGTCCCGTCGCGGGTCCAGACGCCGGCACCGAGGCCGTAGAGGGTGTCGTTGGCGATCGAGAGCGCCTCTTCGTCGTCCTTGAAGGTGGTGACGGAGAGAACCGGGCCGAAGATCTCCTCCTGGAAGATCCGCATCTTGTTGTGACCCTTGAACACGGTCGGCTGCATGTAGAAGCCTTCCGCCAGATCACCCTCGCGGTTGCCGCGGGCACCACCCGTGAGGCACTGCGCGCCCTCCTGCTTGCCGATATCGACGTAGCTGAGGATCTTCTCGAGCTGCTCCGAGGAGGCCTGGGCGCCGATCATAGTCGCCGGGTCGAGCGGCGAGCCCTGGGTGATCGCCTCGACGCGCTTGATGGCGCGCTCGATGAAGCGGTCGTAGATCTTCTCATGCACGAGCGCGCGGCTCGGGCAGGTGCAGACCTCGCCCTGGTTGAGGGCGAACATCGTGAAGCCCTCGAGAGCCTTATCGAAGAAGTCGTCGTCCTCGTTGGCCACGTCCGAGAAGAAGATGTTCGGCGACTTGCCGCCCAGCTCCAGGGTGACCGGGATCAGGTTCTGCGAGGCGTACTGCATGATGAGGCGACCCGTGGTCGTCTCACCGGTGAAGGCGATCTTGGCGATGCGCGGCGAGGAGGCCAGCGGCTTGCCGGCCTCGAGGCCGAAGCCGTTGACGACGTTCAGCGTGCCCGGCGGCAGGATGTCGGCGATCAGCTCCAGCACGACCAGGATCGAGGCCGGGGTCTGCTCGGCGGGCTTCAGCACGATGCAGTTGCCGGCGGCCAGCGCCGGGGCCACCTTCCACACGGCCATCAGGATCGGGAAGTTCCACGGGATGATCTGACCGACGACGCCGAGCGGCTCATGGAAGTGGTAGGCCACCGTGTCGTGGTCGATCTCGGAGATCGCGCCTTCCTGCGCGCGGACGCAGCCGGCGAAGTAACGGAAATGGTCGATGGCGAGCGGGATGTCGGCGTTGACCGTCTCGCGGATCGGCTTGCCGTTGTCCCAGGTCTCGGCCAGCGCGATCAGATCGAGGTTCTCCTCCATCCGGTCGGCGATCCTGTTCAGGATGCGGGCGCGCTCGGCCGGCGACGTACGAGCCCAGGCATCCTTGGCGGCATGCGCAGCGTCCAGCGCCTTGTCGATGTCCTGCGCGTCGGAGCGGGCAACCTCGCAGATGACCTTGCCGGTGATGGGCGAGGTATTCTCGAAGTAACGGCCGGCGACCGGAGCAACCCACTGGCCGCCGATGAAATTGTCGTAGCGGGCCGAGAAGGGCGACTTGGTCTTGGCGTCGGCCAGGAATTCCGGCTTGTTCATGGTGGTTCCTCCTTTTGGCTCTTTGGCGGCTTTGTCGCGGGAGACAAGGCCAGCCGGTGCGTCAAATCAAGGTGGACTTTAGGCCAACCCCACGCGGCTCCCGGCAAGCCATTGCTCGATAACGGATTTTGCGCGAGGCGCGACTCTGCTTGAGCACCGCTTTCGTTACTGCCTTTTACGCCCGTTCGCGGGTGATGGCGACACCTCGGGCTTCGAAACTCAACGGGCCTGGGTCTTGGCAGGCTTCCTGGTCGAGGCCTGATCCAGCTCGACGCGGGGTGCCGGCGTGTCGAGACCGTTCTGGTGCAGGACGAGGCCGGTGGCGCGACCCACGCCGTCGAGGTCGAAGCTCAGTTGGACATCGGCCGACTTGAGAAAGAACGCGCGCTCGCTCTCCGCGAAGAACTCGTTTCGGGGCTGGCCGGTGGCTTGAGCGTACAGGTGTCCGTTCTCGGAGGTGACAGTCAGGAACTGGCTCGGGCCGAGCTCGTAGCGACCCGTCAGCCGGCGCAGCCGTGCGCGGTCGACCGCCACCTCGCGGCGGAGCGGCCGCGGCTCAGCCAGGATGCGCTCCGCTTCCTCCGGGGCGATCCGCGGTGCGATCCGGTCGCGCCCCGCCTTGTGGAAGATGAGGCCGTTCGGGCGTCCATCCGGCTCGGTGTCGATGGTGATGCGGGCATCGATCGCCGGCGAGACGAAGGTGCGGTCGCTCTCGGGCAGGAACAGGACCGGCGGCTCGCCCGTGCCCTTCGACAGCAAGCGCCCGCGCTCGCGGGTGATGGTCAGGAAGAAGCGCGGCCCGAGCCGGTAGGTGCCGGCGTAACGGTCAAGGATCACATCCTCCAGCACGATCGAGTCCGGCGGATCGAGCACGCCGAGCCACAGCGCGGAGAGCTCGCGCGCGATCTTCTGCGCCGGTGCGTTCTCGTTGTTGGCGAGCACGATCACGTCGAGCCCGTCATCGGGATAATGGTCGATCATCGACAGGAAGCCCGAGACCGCGCCTCCATGCGACCAGAGCCGGCGCTCATGCGCCTTGCCGACATACCAGCCGAGCCCGTAGCCGCGGCCGCCGTCGTCGGTCATCTCGGCGAGCGAGGCCGCCGATAGGACCTTCCCGCCGAACAGCGCCCGGCTCCAGGCGAGCAGGTCGTCGGCCGTCGAATAGAGGCCGCCCGCGGCATAGGCGATGCTGGAGGCCATGGCCGGGGCGTTGCGCCAATGCGCCTGGCCGAAGCGGTAGCCCGAGGCCCGGTGCGGCAGAACCAGGCTGACATCGTCGTAGCCGGTCTCCTTCAGCGCCAGCGGCGTGAGGAAGGTGTCGCGGATATATTGCGCGTAGGGCTGGCCGGCCGCCGCCTCGATCGCCATGCCGAGCAGGACGTAGCCGGTGTTGCTGTACTCCATCCGCGTGCCCGGCTCGAACAGCAGGGGCTCGCTCTCCACCAGCGCGATGATCTCCTGCGGTGAGCGTTCGAGGCGGGAGATCTTGGCGTAGTAGTCCGGCAAGGCCGTGTAGTTGATGATCCCTGAGGTGTGTCCGAGCAGGTGGCGCAGGGTGACATGGTCCCAGGAGGCCGGCGCGCTCGGCACGAAACGGCGGATGCGGTCGTCGAGCCTCAGCTTGCCGGCCTCCGCGAGCTTCAGGATCGCTGCCGCCGTGAACGGCTTGGTGAGCGAGCCGATGCGGAAATGCGTGTCGAGGGTATTGGCCGCGTTCCACTCGCGGTTGGCGAGGCCGTAGGCGCGGCGGAAGACCGGCTTGCCGTCCTTCGCCACGAGGATCGTGCCCGAGAACAGTCCGGATTGCAGGTAGGGCTCGATCAGGCCCTCGGCTGCGGCCGCGTAGGTCGCTTCGGTCACGCGCGGGCGTGCCGCGGCGGGTGCCACGAGCGCGAGCCCGACCATGACGATCGCGCCGAGACGCGATGCGAGCCTGTCACCGATCACGCATTCCTCTGCCGGTCGAGACTGTCGCCGAAGCGCGTCAACCTTCGTGTTCATTACGGCTACGCGATGACATCTTGTCACCGCGCCCGATGCGGCAAGCCGACATGCCGTGCGCGAGCATAGATCGGCCGACGGCCGGCCTCAGGTCGTCACCCCGGTGGCGAGATTGTGGAGCGTGGTCGAACTCCGGTCCCAGCCCTTCCGGTCGACGCAACCTTACCGGTTGCATGAAGCATCCCTCCTTTCTGCACGACAGGGTCGTAGAGCAGAGCTCACGCAACCGGAGATAAACGGTACGGCATAAGACAATCTGACGTTTACGCATTCCTAGGGTTGGGACGGTAATTTGTAACCAGGGCTGCCTCCGTCTTCGGGCGACGATGATCACACGCAACGAAGAACGGCGGGAGACCAACTGGATCGCAATGATCCGGCTCGCCGACGGCACCGAGATCCCCTGCACGGTCAAGGACGTGTCGAAATCCGGCGCACGGCTCGGCGTGCCGAGCAAGATCGCCCTGCCCGATCATTTCAAGTTCAAGGTGCTCGGCCGCGACTTCGTCTGCTCGGTGAAGGTGGCCTGGCGCCGTGGCGAGTATGTCGGCGTGTTCATAGAACAGGTCGGCAAGCTCAAGCAGGCGCCCCCGAAGGAAGTCGCGCCCGCCGCGCCCGAGCCGCCTCCGGATGCTGGCAAGCCGCTTCAGGTCCGTCGCAGCCGCTTCTTCGAGATCTGAGGCCGCCGGCCCGCCGCGGGCTGCACTCCGAAGCCCTCGATGATGACGATGCCGGAACTGGCGCCGTTCGTAGCGGGTGTGGTCCTTTCAGGCCTTGGGATCACGCGCATCGACTTGAACGATCCAGCAGCCGGGCGCCATCCGCGAAAGTCCTGCTGTCACGCCATCTCGGCGACGATCCTCTGGGCGACGTCGCGCGGGTCGTCCGCCCCGGTGATGGGCCGTCCGACCACGACGTGGTCGATGCCGGCCGCACGGGCCTCGCCCGGCGTCATGACCCGCTTCTGGTCGCCGAGGCTCGCCCCGGCCGGCCGGATGCCCGGCGTGACAATGAGTCTGTCAGGACCGATCTCGCCGCGCACCGAAACCGCCTCGGCCGCACTGCAGACGATGCCGTCGATCCCGGCTTCCGCGGCCTGGCGTGCGCGCAGCGCGACGAGATCGGCTACCGGCAGGGCGTAGCCGGCCTCGCGCGCATCGGCCTCGTCGTAGGAGGTCAGCACCGTCACGGCGAGAATCTTGAGCCCGCTGCCGGCGGCCCCCCGGACGGCGGCGCGCATGGTTTGCGGATAGGCATGCACCGTGAGAAAAGTCGCGCCGAGGCCGGAGAGCGAGCGCACCCCCTCCTCCACCGTATTGCCGATGTCGTGCAGCTTGAGGTCGATGAAGGTCTTGAGCCCGCGCCGGGCCAGGCGCGCGGCGAAGTCGAGTCCGCCCGCGTAACCGAGCCGGTAGC
Source organism: Methylobacterium gnaphalii (assembly GCF_007992215.1). Taxonomy (GTDB): domain Bacteria; phylum Pseudomonadota; class Alphaproteobacteria; order Rhizobiales; family Beijerinckiaceae; genus Methylobacterium; species Methylobacterium gnaphalii. The sequence goes on along the minus strand of NZ_BJZV01000004.1, from coordinate 291,837 downwards.
CGATCTTGTAGAAGGTCGCGGCATCGCCGATGCGCTCGACCAGGGCCTCGGCCGCCGCCACGTCGGCGAGGTCGAGAGCGACGATCAGGCGGTCGCGGGGGTCTTGCAGCTCCGGCATCGGCAGTCTCGGTTGAAGGATGGCGGCACCATCACGGCTCGGCCGGGGCTGTCAATGCAGGGGACACCGCCATCACCCGCGCGACCTCGACCTTGAGCACCGGCAGCAGCTCCGCCTCGAACCAGGGCTGAGCCTTCAGCCACCCGTTGTTGCGCCAGGAGGGGTGCGGCAGCGGCAGGATGCGGGGCCGGCGCGGCGCGGCCAGAATCTCGCGCCAGCGCCGCACGGTCTCGGTCAGGCCGCCCTCGAGACGGCCGAGATGCCAGGCCTGCGCGTATTGGCCGATCACCAGGATCAGCTCCAGCTCCGGCAGGCCGGCGAAGAGTTCCTCGCGCCAGCGCTCGGCGCATTCGCGCCGCGGCGGCCGGTCGCCGCCCTTGGCATCGAGCCCGGGAAAGCAGGAGCCCATCGGCACGATGGCGATCCGGCTGGCATCGTAGAAATCCGCCTCGCCGAGCCCGAGCCAGTCGCGCAGCCGCACGCCCGACGGATCCATGAATGGCACGCCCGAGCGGTCCGCGCGGTTCCCTGGCGCCTGGCTCGCGATGCAGAGCCGCGCGCTCCCCGACCCCTGCACGATCGGGCGAGGCTCCTGCGGCAGCGGCGCGCCGTAGAGCGGCGCGTCCCGGCAGATCCGGCAGGCGCGCAGCCGCGCGGCGGTCATCTCGAAGGGTATGGCGGCAGTCATGACCGGGAGATGGGTGGACGCGTGCCGTGAGACCACGGTTGTCGCGCCGGTGCGGCAACCGATCACGTGGCCCGCGGCGCGGCCGGACGGCTCTGGATGATCGGCGCGGCCGCAGCAAGGATCGCGTCGCGGCCGCCGGGCGGATAGATGCGCTGCCGGTTGATCGTCGACTTCACCCGCTTCGCCTCCTCGCCAGACGCGACGAGGACACCCCGCTCCCACCCGCTGGTATAGGCCGCGCCCCAGGGGCCGAGATCGAGCACGGTGACGTAGTCCGGCGCGAAGAACGCGGCCCGCTCGTCCGGGACCCCGAGGAGGTCGCAGGCGGCGTTGTGGCCTGCGAGCCGACCCATCGGCCGGGCGTGCTGGCAGGACATGACCGTGGCGTGTCCCGCATCGTCGGCGGCCGCCCGCGCAATGTCACCGGCCGCATAGACGCCGGGCACATTCTCCACGGCCAGATAGGCATCGACCTCCAACCGGCCGAGCCGGTCACGAGGCGCGGCGAGTTGCTCGGCCAGCGGGCTCGCCCGCAGGCCGGTCGCGCAGATGAGGGTGCCCACCGGGATGGTCTCGCCGTTTCCCAGGTTGATCCCCCGAGCGTCCACCGAGGCGATCGTTGTGCCAGTTCGAGTCTCGACGCCGGCCTCCGCCAGGGCCGCCAGGGCCGCCAGGATCGCGGGACGGCCCGCGCCCATATCGGCCCCGATCTCCGGGCCGCGCTCGATCAGGATCACCCGCACCGGCTCATCCGACCCGGCCGCGCGCAAGGCCGCCAGACGCGCGGGCAGCTCGCAGGCGATCTCGATCCCGACGAGACCCGCCCCGAGCACGGCGGCGGTCCAACGCCCCGGCTGCGCCCGGCCTTCGGCCAGGGCCCGAAGATGCGCGTCGAGCCGGGCCGCGCCCGCATAGGTGTCGACGTCGAAGGCATGCTCCGAGAGGCCGGGGATCGGCGGCGGAACCACGGCGCTACCGGAGGCGAGCACCAGCCGGTCATAGCCAAGCTCTTGCCCCGAGCCGCCGGTGGCGCGGATCGTGAGTGAGCGCCGGTCCGCGTCGATCCGCTCCACCCGCGCCTCGCAGCGTTGCACGCCGATCGGCCCGAGCACATCGTCGAGCGGCACGCGGATGCCGGCCAGATCGCTCTCGTAGCAGCGCACGCGGATGGTGTGGAACGGATCGGGCGCGACGAGCCTGATGTCGAGCCTGGCCTCGGCACCACGACGATCGCGCAGGCGTGCTGCCGCGGCCGCGGCCCACAATCCGGCGAAGCCGCCGCCTGCCACTACGATGCGCTTCGCCATCCGAAAGGCCCTCCGCCGACTCGCCGGCAGAGGCCGAGTATCGGGTGAAAGGGCCCTGCCGTCATGGCCGAGCGGCCGGCTCAGCGAGCGCCGCATGAAAAAACGGCGCGGCCACTGGGCCACGCCGTTGGAGTCTTCGGAGGGGTCGAAACCTCTTGGGTGTCGTGACCATGCATCGGTCGCATACGTGCCGATGTGTGCAACGGCACCCGCCCGATTGGATTACACGCCCTTCAGCGCCGCGAGGTCGAGCGGCAGCGAGCGCAGCCGCTGGCCGGTGGCCGCGAAGATCGCATTCGAGATGGCCGGAGCGAGCACCGGCACGCCGGGCTCGCCGATGCCCGTGGGCGCCTCCGACGAGGGCATGATGTGCACCTCGACCCGCGGCATCTCGGGCATCCGGGTCGGCTGGTAGCTGTCGAAGTTCGTCTCCTGCACCACGCCGTCCTTCAGCGTGATGCGGTTGCGCAGCACGGCGGAGAGCGCGAAGCCCACGGCGCCCTCGACCTGCGCGCGGATAATGTCCGGGTTCACCGCAACGCCAACATCCACGGCGGCAACGATGCGGTCGACCTTCACGGTAGACTCGCCCGCCGTCACATCCGCCACCATGGCGACGTAGGAGCCGAAGGATTCGTGGACGGCGACGCCGAAGCCGCGCCCCTTCTCCGTCGGCTTCTTGTCCCAGCCCGCCTCCTTCGCGGCGAGCTTGAGCACGCCGGAGAGGCGCGGCGCGCGCCCGAGGAGGCCGAGACGGTAGGCGACGGGGTCGGCCCCGGCGGCGTGGGCCAACTCGTCGATGAACACCTCCATCGCATGCGCCGTGTGGGTGTGGCCGACCGAGCGCCACCACAGCACCGGCACGCCCTCGCGCCCGTTATGCACGTCGAAGCGGTAGGCAGGGATCTGGTAGGGCGTGTCCGAGGCACCCTCGACGGTGGTGGCGTCGATGCCGTTCTTCACGATCATCGCCTCGAAGGGCGAGCCGATCATGATCGACTTGCCGACGATGGTGTGCCGCCAGCCGGTGATGGCGCCCTTGGCGTCGAGGCCGGCCTTCACGGTGTGAAAGACGGTCGGGCGATAGTAGCCGCCCGCCATGTCGTCCTCGCGGGTCCAGACCAGGTGCACCGGCGCCCGGCCGTCCCAGGCGGCGACGATGCTCGCGGCCTCCGCGAAGTAATCGGCAACGGGCGTCGCGCGCCGGCCGAAGGAGCCGCCGGCCCATTGCGTGTGCAGGCGAACCTTGCCCGGCGTCACGCCCAGCGTCGCGGCCACCACCGCCTGCTCGACGGTCTGGAGCTGGCTGCCGGCATAGACGTCGAACGAGCCGTCGGCGGCCCGTTCGATCGTGGCGTTGAGCGGCTCCATCGCGGCATGGGCCAGGTATGGGAAGCTGAACTCGGCCTCGATCACCTTGGCCGAGCCCTTGATCGCCGCATCCGGGTCGCCGGCCTGCGAGGCGACGAGGCCGGGGCGCTTGGCGGTCTCGCGATACTCGGCGAGGATCGCGTCGGAGGAGCGCTTCTCGGCGGCCGAGTCGTCCCACTCGACCTTCAGCGCCTCGCGGCCTTTCATCGCTGTCCAGGTGTCGCGCGCGATCACGGCGACGCCGGAGGGGATCTTCACGACGGCAACCACACCGGGCACCGCCTTCGCCGCCGCATCGTCGAAGCGCCGAACCGTGGCGCCGAAGCGCGGTGGATGGGCGACGAGGGCCGTCACCTGGCCGGGCCGCCGGATGTCGAGGGAGTAGATCGCGCTGCCGTCGGTCTTGGAAACAGAGTCGATGCGATGGGCCTGCTTGCCGATCAGCGTCCAGGCCGACGGGTCCTTCAGTCGCGGCTCCTGCGGCACCGGCAGGCTGGCGGCAGCCTCGGCGAGCTGACCGAACCGGGCCTCGCGGTTCGAGGCGGCGTGGCGCACCACGCCCTTCGACACGGTGATCTCGCCGGCCGGCACCTTCCACTGGGCGGCGGCGGCCGCGACCAGCATCTCGCGAGCGGCAGCGCCCGCCTTGCGCAGCTGGAACCAGGAATTGGCGATGGCCGTGGAGCCGCCGGTGCCCTGCACCGGGCCCATCAGCAGGTTACTGTATAGCGCTGCATCGGCCGGTGCGAAGGCGGTGCGCACCTGCGCCCAATCCGCATCGAGCTCGTCCGCCAGGATCGTGGCGAGGCCGGTGGCGTTGCCCTGCCCCATGTCGAGATGCTTGCTCATCACCGTGACGGTATCGTCGGCGGCGATGCGCACGAAGGCGTTGGGCTGGGCCGGGACCTTCGAAAGATCGGGCCCTGCGGCGGCGTGAGCAGGGTTCTTCAGGTCGAGCCGGAAGCCGAAGAGGATGGCGCCGGCGGCGCTGCCGGCGAGAAAGGCGCGGCGCGAGGGCGCGCGCTGGTGCGTGGCGAGGGACCGGACGGTCTTGAGCATGGCGGGCTCCGCTGCGGCGACGGGATCGGAGAATCGTTGGGAAAGGCGATCAGCCGAGGGTCTTGGACGCCTCGTGGATCGCAGCGCGGATGCGCTGGTAGGTGCCGCATCGGCAGACGTTGCCCTCCATGGCGCCGTCGATGTCGGCGTCGGACGGCTTCGGATTGTCGGTGAGCAGGCCGATCGCGGACATGATCTGCCCCGACTGGCAGTAACCGCACTGCACGACGTCGAGATTGCGCCATGCGCCCTGCACGGCCTCCGCGACCTTCCCGGAAATGCCCTCGATCGTGGTGATCTTGGCCTCGCCGACGTCGCCGATACGGGTCTGGCAGGAGCGGACGGGCTGGCCGTCCAAATGCACCGTGCAGGCGCCGCATTGCGCGATACCGCAGCCATACTTGGTGCCGGTCATGTTGAGGCGGTCGCGGATCGCCCAGAGCAGAGGCATCTCGGGATCGGCGTCGACGTCGTGCGCGACGCCGTTGACGGTGAGCTTCAGCATCGCGGTCTCCGCGTTTCGAATTGCCTCAGGATGTGTGACCGGCCAGGGCGAATGCGATGTGCGCCGGCGCACATGAGGCTGGAACCGTTCCTAAAAGCCGCTGTCCTCATCGGCTGCGCAAGGGGATTCCGTCCCCCGCGCCGGGGCATCGCGATCCTCGCAGAGCTATTTCACGATCAGCTCGACTCGCCGATTCTTCGCTCTGTTAGTGTCGGTGTCGTTCGGGACGAGCGGTTGCGACATGCCTGCGCCGCGGCTCGTCAGCCGCGATCCGGCGACGCCGAAGCTCTCCTGCAAGTCAGACACGACGCTGGCCGCCCGACGATTGGACAGAGCGAGGTTGTAGGCGTCCTTACCCTTGTCGTCGGTATGACCGACGATTTCGAGATTCAGACCAGGGTTCTCCGACATCACCTTGGCAATCTCGGCGAGTGTCGGCCGCGATTCCTGCCTGATCGTCGCTTTGTCGAAATCGAATTGAATGCCGTAGAGTTGGACGCGCCCGGCGCGATCCATGGCCTGTTTCATCTCGCCGGCCGTTACGAGCTTGATCTTGTCGAGTTCGGCCGCCTTGGTTTCCACGACCCGGACGAAGGCGGTTGTCCGTTCTTTGTCCTCACCTGTGATCACGGCCACGTAGACGGGGGCTCCGGATCGATCGGCGCTGGCCAGAAGATAGCGCGCGTGGTCGAAATAGGACGTCGAGACACCGTTTCGCGCATCGATCAGCTGACCGAGCACGTAAGGATCGCGCACGTTACCCTTCAGACACGCGCTGTCCGAACAGGTGAACTGAATGTCGAACTCATTCTCTTTCAGGAACGACTGGTAGTTCATCATCACTTCGAGCGATGACCGATGTTCGGGGATCTCGTAGCGGATCTCGGTCAGCTTGCCTTGCACACCGAGCCATTCGGGGCCGGATCGGTCCTCGGGCGCGTTGCGCTCCAGAAGAGCGCCGTAATCGACCGGTGCCCGAAGCAGCGCGGCTTCGTCGAACCCTCGCACCTTGTAATCCGCGATGGTCGATCCCTCGAAGCGGCCGACCAGGGGGTGGTCCTTCGCGCCGGCGACGTCGTCCGCCCGAACCGTAGCCGACGCAAATCCTGACAGCAGGACGACGAGCGCCCCGATTCGGAGACGAGGTGCCATTCGCATGCGCATCGCCATGTCCTCGCAAGTCTTCGTCCCGCGCTAGACAGTATCCACCGCGGGACAGGAAGCGAAACCGGCACCATGGCGAAGCATCTCGCGCGCCGCCAGCCCCAGGCGACACGCGGCGCACGAGCGCGATCCCGAAAATGCCGTCGAACGCGGCAGCCGCTTCTTAACGGTTCGGGCGCAGTGTGGCGGTCTTCGTTTCCAGCCTCGCGTCAGCGGGGCGTCGCTCGCGCACCTGATCCCGTCCGAATGTCTGACCTGACCGCGGAGATGGTTCAACGCGGCCGCGGACCGTCCCTCGAGGAGGCCGCCCGCCGCCGCAGCATGTCGCGCGATCTTCGCTCGGCGCGCGAGCGGCTAACCTCGACGAGCGGCCTGGAGCGCGCCTTCGATTTCGAGCTGATGCGGCTCTACGCGCAGTATCGCGCCGATGCCGCCATCCCGCTGGTGATGTTCGCCATCGCCCTGGCGGGCACCTCGACCATCTGGGTTCCTCCGATTGCGGCGGCGCTGAGCTGCGCGCTGGTCGTCACCGCCCTCGCCGCCACGACGTTGCTGTGCCGGCGCTTCCTGAAGCAGGCGACGGCGAGCAACGCGCTCAAGCGCTGGCGCCGCATCTTCGTCCTCGGCGAGGTGCTCCAGAGCTGCACCTGGGCGCTGCTGATCCCGCTGACCACGCCGGATGCGCGCACCTTCGCGCTGTTCGGTCTCGTCGTCATCGCCGCGGTGGCGACGATGCTCGCCGCGACCGTGCCGCTGGCCGCGATCTGCGCGCTGGTGCCGCTGACCCTGGCCGCGCTGTCGCTGCTCACCGATGCCCAGGGCACCCACACGGTGCCGCTCGTGGTGATGGCGATCGGCAGCCAGGTTTTCTTCGCGGGACTCGGACGGCGGCTCTACGCCTCGGCGGTCGGCGCGCTGCAATCACGCGCGGAGAAGGACGCGATCTTCGCCGAGCTGGAGCAGGCCAAGGCGAACTCCGACGAGGCGCGGCGGCGGGCCGAAGAGGCCAATCTCGCCAAGTCGAGCTTCCTCGCCACCATGAGCCACGAGCTCCGCACGCCGCTCAACGCCATCCTCGGCTTCTCCGAGGTGATGAAGAACGAGATCTTCGGCGCGCACGCCTCGCCGGCCTACCAGGAATACGCCACCGACATCCACGACAGTGGGATGCACCTCCTGAACCTGATCAACGAGATCCTGGATCTCTCGCGCGTCGAGGCCGGGCGCTACGACCTCAACGAGGAGGCGGTGACGCTCGCCGCCGCCGTCGAGGAGGCGCAGCACATGATGGCGCTGCGCGCCCGCGGGAAGGGCCAGACGATCCGCGTCCATGTCGACGATTCGATGCCGCGGCTCTGGGCGGACGAGCGCGCGCTCCGCCAGATCGTGCTCAACGTGCTCTCGAACGCCGTGAAGTTCACGCCGCAGGGCGGCGAGATCACCGTGAAGGTCGGCTGGACCTCGTCGGGCGGCCAATATGTCAGCGTGAAGGATTCCGGGCCCGGCATCCCCGAGGACGAGATCGGCACCGTGCTGTCGTCCTTCGGCCGCGGCTCGCTCGCCATCAAGACCGCCGAGCAGGGCTCGGGCCTCGGCCTGCCGATCGTGAAGGGCCTCGTCGACCTGCATGGCGGCGGCTTCCAGCTCAAGTCGAAGCCGCGCGAGGGCACCGAGGTGATCGTCACCTTCCCGGCGAGCCGTGTGATGGACACGCTGCCGGCGGTGGATCTCAATCCGCCGCCCGCCGCGGAACAGAAGCCGAGGCGAGCCCGCGCCGCCTGAGGCGGTCAGGCTGGGCCTGCCACTCCCGCCTGCGCGAAGGTCGCCATGTCGCGGTGGCAGGCGAGTGCTCCCTTGATCAGACCCATCGCCAGCGCCGCGCCGGAGGCCTCGCCGAGGCGCAACCCCAGGGAGAGAAGGGGATCGAGACCGAGGCGGTCCAGCACCTCCGCGTGAACGCCCTCGGCCGAGACATGGCCGGCGACGCAGTGGTCCAGGGCGCGCGGGTCGAGGGCGTGCAGCACGGCCGCCGCCGCGGTGGAGACGTAGCCGTCGAGCACCACCGGCACGCGTTGCAGCCGCGCCGCGAGAATGGCGCCCGCCATCGCCGCGATCTCGCGGCCGCCGAGCCGGGCGAGAACGGAGAGCGGATCGTCGAGATGCCCGGCATGGGTCTCGAGCGCCAGTGCGACCGCCTCGGCCTTGCGCGCGAGCCCCGCCGCGTCGACGCCGGTGCCGCGCCCGACCCAGTGCGCCGGCTCGCCACCCCAGAGCGCGCAGTAGATCGCCGCCGCGATGGTGGTGTTGCCGATGCCCATTTCGCCGATGCCGAGGCAATCGGTGCCGGCGGCCACCGCCTCCATGCCGAAGGCCATGGTGGCGACGGTGGCGCGCTCGTCGAGCGCCGGCCCCTCGCAGATGTCGCCGGTCGGCATGTCGATGGCGAGGTCGAACACCTTGAAGCCGAGGCCGTAGGCCGCGCAGAGCTGGTTGATCGCCGCGCCACCGGCCGAAAAGTTCTCCAGCATCTGGCGGTTCACCGCATCGGGGAACGCCGAGACGCCCCGGGCGGTGACGCCGTGGCTGCCGGCGAAGACGCAGACCAGCGGCCGGTCGAAGCTCGGCATGGCCTTGCCCTGCCACGCCGCGAGCCATTCCACGAGATCCTCCAGACGGCCCAGCGACCCTGCGGGCTTGGTCAGCGCGGCGTCGCGGGCGCGAACCGCGGCGAGGGCGTCCTCGTCCGGACCCGGCATCTCGGCGACGAGGCGGCGGATGTCGGCGAAGGGCGAGGATTCGTCTGTCATCGCGGAACCTTGGGCGAAGAGGGAGTACCGGCGCCCGAGGGCGTGGCGGGAAACGGGCTCGCGGCGCTATAGAAGTCCCGGCGGGCGCGGTGAAGGCATGCGGGTGATCCGATGCGGCCGGCGCCCGTGACAGGCGAGCAATGCGCGACGACCGGGCCGACCATACCCCGTTCTTCCCCGGCGCGGGCGTCCTCTACGATATCGCCGCCTGCCTGCGCTTCTTCACGCGCCTGCCGATCCCGCCCCTCCCGGACGAGCCGGCGCCATACGGCACGCCCGATTTCACCACGGTGCCGCGCGTTCTGCCGCTCGCGGGCCTGCTGCTGGCGCTGCCGGCGGCGCTGGTGCTCGTTGCCGCCTGGGAGTTGCGGCTCGGCCCCTTCGTCGCCTCGGCGCTGGCGCTGGCGGTGCTGGCGCTCGTCACCGGCGCGATGCACGAGGACGGCCTCGCCGACGTCGCCGACGGGTTCGGCGGCGGCAGGACCTGGATGCGCCGCCTCGAGATCATGCGCGACAGCCGCATCGGCGCCTATGGCGGCACCGCCCTGGTGCTCTCGTACTCGCTGCGGCTCGGTGCCCTGGCGACGCTGCTCGACCGCTCGGGCGCGCTTGCGGCCGTGGCGTTGCTGCTCGTCGCCGCCGTCTCGCGCAGCGCCGCGCTTGCACCGATGGTGCTGCTCGAGCCCGCCCGGCCCGGCGGCGCCGGCGCCTCGGTCGGCCGCCCGACACCTCCGACGGTCGCGATCGCCGCCGGCATCTGTCTCCTGCTCGGCCTGATCGCCTGGGCGGCGGGCCTGCCGCTGCTCGGCGTCGTGCTGATGCTCGCACTCGCCCCGGCCGCCGCCTACGGGCTGACCCGCCTCGCGCGGCAACAGATCGGCGGCCAGACCGGCGACGTCATCGGCGCCTGCCAGCAGGTTGCCGAGATCTTCGGATTGATCGGCCTTCTGGCGGCAACCCCGGTGTGAGCCCTTGATTCCCGGCCGCGCGTCGGCCCATCTGCCCCGGTGATGAACGCTCCTCTCCGCCCGAAGCCGTCCAGCCCCTGCACCAAGGTCTGCGTTCTCGATGCCGTCACGGGCCTGTGCGAGGGGTGCGGCCGCTCACGGAACGAGATTGCCCTTTGGGGTTCGATGAGCGAACCGCAGCGGCTGGCGCTGATGGCGCTCCTCCCCGAGCGCCTGCGCCAGGCCTATCCCCACCGCACCGGCGAGGGACGATGAGACTCTGGATCGGGCTCGGCATCCTCGGCGCGGCCCTGATCGCGCTGATCGCGGCCGGCGACCACAGCCAGGTCGCGGGCGTCGACTCGGACCAGTTCGGGCACCTCGCCTATCTCAGTGCGCTGCTCATCCTGATGACCGCCGGTATCTGGCACCGTTTCCGCGATCGCATGAGCGAGAACCTGCGCCACCTGCTGATCTGGGCGGCGATCGGCGCGGCCGTCATCGCCGGCTACACCTACAGGGAGCAGGCCCGGCAGTTCGGCGGCACCATGCTCGGTTCGCTTCGGCCGGGTACGGCCGTGGTCGGGCCCGGCGGCGAGGTCACCATCACCCGCCGCTCGGACGGCGACTTCTCGGTATTCGCCGAGATCAACGGCCGCGCTGAGCAGCGCTTCGCCTTCGATACCGGAGCGAGCTCCGTCGTGCTGACCATGGAGAGCGCCGCGGCGCTCGGCATCAAGCCGGCCGAGCGGGAGTTCACCCAGAAGGTCTCCACGGCCAACGGCACGGCGATGACCGCGCCGATCCGGCTGGAATCCATCACCATCGGCCCGATCACCGAGCGCAACGTCGATGCCATGGTGAGCCAGCCCGGCGCGCTGAGCACCAACCTGCTCGGCCAGAGCTTCCTGACCCGCCTGCCCTCCTACGAGGTGCGCGGCGACCGGCTGATCCTCAGGAGCCGCTAGGCCGGCATGGCGAGCCTCCTCGCCGGATCGTATCGCGCGCCGCTCCTCTAGCGGCTCACGAGCCCGGCGCCTCGGCCTGGTCCGCGACACCGGCCGAGACGAGCGCCGGCTCGCCTGCCCTCGGCCTCGCCGTCCCCGTGGCCCCATCGAGCGGGCAGACGATCCGGAAACGGCAGCCCGTCGGCACGGCATCCTCGAGCGTGATGGTGAAGTCGTGGAGGGCGACCACAGCCGCGACGAGGCTCAGGCCGAGTCCGTTGCCCCTGCTGTGGCGCTCGGGCTCGGCCCGGTAGAAGCGCTGGAAGACGTGCGAGCGCTCGGCAAGCGGGATGCCTGCACCGTTATCGTCGATGCCGATTTCGAGCTCGTCGCCGTACCGGCGCAGCGAGAGGTGGATACGACCGCCCACGGGCGTGAACTTCACGGCATTGTCGATGAGATTGGCGAGGGCCTCGAACAGCAGTTCCCGGTCGCCCCAGATCGGTGGCAGACCCTCGTCGATGGCGCGGTCGATGCGGATCCTCTTGGCCTCGGCCAGCGGATCGTAGACCTCGGCCGCCTCCGTCAGGCAATCGGCGAGGCTGACGTCGCGGAAGCCGGCGCGCCGACGGCCATGCTCGATCTCGCCGATGCGCAGGATGGCCGTGATCAGGCCGAGGCACTGGTCGAGCCATTCGAGACCCCGGTCGATCGCCTGCCGCAGCTCTTCGACCGAGGTCGCCTCGTCGCGGCTGCGTTCGAGACGCGCCCGAAGCCGGGTCAGCGGCGTGCGCAGGTCGTGAGCGATAGCGTCTCCAACGCTGCGCACCTCGTCGACCAGGATCTCGATCCGGTCGAGCATGGTGTTCACGTTCGCGGTCAGGCGATCGAACTCGTCCCGTCCGGCTCCGGCCGGGAGGCGCTGGCCGAGGTCGCCGCGCATCACGGCCGCGACAGCCCCTTCCGTGGCCACGAGCTTCCGGCGGGCGCGGGACGACAGGACGATACCGCCGATGACCGAGAGCAGGATCATCGGGATGAGGGCGAGACCGAGCGTTCGGATCATCGCATCCTTGGCCCGCTCGATGTCGTCGTCGCTCAACGCCACGACGACGACGTGGCCATCCGCGCGCTGAAGGGCTGCGCAGAGCAGATCGTCGCGCGGCTCGGAATGGCTGACGGAGACCGGGCCCGTGGAATCCCGCACTTGGCCGTTACGTTTGAGACCCGACGGGATCGCCGTGATGTTGCCGGCGAGATGACGGCCGTCGGGCGCGAAATAGCCGGCAAATCTGTCGGCGTGGATGCCGCCGCCCAGCCAGTCCTGAATGCGCGGGACGATCTCGGTCGGATCGGCCGCAATATAGGCAAGCTGCCGCTCGATGGTCTCGTCGTTCTCCCGGCGTTCCAGCGAGGTCGTCTGCCAGAAGATGAAGGCGAAGAGGATCAGGGAGGCGGTCGCTGTCCAGAGCGCGATGGCGAAGGACCAGCGGAACGCGGTGGTCGAAGGGAACCTAGTCATCGGGCATCAACGCGAAGCCCAGTCCGCGCACGCTATGGATCAGGGGCGGTTCACCGGCCGCTTCGAGCTTGCGCCGCAGCCGGCCGATATGGACGTCGATCAGGTTCGATTTCGGAACGAAGCGGTAGTTCCAGACCTCTTCGAACAGCATCGCCCGCGTCACGACCTGGCCGGGACGCCGCATCAAGTAATCGAGCAGCTTCAGTTCGCGCGGCAGCAGGTCGAGCTCCCGTCGACCCCGACGCCCCCTGCCGCTGACGAGATCGAGTTCGAGCGTGCCGAGGCGCAGCAGCGCCTCCTTCGCCCCGACCGGCCGCCGCAGCAGCGCCTCGATGCGGGCGGCGAGTTCGCCGAGCGCGAAAGGCTTCGTGAGATAATCGTCGCCGCCGGCCCGCAATCCTCTGATGCGCTCGTCGACATCGCTGAGGGCGCTGAGCAGCAGAGCCGGCGTCCTGTCGCCCGCTTTGCGCAGGTCCTGGAGCACGGAAAGACCGTCGCAACCCGGCAGGAGCCGGTCGAGGATGATCACGTTCCAGCCGCCGGCAAAGGCCGCGGCTCGGCCGTCCGGGCCCGTCGCGGCCCGTTCGACCTCGTAGCCGCGACGACGCAGGTCGCCGACCACCTCCTCGGCAGTCTCATCGTCATCCTCGACCAGCAGTAGCCGTCCCATCCCGCCTCAGCACCTCGTCCAGACTCGGCGCGAGGTTCGCAGCGGGGAGCCCGCCAAGCCTCGACTATGCCAAGGTTTCAAGCCGTCGGTCGCGCACCGATCCGATCTTAAACGCGAATTTAATGGCACCCGCCGGGTCGCGCTCCAAACTCAGACCAACGTCGTCGCACGGTGACGGCGTATCGAGCGGTGCCGACCCGTGTCGGCACCTGAACATCTTGAGCCACCCCGAAAGCACATCGCGATGTTCTCGGGCAATTTCTGCATGTCTGGACGATGATCTTAGAATAATTCTGCTTAATTTGTTATTCATACTCGATTTGCGAGAGCGGATACGGTCAATTGCTTGATCACCATCTGTAAGCAACAAGAAAAGGACTGACGGTTTGTCGATGACGATGCGTCGCAATGCTCGATCCGACGACACCACGACCGACATTGCACGAAAGAGCCCGAGCCGTCCGAGGCTCTCGGATGCCGATCGCCGGCATCTCGGCCTGCAGCTTCGGGAATTCTACTGCGCCTTCGAAGGTCCGCATCAGCCCGCGCGGCTCCTCGCCCTGATCGCCGAACTCGATCGGCTGTCGACGGCCGAGGTCGATAGCCATGCCTTCCGCGACGGTTTGCTCGACGCTCTTCCGGGATTGCGTGCCTTCGCGCTCAGCCTCGCCGGCGGACCTGCGCAAGCGGATGACCTGGTGCAGGATACGCTGCTCAAGGCCTGGCAGAGTCAGAGCAGCTTCCGACCCGGCACCAACCTGAAGGCATGGCTCTTCACGATCCTGCGCAACACCTTCTTCAGCGAGCGGCGCAAGCGAAAGCGGGAGGTGGCGGATATCGACGGCATCCTCGCCGGCCAGCTCGCCGCGCTGCCCGATCAGGAAGACGGCATGGAGCTGCGGCAGGTCTGGACGCAGATCGCGAAACTGCCCACCTCCCAGCGCGAGGCCCTGCTCCTCGTGGGCGCACAGGGCATGACCTACGAGGACGCCGCCGAAGTGATCGGCTGCCAGGTCGGTACCGTGAAGAGCCGGGTGAGCCGCGGCCGGTCGGAACTCGCCGCCTCTCTCGGCTTCGCCGATGGACGTCTCAGCCGCACATCCGCTTGAGACCGTGAGGCTTCACGCCGCCCGACCCGCCGGAAGGGGCTGCCAGTCCCGCGAGACCTTGCCGACCGCCTCGCGCAAGGTGGCGAGATCGGCCTCCGGCGCCATGCCGGCCGTCGCCAGGTGGCGGCGAAAGGCGCGGGCGCCGGGACGGCCATTGAACAGGCCGAGCATGTGCCGGGTGAAGGCGTGTAGCCGCAAACCGCTTTCCAGGCCCTCGGCAATGGTTGGCGCGAACAGCTCGATCGCCGCGAACGGGTCTGCAGCCGGCGCGGGCTCACCGAACAGCAGCGGGTCGACCTCGAGCAGGATCGCCGGATCGGTATAGGCGGCGCGCCCGATCATGACGCCGTCGACCTGCTCCACCAGCGTCGCCGCCTGGGCCATGTCGGCGATGCCGCCGTTGATCGCGATCGGCAGGCCGGGATGCGCCGCCTTCAGCCGGGCCACCCGGCCGTAATCGAGCGGTGGGACGTCGCGGTTCTCCTTCGGCGACAGGCCTTTGAGCCAGGCCTTGCGGGCATGCACGACGAGACCGTCGACGCCCGCCGCGATCACCGCCGCGGCGAGGGTGTCGAGCGCCGCCTCGGGGTCCTGATCATCCACGCCGATGCGGCACTTCACCGTGACCGGCACCGCGACCGCCGCCTTCATCGCCGCGACACAGTCGCCGACGAGGCTCGGCTCGCGCATCAGACAGGCACCGAAGCGGCCCTCCTGCACCCGGTCGGAGGGGCAGCCGACATTGAGGTTGATCTCGTCGTAGCCGAGATCGGCCCCGATCCGCGCCGAGGCCGCGAGCGCGGCCGGGTCCGAGCCGCCGAGTTGCAGCGCCACCGGATGCTCCGCCGCGGAGAAGCCGAGCAGCCGCTCGCGGTCGCCGTGCAGCACCGCGCCGGTGGTCACCATCTCCGTATAGAGCCGGGCGCGGGCCGAGAGCACCCGGTGGAACGCCCGGCAGTACCGGTCGGTCCAGTCCATCATAGGTGCAACTGATAACCGCCAGTCGCTGAATTCGTTGGATAATTCGTCTTTTTCAATCACTTAGCGGTCAGTCCGTTTCTCGTATTCGCTGCCAATTGGGCCTCAGTGGCGCTCAGTCGGGATTCAAATTACAGCAATGCGGTACCAAACCGGGTCAATGCTGTACCGAATTCGAGGCCATCGTGGGCACGATCATCGAGCGGCCGCGCAAAAAGGGCGGCTTTGGATACCACGCGCAGATCGTCGTGAAAAAGGATGGCTTGGTTCATCGAGAATCGCAGACGTTTGATCGACGGCCAGCGGCGAATGCCTGGATCAAAAAGCGCGAACGTGAATTGGCCGAGCCCGGCGCATTGGCGATCGGGAAACTTGATGACCCGAAATTGGGTGCCGTCATCGATCGGTACACCAAGGATTCCCGTCAGAAGATCGGGCGCACCAAGGCCCAGGTTCTCAGAGCCCTCAAGACGTATGACATCGCCGGCAAGCGGTGCTCGACCATCAGCAGCTCGCACATCATCGAATTAGCTCAGGAGCTTCTTGCCAGTCGTCAGCCCCAAACCGTCGGCAATTACCTCTCGCACCTCGGATCGATCTTCGCCATCGCGAGGCCTGCTTGGGGCTATCCGCTCAACGACTCGGCGATGGATGACGCCATGAAGGTAGCCAAGCGGCTCGGGCTCATCTCGAAATCAAAGCAGAGAAATAGACGCCCGACGCTCGCAGAGCTCGACAAGCTGATGACGCACTTCGGCAACGTTCGTCACCGCCGGCCGAGTTCACTACCGATGCAGCGGATCATCGCCTTCGCGATCTTCTCCACGCGCCGGCAGGAGGAGATCACCCGCATTACGTGGGCTGACCTCGATGACGAAGGCTCGCGAATCCTGGTCCGCGATATGAAGAATCCGGGACAGACGGCAGGCAACGACATCTGGTGCGAACTAACGCCAGAGGCCCTGGCTATCGTCCGAGCGATGCCGAACGACCACGATCAGATTTTCCCGTTCACCGGCGACGCCATCTCTGCCGCCTTCACTCGAGCGTGTGCATTCCTCGGGATCGTCGACCTAACTTTCCATGATCTCAGGCACGATGGGGTGAGTCGTCTTTTTGAAATGGGGCGGACGCTTCCGCTAGCTGCCTCAGTATCTGGCCATAAATCCTGGCAGTCGCTCCAGCGCTATACGCATATTAGAACAGCAGGGGATAAATATGAGGGCTGGAAGTGGCTGACTGAGGTGACCGCACTATGATAGGCCAAAATCTATAGGCTCGTATGTACGGGGGCGCACGATTGCCTTTCCTCGATGTTGGATTTTTTAAGTATGCCGTCAGCGAAATCTGGAAAATAAGCGACGCTCAGGCATTAATAAAATTCTTTTTCGAGTCGTCACGCAACTTGATGGTGACTGCAGCAGTTGGACTGGCCGCCAGTATCGGGCACTCGGCACCCCTCGAAGTTTTGTATTCTATTGCGTTATTTGCGGTAGGATTTCAGATAAGCTCCGCCGTGATAATATGGCTTGAGGCACTTATTAATATACATATACATACTATCGTATACATCCTCGTATTTTACGTACTGGTGGCATTACCTTGCACTTTATACATAAACGGAATTGTTAAAAAGACAGTTATTTCGATCATCGACGCTCAGTCGTTTGGCAGAAGCGAACCAGTTAAGACCCCGAGTAGGCCGGTCTGCATTTTTACTTTCGATTTAAATGATTTTGCTTGTCCATCCGAACTCGGCATCAAGCGATGAGTGCCCCCTCTCGTGGGCGTTCAGGCAATTCCTCTCGGCTCGCTGGACTAATCAACTCCCTGGCCGGATAACCCGATGATATCAAACCTCATGGACAGGTCTCTGTGACAGCGCCGGAGCCATCAGCCACAACACCGCAGGGCGTCGTAGCTGCCGCATATGAGCGCATTCGACTAGCTCGCGGAGTTGTGGGCAAAGCGAGTTCAGTAGCAATTGCTGCCGTGATCGCCCTCGGATCAGTCGCGTTTTCATTGCGCGACCCGCTCTATCTTCTACTAGTGGCGGGACTTATAGTTTTTATCTTCGCAATATATTTCGGCGGGACTTTGTGGTTTGCAAACAAACACCCTGGCGTCTCTTTGCTTGAAGGAGCGGAACTTATACAATGGCGCCAGATGGAGATATCCTCCAAATCTTCTGGGAAAATCGAAGCGACATCACAGCAACAACCTAGTGCCTACATCGAAAACGGACCCAAACAATGACGGGGCACATTTATTCAGTTAGTGTTCGATGGATTACCACTGCCATTGACCCTCAAATGGTTGATCTTAAACTTGGATCTTTAGGCGATTGGCTCCGACTTGATGGTTATCAATGGTATTTATACACCAACCACGACGCTAAAACTATTTATAATTCAATCATTTCTGGCCTAAAACCTGAGGACTCGTTGGTTATATGCCGGGTTGATATAACCGACATTTGGGGCTTTGCGCCCAGCTTCGTTTGGGAATGGTTTCGGAAATATGGAGTGCGCGTTTAGCTAGAAAGACAGTCTCCGCCTCATAATTGATATGTAACCGATCGCAAATCTTCGGTCCTCATTCGATAAATAAAGCGGGATGTTCGAAACATGACTGACAGTGAGAGAACTCATCATCTCAAGACAGTGCGCGCCGAAATGGCAGAAAAGCGCGTATTTCTCATCGGCAGATTAGTTGACGAGGATGCCGCCAATGATGAGCAAATATTTTCGATTATCGAAACGTCCTACTGAATACGCAACAGGTCCTCGACGCGATCGACAAAGCCCTTGCCGACGAACGTCGTGCAATGGGCTCTTGAAATAAAAAAGGGCGCACCCCGAAGGATGCGCCCCGAAATCGTGCCGAGTGCCGACTTTATATCGGCGTGCAGTGCTCTCTGTACCGCTGCGCCACCTCCTCGGTGATCGCCTTGAGGTTCAGCACCACGTAGGACCGCGGTAAGCCGGGATCGTCGGTCAACCAATCCATGCTCCATTCGGCTTCGTCGTCGAGAGCGAACAGCGCAACTCGTTTCGGCACGCAGCTGGTGTCTTTCGTCCACGACACATGCAGCCGGGCACATTCCATCAGCGAATCTGAGAGCATGGCGCCATGCCCGCTGAGGTGCATGCCGAGGCTGGCCATCTCGCGAATGATCGCGATGTGGAGGCAGTCCCAGAACGTGAAGCGGCGGTGCCGACCATCCGCTGGGCGATGCCACACCCCGCGGTCTGTCCAATTGTCGATCGTTTGCAGGTCGACGCCCGAAATCGCGCTGAGCTGGGCCAGTCGCAAATGCCCGGGTGAGCGGGCGCTGCCGTGCCGCCCGGGAGGGGCATTGCAGTGACGGACCATCGACACACAGTCGGCCGGCTGTGGAATGCGGACGGCGCAATTCATGGGGCCTGCTCCGATGTGGGGTCGCTGACTCCCTGTGCCGCCGTAGCCGGCGCGGGAGGTGCTAGGAGCCAAAGCGGGCAACGCTCGTGGGGCTCGCCACGCGTGATATCCATCCGCTCGCCGATCACATCCGGCCACCGGTGGACGATCTGAGACGAGACATGGCTGCGGGCTATTGTCGTGATCTGCAGGAAGCCTCCGACACAGCAGAAGGGATCTTCACCAGCGAGTTCAGCATCGGGACCGCCAAAAGCGAAGCGGTTGGCTGCAACGGTTGCCATGGCGTAGCGGACGCCATCCTCTGGCATCTCGGTCATGTTCACGCCCGGCACCGTGATGCCGAAGCCTTCTGCCAATTCGACAGAAGGGAGCGGGGTGCAGTGGATTGCAGGTAGGGGCACTAGCGTGAATGCCGGCGCGGTTCTGAGTACGCCATCCGGACCCGGCACATCAGGCCAGTCATAGGATTTGATGGCATAGGTCTCTGGTCTGCCGCGGCTCTCAGAAAACCCTGCGAAGTAGAGGGAGAACTTGCGCGTAGAGGATGCGCCTTGCTCCTCCACGTAGTCCATGACCGAGCGAGAAAGATCAGGTGCGATCTCCAGCACTCCGTCGAACGTGGATGGCGGCTCCGGGTGCCAAAACAGCAGGTCGCGGAAGTTGTAGGAGGCGAGCTGCGATCCTGTGCTCGCCAACACGAGCGAGCAGTGAGGAATGAGCTCCACCTTCGAAACGATCTGACGCAACCGGCCTTCATCGTCATAGGCGGCTCCGTCGGAGGCGATGGCGACAACATCTTCGCCGCGAACGATCGTTACAGACGTCATGCCAGTACCTCGCCGAAACCGCCGGCCTTGCCGAATTCGCCGGTAGGAGAAGGGATCAGACCGCCATCGGCGAAGCCCATCAGGCGGTTGAACATGCCGCCACCGTTGATGTGATCGAGCAGGCCGCGGTGCTGGCTCGTGGCTGCAGCGTTCACCACGTATTCGCCGGGCGAAGCTCGGATCAGCAAGTTGTCCGAGCGTGGTCCACCGGGCCCATAAACCGGGCCACCGTCCGCGAATCCGAGCAGCTTCCCGAGACCGCTGAAGAGGCTTCCGCCGCCCGACCCTCCGATCAGGCCACCCAACAATCCGGTCCCAGACGTTCCCGACTTGCCGAAGAGCTGATCGACGAGGCCACTCGTCGCCATATCGATGAGCTTGCTTTCCAGGCGGGTCAGCGCGCTCGTCATCGCATCCGCGAAGGTTGAACCTCGCGCAAGATCATTTCCGAAGCCGGAGAAGATACCCTGCGCGGTCGAGCGAGCGTCATCGAGCCCTCTCATCGCCTCGCGCAACTGGTCTTGCTTCAGTGCCGCTGCGGCTGCCTGATCGGCGAGCCCAGAAATCTGAGTTTTGAGTTCACCCGTAACGTCCCGCCCGGCGCGTTGGGCTGCCGTCGTTAGCTCGGTCTCAGCTCTGTAGCGAGCAACGACGTCAGCAGCCTGGCCGAAAGTGGCAATCTCCTGCTGCTGATGACGAATGCGATCCTCCATCGACTTGACGGCGGAATCGTAGGCGTCGCGAGTGTCTGTCTGATCTCCGCCGGCTCCTCGAGGGCTAACGCCAATCCCGTACTTTTCAGGGCTCAGCACCATGTCGAGCGGGCGCCGCGGCGGCAGGGGGACGTCGCGTAGGATCGCGGTTGGCGGAAGCTGCGGCCCGATGGCTTCGGGATAGAGCACGCGTCCGCGCGCCGACGTTCCGGCGATGGCGCCCAACTCACCCGCGAGGTTTCCGGAGCCAACCGGCGTTTCCCTCCCGAGCGTGAGAGGCGATTGCAGGCCGCCCGACATGTTCGCCGCTGCGACCATCTTGTCGAGATAGCTGCTGCTGGCGATAGCGGCCTTGGCCGTCGACTCGGCGATGCTGAGCCACACGTTATTGATCGCCCGGCCGGCCTCGGCGAGCGAGACCGAGACGCGCAATGCGTCGTCGATCGATCGATAGGCGTCGTCGAGCCGCTCCTTGAACTCCGCGGCCTGCTGCACCTGCTGCGCGGTAATGATGTCGTCGCGCTTGCGGTCCAGGCTCTCGGCGATGGCATCAATCTGAAGCTTGCCCTGCCGGATACGGTCAGCAACGTCGCCGCCGAATAGGCGGTCAGCCAAGTCGATTGCGGCAAGGCGCTCGCCCGCCTGCTGCAGCTCCTGCATGGCAGTTACGGCGCCGCGGATGCGCCCCTCTGCCGAGTTGGCCTTGCGGTAGTCCGCAAGACCCTGAGATTGCCGGTCGCCCAGATAGCCCGACTCGAACAGATCCGAGAGGTGATTTCTGATCGGGTCGGCCTGCTCAAATTTCGGGATCACCGTGCCCGTGGCCGTCTTCAACGCGGCCTCGATCGCGTCGGCCCCGACCTTGGCGTCCTTGGCAGCCTCGCTGAATCGCTGGAAGAACTCGACGCCGGTGTTGCCTCGATCGGCGCTCTCGCCGAGGTGGACGAAGCGCTCAATCTGCTCGTTCGCCTGCCCGACTGCGAGCTTACCCACCTCGAACACCGCAAAACCGATGGCGAGAGGCGCCAGAGCCGGGACGACATAGCCGACGCCGCGCGTGAGAAGGCCGACGCTCGTCGTTAGGGAGCCTACGGACGCCGAATAGGTCGCGAGGCCGCCGGCCGCCGCGGTAGCGCCCGCGGAGGCCGCACTGAGCCCTCTCGACGCCAGAGTGGCGGCTCCCGCGACGGAGCTACCCATCGCAGCGCTCTCGGCCGCGTACTTGGCTGTGACGAGCGACGCCGCTCCGAGGCTGGTCGCCGCCGTCGCCGCGTAGCCGCTCAGTGCACGAGCAGCGAGTGCCGACCCAGCTGCTACCAGAACCGGATGCTCCACGGCGAATTTCGCCGTTTCCTTAAAGGCAGATCCGACGCCGCCGATAGCCTGCTCATTCTGGTTCGCGGCGCGCGTCATGGCAGCTGCGCTTTGGGTGCTCGCAGTGCCCATCTGCGCAAGCGTCGTCATTTCAAGCTGCTGGGTCTTGACGAGTTGATCAAGGACAGCGCGCTGCTTGTCGAAGGCGGTCATTGCTTGGAGATGGCGCTGTGACGCGCGCTCTGTCGCAGATGCCGCCGCCTCGGTCGCCTTCGCAATCAGGTCGTGGGCGGTGGCAACAGACGTCGCGTCAGAGCGTGCTTTCTCGGCGCCTTCGCTTTGAAAGCGCACGGTGACCGTGCGGAGAGTGTTCACGCTAACCATCGAAAATCCTCAGGCGCTCCCGGCTGCGGGCAGAAGCGTCAGGCCCAAGGCCCGACAACCCTCGCCGGCGGTTCGGATGAAGGTGGATCTGAATTTTGCGATCCAAGGTGCCGGCACGCCCAAGGAACGATAGGACTCGGCGGTGGCGTGCATCGCGAAGGCCATCTCAGCAAGAAGCCGATCTTCGAGCGCTTCCGTCATCTCGTCGGGCCGAAGCGTCGCATAGTGAGCGGCGAGCGCGGCTACCGCCTCGGTCGCCATCTGGCGGCCGGCTGCCTTCAGGTTGGCACGCGTGCGCAGCGGAACCGTCATGGCCAGAACCGGCGGTAGTCCGCGAGAAGCTGTTCCGCCTCGGGCGAGACGAGCCGATCGGATGCGCCAGGCACCCAATACGAGGTTGAGCCGACGCCCTCGACAGCGTCGCTCTTGATGCTCACATCGCGCCCGCGCTGCGACAGATAGCTGCCGAGGAGCAGGATCGCCGCGCGCTCGATCGACTCCGGCAGCGTTGATGCCGGGGCGCCGTCGCTGTCCGATGGCAGGACGTATCCGGCGCAATAATCGATCGCGAGAGATCCGCCCCACCACGCTAGGGGCGTGCCGTCCGCGTCGAGGCGCCGGAGCCGCCCGGTGCGGGTGTCGACCGCATATTCCGAGCCGGGCAGCACCGTGCCGCCACTGCTCACGCTCAGGATCTCGACGACGGGCCCGCGGGCGAGGATCGGCCCGTCCCCGCGCGTCTCGTCCCAGCCGAACACCTGGCGGACAGTTTCCAACGCGAACGTCTGCCGGCAGTGGTCGGTGATGACGCGCGAGGCCTGAGCTATCAGCATCGAGGCCGCACCGTCGTCGACGAGAGGAAAATCCAGAACCGCCCGTGCACGAGTGACCGTAGTGAGAGCGGTCGACGTCGCCGGGGTGATCACCGTGAGCATGACCTTACCTCGCTCGCGGCGGCCGGCCGGGCCCGCGCTTGACCGGCGACGGAGCGGCTTTGTTCTCAGCGATCGGCGCCATCTTGTTGGCGGGCGCCGGCGCGGCCTTCGCCTCGATTAGCTCGACCTTTGTGCCGAGCGCTTTAGCCCGAACTTCGCTTACGGTGATTTCGTCGCCCGGCTGCACAATGTCGCTGTGATGATCGTTGGCGAACGGGCGGAGGACTCGGACCCTCGGCATGTAGGCTTCTCCCGGTGACGGACAGGGAGGAGCCCAGCGCGTGGCTGGGCTCCATGGATTGAGCCGGCCTTACGCAGCAGCGCGGAATGAGCCGTAGATGATGCCGGCAGGACGCTTCACAGCGAGCGCCAGACGCTTCTCGGCGCGAACCGTCAGCATGTTTTTGATGAAGTTGTCCCGATCCTCGGACGAGACGACGACCTCGGCATCGAGTCGGTCGAAGATCTGCGCCGAGGTGCCGAGAGAGCCCACCAGGAATTTGCCCTGCGGCATGGCAGGGGTGACCGCGGTCGGCAGATCCCAGATGCTGCGACCCTGCTGAGAGCCGAATGGACCATTGCCGAGATACTGGCCGGTGCTGTCCTTCGACGAGACGATCTGCGCCCAGTCGATAGTGTTGAGGACCATGCCCGTCGCTGGGAGAAGCGCGACCTCGGACTGCACAATAGCCGCGAGCAGTGTGTCGATTTTGTCGACTCCCGATCCGGCCGATGCGCTGCTAGTCAGCCCGGTCGGCGCGGCGAAGGGCGTTGCCTGCGTCGCCAGTCCGTCCAGGTGCTCGCCCGTACCATCGCCGAAGAGAAGCTCCTGCTCTTCGACGTAGTCGAGCCCATAGACGAGTTCACCATCGATCAGAGATTCCATGCCGGGAACGTCGTCGAAGGCGTTCCGAGAAACCGGGATCCAGTGAGCAATGGTGCGAACGGGTGCCTGGTCAGGCGTGAACACGATGTTGGACTCGGGCTTCTGTGCGCCCTCGGCCACCACCGCCGCGTTGTTCGTGAAGCCGGACTGGCGCACGAAATAGATGAGGTTCGACGCGGTGCGGCCCGGCTGCAGAAGCTGGCGAACCGTCATCGGACGGTGCGGGAGCATGACCGGCGCGCGCTGGTAGTCCGGCACGATCAGGGAGCCAGCGGAATTCGGCGCCGACGTGATAGCCTTCACCTCGATCCGCTGCGTTCCTTTGCGGCCGCCGCCGGCGAACGCCTTGAACTCCGTAGCGGCCGTCACCCGGGCGCCGAGGCTCTTGATTTCCGGTTCGCCGCTCGGCCGGCGCGCGCCCTTCTGCTCCATCTCGAGCATGCGCGCGGCAAGATCGGAGACTTCCTCGCGCGCCTTGGCGAGCGCGGCCGCGGTCTCGTCCAGCGCGGTACCGTGCTTTTTGACCTCGGCAGCGGCCTTCTCGGCAAACTCGCCGAACTCGCGATTGCGTTTCTCCAACGCGTCCGCGAGCACCTTGAACTCGGTGGAGTCGTCGGACGGATCCTGGCCAGCCGCCTTCGTTCCGTAGCCGCGATGCGGCACGGTCAAAACATGCATGTTCATTTGAATGCTCTCAGATGGTGGGGAGTGAGTATCCGCCCGCCGCCTCGATCAGGCTGGAGATGGCGGGGTCTTTCGCCTGAGGAGACCGGCCCGCTCCCGCGGCCCAAGCCTTGAACCCGACGCTGGCGATTGCGTCGGCGTCCGAGCGCGCGAAGCCCTTCTCCCGAAGAAACTTCCCGAACTCGCGTTCTGTCGGCGTCTCGCCCGCGGCGAGCTTCGCCTTGACCACGTCGATCCGCGCATCGTCGTGCGCCGGATCGGTGACGATCGAGGCCTCGACGAGCTGAATGCCCGTGAGCGTGCGGACGCGCTCGGCCTCGTTGAAGCTATCGCCGGTGACGAAATACCCGATGCTCGCGCCGGTGATGCAGCCAGCCTGCATTCCGCGCTGCGCGATCCGAGCGTAGGGCGCCACGTCGAGCCATAGGTCGCCGACGCCGAGCAGGCCCTTTTCGTCGGGCGTGAGGCTGTCCCAGACTCCAATCGGCTCCGCGAGGTTGTGCTGCCAGCAGATCGGGATCTTCCGACCCGCGGCGGCCGTGGCGGCGAGGCTCGCGTCGAAGGCGGTCGGCGCGACTATCTCGCGGTAGCTGTCGGGTGTGCCGAACACCGACACGTAGGCCGTGAACCGACCCTCGCCGTCCGGTGCCGCCTTTAATTGGAGCGGGAATGCTCGGCGCTTGAGGTTCACTGCCGGATCTCCTGCTGATGTTCCTGGGTAGTGGTCGCGGTGACGATCGTCCCGAGCCTGTCGAGCGGCACGAGGTTCGACTGTGCGGTCAGCGCATCACCGCCCTCCAGAGCCGGCAGATTTTCGAGAGCGCGGATTTCATTGCGGGTCCGCCAGCCGTTCTGTGCCGCCGAGGCGTAGAGCTTCGCTCGCGCCTCGCTGTCGGCCTGGAGCAGGCCATCGCGGGCGAACTCGCACCACACCTTGCCGCGATCAGCGCGCGAGACCAGCGCGCGGGATGCGCTCTGCTCGATCCGGCCGAGAAGCGGCCCGAGCCCAACCGTGAGCCACGCCCGGATCAAGCTCTCAATGCCGGTCCCGAAATGCGTCACGCCCTCACCGGTGTGCCCGATCAGCACCGGGGGGATATTTCCCATCAGCCGGCAGATCTCCTGGATGTGCAGACCACGCGATGCCAGCAATTCGGCGTCCTTCAGCGGCATCGAGACTTCCTGCCAGGAGAATTGCCCCTCGAGGATGCCGATGCGGCCGCTGTTCTCAGCCCCCTGCATGGGTTTGATCAGGGTCTGCCTGGCCTGCTCTCGTTGCGCTGGCGTTAGCTCCTTGTCGGATTTGAAGAAGCCGCCAGGCCGCATTCCATTCGAGAAGGTGCGGGCGGCCGCCTCGTCGGTCGCCATCGCAAGGCCGAAAGCCTGCCGTCCGTACTCTACCGCCGAGAGGCCGAGATCCCCGCCGAGGCCGAAAGCGCGAAGGTGCCAGATCTCCTCCGGCTGGTAGACCTCACGGCCGCGTGGGTCCGAATACTCATAGGTGAGCGCGTAGGTTTCCCGATCGCGCTTAACCGTCATCAGGTCCGGCCGCAGCAGCGTCAGCGCGCGGACCTGCCCTGTCGAGCTCGTCTTGAGCGCGTAGGCATTGCCGAACAGCATCATGCAACCGACCATGCCCTCAAGGAACTCGGCCGGCGTCTGATCCGCGTTCGGCGACTGGCTCAGCAAGACCGCCAACGGATGGTTCGGGAGCCGCTCGCGCGAGCCATCCGGCCGTTCACGATAGACGTGCGGCGGCAGGGTCGAGACGGTCGTCGCGGTCAGCCGGATGCAGGCCAGCGCCGTCGCGATCTGCATGACGGATTCGGGCGTCACAGATTTGCCGGTCCAGGAGGGATTCCCTCCGAACCATGTCCAAAAGTCTCGATCTCGCAGCGTGAACTGCCGCCCAATGAACGACAACAATCCCATCAGGCCCAGACCATGTTTTCGAGGAAGCCGCTGACGTCGGGCGGCGGGGTGGCCTGGAATCGCTTTGCCATCGCCAGTGCCATGACTAAGGCCACCGCGCCGTCGATGCGCACCGGGCCGCGGCCGTTCGATTTCTCTTTGTCGAGCTTGGTATTTCCGGCCGGGTCCGAGACCGTGATGGCGTTGACGACGGACGCGGTGAGCACGGGATGGCCGCCGTGGTGGATGCGGCCCGTCAACGCGAGTTCCGCGAACCACTCGATCGCGGGCGACATGCTCGCAAAGCCTTGGCCGAACGGCTCAAGCGGCACCGGGAAATCGGCGTCAATGTCCGCGAGATCCTGGCGAAAGTCGTCGATCCGCCACCGGTCGAAGCCGATCACCTGAATCTCGAATTCACGCGAGAGGCGAGCAATCTCAGCGGCAACGAAGCCGTATCGAATCGTAGGGCCTGGAACGGCCGCCATCATGCCGGCGTCGATCCACTGTCGGAACCGCTCCTGCTCGGCCGGGCGTCTGCCCCCGAGCTGGTCCTGCGGGGTCCAAAAGAACGGCAAGGCTGCGAAAGTCGCCGGCTCGTCGTCGGATGGGAAGACGAGGACCAAGGCTGTCAGGTCGTGCTTGCCGGAAAGGTCGAGCGCTCCGAAGCACCGGCGGCCGGCGAGCGCCGCGCGGTCGACATCGACGTTTCCCCGGCGCCACGTCCCTAGCGTCACGACTCGCGCCTCCTCGTTGGCGTCGACACGCTGGTTCAGTCGAAGATTTCGGAATGAGGGCTCGAACGCGGGCATGCGCCGGGCCCGGAATGCCGCCTGCCGCATTTCTTCGAGGCTCAGATATTTGCCGAGCGCCGGGTTGCAGGCGAACCAAGTCGCCTCGGCAAACGGGTCCGCGTCGGGCGGAGCAGCGAGCAGTTGAACGAAGATGCTCCGGTCATCTCCCCGAAGGCCGTCGTCGATCATTTGCGAGAGGGGATGATCGTCGGCCGGCGCCTGGGTGCTGATGCAGAGACCGAGCCCTTCCTTGCGTTTGCCCAATCCATTTATGAGGTTGTCTAGCAGCACGCGGTCTTTCGCCTGTGCGAGCTCGTCGTAAATCCAGAGGGATGGGGCGAGTCCGTGCGCGCGCCGGGCGTCGGCGCTCAAGGCCTCGTAGACCGATCCTCGGCCTTGCCCCTGCTGCACCTCGATCCGCTTTACAAACCGCTGGCAGTTCGCCCGTACAGCAAATTCCGGCACCTGCTCGATGATTGCCTCGCATTCGGCGTAGATCAGCGCCGCTTGCCCTCGATCGATCGCCGCAGAATACACCTCGCCGCGGGCTTCGCTCTCAGGTCCGAGCAGGTGACAGAGCACCAAACCGGCGACCAAGCCGCTTTTGCCTTGGCCTTTTGGGCACGATTGGATCCCGATGCGGCGTCGGCGGAGGCCCTTCGCGTCAAGGTCGCCGTAAATCTCGTCAACGAACTCGACCTGGAACGGCAGGAGGCGCATTCGCTTCCCAGCGAGAGGTCCTTTCGTGATCGGCAGCCATTGCAGGAAAGCGATGACGCGCTCGGCGCGTGTTAGCCTAGCCTTGCACCAGGGCAGTCGTCGGCTGCGCGCGCCTAAAGCCTCTTTGGCCTCGCGCATGCGGCGAGCGCCGGGTCCACGCAGCCCCATTGGGGAAGCGGATTGATAAATTAAAAAGGGCCGCGGAGGCTAAGCCTACTACGCGGCCCTATGGGTGAAGGGCACGAGACCACTCGTCCAGCTTGTCCCTACCGCCCAGATTGTGAGGAGCAACGCGCTCCAGCTATTCCGAACGATACTTACAATGCCTGCCATCTTCATCTTAACCTTCTCCTTCGACAACTTAGTCTTAGAATTTTCCATGCTGAGCTCCTTTTTCGGCGAGTTGGCGAAATAGCCAACGAACGTACAGAGAAGGACGGCAAGGATAGGCCAGACGAATGGGATCGAACCCGATGACACCCCCGAAGCTGAGGGCGCGCCTTTTATCCATCGCCGGCACGGACGGCAAGGGGCTGCTGCGTGCGTCGCGCACCGAAACTAATTCAGCGGAAAGGGATCCATACCGGTCCCCGCTCCTTAGGCGACGACTCTCGACCCGCCCCGCCCCATTGGCCTGCGCGACGACGGTCATCAGTCCGCATCCGGTCGGTTAAAGGGGTGACGGGGATCGTTCGGCAGCCCGTCCAGTCCGAGGCGTTCGAAATAGCCGCGCTGTTCCTCACGCTGCGCAGGCCCATCGTGACAGGGCTTGCATAACGCCTCCCAATTCGTGCGATCCCAGAACAACACCTGGTTTCCGCGATGCGGCCGGCGATGGTGCACGACGCTGGCGGGCGCGGGGCAACGTGCGCAGTTCGGATGAGAGCGCAGGAAGCCGGCGCGCGCCTTATCCCACGCCGAGCTATATCCTCGCGCTCGTGCATTCGGCCGGGCCATGGATCAGGCTTCGGCCGGGACCGGATCCACGCTCGCACCAAACGCGCGGGCAGCTTCGCGGGCAGCATTCAGCATCGCATCGCGAAGCGGCTCGCTATCAATTCGCATTCCGGTGGCGATGCCGTCGTGGCGCTCAGACCTCGGCGGGACGACCATCATCTTCCCGTCTCGCCGCCGATAGAGACCAGCGGCGAACAACGTGAAGCCCGGAACCGCGATATCGAAGGTGCAGACCAGGCCGCTATCGGAATTGCCATTGAGCGCACGCTTGGCGATCCGCAGTCCGAGCACGCGCACCGGAATTGGCTGACCATCCGCCATCACGCGTTCGCCGGCATTTGCGCGCCGCTAGAGGCGAGCTTGACGCACATGGCGTCTATCTCATGCTCCGGCAGGCCGAGGTCGGTTGCACGGGCGATAATGGCCAGCGGGGTCGTCTCGATGCCGCGCTCTGCCAATTCGCAGATGATCACAGCGAGTTTCGAAGGCGGCGCTGCTTGCGGCCGCTGGGCGGGGATCTGCATTTCGGAGGCTCCGATCAGATACGGACGTGCGAAAGCACCGCGCGGAGATCCGAGCGGCGTTGCGGTCTTCGTTGTCAGGCTGTCAGGGCCGGAAGGCCTCTAGGCGCAGCTCCCGGCGTGGAGACATAAGCGCCGATATTGCCGCCGCCCGCAATTCGAGAAACGCGTTCTCGTGCAATCCTTTATCTAGGATTCGGGTCGCATGACCTTTTAACGGTTCGGGAAAAGCACTCGAAGTGCGCAAATCCGTCGCGGGCCTGATGGCTCTCGCGTAATTCGGTCTTAGCACGAGCGGGATGAATTAGCGCTGCGGTCTAATTGCCCGGCTGGAGGGCATTCGGCCCGATGCCTCGCCGCATCTCTCAAACCCGTGCGCACACAGCTTCAATTCTGGATAGCAATTACAGCGCGCGACGTTTCGATTCTAGGCCGTTCGCGCCGTTCTGAGCGGCGAGGTAGCGCTAAGCTGCCAATGGGCTTCTCAGTGGCCCTGAGTGCGTATCGCTGGTTCAGCCCGAAACCGCGCTTGCCTCGCCACGGCCAATTGCTCGCACGAACTCGACGCCGCGCAGGCGAAGGATCCGCTGCGCCCCTCGGATCGAATAGAGCTCGACGTAAACGAGGTGCTGAATCCCTCGGATCAAATAGAGGTCGTTGGTGGCGTAGCGATATCGGCCGCTTGCGTCGACCAGCGGTCGGATGAGCGGGAATTTGGTTCGCCAATAGGCCAGGACGTGAGAAGGCAGCTTTAACGAGGCTGCCACCTCACCGCTCGACAGATAAGCCGGATTGCGCCGGGCCGATCGAATTACGGAATTCCTATTCGCCACGAGAGCGAGCCCGGTAATCGGATCCCGGATCTCCGATTAATTCCGGGTCGGCTAATTCGCTGGAGGCTAATTCACGCGCTGGAATTGGCACTGGATCGAGGATTATCGCAGCTTCAGCGCACTCGTCGCACCATCGCTCACCGAGTTTGCGATCGATCACCGTTGCAGGCTGCCAACAGTTCGGAGTGCGACAGGCATGAGTGTGTGCGTCCTGAGTCTCATCCTGCTTCGATAGAGATAGCCCGTAAGGTGATGTTCTAAGGTGAACACGGGGGGTATCTTGACCAGACGTGGCTGCGTTTGCCCCCGTCTCAATCGCCTTTTCTGGCTGCGTTTGCCCCCGTCTCGATTTCTTAGGTTGGCTGCGTTTGCCCCCGTCTCGAAATCGCTCCAGTTCCGCGCGGCGTCGCTCCCTTCGAGCTTCGCCCTTGATGTCTAAATCATCGAAGATCGAATTCACCTTCCGATCGGAAATTAGATAAATCGTGGGCGTGCGCCCACTTCCGGGCACGAAGGTGAACCAAGCGGCCGTGGCTACCGCGTTTCGATGATCCTGAATTGTGTGGCGATTGGTGCAGCCCGGCACGTCGTCCGCAATCGCCTCGTCGGAAATTCGAGCCTCGCAAGTGCCTGCCTCACGATCCCATTTGCTTTCGTCCATCGCTCTGAGGACGCGCATAAAGAAACGAAGCGGCGCCGGCTTGAGATCGGCGTCGGCGTTGCTGGCGTTGATTATGTCAAACTTCCACGAGCTGAATGATCGCCCATCCTCAGGCGTGGAGCGGCTCTTCCGATCGGTCATCTGTCGAGGCCTCGCCGGGCGCACCACGAGCGCCGGCCTCTGTTGAAGGGTGCGAGTCGTGGCTCGACGGGTTCTCAGTTTGGGCGATGGCATCAGAGATCAGCCGCACGGCTTCGCGAGCCTGCGCAGGACTCATGTCGATCCATCTATCTGTCAGTCCCTTGGCGACGATCCTGAGCTCGATGCGCGGTGCGTCGCCGAGGAGTGAGCCGGTCACCACCATGCGGTGGCGGTTGCGGCCGTGGGTATGGCCCTTCGTGTGCTGGACTTTCGCTCCGGACCTCATCGGCTTGCCTCAAAAACAATTGCGAGAGAACGATACCTCATCGAATTAAATTTGTCTGGCGCTTGCGGGCGCGCGGCCACCCATCAACAGGCGACCGCGCGGTTGATCAGTGGGAGCAGTAGTCGGGAAGGTGCTCGAAACCGGAGACCCGCACGCCGAAAACCCACTTTCCTATCGGATCCGACTTGGGGGCCCCGGGCTCGAACACACGCAGATCGCCTTGTGGGTCGTCGACCATGACGATGGTCCAGCCTGAATTCGGAACCCAGGAGACGCGGCGAGCTATGTAGAAACCGCGCTCGATATCCCGGCCGGGCCTCTCGAAATGGGGATGGGTGAGATTTGCGCCCGGGCCTTCCGGAGCCTGAGCATAGATCGGGTTCTGGGACATCTTTCGGTCTCTGTGAGGGGCCGGCTTCTGAGGACCGGGAAGCCCCCAAATCTGGGGACTTCACACCAGCCGAACGGGACTGGCGCCGGGAGGCTCAGAACGGCCACAGAGAACCGCCCCGCCGCTTTCCCCCGTTAGGGGTCTTGTATGGCGACGGGACTCCCGGCATAGTTTCACCGGGCGCACCGAATGGCTAAATTCGGCACGGCGCTGATGCGAAGGCAGATCCCTGGCAGGATTTTCCGTCGCTCTGTGAATGCAACCGCAAGCCCTGGCAGGCCCGGTTGCGGGAGGTTCTGAGGCTCCACTACCGAGACTGAACGGAAAAGCCGCCCCGGGCAACTAGGGCGGCTTTCGTTTATGCGGATTTTGAGACTGCCGTCCTGTTTCCGAAACTATTTGCAGGACCGACTGGTGCGATTTTCGTACAGCATGCGAATTCGGTACGGCCGATTTCGCTCTGTAAACTACGCTCTGTCGGTTCCATCCATCATCGGGGCGACGGAGAATCGCAGGTCGCGCGCGGTCAGGGACATCTCGGATCGGCCGGGGACTCAGTGATCGTGGTGGTGATGGTGGTGCGCGTGATCATGCGCATCATGTTCACTGTGAGCGTGGGCATGGCCGCGATGATGGCCATGGTCGTGGCTGTGATCGTGGCCGCAGGTGCCGTGATCATGCGCCTCTTTCTCCGGCCGGAACGCGCGCTGGACCGGCGTCGCGGCGCAGCCCGAGCCGCGCACCAGCTCGGCAGCGCTCGCCGGAACATAGAGCACATCGGCATCGATCTCGGCCGGAACGTGGCTCCCGCCGAGCTGCCAGGCGAGCCGCAGGAGCCGGGCGATCTTGTCGGCTCGCACCTTGAGCAGCGCCTCCTCGGCGGCCTTCACCGCGACGAGGCGACCGTCGTCGAGGCGGAAGGCGTCGCCATCCTCGACCTGTGTGGCCTTCGCCAGGGTGAGCGCGAATACTGTTCCGCCAGAGGCACTTAGCGAGCCGGACGCCACGCTTCGCGCAGCGTGATCGAGCACGACCGTGTCCACGACCTGCTCGGGCCGGACGGCGGCCTTGCGGACGATCTGGGTGGCATTCGGCATGAGATCCTCGAAGGCTTCGGTGTGTTTGCGCAACAGATTGCGCCTCAAATGGCCCGTCGCGCGCGAAATGTCATGCCCCGCGCCGCCGCCGCCGCAATCTTGACCGTATCGCGTGACGTGCCTCGGTCGAAGGCCGCAATCGGCCTCAGGGTGCGCTACGGCGAAAACGTCGAGCGGGCCGATGCACAAGGGAGTCGTTCGACCATGAAGAAGATCACCGCGGCCCTGCTCGCCGCCACCCTGGCGCTGTCCGTCGGCGCCTGCAACACGCCGGGCGAGCGCGCCGTCGGCGGCGGCGCCCTCGGCGCCGGCCTCGGCGCTGCGGTCGGCGGTCTGGCCACCGGCCGTGCGAGCGGCGCGCTGGCCGGTGCGGCCATCGGCGGCGCAGCTGGTGCCATCGGCGGCGCAGCCACTGCCCCGCGCTGCCCCTACGGGACCTACCGCGACGCCTACGGCGACGTGTACTGCCGCTGAGCCGAAGCAGCTCTAACGGATCTGGGGAAGGCCGGGGCTCACGCTCCGGCCTTTTTCACGAGAAAGGGCAGCGCTCGGAGGCGAGCGCCGCCCTTTCCTCATTGCATCGCCTGAGTGCTCAGGCCGCCAGGTCGAAGCGGTCGGCGTTCATCACCTTGGTCCAGGCCGCAGCGAAATCCTCGGCGAACTTCTGCTGCGCATCGGAACCAGCATAGACCTCGGCCAGGGCCCGCAGTTGCGACTGCGAGCCGAAGATCAGGTCGACGCGGGTCGCCGTCCACTTCAGCTCATTCGTCCTGGTGTCGCGACCTTCGAAGGCGTTCTCCGAGCCGGCCTTCGTCCAGGCGGTGCGCATGTCGAGCAGGTTGACGAAGAAGTCATTCGTCAGCTTGCCGACCCGGTCGGTGAACACGCCGTCCTTCGAGCCGTTGGCATTGGCGCCGAGCACGCGAAGACCGCCGACCAGCACCGTCATCTCCGGGGCCGACAGCCGCAGGAGCTGAGCGCGATCCACCAGTGCCTCCTCAGGCGCCATGAATTGCAAGCCCTCGCGGTAGTTGCGGAAACCGTCGGAGCGCGGCTCCAGCGGAGCAAAGGAGGCGGCGTCAGTCTGCTCCTGCGAGGCGTCCATCCGGCCGGGGGTGAACGGCACGGTGACGTCGAAACCTGCATCCCTGGCCGCCTTCTCGACGGCAGCGCCGCCGGCCAGAACGATCAGATCCGCAAGCGAGACCTTTTTGCCGCCAGAAGCCGAGCCGTTGAACTCGGTCTGGATCGCCTCGAGCTTGCCGAGGACGGTGGCGAGCTGCGCCGGATCATTGATCGCCCAGTCCTTCTGCGGAGCCAGGCGAATGCGCGCGCCGTTGGCGCCGCCGCGCTTGTCCGAGCCACGGAAGGTCGAGGCCGAGGCCCAGGCGGTGGAGACCAGCTGCGAGACGGTGAGGCCGGAGGCGAGCACCTTCTGCTTGAGTGTCTCGATATCCTGCGCATCGACGACCGGGTGGTCGAGGGCCGGGATGCGGTCCTGCCAGATCAGCTCTTCCTTCGGCACGAGCTTACCGCAGTAGAGCTGGATCGGCCCCATATCGCGGTGGGTCAACTTGAACCAGGCGCGCGCGAAGGCGTCCGCGAACTCGTCCGGGTTCTCGTAGAAGCGGCGCGAAATCTTCTCGTAGGCCGGGTCCGCCTTCAGGGCGAGATCCGAGGTCAGCATCTTCGGGCGATGCTTCTTCGAAGGATCATGCGCATCTGGCACGTCGGCAGCCGCATCCTTGGCCACCCACTGCAGGGCACCAGCCGGGCTCTTCTCAAGCTCCCACTCGTACTTGAAAAGGTTCTCGAAGAAGTAGTTGCTCCACTTCGTCGGGGTCTGAGACCATGTCACCTCCGGTCCACCGCCAATGGTGTCGCCCCCACGGCCGGTGCCATGCTTGGAACGCCAGCCGAGGCCCTGGTCCTCGATGACCGCGCCTTCAGGCTCCGCGCCGAGGAAGGACGGGTCGCCCGCGCCGTGGGTCTTGCCGAACGTGTGGCCACCGGCGATCAGCGCCACCGTCTCCTCGTCATTCATCGCCATGCGAGCGAAGGTCTCGCGGATATCGCGGGCCGAGGCGAGCGGGTCCGGCTTGCCGTTAGGACCTTCCGGGTTGACGTAGATCAGGCCCATCTGCACAGCGCCGAGCGGCTCGGAGAGCTGACGCTCGCCAGAGTAGCGCTCGTCACCGAGCCAAGTACCCTCGGGGCCCCAGAACAACTCCTCAGGCTCCCAAGTATCAGCGCGGCCGCCGGCGAAGCCGAATGTCTTGAAGCCCATCGACTCGAGGGAGACGTTGCCGACGAGCACAAAGAGGTCGGCCCAAGAGAGCTTGTTGCCGTATTTCTGCTTGATCGGCCACAGCAGGCGGCGACCCTTGTCGAGGTTGACGTTGTCCGGCCAGGAATTGAGCGGCGCGAAGCGCTGCTGACCACCGCCGGCGCCACCGCGCCCATCGGTCGTGCGGTAGGTGCCGGCGCTGTGCCAAGCCAAGCGAATGAACAGGCCGCCGTAATGGCCGAAGTCGGCGGGCCACCATTCCTGCGAATCCGTCATCAGGGCATGGAGGTCCTTGATCACGGCATCGAGATCGAGGGTCTCGAACTCCTTGGCGTAGTCGAAAGCCTCGCCCAGTGGGTTCGAGCGGGGATTGTGCTGGTTCAGACGCTCGAGGCTGAGCGCCTCGGGCCACCAGTCGCGGTTGCGTCGGCCGCCGGGGCCGTGCGCCACCGGGCACTTGCCGCCACCTTGCCCATCAACCTGCATGTCCATGTCGAACTCCATCACATCGGCGAGAATTGCTCACGGACGCGCCGCCGACCGGCTCTTTGGAGCCAAGCCTCGCCACCGCGCGCCGTCGAAAACCGTGCCACCTTTGTGTAAGGCTCTTTAGACCGTTTGTATAATTGATTGCCAGCATATGTATGATTGAGACGACCTATGGCAGATCCTTGGCTACCAGACTCGACACACCCCGAGGCAAGTGGTTGCGTAATGTGCGCGCGACCAGCTGCAGGTCCCGCGAACGGGGATAGGATCGACGCCAGACCAATCCGATCCGCCGACCGAGCCCGGCATCGAGCGGGCGCACGGTGACGCCGCGGTTGCGGAACTCTTCAACGGCCATTGCTGGAAGCAGCGTGCTGCCCATGCCCGTCGCCACCATCTGGCGAATGGTTTCCAAGCTCGTCGCCCGGAAATCCTCTTCAGCCTCGCGGTCCGGCGTGCGGCACAGCGAGAGAACTTGGTCGCGCATGCAGTGCCCCTCGGTGAGCACAAGCAGACGGCGGCCGCGCAGGTCGTCCTTAGTTAGCACCTCGGCCAGCGCCTCTCCGCCCTTGGGCTCGGCGAACCAGAACGGCTCGTCGAACAGCGGGAGCATCTCCAGCCGGCCATCCTCCACCGGCAGGGCCACCAGGGCAGCATCGAGCCGATGCGAGACCAGCCGCTCGATCAGCGCGGCGGTCAGATCCTCGTGAACCGCCAGACGCAGCTCTGGATAATCGCTGTTGAGGGCCGGCACGAGCCAGGGCAGCAAGTAGGGCCCGAGCGTTGGAATCACCCCAAGACTGAACGTACCGACGAGCGGCCCTGCCACTCGCCGCCCAACGTTGGCGATGGCCTCGACATCGGTCAGGATCTGCCGCGCCCGCGCCACCACCTCCTCGCCATAGGCCGTGACACGGACCGAGCGATTGGTGCGCTCGAACAGCGTCACGCCGAGCTGCGCTTCGAGCTTCTTGATCTGTGTGCTGAGTGTCGGTTGGCTGACATGGCAGGCCTCGGCCGCCCGACCGAAATGGCCATGGTCGACGAGCGCGACGAGATAGCGGAGATCCTGCAAGGTCATGAGGGACCGTGGCCGCGACCAGCGACAGAAGTCCAGCGCCTGCAACCTATGTCTGTCATGAACCCAGCAAACTGAGTTGAGGATTGGGCGCTGGTTTGACCATGCAATCGAAACAGCATCGACCGTGCGCCTTGCGCCCGAAACGCCATTCGGCTTTAGCAACCGGCCCGAAACGCTGCGCAGGCCACGCCCTTGCCCCATCGTCTCTGCCGGCGGTCTCTCGCCGCCCGCTTGAACGGCACCGCGCGATGAGCCTCGGCATCTGGGGCAAGATCGGCGGAGCTGGACTCGGCGCGCTGGTCGGAGGCCCGATCGGGGCGCTCGCCGGCTCGGTTGCCGGACATTTCCTGGTCGACCGCGAGGGCGCACCCTTCGGCGCGACGCCGCGCGACGTGGTTTTTACCACTGGCCTCGTGGCACTCGCCGCCAAGATGGCAAAATCCGACGGCGTTGTGACGCCGTCCGAGGTCGAGGCGTTCGGGCAAGTGATCGAGGTCGAGCCCCAGGCCCGGGCCAGCGTCGAACGCCTGTTCGACCTCGCGAAAAAGACCACAGACGGGTTCGAGGGCTACGCGCAGCAACTTGCCAGCACCTTTCACGACGAGCCCGCGCTGCTTGTGGATGTACTCGACGGGCTCTTCCACATCGCCAAGGCGGACGGCGCAATCCACCAGAACGAGGACCGCTACCTGCGCGAGGTCGCGCGAATCTTTGGGCTTGACGAACCGGCCTTCGAGCGGCTCGCCGCCCGACACGTGCAGCGCGCGGACGATCCCTATCTCGTGATCGGTCTGGAGAGGGGCGCGAGCGAGGCGGAACTGAAGGCGCGCTACCGCTCCCTCGTCGCCGAAAGCCATCCAGACCGGGCCATTGCGCGCGGCCTTCCGCCGGAAGCCGTGGCCATCGCCACTCGGCGGCTCGCCGCGATCAACGCGGCCTGGGACCGCATCGTCCAGGAGCGAGCACTGGCATGAGCTTTCCGGGCGACAGCGCCCTCGTCCACGAGGTTGTGCCCTCGCCGAACCACGGCGAGCGCAAGGGCGGTCCGGTCGACATGCTGATCCTGCACTATACCGGCATGGCCAATGCACAGGTCGCTCTGGACCGGCTCTGTGAGGCCGCGGCCCAGGTCTCAGCGCATTACCTCGTCTTCGAGGATGGGCGCATTGCGCAGCTCGTGCCGGAGAGTCAGCGTGCCTGGCATGCCGGGCTCGGCTGCTGGCAGGGCGAGCGCGATATTAACTCGCGCTCGCTCGGCATTGAGATTGTGCATCCTGGTCATATCGGGGGCCTGCCGCCTTACCCAGCCGAGCAGATCGATGCGGTGATCGCACTTTCGAAGGACATTGTCGCCCGCAACGCGATCCCCGCCGAGCGCGTGCTCGCACATTCCGACGTCGCACCTGAGCGCAAGGAGGATCCGGGCGAGAACTTCCCCTGGGAACGCTTGGCGCGAGCCGGTGTAGGCCATCTCGTGAAACCGGCACCGATCCGCGACGGCCGCTTCTTCTCGCGGGGCGATTCCGGCGAGCCGATCCGGGCCCTGCAGGAGATGTTTGCACTGTACGGCTATGACCAGCCGGTCAGCGGCATATTCGACCTGCATACGCAGGCTGTCGTGACTGCCTTCCAGCGCCATTTCCGGCAGGCCCGAGTGGACGGTGTTGCCGATGCCTCCACCATCACCACATTGCGCGACCTGATCGCGATGCAACCCGCGGGTTGAGCCAAGTCTCTGCCTTACATGGGATAACTGCGTACGGGCGTGGTTTCGCCCTTGCTGGCACGCAAGGACTCGAAGCCTATGCGCTGGGGACTTGCCCCCTGGGGATGCGCCATGCGCTCGATACTTGCTTCCACGTTCACCGTTGCCGCGTGTCTCGCTTTAACGACCGCGGCTTTCGCCAAACCGGTCAGGATCGCACCGGGCAACCCACCGATTACGGCCGACATTCCCTCCGCTTGGAAGGTCTCGGAGATCGACCGGGGCATCCAGGCCAGGACTGGTGACGACGAGGTCTATGTCTGGTTCGAGAGCTACATGCCGGCACAGTTTGAGACCCTGCTCGCCGAGCACAATGCTTATTTCAAGAAGCAGGGCGTCGCGATCACCGGCGAGGCGAAGACTCAGTCGGTGGAGTTCGCGACCTACGATCTCAAGAGCTCGGACTATCCAGCGACCTACGAGAAGGGGCCGACCGTGATCCGGTACCTCTCGATTGTCCCGAAGGAGGAGGGCCGGCGCCATCTGCTCATCAGCTACTGGGCCTCGCCGGCGGGCGACAAGCGGTACGATGCCGACGTGAACAAGATCCTGGAGAGTCTGCGCGCCTCGGTTGAGGCGCGCTGACCCAACTCAAGCGCGGTGCCTCGCCTCGCCATGCGCATCCGAGACGGCTCGGGTGCGCCACAGGCTGTACACGATGCCGATGGTCAGCAGCACCAAGGTCACCGCAAGCGAGACCCAGGGCGGCAGGTCCACGAGGCCGAGTGTATCGGCGACAACGATCTTGGCGCCGATGAAGATCAGGATGAAGGCTAGCGCCGTCTTCAGGTACGCAAAGCGCTCCACCATCGCCGCCAGCGCGAAATAGAGCGAGCGCAGTCCGAGGATGGCGAAGATGTTCGACGTGTAGACGATGAACGGGTCGGTGGTGATGGCGAAAATCGCCGGAACGCTGTCAACCGCGAAGATCACGTCGGCGATGTTTACCGCCGTCAGCGCCAACGCGAGCGGGGTGAACCACAGAACCGCCTTGCCGGACTTGGGATCAGGCAGGCGCACGATGAACCGCTGGCCATGCGGCTCCTTCGTGACGCGCAGGTGCCGGCGCAGGAAGCGCAGCGAGGCGCTGTTCTCGACATCCGCCTCGCCCTCCTCCTTGGAGAACAGCATCTTCAGGCCGGCATAGATCAGGAAGGCGGCAAACAGAGACAGCACCCAATGCGCCTGGGCGACCAGCGCTGAGCCGAGCCCGATCATCAACCCGCGCAGCAGGACGGCGGCGAGAATTCCCCAGACCAGGACCCGATGTTGAGCCGATCGCGGCACGCCGAGCGCGGTGAGAATGACCGCGATGACGAAGACGTTGTCCATCGACAGCGAGTATTCGATGACCAATCCAGTCACGAACTCCTCGCCGTGTGTGCGGCCCATGTACCACCAGACCCAGCCTCCGAACGCGAGGCCGAGGACGAGGTAGCAGGTGGTAAGGATCAGGCTTTCCTTGACCCCGATCACGCGGCTCTTGTCCCGGTGGAGCAGGCCAAGATCGAGCGCCATCAGCGTCACGACCACCACGTGGAACCCGAGCCACATCCAGACGGGCTGGCCGAGCCATAGAATATGCAGGAAGTCCATCGTCTGCGGAGCCCAAGCTTCGTTGAAGAGAGCATCGGCTCCGACATCACGGAGGCATGAGAATGCGTCCGCCAGAGGGGCCCGCAGCCGATGGCCGCGAGTTAGCGAGCGGAGTCTGGCGAATCAAGGGCAGTGTTCGCCGAGAACATCTCGCGCAAAGGGTTGACAGGCATACCCGCGGCGCGGCCTGCCCCCTGACATGGTGCGAGACGAGAACATCGCAGTGGTCGGCGGCGGCCCCGCCGGGTTGGCTGCGGCCGAGGTGCTGGCTGCGGAAGGTCAGCGTGTGACAGTCTACGAACGGATGCCATCGGTCGGCCGCAAGCTGCTGATCGCCGGCCGAGGTGGCCTCAATCTCACCCATTCGGAGCCGCTTCCCGCTTTTCTCGATCGCTACCATCCGGCGCATGTGGTGCTGCGCAAGGCGGTCGAGACCTTCCCGCCCAATGCCTTACGTGATTGGTGCGAAGGGCTCGGTCAGCCGACCTTCGTCGGGTCGAGCGGACGGGTGTTTCCGAAGAACTTCAAGGCCTCGCCGCTGCTACGCGCCTGGCTCGCCCGGCTCGGTGGGCTCGGTGTCACGATCCGCACCCGCCACCGCCTCACGACCTGGGATGGCACCGCGCTCTCCTTCGAAGGCCCCGACGGCGCCGTCGAGATTCGACCGCGCGCCTGCCTGTTCGCCATGGGCGGCGCGAGCTGGCCGCGGCTCGGCTCGGACGGCGCATGGGTTTCACTGCTCCGAAGCCGCGGCGTCGCGGTTGCGCCGCTGCTTCCGGCCAATGTCGGCTTCGCGGTACGATGGTCGGAGCATTTTGCTGGACGCTTCGCGGGCGAGCCGGTGAAGCGGGTCGGCCTGCGGCTCGGCGACAAGCAGGTTCGCGGCGAGGCAATGATCTCCGCGCAAGGCATCGAGGGCGGCGCGGTCTACGCGCTCTCGCGGGAGATCCGCGAAGCGATCCAGGCTGACGGCGCCGCGACGCTGGTTCTCGATCTGCGCCCCGATCTCAACGCGGAGGCTTTAGCCCAGCGCCTTGGTCATCCGAAACCCGGTGCGTCGCTGGCAACACGGCTGCGCAAGAATGCGGGTCTCAGCCCAGTCGCGGCTGGCCTGTTGCGGGAAGCCTATGGCCGACACCTGCCCGACACCCCCGCGGCCCTCGCCGCAAGCATCAAAGCTGCGTCCCTGCGCCTCCTAGAGCCCGCACCGATCGCCCGAGCGATCTCGACAGCTGGCGGCGTATCCTTCGACGAACTCGACGCGCGCTTCATGCTGCGCGCCCACCCCGGCAGCTTTCTGGCCGGCGAGATGCTCGACTGGGAGGCGCCGACCGGCGGCTACCTGCTTCAGGCGAGTTTTGCGAGCGGCCGCGCAGCCGCCAGCGGCCTGATCGACTGGCTGCGCGAGACGCGCGGCTGAACCCGCTTCAGATCGATCGGCCCGGATGGTGCGGAACCCTCTTCCCGCACCCGGGGACAGAGGTATGCGCACTACAGTCCCGCCTAGGATCCGGAAGCGCTCAGGGTCTCGCGCAGATGGCCATCATGCCCTCACCGCCAGCCGGGCAGGTCACCGTAGTAGAGCCGTCCGCGCCAGCTCGGTAGCTCGGGTTGGCGGTGCCGAGGCAATAGGCCGAGACCAGCACCTCGCCGCTCTCGCAGGTGAGTTCGCAGCCACCCTCCGGGCAGGCGCCGGCATGTAGCGCCCGCAGCGGCGAGCTGGCCTGTGCCGGCGCCGCCGGCTGGCCTGGTTCGCCCTTGGCGCCAGCCTCACCCCTGGGACCAGCCGGCCCTGGCGCTCCTGGAGCACCAGCCGGGCCTGCCATCCCCTGCGGTCCTTGGACGCCCGCCACGCCCTGCGGTCCTGCCGGGCCGGGCTCACCCTTCGGCCCAGCCTCACCCTCTGGAGCACAATTAGCGATGACAGCCTCGCGCTCGTCCTCTTCAACCTTCAGCGTGGCGATGCAGGTGCGTGGGCGGTATGGCAGCCGGAAGGTAAAGCGGCCGCGGGCGTCGGCCGCTACCGAGATGTCGTCGTCGAGCACGACGATCAAGCCACCCTTGCGCACGCTTCCCGAGATACGCAGATCGCCCGCCTCAATGCGGGCATCGTAGACCATGATCGGCTGCTGAGGCTG
Organism: Methylobacterium gnaphalii; assembly: GCF_007992215.1. Taxonomy (GTDB): domain Bacteria; phylum Pseudomonadota; class Alphaproteobacteria; order Rhizobiales; family Beijerinckiaceae; genus Methylobacterium; species Methylobacterium gnaphalii. Next base: position 249,814 of record NZ_BJZV01000004.1, on the reverse strand, counting down.
CCGCGGCCGGCGGGGCTTGGAGCGCTCGTGCGGCAGCTCCAGCTGAGCTGCCGGACCGGGAGCCGCCGGTTGCTGAGCGGCCGCGGGCCATCCCGCGCTGGCGATCAGTGCCAAAGCTGCACAAACGCGCCCGATCATGAAACCCGCTCCTCCGCGAACCGACCTGCACCTGCGATTGCGCTGGCCCTCCGGTCAAGCCTGCGCGAGCGTTTGTAGGACCGGACGAAACAGCCTCGACTTCCCGCAGTGCCTTTGCCAAAGACTGCCCCGATGATCCGGACTGCTCTCGCCTGCCTTCTTCTCCTTTCGACCGCCGCGCAGGCTGACGAATGCGACGCCTTGGTCGGGCGGATCGCCGAAGCCACCGGCGCCAAGAAGGTCGGGCGGCGGGTCGGCCCCAGTATCGACGTGCGTTCCGCCAGCGGCCTCAAGATCGACATCACCTGCCGCGCCGAGCCGATCATCCAGGCCTCATCGTCCGATCCGAGCCCGTCCGCCGCCTATTACCGCGACCTGTCGACCGCTGGCGGAATTGCAATCGACGTGCCGCCGGCCACCGTCGAAGCCGCGCTGGTGCGAGCCTACGAGACGGCCCTGCGCGAGCGCCGCAAGTCTTTCATCCAGCAAAGCGGTTGGTCGGCAAGTTGCTACGCGGATCCGGGTTCATCATCCCTGCGCACGCTCTGCTCGGTCGGACGCATTCCGCCGGGCTGATCGCCGGCGGACTTGAACGCTGCACTGAACCGCGCCAATCCCATTGTCGGGACCGGAAACGCCGACGGCACGCAATGGCCAATCATCTCTTCGACCTCATCCTCGCGCATCTTCCGCCGGAGCCGGCGAGCAAGACGATGCTGGAGACGCCGGATGGGCTTCGCATCAGCTACGCCGACCTCGTCGCGCGCTCGGGCGCTTACGCCTCGGCCCTTGCGGCGCAGGGCGTAAAGCCAGGGGATCGGGTCGCGGCTCAGGTCGAAAAGAGCCCTGAGGTGATCTTCCTATTCCTCGGCGCGGTGCGAGTCGGTGCCGTCTTCCTGCCCCTCAATACCGCTTATACCGATCGGGAGATTGCCTACTTCCTCGGGGATGCCGAGCCGGCCGTCTTCGTCTGCGATCCGGCTCGCGAGGCTGCCCTCGCGCCGGTCGCGAAGGCAGCCGGCGTCCTCACACTGCTCACCCTCGGGAGCGACGGCAACGGCAGCATGAGAGACGCCGCCGACGCCGCCGGTCATGGATTCGAAGATATCGCGCGCGGGTCCGACGACCTCGCTGCGATCCTCTATACCTCCGGCACGACCGGGCGCTCGAAGGGCGCCATGCTCAGCCACGGCAATCTCGCCTCGAACGCCCTGACCCTCGCCGAGGCGTGGCGCTTCACGCCCGAGGACGTGCTGATTCATGCCCTGCCGGTCTTCCACACCCACGGCCTATTCGTCGCCACCAACACCGTGCTGATCGCCGGCGCATCGATGCTCTGGCTGCCGAAGCTCGATGCGGGGCAGATCCTATCTGTGATGCCGCGGGCCACCGTCATGATGGGCGTGCCGACCTTCTACACGCGGCTTCTCAAGCAGCCCGGCCTGACTCGGGAGGCCACCGCGCATATGCGCCTGTTCATTTCCGGCTCGGCTCCGCTGCTTGCCGAGACGCACCGCGAGTGGTCCGCCCGCACCGGTCACGCCATCCTCGAGCGCTACGGCATGACCGAGACCAACATGAGCACCTCAAACCCTTACGAGGGCGATCGTATCGCCGGCACTGTTGGCTTCCCGCTGCCGGACGTGGCGCTGCGCGTGGTTGATCCGGAGACGGGCGCGCTCGTGCCGGACGGGGATGTGGGCATGATCGAGGTGAAGGGCCCGAACGTCTTCAAAGGCTATTGGCGTATGCCCGAAAAGACTGCCGCCGAGTTCAAGGCCGACGGCTTCTTCATCACCGGCGATCTCGGCAAAGTAGATGCACGCGGATACGTTCACATCGTCGGACGCGGCAAGGACCTCATCATTACCGGTGGCTACAACGTCTATCCGAAGGAGATCGAGACCGAGATCGATGGGCTTCCCGGCATCGTCGAGTCGGCCGTGATCGGCCTGCCGCATGCAGATTTCGGCGAGGGCGTCACAGCGGTGGTCGTCGCCAGTCCCGAGGCACGGGATGAAGCCGCCATCCTCGAGGCGCTCGAGGGACGGCTGGCCCGCTTCAAGCAGCCGAAGCGCGTGCTCTTCGCGGATGATCTGCCGCGCAATGCCATGGGCAAGGTTCAAAAGAACCTGCTGCGCGAGACCCATGCCGGGCTGTACCGGGACGGCTGAACGGCTGTCATGCCGCGGACGGTACTAGCATCAATCGTGCGCGAGCATCTCCCGAACCAACTCAGCATCGGTGAGCGGCACGGCGCTCCTATCGGTCATACGGGAGGCTGCCGACGATCTGTCGAGGATGGTGCCGCGCCGATCGAGCGCCGCGCCAAACCATGTCAGCGCGAGAAACCCGATCGCGATGGCGGTCTGCCAGTCCTGTGCAGACTGACCATCATCTACCGCGAGCGTCTGCGAGCCCATCACCGTCCTCCACCGACCATTGTCGCTGCAGGAAACCTGATGAGCTGGCGAAACAATCGCAATGCGAGAATTCTTTACGGAGACTTCGCGAACAGCGAAGCCGGATACGGCCCCCCGCCCTGTCCTTGCTTTATGCATCGGTGCGCGGACGGCTCCTACCCTGCAACGGGCGAACGACGTCCCAATCGATCAACCGCAACCGTACGAGGCCGTCTCGCGGCTGTCGTAATGCTCAATGAAGCGCAGTCCATCCCAGAGCTCGACAGCAAAGCCCTTGGCCATGCGCCGGGCAAAGCGCTTGGCAGCCTCGTCGTCGATGGCCGGCAACGTGGTGCTCGCATTCACCCTGCCGTCGTCGTCGAGAGCCACGACGCGATAGGTGCGGACCGGGTGCTGATCGTCCTCGGGCAGCCCACTCTTCCGAATGTCTGACATGCCGATCTCCACGGCGCCTAGACGCGCGCATGTCGAACTGAGCGCATGATCCTTACAGCCTTAGCGGCCGGCCGACCTTGGCTCAAATCTCTACGCAGATTTTGCCATGTTTGGCACGCTAGTGCTCAAACGCAGATCAATTTTATGATATCAAATGATGCATAATTACTGCATATTTTTCGGGTTATCTGATTTTTCAAAATCTATCGACTGCGCATCAGGACGAACTGCGCAGAACACGCAGTCATCGCCGCTCTCACTATCCCGGCACGCAACTTAAGTGCTCATTGCATCAGGGCGAACACGGGTGGAACAGCCAAGCCTGATCTTCGTTGAGTTCCGTCCTCCCGGATCAGGCCCTCCATTGCCGATGTCGTCGCCTCTCACATCTCCGCCCGATCGAAACGGCGAGGCATCGCCGATCCTGTGGACTCTAGCGCTCGGCGCGGCGCTGATCGTGATCGCCGCGAGCCCCCGCCGCTCGCGATCCGCACGCCCCGACAGCACAATGCCGGAAAGGCGCGAACGCAATGGCGGCGCGCATTCGCACGAGGGCCGCAGCGCGCTCTGGGTCGCTGCTACACAGGCCGACCGCGGCCGCGCCGCGAAGAATCCTACCGAGATCCAGGCGCCGGGCTGGAAGGACATTGCTTTCCGGGTCTTCCAGGAATTCAACAATGACCGCGTGCTCTCCGTCGCAGCGGGCGTCACGTTCTACACTCTTCTCTCATTATTCCCGGCCATCGCAGCACTCGTGACATGCTACGGCCTGGTCTCGGATGCAGGCACCATCAACGATCATCTGGCCAGCCTACGCGGCGTGCTGCCGGATTCGGCCATCGAGATTATCGGCGCGCAAGTGAAGCGTATCGCAGCCAAGGGCAGCGGGACGCTTGGGCTGACCTTCTTCACCACGCTCGTGATTTCGCTATGGAGCGCGAATGCCGCGATGAAGGCGATGTTCGATGCACTAAATGTGGTCTACGAGGAGGAGGAGAAGCGCAATTTCTTCTGGCTGAACCTGCGCTCGCTGACCTTCACCATCGGCGCGCTCCTCTTTGTGATCCTCGCGCTCTCGGCGATCGTCGTCCTGCCCCTGGTGTTCAACTTCATCGGCCTTGGCGACGGAGCCTGGGCGCTAGCAATGCTGCGGTGGCCGGCCTTGCTGATCGTGCTGCTCGGCGGCCTGACCATCCTCTACCGATACGGGCCGAGCCGCGAACCTGCGCGCTGGCGTTGGGTCGGCGTCGGCGGTGCTGTGGCCGGACTGCTTTGGATCATCGCCTCGATTTTGTTCTCTTGGTACGTCGCGAGCTTCGGCTCCTATAACGAGACCTACGGCTCGCTCGGCGCCGTGATCGGCTTCATGACCTGGATCTGGATCTCGGCGACGATCGTGCTTCTGGGCGGCGAGATCAACGCGGAGATCGAGCACCAGACGGCACGGGATTCCACGACCGGCCGCGAACGGGCGCTCGGCGAGCGCCAAGCTCGGATGGCCGACACGGTGGGCGCGGCAGCCTGAAGCGTCTTCCAGCCTCGCTCAATCAGTGCCAAGACCCCATATCGGGGCAACGATAAGACCACGAGACCTGGAGGACACCCATGGCCGAGCACGATGCCGGCACGATTAGGCCGCCTGAAACGCGCAGCGACGCGGAATGGCGCCAGAGCCTGACGCCGGAGCAGTACCGTGTCCTGCGCGAGCATGGCACTGAGCGGCCCGGTTCGAGCTGCCTCAACGCCGAGAAGCGCGCGGGCATCTACAACTGCGTCGGCTGCGGCGCCCCACTATTCGAGACGGCCACAAAGTACGAGTCCGGCAGTGGCTGGCCAAGCTTCTTCGAGCCTCTGGAAGGCGCCGTGGAGACCACTGTCGACCGCAGCCACGGCATGACCCGGACCGAGGTGCATTGTGCGCGCTGCCAAGGCCACCTCGGGCACGTCTTCAACGACGGTCCGGCGCCGACGGGGCTGCGCTACTGCATGAACGGCGTCTCGCTACACTTCGAACCGGCGAACTGATCCTGCCGATGCACGGAGGGCGTTGTATGGGGACGAGAGGGTTAATGCCGTCGTGACAAAGGGTGAACTGTCTTGATTTCGACGGCGTTTCGCTTAGCGATGAACGGCATAGAGATGCCGAGCGACTTCGCTTCCCCGGTTTCGAGACGACGGCTTGGCGCCGGCGGCGCGATTCCGGCCAAAGCGAACAGGCCGCTCGACGTCGAACCCCGCGGGGAGGTGAGCGTATGAGTGTCGTCCGGCGTTTTCTGATTGCACCGTCGCTCGTGCGACTGATCCGCAAGGAGCGAGGCGGCTCTCGCATTACCGAAGGCTACTTCGCCCCGCAGGCCGGGCGCACGTCCTTCGTCCGGATTGACGGGCAGGATTGCCATCTCGTGCTTGTCACCACGGATTCAGAGGGCCGCTCGACGGAAGAGCGCACCGAAGTGCCGCGCGTCCATGGTGACGCGCTGCTCGACGTCTGCTCCGGCAAGGCTGTCTACGAGCGCACCATCGTTCCGCTCGGCGGCCGCGACGTCCAGATCGACCGCTATGTCACGCCCACTGGGCTCGACATCGCCAACGTGTCCTTCGACGACGAGGCCAGCGCGAATGCCTTCGTGGTGCCGGCCTGGTTCGGCACCGAGGTCTCGAAAGAGACGGGCTACGATCGTCATTCGGTAGCTACGCAGGGCGTGCCGGCTGTCGGCGAGATTGGCCTGACGAACGCCGCCCTCAACGCAGTGCTCGATCTGATCGAGCCGCGCTTCGGCTTCGGCAGCAGCGTGCGGCGCTCGCCCCTGACCGATACGACGCCGATCCCGGCAGCTCCGGCTCCCGCACCAGTCGCACCACCGGCACCTGCTACCGTAGCGGAAGCACCCCCGCCGGAACCGGCCGAGGTGAAGGCTCCGGAGTCCGCCGTCGAGGCGCAACCTCCTGCACCAACACCTACCGAGGCACCCAAGGCGGCAGCGCCGGCTGAAGACAAGGGCGACGCGCGTATCGACGACGTGATCGAGAGCCTGTCGCAAGCCCTCAGCGCCGCAATTCAACAGCCGAAGGAACCGGCCAAGGACGACGATGCAGGCAATTCGTTCGAACGCTGGACCGTCCGCCCTCGTCGCACGAACCAGAGCTGACGCCGCTCTACGGATCGGACGCCACGCGTCCGATCCGATCAAGTGAAACCTTGAAAAGCTAGCGGATCACGACCCGCGTGCCGCCATAGATCCGCGTCAGCTCGTAGAGCGCAGCCGCGTGAGCCGGCGCCAAGCGGATGCAGCCGTGGCTCGCCTGACGCCCGAGATGACCTACCGCATAAGTGCCGTGGATCGCGTAGCCGCCACGGAAGAATAGCGAGTAAGGCATTGGCGAATTATGGTATTTCCTCGAGTAATGCATTCGCGCCATGTGGCCGACGCGGTAGCTTCCGCTCGGCGTGACGAAGCCTTTTCGCGCCGTCGAGACCGCCCAATCGTGTCTCAAGGTGCCGTTGACGTAGACCCGCATGCGCTGGTTCGACTTGTCGATCTTCGCAACAACGTCCGCCTGTGCAGGGGCGGCAGCAATCGTGACAAGTGCGCACAACGAAAGAACGGCCATAACGGCCGTTTCAGCTAGTCTGAAGACGATCACGGGAAAACTCCGCGCTCAGCAGTGGTCACCAGCGGACCATCTGTAACCGGCAGAAAAATCGCCGAGTACAGAAGCTGAGCTGGGCGAATATTCGTGGCACTCCGCGGTGTGGCGCAAAAGAGGCCATGCCACAGTTTCGACAACTTTCTCACAAGCTGAGCGCCAGCAAACTACCGACATGCCGTTGAGCGGCAATGGCAAACCCGCTAGCGTCCATCCAAGCCCGAAAGGGGCCGGCACGGTCGAGTGTCAGCGGCGAGGAAAAATGGCCCAGTCGATCACACATCATCCAGGGGCAGCCGCACCTGCCGCGCATCACACTCCCTGGTACAAAGTGTTGTACATCCAGGTGCTGATTGCGATCGTGCTAGGTGTTCTGCTCGGATGGCTTTATCCGGACCAGGGTAAGTCGCTGAAATGGCTGGGTGATGGCTTCATCGCGCTGATCAAGATGATGATCGCGCCGATCATATTCTGCACGATCGTCCATGGCATCGCCTCGATCGGCGATCTCAAGAAGGTCGGCCGCGTCGGCCTGAAGGCCCTGATCTATTTCGAGGTGGTCTCGAGCTTCGCGCTCTTCATCGGCATCGTGGTCGGCGAAGTCGTCAAGCCGGGCGCAGGCTTCGGCGCCGATCCGTCCAAGCTCGACGCCAAGGCGGTGGAGGGCTACGCGAAGCTCGCCGCGAGCGATTCAACGGTCGCGCACATCCTTGCGATCATTCCCAAGAGCTTCTTCCACGCGCTGGCCGAAGGCGACCTGCTCCAGGTCCTCCTGGTCTCCATCCTCACCGGCGTCGTGCTCACGGGCATGGGGGCAAAGGGCGAGAGCATCACCCACGGCATCGAGGCCGCGGGTCAGGTGTTCTTCCGCATCATCGGCATTATCGTGAAGCTCGCGCCGATCGGTGCCTTCGGCGCGATGGCCTTCACCATCGGCCAGTACGGCATCGGCAAGGTCGTCGACCTCGCCTGGCTCGTTGGAACCTTCTACATCACCTCGCTGCTCTTCGTGCTCGTGGTGTTGGGCGGCATCGCGGCCTTCTCGGGCTTCTCGATCTTCAAGTTCCTCGCCTACATCAAGGACGAGCTCCTGATCGTACTCGGCACCTCGTCCTCGGAGACGGTGCTGCCGCACATGATGACGAAGATGAAGCGCCTCGGCGCCTCGGACTCGGTGGTCGGTCTCGTCATCCCGACCGGCTACTCGTTCAACCTCGACGGCACCAACATCTACATGACGCTCACCACCCTGTTCCTGGCGCAGGCAGTGGGTGCGGATCTGACCTTCTGGCAATACGCGACGATCTTTCTCGTCGCGATGCTGACCTCGAAGGGCGCCTCAGGCGTCACCGGCGCGGGTTTCATCACGCTGGCTGCGACGCTCGCCGCCATCCCCGGCAACCCGGTTCCGGTCGCCGCGATGACCCTGGTGCTCGGCGTCGACAAGTTCATGTCCGAGTGCCGCGCCTTGACCAACCTTGTCGGCAACGGCGTGGCCACGGTGGTGGTCTCCCGCTGGGAGGGCGAGCTCGACAAGGCGAAGCTGCGTCAGGTGATGGCGCATCCGGTCGCGATCGGTACCGACATCTCCGATCACGCGCCCGACGTGATTTCGGATGTCGACAAGCCGGGCGCCACCGTAGTCGCTGCACAGTAGGCGACCGCCGGTTTTGAGCCGCGCACGCATCGGCATTGATTTCGGCGGCACCAAGATTGCCGGGATCGTGCTGGCTCCGGACGGGCGAACCCTCGCCACGCAGCGCATTCCAACGCCGCGCGGCGACTATGCCGGCTCGCTCGCTGCCATCGCCGCTCTGGTAACGGCGATCGAGGCCGAGGCCGGCATCACCGGTGCCAGCGTCGGCATCGGGATGCCCGGTGCGGTCGCACCAGCGACCGGGCTGATCAAGAACGCGAATTCGACCTGGCTGATCGGCCGGCCTTTCGAGGCCGATGTCGCAAGGGCGCTCGGACGCCCGGTGCGGGTCGAGAACGACGCCAACTGCCTCGCCGTCTCGGAAGCCACGGATGGCGCAGGCGCCGGCGCGCATCTCGTCTGGGCAGTGATCCTCGGCACCGGCGTGGGCTCGGGCATCGCCATCGGCGGGCGCCCGCTATCGGGACGCGGGCGCGTCAGCGGTGAGTGGGGTCATAACCCGCTTCCCTGGCCCCGCGACGACGAACGGCCCGGTCCCGCCTGCTATTGCGGGCGCCATGGCTGTATCGAGACCTGGCTGTCCGGTCCCGGCATCGCCGCGGATCACGCCCGCAGCACCGGGCAGACGCTCAGCGGTGAGGCGATCGTTGCCGCCATGCGCGCGGGCGAGCCGGCCGCGCATCACACCTTCGCGCGCTATCTCGACCGGATGGGCCGGGGCATCGCCCATGTCGTGAATATCCTCGATCCGGACGTGATCGTTCTCGGCGGTGGACTTTCGCGCGTGCCGGAACTGATCGACGGCCTGCCTGCGGCCATCACGCCGCATGTCTTCTCCGACGTCTTCGACACGCCGGTCCGGGCGAGCCTGCACGGCGACGCCTCCGGCGTACGGGGCGCGGCCTGGCTGTGGGAAGTGCCCATTTGACACTGCATGGGAGCTGTCACCGGCGCTCCCTACACAGAACGAGCCGCCGCTTGTATGGGAGGGCCCGACACTGCCCGTTTGCCCCTTCGCAGTCTGAGACCACGATGACGACGCTCACCAGCATGGATTCCGAGACGCTCCGCAGCCGCCATGACGCCGTGCGTGCGGAGTACGAAGCCTTCAAGGCGCGCGGGCTCAAGCTCGACATGACCCGCGGCAAACCCTCGCCCGAACAGCTCGATCTCTCCAACGCCATGCTGACGCTGCCCGGCAACGGCGATTACTTCGCTGAGGGCAACGTCGACGCGCGCAACTACGGCGGCCTCAATGGCCTGCCCGAGACCCGCAGGCTGTTCTCGCAGATGATCCAGGCGCCGGCCGACCAGATCGTCGTCGGCGACAATTCCAGCCTCGCGCTCATGCACGGCACCATCGTCTCTGCCCTGCTGAAGGGCGTGCCGGACTCGAATGCTCCCTGGAGCGAGGGTGCGCCGACCTTCCTCTGCCCGGTGCCCGGCTACGACCGCCACTTCGCGATCTGCGAGGAACTCGGCATCCGCATGATCCCGGTGCCGATGACGGGCGAGGGTCCCGACATGGACATGGTCGAGCGCCTCGTCGAGGACCATGCCGTCAAGGGCATCTGGTGCGTGCCGAAATACTCTAACCCCTCGGGTGAGACCTACTCACTGGAAACCTCCCGGCGGCTCGCGGCTATGAAGACGGCCGCCCCGGATTTCCGCATCTTCTGGGACAACGCCTATTCGGTCCACCACCTCACCAAGGACCACCACACCATCCCCGATATCCTCGCGCTCTGCGCCGAGGCGGGAAACCCGAACCGCGCCTTCATCTTCGCCTCGACCTCGAAGGTGACGCTGCCAGGCGCCGGCCTCGCCTTCTTCGCGAGTTCGCCGGAGAACGTGCGCTGGTACCTGGAGCGCGCCTTCTTCCGCACCATCGGGCCGGACAAGCTGAACCAGCTCCGCCACGTTCGCTTCCTGAAGGACCATGCCGGCCTTGAGGCGCATATGGAGAAGCAGGCGCAGATCGTCGCGCCGAAGTTCGAGGCCCTGCTTCAGATCCTCGAAGCGAAGCTGGGCGGCACTGGTGCGGCTGAGTGGCTGCGGCCGGCGGGTGGCTACTTTGTTACCCTCAACGCTGTCGAAGGCACCGCCAAGCGGATCGTTTCGCTCGCCAAGGAGGCCGGCATCGCCTTGACCCCGGCTGGCGCGACCTCACCCTACGGCCAGGACCAGCACGACCGCACGCTGCGCCTCGCACCGACCTTCCCGTCGCTCTCGGACGTGAAAGCTGCTGCGGAAGGCATTGCGATCTGCACTCTGCTCGCGGCCATCGAGAAGCAGGCCGGCATCCACGGCTGATCGTCCGCGAAGGTAACATCGCCACCGTCATTCCGGGGCCGCGCAGCGGAACCCGGAATGACCCCTGATGCACGGTTCCGATCCAGCACTGAGGCCGTTCGTGAACCCGGAATTCGTCGTCGGCGATTCCGAGTGACAGGATTGAGGCTACAAACCCCGTTGAACGCAGGTCATTTCGAGCCCTGCGAGTCCTCTTTCCTCGCTTGCACCGCTCCCGCCAAGACTTGAATGGGACGTGTCGGAACCGGGCGGATGATCCCGCAAGCAGAGCGGCTGCCCTGCGATTGGAACAATGCCTGCCGCCGCCGGCCTCTTGTCGAACCTCTTGATAGAGGGCTGCCCGCAACGGTCACGCGAGACATCTCGACCGCTGAGATATCGAGAATCCCGAACGGTCTAACATCTCACCCAACGACCTAAAGGTATCGAATCGTACCGTTATTATGTGCTCTTGCGACTAATGTGCATGTGCACAACTCAATTGCGCTATGCTAAGCTTCCGTCAAAGCGGCCATATAGCCGCTGACGTCGCGCGGGGGGCGGCAAAGCATTGACCGACCACCAAGAGCACGACCGTATCGGCGCGGAAATCATCCGATCCGAAGCGAGCTCCGATCCGTTTGCTGCCGCTGTCCGGGCAACGCGGATGCCGATGCTGATTACGGACCCTAGCAAGCCTGACAATCCAATCGTATTTGCCAACAAGGCGTTCTGCCGGCTGACGGGCTATAGTCCCGACGAAATAATCGGCCAGAACTGTCGGTTCCTGCAGGGCCCGGAAACACGTCGCGAGGACGTGGACAGAATACGCGATGCCATCGAACGGCGCGTTCCAATTGAAATCGAGCTGCTCAACCACAAGAAGGATGGCGAGCTGTTCTGGAACCGCCTTCTGATCTCTCCGGTCTTCGATCGCGACGGCGACCTCACGTATTTCTTCGCGTCGCAATTCGACGTCACGCTGGAGCGCGACAAGCTGGTGCGCATCCAGAAAGACCGCGACGCACTCGAGCGGGAGGTCGAGCGGCGAACCAGTGATCTCACCCGCAGCGAGGAGCGCATGAAATTCGCTCTCAAAGCAGGGCGTTTCGGGTCCTGGACGCTTGACCTGACCGAGTTACGATTGGTGGCCTCCGACGGCTGCAAGGAAAATTTCGGTAGGGATGCCAGTGAACCATTCGGCTACGACGAACTGATCGGCGCCATTCTTCCTGAAGATCGGGAACGGATGCAGGCAGCCGTGCAGGCATCGATTGCCAACGATGGCGACTACGACATCGAGTACCGCGTGCGTACGCCTCAGGGAGAGGTGCGTTGGCTGCAGGTCAGGGGCCAGACCTTCTACCGAGCGGATGGAGAGCCCCTGAGCATGGCGGGGGTGTCGATCGACATCACCGAGCGCAAGCGCGGCGAAGAGCATCGTTTTCTCCTCGCGGGCGAATTGAACCATCGGGTGAAGAACTCGATGGCTACGATGCAGTCGATTGCGCACCAGACCCTGCGCAACGCCACCTCCCTGAAAGAGGCAGGCGAAATGCTGGATGCCCGGCTGCAATCCCTCGCGGCTGCCCATGATGTGTTGACGCGGGAGAGCTGGGAGGGGGCCACCCTCGCCGAGATCGTGGAGGGAGCCATCCAGCCCTTCCGCAATGGCGCAGCCGACCGCTTCAAGGCAGGTGGCCCCAAGATTTGGCTGTCACCGCGCCTGAGCTTGGCCTTCGTGATGGCGCTGCACGAACTGGCGACGAATGCGATGAAGTACGGCGCCTTGTCGAATGACAAGGGCCACGTGATCCTCAACTGGGACGTCGTGAACGGCTCTCGGCCGCCGCTGCTCTGGCTGCGCTGGGAAGAGATCGGTGGGCCGCCGGTGGCCGAGCCTTCACGGCGAGGATTCGGCACGCGCATGATCGAGCGGGCACTCGCCTCCGAACTCGGCGGCACGGCAGAGATCGCGTACCGTCCGCGCGGCGTCGTGTTCACGGTGGAAGCCCCACTCCCCGAACGCGCGACAGAGGAACGGCCGCAACACTCTTGAGGTGCGACGACATCGTTGGGGCAGGTCGAACGTCTGCCATGTCGCGACGCCCGCCTCCACCTCCTGCGCGAAAGTCGCGAGAGGCTTCTCGAACGGGACGCCCGCTGTGCCGGCGGCCCTGTGAGCGCAATCCGCGTCCGCCTCCGGCAGACGGTCCAGCAACGCACCGGCGAGATCGGGCCCTGATCGCCCGCCGCACCGCCTCGACGCTGCTGCTCGGCCTCACCGCCTTTTACGCCGGCTCGGCCGGGGCGGGCTGCGAGCAGCAACGCCGCTCCAACCATGCTGTTTGAAAAGGCTTGCCAAAAGCCCTCGTCGCACATAAAGATATCTTTATGTCTGATGCGAGCCCGATCGTGACAGCACCACTTCCCTTTGCGGACGCCGTCGGCATGCTGCGTGCCGTCGCTGAGGAGACGCGGCTGCGCATCCTCGCCCTGCTCGCCGATGGCGAACTTTCCGTGACCGACCTGACCGATATCCTCGGTCAGTCTCAGCCGCGTATCTCGCGCCACCTCAAGCTGCTGGTCGAAGCGGGACTCGTCGAGCGGCATCGCGAAGGCGCCTGGGCGTTCTTTCGCCTGCGCGAGGCGAGCATCGGCCTCATCGATCCGGTGATCTCCGGGCTCGACCGCGAGACGCCTCCCCTGTCGGAGGACCGCGCCCGTCTCGATGCGGTGCGCGAGTTGCGTGCCGAATCGGCCCAAGCCTTCTTCGCGCGGTTGGCCCCGAAATGGGACCGCCTGCGCTCGCTTCACGTGCCGGAGGCAACGGTCGAGGCGGCTGTCCTGAAGGCGCTCGGCGACAGACCGATCCGCAGCCTGATCGACCTCGGCACCGGCACCGGCCGCATGCTCGGCTTGCTTGCCCCATTGGCAGCCCGGGCAACCGGCCTCGATTCCAGCCACGCCATGCTTTCGGTGGCGCGCGCCAATCTGGAACAGGCTGGCCTCGCGCGGGTCGACCTGCGCCAGGGCGACATCCACGCGCCGCCCTTCGGTCGCGGCAGCTTCGACCTCGTCGTGGTGCATCAGGTGCTGCACTACCTCGACGATCCGGCGCGCGCCTTGCGCGAGGCCGCGCGCCTCGTCGCGCCGGGCGGCCGCCTGCTCGTCGTCGACTTTGCGCCGCACAGCCTCGAATCCTTACGCGAGACCCAGGCCCATCGGCGCCTCGGCTTCGCGGCCGATCAGGTCTCGAACTGGCTCGTCGAGGCCGGACTCGACCATGTCGAGCATCGCGACATCGCCCCGACCGACGGCACCGAGCATCCGCTCACCGTGACGCTCTGGCTCGCCGAGGAAATCTCGGTCGCCGCCCTGAACTCCGAACGCGCCGTCGCTTGACCGACACGACCGAAAGCCTCGTCTGAACCGATAAGACATAGAGGACGATCCCATGCCCACCGCCAACAGCCACCGCGCCAGCCGGGACGGCTTCCGTCCGATCCGCGTCTCGATCGAGTTCTTCCCGCCGAAGAGCGACGAGATGGAGAAGATCCTGTGGTCGTCGATCGAGCGGCTCGCGCCGCTGCAGCCGAAATTCGTCTCGGTGACCTACGGCGCCGGCGGCTCGACCCGCGAGCGCACGCACAACACCGTCGCGCGCATGGTCAAGGAAACCAACCTGAAGCCGGCCGCGCACCTCACCTGCGTCGATGCGACGAAGGAGGAGATCGACAATGTCGTGCGGTCCTACTGGGACGCGGGCGTACGCCACATCGTGGCCCTGCGGGGCGACCCGCAGGACGGTGTCGGCACCACCTATCGCCCGCATCCGGGCGGCTACGCCCAGGCCTGCGACCTCGTGGCCGGCATCAAGAAAGTCGGCGACTTCAAGGTTTCCGTCTCGGCCTATCCCGAGGTTCACCCCGAGGCCGCCTCTCTCGAAGCCGACATCGACGCGCTGAAGGCGAAGGTCGATGCCGGTGCCGATCAGGCGATCACGCAGTTCTTCTTCGATAACGAGGTCTATTTCCGCTACCTCGACAAGGTGCGCGCGGCCGGGATCACCATCCCGATCATTCCAGGCATCCTGCCGGTGCAGAATTTCAAGCAGGCCGCAAACTTCGCGCGGCGCACCGGTGCCTCGGTGCCCTATTGGCTCGCCGCCCGCTTCGAGGGCCTCGACGACGATGTCGAGACGCGCCGGCTGGTGGCGGCAGCGGTAGCGGCCGAGCAGGTCGTCGACCTCGTCGATGCGGGGATCAACGATTTCCACTTTTACTCGATGAACCGCTCCGATCTGGTCTATGCGATCTGCCACATCCTCGGCCTGCGCGGTCAGGCGCCGAAAGCGGCAGATCGGAAGGCGGCGTAGACGCTGTTTTCAGTCCCCTCACCGTGAGGCACCCGCGTCAGCGGCCCCAAAGGGTCTTCCAGGGATCGCGGTGGAATCTGAACAACCCTTCGAGGCCGCCGCTTCGCGCCGGCACCTCAGGGCAATGTGAGTTGATGGGACTTCGCGTCCCGAAGGATATGCAATGACCGACTTCCCGCCCGTCGACGGCACCGAGATCGAGAAGGCCCTGCGCGAGCGCGCGGCCGAAAAAATCCTCGTGCTCGACGGCGCCATGGGTACCGTGATCCAGCGGCTCGGCTTCGGCGAAGCGGATTTTCGCGGCTCGCGGTTCATGGATCACGCCCACGATCAGAAGGGCAACAACGACCTCCTGATCCTGACGCAGCCCGACGCAATCCGGCAGATCCACCTCGACTACTTCCTAGCGGGCGCCGACGTCTGCGAAACCAATACCTTCTCCGGCACCACGATCGCCCAGGCCGATTACGGCATGGAGTCGATCATCCACGAGCTGAACAAGGAGGGCGCACGGCTCGCCCGCGAGGCCGCCAAGCTCGCAGAGGAGCAGGATGGCCGCCGCCGCTTCGTGGCCGGTGCCATCGGCCCAACCAACCGTACGCTCTCGATCTCGCCGGACGTGAACAACCCCGGCTTCCGCGCCGTGACCTTCGACCAGGTCAAGCAAGCCTATGTCGAGCAGGTGCGCGGCCTGATCGACGGCGGCGCCGAGCTGATCCTGATCGAGACGATCTTCGATACGCTCAATGCCAAAGCGGCAATCGCCGCCGCGTGGCAGGTCTTCGAGGAGACCGGCATCAAGCTGCCGATCCAGATCTCGGGCACCATCACCGACCTCTCCGGCCGCACGCTCTCGGGACAGACGCCGGAGGCCTTCTGGCACTCGCTGCGCCATTCGAGCCCACTCACCTTCGGCCTCAACTGCGCGCTCGGCGCCAAGGAAATGCGCGGTCACATCGCCGAGCTTTCGCGCATCTGCGATACCCTGGTCTGCGCTTATCCGAATGCCGGTCTGCCCAACGAATTCGGCCTCTACGACGAGAGCCCGGAGGCGATGGGCAAGCTCGTCGGTGAGTTCGCCGCCTCGGGCCTCGTCAACATGGTCGGTGGCTGCTGCGGCACCACGCCGGACCACATCCGCGCGATCGCCGAGGCCGTCGCCGACAAGAAGCCCCGCCGGATCCCCGAACGCGAGCCCCTGATGCGGCTCTCGGGCCTCGAGCCCTTCACGCTGACGAAGGACATCCCCTTCGTGAACGTGGGTGAGCGCACGAACGTCACCGGCTCGGCCAAGTTCCGCAAGCTGATCACCAACGGCGACTACGCCGCCGCCCTCGACGTCGCCCGCGATCAGGTCGCGGCCGGTGCTCAGGTCATCGACGTGAACATGGACGAGGGCCTGCTCGACTCGCAGAAGGCGATGGTTGAGTTCCTGAACCTCGTCGCCGCCGAGCCCGACATCTCGCGCGTGCCGGTCATGGTCGATTCCTCGAAGTTCGAGGTGATCGAGGCCGGCCTCAAGTGCCTGCAGGGCAAGCCGATCGTGAACTCGATCTCCATGAAGGAGGGCATCGAGAAGTTCATCCACGACGCCAAGGTCTGCCGCTCCTACGGCGCCGCAGTCGTGGTCATGGCCTTCGACGAGCAGGGCCAGGCCGACTCTTACGAGCGCAAGGTCGAGATCTGCACCAAGGCCTACAAGGTGCTGACCGAGCAGGTCGGCTTCCCTCCGGAAGACATCATCTTCGACCCGAACATCTTCGCGGTCGCCACCGGCATCGAAGAGCACAACCCCTACGGCGTGGCCTTCATCGAGGCGACGCGTACGATCCGGGAGACGTTGCCGCACGCCCATATCTCGGGCGGCGTCTCGAACCTGTCCTTCGCCTTCCGCGGCAACGAGCCAGTGCGCGAGGCGATGCACGCGGTGTTCCTGTACCACGCCATCAAGGCCGGCATGGACATGGGCATCGTCAATGCCGGCCAGCTCGCGGTCTATGACGAGATCCCGGCTGAGCTCCGCGAGCTCTGCGAAGATGTCGTCCTGAATCGCCGCGAGGATTCGACCGAGCGCCTGCTGGAGGCCGCCGAGCGCTTCAAGACTGGCGGCGAGGCGAAAGCCAAGACCGCCGACCTGTCCTGGCGCGAGGCGCCGGTCGCCAAGCGCATCGAGCACGCGCTGGTCAACGGCATCACCGAGTACATCATCGCCGACACCGAGGAGGCCCGGCAGGGCGTCGAGCGTCCGCTCCACGTCATCGAAGGCCCGCTCATGGCTGGCATGAACGTCGTCGGCGATCTGTTCGGCTCAGGAAAAATGTTCCTGCCGCAGGTCGTGAAGTCGGCCCGCGTGATGAAGCAGGCTGTCGCCTATCTCGAACCCTTCATGGAGGAGGAGAAGAAGGCCAATGGCGGCGACGGCAAGCGCAAAGCCGCCGGCAAGGTGCTGATGGCCACCGTGAAGGGCGACGTCCACGACATTGGCAAGAACATCGTCGGCGTCGTTCTCGCCTGCAACAACTACGAGATCATCGATCTCGGCGTGATGGTGCCGGCTGCCAAGATCCTGGAGACGGCCAAGAAGGAAGAGGTCGACATTATCGGCCTGTCCGGCCTGATCACGCCCTCCCTCGACGAGATGGTGCATGTCGCCGGCGAGATGGAGCGCGAGGGCTTCGACGTGCCGCTGTTGATCGGCGGCGCCACGACGAGTCGCGTCCACACGGCTGTGAAGATTCACCCGGCTTACGAGCGCGGGCAGGCGGTCTACGTCACCGATGCCAGCCGCGCGGTCGGCGTGGTGTCGAGCCTGATCTCGAAGGAGAGCCGCGGCGGTGTGATCGAGAGCGTCCGCGCCGAGTACAAGAAGGTCGCCGACGCCCATGCACGTTCGGAGGCCGACAAGCAGCGCCTGCCGCTGGCGAAAGCCCGCGCCAATGCCTTCAAAATCGACTGGTCGGGCTACTCGGTAAAGAAGCCGAGCTTCACCGATGCCCGAGTGTTCGGCTCCTACGAGGTGGCCGACCTTGTGCCCTATATCGATTGGACGCCGTTCCTGCAGACCTACGAGTTCAAGGGCCGCTACCCGGCAATCTTCGACGATGCGGTCCAGGGACCGGCCGCCAAGGCGCTGTTCGACGACGCGCAGAAGATGCTGAAGCAGATCGTCGAGGAGCGTTGGTTCAACCCGAAGGCGGTGATCGGCTTCTGGCCAGCCAACACGGTCGGCGACGACATCCAGCTCTATACCGGCGAGAGCCGCAGCGACGTGCTCGCCACCTTCCACGGCTTGCGTCAGCAGCTCTCGAAGCGCGACGGCCGTCCGAACACCTGCCTCTCGGACTTTGTCGCTCCGAAAGAGAGCGGCGTTGCCGATTACATCGGCGGCTTCGTCGTGACGGCGGGCCTGGAAGAGGTGCGCATCGCCGAGAAGTTCGAGCGGGCGAATGACGACTACCGCTCGATCCTCGTGAAGGCGCTGGCCGACCGCATCGCCGAGGCTTTCGCCGAGCGGATGCACGAGCGCGTGCGCAAGGAGTTCTGGGGCTACGCGCCGACCGAGAGCTTTACCTCGGACGACCTCGTTCACGAGAAATACGACGGCATCCGTCCGGCTCCGGGCTATCCGGCCCAGCCCGACCACACCGAGAAGGTCACGCTGTTCGATCTGCTCAAGGCCGAGCGCCGCATCGGCGTGAAGCTCACCGAATCCTACGCGATGTGGCCGGGCTCCTCGGTCTCGGGCCTCTACATCGGGCACCCCCAATCGCATTATTTCGGCGTCGCCAAGGTGGAGCGCGACCAAGTCGAGGACTACGCACAGCGCAAGGCGATGGACATCCGCGAGGTCGAGCGCTGGCTCGGTCCAATCCTGAACTACGATCCAGCGAACTATCTGGCGGCGGCCGCGGAATAGGCTGGAAGGCAGCCGGCGATCACGCCGGCTGCCGCCACTTCGCTGGATTCGGCTGAACAGCAAGGTCTCGACAAATAGCCCATGCCGATGGGAGATCAGGGCATGCCCGTGCCACTGACATCAGCGAGCATTGGATGAGACTTCGTGGCTTCGCCGTCGCCGGACTGGCCCTGATCGTTGCCGTTATGGCGGCGGTCGTGGTCTGGCCCTCGGTCGCCGAGACCGCGCGGCGGCACGTCGCCGGTCGGCTGCGCGAAGAGACCGGCCAAGATTGGCGGGTCGAAGGCGTTGGACTGAGTTTTTCTCCAACCCTGCAGATCGTCCTGCGTAACCTCGCCTTCGGTGACGATCGGGAAGGATCAGACATCGCAGGCGCGCGGATTCACGAACTGCGGATCGGCAATTCCATGTCGCTGATCCTCGGCTCGGGCAGCAGCGGCCACGCCGTCGCACAGGGCATCAGCCTGCGCGCGCCGCTGACCGGCAAGTCCGGAGCGCCCGGGGAAGCGGCGCGGTCGCGGAGCACAGGCAAGGCCGCGAGCGTCGAGATCACGGCACGTGGTGCCGATGCGGGCCTCACGGAATCGGGACGCGCCGCTTTCGCCTCCGCCGAGAGCATGGAGATCACCTTCGATCTCGCCTCGGCCAAGCCTTTGAGCGAAATCCGCGCCACGCTCGAACTGCCGCGCGCGAGCGCCGTCGCGAGCTTGAACTGGCCGGTCTCTGGCCAGAACAACGGCGACTTCACTGTCACGCTCAACCCGCGCGACGGGAAGTCCCTGCGCGTAGCGGCGAGCGGCACGGCGAGCGTGAGACCGGCCGGGTTCTCGCTCGACACCCGGGTGGGAATGATCGACGCCTCCCCGTTCAAGGGCAGCATCGCCGTCGATTGGGACCAGGCCAAGCCCAGGATCAGCCTGGATGCGCAACTCGACAAGCTCATGCTGATCGACGCGGCGAGTGCCGCAAAACTGGAATCCGGGCAGCAGGCCGGGCTCGTTGTGCCGGTGGGCCCGGACACGATTCCGGATGTGCGGTGGTTCTCGGGCTTCGACGCGACGGGTCGGGTCGCCATTGCACACCTCAGCCTCGGGCCGGCGCGGTTCGACACGGTCGTGCTGACGGGCAGCGTGAAGAACAACGGGCTCGACGCAGCCTTCACCGCAGCCTCCGGCTACGGCGGAAGCGCGCGCGGACGCTACGTGCTCTCGCCCGAGGCCGAGAACGGCGGTCAGCACCAGCTCGCGGTCTCGCTCAGCAAGATGCAGGTTTTGCCGCTTCTATCCGATGCCTTTGGAGTGCGCGGGATCGACGGGCGCGGCACCTTGCGGGCCGATCTGCAAGCCAAGGGCGCAGAGCTCGATGCCGTTCGACGCTCGCTTACCGGTTCGGCCAACGTGTCGGTAACGGACGGCAGGATCGACGGGCTCGATCTCGCCGGGGCGATTGGCGGGCTGCCCTCAAGGAACGGACGCAACGGCGCGCTCGTGACCCGACTCGACAAGCTCGCCGGCAATTTCAGCCTCTCAGGCGGGCAGGCCGTGTCCAACGATCTCGCGGTGAAAACCTCGCTGATCGAGGCAACGGGTATCGGTAGCATCGACTTGATCGCGCGCACCCTCGACGTGCGGTTGAAACCGCATGTGGTCGGCTCGGGCGCTCGGCGCCAGGGCGGCCGCAATCCGCTCGATGTGCCGGTCCACATCGTCGGCCCCTGGGCCAACCCTGCCGTCTCCGCCGATTTTTCCGGCATTGCCGAGAACCCGGAAGGCGCCATGCAATCGCTGCAGGATCTCGGGTCGAGCATCATCGGCGAAGAGCGCACCAAGGACATCGGCGACGCCCTCGGCGGCCTGCTCGATGGCCTCCTCGGCAAATCGGACCGTGGATCGCCCCTGCGTCCGCGGTCGCGCTCCCTCGACGACGACCCCGACTCCGCACGATGATGCCGGCCAAGCCATGAGGGTGGCCCAATGATCCGACCGGACGAGACGATAGGGCGGTACCGGTGCGCAGGCGGCTTTACGGCCGTCGTGCTCGCAGCTGTTCTGCCTTGCGGCCCGAGCCTCGCCGCGGACGAGCCTGCAGCGCGACCGGTCGACATGTCGGTGAGTGTCCGGCCGGTCATGAAGCGCTGCTTCCGCGACCGAGTCGAGGTCACCGGCTTCCTCGTCGCGCGTGAGATCGTCGATGTCGGCGCCGAGCTGGAAGGCGCGCGCATCACCCAGGTCCTGGCCCAGCCGCTCGACGAGGTCGCCTCCGGCCAAGTCCTGGCGCGTGTCGTGCAGCCGAGCGATCCGGGCAACGCGCCCGGCCTTGCGGTGCGCGCGCCCGTCGCCGGCTTGATCGTGCGCAGCGCCGCGGAGGCGGGTCTCCCGGTCTCATCGAGACTCGGCCCGCTCTTCCGCATCGCTGCCAAGGGCGAGATCGAGCTCGAAGCCCACGTTGCGATCGACGATCTTTCCCGGCTCAAGGCGGGACAGGCTGCGTCGGTAACACCGCTCGGCCTCTCGTCGGTCACGGGCAAGACGCGCCGGATCGATCAGGCAGCCGACCCCGCCACACAGCTCGGTCGGGTGCGGATCGGCTTCGGCACGGACCAGGATCTGCGCATCGGCACCTTCGCGCGCGGCATCGTCGATGTCGGCGAGAGCTGTGGGCTCTCGGTGCCGTTCTCCTCGGTCACCTATGAGCCCGACGGCACCATCGTCCACGTTGTCGAGGGAGACCGCATCGAGGCGCGGCAGGTCGTCGTCGGGCTGACCGATGGGGAGGATGCCGAGATCCGCTCTGGTCTCGGCGAGACCAACCTCGTCCTAACCCGTGCCGGCGCCTTCGTGCGCGAGGGCGACCGGGTCAATCCCGTCATGGTCGGCGACAAGGGCAGCGTCGGCGGCGGCCGCTAGCGGCCGGAATTGCGCCGCGGTGGCCTCGCGGAGGATGGCCTGCTGCGGTGATCCCCGGCACCGCAACAAGCCGGTCATGCATCAGCCCGAGAAGGAGCCGAAGCCCTCGAACGTATTCGTCGGAGGCGTTTCCGAAACGTCTTCGGAGTTGGAAGCTGCCCGCCCATTCTCGATGAGCGGCGCGTCGAAAGGATCGGTGGTGTCGGGGCAGGTCTGCTCAGAGACAGAAGCGAGAGGCGCGGAAGTGCGATCGAGCTGCGTATCTGACGTCATCCAATATCCTTCGGTCATCGGCTGGGTAACGGCCACGCTCGGGTTATGACCATGTGCTCTCGATTGCAAATCCGTCTCGGGCTAGCCCTGCATGGCGCACGGGTCGTCTCCTCGCGGCGGAGGCAGGTGATGATGGGGAAACAAGCACCATGAAGGTCGCCGTCATGGGGGCCGGTGCGGTCGGTTGCTATTACGGCGGTCTGCTGGCGCGGGCCGGGCATTCCGTCACGCTGATCGGCCGGCAGCAGCACGTCGATGCCGTCCGCGAGCGTGGCCTTCTACTCGAGACCGACGCCGGCCGCGAAACGGTGCCGATGGCGGCCGCCATGAACATGAGCGGCGCTGCCGGCGCAGAGCTGGTGCTGGTCTGCGTGAAGTCAGACGATACCGAGGATGTCGGCCGCGCCCTCCTCGCGCATCTGTCGCCCGATGCCACCCTGCTGAGCATGCAGAACGGCGTCGACAATGCGGAGCGGATGACGGCCGTGGTGGGGAGAGAGGTCGTTCCGGTGGCCGTCTATGTCGCCACCGAGATGGCCGGGCCAGGCCACGTGAAGCACAACGGCCGAGGCGACCTCATCATCGGCCGGAGGCCTGCGAGCGAAACGATCGCCGCCGCCTTTACCGCCGCAGGCATTCCGACGACGATCTCTGCGAACGCCATCGATGCGCTCTGGGGCAAGCTGATCCTGAACTGCGCCTACAACGCGCTCTCGGCAGTCACGCAACTGCCCTATGGCCGCCTGATGAACGTGGCGGGCGTCGAGGCCGTCATGACCGATCTCGTCAAGGAATGCACTGCCGTCGCGACGGCCTCGGGCATCACGATCCCGGCTGACTGCCTCCAAAGCGTCCTCGCGCTGGCCGAGGCGATGCCCGAGCAATTCTCGTCGACCGCGCAGGACCTCTCGCGTGGCCGTGCAAGCGAGATCGATCATCTCAACGGTTTCATCGTCCGACGAGGTGAAGCGCTGAACGTGCCGACGCCCGTTAACCGCGTGCTCCATACACTGGTGAAGGCGATGGAATCCAAGGTGCAACCTACCGTCTGAAGGTCGAAGCTCAGGATGCGATCAGCCGGAGGTGGCAGCGTACCTCAAAGAGCGCGTCGGCGCCCGGCGATCAGCGTGAAGGGCCGGCCGAACCGCCACCCTGAGGCACCGCGCCAAGTGGCAGCTTGGCGGGGTCGGTCGCGGAGCCAGCGACCTCCGCCGGCTTTTTTCTGCGGTCGAACAGGGAGGCGACCCGCCGGAAGGTGGCACCCGATCCGTTCGATAGCTTCATCATCACCACGAAAACTGCCGGCACGAAGACCAGCGACAGCAGTGTCGAGAGGATCAGGCCGCCAATCACCGCGATCGCCATGGGCGACCGGAACTCGCCACCGATACCGAAAGCCAGAGCCGAGGGCAGCATGCCAGCAACCATGGCGATGGTGGTCATCACGATGGGCCGCGCTCGCTTTTGGCCGGCATCGATGATCGCGGCGTCCCGTGGCATGCCGTGACGGATCGATTCTACCGCGAAATCGACCAGCATGATCGCGTTCTTGGTGACGATGCCCATCAGCATGAGGATGCCGATGGAGACCGGAGTGGTCAGCTGCTTGCCGGTAATCATCAGCGCGATAACCGCGCCGCCGAGTGAGAGCGGCAGCGAGAACAGGATGGTCAGCGGCAGCAGGAATGAACCGAATAGCAGCACGAGCACCGCGTAGACCATCATCAGGCCGGCGCTGATCGCCTGAGTGAAGCCCTCAGAGAGCTCGTTGAGGCTCTCGGCATCGCCCGACTGGCTTATCGTGACGCCCTTGGGCAGCGACTTCATCACAGGCAACGAGTCGATCGATTTCAGCACGTCGCCCAGCGCGGCCATGCCGACGAGGTCGCAGGCGACCGTCGCCTGCCGCTGGCGGTCATAACGGCTGATATTCGAGGGACCCTGCTGGAAGTCGAGATCGGCGATAGCCGAGAGTGGGATCGAGCCGCCACCTCCCTTCGGCACGCGAAGCTGCTCCAGGATATGCCGGTTGGCCCGTGCCTTGTCGTCGAGCTGCACCCGGATCGGCACCAGTCGGTCGCCCGCATCGAACTTGGCCAGAGCTGGGCCGACATCGCCGATGGTGGCAACGCGGATCGTCTCGGCGAGGATCGTCGGCGAGACGCCGAGGCGGGCGGCAAGGTCGAGACGCGGACGGATCTGTAGCTCCGGCCGGTCGAGGGTCGTACCCGATATGACGTTTGCCACGGTCGGCAGGCGGCGCATCTGGCCGGCGAGCTCGTTGGCGACGTTGGCAACGATGCGCGGATCGGGGCCGCGCACGACGAGGGAGATGGCGCGCAGGCCATTCTCGTCGACGAAATAGAAGCGGATGTCCGGCACCTGCCTCAGGCGCTTTCCGATCTCGCGCTGCAGCTCGACCTGCGTGATCGAGCGCTCGGCCTTCGGGGTATAGTTGATGATCAGCGAAGCGCGGCGGAATTCCACCGGCTCCTTGGGCACGCGGCCGACATCGACGAAGACGCTGCGCACCTCGGGCAGCCCGCGGATCACGGCGACCACCTGCTCGGTCACCTTCTCGGTATCGGAGAGCTGCGCGCCGGGCGGCAGTTCCAGCGCCATCACCGAGCGCGCGGTATCCTGCGCCGGCAGGAACCCTTTCGAAAGCAGCCCGACGCTGGCGATCGAGGCGGCGAAGAAGGCGAGCCCGATCAGCACGGTGACGAAAGACCACTCGACCGAGAGCGTCACCAACTTTGTATAGGCCCGAAGCAGCGGTCCCGGCGGCTTCTCCTCGGCCTGATGCGGCTTCATCAGGTAGGCGGCGAGCATCGGTGTGACGAAACGCGCGGCGATGAGGGAGAAAAACACCTGCACCGCGACGGTGATGCCGAACTGTTTGAAGAACTGGCCGGCGATGCCGGACATGAAGCTCGCAGGCGCGAAAATGGCGATGATGGTCAGCGAGATCGCAACGACGGCGAGGCCGATCTCGTCGGCGGCGTCCATCGCCGCCTGAATCGGATTCTTTCCCATCCGCATGTGGCGGACGATATTCTCGATCTCGACAATGGAATCGTCGACGAGGATGCCGGTTGAGAGCGTGATCGCCAGGAAGCTGATCAGGTTCAGTGAAAAGCCGAGCATGTCCATCGCCCAGAAGGCGGGGAAGATCGACAGCGGCAGTGAGACGGCGACGATCACCGTGGCGCGCAGGTCCCGCAGGAACAGGAACACGATAATGACGGCGAGGATGGCACCCTCGAATAGGGTATGGATCGCCGCCTCGTAGTTGCCGAGGGTGAAATCGACCGAGGTATCGATCAGGCTCAGGTCGTAGTCCGGGTTCTCGGCCTTGATCTCGGCAATGCGCTTCGCGACCGCCTTGGCCACCACCACGTCGCTCGCGCCTTGCGCGCGCTTGATGCCCACCGCCACCGTCGGCTCGCCGTTGTGCCGGGCGAAAGTACGCCGGTCGGCGATGCCGTCAGTCACCATGCCGAGGTCCTGCAACCGGACCTCGCCACCGCTCGGCAGCGTGATCATGGTGCCGGCGAGCTCTTTCAGCGTCCTGGCGGAGGCGAGTGTCCGGATCGCCTGGTCGCGACCGCCGATCTCGGCCCGGCCGCCGGTGACGGTGATGTTGGTGCCGTAGAGCCGCCGGCTGACATCGGCCGCGGTCAGCCCGAAGGCCTGGAGCCGGTCAGGGTCGAGCGCCACCCGGATTTCACGCTCGACGCCGCCGATCACCTCGACCTGCGCGACGCCTTTCACGTCCTGCAAGGACCGCTTGACGCTGTTCTCCATGAACCAGGAGATCTGCTCCTGACTCTTGCCCTGGGCAGAGGCCGCGTAGGTGACGATCGGCAGGCCAACCACGTCGACGCGCTGGATCAACGGCTCCTGGACGCTGCGCGGGAGGTTCGCGCGGATGCGCGTCACCGCGTCCTTCACGTCGTTCAGCGCCCGGTCGGTATTCGTCTCCAAGCGGAAGGCGATGGTGGTGATTGAGAGACCGTCTGTCACCGACGACGCGATGTGGCGCACGCCCTCGACGCCCGAGACGCCGTCCTCGATGGTCTTGGTGACCTGCGCTTCGATCTCGGCCGGGGCCGCACCGAACTGCGAGACCACCACGGAGACGAGCGGGATATCGGCACTGGGCAGCCGGGTCACCGGCAGCCGCATGAAACTCGTCCAGCCGAGGATGAGCAGGATGATCGAGAAGACGACCGAAGGCAGAGGCCGCTTGATCGCGAGCGCCGAGATATTGAGCGACATCAGATCACGACACGCGCGAACGAAGGAAGGGAGCGGTCGCTGTCATGCACCGGCCCATGTCTATCGCGATGCTCCGCTGGCGCCGTCGATGATGACCGAGCGCACCTTGTCGCCGGGGCGAAGGTCGTTGCCGGAATTGGCGACGATAGGCTCGCCCTCGCTAAGCCCGTCGCTAATGCGGATGGCGTTCTCATCAAACAACCCGGTGCGCACGCTCCGCGTCTCCACCGCCGTCCCATTCAGTACCTGCACCGTGGCCTCGCCGTTGCGATAGCTCACTGCTGTGCGCGGCACCGACAGGCCGCAATCGCGAGCCGTGTCGAGCACCGCGCTCGCGAACTGACCGGGGCGCAGCGCGGCGGCCGGCTCTACGGAGAGGCGGGCACGGCCGAGCTGGGTCGCGGGATCGACCTCGCTCGCAGGGACACGGACCGTTCCGGCAGCCTCGCGGCCGTCTTCTATCAGGATGCGTGCCGTCAGACCGGTACGGATCTTGGTGATGAACAGGCTCGGGACATCGACGAGAAGGTCGATGCCCGTATCGGCCATGATCCGCACCTGTGGCTCGGGTGGCTGGCCCGAGGCGGACGGGATCGCGGAGGCTAGACTCGTGACCATGCCGACGCGCAGGTTGAGTTTCGTGATCCGACCTGCGATCGGCGCACGCAGGCTGTAGGTCGGCGGCAGGGCCTGAGCCAGCCCAGGCCGTCCGGTATCACCGCCGAGCCGCGTCGCGCGTGCGAGTTCCTGCCCAACGGTTACCGTGTCGCCCTCGCTGACGAGAATTTCGGAGATGCGGTAACCTTCGAGCGGCACGCTGGCGCCGCTTTCCTCGCGGGCCAGCGCAAAACCGCTGATGCGGACCTGCTCCTTCAGGCAGGCCGCGCCTGCACGCACGCCGACAACGCTCGTGCCCTCGGGCGTGCTCTCGGCGCCAGCTGGCACGGCGAGGCAAGCGAGGACCGACGCAACCCCTAAGAAATGAGAAGATCGGCGCCTGATCGAACCCTCGTGCATGCCCCCCGCTTCTCCCTCTCGGCCACTGCCGGGCCGTCCATTGTCTCGATGGCGACCGAGCGCGCCGGCTGCGAGGGATCAGCGCTCAGCTGTCCTTACCTGAAGCATGTTGACGGCCTGGACGCGGCGGTTTTCACGCCCGAATGGATCAGCCGCGTTCTTGAGATGCGACTTGCCATAGCCGACGCCGATCAGAGTGTCGGCTGGGATGCGGTAGGTCTGGACCAAGTAGCGTTTCACGGCGTCCGCCCGGCGCTCGGAGAGCTTCTGGTTCGGATCCTCGCCGCCCTTTGCGTCGGTATGGCCCGCGATCATGAAGGTCTGACCCTTCAGTTCGCGGCTGGAGAGCGCCCGACCGAGCTTGTCGGCGGTGGCCAGGGCTTCGCCGCGCAGGACGTCTGAGTTGAAATCGAACTCCATGACGAGGTCGATCGCCGGCTTGTCGGCGGCAACGCTGTCGAGCTTCGCCCGATCGCCGAGGCTCAATGAGCGCGTCGACCGTCCGCGCAGCGAATCGACGAAGGCCTTGTCCGTGTTGACGACCTCAGCCTGAGTCGGCGCACCGAGCGAAAGGCCGCGGGTCTTCGGTGGCGGCATCAATGCCCGCACGATTTGCTGCTCCGTCACCTCCTGGGCGCCGGCCGCCTGGGACAGGGCGACAAGGGCCAGGGCACCGGACCCGATTACCCAGCGGACCGTACGTGCTGAGCTCACCATCAGAGCCTCCCATGATGATAAGGCGAAGGGGTCGATGCTTGCGACATCCTGCACCTCGGCTGTCTTCACATGGCGCGGCGCGCCGATCAACGACGTGATGACAGGCAACCCACAGAACAGCCGTGCGCCGCGACACAAAACGACAGATCAGGTCAGTCTTCGGACGGGGCACTGGCCTTGCGTCTGCTGTTCTCCCTCGATTGCCTCGTGTGTCGTCGTCTCTCAGCGCAATCCGTAGCCGGCGAATTCGTCGCCAATGCCAGCATTGAGTTGCAGAGCGCCCGCAAAATCTTTCTCGGCCGGCCCGGTCAGACCCAGCCGGCGCTTGGCGATACCCCGCCCGTAGAGCGAGGAGCTGTGCACCGGATCGAGCCGCAGGGCCGCGTCGTAGTCGGCGACCGCCTCG
Organism: Methylobacterium gnaphalii; assembly: GCF_007992215.1. GTDB lineage: Bacteria > Pseudomonadota > Alphaproteobacteria > Rhizobiales > Beijerinckiaceae > Methylobacterium > Methylobacterium gnaphalii. Next base: position 221,327 of record NZ_BJZV01000004.1, on the reverse strand, counting down.
CGGAAACGACTGGCCTTGAGGTTTACGAAGCCGCGGCTGTCGAGGGCATCGACGTAGTTCGGGCGAAGCTTCAGGGCCTGGTCGCAATCGGCCCGCGCACGGTCGAGCGCCCCGGCGACGGCCTGCATCCAGCAGCGGTTGTTGTAGGCCTCCGGATTGCGCGGGTTCATCCGGATCGACTGGTCGAAATCGGCGATGGCCGGCATGGTTTCGCCGCGCTGCGCGTAGAATTGTCCGCGCTCGTAGTAGGCCTGCTCGTCGCGTGGGTTCTGCTTGATCCGCTCGTCGAGTGCGGCTTTCCGGGCGCTCTCGGCCGGCGTGTAGGTCGGAGGTTGTGCTGACTGCGGCGAGGTGGTCGTGTCGAGCTTCGCGATTTCGGCGCGCGCCTGCGTGGCTAGGGATCCGTCGGGATGCCGGTTGAGGAAGTCCTGGTATGCCTCTCGCGAGCCGATGGCCTTCGCATCCTCGAATTCGCGCAAGGTTGTCGCGTCACTCGTGAGCGGAGCATCAGGCTCCTTGGCCGCCGTCTGGACGGGCTGCGTGGGGTTGGCGTCGGCCAGCGGCTTGGATTTTGGCTCGACTGCTGCGGATGGGGCTGCCGCCAGCGGGGACAATGGAGGATCGCCGGGGTCCGGCGGGAGATCGAGCTTCGCCACCGGCTCCGCGCTCTTGGGCTCGGCTTTGGACTCAATGGTTACAGGCTTGGTCGAGAGTGGGGGCGCCTCGGGCTCGACCGCAGCCGACGGCTGCTTCAAAGCGGCCGGCTTCACATAGTTCTGATCGAAAGAGAACGGATCTTCGAGAGTGGAGACCAGGGCCGGCACCTGCTGGCCCTTGCTTGCCTTAGACAAGGCATCGCGCGTGGCGCCGAACGCCTCCTCAGCACTGATCCCCGGCAGGGCGATCTGCTTGACGAGTTCGGTCGCGAACAGGCTGCGGCCGGCACTCGTCTCATTGACGACACTTCCGGCGGCGGCTGAGTACAGCACCAGCGAGCCCGGCTGAGCCGCGGCCGGAGCGAGTCCGGTCGAGAAACTGCGATAGCGCCGCTCAAACGGGTTGCGGCGCGAGGCGTCGAGCACGAGCAACCTGTTGCTCGCGCCCCGCTTGGCGGTCTCGGCCATCAGGGTGTCAACGCCAACGGACTCCTGCAGGACGTTCGGCTCGCTCCAGATCTTCGCGTCGATCGGGATCAGGTAGTTCTTGCGCGCGACCTGGATCGCGTAGCCGCTGTAGAAGATCAGCGCCGTGGAGCCCGGCTCGATCCGTCGCATGAAGCCGTCGATCGCGCTCTGGAAGCGGTCCTTGGTGAGGTTCGTGACAACCTCCACCGCGAAGCCACGGCGGGTCAGCGCCTCTGCCAGGGCAGCCGCATCGTTCTTCGGCGTCGGCAGTTCGGCGTCGCTATCGGGATAGTCTGCATTGGCGATGAGCAATGCGACCCGGCTTGAAGCAGCCTCCACGGGCGCCGAATGACCGAAAACGGCGAGCGCGGCGAGACACGCCAGCGAGACCGCAAGGGTTGTGAGAAGGCGCATGCAGTCCTCGTCAGACTCGGCGGTGCGGTGATAGCGGCCGCTACAAGAACTCCGCAAGAGTGCTGCGCCTTTTCAACAATCAAGCATGACTTCGATCCGCCGCCGATCATCGAAACGGCTCCCGGATGTCTTCGACCTGCTCTTTGCCGCCTTCGCCACTCTCAAAGGCCGCAGCCAGACTCGACCTTATATAAAGACATCTTTATGTCTTGATTGATTCCTACGAGGCAGCCTGCTAGAGACGGCGCCGAACGCCGGCACAGCAAGAGGATTGAGACATATGGCTGCCGCCACCGACTACATCGTCAAGGACATCGCGCTCGCGGATTACGGCCGCAAGGAAATCTCGATCGCCGAGACCGAGATGCCGGGCCTGATGGCCACTCGCGAGGAATACGGCCCATCGCAGCCGCTTAAAGGCGCCAAGATCGCCGGCTCGCTGCACATGACGATTCAGACCGCGGTGCTGATCGAGACGCTCAAGGCTCTCGGCGCCGACATCCGCTGGGTCTCCTGCAACATCTACTCGACCCAGGATCACGCCGCCGCCGCCATTGCCGCCGCAGGCATTCCGGTCTTCGCCGTGAAGGGCGAGACCCTGGAAGACTACTGGAACTACACCGCGCGCCTGTTCGACTGGCATGACGGCGGCATGCCGAACATGATTCTCGACGACGGCGGCGACGCCACGATGTTCGTGCATCTGGGCCTGCGCGCCGAGAACGGCGACACCGCCTTCCTCGACAAGCCCGAGAGCGAGGAGGAAGAGGTGTTCTTTGCCCTCCTCAAGAAGAAGCTCGCCGAGAAGCCGAAGGGCTGGTTCGCCGGTCTCGCCGACTCGATCCGCGGCGTCTCCGAGGAGACCACCACGGGCGTTCATCGCCTCTATAACCTCGCCAAGGAGGGCAAACTGCTCTTCCCGGCAATCAACGTGAACGACTCTGTCACCAAGTCGAAGTTCGACAACCTCTACGGCTGCAAGGAGTCGCTCGTCGACGGCATCCGCCGCGGCACCGACGTCATGATGGCGGGTAAGGTCGCGATGGTCGCGGGCTTCGGCGACGTAGGCAAGGGCTCGGCCGCCAGCCTGCGCAACGCAGGCTGCCGCGTCCTGGTCTCGGAGATCGACCCGATCTGTGCGCTCCAGGCTGCCATGGAAGGCTACGAGGTCGTGACGATGGAGGACGCGGCCCCGCGCGCGGACATCTTCGTCACCGCCACGGGCAACAAGGACATCATCACGATCGAGCACATGCGGGCCATGAAGGATCGCGCGATCGTCTGCAATATCGGCCACTTCGACAACGAGATTCAGGTCGCCGGCCTGAAGAACCTCAAGTGGTCGAACATCAAGCCGCAGGTCGACGAGATCACCTTCGCCGACGGCCACCGCATTATCCTGCTTTCGGAAGGCCGCTTGGTGAACCTCGGCAACGCCACCGGTCACCCGTCCTTCGTAATGTCGGCCTCGTTCACCAACCAGACGCTGGCCCAGATTGAACTCTGGACCAACCCGGGCAAGTACGAGAAGCAGGTCTACACGCTACCTAAGAGCCTCGACGAGAAGGTTGCCAAGCTTCATCTTGAGAAGATCGGCGTGAAGTTGTCGAAGCTTCGCCCTGATCAGGCAGCCTATATTGGCGTGAACGAAAACGGCCCATTCAAGCCCGAACATTACCGCTACTGATCTTATGCCTTCGGCCCTAAACTTCTGAAGACTTGATGACGACTGGAAAGCCCGGCCTCTTGCCGGGCTTTTCCTGTTTCGTTCTCAGTCCAAAAACGATCCACCAACATCAGCCGAAGTCAAGACCGGTTTTTCTGACTGTGGCTTTTCTGCGCCCGCAGCCGACGGCGTGAGCCCGACGCCGAATTCCCCCTTCCGGCGCGATTCTGCGGCGAGATATGGTGACTCGATTCTCAGGTGAGGGTGCTTCGCGTTCGGCCGTTGCCGGGAGCGGAAACGGCAGCGTTTGCCAGCCGGGATGCTCGTGCGAGCGCCCAGCGGCACCCCGTCGGCGGTCCGTCGGTGGGTTTTGGAGACGGTGGGGGCCATGGGGCTTGAACGGGCGGCGCGCAGCCTGACGCGCGCCGGCGCTCTGTGCGTGATCTTTGCCGGGACGCCCTGCATGGCGGCCGCGCAGGATTCCGTCATGGCGTCGGGCCCGCTGATGCACGCCATGCCAGCGCACAGCGCCACAGTGCTCGCCGTTCTCGTAGGACTCACCGCTTTCGCGACGATCCTCTCGCTGCTCTACCTCCGTGAGCGCTCCGGCTGGAACCGCCGCGAACTGGCGCTCCAGGGTGCGCTCGTTGCCCTGCAGGGTGCCGACGACCGCGCCGAATTGCTGCTCAACGCCGACAGCCAGGTCATCATCGCCTGGGCCGGACGCGGCGAGCCGACCATCGAGGGCGATCCCAGCTTCGCGCTGGACGGAACGCATCTCGGTGCGGTGGCGCAGGCCCACTCTGCGAGCCGGCGCATCCTCGCTTTCAGTACCTGGCTCCTTCAGCCGGATGCGACGGTGCTCGAAGCCGAAATCGAGACCCTGTGCCGGCGCGGCACCGGATTCCGCCGGACCCTGCGGACCCAGTCGGGCCGCTACGTGGAGGCGCACGGTCAGGCGGTGAGCGGCCGCGCGCTGCTGCGCCTGCGTGAGACCACCGGCGAGCACCGGGCCCTGATCGAGGCCAAGGCCAGCATCGATGCCGCCGCGGACGAGATCCTTGCCCTGCAAGGTCTCCTCGACGCCATCCCACAGCCGGTCTGGCACCGCGACCATTCCGGGGCGCTCGCCTTCGTGAACACAGCCTACGTCTCGGCGGTCGAAGGCGGCAGCCGAGAGGCGGTGCTCCGGGCCGGTGTCGAACTCCTCGACCGTAGCGCGCGCGAGCGGGTCGCCCGAGAGGAAACCGGCCTCGGCGGTGCCTCCCAGGCGCTACGTCTCTCGGCCGTCGTTGCAGGGGCACGGCGCATCCTCGACGTCAGCGAGAGCACGGCCGAGGGCGGCCGGGTCGGCATCGCGGTCGACGTGACCGATCTCGAGAGCGTGAAGGCCGATCACCAGCGCCAGATGGCGGCGCATGTCCGCACCCTCGACCGATTGCCAACCGCGGTGGCAATGTTCGACCAGGGCCAGCGTCTGATCTTTCACAACACCGCCTATCAAAAGCTCTGGGGCCTTGAGCCGGCGTTCCTCGATGGGAGACCGCTCGACGGCGAGATCCTCGATCGCTTGCGCGTGATGCGGAAGTTGCCAGAGCAGGCTGATTTTCGAAGCTGGAAGGCCGAGGTGCTCGGCGCCTACCGCGCCGTCGAGGCGACAGAGGGACCTTGGTATCTGCCGGACGGCCGCACACTGAACGTCATCGCCGACCCGAACCCGCAAGGCGGCCTGACCTACCTGTTCCAGGACGTCTCAGAGAATCTGATGCTCGAATCCCGCTACTCAGCGGCGATGAAGGAGCAGGGCGAGACCCTCGACACCCTCAAGGAGCCCGTGGCCCTGTTCGGCGCCGACGGCCGCTTGCGCCTCGCCAATCAGGCCTTCCGGGCGGTTTGGCGAGTCAACGAGTCGTCCGTGCAGGAGCATCCGCGCATCGACGCGGTGATCGCGGCCTGCCGCACGCTCTCGCCCGACCCCGAACCTTGGATGGCCATCCGCGGCATCGTCACGGGCCTGAGCGAGACCCGCTCCGGTTTGTCCTGCCGTCTGGAAATCCTGGACGGCTCGGTGCTCGACTGTACGGCCCAGCCCCTGCCCGCCGGCGCGACGCTGCTGACCTTCATCGACGTCACCGCCAGCGTGAACGTTGAGCGCGCGCTGACCGAGAAGAACGAGGCCCTGGAGCGGGCAGCGCAATTGCGTGACACCTTCGTCCACCACGTCTCCTACGAGTTGCGCTCGCCGCTCACGAATATCATCGGCTTCACCGAATTGCTCGGCGACGAGACGGTCGGCGCCCTGAATGCCCGCCAGCGCGAATATGCCGACCACATCCGCGGTTCCTCCTCGGCGCTGCTGGCGATCATCAACGACATCCTCGACCTCGCTTCGATCGACGCCCATTCCCTGGCGCTACAGCGGGAGACCGTCGACGTGCGCTCGACCATCGAGGCAGCGGTGCGCGGTGTCGAGGACCGGCTCAAGGAGTCGAACATCGCGCTCGACCTCGACGTGCCGGGCAACGTCGGAAGCTTCCCGGCAGATGCGAAACGCGTGCGGCAGATCCTGTTCAACCTGCTGTCCAACGCAGTGGGTTTTTCGCGGGCCGGCCAGCGCGTGAAGGTCGAGGTGCGGCGTACCTCCGACGAGTTGGTGCTCAAGGTGTTCGACCAGGGCCGCGGGATACCGCCGGACGTGATCGAGCGGGTGTTCGACCGGTTCGAGAGCCACACATTGGGCACCAAGCATCGCGGCGTCGGTCTCGGTCTCTCGATCGTGCGCTCTTTCGTCGAGCTGCATGGCGGCCGCGTCTCCATCGAGTCGACGCTGGGTGCCGGCACCTGCGTCACCTGCGTCTTCCCGCTGGAAATGCCGGAGGGAAATCGCAACGCAGCGGAGTGATTTCGACGGCGGCCGGGCGGGACGCGTGGGTCCAAAGCTGCCCGAAGGCTCTCGGAACAGGACTGTTTTGGTCTAAGGTTGTACCCGGGACACGTTGACCTTCGCGCATGGCCGATCCACGCGGGGGCCGGGGCGGAGGAGAATGCGGTGAACCAGGATCGGGACGACGGGCACGAGGCAGATACGGCTGCTGCGCAGAAGCCCTGGGAGATCGTTCTGCCCGAGGAGGGTGCCACCGAGGATCTCGGCGCCTTCCTCGCCGGCATGCTCGTGCCGGGCGACCTCGTGGCGCTTTCCGGCGGCCTCGGTGGCGGCAAGACTGTGCTCGCGCGCGCCATGATCCGCGAGCTCACCCGCGATTACGATCTCGAAGTCCCGAGCCCGACCTTCACGCTGATCCAACCTTACGAGGCCAAACCCCGCGGGGACCAGCCCGGCACGCCGATCGTGCATGCGGATCTGTACCGCCTGCGCGGGCCGGACGAACTGATCGAACTCGGCTTCGACGAGATCACCGAAACGGCCATCACGCTGGTCGAGTGGCCGGAGCGCATGGAGCCGCGCGCGACGCCGATTCTCACGGTGGAGCTGTCGCTCAGGCCGGAATTCGGCGAGGGCGCGCGTTTCGTGCGCATCGACGGCTTGAACGGCATGCGCGCCCGGCTCGATCGGGCCCGCGCCATCCGCACCCTGCTCGGCCGCAGCGGCTGGGACGAGGCCGAGCGCCGCTTCATGCAGGGCGATGCCTCGGCCCGCGCCTATGAGCGGTTGGTGAAGCCGGACGGCACCAGCGCCGTGCTCATGATCGCACCAGCCCGCCCCGACGGCCCGCCCGTGCGCGACGGCAAGCCCTACAGCGCCATCGTCAAGCTCGCGGAGAACGTCGACGCCTTCGTCGCGATGGATCGCGGTCTCAGGGCGCTCGGCTTCTCGGCGCCGAAGATCTATGCCGAGGATCGCGCGCATGGCTTGCTGATCATCGAGGATCTCGGCAGCGAGCCGGTGGTCGAGAACGGCGCGCCGCGTCCGGAGCGCTACTCGGAGGCCGTGCGCCTGCTCGCCCGGCTCCACGCCACCGACCTGCCGCCTGTGCTGCCGGTGGCCGACGGCGTCGATCACCACCTGCCACCCTACGATCTCGACGCGCTGCTGTTCGAGGCCGAGCTGATGCCCGAATGGTACACGGCTCATAAGGGGACGTCGCTTGACGAAGCCGCCCGCAGCGACTTCATCGCCCTCTGGACGGAGGCTCTGAAGGATCTCCTCGCCGAGCCGACGACCTGGACGCTGCGCGACTACCACTCGCCGAACCTGATCTGGCTCGCGGACCGCGACGGCCTGGAACGGGTCGGCCTGATCGATTTCCAGGACGCGGTGCTCGGCCACCCGGCCTACGACCTCGCCTCGCTGCTGCAGGATGCCCGCGTCGATGCGAGCGCGGAGTTCGAGCTGCGGCTGCTCGGCCTCTACATCCGCGAGCGCCGGGCCCGCGACCAGAACTTCGACATGCAGGCCTTCGCCCGCGCCTACGCCGTGCTCGCCGCCCAGCGCGCGACGAAGATCCTCGGCATCTTCGCCCGGCTGAACAAGCGGGACGGCAAGCCGGGCTACCTCGCCCACCTGCCGCGAATCGAGGGCTACCTCGCCCGCAATCTCGCCCATCCGTCGCTCGAGAATCTGCGCACATGGCACGCCGAGCACCTGCCGGACCTCGTCGGCACAGGCGAATGACGCTTGCGAGGCACGCCCACCCGGCACGGAGCATCGGCGCCCGTTTGGTGTGGGCCGCGCCGGGAGCGATCGCAGTGATGCTCTCAGTTCTGGCAATCGCTGCCAGCCCAGCGCAGGCCGGGGAGGGAGACGTGCTTCTCGGCGAGTGGGGGCAGGTTGCGTCCAATGCGGGCGCATGCCCGACGTGCAGCATCGCGTTCGTGCGCATGGCGGGTCGCCTATCTGTCATCGCCAATAACGGGTGGCAGGCAACGTTGGATGGTGCAGGCGGCACCAACTTCAGCGGGGCCGGGCGCTGGCAGGAGGTCGGACGTACCTGGGTCAGCGGTCGTCCCTTCGCAATCAGCTTCCGGCTGGAACGCGACGAACTGCAGATGACCATGACTGTCGATCGGGGCGCCGGCCAATCATCCGTCGTGAAGGGCGTGTTCAAGCGAGTCTGGCACGGCATGTGACGCGCCTGTTGCTGCAAGCCTCTGCTTCTCGATCCCGGGAAAGGATCTCACCATGCAGCCGCGCCTGACCCTGATCACACTCGGCACGAGCGATCTGCCCCGGGCAATCCGGTTCTACGAGGCCCTCGGCTGGACCCGCTCGGTCAAAGCCGCGGAAGGCGTGGCCTTCTTCCAGCTCGGTGGCCTCGCCCTCTCGCTCTACCCGCGCGAAGATCTCGCGCGCGATGCCGGCTTGCCCGCGGAGGGCAGCGGCTTTCGCGGCTTCTCGCTGGCCTACAACACGGCGAGCCGCGAGGAGACCGACGCGGTGCTGGCCAAGGCCGTCGAGGCCGGTGCGACCCTGGTGAAGGCGGGACACGACGTCTCCTGGGGCGGCTATATCGGCTACTTCGCCGATCCCGACGGTGTCCTCTGGGAAGTGGCCTGGAACCCGGGATTTGCGCTGTTGCCCGACGGCAGCATGCGTCTGCCGGACTGAGGTGGCAGCCGCTTCCCGGCTTGACGCGGACACCCGCGTGCACACCATGCCGAGGCACGGCTCGTGCCTGTGCCTGCGAGAGATTTGGCCGGTATGAGCGACGCCCCCACACAGACTGCGATCACGCGCGCTTTCGTGCTCGCCGCGGGCCTCGGCAAGCGGATGCGCCCAATCACGGCGACGGTGCCCAAGCCCCTGGTGGAAGTTGCCGGCAAGGCACTGATCGACCATGCTCTCGACCGGGCGGCTGAGGGCGGCATCGGCGAGGCCGTGGTCAACATCCACTGGCTCGCCGATCAGATGGAGGGGCATCTCCTGCGCCGCACGGGCGCGCCCGCGATCACCATCTCAGACGAACGCGATGCCCTGCTGGACACCGGCGGCGGCGTGAAGAAGGCCCTGGCCCATTTCGGCAAGGAGCCCTTCGTCGTGTTCAACTCCGACTCGTTCTGGCTCGAAGGCCCACGTCCCAACCTGTCCCGCCTCATCGAAACCTGGGACTCGCAGGCCATGGACATCCTGCTCCTCGTTGCCCCCACGGCAACGAGCCTCGGCTACGAGGGCGCGGGCGACTTCTTCATGGATGCCGACAGCCGCCTGTCCTGGCGCGGCGAGCGCGAGGTGGCACCGTTCATCTATGCCGGCGTCGCGATTCTGAAGCCTGAGCTTTTCGCCGATACGCCGGACGGTTCCTTCTCTCTGACCACCCTGTTCGGCCGCGCCGTCGAGCGCGAGCGCCTCTACGGGCTTCGTCTCGACGGCCAGTGGCTGCATGTCGGCACGCCTGAGGCCATTGCCGCCGCCGAGGCGCGTGTGAAGGAGAGCGCGACCGCGCCGTAAGCGCCTGTGAACCCGGCCACGTGAGCCTCGACCCGCGCCCCGGACGCCTGCAGCGAAGAGGAAGGTGATCCGGGACGAGGGCTCGTTCTTCTTCGTGGCAGGGTCGGCTAAGCTGAAGACGAGTACAGACCCTTCTCGGCATGCCCGCGTCCCACATCTTCACGATTCCGCCCGGCGCCCCCTTCCTGCCGACGCTCGCCGATGCACTGGTCTCCGGCCGGCTCGTGGGCGATGTCGGGGGTGATCCCTTCGCGCTCGGAACGGTCACGCTCTACCTGCCGACGCGGCGTGCCGTGCCGGCTCTCTCGGCGATCCTGTCGCAGCGGCTCGGGCAGGCGGCTCTGCTGCCACGGATGATCCCGCTCGGCGAGGCCGACGAGGCGGAGCTCGACCTCGCGGCAAGCCCGCAGCTCGAGACGGCCGCGCAGGCCCTGAACCCGGCGATGCCGCCACTGGAGCGCCGGCTGATCCTGTCGCGGCTGGTGCAGGGGTGGTCGAACTCGATCGACCGCGGCCTCCTGCCGATCAGCGACGACGTGCCCTTCCTGGTGCCCTCCTCCCCGGCCGATTCCCTCTGCCTCGCGGCGGATCTCGAACGGCTGATGGACGCGATCACTGTCGAGGGCCTGCCCTGGAACGAGATTGGCGCGGCGGTGGAGGCCGAGCACTCGCGCTATTTCGGCCTGACCCTCGACTTCCTGAAGATCGCCGCCGAGAACTGGCCCGGCATCCTCGCCGAGCGCGGCTTGAGCGATCCCGTCGCCCGCTCGCGCCTGATGGTGCTCGCCGAAGCGGACCGATTGCGGCGCGAAAAGCCCGCCGACCCGGTGATCGTCGCGGGCTCGACCGGCTCGGTGCCGGCAACCGCCAAGCTCATCGCAGCGATCGCCGCCCTGCCCCGCGGCGCCGTGGTGCTGCCCGGCCTCGACCAGAGCCTCGATGACGCGGGATGGGCCGCGATCGAGACGGAGGAGGAGATCGCGCACGGCCATCCACAGGCGATCCTGCACCGTCTGCTCGGTCCGGGCTGCCTCGATATCGCCCGTGCGGACATCACGGCCCTCGGCACACTCTCACCAGCGGCAGAGGTGCGGCAGACGGTGCTGTCACAGGCCCTGCGTTCGGCCGAAACCACCGATGCCTGGGCCGACATCGACATTCAGACGCGGATCGAAACCGCGAAACGGGGCCTCGACGGCATCGCCGTGGTCGAGGCCCTCGACGAGCGCGAAGAGGCGTTGGTGATCGCGCTGGCCTTGCGGGAGACGCTGGAAACGCCCGACGCCACCGCCGCACTCGTCACGCCGGACCGGATGCTGGCGATGCGCGTATCGGCGGAGCTGGCACGCTGGGGCATCGCGGCCGAGGATTCCGCCGGTGCGAGCCTCGCCCGCGCTCCGGCCGGCCGCTTCGCGCGGCTCGCCGCCGAGTTGGCCGTAGCCGTCGAGCCGGCACGGGTCATCGCCCTGCTGTCGCATCCCTTCGTCCGGCTCGGGCTGGCTCGCGCCGATGTCGTGCGCGGAGCCGCCGCTTTGGAGATCGGGGTCCTGCGCGGTCCCGCGCCGCGCGCGGATTTTGCCGGGCTCCGCGAGGCGATCCGCTCAGCGCGGGCTGGATCCGGCCGCGTCCCACGGGCGCGGCGCCGCCTGAAACCTGTCGACTGGGAGCTCGCCGAGACGCTGATCGAACGGCTCGACGACGCGTTTGCGGGCTTTGCCGGTGCCTGCGAGGGCGTCTGCAACCTCGTTGCCGTGGCCGAGCACCATCGCGCGACCTGCGAGCGGTTGATGGACGGCCCGGCCGACGATCCGGCCGGATCGCCCGATGATCCCTCCCTCGACGTGCTCGACGGGCTGTTCGACGATCTCGGCTTCGCCACCGTCGATGAGCTGTCCGGGCAGTTGCGCGACTATCCGGCCTTCTTCACCGCACTGGCCCAGGATTGCACGATCGTCGCGATGCCCGCTTCCGTGCATCCGCGCCTGCGCATCCTCGGCCTGATCGAAGCGCGCCTGCTCAGCGTCGATCGCATCATCCTCGGCGGCCTCGACGAGGGCGTCTGGCCGATGCGGACCAAGACCGACGCCTTCCTCAATCGCCCGATGCGCACCCGGGTCGGGCTGAACCCGCCCGAGCGGCGCATCGGCCAGAGCGCCCACGACTTCGTGCAGGCGCTCGGGTGCCACGATGCCGTGATCACCCGCGCCGCCAAGCGCGAGGGCACGCCGCAGGTGCCGTCGCGCTTCCTGCAGCGGCTGCGGGCCTTCAGCGGCGAGGAGGCCTGGAAGATCGCAGCCGCGGCCGGACAGCGCCTGCGCGGCTACGCCTTCGCCCTCGACAGCACCCGCGACGCGCGCGCACCGCGCCTGACCCGGCCGGCGCCGCGGCCCGATCCGGCCCTGTTTCCGCGCAGCCTCAGCGTCACCCGCATCGAGCGGCTGGTGCGCGACCCCTACTCGATCTTCGCGGAATACGTGCTCGGCCTCGAGGCGCTCGACGACCTCGCCGTTCCACCCGGCGCCAGCGAACGCGGCACGCTGGTGCACGACGTCATGGCGAAATTCGTCGGGCTCTATCCCGACGCCATCGACGATCCGAGCGAGGCCAAGGCGCGGCTGGACGCGCTCGCCGAAGACGAATTCGCCTGGATTCGGAAGGATTACCCCGAACTCTACGCGGAGTGGTTTCCGCGCTTCCAGCGGATGGCCGCGACGTTCCTCGCCTGGGAGCGCGAACGCCGACCGGCACTGGCGCAGATCCGGCCCGAGATCGCCGGCAAGTGGACGATCCCGCTCGGAACGGAGAGCTTCACCCTGACCGGGCGCGCCGACCGCATCGAGGCGCGCCGGGACGGCAGCTACTGCATCGTGGACTTCAAGACCGGCGCGCCGCCGAGCAACAAGACGGTCTTTGCCGGCTTCTCGCCTCAGCTCACGCTGGAAGCCGCCATGCTCATGCACGGAGCCTTCGATGGCATGAAGGCGAGCACCACGCCGGATCTGCTCTACGTCCATGCCTCCGGCGGACGCGAACCCTTCCGCCCTGTACCGGTGAAGCCGCCCCAGGGAGAGGCACGTACAGTCGAGGCCGTCGTCGAGGAGCATGTCGCGCGGCTGCGCGGTCTGATTGCGCGCTTCATGACGGGCGAGGCGGCCTATGTCTCGCGCCCCTATCCGCAATATGCCCGCGCCTACAACGAGTACGACCACCTCGCCCGCGTGCTCGAATGGTCACTGGCCGGCGAGGAGTGATCAGGTCCGCCTGAGCCGTACTCCCAGCGCGGCGAGCACCACGATCAGCGTTCCCCCGTAGGCGGCCGCGCCTGCAGCGCCGAGTACCGAGAGCACCGCGATCTCGCGCAGATGCGGCAGCGGCGGTACCAGCCGCTCGGCGATGGGCAGGCCGTAGACGGCGAGCAGCGCCAGCACCACGCAGGCGACCGTCACGCCGAGCACCGTGACCCCGAGCGTGCGGCCCGGCGCCGTCCAGCCGCGGCGCAAGGCCAGGCCGTAGAGCAGGATCAGGTTGATCCATTGCCCGACGGCCGTCGCCAGAGCGAGGCCCGTCACGCCGTAGGGGCCCGTGAGCACGAGCTTCAGCAACACGTTCGCGGCGATGCCGGTGAGCGAGGCGACGAGCGGCGTCACCGTATCCTGGCGCGCATAGAAGCTCGCGACCGCGCTCCTCACCAGCACGACCGCGGGAAGCGCCACGCCGTAGGCGGCGAGCACGGAGGCCGCGCGGGCCGCATCCTCCGCGGAGAAGGCGCCCCGCTGGAACAGGGCCGCCATGATCAGCCCCGGCAGCGTCAGGAAGGCCACCGTGAAGGGGGCCGACAAGGCCAGCGAGAACCCGGCCGCCCGGTTCTGTGCCGCATGCGCGCCAGCGGCGTCGCCCGCGGCGAGCCGGCGGCTCATCTCGGGCAGCAGCACGGTGCCCGCCGCGATGGCGATGACGCCGAAGGGCAGCTGATAGAGCCGGTCGGCATAGTAGAGCGCCGAGACCGCGCCCACCGGCAGGAAGCTCGCGATGATCGTGTCGGCGAAGGAGGCGATCTGGAACCCGGCCGAGCCGATCACCGCCGGGCCGAGCACCTTGAAGAAGCGCCGCATGTCGGGATCGGCGAGCGTTGGCCGCGTCGCGCCCGGGGCGAAGCCGCCACGGCGGCAGGCCCACCAGACGAGGGCGAATTGCAGAACGCCGGAGACGGTGACGCCCCAGGCAGCAGCGTAGCCGGCATTCGGAAACAGGAAGACGAGGGCAAAAGCCGCCAGCATCGCGAGATTCAAGAGAACCGGCGCACCGGCCGCCACAGCGAACTTGCGATGGGCGTTCAGCACGCCGGAAAACAACGTCACCAGCGTCATAAACAGCAGGTACGGGAAGGTGATCCGCGTCAGCGAAACCGCCAGATCGAAGCGCTGGGCATCCTCGGAAAATCCGGGGGCCAGCGCCTTCACCACCCAGGGCATGGCCGGCCAGGCAAGGGCCAGCAGGATCACCTGCACGATCAGCATCAGCGTGAAGACGCGGTCGGCGAAACGCTTCGCCGATCCGGCCTCGCCGGCCTCCTCGAGGCGCGCATAGGCCGGAACGAAGGCGGTGTTGAAGGCGCCTTCGCCGAAGATCGCACGGAAATGGTTCGGCAGCCGGAAGGCGACGACGAAGGCATCGGCGATCGGGCCGGCGCCCATGATCGCCGCCATCACCACGTCGCGGGCAAATCCCGTGACCCGCGAGACCAGCGTCCAGCCGCTGACGGAGAGGATGGAGCGGATCATTTTTTGGGGAGGATGAGGGGTTGGGCGGACAGAGCCGGGCAGGCCGCAGGTCTAGGCTCGGCGCGGCGTCACATGCAAGCCGCCGATCAGGCGCTCGCCGGCCCGACAACGAAAGAAGCCGCCCCTCGGGAGAGGAGCGGCTTCGAAGGCAGCAACGCCGGAACAGCGCGCTAAGCCGGCTTACTTCGCCTCGCCGTACAGCTTCTCGACGTATTCCCAGTTGATCAGGTTCTCGACGAAAGCCTTGAGGTAGTCGGGGCGGCGGTTGCGGTAGTCGATGTAGTAGGAGTGCTCCCAGACATCGACGCCGAGGATCGGCTTGGCGCCATGGACCAGCGGGTTCTCGCCGTTCGGGGTCTTCATGATGGCGAGCTTACCGTCCTTCACGGCGACCCAGGCCCAGCCCGAGCCGAACTGGCCGATGCCGGCCTGGATGAAGTCCGCCTTGAACTTCTCGTAGCCGCCGAGATCCTCGTCGATCTTCTTGGCCAGCGCAGCCGGAGGCTGGCCGCCGCCGTTGGGCTTCAGCCAGTTCCAGAAATGGAGGTGGTTGAAGTGCTGCGCCGCGTTGTTGAAGAGCGGCTGGTTGGAGCCGTGCGAGGCCTTGACGATCTCCTCGAGGCTCTTGCCCTCGAGCTCGCTGCCCTCGAGCAGCTTGTTGGCCGTGTCGACATAGGTTTTGTGGTGCTTGTCGTGGTGAAACTCGAGGGTTTCCTTCGACATGTACGGGCCGAGCGCGTCGTAGGCGTAGGGAAGCTCTGGCAGGGTCAGGGTCATCTGGTCACTCCGTGTCGGTTGAGCCCCGGGGCGAAATCGGTCTTGGCGCATGAAACGATGCGTGCGGCCTCTCGGGACGACCGCGCTGTAGGTAAGTCATTCCGCCGCCTCGGCAACGCCGCAATGTCGCATGATCGTCCTGCGCCGACCGTGCGGCTGTGCGCAAGCCTGCTGCGGCCGGTCATACAATTTTGAAAATGCATCCCAGAGCCTTATCCTCGCCGCATCACCCGCAGCGGTCGCTGCGGCCGTATATGAGTATCCCATGATCATCGCGCTGTTCGCGCTCAGCCTCGTCATGATCGTCGGCGGCATCGCCGCCGTGGTGCAGGGCTTTCCCTACGTCCGGCTGGAGAGCGGGCAGGTCCTGGTGATTGGCGGGGCCACGGCGGCGTCCGCGGGTGCCGTACTGCTCGGCATCGCAGTGGCGCTCATGGAGCTGAGGCGGCTCTTCTCGACGCTCCGCCGGCACGACGGAGGCGAGGTCGCGTCCGAACCGGCCCTCCCGATGTCGGCTGCCCCGCTGCGCGCGCCCTCCATCGAGGAGACCTCGCCCCTGTCGGCCGGACCGGCCACTGCCACGGCGGGCGCAGCGGGCCTCGCCGGAGTGGCACTCGGATCCGCACGCGACCTAGCTGGCCACGACCATCATCCATCCCTCGATTCGGCCCCCAGCTACCACCTTGAGGCAGAGCCGCCCCTTCCGGACCTGCTCTCGCCCGCCGTGCCGAGCCAGGTATCGTCACCTGCCCCGGACGAGCCGATCTCGCCGGACGAGGACCTGTTCGCCTCCCCCGAAGACCGTCCTGGCCATGGTCCACGGGCTGCGGTCGACGCGATGATTGACGAGAAGTCAGCCGAGCCCACTCCCGAGCCCGACCCAGCTCAGGAGGAGCTCGCGCTGCGGCCAGCTCTCGAAGAACCGGCGCTCGCCGAGCCCGAGCCAGCTGCGACAGACGCCTCCTCGATCCCCGAAGAGCCAGCGGCAACGGAAACCGAGCCGCTCAAATCCGATGACTTGCAGGTCGTCGGCACCTACTCGTCCGGCGCCAACACCTACGTCATGTTCGCCAACGGGACGATCCAGGCCGACACGCCGCGTGGGCAGTTCACCTTCCAGTCGCTCGACGAACTGAAGGCCTTCGTGGATTCCGGTGGCGAGACAAGCGCCCGCGGCGCGGCCTGACACACGCGGGCGACAATGCGCGTCAGACCAATGGGTTGAGCGCCGCGTTCCGGCCCGGCAACGGCGCCTGCATGACCAGACGGAAGCCCTCCGAGGGATACTCGCTCTGCACCCGGGCCTGGACCTGCGTGGTCAATACCCGTTGCAGGAGCCGTGAGCCGAAACCCTGGCGTGACGGCGCTGTAACCGGCGGTCCATCGCTCTCCCGCCAGGCAAAGTGCAGGATGCCCGCCTCGCCGCCCGGCATGATCGACCAGCTCACGCTGATCCGGCCCTGGCGGGTCGAGAGTGCCCCGTACTTCGCGGCGTTAGTGGTGAGCTCGTGGATCGCCATGCCGATCGGCACGGCGATGTCCGAGGGCAGGTCGACCTCCGGCCCGTCAAGGGAGACGCGGGATCCGAGGCCCTCCGCCTCGTCGGTCCCAAGATACGGCATCAGCTCGTTCACCAGCAGACCGTGCAGGCTCGCCGTCTGCCAAGTGTCCTCGGTGAGCACCGAATGCGTATGCGAGAGCGATTTGATGCGGCCGACGAAGGCCTCGTAGAAACTGTCGATGCTCGTGGCAGTGCGTGCTGTGGAGCCGACGATCGCCTGCACGGTGGCAAGCGTATTCTTCACACGGTGGTGCAACTCGCGGATCAGCAGGCTCTGGCGCTCCTGCGCCTGACGGCGGTCGGTGACGTCCGCGACCACGCCAATCAGGCGCGTCGGCAATTGTCCCGGGGCATCGCGCTCGAAGCGACCCGCCATCTCGATGTTGCGCCAAGCGCCCGTTTCGAAATGCCGAATTCGGCCCGCCACGTGCAGAACGCCATCCTGGCGTAGCGCCTTGGTGATCTGCCGGCGCACCTTCACGCGATCCTCCGGGTGGAGGATGGTGTTGAGAAATTCGCCCTTGCCGATGCCACCCTCTTCCTGCCGGCGCCCGAAGATCTCGAACATGCGTTCGTTTTCCCAGATCGCCGCGTCGTCGAGTAGGTGCCACTCGAAGATGCCGAGCGCTGCGAGCGAGGTCGCGACGCGCAGGCGCTGTTCACGCTCACGCAGAGCCCGTTGCGCCTCGATGCGCTGCGTAACGTTGCGGACGATGCCGACCATGCCGCTGAGCGTCCCGTCGGCGCCATAGATTGGCTGGCCGCGCACACTGATGGCGATCTCCACGCCGTCGCTGCCGCGGACGAAGCGGCTCTCGAACTCCCAAGGCGCGCGCCGGGCCAGCGCCGCGGTCACAGCTTGGTGGATGCGCTGATAGTCTCCAGGGAAGAAGCCCGTCTGCATCGTAGCCCAGCGTGCGGAGCGGCCCGCCGGGTAACCGAGGATCTCGCCGGCGCGGCGCGAGAGCGAGACTTGGCCGTGCGCCGCCTCCCAGCGCCACTCGCCGAGGCCAGCGGCGATGACGGCGTCGCGGTTCTGCTCGGCACGGACGAGCTCGTCGGCATCGACTGGCTCGACCACAGCAACGAGATCGGGCTCGCCCTCGGCACGCGCCGCCGGGGTGATCGTCAGGCGCAGGTCGATGCCCTCGCCATCGGCCCTGCGCCAGCGCCGGATGCCGGCTGTGAGGACCGGCGTGCGATCGGTGAACAACTTGGTGACGGGCGCGCCAGCCAGGCTGCCTGGCGTATAGCCGAGCAGGTTGCATAGGAACGGGTTGGCATCGCGCACCGTCCGGCCGTCCGCGGCGATCAGTGCAAGGCCAACGGACGCCGCCGAGAAGACTGCTTCATGCAGGCCGGGAACGGACGGAGCCGCACGGTCGTCGTCCTCGCCTCTGTCTTCCAAGACGCAACCTCTTTCAGCGCGCTCCCAGACGGTCTAGCGGGCGGAATTCTTCGCTCGCCAGCCCTGTCCAGCAAGCCCGGCGCAGCATGGACGGGGGAACGGGCCGCGGCAAGGCTTGCCCGGGATTGGGCCTCAAATGGCATGGGAGCAGAAACGGCCGTGGTGCCCCGTTTCGGCAAATGTCGGCAAACAACGCATTGCCGTGATCCTGAACTGGCCTATGGCATCAGGAATGTCGATGCGAGAGTCGCTGAGACAGCCGAGATACTTGGAACGCTTCTACTCACCGATCAGCTTGTAGCCCTGACCCGGCCTCAGGATGGCGCCGCGATCAAGCCCATTGAGCACAAGGAACCGGTCGAGCGCGCGGTCGGTGACCACCATGCGGGACGCGAACTGCTCGACAGTGTCTCCCGACGACGCTGTGACGATGCGCAGGTGCAGAGGCTTCAGCGAGCGCGCCTCGTCCGGATCGACGCCCGACAGGCTGTCGACCCAGCGGCGGAAGGCGACATTGGGATCGGCCGAGCCCTTCGCGGCCATGATCATACGGAAGGTGCTCTCGCCGACGCGGATCGCGGCGAGACGGAAGGTCCAGTCCTTGCCCTTCGAGACCGCGAAGACCGCCGAGCGGCCATCGACGATCCGGTTCTCAATGGAGGCGCTATCGATACCGTCGTTCCAGGTCGCCTTGAGCACATCCTCGAGGCTGCGGCCGGTGCTGCTCTCAACCTGATCGAATAGGATGCGGCGGCTGCCGTCGCGGGTTGTGCCGAGCACCGCGTTGCGGGTGTTCTCGATGGCGATGCCATCAGGGATCTCGAAGGCGATGCCGAGGCTCGGATGCAGGAAGCGCGAGCCGCGCACCATGCCGTCACCGGGATTATCGCCGTAGGCGATACCGTCGATCGCAGCGAGGAAACGGGCGCGCTCGTCGACGCCGAGCCCTGGTGCACCGATGCGTCGTGCGGCCCGCGTGACGAGGTTGATGCGCTCAGTGGTGCCCGGATGGGTCGCAAGCATGTCCGGCTCGGAGCCCGAACCGGTGCCGCTCTTCAGCGCGATCGTGCGGTTGAGCGCGTTGAGGAAGCGAGCAGCGCCGAACGGATCGAAACCGGCACCGGCCAGTGTCTTCACGCCGGCCGCATCCGCCTCCAACTCCTGGTCGCGTGAGAAGCGCGCGAGGGTAACCTTCGACTGGCTCTCCATCTGTGCACCGGTGGCCGGGTCGTTCAGCACGTCGGCGACGACGCGGCTGACGAGTTGCGAGCGGAGCGCCATCTCGGTGCGCGCCGTAGCGTGGCGCAGGGTGACGTGGGCGATCTCGTGGGCGAGCACGGCCGCGACCTCGGAGGTGTCGGAGGCCAAAGCGACGAGGCCGCGGGTGACATAGAGCCGGCCACTGGGCAACGCGAAGGCATTGACCACGGGTGAATCGAGCAGGGTGACGGCGTAGGTCTCTTCAGGCCGATCGCTGGCGCGCACCAGGCGGTCAGTAACCTCGCTCAGGAGACGCAGGGTTGCCGGCGCACGATACTCGCCGCCGAAGGAGGCGACGAGCTTGGCGTGATCCGCCTCGTCGGCCATGCGACGTCCGGTGGTACGCGGCGCCTGGGCCGGCACCGAGATCGTAGCCGGTGCGAGGATCGTGCCGGTCTGCTCGCCGGCGCATCCCGCGAGCGTGGCGGCGAGTCCGCCGAGCGCGATCAGGCGCCGCGTGAATTCCGTTCGCGGTCTATGCTGCAGAGCCCCAACCATTAACCCGTCAGCGCGTCAGCGCCCGCTCCCCTTCCAGCACCTCGATCATGTCCGCGCTCACGATCTCGAGGATCGGCCCTCGCCGAACCTCCAGTCTGCCGCGAACTCGCGCGAGGCGCCCCCTCAGCGTGGCGGCAGTCAAACCACGCTCCCGCATGATCCGCCAAGTGCGTTTCGTCACCGTTACGGTCAAGCCATCCGCTGCGTGCCGCGCAAAGTCGAGATAGGTGCGCTCTGCCCGCTCACCGACGCCGACGATCCGGCCCTCTGCAATGATGAAGGTGCCTGCATGGGTTGCGAGCGCCGGGCCATCGCCCGCGGCGAGGACGGGCTCGCGCCAGATACCGCGCCGGTCACGGCGCGGTTCGGCCTCGAGCTTGATCAGGTCGGTCCGGCAGAAGACGTCGCTCTCGCCAGCATCCGCGTGGGCGAGGCCGACAGCAACGAGACCGGTGGCGAGATCTGCAGGCTCATCCGTTTCGAGGACGGGTTCGGCAACGGCATCGATCCGCGCGCGGCCCCAGCGATCGACCTCGCCGCGCTGGCTGATCGCGAGTCCCCTGCCCCAGAGCCCGGCGAGGTGGGCGGCAGCCTGCGTCGCTTCCGGCTCGGTTTCCGGCCAATGGATGCCGTCGAGGATCGTGCGCGCACCGGAGGTTAGGGCCAGTTCGCCGCGAGGGCTGACGCTGGCGAGACGCTCCTCTCGCAGGGCGGAGGCCTGACAGGATTCCGGCGCGATCCGCGGCGCGGCCGCCGTCGGAAGGACCGCGAACGCGAAAATCAGGCAGCCGGCGGCTGGAACGGACAATCTTGGCACGGACGGACTGGGATCGGCGGCGCGGGTTTGAGCGCGTGCACATCATTCCGGCCATCTGCGGCAGTTCTTCGGCGGTCGTTGATGCGTTTCCCGCAAAGATTGCTCGCGCAGACGGTAAATACAGGCACCGTGGCCTGCCGGCGACATCGTCTGCGAACCGCCTGTTGGCGCTGCCTCGCCGCAATGCTATGGCAGCGGCGGTTGTCTCCGTAGCTCAGCTGGACAGAGCACAGGTTTCCTAGAGAAAATTGGGCGTCGCGAGGGGAAACCGCGCGGCGGATCCGCTCAAAGTCGGGGAAAGCTCACAGCGCTCGCGAGGGCGCCTGCCGATCCCGAGCCAAGCCTGCGAGACCGCAGGAAGGTGTAGAGACTAGACGGGCGGCACCTAAAGGCTTCGTTCCGAGGCCCACGGTGAAGGGATAGTCCAGACCACGAACACCCGAAGCATACCTCTCGGGTGGCGGTGAAAACCGAAGTGGTATGAAACCTGGGGTCGCAGGTTCGAGCCCTGCCGGGGACGCCATCATCTGTTTTATTGTAAAATTAGTTCTAAATTTATCATCCGCTACTTTTCATAGCTTGATCACTACGAAAATCGTGCAGAATGATCCGGGCAACGGATGGCACTGCGCAGGACGCGACATGGCGGGGCAAAAGACGGACGCGCGGGATCTTTATCTGGGCCAGCGCATGGCGGAGGAGCGGAAGCGCTCAAACCTGACCCAGCGCAAGGTCGCCCAGAGCTTCGGAATGTCCGCTGCACAGCTTCAGAAATACGAAAAAGGCATCAATCGGATCAGCGCAGTCCATCTCGAAATTCTGAGTCGGATGACCGGGGTGCCCTTGTCGGAGTTTTTCAAGGAAATTCCTCACCTCGACGATGTCCCCGATCGCGGCTTCGCCGACGCCGACCAGCAACCGCTTTCGTCGGACGAGCCTTGGACGGGTCTCGCGGCTGTTGTCGTCAAGCATGTATCCGACAACTTCGACGAAGCGAGCAGACGCGACCTGACGAGAATGATCGATGCGCTCTCGCATCAGCTGAACCGCTGACCACTCTTCAGAACCGTTCGATATAACGGACGAGTTCGTTGTGTCGGGTTGACCGCGGGGGGGGTGGGGTGAGAGAAGGCGGCGTTTAAGGGTCAAGCGCCGCGATAGGTCTGGCGCGCCCGTCACGGGGGTGCCGTCCATGCCGCGCTCAGATTTTCTGTTCACCAGCGAATCCGTCTCCGAAGGCCACCCCGACAAGGTGAGCGACCGGATCTCGGACACCGTCGTCGACGCCTATCTCGCCGCGATGCCGGAGGCCCGCCTCGGCGTCGAGACGCTCACCACCACGAACCGCGTGGTGATCGCCGGCGAGGTCCGCGGCCCCGATTCCGTGACCTTCAAGGACCTGGAGGAGCTCTCCCGCGAGGCCGTGAAGGACATCGGCTACGAGCAGTCCGGCTTCCACTGGAAGAACAACGACGTCCAGATCTACCTGCACGCCCAGTCCGCCGACATCGCCCAGGGCGTGGATGCGGCCGGCAACAAGGACGAGGGCGCGGGCGACCAGGGCATCATGTTCGGCTACGCCTCGGACGAGACCCCCTCGCTGATGCCCGCCCCGATCTACTACGCCCACAAGATCCTCAAGGACCTCGCCGACGCGCGCAAGGCCCGGCAGGGCGACGCCGCCAAGCTCGGCCCCGACGCCAAGAGCCAGGTCACGGTGCGCTACGCCAATGGCCGCCCGGTCGAGGCCACGCAGATCGTGCTCTCCACCCAGCACCTCGACGAATCCCTCGACTCGGCCGACGTGCGCGCCATCGTCGAGCCCTATATCCGCGCGGCCCTGCCGCAGGACTGGATCACGGAAGGGACCGTCTGGCACGTGAACCCCACCGGCAAGTTCGTGATCGGCGGCCCCGACGGCGATGCCGGCCTCACCGGCCGCAAGATCATCGTCGACACCTATGGCGGCGCGGCGCCCCATGGCGGCGGCGCCTTCTCCGGCAAGGACCCGACCAAGGTCGACCGCTCGGCGGCCTATGCCGCCCGCTACCTCGCCAAGAACGTCGTCGCGGCCGGCCTCGCCTCGAAGGCGACGATCCAGCTCTCCTACGCGATCGGCGTGTCGAAGCCGCTCTCGATCTATGTCGACCTGCACGGCACCGGCAACGTCGACGAAGCCAAGCTCGAGGCCGTCCTCAACGACGCCATCGACCTCTCGCCCCGCGGCATCCGCACGGCACTCCAGCTCAACAAGCCGATCTACGCCCGCACCGCGGCCTACGGCCATTTCGGCCGCGAGCCCGACGCCGATGGCGGCTTCTCCTGGGAGAAGACGGACCTCGCCGACAAGTTGAAGTCCGCCTTCTAAGACCCCGCTCCCTCAGAGCGAGCAACGCCATCCAGGGCCGCACCCGCAAAAGCCGGGTGTCGGCCCTGGATCGTTTCGGCCCCACAACGACGCCGGGGCCTCACAACCGGCTCGGCTCCCACCGGCTCATCCCACCCACCCCCCTCATCCTGAGGTGCTGGCGCGCAGCGTCAGCCTCGAAGGAGGGCTCCAGAGGGCGCGCCGATCCCTGGAGGCCTCCTTCGAGGCTTCGCCCTGCTTCGCACCTCAGGATGAGGGGGTTGGGTGGGCCGAGGGGAAGCCACCCGAAAAACGCGCTTGTCCCATCCCCGGCCTTGCGCGACACGGGCCTCCCGTCCAGCGCGAGACCAGTCCCATTCAACCCGATCCGTCAGACCGCGCCTTCTTCGGCCGCCGCAAGGGCAAGCGCCTGCGCCCGGCCCAGGAGGACCGCCTCGCCTCCCTGCTGCCGGCCTTGCGCGTCACGCCACCCGAGGATGGCAGCCGGCTCGATCCGCCCGCGCTCTTCCCCAGCCCCGTCGACGAGGTCTGGGTCGAGATCGGCTTCGGCGGCGGCGAGCATCTGGCGGACAACGCGGAGAAGCATCCGCGCGTGGGCATCATCGGCTGCGAGCCCTTCGTGAACGGCGTGGTGAAGCTGCTGCGCGAGGTCGACGAGCGCGGCCTCACCAATGTGCGCATCCGCGACGAGGACGCCACCGCGCTGCTCGCGGCCCTGCCCGATGCGAGCCTCGCGCGCGTCTACCTGCTCTATCCCGATCCCTGGCCGAAGCGCCGCCAGCGCAAGCGCCGCTTCGTCTCGGATGCCTCGCTCGCGGAGATCGCCCGCGTGCTGCGGCCCGGCGGGCTGTTTCGCTTCGCCTCCGACATCGACGACTATGCCGGCTGGACCCTGGTGCGCGCCGCCCGCTGCCCCGCCTTGCGCTGGACGGCTGAGCGCGCCGACGACTGGCGGCAACCCTTCCCCGGCTGGCCCGGCACCCGCTACGAGGCCAAGGCCATCGCGGCCGGAAGGCGCCCGAGCTACCTCACCTTCATCCGCGAGCCGGACCCGGCCTGATCCTGCCGCGCGTGCTCGCCCCGGGCAGCATGCGCGCTCACCCGAGGGCCCCGGCGTGGCAGGATCGACGCTGTCTCGCGCCAACGCGCGGGCGCCCGCGCAGATAGCCCGGAACAGCATCGCCCCCGCGCCCGATGACGGAAGCGCGCCGATAAACCGAACGCGGCCAGGGCCGAAACCTGCGAAAGGGCCGAATCTGGGACGCCCGTCCCACCTGTCCCACGCCCGCCCGCACTCCGGCGCCGGGTCTCGCACCGTTCGCCCAAACAAACGTAGCCGCGCCGATCGCCGGCCACCCACCCACCAATCCCTGCCGCCCGATTCCACTCATCCCCCCTCATCCTGAGGTGCGAAGCGAAGCGGAGCCTCGAAGGATCCCTCCAGAAGCCAGCGAGATCCCTGGAGCCCTCCTTCGACGCTCCGCACCTCAGGATGAGGTTCTGGGTGGAATGTGCCCGACCCAAAAACCTTGACACCCAACCCATACTATGACATATTTCCTATACGTGGGGAAGTGTGCTCAGACTCTCGGCGACGCTCCCAGCGGAGCCCCGGCCCGCGCGGGCGCGGGGCCAGCCGCATGATCCGGCGGCGCTCGCCGAGGTGCGGCGGCTGATCGAGACGAGCGCCCTCTCCTACCGGGCCATCGCGCGGATCACCGGCGTGCCGCGCGCGACCATCTCGCGCCACGTGCTGGAGGGCGGCTGGATCAGGCCGCAGGGCGGCCAAGCTGCCGACGACCTGCCGCCGCTCAGCGCGGAGGCCGAGCGCCGGGCGCGGCGCGGTCTCCTGGCGGAGCGGGTCCTGCGCGCGGCCGAGGACTTGGTCCGCCGGGTCGAGCTGGACCCAGCCGCAACCCCCGCCGCCTTCGCCCGCGCCGTTCGGGTGCTCGCGCTGGCGCAGCGGCTCGACCGGCCTGGGATGCCGCGCTCGCGGGTGTCGCGGGCGCGAAGGGCGAAAATGGGGAGCGCGATAAGCTAACTTAGTTGACGCGCCACCCGCATGTATTGTCATGACACGTTTTTATAACACTACTTAGTCTTTTGCGAAATTAATCATCTATTTAAGAATTCATCGCATATTATAAAACATTTTTTAAGCTTTAGATCCTGATGGTTTATTGTCGTTGCGACCATCTATAAGCACAATATCTTTGTGCCCAAGTATACCAACATCGCTCAGAATTGCGTCTGTCTTTATTTTTTCCGCTGCGGTAAAATAAATAGTGACTTTGATCCCTCGGCGCGCTGCGCTTGCCGCCATATAAATTGGAAGCTGCTTCTCAAGGTTTTGTCGCAGTTTAGTATTCTTTGCTAGTTTCATCTCGATGAGAGTTTTATCGAGAGCCCCGCGACTAATCTTGAAATCAACCGGTCCTCTCCCATCGTTAACTTCTGCGCTGGCGTCAGACGGCGTGCCAAACCAAATAAATTTGCATAGGATCTGTAGATCGCTTTCCCGAGTGATTGCTTCCTTGCCACGCCAAAATATTCGATGGCCACCTTTGGCTTCAATTACATTTTTGAAAAAAGCCAATCTTTGGTGAGTCTCTTCGTAGGTCGAGTTTGTTAAGGAGTAGAATTCTGTCTCATTAGCTAGTTGAGACTGAATCTGCTTTACCTGATGCTGAAATATGAATTTTGTTAGGGCGACTTTCTCAGCGCTAATATCTGTAGCCTTATTACCATTGTCCTCTTTGTATCGGATGTACCAGTCAAGCAATTCTGGAAAATTCATGTAAGTTTTGATAACTGCTTCTGCGCGCTCTTCTTGGCTAGCGTGTCTATCCTCGTGTTTCGCTAAAACACTGTCGAAATACGCAAATACTTGACCTCTAAGCTCCGCGTCAGGAATAGCAACTGGTATTTCCTCAAACTGTTTCACCATATCGCCGCGATTTATCCAGTTCTCATCCCTTGTGAGTATATCTTTTGGTGTCAGGAGAACGTAATCACCATCAATGTACGGCAATTCGTATCTCTTACGAGTCCATGCCTTTAGACTGTAATCAAACTCTGTTTTTCCAAGCCACACAATACGTCGCCACTGAGGCGCGATGTATTCTAATGCAAACTTTTGCGTATAGTTGCAAATGTAGTCGAGTATTAGATTTAGAGTGAAATCACTGATATTATCACGTCCGACACCATCACTGATAAGGCAGACTTTCTCAATATGACTGCTTCGGGAGATGCGCTCGGCGCCAAAATCGGAAAAAACGCTTTGAAGATTGTCTCTAAGAGCGAAAGCGAATTTCTCACCCAGACCCGACCCCTTGTTGCCGGCAAGAGAGAAGCCCAGCCAATTCTGCTTCACCTCAGGAAAAAAGAACCAAGCTTTAATGCGATCTTTGTTGACACGCCCCGCCGAAACCTCATCTCGAAAAAGATTATATATCGCAAAATGCTTGTATGAAGCCGCTTATATTCTTCTTTGTCGCTATTGAATAGCAAAAATGGGTCAATGAATAAGGGAAGATCGTTAATCAATGAGACGTTAAACGCACCATATTCATCGACTTGGTCATCGGTAAATCCAAAAAACTCATTGAAGAATGTAGCCATGCTAAATCGGCAAACCGTAGATTAGAAAATTTATCGCCTAATGCTGCCAGATGGCAGCATGCATAGATACAATCGCGAATGTTCGGCTCAATGGATGTCAACAACGATTTCGCGTTTAGCGGTTCAAATTCGGAAAATGGCTCACACCAACCTCGGACTGTGTCGTGTTCCTTTTTAATTCTTGCCACCGCAGGGAGAAATCTGGCGATCCTCCAGCATGACGATCTGGTCGAAATCCTTCAGTGTCGAAAGCCGGAGCGCGCTGGCGACCTCCGTGCGGTACGTCGGACGCAGCCTCGCCGACAATGGATAGCCCGAACTCCCTGCCCTCCTGCCTCACGGATGCCGCACAGTCGTTGCCATACGGCGAAGGCCGAGCTTGCACGGCGCGCTGTCCATCGGCCATTTTAGCTTGGCCGTACACGCGCGGGAACGCGGGCTGACGCGCCGGGCGCCGGAGAGGGGATCCCAGGGTCATGATGTGGGACGATGGGACAGGTGATGCGGCCGCCCGGCCGGGGCGCCGGGCCGGGCTGGTGAGCCGGCGGGCGTTTCTCGGCGGCTCGGCCGCCGGTCTCGGGGCGCTCGGGCTCGCCGGCTGCGCGGGGAACGATGCCCTGCTCCTCGCCCAGGCGCGGGAGACCTACGGGCCGATGCCGAACGAGAAATTTCCGATCCCGGCCGTCGATATCAGCAAGGTCGATCCGAAATACTATCGCCGGGTCGTGCAGTACGAGTCGAAGGAAGCGCCGGGCACGATCATCGTCGATCCGGGCAAGTTCTACGTCTACCGGGTCGAGGGCGACGGGACGGCCACGCGCTACGGCGCCAATGTCGGCCGCGACGGGTTCCTGTGGCACGGGGATGCCTATGTCGGCCGCAAGTCCGAATGGGCGACCTGGACGCCGCCGAAGGAGATGATCAAGCGCCAGCCCGAGGCCGCCAAATATGCGCGCGGCATGCCGGGCGGGCTCGACAATCCGCTCGGCGCGCGCACGCTGCATCTCTACCAGAACGGCGCCTATACGCTCTACACGATCTACGCGAGCAGCGAGCCGGACACGATCGGCAGCGGCATCACCAGCGGCTGCGTCGGCCTGCTGAGCCAGGACATGATCCACCTCTATGCCCGCACGCCGGTGAAGACGAAGGTGGTGGTGCTGCCGGCCTGAAGGCTCCGGGCCGCCCGCGCGCCGGGCGATTGCGTCGCGATCCCTGGGGGTTGGGAACCCGGAGCGGCGGAGCGTCGTTTCACGGACCACGCGGGATGACGATGCGCCGGCGCCCTCCGGCGGCGCGGGCCCGTGGGTCTTCTTCCTGACCCTGCGGGAACATCACGGCGTCCCGGCGGCTAGCCCCTTGCGCAGATCGCGCGAGGAGCACCCGCCATGTTCATGAGAATCGATCGCCTGCAGGCAGAACTGCCGCAGCCGAAGCGACCCGACCCGAATGCCGCCGCCGCGCTGCAGGAGCTGCTCGGCGGCAAGTACGGCGAGATGTCGACGCTCGGGAATTACATGTTCCAGAGCTTCAACTTCCGCGACAAGTCGAAGTTGCGCCCGTTCTACAGCCTGGTCTCGAGCATCTTCGCGGAAGAGCTCGGCCACGTGGAGCTGGTCTCGACCGGCGTCGCGATGCTCAACAATGGGCCCGGTGACGACACCCCGGACGTCGACGTGTCGAAGGCGCCCTTCGAGGAGATGAAGGACGTGCGGCTCGCCGGCTCGTTCCTCAGCAACGGCGGCGGCGCGATGCCGATGAACAGCAATGCCGCCTCCTGGAACATGGACATGGTGACCACGACCGGGAACCTGATCATCGACCTGCTGCACAACTTCCACCTGGAATGCGGCGCCAGGCTCCACAAGCTGCGGGTCTACGAGACGCTGTCGGACCCGACCGGCCGCGAGGTCTGCGGCTATCTCCTCGTGCGCGGCTCGGTGCACGCGCATTCCTACGCGCTGGCGCTGAAGAAGATCACCGGCGTCGAGATCGAGAAGATGCTGCCGACGCCGAACATCGTCCTCGACAAGATCCCCGAATGTCAGAAGTACCTGCAGGAGGGCTCGCACCGCCGGCTCTACCGGTTCAGCCCGGACGACTACAAGGAGGCAGCGGGCGTCTGGTCG
Organism: Methylobacterium gnaphalii; assembly: GCF_007992215.1. Taxonomy (GTDB): domain Bacteria; phylum Pseudomonadota; class Alphaproteobacteria; order Rhizobiales; family Beijerinckiaceae; genus Methylobacterium; species Methylobacterium gnaphalii. Next base: position 192,494 of record NZ_BJZV01000004.1, on the reverse strand, counting down.
AACGACGAGGTCGCTCTGCCGGGCGACCCGCCGGGCAACCTCGAGATCGTCGACGGCATGCCGGAGGGCGGCAAGATCCCTGAGCTCGACGGCAATTACGGCGCCTTCGCACCGAACTATGCGCCGGAGGAGATCTTCGAGATCGCGAGCAAGCTCTACAAGAAGAGCCGCTGAGGCGATTGCTCGCTCACCACCATAGAAAAAGGGCGCCCGGCCGTTGGACCGGGCGCCCTTTTTTCCAAGCCGTGCCGGGGTCTCAGGCCGCGGCCAGCGACACCGACATCGATTCCTTCTTGAGCAACTCCCGGTAGAAGCCCTCCTTGTGGGTGAGCATCTCGGGCGAGCCGTCCTGGCTGATGCGGCCATCCTCCAGCACGACGATCCGGTCGAAATCCTTCAGCGTCGAGAGCCGGTGCGCGATGGCGATCACCGTGCGGCCCTTCATCAGGTTGGCGAGCGCCGCGCGGATCGCCGATTCCGACTCGGAATCCAGCGCCGAGGTGGCCTCGTCGAGGAGCAGGATCGGCGAGTCCTTCAGGATCGCGCGGGCGATGGCGATGCGCTGGCGCTGGCCGCCCGACAGCTTCACGCCGCGGTCGCCGACGATGGTGTCGTAGCCCTCGGGCAGGGCCTCGATGAAGTCGGTGCAATGCGCCGCCTCGGCAGCCTTGCGCACATCCTCGTCGCTCGCATCCGGCCGGCCGTAGCGGATGTTCTCCAGGAGCGAGCGGTGGAACATCGAGACGTCCTGCGGGACCACGGTGATCGCCTCGCGCAGGGATTCCTGTGTCACCAGGGTGATGTCCTGGCCGTTGATCTCGATCTTGCCGCCCTGCACCTCGTAGAAGCGCTGGATCAGCGAGAACAGGGTCGACTTGCCGCCGCCCGACTTGCCGACGAGGCCGACGCTCTGCCCGGCCGGGATGTTCAGGTTGAAATCCGAGAAGACCGTGCGGCCGTCCGGATACTGGAAGGCGACGTGGTCGAAATTCATCTCGACGCCGCCCTTGCCCTCCAGCGGCACCGCCTCGGGATGGTCGACGAGATCGTGCGGCTGCAGCAGCGTGTGCAGGGCCTCGGAGAGGCGCGCGGTGTGCTGGGTCGCGTCCACCAGCGCCACGGCGAGGTCGCGCGTGGCAGCGAGGATGCGGATGCCGAGCGTGGTGACGAGCACAACCTGGCCGTTGGTGGCATTGCCCGCCTCCCACATCTCGATGACCCAGTAGAGCAGGCCGAGGATCGAGACGACGGTGAGGAAGGCGTGCGTGATGCGCAGCTTCTCGAGGTAGAGCAGCGAGGAGCGGCGCGAGCGCATCTCGGTGCCGATGGTGCCCTCGAAGCGGGTCTGTTCGCGGCGGAAGGCCGAGAAGGCGCGCACGAGGTTCATGTTGCCGACGAGGTCGACCATCTCGCCGTCGACGCTCGCCGCCTTCGCGGCGAAGTCGTGGTGCAGCGGCTTGCCGGCCGAGGCCATCTTGAACATCAGCACGACGACGGCGCCGAAGATGCCGGCGAGCACGAGCGCCATCGTGAGGTTCACGGTGCCGATATAGACGATCGACAGGAAGGCCGCGATGCAGGGCGGCAGCACGTTGAACGTCGCCATGTTCTCGACCGTGAAGATCGCGTTCGAGGTGGCGGTGATGCGCGAGGCGAGCGTCCCGGGCTGACGGTCGGAGAAGAACGAGGGCGAGTGTCCGGTCAGGTGCCGGAACAGGTCGCGGCGGATGTCGCCGGTCACGCCGACGAAGGTGAAGGCGCCGATGAGCGCGGCCACGCGCCAGAGCAGGTTGTCGGCGGCGATGAACGCGATCAGAACGGCGAGCGCGGTCCAGACTTGGCCGCTGCTCGGACCCTTGCTCAGCGAGTCGACGACGCCCTTCAGCGCCCAGTCGGTCGAGACCGAGAAGCTGACGGCTCCGAGAACCGAGATGAGGATCACGAGGTGGGGCAGCAGGCGCCGCTTCAGGTACCGGCCAACGAAGGCGAACGGCCGGTCCGCGTACGGTGTGAGTTCTTCCATCGCGATCGCAAATCCCGATTCGATCGATAAACGTCGTCGCTGAAGGGGAACCACCGCAAACGCAGGGGTGCCCGTAACGCAACGCGATGCGTCGCCCTATGTTTCGGCGGGCCGCCGTTTTTGCGGTTATAGCCGCCGAACCTGAACCCGAGTTGAGCGGGCGGCATGATCCGACGCAAGTCGCGCGCCGCTCGAAGCCAGGCCTGGCAGCCAGTTCGACAAACCATCGCCGCCTGTCCGGTTCCGCTTCGCGGCCCGGAAATGACGGCGCCGGTCGAAACCCGGCCGCGGGTCGATCAGGGCTGCTGCGCTGGCTCGGGCCGCCGCGTCTCGGGCATGACGAGCGCCACCAGCGCCGTTCCCAGCGCGCCAACGATGGCGAGACCGAGGAAGGCGCTCTGGCTGCCGAGATGGTCGGCCATGTAGCCGCCGAACGAGGTCGAGAGCGCCGCGCCGAGTCCCATCGCCGTGCCGACGGCGCCGAGAGCGAGGTTGAAGCGGCCGGTCCTGCGGGTCACGTCGGAGACGATCAGCGGCACCATCACCCCGAGCACCGAGGCCGAGACGCCGTCGAAGATCTGGATCGCGACCAGCCAGTAGGGGTTGTCCACGTAGGCGAAGAGCAGGCCGCGGATCGGCAGAGCGGCGAAGCCGATCAGCAGGAGCGGCTTGCGGCCCCAGACCTGGGCGAGGCGGCCCGCGAGCGGGGCGGTGAGCGCGAGCACGGCCTGCGGGACCATGATGCAGGCGGCCACCAGCGCGGTCGCGGTCTCGCTGGCCCGCATGGTCAGCACGCTGCCGACCAGCGGCATCATCGCGGCGTTGGCGAGGAAGAACAGCACCATGCAGGCGGCGAAGCACAGCAGCGCCCGGTTGGTGAGCAGCGCCTTCACCGATCCCTCGGACTCGGCGGCGCCGGCCTCCGGCTGCGAGACCTCGCGGATGGAGCGAGCCGGGATGAAGGACAGCGCGAACAGGGCCGGGACCACCAGGGCGCCGGCGAAGTAGAACACCGCGTCATTGGTCAGGTAGTAACCGATCGCCCCCATCGAGGCCGCGCCCAGCGCGTTGCCGATGGCGGAGAAACTTGCATTGCGCCCGAGACGCGCGCCGGCCTTGGCGTGCCCGACCATGCCGATGCCGATGGCGGCGATGGCCGGCGTCAGCACGCAGCTCGCCGCCGAGTGGATCGCCATGGCGAGCAGTACGACGAGATAGCTCGGAAAAGCCGCGAGCATCACCGCGCTCGCCCCGACCCAGAAGGCCGAGAAGCCGGCGGCGAAACGCTTGGAGCGCGAGGCATCGACGAAGGCACCGCCGGGCACCTGGCCGAGCAGGCTGACCAGGCCGCCTACCGTCAGGGCGAGCCCGATATCCGACTGGGTCCACTTCTGCTGCGTGAAATAGACAGCGAGGAAGGGGCCGAAGCCGGTCTGCAGGTTCGCGATGAAGAAGGTGAAGGCATCGAGCCCCCGGCCGCTGCGCTTCGATGCCTCCGGCGTCTCGGGCATCGGGCCACCAGTCACCGCGTCGCGGCGCAGGGCCGGCCGGCCCGCGCGTCCGCGGGGCTCGGGCCGGGCGCCATCACGCGCTCCGACGGCGCGCCTCTCCAAGGGGCGGTTCGCGATCATTTATCCGGAGTCTTCTCCGGTTTATCCACCGGCTTGTCGGAGGCAGCGGCCTTGTCCTGCGCGGCAGGCGCAGGAGCCGGTGCCGCAGCGGGCGCAGATCCTGGCACAGCAGCAGGCGCGGCGGCGGCCTCGCCTTCCGCCGCCGGCGTGTTTTGGCCGGTGGCGCCGAGCACCACGATGGGCTCGCCGGTCTTGTATTCGGGCGAGACGCGGACCTGGTTACGGTTCAAGGCCAGCGTGATGCGGCCGGTCTTGCCCTCGCTGGTGAATTTCAGCACCCGCCAGTCCACGGCGATCTTGCGCGAGCCGACGCCGAGGAAGCCGCCGAAATCGATGATCGCCGCACGGGGACGGCCCTCGCGGTCGGTGATCACGTCGATGATCCGGCCGAGATCGTCGCCGTTCTGGGCGCGCACGCTCTTGCCCAGGAGCCCCTCGTAGTCTGCCGTGTCGAGCACCAGGGCGGGCGTCCCGTGGCTCGGCGCATTGGCCGCGGGAGCGGGTGGCTGGGCCGGGGGCTGTCCGGGCGTCGCGACGGGCGCGGAACCGGTAGGCTGGGGGACGGGCGGAGGCACGGGGGTGGGCGTGGCTGCCGGTGCGCTCGGGGGTGCCTCGGGCTGTCCCGCCGAACCGGCTTCGCCGGCATGAGCAGCCGTCGCCAGCGAACCAAAGGCGACCGTCAATGATGCGATCGTCCGGATCAGTCTCAGCACCCGTCTACCTCACGGTTAGCCCCACCCGTCGCGGATCTGACAGACGACGAAGGTTCGGCCGGCTTCGTTAACGATCGGTTAAACCAGTCGCGTGGCGCCGGCCACTGGCGACACCCGTATCGCGGCCGACCTTGGCGAAGATATGGATCTCGAAGAGCCGGATGATGGCAGCGCGGCCGCGGCGCGAAGGGGGGCCCGGCTCGGTGGCGCAACCGTGCAACGCTCGCGGGAAACCTCGGCGCAGGGCCCCGAAATCGTGCGGACAACATCCGAACCGCTTTACATCGGCTGATGCGATGTCTGTTTTTCGCCCAATCCTGGCCGTAGAGGTGCCCGGAACACGGCCTAGCCCACCGGATGCAGTCGCGGCTTGTTCGAGGATCTTGAGCCTATGTCCCTTCCGTCGAGACTCTGCGCCGTGGCGCTCCTCGCCGTCTCGCTCGGTGGCTGCAACAGCGGCCTCGGGAACATCATCGGCGGCACGGGCGGCGTCATGCCGGAGACCGAGGTCGGACCGCCGCCCTCCCTGCGCGACAGCATCAAGGGCGCTCCGCAGCGCACCTCCGTCGCCGTCGACGACGACGGCAATCCCATCTCCACGGCGCCGGGCCGTCCGCTGTCGCTGCCCAAGAACGCGAAGGGTGACACGCGCACGGCCGATGCCGGCCCCCGCCGCATCCGCCGCGACGAGATCGAGGGCGCCGATACCGGCGGCCGCGGCGGCAGCAACGGCATGACCCCGTCCCTGACGCCCAGCGGCGGCATCGGCATGGGCGGCAAGTTCTAGGGCCAAGCCGGCCTCCGACGGTCTTCCGAGGCCGTCATCCGCACGGCGCGCCAAGGCCTGGACGGGCGGCGCGCGGAGGGCATCACGCCGCGGGCGCTTTCCTGCCGCCATAGTGACCCTTCAGACGCTCGCCGTAACCGGGCTCGGAGAACGGGTCTTCGCCCGGCCCGTGGGTCGGCGCGCCCTCCAGGGTCTCGCGGTCGAGGTCGACCACGTAGCCTCCGAGCTCCACCGAGTAGGTGAGCGCGTTCCAGGGCAGCGGGTGATAGGTCTCGCCGATCCCGAGGAAGCCGCCGAAGGACAGCACCGCGTAGGCGACCTGTCCCGACACCTTGTCGACCATGAAATTATAGACCGAGCCGAGCCGTTCGCCGCTGCCGTTGAAGACCGGCGTGCCCTCGACCTTGTTCGAGGCGATCAGCCGCCCCGTCTCGTCAACCGCGACGCCTTCGCCGGAGGACGGATCGAGCTCCAGGCTGCCCGGTGGCCTCAGGGCACGCTCCTTGGGCAGATCGGTCGGCATCGGCTGTCTCCCTGCAAGCGGTCACAGGCCTGCCAAAGCGCGGGAGCCGCGGGAGGTTCCCGGATGGGAGAAGACCGGATGTGAGGGTGCAGCCGTCGGCGCAGGACGGGACAGCCGGCTTACCCGCCCTCCTGCACCCTGTGCTCAGGGGAGGCTTCCTCCCGGCGTAACGCGGCCCTCAGAGGCGGGAAGCTCGCCAGATACCGCGCACGCTCCCACAGATCGACGCCATGCTTGTTGACGATCATGGCCGCGAGCAGCTTGGCCTCGTCGTCATCGCCGGCCTCGATGTGCTCGACGCCGCAGATGCCGCCCGACGCTGTGAGCCGATAGGCGCGATAGGCTCGTTCGCCGGGCTCTGGTTCCTCGATCGGAGCAATTGCGAAGGCCATGAGGCTCCTGAACCTCGCGAGTGTGGCAACCACACGGGGGCTTCTGCAATCGGGCGTCAGCGGCGCGAACAGGAGAGGCACCCGGCGGCGATCACGCCAGACTTCCATGGGTTGCCAAAGCCTACACTTACATAAGGCAGGTTTTCCCGCGTCTCTCGAGTATCTTCTGCGACGTGTGCAGCAGCGCAGCGAGTTTATATCGGAACGTCGAAGTGGAACACAGGAACGCGCAGACGTTTGTATTCGCAAGTCAGCACGGAGTTTCCGGTGCCCTATACAGTCAGCGCCTTCGACAGGGGCACTCTCGTGACCGCGGTGCGCGGACGCCCGGCATCAGCCATCGTTCTTGCAAGACAATGGGCAGACGAGGGACGCATCGATGTGCGGATTGGAAGGGCAGGTCGGTCGTTCGACCTGGCAAGCTTTCTCGCCCGCTTCGTCCTGACCCGCAGCGGTCGACGGGGGCGCCGCCGGATCCAGGCTTGATCATCGGGCGCATGCGGCTGGCGACGGCTTCCCAGCCAACCGGAGACCGCACGATCGCGTCGCCGATGTCGAGATGAAACCGAGGCAAACCTGCTCCGATCTGGATCGGCAGAAGCATCCGGAGCTGCCTCTCGCCGGACATACGCTCCAGAATCGGCGGCTCGCAGCATTCGCAACTATTCATGAGAGAGTGAGCGGTTTCTACGGTGGGGCGGATGCGGAGTGCCCGCCTCGAGACTCCGGCCGGACAATGCGACCCATCGCCCCTGCCTGAGTGAGAAGCCCCCTGGGATCCCCGGCTGTGCCGGGCCGCCGACGACCGGTCTGCGACGGCACGGCCGAGGCCCCTTTACGATCGGCGACGCCGCTCGAATACATCCCGTGACGCCCGTCGCCTGTGCGCAGAAGCGGTCAGATCGCCCCAAACAGAGAGAAATCCGGTCGATACACGCAGAAGTCGACCATTTCGACTTGACCTGATCCCGAAGGACGGAGAACAGCTTTGGTTCGGTGCGTGCAGGACTTCCCTGTGGGCGCGGAATGATCCGGGAAGCGGGTTACGCCTGTGGATGGCATGGGCGGCGGAGACATTCCGCTCTTGGAACGGCGGCGCCACCGTCTAGTTGTTGCTGCTACGTGCCCGTGGGGCGGGCCGGCAAGCTATCTGCGCTCAAGCGCCGAACGGAGGAAATCCATGGCTAAGAATACCACCACGACCAAGGCTGCCGCGCCAAAGGCCGCGGCCGCGAAGGCCGCCCCGGCCAAGAGCGCGACCGCCAAGAGCGCCTCCGCCAAGCCGAACGCCCTGCAGCAGCCCCTCAAGCCGTCGCCCGAGCTCGCCGCCATCGTCGGCGACAAGCCGCTCGCCCGCGGCGAGGTGGTCAGCAAGGTCTGGGAGCACATCAAGAAGAACAACCTCCAGAACCCGGCCAACAAGCGCGAGATCGTCGCCGACGACAAGCTCAAGAAGGTCTTCGGCAAGGACAAGTGCTCGATGTTCGAGATGAACAAGCACCTCGCCGCCCACCTCAAGGCCTGAGCCGGGCTAGCTAACCCTCCCCCGGAGTGGCGCCGGCCTCGTCAGCGGCCGGCGCGCTCCTCGGATCAGGCGATGCTGCGCAGCACGCCGCCATCGACCCGCAGGGCCGCCCCCGTCGTCGCGCTGGCGGCCGGCGTGCAGAGATAGGCGACCATGCTCGCCACCTCCTCGGCCGAGGCAAGGCGCTTGATCAGTGAGGTTGGGCGGTTCTCCGCGATGAACTCGCGGCCGACCTGATCGAGATCGGCTCCGGCGCCGCCCATCGATTTCAGGAATTCCGCGACGCCCTCCGTGAGGGTCGGCCCCGGCAGCACGCTGTTCACGGTGACGCCGCTGCCGCCGACGGTCTCGGCGAGGCCGCGCGAGATGGCGAGCTGCGCCGTCTTCGTCATCCCGTAATGGACCATCTCGACGGGGATGTTGATCCCGGACTCGCTGGCGATGAACACCACGCGCCCCCAGCCGCGCTCGACCATGCCCGGCGTATAGGCCCGCGAGAGCCGGATCCCGCTCATCACGTTCACGTCGAAGAAGCGCTGCCACTCGCGATCCTCGATCTCGAAGAACGGCCGCGGCTCGAAGATCCCGGCATTGTTGATCAGGATGTCGACCGCCGGCAGGCTGGCGACCAGCGCGTCGACGCCCTCGGCCGAACTGACGCTGCCGACCGCGGGGATGAACTGGCCGTCCGGGACCTCGCTCTTGAGCTGCGCGATGGCCGCCTCGACCCGCTCACCCGTGCGCCCGTTCACGGCGACGGAGGCGCCGAGCCGCGCCAGCTCCCTGGCCACCGCGTAGCCGATGCCGCCCGTCGAACCGGTGACGAGGGCGCTCTTGCCCGTGAGATCGATATTCATGATTGCACTCGCGTCGTCTTGAAGGTCTCGCCCGCCCGCATCTGCAACGTAGGAACGGGCGCACCGATCGACCATGCCCGCCCTATGACTTTGCGGGCCGCGGCTTCCTCAGGACGCTGGTGACCGTCCCGGTGAGCGCCAGCGCGATGGCGGCCGCAAGCGAGAACAGCACGGCACGGGCCGGGCTGCCGCCCGCGCCGTCGGCATGGGTGAGCCCGAACAGCACCGCGACGAGCGCCGCACCGAGCGACTGGCCGGTCAGCCGCGCCGTCGATTGCATGCCGCTGGCGCCGCCGCTGCGCTCCGGCGGGGCGCTGGTGATGATCAGTCGGTTGTTCGGCGACTGGAACAGGCCGAAGCCGAGCCCGGTGAGGCTCAGCCGCCAGACGATGTCGAGCGTCGAGGGATCGGCCGGCAGCAGCACCACGCCGGTGAGCCCGGCCGCCATGGTCGCGAGGCCGATCCCGCCGAGCAGACCCGGCGGATAGCGGTCGGAGAGCCGCCCGGCGAAGGGCGCCATCGCGGCCACCGCGATCGGCCAGGGCGTCATCAGCAGGCCGGTCTGCGTCGCCGAGAGATGCAGCACGTCCTGCAGGTAGAAGGGCAGCGCCACGAAGGCGGTCATCTGCGAGGAGAAGGCGCAGATCGAGCTAGCCATGGAGAGCGCGAAGGCCGGGATGCGCAGCAGGTCGACCGGCAGCAGCGGCGCCGGCAGGGCGAGCTGGCGGCGCACGAAGACGGTGCCGATGACGAGGGCCCCCCCGAGCTCGGCGAAGGCGAGCGGGCGGCTCTCGGCGCTGCCGAGCCCGTCGACGCCGATGATGACGCGGCCGAAGGTCAGGGCGTTGAGCACGCTGCTCGGGAGATCGAGCCGGCGCCCGCTCGCCGGCGTGTGGGGCAGCGTGCGCGCTCCGACGAGCAGGGCCGCCAGGCCCACCGGCAGGTTCACCAGGAAGAGCCAGTGCCAGGTCGCCACCGAGAGGATCGCGGCGGCCACCGTCGGTCCGGCGGCGGAGGCCACGGCGACGATGAGCGCGACGTTGCCGACACCGCGCCCGATCAGCCGCGCCGGGTAGATGAAGCGCACCAGCGCGATGTTCACGCTCATGATGCCCGCCGCGCCGAGCCCTTGCGCGATCCGCGCGACGATCAGCAGGTCGAGCGAGGGCGCGTAGGCGCAGGCGGCCGAGGCCAGGGTGAAGACCGACAGGCCCCCGAGATAGATCTTGCGATAGCCGATGCCGTCGCCGAGCGCCGCCAGCGGCAACAGCGAGGCGGTCACCGCGATCTGGTAGCCGTTGACGAGGAAGATCGCCTGGTCCGGCCGCACGGCGAGATCCCTCGCCATGGCCGGCAGCGCCACGTTCACGATCGCGCCGTCGAGCACCGCCAGCGTCATCGCCAGCGCGATTGCCAGGAGCGCGAGCAGGCGCTCACGGATCGGGAGGCCGTCTTGAGGCGTGTCGGTCATGCTGTCGCGGAAGACCTCCAGCGGCGATGTGGGCGAGGCGATGCCCTATCTTCCCTGCGCGGTCGACCCGCAACCGTCGCCTGGCGCCGTGATGCGTTCCGCGGCGGCCCCTGGCGTTCCGCAAGACCTACCGAGGCGGAGATGAGCATGGATATCGGATTTCTGGGACTTGGCCGCATGGGCCAGGCCATGGCCGCCAACCTCGTGAAGGCGGGCCATACCGTCCGGGTGTGGAACCGCTCGCCCGAGGCTGCAAACGGCATCGAGGGCGCGACGCGCGTCGCCACCGCGGCCGAGGCGTTCCGGGGCGACGCGGCGATCACCATGCTCGCCGACGATGCGGCGCTCCGCTCGGTGATCGTCGAGGGCGGCCTGCTCGACGGTGCCGAGCGGCCGGCCGTGCATGTCAGCATGTCGACGGTGGCGGTCGCGCTTGCCAGGGAGCTGGCTCCAATCCACGAGCGCGCCGGCGTAGCCTATGTCGCTGCCCCCGTCTTCGGGCGGCCGGAGGCGGCAGCGAACGCGGCCCTGAACATCGTTGCGGCCGGCGACGATGCTGCCATCACGAAGGTGCAGCCGCTCCTCGACGCGATGGGTGCCAAAACCTGGCGCTTCGGCTCGGAGCCTTCGGCCGCGAATGCCGTGAAGCTCGCCGGCAATTTCATGATCGTCTCGGCGATCGAGGCCATGGGCGAGGCCTCGGCCTTCGCCGAGGGCCACGGCGTCTCGAAGGCCGCGCTGCTCGACCTTCTGACCAACACGCTGTTCGCCTCGCCCGTCTACAAGGGCTACGGCGCGCTGATCGCCGAGGACCGCTACGAGCCGCCGGGCTTCACCCTACGGCTCGGTGCCAAGGACATCCGCCTCGTCCTTGCAGCGGCGGAGGGCGCCGGGGTGCCAATGCCTTTCGCCAGCGTGCTGCGCGACAACCTCATCGACGCGATCAGCCACGGCGACGGCGAGCGCGACTTCGCGGCGCTGGCCACCGTGGCGGCGCGGCGCAGCGGGCAGTCTTAAGGCCTCACACGGCCGGGCGCACCGCTGGCGCCCGGCCGCGATCGAGCGCCAGCGACACGGCCCAGACGGCAAGGCCGCCGAGCGCCAGGGCGACGCCGACCCAACCCGTCGACGGCAGGCCGAAGCCGGCGGCGATGGCGAGGCCGGCAAGCCAGGGACCGAGGGCGTTGGCGACGTTGAAGGCGGAGTGGTTGAGTGCCGCGGCGAGCGTCTGTGCGTCCTCCGCCACATCCATCAGGCGGGTCTGCAGGATGGTGGCAAGGCCGCCGCTGCAGCCGATCAGGAAGACGACGGGCAGCAGCGTCCAGAGGCTCGCGGTCGCAGCCGGGTAGAGGGCGAGCACCACGGCGCTCCACACCAAGGTCGCGCCCGCCGACAGCATAAGCTTGCCGGAGCGGTCCGCGATCCAGGCCCAGCCGAGATTGCCGATGGTCAGTCCCGCGCCGAAGACGGCGAGAGCCACGGGGATCAGGGCCGGCGAGACCCGCGTCACCGACAGCATGGTCGAGGCGAGGTAGGTGTACATCGAGAACATGCCGCCGAAGCCGATGGCGCCGATGCCGAGCGTCAGCCAGACCTGTCGGCGCTTGAGCGCACCGAGTTCCCGCAGCGGGCTCGCCCCCGCAATGGGCGGGCTCAGGGGCGCGTAGAGCCGCACCAGGGCGGCCGTCAGCAGAGCGAGCCCGGCGACGATCCCGAAACTCCAGCGCCAGCCGAAGATCTGGCCGATGACATTGGCGAGCGGCACGCCGACCACTGTGGCGACGGTGAGGCCCGTGAGCACCCTCGCTGCCGCCTGCGCCCGTTTCGCGTGGGGCACCAGTGAGGCGGCGAGCAGCATGGCCACGCCGAAATAGGCACCGTGCGGCAGGCCGGCGATGAAGCGGAAGGCCATCATCGCCGCGTAGCTCGGCGCCAGGGCGGAGAGCAGGTTGCCGATGGCAAACATCACCATCAGGCCGACGAGCAGCGTCCGCCGCGCGATCCGCGCCGCGAGCACCGCGATCACCGGTGCGCCCACCACCACGCCGAGCGCGTAGGCGCTGATCACGTGGCCGGCCGTCGGTGCGTCGATGCCCAAAGCCGGTGCAAATTCCGGCAGCAGGCTCATCGAGGCGAATTCGGTCGTGCCGATCGAGAAACCGCCGACGGCGAGCGCGAGGATGACGAGCGAGGGAGACACCTCGCCTCCGGCATCGAGCGCAGGATTGTCGTCGCAACAAACAGCGGAAGAATTCGTCACAGCCAATCCATTTTGCAGCGCAGCATGTCCGCAACCTAGCGACGAGCGCGCCGTTCCGCAGGCCCGAGCAGGGGCATGTCGGCCCTGTGCCTGGCGCAACCTCCGCCCGACCGTCGTCATTCCGAGGCTGCCCCACGATCCCATCACCGAAGGACCGGCAGAGGAACCTCAGCGTGTTGCCGGGCCGCCTTTCGGGTCGAACACCTCCACCGTACCCGACTTGAACCCGCCGGGCTTCGGGCTGCCGACGATGGTGTAGATCCGGCCGTCATAGGTCACTGCGCCAAAGCCGTGCCGGGCCGTCGGCAGTCTGGCGAGGCTGCGCCAGAAGTTCTTCGGAAGGTCGAAGGCCTCGACCTCGTCGTAGGTCTTCTGGTTCGACTCGCCGCCGATCACGTAGACATCCTGCCCCAGGACCGCCGAGGCGGTGCCGCTGCGGGCCGTCGGCAGCGGTGCGGCCTCGCTCCAGGCATCCTTGGCAGGATCATAGACCTGGTTCGCCGTGAGGTTCTGGGCCGAGCTGCCGTCGACCCTTCCGCCGACCGCGACGATCTTGCCGCCGAGGGCCTGCACCGCGAGGTGATCGCGCGGCGTCGGCAGCGGCGCGGCTTTGGTCCAGCGATCGGTCGCGGGGTCGTAGACCTCGTGAGCGGGGTTGTTCTTGCGGCCAGAGATGCTGCCGCCGACGACGTGGATCCTGCCGTCGAGCAGCGTCGCGCCGCCGGCCGCGCGGGCGGTCGGCAGCGGCGCGCGCGGCGTCCAGGCATTCGTCTTCGGGTCGTAGGCCCAAGCCTTGTCCGTCGCCTCCCAGCCGTTCACGTAGCCGCCGAACACGTAGATCAGGCCGCCCTGCCCCACCGCCATGGTGTGGTGCACGGGATAGGGAAACGGCGCGCCGCGGCTCCAGCTGTCCCCCGCGAGGTCGTAGATCAGAAGCTCGGTCTCGCCGTTATAGTCGCCCACCACGTAAGCCTTGCCGTCGACCGCCGCGACGGCGACCTCCGAGCGCTCGGCCGGCGCCGTGCTCGCCCCGGCCCAGGCGCCGACCTCGTGCGCTGCGGCCGGCGAAGCCAGCAGGGTGCCCGCAATCAGCAGGGCGACGGTTCTCGGCATGCTCGGCTCCGCTTCAGTATGTGCTCGCGGGGGAGAACGCGCGGCTCCGCGAAAGGACCCGCCCTTGCACGGAGGACAGAGTACGGCGAGAACCCCTCGCGACGTCGTTGCACAAGCGGACCCCCGATGCTGATCAAAGCCGCCGCCGCGGCCCTGCGCCAGGTCTTCTCGCCTGCCATGCGGGCGATCCTCCTGAAATCGCTGGCGCTGACGCTCGGCCTCCTGATCGTGGTCTGGTTCGCGCTGACGCGGCTGATCCAGTGGTTCCAGGCGAGCCACCACATCGCGGCCGACTACCCGATCCTCGACACCATCGCGTTCTTCCTGGCCGGCGCCGGGCTGTTCGTGGCCCTCGCCTACATCATGCCGGCGGTCTCGATCCTGGTCGCCGGCTTCTTCCTCGACGATGCCGCCGAGATCGTCGAGCGCACCGACTTCCCGAACGATCCGCCCGGCCGCGCCCTGCCCTGGAGTCAGGCCCTGCTCTACGCTCTGCGCTTCGCCGGGCTGGCGCTGGTGGTGAACCTCGTCGCGCTGCTCCTGATCTTCGTGCCGGGCGTGAACCTCGTCGCCTTCTTCGGCGCCAATGCCTACCTGCTCAGCCGCGAATATTTCGAGGCCGCCGCCAGCCGCTTCCGGCCGATCGCCGAGGCGCAGGCGATGCGCCGGCACTTCAACCTCACGACGCTCACCGCGGGGGCCGCGCTTGCGGGGCTGATGGTGGTGCCGATCGTGAACCTCGCCGTGCCGCTCTTCGGCATCGCGCTCATGGTCCACGTGCACAAGGGATTGAGCCGCAAGGCGCTGCTCGAGGCACCGGCTGCAGCCGCTAAGCGTCGTCTTCCCGGCTGAACACCTCACCCTGCTCCGCGAGCCGGGTGTTGTCGACATCGGCCCGCAGCCGCTGACGGTCGCGGTAACGGGTCAGGGCCTCCTGCCAGCCGAGCGGCAGGCCGAGGCCGTTCTGCCGGGCCTGCGCCGGGATCCTGTCGAGCAGAGCCCCCCAGTCCTCCTCGGACACGTCCTGGACCGTATCCGCGGAGGCGCTCCCGCGCAGAACCTCCTGCGCCAGCGCGATCAGCGGAGCGATCGTCCGGTCGAGCTCGCTGTCATCCGCCATCGCCTGATCCTTCTGGCGCAGTCCTACGGCGTCGCGTCCCGAGGCTGAAAGCCCGTCTCAGAGCATGCTCGGGAGGATCCGGTCCGGCGGCCGGTGGCCGTCCATGAAGGTTTTGATGTTGATGATGACCTTCTCACCCATATCGGTGCGGCTCTCGTGGGTCGCCGAGCCCATATGCGGCAGCAGCACCACCTTGCCGGCGCGAGCGAGCTTCACGAGGCGCGGGCTCACCGCCGGCTCCTGCTCGAACACGTCGAGGCCGGCGCCCGAGATGTCGCCGGACTCGATCAGGCGCGCCAGCGAGTTCTCGTCGATGACCTCGCCGCGAGCGGTGTTCACGACGATGGCCTCGGGCTTCATCAGCTTCAGGCGGCGGGCCGAGAGCAGGTGGTAGGTCGCCGGCGTGTGCGGGCAGTTCACCGACACCACATCGACGCGCGCCAGCATCTGGTCGAGGGACTCCCAGTAGGTCGCGCCGAGTTCCTGCTCGATCGCCGAGGGCACCCGGCGGCGGTTGTGGTAGTGGATGGACAGGCCGAACGCCTTGGCGCGCTTGGCCAGAGCCTGGCCGATCCGGCCCATGCCGACGATGCCGAGGCGCTTGCCGGTGATGCGGCGGCCGAGCATCCAGGTCGGCGACCAGCCGGTGCTCCAATTGTCCTCGGGGATGATGCGCGCGCCTTCCGCGACCCGGCGGGCAACCGCCAGGATCAGCGCCATGGTCATGTCGGCGGTGTCTTCCGTCAGCACGCCCGGCGTGTTGGTGACGGTGATGCCGCGCTCCAGCGCCGTGCCGACGTCGATATGATCGACGCCGTTGCCGAAATTGGCGATCAGCTTGAGGTTCGGGCCGGCCTGGGCGAGCAGTCCCGCATCGATCTCGTCGGTGACGGTGGGAACCAGAACGTCGGCCTCGCGCAACGCCGCAACGAGGGCGTCCTGCGCCAGGGGCGCGTCGTCCGGATTGAGGCGCGTGTCGAAGAGCTCGCGCATGCGCGCCTCGACCGCCTCCGGCAGGCGGCGCGTCACCACCACGAGCGGCTTGCGCTTCAACGACGACATGGTTCCTCCCGCGAGGTTTCCTCGCAACGCTTCCGGCAGAGTTCTCGGCGCCCGGACTTACGCTCCATTAACCGTGACACGGCCAGATGGAACGATCGACCGAGGCGCCGCGGGCTCAACTCCGCCGCACATCTTCCCGGTTTCTCTACCAGAGAGAGGTCGGAAGACAATGCGGGCCAAGCTCCCGCGGCTCCGGGCGACGAGCCAAGGACGATCGATGATGCGCCACGCGATTCTCGGGACTTCCCTCGCCTTCCTTCTCGCCGGCCTCAGCCCCGCCAGCGCCGCGCCTCCCGAGGGTGGCCGCGCGACCAAGCTGCCGCTGCCCCGCTATGCCAGCCTGAAGACCGACCGCGTCAACCTGCGCGAGGGGCCGTCGAAGGACCATCGCACGCTCTGGGTCTATCGCCGGGCCGGGCTGCCGGTGGAGATCATCGCCGAGTTTGAGACCTGGCGCCGCATCCGCGATTCCGAGGGCACCGAGGGCTGGGTGCTGCACTCCCTGCTCTCCGGACGCCGCACCGCCGTCGTCACCCCGCCGACGGGAGCGAAGGCGGCCTCCACCGTGCCGCTGCTCGCGCGCGCCGATGCCGGATCGACCGAGGAGGCCAAGCTCGAGCCCGGCGTCATCGGCAGCGTAAAGAGCTGCACCGGCACCTGGTGCCGCGTCATCGTCGCGCTGCCGCAGAGCCGCAGCGATGTCGACGGCTATATCCGCCAGGAGCGGCTCTGGGGCGTGTATCCGAACGAGACCGTGGAATGAAAAAAGCCGGCGATCCCTCGCCGGCCTTTCTCGAAAACTGGTTGATCCGGCCGGATCAGGCGCGGCCGGAGGCTCCGCGGCGGCGCAGGCGCACGATCACCTCGACGCCGGCGATCTCCATGCCCTCGGGCGCGTTCGGCAGGGATTCGACCGAGATGCCGCATTCCGGCATGTCCATCACCTCACCCTCCTCCTCGAGGAAGAAGTGGTGGTGCTCGCTCGGATTGGTGTCGAAATAGGCCTTCGACCCATCGAGCGCGAGCTGGCGCAGCAGGCCGGCCTCGGTGAACTGGTGCAGCGTGTTGTAGACGGTGGCCAGGGAGACCGGCACCTTGGCCCGCATCGCCTCGTCGTACAGCATTTCCGCGGTCAGGTGGCGGTCGCCACGGCCGAAGAGCAGCCAGCCGAGCGACAGGCGCTGACGGGTGGGGCGCAGGCCCGCGCGGCGCAAGCGGTCGCGCAGATCCGACAGCGGGCAGCCGCGACGGCCCGGGGCCTCGCTCGGAATGGATGACGGACGTGCGTTCAACACGGCCTGAAGCTGCACCAGATCGGACATCGGCGGGCTAAGGGCTCACTCTTCACCAGAACATATAGCGGTAGAGTATACGGATCCGGGCTGCCTGCGGCAAGCTGGCCAGGGGAACCGTCCCCGGCGCCCAACGCAGGGTTCATGCGTGGGACTGGATGAAGTTGCGCACCAGCGGGTAGGTCTGCCCCTCCCATTTGCGCCCCGAGAACACGCCGTAATGGCCAACGCCGGCCTGCAGATGGTGGCTGCGCATATGGGCCGGCAGGCTTGCGCAGAGATCGTGCGCGGCCATGGTCTGGCCGACTGCGCAGATGTCGTCGCGCTCGCCTTCCACCGTCATCAGCGCCGTGCGCTGGATCGCGCGCATGTCGATCGACTCGCCGCGATGGGTCAGCGCGTTGCGCGCCAGAGTGTAGTCCTGGAACACCGTCTTGACCGTCTCGAGGTAGAACTCGGCGGTGAGATCGAGCACGGCGAAATACTCGTCGTAGAAGGTCTCGATGGCCCGCGCCTTGTCCGACTCGCCGCGCATGTAGTGCCAGAACAAGTCCTGATGGGCCTGGCTGTGGCGCCCGGCATTCATCGAGACGAAGGCCGCGACCTGCATGTAGCCCGGATAGACCCGGCGGCCGGCGCCCCTGTGGCGGCTGCTCACCGTGCTGATCAGGTTCTTCTCGAACCACTCGATCGGCTTCGAGGTGGCGAGCGCGTTCACGGAGGTCGGGCTGATGCGGCAATCCACCGGGCCGGCCATGAGCGTCATGCTGCGCGGCTGGGCCGGGTTCCCGCTCTGGGCCATCACGGCGGTGGCGGCCAGCGCCTGCACGGCCGGCTGACAGACGGCGACGAGGTGCGAGCCCTCCCCCATCGTCTCCAGGAAGCGCACGACGTGGTCGACATAGTCGTCGAAGCCGAACACGCCCTCGGAGACCGGCACGTCGCGGGCATTGTGCCAGTCGGTGATGTAGACGTCGTGGTCGGCGAGCAGGGTGCGCACGGTGCCGCGCAGCAGCGTCGCGAAATGGCCAGAGAGCGGCGCGAGCACCAACACCTTCGGCTGCGGGCTCTCGATGTCCTTGCGGAAGCGCAGCAGCGTGGCGAAGGGCGTCGCCGCAACCGCCTCCTCGACAACCGGCACCTCGCGGTTGCCGACCGTGACCGCGTGGATGCCGTAATCCGGCCGGGCGAAGGTGAGGCCCGCGCGCATCATCATGCGGGCGCCCGCCGACCACCAGTTCGCCTGTTCGCGGAACGGCGTGCCTGCCCAAGGCGAGACCACCTGGTTCAACATCCGTCCCCAGCTGCGCGTCTGCTGGGCGAAGTCCGACTGGGCATCGAACGAGCGGTACATCATCAGATCCGCGCCTCCCGGGGCACCAGCCGGACAAGTCCAGCGCGTCCACGATGGTCCGAAATGTCTGCGCTCGGGCGAGCACGACAGCGGATCCGCAAGGGTTACGGCCGAGGCGAAACTGCGCAACCGGCAAAAGGTACAAGTTCAGCGTGTTTGAGGATGAGTGAAGCATAATTGCCTCACGTTGCCCGCCAGCAATAAACGATTGTTTTCACGCTAGAATCTTGGATTTCGACCTGCAGATGCCAGTGGGCGCGCTCGCCAAAGGCCATAACAGTCTCGGGAATAAGCCTGAGTATCAGGCGCAAGGCTGTTCCGTTCGTGCGGCAGCGTCATGCAACGGCACGAGTCTTGGATATCCCCGATCATGGCTCGTGCAGGGGGGAAGACGGACATGGCGGACGCGACGCTCACGATCTCCAGCCGCAACTACTCGTCGTGGTCGCTGCGGGGCTGGCTGCTCTGCCGCATGGCCGGGCTCGATTTCGAGTTGGATCTCCTGTCGGGCTCGGATTCCTCAACCCGCGCCGAGCTCCTGCACCTGTCACCGTCGTTCCTGGTGCCGCGGCTCACCCACGGCCCGGTGACGGTGTGGGATGCCCTCGCCATCGGCGAGTACCTCAACGAGATCAATCCCGGCGCCGGCCTCCTGCCGGAGGCATCGGCTGAGCGCGCCCGCTGCCGGGCGGTCTCGGCCGAGATGCATGGCGGCTTCATCAACCTGCGCTCGGCGCTGCCGATGAACCTGCGGGCGCATATTCCAGGCTTCCGCATCTTCAACGGCGCCGGGGGCGACATCGAGCGCATCGTGGCGATCTTCGAGGATTGCCTGGGACGCTCCGGCGGCCCTTACCTGTTCGGCGCGCGCCCCACCCTGGCAGACGCCATGTACGCCCCCGTCTGTACGCGCTTTCGCACCTACGACGTGAAGCTGCCCTTCATGGCGCAGACCTACCGCGACACCATCCTCGCCTGGGATCTGCTCGCCGAATGGACACAGGCGGCAATCGAGGAGCCGGACGAGATCGAGGAGCTCGAGATCGAGTTCTGATCTCGGTCGGCCCGTCAGGCGCTCACCAGCATCGCCAGCCAGTCGTCCTCCGAGATCACCTTCACCCCGTGCTTCTCGGCATCCTTGAGCTTCGATCCGGCACCGGGCCCAGCCACGACGAGATCGGTCTTCGCCGACACCGACCCCGAGACCTTGGCACCGAGGCGCTCGGCCGTGGCCTTGGCCTCGCTCCGGGTCATCTTTTCGAGGGTGCCGGTAAAGACCACCGTCTTGCCGGAGAAGGCGGCCGAAGACGTCGCGGCCTCGATCGGCTCGGCGCTGACCTCTTGGAGCAGGGCAGCGACCGCGTCGGCGTTGTGCGCCTCGGAAAAGAACTGGATCAGCGAGTCCGTGGCGACCGGGCCGATCTCGCCGTCATCGGCGAAGAGGTGATACGCCTCGCCCGGCTTCTGTCCGGCCGCCCGTTCGAGGGCCGCCTCCGCCGCCTCGGCATCCCCGTAATGTGCAAGCAGCGCCTCGCCCTGGCTCGCGGTGAGCCGGGCGCGCAGGCGGGCACCGATCGACTGCCCCTTCAAGGCTTCGCCCGGCGATGCCTCGATATCGGAGAGCAGCTTGTCGCGCGTGCCGGGGCCGATGCGCGGGATCGCCGACAGCTCGAGCCAGTCGGGACCGGCCTGGGCCTTGGCAGCCGCGTCGAGCGCCGCCTTCAGGGCCTGCATGTCGGGAAACCGCTTGGCCAGGGCCTTGGCCGTCGATTCCCCGATATGCGGGATGCCCAGGGCGAACAGGAAGCGGTTGAGCGGGATCTTCCGGCGCGCATCGAGCGAGGCGAGCAGGTTGTGGATCGCCTTGTCCTCGTCCTCGCCCTTCTTCTTGGGGGCCTTCTTCGGTGCTGCCTCGCCCTCGCCGCGCCTCTGCGCCGACAGCTCCTCGCGCCGCGCGACGATGGCGGCCCGAAGCGGCTCGAACTGGAGCCGAAAAAGATCGGCCGGCTGCTTCACGAGACCGGCCTCGAACAGCACTTCGATATAGGTCTGCCCGAACCCCTCCAGGTCGAAACCGTTGCGCGAGACGAAGTGCTTCAGCCGCTCGACGCCCTGCGCCGGGCAGATCAGGCCGCCCGTGCAGCGCCGGACCGCATCGCGCTTCTTCGTGCGCGGATTGAACTCGCGCACAGCCTTGCTGTCGCAGGCCGGGCAGCGATCGGGGAAGACGAAGGGCTTGGCATCGGCCGGGCGCTTCTCCAGCACCACGTCCATCACCTTCGGGATGACGTCGCCGGCGCGAACCACGATCACCGTGTCGCCGACGCGAATGTCGCGCCCCTCGCGGATCGGCTCGCCGTTGCCGCCGACGCCCTGGACGTAGCCCTCGTTGTGGAGCGTCGCGTTCGAGACCACCACGCCGCCGACCGTGACCGGCTTCAGCCGGGCCAACGGGTTGAGCGAGCCGGTGCGGCCGACCTGGATGTCGATGGCCTCCAGCGTCGTGAAAGCCTGCTGCGCCGCGAATTTATGGGCGAGCGCCCAGCGCGGCGAGCGCGAGACGAAGCCGAGCCGCTTCTGCAGGGCGAGGTCGTCGACCTTGTAGACGACGCCGTCGATATCGTAGCCGAGATCCGCCCGCTGGCGCTCGATCTCGCGGTAATGCGCGATCAACTCGGCCGCTGTCTCGCAGCGGACGGTGAGCGGGTTCACCGTCAGCCCGAACGACCTGAAGCGTTCCAGCACGCCCGATTGCGTGCCCTCGAAGGCCGGCTTCACCTCGCCCCAGGCATAGGCGAAGAACCGCAGGGGGCGCGAGGCCGTGATCCTCGGGTCGAGCTGGCGCAGGGAACCGGCGGCAGCGTTGCGCGGATTGGCGAAGAGCGGCTTGCCCGCCGCCTCCTGGCGCGCGTTGATGGCCGCGAAATCCTCGTGTGAGAGGTAGACCTCGCCGCGCACCTCACAGGTTCCGGGCGGGTCGCCCGCCAACTGCTCCGGAATGTCGTCGATGGTGAGCGCGTTCGCCGTAACGTTCTCGCCGACCTCGCCGTCGCCTCGCGTGGCGGCCGTGACGAGCCGGCCGTCCTCGTAGCGGAGCGACAGCGACAGCCCGTCGATCTTCGGCTCGGCGGTGAAAGCGAGCGGTTCGTTGTCCGGCCAGTTCAGGAAGCGGCGCACCCGCGCCACGAACTCGTCGACCTCCTCCTCGGCGAAAGCGTTGCCGAGGGAGAGCATCGGCACGGCATGCTTCACCTTCTCGAATTTCGAGGACGGTTTTGCGCCCACCGAGGCGCTGGCCTCACCCGTCCCGGCGAGATCGGGGAAGCGCCCCTCGATCTGCTCCAGCTCGCGCCGCAGCGCGTCGTACTCGGCATCCGAAATCTCGGGCGCGTCCTCGCCGTGATAGAGCCGGTCGGCCTCCGCGATCTCGGCCGAGAGGGCGGCGTGACGCGCCTTGGCACTCTCTTCCGTGAGAGCCTCGACGGAGGCGGCGGCTGCCTTGGCCATGAACGCGAACCCTTCTGAAGCGGCGCCCTCTACAGCATCGCGCCTCGCGTGGGACAAGACCGTGGGCGGCGGTTGCTCTGGACGAAGGCCGGTGCCGTCGAGCAGGGCCACATCCGAACCCGAATCCTGCCACACGCCCCGGCGAAAGACGCCATGAAGTGACGGGAGTGGGTTCGATGCAGACCGTGCGCGCGATGGCAGTGGCAGTCCTGGGAAGCTGGGCGCTCGCCCATGGCACGGCGCTCGCCGCGCCGATCGCCTGCACGCCCCCCGTGCCACCGCCGGCCGAGGCGAAGCCCGAGAAGCCGAAGCTGCCTGAAAAGCCGGCCTGCCTCGATGCCAAGGGCGGCTGCCCAGGCTGGGAGGCCTACAGCTTCAACGACGCGGTTAAGGCCTACAACCTTCAAGCGCAGGCCTTCCGGCCGCTGGCCGAGGCCTACATCCAGAAGCTCAACGCCTATGTGAAGGCGAGCAGCGAGTATGCCAGCTGCGAGGCGAAGTCGCTGCAGCAATAGAGTTCGGCGGGACAGCGCGCATGGAAAAGGCCGGCCCCGATCGGGAGCCGGCCTTTTTCCGGTCGCCAGGGTTGCCGGCGCTGACGGCTTAGCGGCCGTGGGCCTGAGAGGCGGACACCGGGACGCCTGCGGGGGAGGTGTAGCTCTGGGCCTGGGCAGCGGTGGCGGCGACCAGCGAGAGAGCGACGGCGGCGGCGGAAACGAGACGGGTCATGGTGAAACTCCTGTCATTCGGGTTCGGTGACGGCCCTGTCGGCCGTCATCTGATGACAGGAAGGTGGCCCCTCATCCGCTTCCGGAAAACCCGAATAAGATCGAACGAAACGATCAGGTTTTTCGAATAGATGGCCTGGACTGCTCAGCGCACGTCGGGCCGCGGGTCGGGAACGAAGCCGTCTCGGTTCGGCATCTGCACCGCCGAGAGCGACTGCGCGTCGAGCACCGCGTCGTCGGCGACCAACCCGTTGAGGTTCAGCAGGTAGCCGACCACGGCGTAGAGGTCGTCGTTGCCGAGCGATTGCGGCGCGTTCATCGGCATGGCGCGGTGGACGTAATCGAACAAGGTCGGCGCGTAGGGCCAGTAGCTGCCCACCGTCTTCACGGGCTTCGCGGAGGTCAGCGTCCCCTGGCCGCCCACCAGCCGGTCACCGAGGCCGCGCTCGCCCCGCTCGCCGTGGCAGGAGGCGCATTGCGCGGCGAAGACCTCGCGGCCATGGGCGACGCTGCCGCTGCCCGGGGGCAGCTTCTTGCCGTCCCGGTCGATATCGATGTTCCAGGCCGCGATCTCGGCCTCGCTCGCCGGGCGCCCCAGCCCGTAGCGGCCCTCGGCCTGGGCCGATCCGGCCAGCGCCAGGGCTAGCGCGGCGGCGATCTCAAGCCTTCGGATAGCCATTGGAGACCTCTCCGCTCGCCGCGATGCGCCAGGGGATGACCGCGTTGTCGTGGTAGAACGAGTTCATGCCGCGCGCCTTGGTCAGCGCCTCGAAGGTGGGCTGCACGTAGCCGGTCTCATCGGTGGCGCGGCTCTGGATCAGGGCCGGCTCGCCGTTCCAGGTCCAGGGCAGACGGAACCGGGTCAGCGCCTTGCCGAGCACCGGCGCCTGCAGCCCCGCATCCTGCCAGCTCTTGCCGTCGTCCACCGAGACCTCGACCCGGGTGATCTTGCCGCGACCGCTCCAGGCGATGCCCGTGATCTCGTTGAAGCCACGCTCCACCCGCTGCGTGCCCGAGGGCCGCGTGATGATGGACTTCGCCTCCATCACGAAGGTGAATTGCCGTGCCGTGCCATCCGGCATCAGGTCGGTGTATTTCGCGGTCTCCTCACGGGAATAGGCCGGCTCGTCCGTCACGTTGAGGCGGCGCAGCCACTTCACGCTCATGTTGCCCTCGAAGCCGGGCAGGAAGACGCGCAGCGGATAGCCCTGCTGCGGGCGCAGCCGCTCACCGTTCTGGCTGTAGACCAGCAGCGCATCGTCGAGGCATTTCTCGATGGGAATGCTGCGGGTCATGCCGGCGGAATCCGCCCCTTCCGCAACCACCCATTTCGCGCCCGGCTTGAGCCCGGCCTCCTCCAGCACCGTCTTGAGGCGCACACCGGTCCATTCGGCGCAGCTCAGCAGCCCGACGAGGTCCGAGGCTGTCTTCCCGGCATGGATCGCCTTGAAGTCCGGGTTGCCCGAGCATTCGAGGAAGTAGACGTGCGATTCCGATGGGAAGCGCCGGATCTCCTCCATTGTCAGGATCAGCGGCCGCTCCACGAGGCCGTGGATCATCAGGCGATGCTGGGCCGGGTCAATCTCAGGCACGCCGCCATGGTGGCGCTCGTAGAACAGGCCGTTCGGCGTGATGATCCCGTCGAGCTCCTGCAGCGGCGTGCGGACCGAGGCCGAGGTGTACTGCTTGAGCGATTTCGAGACGTTCTTGACGACATGCTTCTCGAAGGGCGAGGGCGTGCCGTAGGGCTGCGCGCCGGTATCCGCCCCAGGCGCCTTCATCCATTCGGGGACATTCGGCGGCCCGTTCGCCGCCTCCTCCGAGAGCGCCGTCTCGGCCGCGAGACCGGCGGCCATCGATCCGCCGACAAGCGCGGTTCCCCGCGACAGGAAGCGCCGGCGCGTCTGCGAGGCGCCGTCCCCGGCCCTTTCGGCCGATCCATTCCGGCTGAAACGTCTGTCCTTCGCCATGCGTCGTCCCGAGGAAGTCCGAGAGGCTCCGCTCCGCCAGCCTCGTGCGGCTGGTGGAGCGCCACCTTTTATGACCGCTTCCGGCAGCATCAGCCATGGCCGCGCCACTGCAACGGTTTCGGAAAGTCAGGCTCCAACCGTATGTGGTGTGCCAAATCCAGCCAAATTTTAATCATTATCGAGCAAAGAACAGGGACCGCAGCCGCGCGCCCCGACCTGATCGGCTGCCACTCGAGGTCCGCCGTGTCGCTCCAGAACCTTTCCATCCGCTCCAAGCTGATCGCGGCCTTCACGCTGCTGACTCTGTTCGTCGTCGGCCTCGGCGTGCTCGGCATCGTCGGCGCCCAGCGCATGCGCGAGAACAGCCTGCAGATCGAGACGAACTGGCTCCCGAGCATCCGCGCGCTCGGCGTGATCGACACCTACACCGCCCGCAGCAGCTCCCTCCTGCTGCGCCATACCCAGACCGTCGATCCGGCCTCGCTTGCCGCCATCGAGAAGGACATGGAGAAGTTCGGCAAGATCCTGGCCGATACCCGGACCGGTTACGAGCGCATGATCTCCTCGCCCGAGGAGCGCACCATCTACCAGGCCTTCGTCAGCTCGCTCGCCCAGTTCGAGACGGTGCGCGCCGACATCCTTCAGCTCTCGCGGAACGGTCAGAAGGCGGAGGCCTTCAACCTCTACGAAACCAAGGGCATGACACCGCGCCGCGCCGCCTCGGTCGAGCTCGGCAAGCTGGTCACCCTGAACAACGAGGGCGCCGCCGCCGCCGAGAAGCGCAGCGGCGAAGTCTACGACACCACCTGGACGCTCGGCGTCGGCGCGGTGATCCTCGGCCTCGTCCTGTCAGTGCTGTCGGCCGGCGTGATCATCCGTCAGGTGACCCGCGGTATCGCCTCCGTGGTCAAGCCGATGCAGGCGCTCGCCGCCGGCGACCTCTCGGTCCACGTGCCGCACCAGGGCGAGAAGACCGAGATCGGCACCATCGCCGCCGCCGTGCAGGTCTTCAAGGAGGGCCTCCTGCGCATGCGCAGCCTCGAAGAGGAGACCGCTCTGGCCCGCGCCAGCGCCGAGGAGCAGCGCAAGCACACGATGCGCGAGCTGGCCGACGGCCTCGAGCGCGCCGTCGGCAGCATCGTCGGCATGGTCTCGTCCTCGGCCACCGAGCTGCAGGCCACCGCCCAGACCATGACCGCCACCGCGAGCCAGACGGCAGGTCAGTCCGGCTCGGTCGCCGCGGCCGCGGAGGAAGCTGCCTCCAACGTCAACACCGTCGCCGCGGCGGCGGAGGAGCTCGGCGCCTCGGTTCTGGAAATCGGGCGTCAGGTCGGCGGCTCGGCGGACCTTGCCCGCGCGGCCGTCACCGAGGCCAGCCAGACCACCGCCCTGGTGAAGGAGCTGAGCAGCGCCGCCACCCGCATCGGTGACGTCGTGGCCATGATCTCGACCATCGCCGCCCAGACCAATCTGCTGGCGCTCAACGCCACCATCGAGGCGGCCCGCGCCGGCGAGGCCGGCCGCGGCTTCGCCGTGGTGGCCTCCGAGGTCAAGGAACTGGCCGGTCAGACCGCACGCGCCACCGAGGAGATCAGCACCCAGATCACCCAGATTCAGGGCTCGACCAACCAGGCCGTGACGGCGATCGGCTCGATCACCGCCCGGATCGAGGAGATCAGCGGCGTCGCCACCTCGATCGCCGCCGCCGTCGAGGAGCAGGGTGCGGCCACCCAGGAGATCGTGCGCAACGTCGCCCAGGCCGCCATGGGCACCAGCGACGTCACCAGCAACGTCGCCGGCCTCGCCAGCGCCGCCGACGAGACCGGGGCCGCCGCGAGCCAGGTCCTCGGCGCAGCCTCCGAGCTGTCGCGGCAGGCCGAACAGCTCACGGGCGAGGTCGACCGCTTCCTTGCCACCGTGCGCGCCGCCTGAGCGCAGCCCGAGACGAACGCCAAGACGCTGCTCCCCAAGACCCTGCCCCCCAAAGACCCCGCCCCTCACCGGGCGGGGTTTTTCGTTGGGATCCATCACCGACTTTCCGGGACCACGAAGCGGAACCCGGAACGACGAGAGCGGAGGGTCCACGCTCGGTCGGTTGACGCCCCACCGCCGCAATGCGACAGCCCCGGCCATCTCGACCGACAGACCGGACGGCCCGATGTCTCAACCTCTTGATCTTCTCGTCCTCGGCAACGCCATCGTCGACCTGATCGCGCGGACCGACGAGGACTTCCTCGCCAAGCAGGGTGTGCCGAAAGGCGCCATGGCCCTGATCGACGAGGCCCGGGCCGAGGAGCTGTTCGGAGCCATGGGCCAGACCACCGTCGTCTCCGGCGGCTCGGGCTCCAACACGGCGGCAGGCGCGGCGATTCTCGGCGCGCGAACCGGCTTCATCGGCAAGGTACGCGACGACGAGCTCGGCGGCCTGTTCGCGCATGACCTGCGGGCGA
Organism: Methylobacterium gnaphalii; assembly: GCF_007992215.1. GTDB lineage: Bacteria > Pseudomonadota > Alphaproteobacteria > Rhizobiales > Beijerinckiaceae > Methylobacterium > Methylobacterium gnaphalii. The sequence continues at coordinate 165,716 of NZ_BJZV01000004.1, read as the reverse complement.
CCGGCGTACGCTTCGACATGGCCGCGGCCACGGACGGCCCGGCTACGGCGCGCTGCTTCATCCTGGTGACGCCCGACGGCGAGCGCACCATGAACACCTATCTCGGGGCCTGCCAGGGGCTCTCGCCGGCCGATGTCGACGAGGCGACGGTGAAGAGCGCCCGCGTCACCTATCTCGAGGGCTACCTCTGGGATCCGCCGGCGGCCAAGGACGCCTTCCGCAAGGCCGTGAAGATTGCTCATGGCGCCGGAAACGCCGTGGCGCTGACCCTCTCCGACGCCTTCTGCGTCGATCGCTACCGCGACGAGTTCCTCGGTCTGATCCGTGACGGCAGCATCGACATCCTCTTCGCCAACCTCGCCGAGCTGAAGAGCCTCTACCAGACCGACGACGCCGAGGCCGCGATCAAGGCTCTGCGCGACGAGCGCGACGCCAAGGGCCGACACCTGCTCGGCCTCGTCACGCGCTCGGCCGAGGGCGCCCTCGTGGTGAAGGGCGGCGAGGTCAAGTCTGTGCCGGCCTCACCCGTCCACGAGGTGGTCGACACGACCGGCGCGGGCGATCTCTTCGCCGCCGGCTTCCTGGCCGGCCACGCCCGCGGCCTCGACCACGTCGCCAGCGCCCGCCTCGGGGCGCTCGCAGCGGCCGAGGTGATCGAGCATATCGGCGCGCGTCCGCAGAAGGACCTCGTTGCCCTGGCGAAGGCGCAGAACCTGCTCTGACCTGCTGGATTTCGGGCTGCGCTCAGGCCTGGAAGTCGAGGAGCATCGCGCTGGCGGAGCCGTTGTTGTTGCCGTTGGTGCCGTTCGCACCATAGGCGCTCGTCTGGTTCTGCGAGTCCTGCAACTGCTTCATGAAGCTCGACAGCAGGTCGCCAGCGGGGTCGCTGGTCGAGCCCGTTGTCGCGGTCGAACCGTTCAGCACGGCTGCGAAGGGGTCGTCGGAATCATCCGAATCGTCTGACCCGTCGGCCGCGGGCAGTGCGGGTGGCGAGCCACCGGCGCCGTGGACACCGTGATGGCCGCCATGACCACTGTGGCCCTGCGAGAGCACCTGTTTGAGGGTGTCGGCCTGGTCGCTGGTGAGCGCGCCGCTGTCCACCTGCTGGGAGATCAGGCCGTCGATCCGGCTCTTCAGGTCGGAGGGGCTGAGGCTGCTCGGCGAGACCGACCCGTTGCTGGTCAAGCTGCTGTCGATGGACTCGACGGCGCCGTCGAGGGCGGTCTGGTCGGTGCTGCTGATGCTGCCGGCGCTAGCCTTACTCGAAATGCTGTCGAGAATGCGCTGCTTGGGCGACGGATAGGCCTGGGAGGCGGCCGAGATCGTACTCATCGGAGAAGCTTTCGCGATGATTGAACACCCCCCAGTCGCGACCCTGCTCCTCCAGAGTTAAGATTCGGTCACGGGGGCGAGGTGGATCGACCAAGCCGCGGCCTAGTGCGCCCGCTCCAGGGCCTCGAACTCCGTCACGGCCTTGGCACAAGCGGCCTCGGACGGCTTCGGCAAGCTCGCCTCGAACGACGTCGCGTCGTTGAGCGCCGGCAGATAGCGATCCTCGGTGAAGGCCGCGCCAACCGCGGCCAGCATCCGCTGACGGTTCACTGCGATCGCCGCGCCCGTGCGCTCCTGAGGAACGCCGCAGGCGATGGCCCGGCCGATCACGCGGCCCTGCTTCGCGCCCTCGACCTGCGGGATGACCAGGGGCTTATCCTGGGCCGCAACGGCCGAGGCCAGCAGCGAGAGGACGAGCGCACAAACCGAAACCTTCATCCGAGCCTTAGCCTTCTCTCCGACGGCGAGAGTGATCGGGCCTGCAAGCCGGGCAAGGCAAGCGCTTTTCCGCCGCGAACCTCGTCAGGCCGCCTGCGAGCGCCACTCCAGCAGTCCAGGCAAGGCCTTGAGGTCCAGGGGTTTGGGCAGGAAGTCGTCAAAGCCGGCCTCGCGGGCGACCCGCTCGTCCTCTCCGGCTGCGTTCGCGGTCAGCGCGACCAGGAGATGCGGCACCGGTGCTCCGGCAGCTTCGAGGGCACGGATGCGCCGGATCGTGCCTAGCCCGTCGAGGCCGGGCATGCGGATGTCGATCAGCGCGAGGTCGAAGGGTTCTGCTGCCGCCTCGACCGCGGCCACGGCCTCGATGCCGTCGCGGGCGAGCGTCACCGTGGCACCGAGGCGCTCCAGCGCCTTGGTGGCGAGCAGTGCATTGATCGCGTTGTCCTCGGCGAGAAGCACGCGCTTCCCCGTTCCGGGTCGGTGCCGCCCTTTCGCGGTCGAGGACATGGCCGGTTGGGCGGGAATGGAGCGCGGAGCCGGCCTCGTCTCAGACGTCTCCGCTGCGGGTCCGGCGCCGGGTTCGAGCAGGCGGTCGAACAGCGAGCGGGCGCGCACCGGCTTGATCAGGTAGCTGTCGAACCCGGCCGCGCCCGGCGCGCCGAACTCCCGGCGGTCGAAGGGCGAGAGCAGGATCAGGCTGCAGCGCACGCCGCTGCGCCGAGCCTCGGCCGCGAGACGGCGCACGTCGGCATCCCCCAGAGACCGATCGGCGATGACCGCATCGAAGCCGGCTCCGTCGAGCGCGTCGAGCGCCGCTTCTACGCTCGGAACGATGACGGCCGCCGCGCCCGAGCGCGAGAGCCGCCGCGCGAGATAGGGGGCCTGGAATGGGGAATCGGCGGCGATCAGCACCTTGCGCGCTCGGAGCGAAGGTGCGCGGACCGCCACCTCGTCTCCCGCGAGCGGGAGCGGGAGGATCACGCGGAACGTGCTGCCGCGGCCGGGTTTCGAGTTCACCTCGATGCGCCCGCCCATGCGGTCCACGAGCCGCTGCGTGATGGCAAGACCGAGGCCGGTCCCCTCATGGCTGCGGCTCGCGCTGCCGTCGCCCTGCTCGAATTCCTCGAAGAGCATCGGAATCCGCTCCTCGGGAATGCCGGGCCCGGTATCCTCGATCGACAGGACCACCGCCTCATCCGCCTGAGACAGGCTGACGCCGACGCCTCCGGTCTCGGTGAACTTGATGGCATTGCCGGCGAGGTTGAGCAGGATCTGGCGCACCCGGTCCGCATCGCCGACGCGCTGACACCGGAAATCCTCGGCGACGTCGAGAGCGATTTCCAGGCCCTTGTCCTGCGCGCGCGGCGCCATCAGCTCGACGACACCCTCGACGGTCGCGGCGATGTCGAAGGGCTCGGATGCGAGGTCGAGCTTTCCGGCCTCGATTCGCGAGAAATCGAGGATGCCGTCCACCAGCGTCAGCAGCGCCCGGCCGCTGGTCTGCACGGCTTCCACATAGGTGCGCTGCTCGGCATCGAGGCCCGTCTCCAGCACGAGATCGGCCATGCCGAGGATACCGTTGAGCGGCGTACGGAACTCGTGGCTGACGGTGGCGAGGAAGCGCGACTTGGCGATGTTGGCGCTCTCGGCCCGGCTCTTGGCCTCGTCGAGCGAGCGGACGGCCTCGATCCGGGCGGTAACGTCGCTGCCGGCCCGCAGCCAGTGCGGCGCGCCACCCGTGCCCTGAACCGGCATCTCGATGAAGGAGAACCAGCGCGGCCGGCCATCGACCGGCAGCACGCGTTCCTCGATCTGGCGCACGCCGTCGGGACGCTGCACGACCTCACCCGACTCCAGGATCGGGAGCTGCACGCTGGAGCCGAGGAGATCGATGGGCCGCGCGCCGAGCATCGCGGCGAACCCCTCGTTGGCGAAGGTGATGCGGCCCTGGTCGTCGCGCTGGACGATGCACTCGGTGGTCGCCTCGATCAGGGTCCGGTATCGCTCCTCGCTCTCGGCGAGCAGCCACAGGCGATCCTGCAGCACCTCGGCATCGTCAGCCTCGTGCGTCAGTGGGCCGCTGCGCCGGATGGCGACGACGAGAATGGTCGTCAGCGCGATCACGGTGAGGCTCAAGACCAGCAGCGCGATCCCATCGACCGACATCAGCACGCTCCGCGCACGGCCCAAGGGCCAGGATCCCGGATCGTCGCAGCCGCGCATGAAGGGCGGCTTGAGAAAGACGCCTAAGGGAGTCTGACCAAAACGCTCTGAATTCTCGCGATTCTTCCCGAGACGGCGGCTGCGGCGGCAATTGCCGTGAGACGCGCCCGCGCTTCACGCATGGGCGCCGATGGTGTAGGCGCGGCCTCGGATCCTGCCTCCCTCGTTCCCGGATTTCGGCCATGACCGCCCGCATCGACGCCACCTTCGCCCGCTGCCGCGCGGAAGGCCGTGCGGCCCTCGTGACCTACGTGATGGCAGGCGACCCCGACCCCGAGACCTCTCTGGCCGTGCTGAAAGCCCTGCCGGAGGCGGGCGCCGACATCGTCGAGTTCGGCCTGCCGTTCACCGACCCGATGGCCGACGGCCCGGCGATCCAGGCGGCGGGCCTGCGCGCCCTCGCGGCCGGCCAGGACCTGCGCAAGACGCTCGACCTCGTGGCACGCTTCCGCGAGGGCAACCGCGACACGCCGGTCGTGCTGATGGGCTACTACAACCCGATCTACGTCTACGGCGTCACGCGCTTCCTCGACGACGCCTTGAGCGCCGGAATCGACGGCCTCATCGTCGTCGACCTGCCGCCCGAGGAGGACGAGGAGCTCTGCCTGCCGGCACTGGCCAAGGGCCTCGCCTTCATCCGCCTCGCCACGCCGACGACGGACGCGCAGCGGCTTCCGGCCGTTCTCGAGAACACGGCGGGCTTCGTCTACTACGTCTCGATCACCGGCATCACCGGCACCGCGACCCCGGATTTCGGCCGCGTCGCCGAGGCTGTCGGCCGCATTCGCCCACATACCGATCTGCCGGTGGTGGTCGGGTTCGGCGTGAAGACGGGTGCGCATGCCGCCGAGATCGCCCGCGGCGCCGACGGCGTCGTGGTGGGCTCCGCCCTGGTCTCCGCCCTCGCCGGCAGTCTCGACGCGGAGAACCGCGCAACGCCCGGCACCGTCGCGGCGGTCGGCAGCCTGGTACGCGAGTTGGCGGATGGCGTACGCGGTGCGAAGTCGGGCGCATGAGCCTCCGAGACCCGGCTCAGTCCTGGCCGCGGCCGGCCGCTCCGAGGGCGTGGGCGATCAGCCGCTCCCGCTCTGCCTCGCCGGTTGGGCAGCCCTCGGACAGCCATAGCGCCCGTGCCGCTGCGAGGCCCCGGCCGACGGCCGGTCCCGGCGCAACGCCGCGGGCCACGAGATCGGCACCGCCGAGCGGAAGCGCCGGCCTCTCGCGGGATGCGACGAGATCGGCCAACTTGGCCAGAGCCTCGGCCTCCACCCGCGGGCGAGGCTCGCCCTCGATCGCGCGCAGGACCTCGGCGACGATCTCCGACCTGAGGGTTGCCGCAAGGCCGCGGATATCCCGCACCGCGATCTCCGCCCGATCGCGAAGAGTGGCGAGCGCGGTTGCATAGGCAGCGAGGTGGGCGTGCTCGGCCTTGGAGAGCCGCAAGGTCTCGCGCAGCCGCTCGGCATCCTCCACCGTCTGCACCGACAGCGCGGCAAGGCGCGCAATCGCCGGCGAGGCCAGATCGGCGGAGGCGCGGGCGAGGCGGCCGAGATCGACGACACCGCCGAGAAGCCGTGAGAGCAAGCCCGTCTCGCTCATCACCGCGACGGCCGGTACGGCGCGCGGGGCGAGCAGCAGCTTGAGCAACTCCGCCCTGACGCGTTCGTGCGAGAGGCGATCGAGCGAGGCACGGGCCGCGATAATAACATCGAGCGCCGGCCGGTCCGGCTCACCCCGGCCGAACCGGGCGTGGAAGCGGAAAAAGCGGAGCGAGCGCAGGGCATCCTCGCGGATGCGCGTCGCCGGATCGCCGATGAAGCGAAGCCGGCCCTCGGCGAGGTCGCGGAGTCCGCCGCCGGGATCGTGCAGATGTCCGTCGGCGCCGAGCGAGAGCGCGTTGATGGTGAAGTCGCGCCGCTCGGCATCACGGGCGAAATCGCGGCCGAAGCGCACCACGGCGTGGCGCCCGTCGGTCTCGATATCCTCGCGCAACGTCGTGACCTCGAAGGGCGCGCCGTCGACGACGAGAGTCACGGTGCCGTGCTCGAAACCCGTCGGCACCGCCTTCAGGCCGGCCGCCTTGGCGCGCGCCATGGTGCCGGCGGGCGGATGCGTCGTGGCGAAGTCGATGTCGGCGGCGTCCTGGCCGAGCAGCGCGTCGCGCACGCAGCCGCCGACGAGGCGGGTCTCCTCACCCTCCGCCTTCAGCGCGGCAAGGCAGGTCGCCACGCCCGGACGGTCGAGCAGCCGCTTCGGCCCGTCCGCGTCGAGCCCGGCCGGGATCACTTGAATTTCCCCGGCACGAGGCGGCCGTTCTCCATGTGCGGCGGGACGTAGCCCTCGGAGTGGCGGGTGGCGAAGAGCCCCGTCAACACGAGCGAGACGACGATGATCGACGCGCCCGCCAGCATGAGGCGCAGCCACTGCTCCTCCCAGTGCTCGGCCTGCAGCGGATTGCGCCGCGTGAGCGCGAGGAAGGCGGCGAAGGCGATGAAGGGTATCGCGAAGAGCAGAAGCTCTTCGAGGATCCAGCGGAGCATGATGGCCGATTAAGCGAATCCGGAGCCGCGCGCCTTACCGGAACAGGCGCTCGTAGAGATTATGCACGATCCCGGCCGTGAGACCCCAGATCAATCGCTCGCCGAAGGGAATCGCGTAGTAGATTCGCATCCGTCCCTGCCAGCTGCGCGTCTTGATGAGGTGGCGCCCGGGGTCCATCAGGTGTTCGAGCGGCACCTCGAAGACGTCGGCGACCTCGTTCGGGTTGATGGTGAGGGATGCGTCTTCCTCCACCAGCCCCACCACGGGCGTCACCAGGAACCCGGTCGCCGAGAGATAGGGATCGAGATAGCCGAGCGGTCGCACCGCGGCCGGCGAGAGGCCGATCTCCTCTTCCGCCTCGCGCAAGGCGGTGTCGATCGGCGAGGGGTCGCCGGGATCGACCTTGCCGCCGGGGAAGGCGATCTGGCCGGAATGGTCACGCAGATGCACGGCGCGCTGCGTCAGCACCACAGCGAGGCCGCCGGGTACCGGCTTGATCGGAACGAGCACCGCTGCCGGACGATGCGGCAGCGGCGGCGCGACGGCGATTCCATCGGGATCGAGGTCGTGGTCGCCGCGCGGATTGGAGGTGGGGTCGCCCGGTCCCGGCGCCTCGCGCGCCAGCCCGCGCTCGGCCCGGCGCAGGAAATCCGGGAGCGCGTCCGCATGGATCGCCGGACAATCGAGGGCAAGCGCCCCGTCGAGCGGCCTCATTCGGTGGCTTCCAGGCTGGCGCTGCGCGCGATGGCATGGAAGGTGCCCCCGGCCGTCAGCCCGAGCCAAGGTTCTCCGTCGACCTCGCGCTCCTCGACGAGGTCCATCAGCTCGTGGGTGAGTGCGCGCGTCAGCAGGGCCCAGAGACCGCCGCGCACCTTCACGTAGGGCTTGAGCCCGCCCGAGCCGTCCTGCTCGAAGCGGATCGGATGGCTCTCGTCGAGCGGCACCAGATCGTCGACATTGGTGCGAAAGCCGATGCGCCGCGCCTCACCCTCGCCCTCCACCGCCATCTCGACGGCGAGAAAGGGTGCGTCGTCCACGGTGATGGTCATCCGCTCCGCGGGCGTCACCAGCACCGTGGTTCCATCGGGCTCCCTGCGCAGGATCGTCGAGAAGAGCTTGACCAGGGCCGGCCGCCGGATCGGCGCGCCCTCGTGAAACCAGGTGCCGTCGGCGGCGATGCGGATATCGATCTCGCCGCAATGCTCGGGATGCCATTGCTCGACGGGCGGCGGGCCGCGCTTCGGCAGCGCGCCGAGCGCCGCACTGAGCCGGCCGAGGGCGGGATCGACGGCAGCTGGGGTTGGATCGGGCGTCATCGGGAACTCAAACGCGTCTGACGGCCGCCTGTTTCGTGACGCCCGGCAGCGCCGATGCAGCCCACCCCGGGCTTCATCGGCGGTCCTTCAGCAACTTCCAGATCCCGGACACCGTGGCGAGCGGACGCCCCCCGCAGGTCAGGATCGAGCGCATGAACACCAGCGAGGAGGTCTTGCGCACCACCTCGGGCACCGTCTCGACCAGGTCGCCGATCTTGGCGGCCCCCACGAACTGCACGTTCATCTCGATGGTGACGCAGCCGGCTCCCTCCATCGCATCCATGGCGACGATGCTGAGCGAGCGGTCGGCGAAGGTCACCAGCATGCCGCCATGGACGAGGCCGACGAGATTGACGTGCTTCTCCTCGGCCCGGAAAGCGAATTCCTTGCGACCCTCGACGGTGCGGTGATGGACCGGCCCGGTGAGCGCAACGAAGCCGGGATCCTCGAAAGCCGTCCAGCCAGCCGGAAACGCCGTCTCCGCGGTTTGCTCGCCCATCCGGTCCTGCTCCCTTGCGGCGAAAGGTCGGTCCGCCCAACGCATGATGTCGCGGCCATGCTGCGGTCGCGCCGATCCTGCCCATATAGCGTGCGTCGGCTCGGGCGAAACCGCGGTGCTTGCCTTCGCCCCGTGTTCGGCGGCAGACTCGATCGTCCCCGGTCACGCTCGCGCACGACGTGATCCTTACCTCACGCGGAGCATCCCCCTCGATGGCACAGGGCGCCAATCCGGCAGCGATGAGCCTCGACGACGGCATCGTCGCGACGGCGGAATCCTGCCTCGCCGCGGTCGGCCGGGCACGCGATTCGATCCACTCGGTGATCTTCGGCCAGGAGGCGGTGGTCGACCTCGCCCTCGTCACCATCCTGTCCGGCGGCCATGGCCTGCTCGTCGGCCTTCCGGGGCTGGCCAAGACGAAGCTCGTTGAGACGCTCGGCACGGTGCTCGGCCTCGATGCCCGGCGCGTGCAGTTCACACCCGACCTGATGCCCTCCGACATCCTCGGCACCGAGATTCTGGACGAGGATGCCGAGCGGCATCGCTCCTTCCGCTTCGTGAAGGGGCCGGTCTTCACCCAGCTCCTGATGGCGGACGAGATCAACCGCGCCTCGCCGCGCACGCAATCCGCCCTGCTCCAGGCGATGCAGGAGCATCACGTCTCGGTGGCCGGCGAGCGACATGACTTGCCCCGCCCCTTTCACGTGCTCGCCACCCAGAACCCGATTGAGCAGGAGGGCACCTACCCGCTGCCGGAAGCCCAGCTCGATCGCTTTCTGCTCGAGATCGACATCCACTATCCCGACCGGGCCGCCGAGCGCCGCATCCTGATCGAGACCACCGGCGTTAACGACCAGACGGCCAAGCCGGTCATGACCACGGAGGAGCTGCTGACCGCGCAGCGCCTCGTCCGTCGCCTGCCGGTGGGCGACGCGGTGGTCGATGCGATCCTCGACCTCGTGCGCTCCGCGCGTCCCGAAGGCGGCGATGCCTCCATCGGCAAGAAGCTGCTTTGGGGGCCCGGCCCGCGCGCCAGCCAGGCGCTGACGCTGGCGGTGCGTGCCCGTGCGCTGATCGAGGGCCGCGTCGCCCCTTCCGTCGCCGACGTGAAGGCGCTCGCCGAGCCGGTGCTGAAGCACCGCATGGCGCTCAACTTCGCCGCCCGCGCCGATGGCGAGACCATTCCGGGGCTGATCGCGCAGCTCGCGAACAAGCTCTGAGGCGCCGCACGGAATGGTACAGACCCGGCTCGTCGAAGCCGACCGACGCATCCCCGGACGGGGCGAGGCCGAAAGCGCGCTCTCGCTTGCCGATCGGATGCCGCGCCTGATCCTGGAGGCGCGGCGCGTGTCGAGCCTGCTCGCGCACGGCCTGCACGGCCGCCGCCGGGCTGGGCCGGGCGAGACCTTCTGGCAGTTTCGCCCCTTCGTCACCGGCGAGGCCGCTGCGCGGATCGACTGGCGCCGCTCGGCCCGCGACGACCGGCTCTATGTCCGCGAACGGGAATGGGAAGCCGCCCACAACATCTGGCTCTGGATCGACCGCTCCGCCTCCATGGGCTTCGCGTCGGACCTGGCCCTCGCTCCGAAGGTCGAGCGTGCGCTGGTGCTCGGGCTCGCTTTGGCGGACACCTTCGTCGAAGGCGGCGAGCGAGTCGGGCTGCTCGGGCTGACCCGCTCCGTGTCCTCGCGCGGCATCATCGAGAGCATGGCGCAGACGCTTGCCCATGACGAGGCCGGCCTGACGCAGGACCTGCCGCCTACCGCCACGCCCGGCCGCTTCGACGAGGCCATCCTGGTCAGCGATTTCCTGACACCGCTCGATCGCATCCGCGCCTCGGTTCAGTCGATCTCGGGTCGTGGCACGCACGGCCACCTCGTCATGATCGTCGATCCGATCGAGGAGACCTTCCCCTTCGCCGGACAGGCCGTCCTGCACGAACCGGAGGGCGGGGCGAGCCTCGATATCGGCGATGCCGATGCCTGGGGCGAAGCCTATCGGGCACGGATCACGGCGCATCGCGACGGGTTGTCGGAGATCGTACGGGCACAGGGTTGGACCTTGACGATCCACCGAACCGATCGCCCCGCGAGCGAGGTGGCGCTGCGCCTGCTCACGCTCGTCGCCGCCGCGCGCGGAAGCGGCTGAGGAGACGTCGTGTTCGGACTTCCCCTCACCTTCGCCGCACCGCTCGCGCTGGCCGCCCTCGCCGCTTTGCCGGCTCTGTGGTTCCTGCTGCGGGTGACACCGCCACGGCCGCGGCGCATCGAATTTCCGCCGCTCAAGCTCGTTGCGGATCTGCTGCCGAGGCGCGAGACGCCGGCGCGCACGCCGCCCTGGCTGCTGCTGCTTCGCATCCTCGCCGCCGCCTGCCTGATCCTCGCGGTCTCAGGACCGGTCTGGAACCCAGCCGGCATCGGCGCCGCTTCGGGTCGCACGCCGCTCCTCGTCCTGCTCGACAACGGGTTCAGCGCAGCCCACGACTGGCGTGATCGTCAGCGCGCAGCCACCGACGAGATCGAGGGTGCCGCCCGCGATGGCCGTCCGGTGGCGCTGCTGCCGACGGCCGATCCGGCCGGCACGCCGGGAAGCGTGCTTGAGGCGAAGGCCCCAGCCGCGGCCCTGGAACGCCTGCGGGCCGTCCAGCCCCGCCCGATCCTCACCGATCGCTCGGCGCATCTGTCGCAGATCGGCACGTTCCTCGACAAAACCCCAAATGCCGCCATCGTCTGGATCAGCGATGGGATCGAGGATGCCGGCGGGGCCGGCTTCCCGAGGGCCCTCGCTGAGCTCGTTGCCAAGCGCGGCACGGCCCTCACCGTCCTGAAGGCCGATCAGCCCCCTGCCCTGGCGCTTGCCGGCGGCGAGAGCGGCGGGCGGCTCGTCGCCCATGTCCTGCGTGCCGCACCGAACGGGCGCGACACCGGCACCGTACGCGCGCTCGACCAGAAGGGCCTGCCGCTCGCCGAGACGGCCTACGCCTTCGAGCCGAACGGCACGGAGAAGGAGGTCGGCTTCGACCTGCCGGTCGAGATCCGCAACACCATCGCCCGGCTGGAGATCTCGGGCGAACGCTCCGCCGGCGCTGTCGTGCTGATGGACGAGCGCGGCAAGCGCCGCCGCGTCGGCCTCGTTTTCGGCGGAACCAGCGATCAGGCGCAGCCATTGCTCGCGCCGACCTACTACCTGTCCCGCGCCCTCACCCCCTTCGCCGACGTACAGCAACCGCGCGGCGGCCAGGGCACGGCGGAGGCGATCGGGCAAATGCTGGACAACCAGGTCACCGTGCTGGTGCTCGCCGATGTCGGGGCCCTCGACGACAAGACGCTCGCGCGGGTGACGAAATTCGTCGACGATGGCGGCCTGCTGCTGCGCTTCGCCGGTCCGCGTCTCGCCGCGGGCAACGATCCGCTGGTGCCGGTGCGCCTGCGCCGCGGCGGCCGCAACCTCGGCGGCACGCTGTCCTGGGACAACCCGAAGACGGTGGCGGATTTCGCGCCCGAGAGCCCCTTCGCAGGCCTCAAGCCGCCGCCGGATATCGGCGTGCGCCGCCAGATCCTGGCCGAGCCCGATGGCGACCTTCCCGGTAAGACCTGGGCCTCCCTGCAGGACGGCACGCCCGTGGTCACTGCCGAGAAGCGCGGCGGAGGCCTCGTCGTGCTGTTCCACGTCACCGCCGACACCACCTGGTCGAACCTGCCCCTCTCGGGGCTTTTCGTCGATATGCTGCGCCGGGTCGTCGGCATGGCCGGCTCCGGCGCCAAGCCCAGCACCGGCGAAGGCGGGCAGGCCAAGGCTGCCGTGCTCGCGCCGCGCCTGACTCTCGACGGCTTCGGTGCGCTGGGCTCCCCACCCGCATCCGCGACCGCCGTCTCGGCGGATTACGGCGACCGGGCCACGCACGATCATCCGCCGGGCTTCTACGGGCCTGCCGAGGGCGGCATCAGCGTCAACGCGTTGAAATCCGACGATCGCCTGAAGCCGTTGGACATCGGCGCCATCGCAGGCATCCGTGTCGGCGGGCTCGGCGGGGCCGAGACGCTGGACCTGCGCGCGGTCCTGTTCAGCCTCGCCCTGGCGCTGCTGGTCCTCGATACGCTCGCCGGTCTCTGGCTCGGCGGCTTCCTCGGCGGCCGGGGACGCGGCGGGCTGGCCGGACGCCTGCGCAGCCGTCCGGCGGCGATCGCGCTCGTCGGTCTCGGCCTTCTCGCCGTTTTGCCCGCGACCGAGCCGGCCCACGCGGCCGAGCCGCAGGCCAGCCGGCCCAACGGCCTCGAGTCGGCGCTGATCACGCGGCTGGCCTTCGTCACCACCGGAGACACCGCCGTCGACACGGCGAGCCGGAGCGGGCTGTCGGGCCTGACGCAGGTGCTCGCCGCCCGCACCGCGCTTGAACCCGGCGAGCCGGCAGGGATCGATCCGGCCAAGGACGAACTCGCCTTCTACCCGCTGATCTACTGGCCGATCGTCGCCGGCCGGCCCCAGCCGAGCGAGGCCGCGATCCGCAAGATCGACGCCTTCATGCGCAACGGCGGCACCGTGATCTTCGATACCCGCGATGCCCTGGTCGCCCGTCCCGGCGGCCCGCCGACGCCCGAGGGCGCCTATCTGCGCCAGATGCTCTCGACCCTCGAAGTGCCCGAGCTCGAGCCGATTCCAAACGACCACGTGCTCACCAAGGCCTTCTACCTCGTCGACAATTTCCCCGGCCGCTACACCACGGGCCAGACCTGGGTGGAGGCCCTGCCCCCGGCTCCCACCGATGGCGCCGAGCGGCGTCCGGCCCGCGCCGGCGACGGCGTTACGCCGATCATCATCACGGGCAACGACCTTGCCGCGGCCTGGGCCTTTAGCAAGGAGGGCGCGCCGCTCTACCCGATGTCCGGCGGCGACCAGCGCCAGCGCGAGATGGCGTTCCGTGGCGGCGTGAACATCGTGATCTACACGCTGACGGGGAACTACAAGGCCGATCAGGTCCACGTGCCGGCTTTGCTGGAGCGGTTGGGACAGTGAGTTTTTCAGTTCGCATCGCCAACGCACCTCTCTTCTCCCCGCACGCGGGGCGAGGGATTTCCCGGGTCATCACTGAAGGCTTCGCCCCATGCTGAGCCTCAGCTTCACCCCCCTGATCCCGTGGCCGGTGCTCGCGGGCTTCGGCGTGATCGTCGCAGCCTTCGCCGTGCTGGCCATCGTGGCGCGGGGACGGACTGCGCTGCTGCGCGCCGTGGCGCTCGCCCTCGTGCTCGGCGCGCTGGCGAACCCGTCCCTGGTGCGCGAGGACCGGGAGCCGGTGAAGGATGTCGCCGCGGTGATCGTCGACCGCTCGGGCTCGCAACAGCTCGGCGACCGCTCGCAGATGACCGATCAGGTGAAGGCCGAGTTGGAGCGGCGCTTCGGTGCGCTCGCCAATATCGAGCCGCGCTTCATCGACGTGCAGGACGCGCACGACGGCGACGACGGCACCCGGCTGTTCACCGCCCTCTCGCAATCGCTCGCCGACGTGCCGCCCGAGCGGCTGGCCGGCGTGGTGATGCTCACCGACGGGGTCGTGCACGACATTCCGCAGAGCCTGGAGGCCCTCGGCATCAAGGCGCCGCTGCACGTTCTCGTCACCGGACATCCGGACGAGCGCGACCGCCAGATCAAGATGCTGGAGGCCCCCCGCTTCGGCATCGTCGGCAAGGACCTGACCATCCGGGCCGAGGTGCAGGAGCGCGGCGGCACCGGCAATGCCACCGTCACGGTACGCCGCGACGGCGAGGAGATCGGCCGCAAGACTTTCCCGACGGGCCAGCCCTTCTCGCTCACCACCAAGATCGAGCATGGCGGCCCGAACGTCGTCGAGATCGAGGTCGAGCCGCTGCCGGGCGAGCTGACCACGGTGAACAACCGCGCCGTCCTGCCCATCGAGGGCATCCGCGAGAAGCTCAGGGTGCTGCTCGTCTCCGGCGAGCCGCACCAGGGCGAGCGCACCTGGCGCAACCTGTTGAAGTCGGATGCGAGCGTCGATCTCGTGCACTTCACCATCCTGCGTCCGCCCGAGAAGCAGGACGGCACGCCGATCTCCGAGCTGTCGTTGATCGCCTTCCCGACCCGCGAGCTGTTCGTCCAGAAGATCAAGGACTTCGACCTGATCATCTTCGACCGCTACGCCAACCAGAGCGTGCTGCCCTCGGCCTATTTCGACAACATCGTCCGCTACGTCCGCGAGGGCGGTGCGCTTCTGGTGGCTGCCGGGCCGGAATTCGCCTCGTCGATGAGTCTGGCCCGCACGCGGCTCGCCTCGGTGCTGCCGGGCGAGCCCAACGGCAAGGTCGTCGAGCAGGCCTTCAAGGCGGCGATCACCGATATCGGCGCGCGTCATCCGGTGACGCGGGCGCTGCCCGGCTCCGAGGCGAAGCCCCCGGCCTGGGGCGACTGGCTGCGCATCGTCTCCTCGCAGACGCGTCCAGGCATTCAGCCGATCCTTTCCGGCGCCGGCAACCTGCCGCTGCTCGATCTCTCCCGCGAGGAGAAGGGCCGCGTCGCGCTGATGCTGTCCGACCAATCCTGGCTCTGGGCGCGCGGCTACCAGCAGGGCGGGCCGTATCTCGACCTCCTGCGCCGCCTTGCTCATTGGCTGATGAAGGAGCCGGGCCTTGAGGAGGAGGCCCTGCGCGCCCAGACCACCGGCCGCGGCCGCGAGGTCCGTGTCGAGCGCCAGACCATGAGCGAGACGGCCGAGCCCGTCACCGTCACAGGGCCGACCGGCAACACGCGCACCCTCGATCTGACGCAAGGCGAGCCGGGGCTGTTCACCGCGACCTTCGAGGCCGATCAGCTCGGCCTGCACACCCTGCGCTCAGGCAATCTCGTGGCCTTCGTCAGCGTCGGCCCGGCCAATCCGCGCGAGCTTGCCGACGTGTTCAGCGATACCGAGCGCCTGAAGGCCGTGGCGGAGGCCAGCGGCGGCACGATCCGCCGGGTGGCCGATGCCAATGGCGGCACTGCGATCCCGCGCCTCCAGATCGCGCGCGGCGGCCGCCTCGGCGGTGCCGACTGGATCGGTTTCCGCCCGAGCGACAGCGCCAACATCCTGGGCGTCGAGGTCTATCCGCTGGCGCTGGGCCTATGGGCGCTTGCGGCGCTGGCCCTGGCGGTGCTGGCGATGTGGCTGGTGGAGGGGCGGCGCGGCCGGGCAGCTTGATCGGCCGTCCCCTTCAGCGGCGCAGGCAGAAGGCCGCCTCGCGGTCTGATCGATCCGCGACGTGCTTGAGGGTCCCGCAGCTTGCGCGGAGGCTACGGCTCGCGGCGTGCGCTGACGCTTCCTGATATGCGGTCCACGGCGCCCTCGGACAGCGCGAGCCACAGGATGCGGGCCGGATCAGCCGGGCCCGGCAGCACGAGGCGGCCCGGTGGCACGACGGAGAACCCGAAGCGCCGGTAATAGGGCAGGTCACCGATCAGCATGACGAGGCTGTGCCCACGGGCCCGTGCCGCATCGAGCCCCGCATTCATCAGGCTGCGGCCGATGCCACGGCTCGAAAAGCTCGGATCGACCGTCAGTGGCCCGAGCGCCAGCAACGGCGTTCTTCCGGCCTCAACCGGGCTGAAGCGGATCGATCCGACGAGATAGGTGCCGACCATGGCCGTGAAGCACAGCTCCGGCGGGAGATGCGCGCCCTCGCGCAGCCGGTAGGCGGTCCGCGCGAAACGCCCCGGCCCGAAGGCGCGAGCGTGCAGGCGCTCGATCGCCTCCGCATCCTCGGGACGTTCGAGCCGGATATCGAGGGAGAGCGCGGTCAAGGCGAGATCTGCAAAAACATACCTGCCCCTGCTGGGTCTGGGGCATCGATCTTCCGCCATTGCGAGCCGAAGGCGAAACAATGACGGCAGAGGTTAGAAGGCGCCGATAGCAGAGTTCACGCCGCCCTGGCAGAGAAATCGATGCGTGGGTCGATCCAGGTGTAGATCAGATCCGAGAGCAGATTCACCGCCAGGCCCATCAGCGAGAAGATGTACAGGGTCGCGAAGACGATCGGATAGTCGCGTCCGATGATCGCCGTGAAGGAGAGCAGCCCGAGTCCGTCGAGGGAGAACATTGTCTCGATCAACAGCGAGCCGGTGAAGAAGGCCGTGATGAAGGCTCCGGGAAAGCCCGAGATCACGATCAGCATCGCGTTGCGGAAGACGTGGCCGTAGAGCACGCGCGTCTCGGTCAGCCCCTTCATCCGTGCCGTCATCACGTATTGCTTGCGGATCTCGTCGAGGAACGAGTTCTTGGTGAGCAGCGTGGAGGTTGCGAAGGCGCCGAGCACCAGGGCCGCGAGCGGCAGGACGAGGTGCCAGGCATAGTCGAAGGCTTTTCCGGCCAGGCTCAACTGGTCGAAGTTTTCCGAGGTCAGGCCGCGGATCGGGAAGATCTGGAAGAACGAGCCGCCGGCAAACAGGATGATCAGCAGAAGACCGAACAAAAAGCTCGGAATCGCGTAGCCGATGATCACGATGCTCGACGTCCAGATGTCGAAGCTCGACCCGTCCGAGACCGCCTTACGGATGCCGAGCGGGATCGAGATCGCGTAGGAGATCAGCGTCATCCAGAGGCCCAGCGAGATCGAGACCGGGAGCTTCTCCTTGATCAGCTGCAGCACCGAGACGTCGCGAAAATAGCTCTTGCCGAAATCGAAGCGGACATAGTCCCAGAGCATCTTGGCGAAGCGCTCGGGCGCCGGTTTGTCGAAGCCGAACTGCACCTCGAGCTTCTTGATGAAGGCCGGGTCGAGCCCCTGCGCGCCGCGATATTTCGAGTTGGACTCGCCGCTGCCACCGCGGGTCACACCGCCGCCGAGATCACCCTGCCCGCCGGTGACACGCGAGAGCGAGCCCTCCTGCTGGCCCTGCATCTGCGCGAGCACGCGCTCCACCGGTCCGCCGGGGGCGAACTGGATGATCGCGAAGGTGATCAGCATGATCCCGAAGATCGTCGGGACCATCAGCGCGATGCGGCGGGCGATATAGGCGAGCATGAGGAACCCTAACGACTTCCGCCATAGCGAGCGAAGGGACGCTGCACCGTCCGCATCGGATCAATTCCGCCCGATCCGCGTGGCCTTCGCCTCGTCGAACCACCACAGGCCCGGCACGCCGAGCGCGTATTTCGGCGGTTTCTCCGGATGGCCGAAGACGTCCCACACGGCGAGCTTGTAGTTCGGCGAGTACCAAGCCGGAATCCAGTAGCGTCCGGCGCGCAGCACCCGGTCGAGGGCACGGCAGGCGACGGTCAGCTCCGCCCGCGACTCGGCGGCCACGACTTTCTCCAGCAAGGCATCGACCACGGGGTCGCTGACGCCGGCGAGGTTGTTGGAGCCCTTGATCTCGGCCGAACGCGCGCTGAAGGCCTCGCGAAGCTCCGGCCCCGGTGTCGGATCGGCGCCCGTGGCGCGCGAGCTGACATCGAAGTCGAAGTCGCGCATCCGGGCTTGGTACTGCGAGGCGTCGACCACCCGCTGGCTCGCCCGGATGCCGAGCAACCCGAGATTCTTGATGAAGGGCTGGATCACCGGCTCGAAGACCGGATCGTTGTCGAGGAACTCGAATTCGAGCGGCTTGCCGTTCGGCAGCAGCAGCCGGCCGCCATCCCGCTTGCAGCCGGCCTCCTTCAGCAGGGTGTCGGCGCGCTTCAGCAACGCCCGGTCCTGTCCCGATCCATCGGCGACGGCTGGCGACCACGGCTCGCCGAAGATGTAGGGGCTGACGAGTTCGGAGAGCTTGTCCCGCAACGGCTCCAGCAGGGCCAGCTCTTCGGTCGAGGGTGGCCCCTTGGCCATCAACTCGGTCTTCTCGAAGAAGGACGAGGTGCGGGCATAGGCCCCGTAGAAGACCGAGCGGTTGGTCCAGGGGAAATCGAAGCACAGCCCGATCGCCTCGCGAACGCGCGGATCCTTGAAGGCCTCCCGGCGGGTGTTGAAGTACCAGGCCTGGATGTTGGGCGGCGACTCGTCGGGCAGCGTATCGCGCTTTACCCGGCCCTCGCGCACGGCCGGGAAATCGTAGCCCGTCGCCCAGATCCGCGAGGTGTATTCCTGGCGAAAGGTGAAGGCGCCACCCTTGAAGGCCTCGAACGCCACCTGCCGATCGCGAAAATACTCGTAACGCACCCGCTCGAAGTTGTTCTGGCCGATCGCCACTGGCAGGTCCGCCGCCCAATAATGGGGATGGCGCTCCAGCTCGATGAACCGGCCGATCTCCATTCGACCGACCCGGTAGGGTCCCGAGCCGAGGGGCGGTTGCAGGGTCGGCTCCTCGAAATCGCGGGAGGCGAAATAGGTCGCGGAGAAGATCGGAAGCTGCGCCACCACCAGTGGCAGGTCGCGGCTGCGCCCGGCCGCGAAACGCACGACCAGCGTCTCGTCGTTCTCCACCGAGGCTTCCGCCATGTCGCGGATCACCTGGGAGATCGTCGGATGGCCCTTTTCCTTGAGGATGTTCAGCGAGAAGGCCGCGTCCTTGGCGGTGAGCCGCGTGCCATCGCCGAAATGGGCCTGGGGCCGCAGGAAGAACCTGTAGGTCAGGCCGTCCGGGCTGATCTCGACGGCGCGGGCGACGAGCCCGTAGAGCGCGTCGGGCTCGTCGAGGGCGCGCACCATCAGGCTGTCGAAGGTGAGGTTCATGCCCGCAGCACCGTTGCCGCGGAAGACGTAGGCGTTCAGCGTGTCGAAGGTGTCGAAGGCCTGATTGCCAAAGGTTTGGGTCAGCTGCGCCGAGAAGATGCCGCCGCGCGGGGCCACAGGATTCACGTAGTCGAAGTACTTGAAGTCGGCGGGGTACTTCAGCTCGCCGAAGCTCGACAGGCCGTGCGTGACGCGAGGTTCGGCGGCGCGGGCGATGCGCGGCAAGGCGCCCGCTGCCGCGCATGCGCCTGCACCGACCACCAGGGCGCGACGACTCGGCTGCATCCCCCCGTCATTGCGAGCTGAAGGCGGGGCAGTCCAGGGCACTGTCGGCCCCGTGGCCCTGGATGGCTTCGCGTCGCTCACAGTGACGGGCGGGTGCCGGCCGGGGTCGTTGCTCAACGCGGCGCCCCCGTCTTGGCAGCGAGCGCCTCGTCGTACCACCAGGTGGCCGGGAAGCCCGATCCTCGGTATTTCGGCAGCAGCTTCGGCCGCGAGAAGCGGTTCCAGCGGATCGTTCGCATCGTCGGCGACGACCATTGCGGCAGCACGTAATTGTGCGACAGCAACACCCGATCGAGGGCCTGGGTCGCCGTGATCTGGCTCTCGCGGTCGGTGGCGTAGATCACTTTCTCGATCAGCGCGTCGACGGCCGGATCCTTGATGCCGGCGATGTTGCGGGTGCCGGGCTTGTCGGCGGCCGCCGAACCCCAGAATTCGCGCTGCTCGTTGCCGGGCGAGAGCGATTCCGGCCAGTTCGACGTGGTGATGTCGAACTCGTAGTTGCGCATCCGGTTCTGGTACTGCGCCTGGTCGATCACCCGTATGGAGCTCTGAATGCCGATCAGCTTGAGCTGTGCGGCGAAGGGCAGGATCACCCGTTCGAAGACGTTCTGGAACTCCAGGAACTCGACGGTCAGCGGCTCGCCGCTGGCCTTGCTGACCGTCTGGCCGCCCTTCAGCTCATAGCCGGCTTCGCGGAGCAGCTTCACGGCCTCGCGCAGGTTGGCGCGCACCGCCTCGGGGGTATCGTTGACCGGGTTCTTGTAGCGTTCGGTGAAGACGCTCGCGGGGATCTTGTCCTTCAGACCCTCCAGCAGCTCCTTCTCCTTGCCCTCCGGCAGCGCCTGCGAGGAGGCCAGCTCGGAGCCGAAAAAGAAGGAATCGATCCGCTTGTAGAGCCCGTAGAAGAGCTGCCGGTTCATCTCCTCGAAGTTCATGGCGAGGTTGAAGGCCCGGCGGACCCGCTCGTCCTTGAACTTGTCCTTGCGCAGGTTGAACACGAAGGCCTGCATGATGCCCGTGCCGCGGCTCGGGAACTCTTCCTTGACCAGCCGGCCTTCCTTCACGGCCGGGAAGTCGTCGTAGGCAGTCGCCCAGTTGCGGGCGACGTTCTCGGTGCGGAAGTCGTAGAGATCGCCCTTCAGGGCCTCCAGCAGAACCGAGCCGTCCCGGAAATACTCGAAGCGCACGGTCTGGAAGTTGTTGCGCCCGACATTCACGGGCAGGTCCTTGGCCCAGTAATCAGCGACGCGCTCGTAGACCGCGCTGCGGCCGGCATCGATCTTGGCGAGCTTGTAGGGCCCCGAGCCCAGTGGCAGCTCCAGCGTCGTCTGCGTGGCGTCGCGCGCCTTGCCGCTGGCATCCTTGCCCGTCCACCAGTGCTTGGGCAGCACCTGCATCTGGCCGAGCACCTGCGGCAACTCGCGGTTGCCGGCCTCGTCGAAGCGGAAGGTAACCTCCCGCTCGCCCGTCTTCTCCGCCTTCGAGACACTCTGGTAATAGGCGGCGTAGAACGGGCTGTTGGCCTTCAGCGTGTCGAAGGACCAGATCACGTCGTCCGGCGTGATCGGCTGGCCGTCATGCCACTTGGCCTCGGGGCGCAGGCGGTAGGTGACGGACTTGCCGTCCTCGCCGATGCGCACGCCCTCGGCGATCAGGCCGTAAGAAGAGAACGGCTCGTCGCCCGAATCCTCCATCAGCGAGTCGTAGATCTGGGTGACCCCGCCCTCGAGATCGCCTTTGAGGCCGTTGACGATATAGTTGAGGTTGTCGAAGCCGCCCTGCGCTCCGAGCCGAATGAGGCCGCCCTTGGGCGCAGCCGGATCGGCATATTCGAAATGCTTGAAATCGGCGGGATATTTCGGGTCGCCGAGCAGCGTCAGCGCATGGCGCCAGGTGCCGGGCGCCTCCTGGGCCGAGACCGGAGCCCCGCCGCCCTGCGCTGCGGCGTTGCGGGCGGCGGCGACGGCCAGAGCTCCGGCGAGGAAGCTGCGGCGTCCGATTACGGCGGGTCCTGTCACTGTCGAGCGGTCTCCCGGTTCCCTGCGGCCGATACGGCGCGAGGGTCGGGCGACGTTCTAGGACGGAGGCCGGCCTGAGGCCAACCCGGCGCGTGCGCGCAGGGCCGGCGCGTTCGCCCTTACTGCTGAGCGGGCTTCTCGTCCGGCTTCTGCTCCTGCTTGGCCTTCTCCTCGGCCGCAGGGTCGGGCTTGGCGGCCGGCTCGGTCGCGGGAGGCGCGGAAGGCTTCTCGTCAGGTTTGGCGGCTTCGGCGGGCTTCGCCTCGGGTGCCTGTGATGGCGCGGGCTCGTTCTGCTGGCCTGCTCCCTGGCCCTTCACACCCTGAGGCTGCTGAGCAGGCGCGGGCGCGTTGTCGGCCGGCTTGGCGTCCTCGGTCTTCTTGGCGCCATCGGCAGGCTTAGCGTCCGGCTTCTTCTCGCCCTCGGCCGGTTTCGCATCGGCCTTCTTATCGCCTTCGGCGGGCTTGGCCTCGTCCTTCTTGCCCTCTTCCTTCGTCTCGGCGGCCGGAAGCGGCTTCGGGCTCTCGGCGAGCGTGCGCAGATAGGCGATCACGTTGGCGCGCTCGGCCGGCGCCGAGATGCCCTGGAAGGCCATCTTGGTGCCCTTCACGTACTCGCTGGGCTTGGTCAGGAAGTGGTCGAGGTCCTCGTAGCTCCAGTCGCCGCCCTTGGCCTTCATCGCGTCGGAATAGGCGAAGCCCTCGTGTGAGCCCTTCTTGCGGCCGACGACCTCCCAGAGGTCCGGTCCCGCCTTGTTGGGGCCGCCCTTCTCGAAGCTGTGGCAGGCCTGGCAGGCCTTGGTGCCGGCCTTGCCCTTCTCGGGGTCGGCGCTGGCGAGCCGCGTCGCGATCGATCCCGCTGCGGCAGCCTCGCCACCGGCCGCAGGCGCAGCGCCACCGTGGCCGCCTTCGCCGCCGCCCGGAAGGGCATAGCCTGCGGTGCCGGCGGCCTTCGGGGTGTAGATCAGTTCGGCGAGAAAGCCCGTCCCGAAGGCGAACAGCAGGGTCCCGAGCACCGCGCCCGCGACCTTGTTGATCTCGAAGGAGTCCATTCTCGCCAGCTCCGCGCGCAGGGTCCGGGACCCGGCCTATCGAGGGTCCGACGGCGGTACCGCCGGACTTTGGAGGATTTCGAAGGTGCTTAGCCGCAAGCCCCTGTTGCTGACAATGGCTCCGCGCGTCGCGGACACCGCGATCGCGCGGTTTTGGACCGGCATCGTGCCACCGGAGCCGCAGGGACGGCGCGGATCCCACAGCCATTCCATGACAAGGGCCGCCGCCGCTGTTAAGCACCGGCCTTCCGTGCACGACGAGCCCGCCCTCCGGCCCCAGCGATGTCCGATCCTCTCGTCCTGATTCCCGCCCGCCTCGCCGCGACGCGCCTGCCGAACAAGCCGCTCGCCGACATCGTGGGCGAGCCGATGATCGTGCATGTCTGGCGCCGCGCCATCGAGGCCGGCATCGGCCCGGTGGTGGTCGCCACCGACACGCCCGAGATCGTCGACATCATCGAGGCACAGGGCGGCTTGGCCGTGCTGACCCGCGTCGACCATGCCAGCGGCTCGGACCGGCTCGCCGAAGCCCTGGAGATCGTCGATCCGGAGGGCCGGCACGACGTCGTCGTGAACGTCCAGGGCGACTTGCCCACCATCGATCCCGCCGTGATCGGCGCGGTGCTCCCGCCGCTTGCCGACCCTCACGTTCACATTGCGACGCTCTGCGCGGTGATCACCGAGGCCGAGGAGGCCGAGAACCCGAACGTCGTGAAGCTCGTCGGTCACGCGGTCGGTCCAGGCCGACTGCACGCGCTCTATTTCACGCGAAGCCGCGCGCCCTGGGGCGAGGGCCCTCTGTTCCATCATATCGGCCTCTACGCCTATCGGAGAAAGGCGTTGACCCGCTTCGTCTCGCTGCCGCAGGGCGAGCTCGAGCGGCGCGAGAAGCTGGAGCAGCTTCGCGCCCTCGAAGTGGGCATGCGTATCGACGCGATGATCGTCGACGACCTGCCGCTCGGCGTCGATACGCCGGCGGATCTCGACCGTGCCCGCACGCTGCTGGCGCGCCGGCGGCTCAACTGAGCCCCGACGGCCTCGGACGATGACGACTTTGACTTTCGGCCGTCGGCAGGTGCGAAGGCGCGTCGCCGCTCATGCGGCGGACGCCCTCGGCCGGAACCGGTCGAGGGCCAACGACAAGAAGGCCTGCCCATGACCGACAAGACCATCGCCTATCAGGGCGAGCCCGGCGCCAACTCGCACATCATCTGCGCCCAGGCCTATCCGGACTGGTCTTCGCTGCCCTGCGCCACCTTCGAGGACGCCTTCGCGGCAGTGAACGAGGGCCGGGCGGCGCTGGCGATGATTCCGATCGAGAATTCGATCGCCGGCCGTGTCGCCGACATCCATCATCTGCTGCCGCACTCGCCGCTACACATCATCGCCGAGCACTTTCTGCCGATCCACTTCCAGCTGATGGTGATGCCTGGAGTGAAGATCGAAGACCTGCGCAGCGTGCACAGTCACATCCATGCGCTGGGCCAGTGCCGCAGGGTCATCCGCCGGCTCGGGCTCAAGGCCGTGGTGGCGGGCGATACCGCCGGCGCGGCCCGCGAGCTCGCCGAGATCCGCGACCCGACCCGCGCCGCCCTCGCCCCGGCGCTCGCGGCCGACGTCTACGGGCTGGAGATCCTGGAGAGGGACGTCGAGGACGAGGCGCACAACACCACGCGCTTCGTGGTGTTCTCGCCCGAGCCCGGCCCGACGCTGCCCGAAGGCGTGGAAACTGTGACCAGCTTCGTTTTTCGGGTGCGCAACATACCAGCCGCGCTCTACAAGGCGCTGGGGGGCTTCGCCACGAATGGCGTGAACATGACGAAGCTCGAAAGCTACATGGTCGAGGGACGGTTCACCGCGACCCAGTTCTATGCCGAGGTCGACGGCCATCCGAGCGATCCGGCGCTTCTGCGTGCCCTCGACGAGCTGCGTTATTTCTCGCGAGAGCTGCGGATCATCGGCACCTACCCGGCTCACCCATTTCGAGCGACGACGCGGCAGGCGGCGGAGTAGGCCCGCCGTCATGACGGACTTTTCCGCGTGACCGCCGGAATCGGTTCGACCGGCGGAGCCGAACCACGCCCTTCGTCGCATTCCAGGCTGGTCCTCGTGCTGTCGGCGGCCGGCTTTGCCAGCAGCTTCGCCCTGCGTTCGGCCGAGCCTCTCGTTGGCGTGCTCGCGCACGACCTGGAGAGCGACCCGCATACGGTGGCCCTCCTCTCGACCGCCTTCGTGCTGCCCTATGCGCTGATTCAGCCGATCCTCGGTCCCGTGGGCGATGCCCTGGGCAAGGAGCGCGTGCTCGTCGGCTGCCTCGCCGCCCTGACCGTCGCGTTGATCGGTTGCTCGGCTGCGCCCAACCTCGACCTGCTCTTCGTGCTGCGCATGATCGCAGGGTGCGCGGCCGGTGGCTGTATCCCCCTGTCTCTGGCGATGCTCGGGGATCAGGTACCGCTCGTGCAGCGCCAGGTGGCGATCAGCCGTTTCCTCGTCGCGGTGATCCTCGCCCAATTGTTGGGCTCGACCTTCGCCGGCCTGATCGAGGCCACGATCGGCTGGCGCGGCGTCTTCGCTGCCACCGGGATCGTCGCGGCGCTCGGCTGCGCTACTACCCTATTCGGCTTCGACAAGGGCAAGCGGGCACCGCCGAAGTCGATCGAGATCGGTCAGGCCATTGCCCGCTACGGCTCGCTCATCGCCAATCCGCGGGCGCGGCTTCTGTTCTCCGCGGTCTTTGTCGAGGGCATCGCGATCTTCGGCGTGCTGCCCTACATCGCGCCGCTGCTGAGCGCGCGGGGCGAGGGCGGCCCGCGCGAGGCTGGGCTGGTGCTCGCCGGCTTCGCGGTGGGAGGTCTGCTCTATTCGTTGCTGGTGCCGCTGCTTCTGCGCTTCCTCGGTATCTACCGGATGCTCGTCGTCGGCGGCGCCATCTGCGCGTTCGCGTTGCTGATCGTCGGGCTTGCCAGCCACTGGCCGGTCGATTGCGCAGCCTTCGTCGGTCTCGGCCTCGGCTTCTACATGCTCCACAACACCTTCCAGGTGCAAGTGACAGAGTTGACCCCGACGGCGCGGGCCTCGGCTGTCGCCTTGCACGCCTTCTCGTATTTCTGCGGCCAGGCCATGAGCGTCGCCATCTTCGGCTTCACGCTGGAGCATCTCGGGCAGTTCCCGGCGCTCGCGCTCTGTGCTGCGGTGATTTTCGCGGTGGGAGTGGTGACGTCGATCCGCTTGGCGCGCCCGGCGAAACCGATCTAGGGACACGACCGGGCCGTCATTGCCAGCACAGCGAAGCCATGACGGGGAGAGCCGGTCAGCCGGCGATCACGCTCGGATAACGCTGAGCCAGCCCGCTGCGCGTTGCCTCGGCCCAGCCGCGCGTGCGCTGTGAGCGCGGCGTGTCGAGCGGGACGGTAGCGACGAGGCTCGCCGGACGGCCAGAGAGCAGCAGCAGCCGGTCGGCGATCTCGATGGCCTCATCGACGTTGTGAGTGACCATCAGTACGCTGGTGCCGTACTGCTCCACCGCCGCTACGACGAGCCCGCGCAGCCCCGCCGCCGCCGCCTCGTCGAGGGAGACGAAGGGTTCGTCGAGGACGAGGATGCGCGGCTCCTGCGCCAGGGCGCGGGCCAGCGAGACGCGGCGCTGCATCCCGAGCGAGAGTGCACCCGGATAGCGCTCCCGCCACGGCGCCAGCCCAAGGGATTCAAACAGGTCGTCGAGGTTCTTCGCGCGGTCCGGTCGCGGCAGGGCGAGGCGCACGTTCTGCTCGACGCTGCGCCAGGGCAGCAGCCGCGGATCCTGGAACACCATGGCGATATCGGCCTCGGCGGGATCGGGCAGGACAGCCCCCTCGTAATCGGTGTCGAGGCCGAGGAGGATGCGCAGGGTGGTCGTCTTGCCGGCGCCCGAGGGGCCGATCAGGCAGGTGATCTCTCGCGGGCCGACGTCGAAGGCAAGATTCCGCACGGCCTCGACTGGCTCGGTCCCCGCGCGCCGATAAACCTTCTTCGCGATGGCGACGCGCAGCAGCGGCTCGGCCACTTCGGCCGGCACCTGGGTGCGCTCAGCGCCAGCGGCGGACATGGCGGTCGATCGGCTGGAGGATCAGGGTGTCGATGGCGAGCATCACGGTCATGAAGACGAGGCTGTAGCCGATCACCGCCGTGACGTCGAAGAGCTGGAAATAGTAGTTGATGGCAAAGCCCACGCCGTTCGGCCGGCCGATCAACTCCACCACGAGCACAATCTTCCAGGCCAGCGAAATGCCGGAGCGGGCGGCAGCGATCACGAAGGGCTGGAGCTGCGGCACCAAAACGTTGCCAATCCAGGTGCGCCGGTCGAAGCGATAGCTCGCCGCCATTTCCTCGAGACCCGGATCGAGCCCGCGGGCGCCCTCGCGCATGATCACGGCGACGTTCGGCAGCTTGTTCAGCGCCACCGCGACGATCGCCGCTGTCTCCGTGAGTCCGAGCCAGACATAGGCGAGCACCGTGATGACAAGGGCCGGTGTGTTGAGGATCACGAGCAGCGGGGTGTCGAGGATCTGGTCGGCCCATTTCGAGCGGCCGAGCACGATACCGAGCAGTCCGCCGAGGCTCATCGCGATGATGAAGGAGATCGCCACGCGCAGGAGCGTGATGCCGACGTTGGAGAACAGGTCACCCTTCCCGGCCTCCCGCCCGATGAAGGCGGCGACCGAAGCGGGCGAGGGCAGCGTGCGCACGTCCGCGTAGACGGACACGGCCTGCCACAGCACCAGCAGCACGACGAGCGAGGCGAGACGCGCGAGAAGAGCCATCGGCGCGTCAGCAGCTCCGGACGGGAAACGGGCTCACAGGATCAGCCCTTGCCCGTCGCGTCGAGGTAGAGGTTCGGCGGCAGGGTCCTGCCGGTGCCGACAAGCTGCTCGCCGCCCGTGCGCACAAGGGTCGTGTAGATCTGCTCGCCATCGGCCCGCTCGGCCTCGATCGCGCGCCTCGGCACCCCGGCGAGGAAGTCGCGTTTCAGGACTTCGAAGGTCGCGTCATCCTCCGCCGCCATCAGCGGCCGCACCGCGTTCCAGGCCTCCGGCTCGTTGGCGAGGATGTCCTTGGCGGCGCGCGAGGCGCGGGCAAAACCCTTCACCGCCTCGGGACGCTGTTCGATGGTCTCGCCCTCGAACAGGTAGCCGATCAGCGAGACCGAACCCTTGGCACCGAAGGCCCGCATGACGTCGTCGGCGCTGATCAGCCGCCGGAAGCCCTTGGCCTCGAGCCGCGCGCAGTATTGCCAATAGAGCAGCGCCGCATCGAGCTCACCGGCCTCGAGCTTCTGCGCGAGCAGCGGCGGCGCGCCGAAGGCGAGCTGGGCGTTGTGCTCGAGGTCGATCGTGCCGGTCTCGCGGCCCTGCGCCTTCAGGAGGACCCAACTTTTGTCGAGAGCGCCACCGGCGACACCGAGGCGCTTGCCGGCGAGGTCCTTCAGGCCCTTGATCGGGCTATTCGCGGGCACCATCACGGCGCCCTCGGTGGTGGAGTAGGGCAGGAACTTCACGTTGCGTCCCTCGCCGCGTAGCCGCGCCGCCCAGATCAGGTCGCCGACGATCGTATCGAGCCGGTTTCCCTGGAAGGCGATGCGCGCCGCATCGTTGCCAGCGAGCTTGACGAGTTCGAGCGTGAAGCCATTGGCCTCGTCGAGCCGGCGCTCCTTGATGACGGCCGCCTCCCAGGAGGCCGTGCCAAAGGGCAGCACGCCGAGCTTGATCACGTCGGACGCCGCGCGCGCAGGCAGGATCGCTGGAAGCGGCCAGAGGGCCGCAGTCGCAAGCAGTCCGCGCCGTGACAGCATGGGCGCCTTCTCCCTAATGGCTGGGGGACCGATCATCCGGCCCCGCGCGCCGGACGCAATCTCTTGGATTTCAAATAAGGATTCGCCCTCACGCCGTCCACAGCGCAGAACCGCTCGCGGCCTGCGGCAAATGCCGAACTCTGAGGCCGGGACGAGGGGCGGTTGCACCTCCTTGGAACTCGGCGCAGGCTTCAGGCCATACGCCCTCGAGCGATTGTGGAGAGAGACATGACCAAGGCGACGGTCTTCGACGAGGCTCAGGTTGAGGAGCGGCTCAAGGCCGAGCTGCCGACTTGGCGCCTGGAGGATGGCTGGATCCGGCGGACCTACAAGACGGCGGGCTGGAAGGGCACGCTGATGATCATCAATACCGTCGGCCACCTCGCAGAGGCTGCCTTCCACCATCCCGACATCACCGCTTCCTATGCCTGGGTCGAGGTGCGGCTGATGAACCACGCGGCCAAGGGCATCACCGAATCCGACTTCGCCCTGGCGAAGAAGATCGAAGAGGTGGTGATGTGGCAGCCCGGCAAGGAGGACGGTCCGCTCTCCGGGACGCCCGACGACCCGCGCTTCGCCTACATCAAATACGAAAAATAGCCGGCTGTTTTTCTCGTATCGTCATTCCGCCCGAAGGCGGGCGAGGAATGATGATGCGATCCGGATGCACGTCATCGTCCCCGCGCGGTGAGCCGCCGGGGGCATAGCCCAGGAATACACCCCAGCGATGGGGTGACGCGGGACGCCGTGGAACCTCACGGCGCGCAGTGATCGCAAACACATCCGGTTCCCCGGCGTCCCGCAGTTCCGCGCCGCTGTGAGGAGCGCGGGCCGGTTTTGCGTCACGATGCTCTCCAGAGCCCTCAACCTGTCGCTCAATCGAGCGCGGCCACGACAATGGTGTCGTCGTGGAGCCGCGCGTGCACGGCCTGTCCCCGAAGCTTCTGGCCGAGATCGTCGGCCGTCTTGTAGAGGCCGTCGATGGCGATGAGCTCCGGTTCGAAGCGGCGGGCGACGATGCGGGCGTTGGCATCGCCCACCGCGCCGGCGATGGCCCGCCCGCGCAGCGCGCCATAGACGTGGATCGAGCCCCCCGCGATGATCTCAGAGCCTGAGGCGACCGAGCCCATTACCGTGACGTCGCCGTCGAGATGCTGGATGACCTGCCCCGAGCGGACCGGCTGATCGAGCACCAGGGAGCGCGCTCGCGTGGGCTTGGCGGCGGCGGCCGGGACTGGAACGGCGGGAGCTGCGGGAGCCGCGTTGCCCTCGGGCACGATCACATCGTCGGCGGCCTTCCCGCCCGTCAGTGGCGGCGGGAAGCCGGGGCCGAGGGCAGTCGGGCCGATGCCCTCGATGCCGAGAATGGTGATGTTGCGCTTGGCAAGCTCGGCGCAGAGGTCGGCGAGGTCCGAGCGGTCGAAACTCAGACCCGTCACGTCGAGGATCAGCGCCCGCACGGTGAGGAAGGCCGGCGCACGCTGCTTGAGCGCGTCGAGCTCGTCCAGCCATTGAGCGATCGGCGGGACCGGTGCCAGCACCATCGCCAGGAACGAGCGGCCGCGGAAGCGGATCGGCGGGCGGGAGGGGTCAGGGCCGGTCAAGGCGATATCCGCTGAGCATCGAAAACGAGGAGACGATCCGGTCTTATAGCAGGTTGCTGGCCGCGCCCGTGACTGCCTTGCCCCGTCAACACGTTTCGGCGCCCATGTCGGGCTGATTCGCCGCGGCGCCTCACGTCACTGTGCCGACGAGAACATGGCATGCGTGCGTGTGCCTTGCCGGATGGGCCGGCTGTCTCTATTGCAGCGCGACACGATCCAGCCCTCCCCGCCCGACGTCGAGGACCGCAAGAAGCGGTCCCCGCCCCGTCGGGCTCGACCCGTTTCGGACGCCATACTCCCGATGAAGCTGCGCAACATCGCCATCATCGCCCACGTCGACCACGGCAAGACGACGCTCGTCGACAAGCTGCTCCAGCAGTCGGGCACCTTCCGCGAGAATCAGCGCGTCGAAGAACGGGCGATGGATTCGAACGACTTGGAGAAGGAGCGCGGGATCACCATCCTAGCCAAGGCGACCTCGGTCGTGTGGAAGGACACCCGCGTCAACATCGTCGACACGCCTGGCCACGCCGATTTCGGCGGCGAGGTCGAGCGCATCCTCTCGATGGTCGACGGCGTGATCGTGCTGGTGGATGCGGCCGAGGGCCCGATGCCGCAGACCAAGTTCGTGGTCGGCAAGGCGCTCAAGATCGGCCTGCGCCCGATCGTGGCGATCAACAAGGTCGACCGGCCTGACGCCCGCATCAACGAGGTGGTCAACGAGGTGTTCGACCTCTTCGCCGCCCTCGACGCAACCGACGAGCAACTCGACTTCCCGATCCTCTATGGTTCGGGCCGCGCCGGCTGGATGAACACCACGCCGGAGGGCGATCAGTCCGAGGGCCTCGCCCCGCTCTTCGACCTCGTGCTGCAGCACGTGCCGCAGGCGAAGACCGAGGAAGGCCCGTTCCGCATGCTCGGCACGCTGCTCGAGGCCAACCCGTTCCTCGGCCGCATCATCACCGGCCGCATCGCCTCGGGCACGGTGAAGCCGAATCAGTCGATCAAGGTCCTCGACCGCGAGGGCAAGGTCGTCGAGACCGGCCGCGTCTCCAAGATCCTGGCCTTCCGCGGCCTCGAGCGTGCCCCGATTGACGTGGGCGAGGCCGGCGACATCGTCTCCATCGCGGGCCTGCTCAAGGGCACCGTGGCCGACACCTTCTGCGACCCGCAGGTCAACGAGCCGATCCAGGCCCAGCCAATCGACCCGCCGACCGTCACCATGTCCTTCATCGTCAATGATTCGCCGCTCGCCGGCACCGAGGGCGACAAGGTCACGAGCCGCATGATCCGCGACCGCCTGTTCAAGGAGGCCGAGGGCAATGTCACGCTCAAGATCGAGGAAGCCGCCGACAAGGACTCGTTCTACGTCTCCGGCCGCGGCGAGCTGCAGCTCTCCATCCTGATCGAGACCATGCGCCGCGAGGGCTTCGAGATCGCCGTCTCGCGTCCGCGCGTCGTCCTGGAGAAGAGCGAGACCGGCGAGACCCTGGAGCCGGTCGAGGAAGTCGTGATCGACGTCGACGAGGAATATTCCGGCGTCGTCGTGCAGAAGATGTCCGAGCGCAAGGCCGAGATGATCGAGATGCGCCCGTCGGGCGGCGGTCGCCTGCGGCTCGTCTTCCACGCCCCGACCCGCGGCCTGATCGGCTATCAGGGCGAGTTGATGACCGACACCCGCGGCACGGCGATCATGAACCGCCTGTTCAAGGCCTACGAGCCCTTCAAGGGCGAGATCGCCGGCCGCCGCAACGGCGTGCTGATCTCGAACGACAAGGGCGAGGCGGTGGCCTACGCCATGTGGAACCTGGAAGACCGCGGCCCGATGATGATCGAGCCCGGCGCCAAGGTGTACCAGGGCATGATTGTCGGTGAGCACAACCGCGAGAACGATCTCGAGGTGAACGTGCTCAAGGGCAAGAAGCTCACCAACATCCGCACTACCTCGAAGGACGAGGCCGTGCGCCTGACGCCTCCGATCCGGATGACGCTGGAGAAGTCGCTGGCCTGGATCCAGGACGACGAGCTGATGGAAGTCACGCCGAAGTCCATCCGCCTGCGCAAGATCCACCTCGACCCGAACGACCGCAAGCGCTTCGAGCGCTCGAAGGAAGCCTAGAGCCTCCACGCGCCCTCCTCCCTACTGGGAGGGCGCGCAGCGGCCGGAGTGGCCTCGGTTCAGGCTTGGACGCCCGCTCCACCATGCCTGCGCATCGTCCCCCTCGCCTCGAAGGCGAGGCAGGGCGCCTGCTTGCTTGACCGTAAGGCGTAGCGCACAGATCACCGGCGCAGCATCCTGCCAGCCGGAGCCTCCATGACCGATCCCAGTCGCCGCACCCTGATCGCCGGCAGCGCGGGAGCGCTCATCGGTGCCGGGCTGATCGCGGCGCCAAGCGCCGCGCAGAACCTCGTCGAGGGTCCGGACAATTGGGCGACGATGAACCGGGCCGAGCGCGACGCCGCCTACAACAACAGTGCGGCGGTGCCCGAGGGCGCCGGTATGATCGACCGCTGGAATGCGGCCTCGGCTGAGCTGCGCAAGGCACACAAGGACACGGTCGACCTCCCCTACGGCAAGGGGGAGCGCAACCGTTGGGACCTGTTCCCGGCCAAGGACCCCAAGGCCCCCTGCTTCGTCTTCATCCACGGCGGCTATTGGCAGGCACGCTCGCGCGAGAGCTTCTCCTGCCTGACCGACGGCGTGCGCGAGGCCGGGATGTCGGCGGCGCTACCCGGCTACACCCTGGCTCCGGACGCCACCCTTTCGCAGATCGTGGCCGAGCTGATCTCGGCCCTGGATTGGCTGGGCACCGAAGGCCCGAAGCACGGCATCGCCGGACCGGTCATCATTTCGGGCTGGTCGGCGGGCGGGCATCTCGCCGCGCAGCTGCTGGCGCATCCGAGCGTGCAGGCCGGGCTCGCGATTTCCGGGATCTTCGAGCTGGCGCCGCTACGCGACACTTATCTCAACGACAAGCTCAAGCTCACAGACGAGGAGGTTGCTTCACTCTCGCCCCTGCGCCTGCCGGCCGTCGAGAAGCCGCTGACGCTGGCCTACGGCAGCGCGGAGCTGTCGCCGCTCGTCGAGAATTCGCGCGTGTTCCACGCCTTTCGCGCCGCGCAGCACGCTCCCGGCGCCCTCATCCCCGTGTCGAAGGCGAACCATTTCTCCGTGCTCGACGCGCTGCGCCCGCGCGACGGCCTGCTCGCACGGGCGGCGATTGACCTCGCCTACGGGCTCTAGCCGGGCGCCAACGGCCTTACGCCAGCGGCGCCTCGATCCGGCAGACCACGCCGGTCTGCTCGAAGGCGATCTCGACGGTGCCGTCGAGGTCGCGCGCCAGGCTGCGCTCGATCAGCCGGGAGCCGAAGCCGCGGCGCTGGGGCGCTACGACGGGCGGCCCATCCTGCTCCTGCCAGAGGAAGCTCAGGTGCGCATCGAGCCCATGCTTCCTCTCCGACGACCAGGTGATCGTGACGAATCCGACCGGATTGGAGAGGGCGCCATACTTCACGGCGTTGGTAGCGAGCTCCTGCAACGCCATGGCGATGGCGAGCGACATGCGCGGGTTGAGGCGCACATCCGGTCCCTCAACACGGAAGCGGTGGCCGTCGCGATCGCGGAATGGTGCGATCGCCTGGGTCACCACGTCGTGGAGATCGGCCCCGTCCCAGTTCTCGCGGGTGAGCACGTCATGGGCGCGCGAGAGCGCGAGCAGGCGCTGCTCCAGCGCCTCGTTCGCCTGAGCGGTGTTGTCGGCGTTGCGCAGGGTTTGCATCGCGATCGACTGCACCGTCGCGAGCGTGTTCTTCACCCGGTGATTCAGCTCGTCTATCAGCAGCCGTTGGTGCTCGGCGGCAACCTTCTCGGCGGCGAGCATCACCTTGAGTCGCGCCTCACCGAGGCGAAGGTCTTCCAGGCGCCCGCGCGCCTCGTACTGGCGGCGGCGGCCGCGTAGCGCCGCCTGCACCATGCTGACCAGGGTCGTCGGATGGAACGGGCGCTCCAGGAAGGTGGCGTTGCCGAAGACCTCCGCGAGCCGCGTCAAAGCCGGATTGCGTTCGATGCCGCCGCCGTGGCTGGTCAGGACCACGAAAGGCATATCCGACCAGGCCGGCTGCGCCGCGATCCAGCGGCTAATGGCGGAGAGGTCCGCCGAACGCACGGATTCCTCGGTGACGAGCGCCATGCCAGCGATCTCCTCGAGGCCGCGGTGCAGGGCGGTGACATCCTCGCAGATCAGGGGGCGAAGCCCTGCCT
The DNA here is from genome assembly GCF_007992215.1 of Methylobacterium gnaphalii. Classification (GTDB taxonomy): domain Bacteria; phylum Pseudomonadota; class Alphaproteobacteria; order Rhizobiales; family Beijerinckiaceae; genus Methylobacterium; species Methylobacterium gnaphalii. The sequence goes on along the minus strand of NZ_BJZV01000004.1, from coordinate 131,674 downwards.
CGTGGAGCAGGCCCGAGGCGATCGTAGCGTCACGCCCGTGCGGGGCGAGGATCAGCACACGTTCGGAATTCGGATTACCGGGAACCGTCACGATGCGTCGTCGTCCAAGAGCGGAACGCTCTCCCTGACGAGCGACGGGATCCCACGAAATACACCCTGGAAAGCCTTAATCGGCGCGCCGACCTGCAGGCCGCCGTTCGTGATGCGGTACTCGCGGATGGTGTTCTCGTGTGCGCCGGTGCGCTTCTTCACCACCGAGATCGCCCGGCGCATCTCTCCCACCGCCTCGAAGTAGCGCAGCAGGATCACCGTATCCGCGAGGTAGGTCACATCGACGGGCGATTTCATATCTCCGACGAGCCCGTGCTGGGCAACGGTGACGAAGGTCGCTGCCCCCTGCCGGTTCAGGTACTGCAGCAACTCGTGGATGTGGAGGATCAGGGCGCCCTCCTCCGGCATCGACGCTTGGTAGCCATTGAGGCTGTCGACCACCACGGTCTTGGCCTGCAGGTTGTCGACGACGCCCCTGACCTTGTGCGCGAACTCGCCGGGCGAGAGCTCCGCAGCGTCGACCTGCTCGATCGCGAGCCGACCGCTATCGCGCATGCTCTGCAGGTCGAAACCCATGGCACGCGTGCGCTCCAGGAGCAGGCCGAGCTCTTCGTCGAAGATGAACATCGCGGCCCGCTCGCCACGCGCCACGGCCGCGCAGACGTACTGGACAGAGAATAGCGACTTGCCGGTTCCGGCTGGCCCCAGGATCAGCGTACTCGATCCGGCGTCGATGCCGCCGCCGAGCAGAGTGTCGACCTCCGCGATACCGCAGGCAAGCCGCGTCCGCTGAAACTCCGTCTTGTGCTCCAGCGAGACCAGGCGCGGGAACACCTCCACCCCGCCCGTGGTGATGGCGAAGTCGTGATTGCCGCCGCGGAAGCGCTGGCCGCGATACTTGATCACTCGAAGCCGGCGGCGCTCGGACCCGTAAGTGGGCGCGAGTTCCTCCAGCCGGATCACGCCGTGCGCGATGCTGTGGACCGCCTTGTCCATGACGTCGCTGGTGAGGTCGTCGAGCATCAGCACCGTGGCACCCTGCCGGGCGAAGTAGTGCTTCAGGGCGAGGATCTGGCGGCGGTAGCGCAGCGAGCCCCCCGCTAGCAGCCGGATCTCGGACAGGCTGTCGAGCACGACGCGGACGGGCCTGACCGCGTCGACCCGCTCGAAGATCAGCTTGGTGCTCTCGCCGAGCTCCAGGTCCGAGGAGTAGAGCAGGCTCTGCTGCTGGTTGGCGTCGAGCAGGCTCTCCGGCGGGATCAGCTCGAAGATGTCGATGTTCTCGTCGAGCGACCAGCCATGCGATCGGGCCGCATCGCGCAGCTCACCCTCAGTCTCCGAGAGCGAGATGTGCATCACCCGCTCACCGAGTCGCGCGCCTTCCCGCAGGAACTGCAATGCGACCGTGGTCTTGCCGGTGCCGGGATCGCCTTCCAGCAGATAGAGCCGGTTCCGTGCCAATCCGCCCCCGAGAACATCGTCGAGACCGGAAATGGCGAAGGCGGCCTTGTCGTGGATCGCGTCAGTCGTAGTCATGACCTTCGAACGTGGCTGTGCCGCGACAGGTTCACCAATGAACGGATCTTAGTCCGGTGGACTAGGAGAATGAGCGGCAATCACCGCCATTCTGACCCGCTTGGATTACTGCAACGTCTGCCTGCCATTCGGCTGTCTGTCGAGATGCCTGCGTGTGATCGAGCGATCTGTCCAACAGTTGTACCATAGCGATCATTCGACCTCCCCGAATGGACGCACTTCGTCCCGCGCCGAGGAGGTGAGAAAGACATGTAAGTTTCAATCGTCCATCTTCAGTGCGGCGATGAAGGCTTCCTGCGGGATCTCCACGCGACCGAACTGGCGCATCTTCTTCTTGCCCTCCTTCTGCTTGTCCAGGAGCTTGCGCTTCCGGGAGATATCGCCGCCGTAGCACTTGGCGGTGACGTCCTTGGAGAGGGCCTTGATCGTCTCGCGAGCGATGATCTTGCCGCCGATCGCAGCCTGGACCGGGATCTGGAACAGGTGGCGCGGGATCAGGTCCTTCAGCTTCTCGCACATGGCGCGGCCGCGATGCTCGGCACGGGAGCGGTGGACCAGCATCGAGAGGGCGTCGACGGGCTCGGCATTGACCAGGATCGACATCTTCACGAGGTCGCCCTCGCGGTAGTCCGAGATGTGGTAGTCGAAGCTCGCGTAGCCCTTCGAGATCGACTTCAGGCGGTCGTAGAAGTCGAACACCACCTCGTTGAGCGGCAGGTCGTAGACGACCATGGCGCGCTTGCCGACGTAGTTGAGGTCGACCTGCGTGCCGCGCCGGTCCTGGCAGAGCTTGAGCACGCCGCCGAGATACTCGTCCGGCGTCAGGATCGAGGCGCGGATCCAGGGCTCCTCGATCGATTCGATCTTCATCACGTCCGGCATGTCGGCCGGGTTGTGCAGCTCCTTCGTGGTGCCGTCGGTCATCTGCAGGCGGTAGATGACCGAGGGTGCCGTCGAGATCAGGTCGAGGTTGAACTCGCGCTCCAGACGCTCCTGGATGATCTCAAGGTGCAGCAGGCCGAGGAAGCCGCAGCGGAAGCCGAAGCCGAGAGCCGCGCTCGTCTCCATCTCGTAGGAGAAGCTCGCATCGTTGAGCCTGAGCTTGCTCATGGCGCTGCGCAGGTTCTCGAACTCCGCGGCGTCGACGGGGAAGAGTCCGCAGAACACGACCGCCTGGACGTCCTTGAAGCCTGCCAGCATCTCCTTGCACTGGCGCTTGTCCTCGGTGATCGTGTCGCCGACGCGGGTGTCGGCGACCTCCTTGATCGACCCGGTGAAGAAGCCGACTTCGCCGGGGCCGAGTTCGCCGATATCCGCCATCTTCGGGCGGAACACGCCGATCCTGTCGACGCCGTGCACGGCATCGGCCCGCATCATGCGGATGTTCATGCCCTTCTTGAGCACGCCGTCGACGATGCGCACGAGCACGACGACACCGAGATAGACGTCGTACCAAGAGTCGACGAGCAGCGCCTTGAGCGGCGCGTCACGGTCGCCCTTGGGGGGCGGCAGGCGCGTGACGATCGCCTCCAGCACCGCCTCGATGTTCAGGCCGGTCTTGGCCGAGATCGGCACGGCATTCGAGGCATCGAGGCCGATCACCTCCTCGATCTGCTCCTTGACCCGGTCCGGTTCGGCGGCAGGCAGATCGACCTTGTTGAGGACCGGGACGATCTCGTGGTTGGCATCGAGCGCCTGGTAGACGTTGGCGAGCGTCTGCGCCTCGACGCCCTGCGAGGCGTCGACCACCAGCAGCGAACCCTCGCAGGCGGCCAGCGACCGGGACACTTCGTAGGCGAAGTCTACGTGGCCGGGGGTGTCCATCAGGTTGAGGACGTAATCCTTGCCGTCCTCCGCCCGGTATTCCAGGCGCACCGTCTGCGCCTTGATGGTGATGCCGCGCTCCTTCTCGATATCCATCGAGTCGAGCAGCTGCTCGCTCATGTCGCGGAGCGCCACCGTGCCGGTGGTTTGGATCAGCCGGTCGGCGAGCGTCGACTTTCCGTGGTCGATATGCGCGACGATCGAGAAGTTGCGGATGTTGTCGATGGATGAGGCGGTCATCATGGTCCCCGGCGCGAGGCGGCCCGGCGGATGGGCTGGCGGCGCACGGCAGGTCTGAAGAGGGAAACGTATGAGCCGCGGGAGATAGCAGCGGGCGGGCTCAGCGCCAAGGCGGCAGCGCAAGACGTCGAGGACAAGCTCAGCCGGGATGGCTCTCGCCGCCTGCCCGCGCTGCCTGCGCCATCGCAACGAGACTCTTGCGCAGGCTGCCCATGTCGGAGACCGGGCTCGGATAGAGCACGCGCGCCGTGCGGTCGCCGGAGATCAGGTCCATGCCCTCCGGGTCGAGGCCGGTCAGCCGCCAGCCGCCTCCCTCCTCGCCGACGCCCTGCGCGTAGAGTGCGATCGCATCGAGATGGTCCGCGTTCATGTGCTCGACGGCGCCGCGCTCACCCGCCATCACCGCTTCGGCCTGCGTCACGTCGAGCAGCAGGTCCGCCGGGGCGAGCGTCGCGGCCTTGGCGAAGCCGCCATTGAGGTGGCCAGCGATCGGCTGAAGCGCGAAGAAGCCGAAATCGGGGAAATCCGCGTAGAACTTTGCCTTCGGATGGCGGGCGAGAAAGCGCTCGCGCGCCCGCGGCTCCTCCGTGCGAACGGCACGGCCGGTCACGGTGAGCCGGGGATGGGCGAGCGGATCGCCCTTGCCGCCGGCCGAGAACAGCAGCGAGGCGCGCGGATCGGCCATCAGGTTGCGAGTATGCGCCGAGAGCCGCGACAGCAGCATCAGCGGGGTGCCGTCCACGTCGGTGGCGATGGTGACGAGCGAGGCGAAGGGGATGCCGCTCTCCGGATCGAGCGTCGCGAGGGCTCCGGAGCGGATCGTGCGCAGGAGATGCCGGCCGAGGCCGATCGCGTCGAAGCCTGCCTCGCCCGCGGGAAGCGGCCGGGCCTGCTCGCGCGGTGAGACGCCTGCCGGCTCAGACACTTGGTTGGACGGCTCGGTCTCGGACATCGTTTCTTCCCCGAGAGGCGAGCATAGCGAGGCCGCAGCACATGGCACGAGGGCGGGACGTCGCGGAGGCCTCTATACGGCCAAGCTATGAGACTCACTCGCTTTTTTCCAGCGATGGTCGTAAAGGACACAGCTCAGATGCGCGAACCGGTCCGTCCCGAAGCGGGCCGCCATCCGTATCGATGACAAGCCTGTTCAACAGGATCGGGGCCGGGGCGGCTTTTTCATGACCATCCGCCGGCGTGCCGACTAGTCAGGGAAAGCGAATGCCGACCATCGCCCTCGTCGACGACGACCGGAACATCCTCACCTCGGTTTCGATCGCGCTCGAGACCGAAGGCTACCGCATCCAGACCTATACCGACGGTGCCTCGGCGCTCGATGGGCTGAAGCACTCGCCGCCCGATCTCGCGATCTTCGACATCAAGATGCCGCGCATGGACGGGATGGAGCTTCTCAGGCGCCTGCGGCAGAAATCCGACCTTCCCGTGATCTTCCTGACCTCGAAAGACGAGGAGATCGACGAACTGTTCGGCCTCAAGATGGGCGCGGACGACTTCATCCATAAGCCGTTCTCGCAACGGCTCCTGGTCGAGCGCGTGAAGGCGGTGCTGCGCCGCTTCGCCCCGAAGGATCCGGCCAACGCCGCCAAGGCCGACGCCGAAGCCGCCGCTCGCTCCCTGGAGCGCGGCCAGCTGATGATGGACCCCGAGCGCCACACCTGCACCTGGAAGGGCGAGCCGGTGACGCTGACGGTCACCGAGTTCCTGATTCTGCAGTCGCTCGCCCAGCGCCCTGGCGTCGTGAAGAGCCGCAACGCTCTGATGGACGCAGCCTATGACGACCAGGTCTATGTCGACGACCGGACCATCGACAGCCACATCAAGCGGCTGCGCAAGAAGTTCAAGGTGACCGACACCAGCTTCGACATGATCGAGACGCTTTACGGCGTCGGCTACCGCTTCAAGGAAGCGTGAAAGCTCTCCACAGGACGAAGCGCTTCAGCGCGATGCTCGCACCCTTCTTCCGCACGTCCTCGTCCGGCGACGCCGGCTCGCGTCCGGCCGGCCGCCTCAGCACGCTCGCGGCGCTGTTCCGTCAGCCGCCGCTGAACTGGCTGAGCGACATCTGGAACGGCATCGGCCAGCGCGCCTCGTCGAGCCTGACGCGGCGCATCGTCGTCCTGAACCTCGTTGGGCTGATCGTCCTGCTGGTCGGCTTCCTCTACCTGAACCAGTTCCGGCAGGGGCTGATCCAGGCCCGCATCCAGAGCCTTCTCGTGCAGGGCGAGATCATCGCGGGCGCACTCGCCGCGCAGGCTTCCGTCGATACCGACACCATCCGCGTCGATCCCGACCGCCTGCTCCAGCTCCAGGCCGGCGAGGGCAAGGAAGGCGAGGACGACCCCTCCGCGCTGAGCTTTCCCCTGAACCCGGAAAAGGTCGCGCCGCTGCTGCGCCGTCTGGTGACGCCGACGGGCCATCGCGCCCGCGTCTATGACCAGGAGGGCGGTCTGCTGTTCGACACGCGCTCCCTCTCGACGCGGGGCGATGCCGGACGACCCGATCCGACGCCGCGCCACAAGCGCAACTTCCTCGAACGCAGCTGGGACTTCCTGCAGATCCGCATCCTCGGCCTGATGCTCGGCGACCGCACCGGGACGACCGAGGAGGTCGGCCCGCAGAACGGCCGCAGCCTCAAGGAGGTCGAGGCGGCCCTGTCCGGTTCACGCGGCACCATCGTGCGCCGGAACGAGCTCGGCGAGACCGTGGTCTCGGTGGCCGTGCCGATCCAGCGCACCGGCGGCGTGCGCGGCGCCCTGATGGTCTCGACTCAAGGCGACGACATCGACCGGGTCATCGCTTCAGAGCGTTTCGGCCTGCTCCAGGTGTTTCTCGTGGCCGCCGCGGTGATGCTGGTGCTCTCGATCCTGCTCGCGGGCGCCATCGCCGGGCCGGTGCGCCGCCTCGCCGACGCGGCCGAGAAGGTGCGCATGGGCATCAAGTCACGCCAGGAAATTCCTGACTTCACCAGCCGTACCGACGAGATCGGGCATCTCTCCGGCACGCTGCGCGAGATGACCCAGGCGCTCTACCGCCGCATCGACGCCATCGAGAGCTTCGCGGCCGACGTCAGCCACGAGTTGAAGAACCCGCTGACCTCGCTGCGCAGCGCCGTCGAAACCCTGCCGCTGGCCAAGTCCGACGAGTCGCGCGGGCGGCTCCTGGAGATCATCCAGCACGACGTGAAGCGCCTGGATCGCCTGATCAGCGACATCTCCGACGCCTCGCGCCTCGATGCCGAACTCGCCCGCGCCGAAGCGCGGCGGGTCGACCTCAAGAAGCTGCTCACCACCGTCGTCTCGGTGGCGAACGAGCGCCGGCGCGCGGGCGCAGCGATCATCAAGTTCGACCTGGAGAAGCCGCCGAGCGAGATCGACGATCCGTTCCGCATCGTCGGCCATGACAGCCGCCTCGGCCAGGTCGTGAACAACCTCCTCGACAATGCGCGCTCGTTCTCGCCGCCCGGTGCAGCGGTGCGGGTCGCCCTGCGTCGCTCGGCCAAGGAGATCGAGTTCATCGTCGAGGACGAGGGCCCGGGTATTCCTGAGCATGCCCTGGAGCGCATCTTCGAGCGCTTCTACACCGACCGGCCGGAGCAGGGCTTCGGTCAGAATTCCGGGCTCGGCCTGTCGATCTCGCGCCAGATCATCCAGGCGCATCGCGGCACCATCCGTGCCGAGAACCGACCCGGTCCCGCCGACGAGGACGGCCAGCCAACGGTACGCGGCGCCCGCTTCACGGTCCGGCTGCCGCCAGCCTCGCGCGCCGATCTGTTCGGACCTGACGAGAAAGCGGCGTGAGCGGGAGCAGGCAGGACACGGCCTCCGGGCTCACCTGCCATGCCACCTGCCTCGTCCTCGGCGAGGATGGCGTCCTGATCCGGGGACCCGCCGGTTCCGGGAAATCTTCGCTCTGCCTCAAGCTTCTGGACCATGCCGACATGGTGGGCCGGCATGCGCGGCTGGTGGCGGACGATCGGGTTCGGCTCACCGTGCGGCACGGCCGGATCGTCGCCCGCCCGCACCCGGCCATCGCCGGCCTGATCGAGCTACGGGGTCTCGGCATCCGGCGCGTGGCCGACATCGCGCCAGCCGCCGTGATTCGGCTCGTCGTCGATCTGGTGGAGGAGTGCCCGCGCCTGCCGGAGGATGCGGCCGAGCCTGCGACGATTCTCGGGATCTGCCTGCCTTCTCTGCGGCTTGAACCCCGTCAGCCTCGCGCATACGTGATTCGACAGGCGCTTACTGCAATGCGGCAAGACGCGATCGTGTCTCCACGGTCGCACTCGGCTGCTGCGTGGGCTGCCGACGATCGCAACGTATAGCGCGGGCAGGGCCATCATGTATGGTGATGCCGTGAGAATGGGCGAAACGTCTCAAATGGCTCGCGCTTTATCTGGCGCTGCACAACTCGGCGACGCCGCTCGAACGGTGTCGGAAAGCGCTTCCATGATCGGAATGGTGCTCGTGACTCACGGCCTGCTGGCGACCGAGTTCAAGGCCGCGCTCGAGCACGTGGTCGGCCCCCAGGAGCAGGTCGAGACGATCACGATCGGCCCCGAGGACGACATGGAGCTGCGCCGTCGCGACATCATGGACGCGGTCTGCCGTGTAAATTCCGGAGCTGGCGTCGTGGTGCTCACCGATATGTTCGGCGGCACGCCCTCCAACCTTGCCTTGTCCTGTATGAACGGCGGCCAAGTCGAGGTGGTCGCCGGGATCAACCTGCCGATGCTGATCAAGCTCGCCAGCGTGCGCGACGAGGAGAGCTTGAGCGACGCGGTGCTCCATGCCCAGGAAGCCGGCCGCAAATACATCAATGTCGCCTCGCGCGTCCTGGCCGGAAAATAGCCGGCCGCCCGGTTTCGAGCCTTCCACGATCAGCCCTTCGTCCTTTCGGTCGCCGTTCAGCTTGAGCGCTCTATCTGCGCTCGGGCCTCCCGTCCTCGTGCGAGGCGCTTTTCCGATCCGGCCGCTTCCTAGGACGACGCCACGGCGATGAGCGACAGTTTCAGCACCGACGACGCGGCGCCGGACGTTCCCGAGGGCGGTTTTGTCCGATCGATGCCGATCATCAACAGGCGCGGTCTGCATGCGCGCGCCTCGGCGAAGTTCGTGCAGATGGTCGAGCGCTTCTCCTCCACCGTCACCGTCACACGCGCCGGGGAGACAGTCGGCGGTCGCTCGATCATGGGGCTGCTGACACTGGGTGCCGCGCAGGGCACCTCGATCTACGTCACGGCCATCGGTGAGGATGCCGAAGCCGCGCTCGATGCGATCGAAGAATTGCTCGCGACCCGGTTCGGCGAAGACGAATAGGCCGCCGATTCGGGTCAACCTGATCCAGGCATTGGCAATTCTGCGGCCGCAACCGTCGGCGGGCGAGCGGGTTATAGCCCGAGCACGGCCGCACTTCTTGCAAGGCCTCGCGTCACGCGATTGCACTCGGAGCCCTGATGCCGAAGCAGGACCGCCACCAGCCCCGGCCGCCCGAGTTGCTCTCACCCTGGAGAAACGAGACCCGCGTCCGGCTGCAGCGCGAGGCCCGCGCCTTCGCCCGCGACGTAGTGATGCCGATCGCCGACGAGCTCGATCCGCAGAAGGGTGAAATGCCCCGATCGCTCATCGACGCGATGGCGGAGAAGGGCTGGTTCGGCATCACCATCCCCGCCGAGTACGGCGGCATGGGTCTCGGGGTCTTCGAGTACTGCCTGATCTCGGAAGAATTGTCCCGCGCTTGGCTCTCAGTCGGCTCGATCCTCGCCCGTGGCCAGGGCCTCGGCACGCAGACGCTCGACGAGGACCGCAAGCGGGAATTGCTGCGCAAATCTTCCCGCGGCGAGTGGATCGGCTCGATCTCGCTCTCGGAGCCGACGGCCGGATCGGATCTCGCAGGCGTGCAGACCCGGGCGGTGCGCGAGGGCGATGAGTGGGTCATCACCGGCACCAAGCGCTGGGCCGGCTTCGCCAAGGCCGCCGACTTCATCGAGGTTCTGGCCCGCACCCGCGATCCGGGGCCTGGCGAGCCCCGTTCGGCCGGGCTGGAGCCGTTCCTCGTCATCAAGCAACCCGGCACCTTCCCCGACGGCATCAAGGGCACGGTGATCGACAAGATTGGCTATCACGGCTTCCTGACCTTCGAGCTGGAACTCGACGGCGTGCGCGTGCCGGAGAGCGACCGGCTCACCGGCCTCTACGGTGACGAGGGCGCGGATGCCGACTCCGGCGGCTTCGCGGCCGTGCAGCGCGGGCTCAACATCGCCCGCGTCCACACCGCCGCGCGAGCCGTGGGGGTCGCCCGCGCCGCCGTCGAGGACACTCAAGCCTACCTGCAGGAACGAGAGCAGTTCGGTCATCCGATCGGCGACTTCCAGGCGCTGCGCTTTGCACTGGCCGACATGGCGGCAGAGGTCGCGCAGGCCCGCGCCTTCTGGCAGCAGGCCGCGCATCTGCTCGATGAGGGAGAGCCGGCCGAGAGCGGCTGCGCCATGGTGAAGCTGCTCGCCACGGAGATGGCGGTGAAGGTCACCAACCAGGCCATGCAACTCCACGGCGGCAATGGCTACACCACCGAGCGGCGCGTGGAGCGCTATTGGCGCGATGCGCGACTGACGACGATTTTCGAGGGAACGAGCGAAATCCAGCGCCGCATCATCAGCGACAGGATGCTGCCGAAGGCGTGAGCGTAGAGCTCAGGACTTGCGGGCACGATCCTCTTCGATGGCTGCATCGTGGTACGAGGCGCTTCCGAAATCACAGAATGTGAGGCGTGATGGCATCAGCTCGACTACCGGCGCCGCCTGATCACGCCTGACCGGCTGGCTCGATTGAGCACGCGGTACGAACTGGTAAATCCGGGCCGATCCCTGCTGGCTGCTCACGGACATCGCGCTGCCTCTGCTTGTGCGATCCTGCGATTACTGATCTTCAATTCGATCTTCGTATCAGACGTTTCAAGTCGCTAACATCATCTTATCGATAAAAAGGCGTCGAATGCTTTCAATATGTGCATGCTGATTTTCGGATCATTCGTGAGCAACTGCAGCACGAATGCCGAAACTTTGGACGCGCCAAAAACACAGGCACGGGAGCCATAGGGCCGAACAGTGGCGAGACGCTTTTCGCGAGTGTGGTGTCGCGGCGACTTCACGTCGGAGAACCGTCTGTTAACCATGAGGCTGGACGATGGATCCGTAATGATGCGTGCAGCGCCGGCATCGGTCGCGCGCTGTTCTGAGGACATCCCAGTCGTGACCATGTGCGCCCTGCCCGCTCCGCGCGCCGCTCTCATCTCCGCCGCCCTCCTGTGCGGTCTCGCCGGCGGCAGCGCCGAGGCTCGCCCGCGGGCAGCGAAGGCCCCACCCGGTGGAACGGGCGTCGTGGTCGATTACGGCGTGAACCTTGCTGGCTTCCCGATCGGCACCGCGCAGCTCTCCGGCGCCTTCCAGGGCAGCCGCTACAGCATGGACGTCTCGGCCCAGCTCACCGGCCTCGTCGGCGCCGTGACCGGCGGCCAGGGCTCGGCCCGCGCCTCGGGCGCCATGGCCGACAAGCCGCTGCCGAACGCCTTCTCGATCGCGACGCGAACCACGAATTCGGGCATCGCCGTGCGCATGTCGCTTGCCAACGGCAACGTCTCGCGCGCCGAGGTCATTCCGCCGCTGCCCGACATGGGCGACCGCGTGCCGGTGACGGCCGCCGCCAAGCGCGGCATCGTCGATCCCGCCAGCGCCCTGCTGATGCCTGCGCACGGCCGAGGTGAGCTCACCGATCCGGCCAATTGCAACCGCACCCTGCCGATCTTCGACGGCGCCACCCGCTTCAACGTCGTGCTGAGCTATGCCGAGACCCGCCAGGTCGAGAAGCCCGGCTACAGTGGTCCGGTCCTGGTCTGCAACGCCCGCTACGTGGCGATCGGTGGACACCGCCCGGACCGCCCCGGCGTGAAGTTCATGGAAGACAACCGCGACATGTCGGTCTGGCTCGCGCCGGTGGAAGGCTCACGCGTGCTCGTGCCGATGCGCATCTCCGTGCGCACGACAGTTGGCACCAACATCATCGAGGCGACCCGCTGGACCCGCTCCGGCGCCCCGACCGGCACTGCCGGCCGCACGCAGGCTGCGCCCGAAGGGGCGATGGTTCAGGCGAGCCTTGCCGGTCAGTGATCGACACATCCTCGGTGCTGCGCCCCTGACGGCGCTGCCCGGCGGCATCCTCTCGCGCTCGTCCATCGTTGCGAATTGAGAAGAGGACGGCAAGGCGGCTAGATGGGACGAAGGGCCATCACGTAGTCTTGCGTCTGGCAGCCCCGTCGTTCGAGGTTGTGCCGGAGCATTTAGCCGCATCTTCACGATTGCCGGGTGTGATGGGTTCATGCACCGGATCGCCCTCTTCGTCGCCACCTCGCTCCTCGCCAGCCCTGCAGCAGCGGGCGAGCTGTCGGCCGGCGCGCGTGATTGCGGCGGCGACGCCTTTTCCTCTGCCCAAGTCATCGAGCATCGCCGGCCCCGCCGGGGGCCGCTGACGGCGGTGCCGGACACGCTCTGCGCCGACGTCACGCCGCAGCAGCCTTCGGTGAGGGTCGACATCTACGCAAACCCGGTCATCGCGCCGCAGGTTGGTCCTGAGCAGCGATCGACCCCATATGATACTCGGCAGCCGCTCGTCGGAGGCCCGCCGCAGCCGCGATATCGTTAGAGGTTTCGCCGGCTACGGTTTCGCCGGCGCGGCCTGGACGCGCATCGACGTCCCCCGTCGAAGGGACTGCCGACTACAGGATGAATTTTCACTCGCTCTCCCCGCAGGCGCGCTCCCGCGGCGCCACGGCGGTGCTTGGCCCGACGAATACCGGCAAGACGCATCTCGCCATCGAGCGGATGCTCGCGCATCCGACCGGCATGATTGGGCTGCCGCTGCGGTTGCTCGCCCGTGAGGTCTACCTGCGCGTCGTCGCGCGGGTCGGCGCGGAGAAGGTCGCCCTCGTCACGGGCGAGGAGAAGATCAAGCCGGATCGGCCGCGCTACTGGATCTGCACCATCGAGGCGATGCCACGCGATCTCGACGTGGCCTTCGTCGCCATCGACGAGATCCAGCTCGCCGCCGACATGGACCGCGGTCACGTCTTCACCGACCGCCTGCTCTATCGGCGCGGGCGCGAGGAGACGCTGCTGATCGGCTCCTCAACCATGCAGCCGCTGGTGCAGTCGCTGATCCCAGGCATCCACGTCACTACGCGCCCGCGCCTGTCGACCCTGAGCTTCGCCGGCGAGAAGAAGATCTCGCGCCTGCCGCGCCGTACCGCGATCGTCGCCTTCTCGGCCGAGGAGGTCTACGCCATCGCCGAGCTGATCCGGCGCCAGCGCGGGGGTGCAGCGGTGGTGCTTGGCGCTCTCTCGCCCCGTACGCGCAACGCACAAGTCGAACTCTACCAATCCGGCGAGGTCGACTATCTCGTGGCGACCGACGCCGTTGGCATGGGCCTCAACCTCGACGTCGACCATGTCGCCTTCGCGGCCACCTGGAAATACGACGGCACCCGCTTCCGGAAGCTGACCGCCGCCGAGATGGGACAGATCGCGGGACGCGCGGGACGCCACCTCTCCGACGGCACCTTCGGTTCGACGGGACGCTGCAAGCCGTTCGAGCCCGAGATGGTCGAGGCGCTGGAGAACCACCAGTTCGATCCCGTGCGCATCCTGCAATGGCGCAACCCGGATCTGAGCTTCTCGTCGCTGGAGGCCCTGCAGCGGAGCCTGGACGAGCACCCGCACGAGGGGGGCCTGACCCGCGCGCCGATCGGCGAGGACCAGGCGTCCTTCGAGATCTTGTCACGCGAGGACGACATCCGCGATCTCGCCCAGGGCAAGGTGGCGGTGCAGCGGCTCTGGGATACCTGCGGGGTGCCCGATTATCGCAAGGTCCACCCGCAGACCCATGCGGACCTCGTCGCCCAGCTCTACCGTTTCCTCATGCGCGGCATGGCCGGCCGCATCCCGAATGACTGGTTCGCCAAGCACGTCGCGATGATTGATCGTACGGATGGCGACATCGATACACTCTCCCAGCGGATCGCGCAGGGGCGCACATGGACCTTCGTCGCGAACCGCCCCGACTGGCTCGTCGACCCCCTGCATTGGCAGGGCGAGACGCGTCGGGTAGAGGACAGGCTGTCGGATGCCCTGCACGAGCGCCTCGCGAGCCGCTTCGTCGACCGGCGGACCAGCGTCCTGATGCGGCGCTTACGAGAGAACGCGATGCTCGAAGCTGAGATCACTCCCGGCGGTGACGTCACCGTCGAGGGTCAACATGTCGGCCACCTCCACGGCTTTCAGTTCGTCCCCGATGCGAAAGCGGAGGGCCACGAGGCCAAAACCCTGCGCAGTGCCGCCGAGAAGGCACTGGGCGGCGAGATCGAAGCCAGGGCCGAACGTTTCTCGGCGGCTGCCGATTCCGCGCTGGTGCTCTCGCATGATGGCATCGTGCGCTGGACGGGCGACCCCGTCGCCAAGCTCACCCCCGGCGACAAGCTATTCGAGCCGGGCCTGCGCCTCATCGCCGACGAGGGCCTGACCGGCTCGCACCGCGAAAAGGTCGAGGGCCGCCTCACCGCTTGGCTGAAGGCCTATGTCGTGCGCTTGCTCGGCCCGTTGATGGAGATCGAGTCGGCTGCCGATCTCACCGGCCTGTCGCGCGGTATCGGCTATCAGGTCGTCGAATCCCTCGGCGTGCTGGAGCGGGCCAAGGTCGCTCACGAGATGCGCACGCTGGATCAGGATGGCCGGGCCAACCTGCGCCGCCACGGCATCCGCTTCGGTGCCTATCACATCTTCCTGCCGGCCCTGCTGAAGCCAGCGCCGCGCACCCTCGCCGCCCAGCTCTGGGCGCTGCGCAACGGCGGCCTCGACCAGCGCGGGCTCGACGAGATCGCGCATCTCGCGGGTTCGGGCCGCACTTCGATCAAGGTCGACCCCGAGATTGCCAAGGGTCTCTACCGTGCCGCCGGCTTCCGCGTCTGCGGCGAGCGGGCCGTGCGCGTCGATATCCTGGAACGCCTGGCCGACCTGATCCGTCCTGCCATTGCCTATCGCCCCGGCACGACGCCCGGCGAGCCGCCGGCCGGCACCGCCGACGGCGACGGCTTCACCGCGACGGTCAATATGACCTCGCTGGTCGGCTGCTCGGGCGAGGATTTCGCCTCGATCCTGAAATCGCTCGGATACGTCTCCGAAACGCGTGAAGGTCCGCCCATCACGGTTGCACTGGTCCCGGCCGCCGCCACCGCACCGGCCGTCCCGGCGCAGCAGAGCGCCATCACGGAGGCTGCCGCCTCCGGCGAGGCCGAGGCTACCAGCAGCGAATCCACGGAGCCCTCCGAGGCAACTGAAGAGGCTGCCGCGGCGTCCGAACCTGCCTTCGCCGAGGCCCCGACCGTCGAGCCCGCTGCCGAAACGGATGTACAGGCGGCACCGACGGCCGCCGAGCCCGAGCCCCAGGCTGAATCGACGGACGCGGAGCCGGCCGAGGCGCCTGTGGCGGCTGCCGAGCCGGCAACTGTGCTTGCCGAGGTGCAGGCTGCCCCCCCCGAGCCGGAGGCGTCAGACGAGACCACTGCTTCCGGCACACCGGTCGAGGATGCAGCCGAGCCGGCCCCTGTCGAGACCACCGAAATCTGGCGTCTCCACCGCCATCAGCGCCCCGCCGGCCAGCGGCCGAACCGTGGCCCACGCGGCGGCGATGCACGCCGGGGCGAGCCGAGATCCGGTGAGCCCCGCCAGGACGGAGGACGCCGCGATGGCGGCAGCCGCCGCGGCGGCGAGCGCCCCGACGGTGGACGCGAGCGCTTCGAGGGCGGCCAGCGCCGCGACCAGCGCGGCAGGCCGGACCGGCGCCCCGATCAGGCCCGCGACGAGGCCCGCAAGGCCGAGGCTCGTCCACCGCGCCGCGAACGGCAGCCCGATCCGGACTCGCCCTTCGCCAAGCTCGCCGCTCTCAAAGCGCAGCTCGAATCGGGCGATGGCGGCAAGAACTGAGGCAACGAGGATCGGAGCGGCCGTCATGGTGCAAGGTCTCGCTTGAACCCCGGTCGCCAGCGCCTCGACAAGTGGCTCTGGTTCGCGCGCTTCGCCAAGACGCGTTCTCTAGCCGCGCGCCTCGTCACAGAGGGGCACGTGCGGCTCAACGGTAAGCGGGCTGAGGCCCCAGCGAAGGGCCTTGCCGTCGGCGACGTTCTCACGGTCGCCGCAGCGCACGGCACGGTGCTTGTCAGGGTACGCGATCTAGGCGAGCGCCGTGGCCCCGCGCCGGAGGCTCGTCTGCTCTACGAGGACGTTAATCCCCCGCTGGAGGAATCGACGTCTTCCTGAGCGAACCGTTCATCGGCATGGCGGCGGCGCGACACCCTGCCGCCGACCAGCGTCGCGCAGTCCACATCGGCTTGTCAGTCCCGAAGGCAGGGTCTAAGGCGCACGGAAGCGTGCAGGCACCTCGAAACCCTGTACGTCACGGAACGGGAAACCGACGCTCGACGGACCACAGCAGGTTCGTCATTACACGCGGCAGGACAGGCCCGAGAAAGCGTACCGAGGACCAAGCAGCCCATGACCTACGTCGTCACCGACAACTGCATCAAGTGCAAGTACATGGACTGCGTCGAGGTGTGCCCGGTGGACTGCTTCTACGAGGGCGAGAACATGCTCGTCATCCATCCGGATGAGTGCATCGATTGCGGCGTCTGCGAGCCGGAATGCCCGGCCGAGGCGATCAAGCCGGATACCGAGCCGGGTCTTGAGAGCTGGCTGACGCTCAACGCGAACTATTCCAAGAGCTGGCCCAACATCACCCAGAAGAAGGACGCCCCTGCCGACGCCAAGGAGTGGGACGGGGTGGCCAACAAGTTCGAAGCACACTTCTCCGCCAATGCTGGCTCCGGCGACTGAGAGCCGCAGTCACTCGGGGAAGCAGCCTCTCGCTGGACAAGATTGAGGCAGCCGGCAGAGATGCCATGGGGACCGCCAGAAGGGCGTACCGCTTGTGCGGAGCCTTTGTCACGCCACGACAATCCTTTGATTCGAAGCCCGGATTGTGGTAGACATAAGTCTGCCGTCGCTCTCGCTTGACGTGCTCCCTCCGCCGCCTCCTTGCGGTTCCAGCTTTGGACAGAGGTTGCATGTGATCGCCTACGGAAAGCCACCTCGCTTTCCGTGGCGGATCAGTCTTTGCTTGATCGTGTGGCAGGCCTGGGAGCCGGCGGGAGCAAGGGACGCTCCGGTCGGTCGAGTGGTATGAGCCGGGTCTCCCAACCCGGAAGTGACCTTGCGCGGACACGCTTCCGCGCGCGATGATCTGGAGCCCTTCTCGCATGACCACAGCCAAGAAGACGACGACCACCGGCCGTCAGGGCTTCAAGACCGGCGAGGCTGTCGTGTATCCCGCCCATGGCGTGGGTCGCATCACCGCGATCGAAGAGCAAGAGATCGCTGGCTACAAGCTCGAACTGTTCGTCGTTTCCTTCGAGAAGGACAAGATGGTCCTGCGCGTTCCCACCGCGAAGGCCAACAGCGTCGGCATGCGCAAGCTCGCCGAGCCGGACCTGGTCAAGAAGGCACTCGACGTGTTGACCGGCCGCGCCCGCGTGAAGCGTACCATGTGGTCGCGCCGCGCCCAGGAATACGAGGCGAAGATCAATTCCGGCGACCTGATCTCGGTGACCGAGGTGGTACGCGACCTGTACCGTTCTGAGGCGCAGCCTGAGCAGTCCTACAGCGAGCGCCAGCTCTACGAGGCCGCGCTCGACCGGATCGTCCGCGAGATCTCCTCGGTGAACAAGATCACCGAGACCGAGGCGCTGAAGCTCATCGAGCAGAGTCTTGCCAAGTCGCCACGCCGCGCCAAGGCCGATGCCGAGACCGACGGCGAGGCCGATAGCGACGACGTGCAGGAGGAGGCAGCCTGATCGGCACCTTCTCCTCGTTAAGACGACCTTCAAACCCGGCGTATTTGCGCCGGGTTTTTTGTTTTGGCCCTCCTTTCGGATGGCTTGAAAATCTGTTGGCCCGTTCCACCTTGCAGCGCGAAAAATGCGGAACAACGTTGGGCGCAAACGTGTTGTGGTTACGCCCAGCAGAGTCCGCGCGACACGGTCAGCCGTTGCCGTACCCTTGCTGCCATAAGACTTGCACCAGAAAGGCACGACGGGGATGGCGGAAATCGCAGGGATTCGGCGTCAGTTCATTCGGACCGCGATGGAGGCGCCATTTCTTGCGAGGGACGAAGAACGTGGCCTCGCCGTCAGCTGGAAGGACAAGGGCGACGAACGTGCTCTGCATCGCCTGATCTCAGCCCATATGCGCCTCGTCATCGCGCTCGCCGGTCGCTTCCGCCACTATGGCCTGCCGATGGCCGATCTCGTCCAAGAGGGTCATGTCGGTCTCATGGAAGCCGCAGCCCGGTTCGAGCCGGAGCGGGAAGTCCGCTTCTCCACCTATGCCACTTGGTGGATCCGCGCTTCGATCCAGGACTACATCCTGCGCAACTGGTCGATCGTGCGCGGCGGGACCAGTTCGGCCCAGAAGGCCCTGTTCTTCAACCTGCGCCGTCTGCGCGCTCGCCTCATGCAATCCACTGAGGAGCAGGTCGGCTCCGAAATTCACAGCCGCATCGCCACGGCGATTGGCGTCTCGACCCAGGACGTCGCCCTGATGGATGCACGCCTGTCGGGACCCGACATGTCGCTCAACGCCCCGGTCGGCGAGGAGAGCGAGGCCTCCTCCGAGCGGATGGACTTCCTCGTCGACGGCGCCGCCCTGCCGGACGAGACGGTCACCGCCACGGTCGACGGCGAGCGCCGGTTGAACTGGCTCAAGCAAGCCCTCACGGTGCTGTCCGAACGTGAACTGCGCATCCTGCGTGAGCGCCGTCTCGCCGAGGATCAAGCGACGCTGGAGGCTCTCGGGCACCGCCTCGGCATTTCGAAGGAGCGCGTACGGCAGATCGAGAACCGCGCTTTAGAGAAGCTCCGCCGCGCGCTGGCAGACCGTTTTCCGAATTCAGCGAACAACATCTACGCCTGATACCAAGCTGGCGCGGGCGGACAGACGGCAGAGCACCAACAGCTCCGCTGCCTTTTCCTTTAGAGCGTCATTTTCCTTCGAGCAGGACCGGTCAGGACCGGACCGCGAACATGGGCTGCGGCGCGTGGTCCTTACGGGACTCGTCGGCGTAGGTCTCAGGGACCGGGGTGCCGCGGGCAACGGCGACCAGGATCGCATTGAGGCGCCGCGTAGCGAAATCGATGAAGCTGCGGGCCTTCGCTGGCAAGAGCCGGGAGGTGGTCACGATATAGACAGGCGTAGGCGGCAGCCACCAATCCGGTAGAACGCGCTCCAGCTTGCCAGAGTTCAGATCACGCTCAACGTTGATCATGTTCGCCGCAGTGATGCCTTGGCCCGACACGGCGAACTGCCGCGCAAGACTCAGGCTGTTGCAGGAGACCGGCCCGGTCACCGCGACGGTCGCCGTCTCGCTGCCGCGGGTTAGCACCCATTTGGCACTGGTTCCCTGCGCCGGGAGGATCACACGGTGTTGGGGAAGCTGCTGCGGATGCTCCGGCCGCCCGTGGGCGAGCATGTACGACCGTGAGGCGAACAGCGCGTTCTCGAGATCACCGACCTTGCGTACGATCAGGGACGTCTCGCGCGGCTCTTCAATGGCAATGGCGAGATCGTAATTGTCGCCCACGAGATCAACGGGCGGCGGCCTGAGATCCACGTGGACGTGGATGTTCTCATGCTCGTGGGAGAATTCCGAGATGATGCCTGAGAGATGCCGCAGAACCCAAAAGTCCGGGGGAACAGCGATCTTCAGCAACCCGCTCGGTCCCTTGGCCTGCGCCACCATGTCGTCGAAGGTACGCTGAGCCTCTTCGACCAATCGGGTGGCCTGGTTGAGGTAGGCTTCTCCGTAAGAGGTCAGAACAAGTTTTCTCGTTGTCCTGTCAAGAAGACGCAAACCAATCGCCGATTCGAATAATGTTATTCGGCGCGACAACGATGATATAGGCATCCCGAGAGCCGCAGCAGCCTGACTAAAGCTTTTGCGTTTAGCGACCTCCACAAATAACGCCATATCTCTCAGGACTTGCGGATGTGGCATGATGGAATCTGCTCGATGTCTACGGGCTTAGTTGGGTTCGAGTGTAGCGGTCGCCTCAATCCTGAGGATATTATTTCAAAAGAAGATACTGCTTAGCAATCAACGCTAGGTGGCACGGTCGGTACGATACCGTTCATGGAATCATATTTCCGTCCGCGCAACGAAATCGCTAGAAATCATCGTAAATTGCGCGAAAGCCGAGGCTGCACGTTGTTGTGAGCGCCAAAACGGCGACGATCGTTTGCGCCAGTGGCAACTCTCCGCACTGCCGAATTCACGGCCCAGTTGCCCCTTGTCCGACTGCTGATCGGGAGCGAGCCCTACATGAGGCTCGGCGTTGATCGGGCCTAAAGCATGCCTGAATACGGAAGACGCCCCTCACATCTCCATTCAACTTTGGACGAAGGTAGCTCGTGATGACAGTGACGAGCTGGCCCATCGCCGAGCCGGGCCCTCTTCGGGAGCCTACGGTCTGGCGTATCGATCTCACGCTCGACGAGATATGGCGCCACGCCTGCCTAGCCGCGCTCTCGGAGGATGAGCGCGCTCGCGCCGCACGGTTTCTGCGCCTGGAAGATCGCGACCGCTACGCGGCCAGCCACGCGGCGCTGCGCCACATCCTGGCCGGGGCGCTCGGCACTGACCCGGGCCTGCTCCGCTTCCGTTCAGGTGCCGCCGGCAAGCCGGAACTCGACGGCCCCTGGCGGGACCGGCTGGCATTCAACCTGTCGCATTCCGGGCGCATCGGCCTGATCGGCCTGTCGCCGGCTGGGCGGATCGGTGTCGACGTCGAGCTGACACGGCCGCTCTCGGACTGCCTAGGCCTTGCCCGTAGTCATTTCTCGCGTGCCGAGATTGCGGCACTAGAAGCCCAGCCGCCGGCCGATCGCCAGGCTGCCTTCTACGCCTGCTGGACGCGCAAGGAGGCCTTCGTGAAGGCCTTGGGCGCGGGGTTGTCTTTTCCGCTCAACCGCTTCGTCGTCGCGGTCCCGCCGGAGCCCGCCGCGCTGGTATCGCTCGACGGCTCCGCACAGGCAGCACGAGGCTGGAGCCTTCAGCATCTCGATCCTGCGCCAGACCATGTCGGCGCCGTCGCGATCCAAGGCGAAGGACCAGCCTGCCTGCTGAGAAGCCTCGACGCGGACTGGTCCACCAACCTGGCGTGAGCCCGGAAAACCTTTTCCCAATGCGCTTGCGGGGGCCACGCCCCCCAGCTATAAGCCCGCTCGCTGGCTGAAAGCAGAGCTTTCAACCGTGCTTCGGAGTGTAGCGCAGTCTGGTAGCGCACCACGTTCGGGACGTGGGGGTCGCAGGTTCAAATCCTGCCACTCCGACCAAGATATCAAACATTTAGGCCGATGCCCGAACATCTGGCCCTCCGTTTCAACCCGCATTCTGTATCAGCCGAAAGCGTGCCTCCTATGGGGCCGTTCGGCGCGCTTCGTAGGCGCGACAGGCTGAAGCATGACGCAAACAAAAGCCCCGAGGCCGGTATGGGCCTCGGGGCTTTTGTTTGGAGCGGGAGGCTCAGCCCGGACTCGAAATCCCGGGCCGAGCCAGCGGATCACATCGCCTTGAGGATCGAGTCGACCATCTTCTTGGCATCGCCGAACAGCATCGTGGTGTTCTGGCGGAAGAACAGCTCGTTCTCGACGCCGGCATAGCCGGATCCCATGCCGCGCTTCAGGAACAGCACCTGCTTGGCGTTCTCCACGTCGAGCACAGGCATGCCGTAGATCGCCGAGGTTTTATCGGTCTTCGCCGCCGGGTTGGTGACGTCGTTGGCACCGATGACGAAGGCGACGTCCGCGTCACGGAACTCGCTGTTGATGTCCTCGAGTTCGAAGACCTCGTCGTAGGGCACGTTGGCCTCGGCAAGCAGCACATTCATGTGGCCCGGCATGCGGCCCGCGACCGGGTGGATCGCGTACTTCACCTCGATGCCTTCCTTCTTAAGCAGGTCGGCCATCTCACGCAGCGAGTGCTGCGCCTGGGCGACGGCCATGCCGTAGCCCGGGACGATGATGACGCGCTCGGCGTTCTTCATCAGGTAGGCGGCGTCGTCCGCCGAACCCTGCCTGACCGGACGCTGCTCCTGGGTGCCACCCGCGCCGCCGCCGGCGGTCTCGCCGCCGAAGCCGCCCAGGATGACCGAGAAGAACGACCGGTTCATCGCGTGGCACATGATGTAGGACAGGATCGCACCCGACGAGCCCACCAGTGAGCCGGTGATGATCAGGGCGAGGTTGCCCAGGGTGAAGCCGATGCCGGCCGCGGCCCAGCCCGAGTACGAGTTGAGCATCGAGATGACGACGGGCATGTCCGCGCCGCCGATCGGGATGATCAGCAGGCCGCCGAGCGCCAGCGATATCAGCACGATCAGCCAGAACACCGCCTTGCTCTCGCCGCCGATGAACACGGCAAGCAGCACCACCAGGAGCGCAGCCAGACCGATGTTGATCAGGTGACGCTGCGGCAGGATGATCGGCTTGCCGGACATGCGGCCCGACAGCTTGGCGAAAGCGATGACTGAGCCCGTGAAAGTGATCGCGCCGATCGCGACGCCGAGGCCCATCTCAAATAGCGACTGCCGATGAATATGGCCGTTTTCGACGATGCCGAAGGCCTGCGGAGCGTAGAGCGCGCCGGCCGCAACGAAGACCGCAGCCATACCGACCAGAGAGTGGAAGGCGGCGACGAGCTCCGGCATGGCCGTCATCGGCACGCGCTTGGCGATCACGGCACCGATGCCGCCGCCGATGGCGAGGCCGAGCAGCACCAGGAGCCAGGCACTTCCGCCGGCGGGCGGATGGCCGATCAGCGTGGTGAGCACGGCAATCGCCATGCCCGCCATGCCGTAATAGTTGCCCTGACGAGAGGTCGTCGGGTGCGAGAGCCCCCGCAGCGCCATGATGAACATGACGCCGGCGACGATGTAGAGAAGCGAGGAGATATTCTCAGACATCGGCTCAGGCTTTCTTCTTGTACATGCTGAGCATGCGCTGAGTGACGAGGAAGCCGCCGAAGATATTCACGCTGGCGAGCACGATTCCGATGAAGCCGAAGGCACGGGCCCAGCCGGTGCCTTGCTCGACCAGCGGCACGCCGACGGCGAGCAGCGCGCCGACGATGATGACCGACGAGATCGCGTTGGTGACCGACATCAGCGGCGTGTGCAGCGCCGGGGTCACCGACCAGACCACGTAGTAGCCAACGAAGATCGCGAGAACGAAGATCGCGAGGCGGAACACGGTTGGGTCGACCGCGCCGTGCGTGATGGCTGCAGCACCGTGGCCGAGGCCGTCGGCGATGCTCTGGGCGTAATCGGCATTCTGCCGGGCAATGTCGGCAGCCGCGCGAGCGGCAGCAGCAGCGGCTTGGGCCTGGTCGGCCGCCGCACCCGAGGGAAGAGTAGCCATTCTTATTTCTCCCCGGTCGCAGGCGTAGCGGGTTTGGTTGCGTCGAAACCCGGGGCCTCGGGCGCGGAAGCTTCGGATTTGGACTTGAACGAGTCGTGGACGACCTGGCCGTCACGGGTGAGGTTCGTCGCTTTGACGAGCTCGTCGTCCCACTTCACCGCGAGCTGTTTCGACTCCTTGTCGACCATGGTCTCGACGAAAGCGAAGAGGTTCTTGGCGTAGAGGCCGGAGGCCGTAGCGGCGAGGCGGCCCGGAACGTTGGCGAAGCCGACGATTTTCACGCCGTGCTCGGTGGTGACGACCTCGCCGAGCTTGGCGCCCTCGACATTGCCGCCGCGCTCGACAGCCAGGTCGACGATGACCGAACCCGGCTTCATCGAATCGACCATCGCCTTGGACACGAGCTTCGGGGCCGGACGGCCCGGGATCAGCGCGGTGGTGATGATGATGTCCTGCTTGGCGATGTGGCTTGCGACCAGCTCGGCCTGCTTCTTCTGGTACTCAGCCGACATCTCCTTGGCGTAGCCACCCGAGGTCTCGGCCTGCTTGAACTCGTCGTCCTCGACAGCGATGAACTTGCCGCCGAGCGAGGCGACCTGCTCCTTCACGGCCGGGCGCACGTCTGTGGCCGAGACCACTGCGCCGAGGCGCTTGGCGGTGGCGATGGCCTGGAGGCCGGCGACTCCGACGCCCATGATGAAGGCCTTGGCCGCAGGCACGGTGCCGGCGGCGGTCATCATCATCGGCAAGGCCTTACCGAACTCGGCTGCGGCATCGATCACGGCACGGTAGCCGGCGAGGTTCGCCTGCGAGGACAAGACGTCCATCACCTGCGCACGGGTGATGCGGGGCATCAACTCCATGGCGAAGGCTGACACGCCGGCATCGGCCATCGCCTTCAGCTCGGCCTCGCGGCCGTAGGGATCCATGATGGCGAGGACGACGGCGTCCTTCTTGAAGGATTTCAGCTCGTCGGCATTGGGACGGCGGACCTTCAGGACGAGGTCGGCATCACCGACGGCCTCGGCGGCCGAGCCGACGATCCGGGCGCCAGCGGCCTCGAAATCCGCATCGGGAATGCCGGAATCCTTGCCGGCACCGGATTGGATGGTGACGTCGGCACCGAGCGCAACGTACTTCTTGACCAAGTCGGGGACGGTCGCGACCCGGGATTCTCCCGGATCCGATTCCGCCAAGACGCCGATGCGCATTCAAGAGCTCCCGTTCTTACAACATCCCCACAGGGATGCCGGTATCCGAGCCTATTTGATGATGTTTTGACCTGTGCAGGCCGCACCCGCCGGATACCTCGGCCGCGACCTGCCTCAGAAACGTGATGAAAGCCTGGGCAGGCTCAGCCGAAGACCAGAGCCAGGGCGAGCAGCGCCAGCACCACGGCCGGAGCCTTCCAGCCGATCGAGGGGACGAAGGCGCCAATCGCAGCAGCGACCCAGGAGAGCAGAACGCCGCCGATGGCAGTCAGCCACGCCTCACGCACGCCGCCGACGGCAAGCGCGAGAACCCAGCACAGCACGGTCACGGTGCCGATCTCGACGAACTTCACGAAGCCGCGGTAGGTCTGCTCGTGAGTTTTCTCGTCCATTGCCGGGCTATACAGCGCACCGGACACGGTCTTGGTATCGGCCATTGCGAGCCCGTTCCCTCGAATATGTCTTATTCTGGTCCCGGGCGGATTTAGCGCATGGTTTTCGCAGCGGCAATCGGCTTGGCCGTCGGCAAACGACTGATTTGGGGAATCTCTCAGACCGGTGAGTTCAGGCCGACCGCATCGAGAGCTGCCTTCTGCCGGCCACCAAGGGAGTCAAGCGAGAAATGCTCGATCTCGTCCTCGAACAGGCGATGGTAGTTAAGCTCGGAGCGCAGATGTAGGAATACCGCGCCGAGCCCGACGGCAGCACGATCCATGAACACGAATTCCTGCGGCACCGTCACCGGTCCGTGCTCTTTCAGGGCCTGATGCACCGAGAACGCCTCGCGTCGGCCATAGGCACCGGGCTGGACGCCATCGGCGACCGTACGCGTGCGGTCCTCGAGCAGCGGCCCGTAGATGAAGCGGGCCCAGATGTTGAGGATGTCGATGGTCTTGCGATCGAGGCGCTTGAATCCCCAGACCTCGTAGGCATGCACGACGCGGTCGTGATCGTCGTTCTGTAAGCCGCGATAGAGATCGACCACGCCCCCGACGAAGCGCGGGTGAAAAATCCGCACGCAGCCATAATCGAGCAGGTTGATGCCCTGCGCCTCGCCGCCCTCGGAGAAGACGGTGTAATTGCCGAGATGCGGGTCGCCGTGGATCACCGCCGCGCGGCTGAACGGATGCCACCAGGCCTTGAACATCGCCTGCGCGATGCGGTTGCGGATTTCCACCGGTGCCTCCGCGAAGGACAGGATGCGCTCACCGTCAAGCCAACCCAAGGTCAGAAGGCGCTTGGTGGACAGGTCCAGGTCGACCACGGGCACGCGCACCGCGTCGACCTCCTTCAGCACTGTGCCGTAGAGCGCGGCGTGCTTGGCCTCGCGGGCGTAGTCGAGTTCTTCGCGGACCCGCGCCCCGATCTCCTTCTTGATCTCGCTGGTATCGAGCCAGGAATTCATCCGGCGATGCAGGGCGAAGATCATCTCAAGCTGCTTGAGATCGGCCTCCACGGCCGATTGCATGTCCGGATACTGAAGCTTGCAGGCGAGCGGTACGCCATCGAGCGAGATGGCCCGGTGGACCTGACCGAGCGAGGCAGCTGCCGCGGGCTTGAGATCGAAGTTCTTGAACCGTGTCTGCCAGTCGGCGCCGAGTTCGGCCATCATCCGGCGCTTCACGAAGGCGGCACCCATGGGCGGTGCATCGGCCTGCAGCTTTTGCAGCTCGGTCGCGTATTCGGGCGGGAGCAGGTCGGGGATGGTGGCCATCAGCTGGGCCACCTTCATGATCGGGCCCTTGAGCCCGCCCAGCGCCTGGGCCAGGGCCGCGGCGTTGGTAGTGCCCTCCCCTCCGAACAGCCGCGCCGCCGCCATGCGCGCGGCGACGCCACCCATATTCGCGCCGACGCTGGCATAACGGCTCGCGCGGGCGGAGAAGCGGTTGGCTTCGCGGTCGGTTTCGGCCATCGGCGGGTTCTGTCTCGTGTTGCGTCTTCGCTCACGAGATAAGTCGAGGCGTGGCCGACACCAGGGCGCTGGGTCCGTGCGCCGCGGGCGTCACCAAGAGCGCCGCTGTTGGCCGCGATGGACGAGCGGGGTCCCAACTTACTCGTCAACGCCCCCGACATCGTCATGCGTCGTTTAATCGAACGCCGGATCGCAAGCGATTGGAGAGACGTTAATCCTCCATCCCCTCCAGCTCCGCGATCATCCCCTCGATCATGCCGAGGCCGATCTGCCAGAAGCTCGGATCGCTCGCGTCGAGTCCGAAGGGCTGGAGCAGCTCGCCGTAGGGCTTCGAGCCGCCGGCCTTCAGCAGGGCGAAGTAACGCTCCACGAACCCGTCCTCGGCCTTCACATAGACGCCATAGAGCGAGTTCACGAGGCAATCGCCGAAGGCGTAGGCGTAGACGTAGAACGGCGAGTGGATGAAGTGCGGGATGTAGGCCCAGAACGGCTCATAACCCTTGTCGAGGGTAATTGCCGGACCGAGGCTCTCGGCCTGAACCGACATCCAGAGCTCGTTGATCTGTTCTGCGGTCAGCTCGCCCTTGGAGCGGGCGAGGTGAACCTTGCGCTCGAACGAGTAGAACGCGATCTGGCGCACCACCGTGTTGATCATGTCCTCGACCTTGGCGGCGAGCATGGCGCGACGCTGGGTCTTGTCCGTGGTGGCCGCGAGCAGGCGGCGGAAGGTCAGCATCTCGCCGAACACGGAGGCCGTTTCCGCAAGCGTCAGCGGAGTCGGGGCCATCAACGCACCGTTGCCGGCGGCGAGCACCTGGTGAACGCCGTGGCCGAGTTCGTGCGCGAGCGTCATCACGTCCCGCGGCTTGCCCTGGTAGTTTACCAGCACGAAGGGGTGGACCGAAGGCACAGTCGGATGGGCGAAGGCGCCCGGAGCCTTGCCGGGCCGCGTCGGCGCATCGATCCAGCCCTTGTCGAAGAACCTTTGGGCGATCCCAGCCATCTCCGGTGAGAAGGCGCCGTAGGCGTCGAGCACCGTATCGCGCGCCTCAGTCCAGGGGATCGTGCGTTGCTCGACCTTCGGCAGCGGCGCGTTGCGGTCCCAGTAGGGCAACGACTCCACGCCGAACCACTTCGCCTTCAGCCGATAGTAGCGGTGCGACAGGCGCGGATAGGCGGCTCGCACCGCCTCCACCAGCGCGGCGACGACTTCCGGCTCTACGCGGTTCGAGAGATGGCGCGCATCGGCCACATCCTTGAAGCCACGCCAGCGGTCCGAGATCTCCTTGTCCTTGCTCAGCGTGTTGGTGATCAGCGTGAACACGCGCAGGTTCGCCCGCAACGTTTCGCTGATCGCGCCGGCCGCCTCGCGGCGCACCGCCCCGTCCGGGTCCTGCAGCTTGTTGAGGGTCGGCTCCAGCGGCAGCTTCTCGCCTCCGACAGGGAAGCGGAGCGCCGCGATGGTCTCATTGAACAGGCGGTCCCAGGCAGCGCTCGACGTAACCGATTTCTCGAGGAAGAGCTTTTCGATCCGGTCGTCGAGCTGGAAGGGCTTCTCCTTCCGCAGGTCGTCGATCCAGGGTTTGTAGTGGGCGAGCGGTCCCGAGGCCGTCGCACGGTCCATCACCGCGTCGTCGACCCGGTTCAGTTCGAGCCCGAAGAACAGCAGGTCGCCGGAGGCCGCGGTCAGGCGCTCGCGGGTATCACCGTAGAATTTCGCGCGAGCCTCGTCGGTGGTGTCGCCCGAATAGACGAGGCCGGCAAAGGACATCAGCTTACCCAGCAGATCCTCGATCGCCTCGTAGGCCTTCACCGCCGCCCCGAGCGCCTCGGAGGCATCGGGTCCCTCGGCGAGTTCAGCGATCCGACCAGCATAGGTCTTGGCGAAGTCCCGGCACTCGGCCTCGGCCCGCGCGAGGTCGTCGCGGTATTCCGGCGCGTCGATGCCTGCATAGAGATCGCGCAGGTCCCATTCCGGCAGCGGACCGAGGCCGACCGCGTCGGCCATCGCCTTCGCGGTGGCGGGGCTGTGCGCCGCCATCGACAATCCTGCGGGCGCTGAGGCTCGGCTCGACATGGGGTTCTGCTCTCCGGCGGCGTCATGGCCGCCCCATCGGGTGCGGGTGAGCGCCTGATATCGCGTGCCTCGGCGGCCGTTCAACGAGGCAGCAGGGAATCCCGGCAAAGATCGTATTCAAAGATGCCGATCGCACACGGCCCGGCAAAAACTCGCAACGTCGTTAAGCGGAGCTTTACGCTCTTCGGCGACCCTGCGCTTCGAAACGGAACAGCCCCGATGCCGTTCGCCGGACGCCTCGCGCCACGAGGCGAGCCGGACGCGCAACCGGCTGTCCCCAAACAAGAAGCGAGGGACCTGCATGTCGACCACCGTCCTCATCGTCGATGACGATCCGGTGCAGCGCCGCCTCACGGAGAGCATGGTGCGCCGGCTCGGCTTCGAGGCACGCGTGGCAGAGAACGGTCTCGACGGCCTCAACGCCCTGCGCGCCGGCGGCGAGATCGACGTGGTGCTCCTCGACATGGTGATGCCGGGTGGCCTCGATGGCCTCGGCGTCATGGCGGAGATGCGTAAGAGCGGCATCGATACGCCGGTAATCGTACAGACCTCGAACGGCTCGATCGACGCAGTGGTCAACGCCATGCGCGCCGGCGCCGTCGACTTCGTGGTGAAGCCTGCGGGCGCCGAGCGCCTTCAGGTCTCGATCAAGAACGCGCTGCGCGTCGACCAGCTCGAAGAGGAGGTCCGCCGCATGCGCCGCCGCGCCTCCGGCGCACTCGGCTTCAAGGACCTCACCTCGAAAAGCCCCGACATGGACCGGGTGATGCGGCTCGCAGAGCGCTCGGCCAAGTCGAACATCCCCGTCCTGATCGAAGGCGAATCCGGCGTCGGCAAGGAAGTGCTGGCCCGCGCCATTCAGGGCTCGGGCGAGCGCCGCGGCAAGCCGTTCGTCACCGTCAATTGCGGAGCGATTCCCGACAACCTCGTCGAATCCACCCTGTTCGGCCACGAGAAAGGCGCCTTCACCGGCGCCACCGAGCGTCATGCCGGCAAGTTCGTCGAGGCCTCGGGCGGCACGTTGTTCCTGGACGAGATCGGCGAATTGCCCCTCGATGCCCAGGTAAAGCTGCTGCGCGCGCTGCAGGAGGGCGAGGTCGACCCGGTCGGCGGCAAGCGCTCGGTGCGCGTCGACATCCGCCTGATCTCGGCAACGAACCGCTCGCTGCTGGATCTCGTGAAGCAGGGCAAGTTCCGCGAGGACCTCTACTACCGTCTCAACGTCTTCCCGATGACCCTGCCGCCCCTGCGCGCGCGCCGCGAGGACATCCCGGATCTCGCCCGCTCGTTCTGCGCCCGCTTCGCGGCCGAGGAGGGTAAGCGCCTGCGCGGCATCTCATCGGAGGCGATGGCGTTGCTGACCCGCTATCCCTGGCCCGGCAATGTCCGCCAGCTCGAGAATGCTCTCTTCCGCGCCGTGGTGCTCGCCGACGGCGACGAGCTCTCGGTCTCGGAATTCCCGCAGATCGCGGCGCAGGTCGAAGGCTTCGACGTGCGCATCCCGCCGCTGCCGAGCCAGCCGATGCTGCCTGCCGGTGGCCTGGAGCCGGTGCGCGAGATCGTCCGGGTCGAGGTGCGCGACCCGCACGCCATGTCCCTCGTCGTCGAGGATACGAGCGAGATGAAGACGATGGAGGAGGTCGAGGCCGAGGTGATCCGCTTCGCCCTGCAATTCTATCGGGGACGGATGTCCGAGGTCTCGCGCCGCCTTGGAATTGGCCGATCCACCCTCTACCGTAAGCTCAAGGATCTGGGCCTCGACGGCGACGATAAGCAGGACGAGGCCGCAGCCTGAGGTTGTCCAAGGTGATCCCTGGACAGGCCATCCATGTCGGTGCGGTGACAGCGCCACAGGGTCGCGCAAGGGCAGTCACAGAAGGGTGGCCGTCCCGACACAGAGCGCGTCGAAGCCATGTCTCGAGGGGACCGGTGCGGTTGCACACGGCCGTGCTTGAGACGATAATCATACAGTCCGTATGGCCTCGAGCCATACTGGAGGAGACTTCGTCATGCGCGTTTCGTCGAACGGATCGCGGGCGGCCGCCGCGGTCCTGGCCATGGCGCTGGCATCCTCCGTCGGCGTGACGACGCTGGCGCGCGCGCAGTCGCCGCAGGCCGAGCCGTCATCGACGATCCGCAGCGCCGCCGTCGAGCCATCGGCGACCGTCGAGGCTGCTACCTCTCCGTCGGCCTCGCATGACGATCTCGGCTCGCTGCCGCCGACGAGCGACACGCCGCCCCAGTCCGATTTCAAGGAACCCGCCAAGGAGGAGCAGCCGGCGACGGCCGCTCCCACGGCTCCGACGCAGGCGCTCGACCCGCAGGGCGAGGCGATCCTCGCGCGGCTGAAGGACGGCAAGCCGCTGCTGGCGCGCCTCACGCCGAAGGAGCGCGAGGCGATGCAGGTGTTCTACTCCATCGCCGATTACAAACCCGTCTGGATCGACGGCGGAGCCTTCACACCCGCCGCGCAATCCCTGATCACGCGGCTACGCGCCGCCGCCGAGGACGGCCTCAACCCGAGCGCCTACCCGATTCCGGTGCTAGCAGGCGCCGGCGTCACGATGTCCCCGGCCGAGATCGCCGATGCCGAGCTGAAGCTCTCGGCCGCCATTGTGCTCTACGCACGCGATGCCCGCGGTGGCCGGGTCAACCTCGCCGCGATCTCGAAGCTGATCACGCCGGACCTCAACATCATGCCGGCCGATCTGGTGCTCGGCCAGCTCGCCGTGTCGGGCACGGAGGCCGGCGACCGTCTGCAGGCCTACAACCCGAACCAGGAGGGCTACCTCGCCCTCAAGCGGCGGCTCGCCACGTTGCGCGGCGCGGACCCGGTATCGACAGCGAGCGTGCCCAAGCCCTTGCGCCTTCCGGTCGGTCCGGTTCTCAAGGTCGGAATGAGCGATCCGCGCGTTCCGCTCCTGCGCGAGCATTTCGGCCTGCCCGCGCGCAGCGCCGGCACGCTCGATGCGGCGCCCGGCGAGCCCGAGAGCTACGACAAGGCCGTCTCCGACGCGGTCGCCGCCTTCCAGCGCAGCCGCGGCCTGCCGGATAACGGCAACCTGACCCGCTCGACCATCGTCGCGCTGGCGCTTGCCGACGCGCCGTCACCGGCGCCGCGCAGCGGGGACGAAGCCGAGCTGATCTCCAACATGGAGCGCTGGCGCTGGCTGCCGCGCGAGCTCGGCCCCGACTACGTGCTGGTCAACGTCCCCGAGTTCCGCCTGCGGGTCTATCGCGGCGGGGTGATGCGCGACGAGACCCGCGTGATCGTCGGCAAGACCGATTCCCCGACGCCGATCTTCTCCGGCGCCATGGAAACCGCGGTGGTAAACCCATCCTGGTACGTGCCGCCCTCGATCCTCAAGCAGATGCTCGCCTCCGGAAAGACCGCCGGCTTCGAGGTGGTGAACCGCCGCGGGCAGATCTCGCTGCGGCAGCCGCCCGGCGAGAAGAATGCCCTGGGCTTCATCAAATTCCTGTTCCCGAATCAGCACGCGGTCTACCTGCACGACACGCCGAACCGCTCGCTGTTCTCGGCCGCGAAGCGCGCCTTCAGCCATGGCTGCGTGCGCGTCGACGACCCCTTCCGCTTCGCCGACGCAGTGCTGCCGGATACCTGGACCGAAGCGAGCCTGCGCAAGCTGATCGGCAAGGGCGAACGCTCGATCAGGCTGCCGCACAAACTCCCAGTCCACATCGCCTATTTCACGGCCTATGTGGACGATGCCGGCGTCTACCGGACGCTGCCGGACCTCTACGGCTACGATGCTCGCATCAAGGAGGCGCTCGGCCTCTCGACGCGGCCGGGTGCGATGGCGTCGGTGCCGAAGGAGCCTGCGCGCCGGGTGGCGAGCGTCCCGTCCACTCCGGCGGTTACCGCGACGCGGCCGGCCTCACCACGCCGCGAGACGCGGCGAGCATCCGCGGAGCCGCGGCCTGTCATGCGCCCGAGGCGCGCGGCGCCGGTCGAGTATGGCGAGCCGGACCTGTGGACGCCCGCACCGGCGCCGTCCGCATCCCGGACGTGGTGGTGAGGCGGAACGTCGAAACACCGATACGAGAAGCAGGTGCGTCCCAATACGGCCAGTCTCGGAACGCTGTTTCCAAGGCGCCGATGCGCCCAAGACCTTGCCCGGCACGATTCCGCCACGGTTGAGCTTTAGCCAGTTCACGAGAGGGTGAGCAGCATCAGGACTCGGTCGCCGCGCGATCACGGTCATCGACAACCTTGCGCCCACCATGATGCCCTGTGCCCGACACAGAGCACCATGCCGTCTGCGAGGGGTAGACCATCGTGCTGACATCGCTTCGGGATCGGGCCGGCATCCTCGCCGGGCTCTCGCTTGGCCGCCTCCGCCGCACCGGCACCGCGGTGCCACGGCGTGGACGCCCCCGGCACATCGTTTCGATGATGGCTTTTGCCGCCGTGATGCTCGCCGGCACGGTCGAGACCGAAAACGCGGTCGCCAACGGCGACACCCGCACGCTCTCCCTGATCCACGAGCACACCAAGGAGAGCATCACCGTCACGTTCAAACGTGACGGCCGCTACGACAAGGCTGCCCTCGATCAGCTCAACTGGCTGCTGCGCGACTGGCGCGAGGCCGAGTCGATCAAGATGGACCCGCGCCTGTTCGACGTCGTCTGGGAGGCGCAGCGCTCGATCGGCTCCACGCAGCCCCTGCGCGTCGTCTGCGGCTACCGCAGTCCAAAGACCAACGGCATGCTGCGCCGCCGCTCCCGCGGCGTCGCCGAGCACAGCCAGCACACGCTCGGCAAGGCCATGGACTTCTTCATGACCGACGCCTCGATCGACGACATCCGCGCCGCTGGCGTCCGGCTGCAGCGTGGCGGCGTCGGCTGGTATCCGCGCTCGGGCTCACCCTTCGTACATCTCGACGTCGGCTCGGTGCGTGCCTGGCCGCGCATGACGCATGATCAGCTCGCCCGCATCTTCCCCGACGGCAAGACCGTCCACCTGCCTGCCAACGGCAAGCCCTTCCCGCGTTATGAGGAAGCACGTGCCGAGATTCTGGCCCGTGGCGGCACCGTGCTCGGCTACACGGCAGTCGCCTCGGCCGACGCGATGGATGACGGCCCGAGCCTGAAAGGATTCTTCGCCGGCCTGTTCGGCGGCTCCGACAGCGCCGCCTCGACCCCCGCCGCCACGCCGGGCAAGGCGCGCGGCAAGGCGACGATCGCCGTCGCCAGCGCGGACCCGAACGATGCGACCGGCGCCCGGCAGGCGCTCGCCTACGCCGCGCCGAACAGTACCGATACCCTGCGCAACGCCATGCTGCGCCGGGAGGGTAGCGACACACCCTCCGCCAAGGCCCTGCTCACCGCCGAGAAGACGGAGCAGACCTCCAACGAGGGCTCGGCCCGCGTCGCACCGCTTCCGCCGCGCCGTCCTGCGGAGTTCGCCGCTCTCGCCGCCGCCATCGCAGCGCCGCTCCCGCCAGGGCGTGCCGTCCAAGTGGCCGGCATCGGCAATGCCGGTCTCGCCAACTTCGCGCTCGGCACCGGGCCAGTCACCTCGGCCGCATTCCATCTGCTCCCGGCCGAAGCCGATGCGCGCGATCACCTGCGCGCGCTGTTCTCAACGCAGGCACAGGGCGCTTCCGAGCCGGCCCGCCGCGATGTCCCCATCCGCCTCGCCGCCATCCAATCGAAGCCGGACGAGGCGCCGGAGGACATCTTCGCCGTCGACGCCGTCGCGACCCAATTCTCGGCACGCAGCCCAGGCGACGACCTCGCTGCCACGCACTTCTCCGGCTCGGCGCTCGGCAACTGATCAAGACAAGGAAAAGCGGCTCCGCCGGCTCACCAGCACGGTCTGGGTCTTGGCCGGTTCGGCCGCAGGCTTCGGCTCCTCCGGCTTGGTCACGGGAGGCGGCTGCCTCCCGAATCGCTCGATCCGTACACCGGCGCAGTGGCCGCTCCGCCAGACCGCCCGGACGTTGAACAGGAAGTCGTAGCCGACCACCTTGAGCTGAAAGCTTTCCGGCAGCGCAACCGTATCAGGCAGGCCTAGTCGTGCGCCCGATTTCGAGACGTCCTTCACGGTGCAGGCGATCTCTTCGCCGCTGGACAATAGGATCTTGGCGATCCAGTTGGTCGGCATGCGGGGCTCACTGCGCCGTTCGCGCACAGGCGAGTCGCCGGACGGCTCGCCGCCCACACCTCCCGAATTCGCAAGAAACTTGACGAGCGCCTCACTTGGCATGAGTCCACCACGCGTTCCCGAGCCTGCGACGCTGTCACCAAATTCTTGATGCCAACTTTCACAAGAATAGATTTTTAGGTCGATGCACCGAAATCTGATTTTCATGAACAGCTAAACTGCATCGCCGCACGCGATGGTGCCCTGGCGTCGGCGCGACCCGTAGAGTCAGAGCGATCTCCCGACCTCGGATGGGCCGACGGCGGCTGCGACATATTCACATTGGCGTGACAAAAATTGATCCAAGCGAGGACGGCTCAGGGCGCCCCATCCGCTCTCGCTGCACGGCACAATCGATCATCGCTCAAGGGGCCGAGATCGGACACGACGCCGATAATAAACGTCCCGTCGATACTTACGCAGTTTTGGCAATTCGCTCTCGGAACGAGCCATTGCTGCGCATACCTCAGATCCACAAGCCAAGGTGTCGGCTGCCCTGCAATGCCTTCCGCGCTGCAGCGACGAATGTTGGTTTTCACGCGGTCCAACACCCTTGTCGGAAGGCGCGACCGAGGTAGCATGACCCCATTCAGTCGCGTCCGAGAACGATTGTCATGGGGGCAGGGAGCCAACGCATGCAGGAAGCGATTCGCGTCAAACCTACGCAGGACGGCACCTACACGGTCTATCGCGGCACGATGGCCCTCGTTGCAGGGCTGACGCGCCTTCAGGCAGAGCGCTACGAGGCGAGCATTGCCCGGCAGCAGCAGCGCGGTACTCCGATCTCAGTCGTAGGCTGAGCCACTCAATCGGACTAGAAGAAGGCGCAGACCCGGTGCGGTCCGCGCCTTTTTTCATGCCCGTATCAGGGCCAGAGGGCGCAACGGGCCAATCGTCCCCTCCGCAGTCAGACCGCGTTCCGCCGCCGTGATCGCGAACCGGCCACCGTCCCTCACGATATCGTAGAGGTAGTACGAGGCCCGATGATGCTCGCGGATGCTGCGGGCCGAGGCCGAGGGCGCGCCGACGATCGGGATCGCCCCGTTCGGCCCCTCGACGAAGGCGACGCTGCCGACGTGATTGTGTCCGTGCAGAACGAGCTCGGCGCCGGCGCGGGCGATCATCGCGATAAAGGCCTCCGCATCCTTCAACTCGCGGCCGGGGCGCGCGCCGCCGGGGTGAGGCGGATGGTGGATCATGACGACCCGGAAGGGAGGCTCGGGTTCATCAGCCAGCGCACGAAGCAGCCGCTCGGCTGCCTCAATTTGCGTCGGCCCGACCCGTCCGGTCGCGGCGAAAGGCTTGGTCGGGATCGCCGAGGACAGTCCGACGAGGGCCAGCGGGCCGCGGCGGCGCAGATAGGGAAACGCGCCGCTTCGGCCATCCTCGCCCGCCGTCCAGGCACCGCAGGCGGCGAGCAGGCCTTCGAGGGAGCCGCGCACATAGGCGTCGTGGTTGCCCGGCACGAAGCTCACACGGTCGGCCGCGCCGAGGGCTTCGAGGAAGATCCGAGACGTCTCCCACTCGTCGGGCAGGCCGATATTGCAGAGGTCGCCCGTGCAGGCGATGTGGTCGCAATCCTGCTGGTGGAGGTCTGTGAGGAGAGCCGCCAGCAGGTCCATGTCGTGGTGGCGGCCACGCCCGCGATGCCAGTTCATGAAGCCGGTGGCACGCTTGCTCAGGAGTTGGCGCAGCTTCGGCCGGGGCAGCGGCCCGACATGTGGATCGGTGATGTGGGCGAGACGGAACATCGGCGAGGGATCGAGGCCACGCGACCGTGAGTGAATGACTGATGGGCCCGCATGTGCCGCAGTCGGGCCGAAGGTCAACCGCACGACGTTTCGCAGGCCGGCGAGGTTGCGCGCCAATCTTAACTAAGAGTACAGAGCCGCGTCTCGCCGACCGCGGCCGTCGCGGCCTCCGGCAGCAGCGCGCGAAGAGCGGGAGACCGCCCCCGGCACATGGGCCTCATCAAGACCATCGGCCGCAAGCCGCTCGTGCAGAAGGCTCTCGGCCTCGCCGCCTACGGCTATCTGAACCTCGTGCAGCGTACCAACCGCTTCACCGTGGTTCCCGCCGCACCCGATGCCTGGCTCGATGAGACCAGCCCGTTCATCGCCGCGATGTGGCACGGCCAGCACATCATGATCTCGTTCATGAAACGCCCGCACGACCGCATCGCCACGATCATCTCCAAGTCGCCGGACGGCAACATCAACACCTACGCTCTGGAAAGAATGGGCGTGCGGGTGATGCGCGCCTCCGGTGCCCGTGGCCGTGTGGTGCGCGACGCCAAGGCCAAGGGCGGCGCCGAGGGTCTTCGCGCCATGGTGCGCGCGCTCAAAGGCGGCGACACCGTCTGCTTCTCGGCCGACGTGCCGAAGGTCTCGCGAGTCTGCGATGCCGGTATCATCATGCTCGCGCGTTTCTCGGGCCGGCCGATCCTGCCGGTTGCCGTGGTGACGAGCCGTCACATTCGCTTCAATTCCTGGGACCGGGCCTGCCTCGGCTTGCCCTTTGGCCGGGGGGCCATGGTGTTCGGCGAGCCGATCTGGGTGCCGCGCGAGGTCGAGCCCGAGCTCGTCGACAGCCTGCGCATGAAGGTTCAGACCGAGCTGAACCGCGTTCACGACCAGGCCTACACGCTGGTCGGGCGTACGGACCGCGTCGGGAATCCGGCATGAGAGCGCCGTCGCTCCCCATCACGCTGCAGGCCTATCGCTACGGCCTGTATGTCGGCGAGCCGGCCGTCGCGGGCCTCCTGGCCTGGCGCTCACGGCGCGGCAAGGAGGATCCGGGGCGCCTGCCCGAGCGTCGGGGGCGCCCAGGCCGAGCGCGGCCCGCCGGAAACCTCGTCTGGATGCACGGCGCCAGCATCGGCGAATCACTCTCGCTGATCGGGCTGATCCAGGGCATGATCGAGCGCGGCTTCTCCGTGCTCGTGACGACTGGCACGAGGAGCGCGGCGGAACTCCTCGGCTCGCGGCTGCCCCCTGGAGCGGTCCACCAGTACATGCCGCTCGACGCGCCGCGCTGGGTGGAGCGCTTCCTCGACCACTGGCAGCCCGACCTCGCGGTGATCGCCGAATCCGAGATCTGGCCGAACACCGTGATCTCACTGCACCGGCGCGAGGTGCCGCTGATCCTCGTCAATGGCCGAATGTCGGAGCGCTCGTTCAAGGGCTGGGCGCGCTCGCCGCGCACTGCTGCCGCGCTGCTCGCCCGCATCTCGGTCTGCCTCGTCCAGACCACGGACGATGCCGAGCGCTTCCTGCGCCTGGGGGCGCCGCGCGTGAAAGTGGTCGGCAATCTCAAATACGATTCCGCGGTGCCGCCGGCCGACGCGCAGCAGCTCGCCTATCTCGGCGATATGGTCGGCGACCGGCCGGTCTGGGTCGCGGCAAGCACGCATCCCGGTGAAGACGAAGTGGTGGCCCAGGCGCACGCCTTGCTCAAGGAGCGGCTGCCGAACCTCCTCACCGTGATCGTGCCGCGCCACCCGCGCCGGGGCGAAGAGGTCGCTGCCTGCGCCAGCGCCGCCGGCCTGCGCACAAGCCGGCGCGCCAAGAATGGCCGGCCGCAGGCGTCCATCGATCTCTACGTGGCCGACACCTTGGGCGAGCTCGGCCTGTTCTACCGGCTCAGCCGGCTCGTCTTCCTCGGCGGCTCGCTGGTGCCCCATGGCGGCCAGAACCCGATCGAGCCGGTGCGCCTCGACACCGCGGTCCTGCACGGGCCGAACGTCGCCAATTTCGCGGAGCCCTACCGTGCCCTGGACGCGGCGGGCGGTGCCCTGACCGTGACCGACGCGCGCGACCTCGCGGCCGCCGTCGGAGAGTTGCTCGCCGACCATCGCCGGATCGATGTGATGGCGCAGCGGGGCCAGGCGGCCCTGCGGCCGTTCGAGGGGGCTGTCCTGCGCACCCTCGCGGTGCTCGATCCGTTCGTGGCGCAGCTCAAGCTCGCGGCCCGGACCCCGGCCTGAATGCGCGCGCCCGGCTTCTGGGCGCGAACGCCCCCCTCCCCGCTGGCACGTCTGCTTGCACCGGCCGGCTCTCTTTACGGGAGCTTCACGGCCAAGCGCATGGATGAGCCGGGCGAGCGCGCCGCCTGCCCCGTGCTCTGCATCGGGAACCTCACCCTTGGCGGCGCCGGCAAGACGCCGACAGCGATCGCGGTCGCCACGATGCTGCGCGAACAGGGCCGGCGGCCGGCCTTCCTGTCACGCGGCTATGGCGGTCGGGAGCAAGGGCCGCTCGTCGTCGATCCCTCTCGGCATGATGCCGATGCGGTGGGTGACGAACCGCTGCTGCTCGCACGCTTCGCGACGACGGTGGTCTCGCGCGATCGTCCGGCCGGCGCGCAGCTCTGCACCGGGGGGGGAGCCGACGTGGTCGTGATGGACGACGGCCTACAGAATCCGACCCTCGCCAAGGACTTGTCGCTCGCCGTGGTCGATGCCGGGGCCGGCATCGGCAACGGCCTGACCTTTCCCGCCGGCCCGCTTCGGGTGCCGCTCGCACGGCAATGGCCGCATGTCGGCGGGATCGTGCTGATCGGTGACGGCGCTGCCAGCGGTGCCATCGCGCGGGAGGCGGAACGCCGCGGCCTGCCGGTCCATCGCGGCCGGCTGGTGCCGCGGGCCGATCACGGCCTCGCCGGCCGGCCGGTCTTTGCCTTCGCAGGAATCGGCCGGCCCCAAAAGTTCTTCGAGACGCTGCGGAGTGTGGGGGCGATTCTCGTCGGAACGCGGGTCTTCGGGGACCACCACCGCTTCACGGAGAGTGAGTTGGACGCCCTGGCAGAGTCGGCCGAGCGGGTCGGCGCAACGCTCGTTACCACCGAGAAGGACGCCGTCCGGCTGCCACCGAACTTCGCGCAGACGCTCGCGGTGGAGTTGGTGTTCGAGAACGAAGTAACAGTGAGGGCGCAGCTGCAGGAGATGCTTGGGCCACGACCGGCCTAGCGTCAGCCCC
Source organism: Methylobacterium gnaphalii (assembly GCF_007992215.1). Taxonomy (GTDB): domain Bacteria; phylum Pseudomonadota; class Alphaproteobacteria; order Rhizobiales; family Beijerinckiaceae; genus Methylobacterium; species Methylobacterium gnaphalii. The sequence continues at coordinate 92,099 of NZ_BJZV01000004.1, read as the reverse complement.
CACCCGGCCGAGCCAATACCCTCAACCGTCATTCCGGGGCAGCGCAGCGGAATCCGAATCCACGGCTGGACCCGCGTTACGACGGGCACAGCGGCATCACGGGCGGATTGCACGCTTCGTGCGCCTTCGAGGCCAGGTTCTCGCCTACGGCGAGTCCCGGGACACGGTCATCGACGTGAGATCAGCCTGCTAGCCCGATCGCCTTGAGCCGCTGCATCGCAGCATCCGGGGTCGCGTAGGCTTCCTGGCGCTCGACGCTCCAATAGCGCAGGGCATCGAGAGCGATCTCCTCGCCGGTCACGGCGCAGCGCACGAAGTTGCCGGGCTTGACCACCCGCATCGTGCCGTCGCCGTACTCGACCTTCGCCTCGCCGCCGGGTGATCCGCGATCGTAGCGACCGAGCATCCTTGCCACTCCTGCCTGTTCGATCGCGTCATAACGCCGTCCGGTCGCGATTGTCGATCGAACCGAGATACCTCTCGACAGGCGGCGGCAGCTCGGGCCTATGGTCGGCCATGCCAAGCCCGGTCCCGCAAGCCTCCGATTCCGCGCCGGATCATCCCGCCGTCGAGGCGCTGTTCGAGGCGGCGCGCGCGGTGCGCGAGCGCGCCCATGCGCCGTACTCGCGCTTCCGCGTCGGCGCGGCGCTGGTCGACGAGGCGGGCCGGATCCATGCCGGCTGCAATGTCGAGAACGCGGCCTATCCGGTCGGCAGCTGCGCCGAGGCCGGCGCCATCTCCGCGATGATCGCGGGCGGCGGAACGTGCATCGCGGCGATCGTAGTCCTCGGCGAGGGTCCCACCGCGGTGACGCCCTGCGGCGCTTGCCGGCAGCGTATCCGCGAATTCGCAGCCCCCGATACACCTGTCCTCGCGGCCGATCCGATGGGCCTGCGCGCCCGCTTCACCCTCGACGAGCTTCTTCCGGCCTCCTTCGGTCCGGAGAACCTCGCGTGAGTGACGAGATGCCTCTCGAGGACACTCTCACATGCCTGCGCCGGGGCGGGTTCGAGGGACCCTATGCCTGCGCCATCGTCACCGGCACCGGTCTCGGCGGCCTAGCCTCCTGCCTGGGGCAACGCATCGGCATCGCCTATGCCGATATCCCCGGCTTCCCGCGCTCGGGCGTCAGCGGGCATGCGGGGTCGCTGTTTCGTGGGCGCCTCGCAGATCGCCCAGTGCTGGTCTTCGAGGGGCGCATCCATGCCTACGAGACGGGCGATGCCGCGGCCATGCGGCTGCCGCTCACGGTCGCCAAGAAACTCGGCGTCGCGACGCTACTGCTGACGAACTCTGCCGGCTCGCTGATGCCGGAGGCCGGGCCGGGCAGCCTCGTGGTCCTCCGTGACCATATTAATCTGTCGGGCCTCAACCCGCTGATCGGCGAGGCGAGCGATGCTCGCTTCGTGCCGATGACTGACGCCTACGATCCTGGCTTCCGGACATGGCTGCATGAGGCCGCCGCTGAGACCGGCATTCCCCTGCACGAGGGCATCTACGCTTGGTTCTCGGGGCCGAGCTTCGAGACGCCGGCCGAGGTGCGTATGGCCGGGCACCTCGGCGCCGATCTCGTCGGCATGTCGACAGTGCCCGAGACGATCCTTGCGCGCTTCCTCGGCCTGAAGGTCGCTGCCCTCTCCGTCGTCACCAACTACGCCGCCGGTATCGCGGGCAGCGATCCGCACCATGCCGAGACCAAGGCTGTCGCGGCCCGCGCCGCGGACGATCTCGCACGCCTCGTCACCGCCTTCGTCAGGCGCCTGCCCCTCCCCTCTTCGACGCCCGGATCATGACGGATAGCCCGATGCTCTCGCCGCAGGACGAAGCGGGCTACGCCCGCCGCGCGATCCCGCTCCTCGATCTCACCGATCTCGGCGATGCCTGCAGGGCGAGCGCCATCGATACGCTCTGCCGCACGGCACGGGAGGGCCGCGTCGCGGCGGTCTGCGTTTGGCCGCAATTCGTCGGGCAGTGCCTGCGCGGACTGCACGGCGACCCGATCGCGGTGGCGACCGTGATCAACTTTCCGGCCGGCGGCGAGGATGTGGCGCTGGCCATCGAGGACACGGTCCAGGCCCTGCGCGACGGAGCGCAGGAGATCGACCTGGTCATGCCCTACGCTGCGCTGCTCCGCGGCGAGAAAGCCCTGGTGCGCGACATGATCCTGGCCGTGCGCGAGGTCTGCGACCACGGCCAGCCGCTGAAGGTCATCCTCGAGACCGGCATCCTGGCCGCGGCGGAGCCCATCGCCGAGGCGAGCCGGATTGCCCTCGAAGCGGGCGCCGACTTCATCAAGACCTCCACCGGCAAGAGCGCTGTCTCGGCGACGCCAGAGGCGGCCGAGGTCATGCTGCAGGCGATCCACGGTCACGGCCGCGGCGGCCTCAAGGTCTCCGGCGGCCTCAAGACCGTCGGGGATGCCGCGACCTATCTCGACCTCGCCGACCGGATCATGGGACCGGCCTGGGCAACTCCCAGGACCATGCGGCTCGGTGCGAGCAGCCTCTACGCCGATCTCGTCCGGGCCAGGGACGCCGCGCCGTGAAGCTGCCGCAAGAGGTCATCCGGGCCAAGCGCGACGGGGCCCTGCTGGACGAGGCGACGATTGCCGGTTTCATCAGTGGGCTCACCGACGGCAGCGTCACCGAGGGACAGGCGGCGGCCTTCGCGATGGCCGTGTTCTTCCGCGGGTTGTCACTCGGCGAGCGGGTCACACTCACTCGGGCGATGACGCAATCGGGCACCGTGCTGCGCTGGGATCTGCCGGGCCCCGTCCTCGACAAGCACTCCACAGGGGGCATCGGCGATGCGGTAAGCCTCGCGCTGGCCCCGATGGTCGCGGCCTGCGGCGGTTACGTGCCGATGATCTCGGGGCGCGGCCTTGGCCATACCGGTGGCACTCTCGACAAGCTCGAAAGCATTGCCGGCTACGATGCGACGCCGGGGCTCGATGCCTTCCGGAAAACAGTCACGGAAACGGGCTGCGCGATCATCGGTCAGACCAGCGACCTCGCCCCGGCCGACAAGCGTCTCTACGCGATCCGCGACATTACCGGCACGGTAGAGTCGCTCGACCTGATCACCGCCTCGATCCTTTCCAAGAAGCTTGCTGCGGGGCTCAACGGGCTCGTCATGGACGTGAAGGCTGGTTCGGGCGCCTTCATGGGCACGCTCGACGAGGCGCGGGCACTGGCCGAGAGCATCGTGGGCGTCGGCAACGGCGCGGGGATGCGAACCGTCGCACTGATCACCGACATGGACGCTCCGCTGGCCTCGGCCGCCGGTAACGCCGTCGAGGTGACCTATGCGATCGAATACCTCGCCGGTCGAAGCCGGGAGCCGCGCTTCCACGCGGTGACGCTGGCGCTCGCTGCCGAGATGCTGGTGGCTGGCGGTCTCGCGGCGGATGTGGCCGAGGGCGCGGAGCGGCTGGAGCGGGCGCTAGACTCTGGGCAGGCGGCCGAGCGTTTCGAGCGCATGATTGCGGGTCTCGGAGGCCCGAGCAATCTGCTGCGGGCTTCGAGTGCGCACCTACCCAAGGCACCGGTCATCCAGGCGGTCGAGCCCGAGGCGCCGGGCATCGTCACGCGCATAGCGACTCGGGAAATCGGATTAGCGGTGATCAGGCTCGGCGGTGGACGCACGCGACCACAGGACGGGATCGATCATGCCGTCGGCTTTTCAAGTCTGGCGCGGCCGGGTGATACAGTCGGCGCGGGGGCCCCGCTTGGGATGGTGCATGCCCGCGACGAAGGCGCCGCAGAGGTTGCGGCGGCGGCCCTGAGGGCCGCCTACCGCGTAGGAGTCGACGCGCTGGAGATCAGGGAGGCGATCCTCGAACGCGTCAGCTGAGCTCCGCTACCAGCGGTGACGATGGCCCCAACCATGGTGGTGGTGGTGGTGGCCCCAGCCGTGGTGACGGTGACCCCAGCCATGGTGATGGTGACGATGTCCCCAGCCGTGGTGGCGGTGCCCCCAACCGGGGTGATGATGATGGCCCCAGCCACGATGGCCACGCCAATGCACGGCGGTCGTACCGGCATCACCTGCCACCATCTCGGCCGCGGATGGGGCGAGCGGCGCGGCCTGAGCTGACCCAGTCACGGCTGCGAAGAGTCCGCCTGCGATCACGGCTACAGCGGCAAGAGCTGTACGCCCTCGCCGGGTCGAGCGATCCTTCGTCATGCTGAGCTCCTTCTCTAGGGCCGGGGATTCCGACCTGGATGAGAAGATCTAGGGCGCGCGCCCTGAATGTGGCGTGAGAGGAAAAGCAACAAACTGCAACAAAGTGCGGCAAGCGGTGAACAAAGCCACCAATCCATCCAGCGAACAGTCTGGTTGCGCCACTTGCGGAGAGAGGGATCTAACGACCTGGCCGTCGGCCAATCGAGGCGGCAGCCAGGGATGCGGGTTACAGGATGTGCCTGATCTGGCGGCAGCCCCTCAACACCGCGTCGGCTCTGCCTGAGCTCGCTGCTTGCACGATGAGGTGCGCGCGGCCCTCTCATCGCGTGCGGTTAGAGGGGATACGCGGGAATGGAGCGTCAGGGCCGGCGGTAGACCCATACCCGCGCTGGGGGCAGGTTGAGCCAGACCTTGTTGGAACGGCTCGCGGTGTAGCTGCCCGCCTCGCACTTCGCTGGAATCGGCGGCACGACGGCGTAGGTGAACTGAACGAAGGGTGCGCCGGGATGCATCAGGTCGTGCGCGTTCTGGAGCAGGTTCATGCGCTGCTCCATCGGCTTGGTGAAGAGCGGCAGGCTGGAGATCGTCGCCGCGCAGGGCATCTCGACCAATCCCTTGAGCGTATCGCGGATGCGGTAGGCGTCCCCCTGCAGCACGGTCGCGCGCGGGAAACGGCCACGCAGCAGCTCGCAGAACGCCGGATTGAACTCCACCAGGATCAGCCGCTCCTGCTCAATGCCGCGGCGGATGAGGGCCTCGGTCACCGGGCCGGTGCCGGGACCGAGTTCGATCACCGGACCGCTTATGCGGGGATCGACGTAGGAGGCCATTGTCCGGGCGAGCATCTTCCCCGAAGGCGTCACCGAACCGGTGACGAGGGGACGCTCGAACCAGGAGCGGAGAAAGCGAGCATCGTCCTCGAAGGCCTCTCGCCGTTCGGCCGGTGAACGCTTGATGCTGCTGGACACGGCGACGGCTTTGGCGCTGGGACGGCGTAGCGGCGGCAAGAGCTGAGACCCTCGGGTCGGAGTTGGGCGAAAAGGCTAGACGATGAAAGGCTTCACACAGTCAAGCCAGCAACCGCTGTGAGGCTTGCTGCCAGCAAATCGCGACCCGGTGCGACCTGCCGCCACAGCCATAACAGGAAATGTGCCGCATTTGATCCCGCGATCGGCGATCACTGGCGCATCGTCCCGCTGACGAAGAAATCCTTCACCTTCGAGAAGAAACCGGCGCTCTCAGGGTGGTTCTCGGCCGAGGCCGACTGATCGAATTCCTGGAGCAACTCGCGCTGGCGCTTGGTCAGGTTCTGCGGCGTCTCGACAGAGACCTGGATGTAGAGGTCACCGACCTCGCGCGAGCGCAGCACCGGCATGCCCTTGCCCTTGATGCGGAACTGCTTGCCGGCCTGAGTCCCGGCCGGGATGCGGACCTGCGTCTGGCCGCCGTCGATCACCGGCACGGTGATCTCGCCCGAGAGCGCGGCCGTGACCATCGAGATCGGCACGCGGCAGAACAGGTCGGCACCGTCACGCTGGAAGAACTGATGCGGCGCGATCGAAAGGAACACGTAGAGGTCACCCGAGGGGCCGCCGCGCAACCCGCTCTCGCCCTCGCCGGCAAGCCGGATGCGCAAGCCGTCGTCGACGCCGGCCGGCACGTTGATCGAGAGGCTGCGCTCGCGCTCGACGCGGCCTGCCCCTGAGCAGGCCGAGCAGGGATCGTCGATCACCTCGCCGCGGCCGTGGCAGTTCGGGCAGGTGCGTTCGATGGCGAAGAAACCTTGCGCCGCACGAACCCGTCCGTAACCGGCGCAGGTCTGGCAGGTCCTGGCCTTGGAGCCCGGCTTGGCGCCCGTGCCGGAGCAGGTCTCACAGGCGATGGAAGTCGGAATCTTGATCGTCTCGGTCTTGCCCGAGAAGGCCTCCTCGAGCGTGATTTCAAGATTGTAGCGCAGATCCGCGCCGCGCTCGCGACCCGGCGCGCCGCCGCGCCCGCGGGCGCCACCGCCGCGCCCGGCCTGCGCATCCCCGAAGAAGTTCTCGAAGATGTCTGACATGAAGTCGCCGAACTCGTTGCCGAACCCAGGGCCACCTCCGCCCTGACTGAAAGCGGCATGGCCGAAGCGGTCATAGGCCGCGCGCTTCTGGCTGTCGGAGAGGCACTGATAGGCCTCGTTGACCTCCTTGAACTTGATTTCGGCTTCCTTGTCGCCGGGATTGCGGTCCGGATGGTGGACCATGGCGAGCTTGCGGAAGGCGACCTTCAGCTCGGTCTCGGTCGCCGTCTTCGTGACACCAAGAACCTCGTAGTAGTCCCGCTTCGACATGCCCGTCCTCGAAACCCTCGACATGCTTGATCCCCGAGGGATGCCCGGGGATCAAGACGTCCTCATACCGTCACTGCACAAAAGACCGACAGAACGTATCGGGGCCGGATCGCTCCGGCCCCATCGTCGCGACGCCTGAGATCAGGCCCGCTTCTTCTCGCTCTTCTCGTCGACTTCCTGGAAGTCGGCGTCGATGACATCGTCCTTCTTCTCGGCGCCGGGAGCCGCACCACCCTCGGGCGCGCCCTCGGCCTGGCTCGCGGCGTACATCGCCTCGCCGAGCTTCATCGAGGCTTGCATCAGGTCGTTGGTCTTGGCCTTGATCGCCTCGACGTCGGAGCCCTCGAGCGCCGTGCGCAGGGCCGCGATGGCGGACTCGATGGCGCCCTTCTCGGAGGCGCCGACCTTGTCGCCATGCTCCGCCACCGACTTCTCGGTGGTGTGGATCAGGCTCTCGCCCTGGTTCTTCACCTCGACGAGTTCGCGGCGCTTCTTGTCCTCGGCGGCATTCGCCTCGGCATCCTTGACCATCTTCTCGATGTCGGCGTCGGAAAGACCGCCCGAGGCCTGGATGCGGATCTGGTGCTCCTTGTTCGTCGCCTTGTCCTTCGCCGTCACGTTGACGATGCCGTTGGCGTCGATGTCGAAGGTCACCTCGATCTGCGGCATGCCGCGGGGAGCCGGCGGGATGCCGACGAGGTCGAACTGGCCGAGCATCTTGTTGTCGGCCGCCATCTCGCGCTCACCCTGGAAGACCCGGATGGTGACCGCGTTCTGGTTGTCCTCGGCCGTCGAAAAGGTCTGGGACTTCTTCGTCGGGATCGTGGTGTTGCGGTCGATCAGGCGGGTGAACACGCCGCCCAGCGTCTCGATGCCGAGCGAGAGCGGGGTCACGTCGAGGAGCAGCACGTCCTTGACGTCGCCCTGGAGCACGCCGGCCTGGACCGCGGCGCCGATGGCAACGACCTCATCCGGGTTGACGCCCTTGTTCGGCTCCTTGCCGAAGAACGACTTCACGACCTCGGTGACCTTCGGCATGCGGGTCATGCCGCCGACCATCACCACCTCGTCGATCTCGGACGCGCTCACGCCGGCATCCTTGAGCGCCTTGCGGCAGGGCTCGACGGTGCGCTGCACGAGATCGTCGACGAGCGACTCGAACTTCGCGCGTGACAGCTTGAGAGCCAGATGCTTCGGCCCCGTGTTGTCGGCGGTGATGTAGGGCAGGTTGATCTCGGTCTGGGTGGCCGAGGACAGCTCGATCTTGGCCTTCTCGGCAGCCTCCTTGAGGCGCTGAAGGGCGAGCTTGTCCTTGGTCAGGTCGATGCCCTGCTCCTTCTTGAACTCGGCCGTCAGGTACTCGACGATCCGGTTGTCGAAGTCCTCGCCGCCGAGGAAGGTGTCGCCGTTGGTGGACTTCACCTCGAACACGCCGTCGCCGATCTCGAGGATCGATACGTCGAAGGTGCCGCCGCCGAGGTCGTAGACTGCGATGGTGCCGCTCTTCTTCTTGTCGAGGCCATAGGCGAGCGCGGCCGCGGTCGGCTCGTTGATGATGCGCAGCACTTCCAGGCCGGCGATCTTGCCGGCATCCTTGGTGGCCTGGCGCTGAGCGTCGTTGAAGTAGGCGGGGACCGTGATCACGGCCTGCGTGACCGGCTGACCGAGATGCGACTCGGCGGTCTCCTTCATCTTCTGCAGCGTGAAGGCGGAAATCTGGGACGGCGAGTAGCGCTTGCCGTCGGCCTCGACCCAAGCGTCGCCGTTGTCGCCGCGCACGATCTTGTAGGGGACGAGACCCATGTCCTTCTTCGTCATCGGGTCGTCGAAGGTCCGGCCTACGAGACGCTTGATCGCGAAGAAGGTGCGGTCGGGGTTGGTGACGGCCTGGCGCTTGGCCGGCTGGCCGACGAGGCGCTCGCCGTCGTCGGTGAAGGCGACGATGGACGGCGTGGTGCGGGCGCCTTCCGCATTTTCGATGACCTTGGCCTGCGACCCTTCCATAACGGCGACGCAGGAATTGGTGGTGCCGAGGTCGATACCGATGACTTTACCCATGGTGGGATCCCTCTGGTTCTCTGTTCAAGCAGACCGCCGAGCCCCGAAGCAGCTCGGCCCATGGCTGGGTTTAATGGCGGTGCAAAACTGAAAGCGTGGAAACGGACTAGGGGGAGGGTCCACACCGTAACCCGGTCGGATCGGCCCCCTCGCCGTGCCTCGCCGGATATAAGAATGTGGTTGCGGAGCCGCAAGACGACCCGCCAAGTCGGCCGCGAACCCGTGACGGTCGAGGAATCGGCAACCCGATTCGCCGTTCTGCCCCCGAAATGTTACGGGCCTGCCACGTCCCTGCCACGGGTCTCATGCTAGAGCGTGGCCCATCCTGCCCTCACGATGTCCTCGCACCCGCAGCGAAGCCGGCATCGCCGCGGGCGCCGACCCCGCTCCACGGGCGAGAGTTGTCATGAGCCTCCCCCGCACCCTCCTCGTCCTCTCGGCTCTCGCGCTACCGGCGGCACTCGTGCCCGGACCGGCGAGCGCGCAGAACTTCTTCGAGGAGTTGTTCGGAATCGGGCGCGCGGCAAGGCCGCCCGTGCCGCGCCAGCCCGTCCCTGCCGAGCCGGTCCCGGGTGCGCCCGGGCCGGTCGATCCGTCCCAGGAGGCCAAGCCCACGGCCCCACCGCCGCCGCGCCAGCCGGTGGTGCTTCGGACGCCGGTCGAGGACAACGTCTTCGGACAGGATCTCATGCTCAACGGTCTGACCGGTGGCTTGAAGCTCGAACGTGCGGGCACGGGCGTCACCGCCAAGGTGACGCTGCCGGGCACCAAGATCTCGCAACCGACCGAGAGTTGCACGGTGAAGCTCAGCGCCGGCGCGCCAGTCGCCCTGACCTCCTCCGGCAAGCCCGAGGGCGTCACGCGGTTCGAGGCGGCCGCAGCCGAATGCCCTCTCCGCTTCGAGATACTCGACGGCAGTGTGCTCGCGACGCCGCTCGGCGGCAGCGCGATCTGCACCTTCTCCGCCGCGGATTGCGCCACCACGCCGAAGGGTCTGTGGGGGCCGCCCGCCGCCAGCCTGATCGCGCGCTCGGGCGAGTTCGACAGCGCCCGCGGCACCGCCGACCGCGCCGTCTACGACAATTACAAGATCATGACTCAGCGCGTGCGCGGGCAGGACGTGCGCCCCATCGTCCAGGAGCAGGCCGCCTTCTCGTCCGACCGCGAGGAGATCTGCCGGACCTATGCTCGTGAGGGCGCGCATGGCTTCTGCCATCTGCGCTACACGGAGGCCCGCGCGATCTCGCTCGCTACCCGGCTGGGCGTGACCGCACCGACGGCGAGCGTCGCGCCACGGCCGGTGCGCCGGAAGCCCGCGGCCGTCGACGGCGTCAATCCCGACAGTGGTGCCGCGGCCATCGCCGAATGACGACTGGCCAGCCGCGGCGCACGCGATCCGTTTCGCCGCGACAGGATCTGGGATAAAGCGCTCGCCGATGAGCCGATCGCCCGGTGAGGCAGTCCGGCTCGATATCCGTCGTTTCGCGGCAGGGACGTTCGCATGGTCGAACCGATGAACTGGATCTCGGAGGTCGTTCGGCCGAGAATCAAGACGCTCTTCAACAAGCGCGAGACCCCGGAGAACCTCTGGATCAAGTGCCCCGACACGGGGCAGATGGTCTTCCACAAGGAGGTCGAGCAGAACCTCTGGGTGATCCCCGGCTCCGAGCATCATCTCAAGATGAGCGCCCAGGTGCGCCTGAAGACGATGTTCGACGAGGGCACCTGGATCGACGTGCCGCTTCCCGAGGTGGCCACCGACCCGCTCAAGTTCCGCGACGAGAAGAAATACGTCGACCGCCTCAAGGAAGCCCGCGCCAAGACCGGCATGCCGGACGCCTTCAAGATCGGGTTCGGCCGGGTCAACGGCCTACCGACGACGATCGCGGTGCAGGAATTCGCCTTCATGGCCGGCTCGCTCGGGATGGCGGCCGGGGAGGCTTTCGTGCGCGGCGCCGAGACGGCTTTGGAAAAGCGGACGCCCTACGTGCTGTTCTCGGCCTCTGGCGGCGCGCGCATGCAGGAGGGTATCCTCTCGCTGATGCAAATGCCGCGCACCACCGTCGCCGTGCGCCGGCTCAATGCGGCCAAGCTCCCCTACATTGTGGTGCTCACCAACCCCACCACCGGCGGCGTCACCGCCTCCTACGCGATGCTCGGCGACGTGCATCTCGCCGAGCCGGGCGCGCTGATCTGCTTTGCCGGCCCCCGTGTGATCGAGCAGACCATCCGTGAAAAGCTGCCCGACGGCTTCCAGCGTTCGGAATACCTGCGCGAGCACGGCATGGTCGACCAGGTCGTGCATCGCAAGGATCTCAAGGAGACGATCGCACGGCTCTGCGGTCTGCTCCTGAACGTGCCCACCGCCAAGGCCGCCTGACCCGCCGGCCATCGAACCGATCAAGAAGACCGCGATCAGCGAGACATGGATTCATCAGACGCCCTGATGGGGCGCTTCCTCGCCCTTCATCCGCGCACGATCGACCTGTCGCTCGGGCGGATCGAGAACCTTCTCGCGAAGCTGAACCACCCGGAACGACGCCTGCCGCCGGTGATCCACGTCGCCGGCACCAACGGCAAGGGCTCGACCATCGCCTTCATGCGGGCGATTCTCGAAGCCGGGGGTCTGGCCGCCCACGTCTACACCTCGCCCCATCTCGTGCGCTTCCATGAGCGCATCCGGATCGGCGGCATCGGCGGGGGCACCTTCGTGCCCGAGGAGCGCCTCGCCGAGGCCTTCGCCCGCTGCGAGGCCGCCAATGCCGGCGATCCGATCACGGTGTTCGAGATTACCACCGCCGCGGCGCTGCTGCTCTTCTCCGAAGCCCCGGCGGACGTGCTGTTGCTCGAAGTCGGCCTCGGCGGCCGGGTCGATGCCACGAACGTGATCGCGCAGCCCGCCTGCGCCGTAGTGACGCCGATCGGGCGCGACCATGCTGAGTATCTCGGCGACACCCTTGAACTGGTGGCGACCGAGAAAGCCGGCATCTTCAAGCGCGGCTGTCCCGCCGTCATCGCCGCCCAGGATTATGCCGAGGCTGATGCGGTGCTGTGCCGCCAGGCCGAACGGGTCGGCGCCACGCCGATTCTCGTCGGCAACCAGGATTTCTCGGTCCACCAGGAGAGCGGCCGCTTTGTCTACCAGGACGAGGCCGAGCTGTTCGACCTGCCGCTGCCGCGACTGACCGGGCGCCATCAGCTCGTGAATGCCGGGACCGCGATCACAGCGCTGCGCGCGGCAGGATTCGGCGACCTCGGCACGTCCGCCTACGAGGCCGGCCTGCGCAACGTCGACTGGCCGGGCCGGTTGCAACGACTCACTCGTGGGCGACTCGCCGACATGATGCCGAAGGATGCGGAGCTCTGGCTCGACGGCGGCCACAATGCCGATGGCGGCCGCATCCTCGCTGCTGCCATGGCCGACCTGTCCGAGCGCAGCAACGTGCCCCTCGTGCTGGTGGTGGGACTGCTCGGCACCAAGGATGCCGAGGGTTTCCTGAAGAACTTCGTCGGGCTCGCGCGCACGCTCGTCGCCGTACCGATTCCCGGCCAGATCGCAGCTCGTCCGGCCGAAGAGGTCGCGCAGATCGCCGAATCCGTCGGACTATCGACGCGCGTAGCAGGGGGCACCGAAGCCGCCTTGCTAGGCCTCTCCAACTTCCCCTTCGAGCAACCGCCCCGCGTGCTGATCTGCGGCTCGCTCTATCTTGCGGGGGCCGTTCTCGAAGCGAACGGGACGCCGCCGGCCTGATTCTCAAGTTTTCGCCGGCAATCGTCCCGTCACCGCGCGAAATTTTGGATTAAGAACACAGTAACCATGACCTCGATGAATGCTGGGATCGCATTCATTGCCGAGATGGCGCGATTCTCGTCTGAGAAGGGCACCATCGCCGATTGGCTCGAATTTTGGCGACCGCTTCAAAGCAAACGGTGTGTCCTCGAGGCTACATCACTCCTGGGCGGAATGGTCTAGCTTCTCCGGCGATCGGGCACTTCGCTGGGGATCAAACAATGAAAAAGCTTCTCGCATCCTTCGCCGCCTTCACGGCGCTCACCGCCGCCGCTTCCGCGGCCGACCTGCCGCGCCGCGCGGCTCCTCCCGTCTTCACGCCGGTTCCGGTCTTCACCTGGACGGGCTTCTACGCCGGTTTCAACGCTGGTTACGGCTTCGGCGTTGGCGATCAGGCTCCGACGATCATCGGCGTTCCCGCCAACGGCCTCGTGCTGACCGCTGCTGGTGCTCCGACCACGGGCGTTTTCGCCTTCGGTAACGGCGCCAGCAACGACGGTTTCGTCGGCGGCGGTCAGATCGGCTACAACTACCAGTTCACCCCGGGTTCGGGCGTGGTCGTCGGTGTCGAAGCCGACGCCCAGTACGCCGACTTCGGCCGCGGCCGGAACAACTTCGCTGTGGCTGGCGGCGTCGCCAATCCGGGCGTGCTGTTCTTCAACCCGAACGGCCTGTCGGGCCTCGACTACTTCGGCACCGTCCGCGGTCGTCTCGGCTACGCCTTTGATCGTGTCCTGTTCTACGCCACCGGCGGTTTCGCCTATGGCGCTGGCGGCGGCCGTCAGTTCGGCCTGCCGAACTCCTCGACCGACGACTTCAAGACCGGGTACACCGTCGGCGGCGGCATCGAATACGCTCTGCCCACCGACTCGTTCCTGAACTTCTTCCGCTCCTCGGCAGTGACGTTCAAGGTCGAAGGTCTGTACGTGAACCTCGATCAGAACGGCCGCAACGCCGGTGTCTTCGCCGTGAACGGCGCTGGCACCACCTTCGCGACCGGTGTCGGTGGCAACGTTCTCGTGGCTGGCCCGTCGGGCCGCAACGACACCGAGTTCGCCGTTGTGCGCGCCGGCATCAACTACAAGTTCGGCTCGTACTAAGCCGAACCCGCGGGTCTCGACCCTCGCAGGAAAGCCCGGCCATCTGGCCGGGCTTTTCTCGTTGCGCTGGTCCAACGCATGACACGCCAACGAAAAAGCCCGGCCTCTCGGCCGGGCTTCGCTGTATCGGCGGGCGCGCCGGAACGGTCAGGCGCTGGCCTGGATCCAGCGTGAGAGGTCGCCCTTGGGCGCCGCGCCGACCTTCTGGCTGGCGAGCTTGCCATCCTTGAAGATCATCAGCGTCGGGATCGAGCGGATGCCGTAGGTCGAGGCGATGCCAGGGTTCTCGTCGACATTAACCTTGGCAATCTTCACCTTACCCTGCAGATCCGTGGAGATCTCCTCCAGCGCCGGGCCGATCTGGCGGCAGGGACCGCACCATTCCGCCCAGAAATCCACGACGACGGGCTCGGCGGACTGAAGAACATCCTGCTCAAAGCTCGCATCGGTTACCTTGACCGTCGCCATCGTCAAACCCTTTCACAATCTCGTTTCCCCGCGGACCCATGCCGCGTCGCGCGATCGATCCTCGCAGAGGGACGATGCCGGGGGATTGATGCAGAATTGGCGATGCCCCGCCGTACGGTCAAGGCGCCCTCGCCGGAGACAGGCCTGACACGCGAGGATCTCATGCCGATCCGTCGTCCGCGTGCGGTGACAATGAACCTCGCCGATCGCGCGTCGGCGTGGACGTTAACGGCACCGATTAGGCCGCCAACCCTCGCCGCGGGGCTTTGCTGCCCCATCTGCGGAGGTGACCCGCGCCACTTCGCGGTTTTCGGACTCATTCTGGCCTCTCGCGGAGCATGCACCGCCGGGACCGGGGAGGCGCTCGGACGGCGGACCCACCCGCGGCTGAGCCCGATTTCAAGGATTTGATCACGTGAAGCGCACTCTCCCTCTCCTGCTCGCTACCGTCGCCGCCCTCGGGCTGGGTCAGCAGAGCGGCTTCGCCCAGACCAACGATGCGGGCACGCCGAAGGCTCGCTTGGGGGGCGAGGCTTTCCAGACGCCGAACGCGTCCGGCACCGGGAGCACCGCCGAGTCGCAGGCGCCGAACACCGACTACAAGCCACTCCTGCCGAACCAGACCCGTGCACCTCAGCCCCCGCAGAAGACGGAGGTCGAGGTCGCCTCGGTTGCCAAGGGCCTGGCTTCGGCCTGGGCGCTGGAATTCCTGCCCGACGGGCGCATGATCGTGACCGAGAAGGCGGGCAAGATCCGCATCATCTCCAAGGAAGGAGCCATCGGAGACGCTGTGGCGGGCGTGCCAAAGGTGGATTCTCGCGGCCAGGGCGGACTGCTCGACATCGCCCTGAGCCCGAGCTTCGCCGCCGACCGGCTCGTCTACATCAGCTATTCGGAGCCGCGCGAGAAGGGCAACGGCACCACCGTGGCCAAGGCGAAGCTGATCGAGAGCGGCGGCACGGCCAAGCTCGACGATCTGAAGGTCATCTTCCGCCAGACACCGACCTATGACGGCGACAAGCATTTCGGCTCGCGCCTCGTCTTCTCGACGGATGGCAAGCTGTTCGTCACCGTGGGCGAGCGCTCCGACAAGCAGACCCGCGGACAGGCCCAGGATCTCACCAGCGGCCTCGGCAAGGTCTTCCGCATCGACACGGACGGCAACGCGCCGAAGGACAACCCCTTCGCCGGCAGCGAAAAGGCGAAGCCCGAGATCTGGTCCTATGGCCACCGCAACGTGCAGGGCGCGACTCTGGACGGCCAGGGCCGCCTCTGGATTGTGGAGCACGGTCCGCGCGGAGGCGACGAGCTCAACCGCCCGCGCCCCGGCATCAATTACGGCTGGCCAATCGCGACCTACGGCCTTGAATATTCCGGCGATAAAATCGCCGACGGCGCCACCATGGCAGCCGGCACGTCGCAGCCGGTCTATTACTGGGATCCGGTCATCGGTCCCTCGGCCATCGCCTATTACGACAAGGACATGTTTCCGGCCTGGAAGGGCCAGTTCATCGTCGGTGGCCTCGTCAGCGAGGGACTGGTCGTGCTCAAGCTAGCCGGAGACACCGTCGTCACCGAAGAGCGCGTCCCGCTCGACCGTCGCATCCGCGATGTGAAGGTCGGCGCCGACGGCGCGATCTATGCCGTCACCGAAGGCGAGAACGGCGAGATTCTCAAGCTGACCTCCAAGAAGGGCAGCTGAGGCTGGTCCTCACCAGACGAGACGTTCAATCACGGCATCGGGCCTGACCGGCTGGCGCGAGAGCCAGTCGGCGAGGTCGCCGAGACTGTGATGCTCAGCGGTAAGTCCGAGTTCCTCGGCATGGATCCCGCGGGCGACGAGGATCGAGGCGATGCCCGCCGCGCTCGCCCCGGCAATATCCGTGCGGATCGCGTCGCCCACCGCCACCACCCGGGTGAGGTCGGGCGCGGACAGACCGTCGAGCGTTCCGGCCTTGGCCAGGGCCGCGTCGTAGATCGGCCGATACGGCTTGCCGGCATAGACGACCTCGCCGCCGATCTCGGCATAGGCCGCGGCGATCACGCCGGCGCAGGGGATCAGCTGGCGATTGCGCTCAACCACCAGATCGGGGTTGGCGCAGATCATCGGGATTTCTCTCGCCCGGAAATCGGCGAGGGCCTCCCGGTAATCCTCGGCCGTCTCGGTGTCGTCATCGAACAGGCCCGTGCAGACAACGCGCTGCGCTTCAGCCGGCGAGACCAGATTCAGATCGAGTCCCTCGTAGATCGGACGGTCGCGATCCGGACCGAGGTGATAGACCCGCTCACCCGGATGCTGCGCCAGCAATTCGTGCGTCAGGTCCCCCGAGGTCAGGATGGCGTCGTAGGCGTCGCGCGGAACGCCGTAGCCGTCGAGGATGGTCTGGACTCCGCGCCAGGGACGCGGCGCGTTCGAGACGAGGATGACGCGGCGCGGCCGTTCCCCAGGCAGTCCACGGTAGCGGATCAGCGCCTCGCCGGCCGCCCTGTGGCCGATGCGGCCATCATGGAGCACGCCCCAGACGTCGCAGAGGACGAGGTCGTAGGACTCCGCCACCTCCGCGAAGCCGCGAAGCGTGGGGACGGGGGCCGCGGCCGCGCGGTCAGGCATGGACATCTCGGATCTCGGAAGATGTCCGCCCGGTTAGGGACGACGGCTCCGGAAATCAATCGCCCGGGGATGGGGTCGGATGCCCGCTGCCATCATACGGCGCGGCGGAGGAAGTCCCGGAAGGCCTTGCGCTGCTGCGGCGCCCCGGATGCCGTCTGAGCCTCGCCGCCCGCCTGCACCGCGGCTTCGGCGGCAGCAGCCTTGGCCTCGGCAAACACCTCGGCACGCACGGCCTTCGGGCCCGCGAACACCGTCCCCTGTGCCAGGGGCACGTCGAGGTCGATCAGGTCCGGCACCTCACCCTCGCGCTCGACCTCGGTCGCCACCAGACGGATGCCGGCCCGCCCGAGGGCAGTGACGAGATCCTCGATGGCGATGTCGGGCATCATCTCCCGCGACGGCGGCCGCAGCAGCAGCGCGGCCGGCACCTTGATCTGCGATACCCCGCGCTCGGCGAGTTGGCTCGCATCGAAGCGGAGATCCGTGGGCCGGTCGAGACCGAAGCCGAGCCGGCCGCGCAGGGCGCCCAGGACCGTGTTCTGTTCGGCATCGAGACTGCGCCAGCTTGCCTGCGGCAGCGTCACGGTCACACGGCCGACGATGTCCGATCCGTCCGAGACAAGGTTGCCGAGCGAGCGCAGGAAATTCGGCTCGAACAGCGAGAGCGGCGAGAGGCCATAGGCCACCGTCGCATGGCTGCCGCGGCCCTGCAGATGCCGGGCGATCACGGTGCTGCTGCGGATCATGCGGCGATCGAGCGCCGTGGTGCGGCCGTGCCGCTCCAAGGCCGACAGGAACGCTTCGGGCGCCAGGATCTCGGATCCGAGCCTGAGGCGGGCCAGCGCCTCATAAGAAATCACCTTGCGCTGCGGCAACGTCACGACGGGCTGCAGCCAGACTTCGAGGCCGTTGCCGTCGAAAGCCTCGATCAGCGCCGCCTCATGCTCGGGATCGCGATTGGCCGGCACGAATGCAGGCGGCTTGAATGCTGCGGCCGGCGGAGGCACCCGGCGCAGCGGGGCGGTGGGCGGCGCTGATGCCGGTGCGGAAGGGGGAGCGGCCTTGAGACGAGTAATCTCGGCCTCCTGGGCGGAAACTACCTCTGCGAGTTCGCGCACGATGCCGCTAAGCAGGCCGATCTCACGGGTGACGTCCTCGACCCCGGCGGCCAGCGTCTCATCGGCGGACGTCGGCGCGGCAGCCGGCGGCTCGGTCTTCGCGAGCACGGCGCGGGCCGCGACGGTGACCGCCGCCTCTGCCTTGAGCAGGCGCTGCGAGAGCACGCCGATCTCGCTCGACAGCTTCTCCTGGGAGGCGGAGAGACCGCTGACCCGGCGCTGCTGCATGATCGCCGTCAGAAGCGTGGCCATGAGCCCGAGCACGGCCAAGCCCAGTGCCCCCGCGACGGGGGCGACGATCGACAGGGGCAGCACGACCAGCAGCCCGACGAGACCGATGGTCCAGAGGCCGCCACGCAGGCCGATCGACTTGGCCATCGGGGTCTTCATCTCAGAGGTCGGCGCAACCAGAAGCAGATTAACCTTTTGGCGAGGGTCCGACTTGGCCGCAAGGCGCCATCGCCCTCTCGGCCCAGTCGCCAACCGATAATGCCAAGGTGTGGCATTGTCCGCGGTGTCAGGCCCGGTTCATCCACCTTGGGTAGAAATGATCCCATCGTGCGCCCGGTTCGGCGGATGAGCGAGGGCGGTCGGCAGCGTCTGCGCGACGGCCTGAATGTGAGGGATGGCAGCGAATGACCGTGAAGCGTGTGGCGTTGGCAGCAATGGCCGCGACGGTGTTGGGGATGGCGGTCGGTGCCGTGCCTGCAACCGCTCAGTATGGCGGCCCGTATTACGGCGGCGATGAATACGATCGCCCACGCCGTTACGAGCGCCGCTACGACGACGAGTATCGCCCCCGCCCGCGGCCCTATGGCCGTCAGGGGAGCCTCTGCGTGACCAAGCGCGGCAATTGCCCCTACCCGCCGGCACCGCAGGATTCGCCGTGCCGCTGCGAGATACCCGGCTTTGGCCCGAAGCGCGGCGCGATCGACAACGGCTACTGAAGCCCCGCTTCAGCGTCGGATATCCGGCAGAGAATCGCTCCGGCGGATATCGTCTCAGGATCGGACGCGCTGGATCTGCGCGCCGCAGCGGCCGAGCTTGGCTTCGAGAGCCTCGAAGCCACGGTCGAGATGGTAGACCCGGTTGATCTGGGTCTCGCCTTCGGCCGCCAGACCGGCGATCACCAGCGACACGGAGGCGCGCAGATCGGTCGCCATGACCGGCGCACCCTTCAGCCGCTCGACGCCCTCGACGATGGCGAGGTCGCCGTCGAGGCGGATCTTGGCACCGAGCCGCGCCAGCTCCTGCACGTGCATGAAGCGGTTCTCGAAGATGGTCTCGCGGATGGTCGACTGGCCTTTGGCCAGTGTCATCAGCGCCATGAACTGCGCCTGCAGATCGGTCGGGAAGCCCGGGAACGGATCGGTGGTAACGTCCGCCGCGTGGATGCCACCGCCGTTGCGGCGCACGCGAATGCCGCCGGGGACCGAGGACACCTCGGCGCCCGTGGTGCCGAGCAGGTCGAGGGCCGAGGAGAGCAGGTCGGCGCGGGTATTCTCAAGGACAATGTCGCCGCCGGTCATCGCCACAGCCATGGCGTAGGTGCCCGTCTCGATCCGGTCGGGCAGGACCTCATGGCGCGCGCCGCCGAGACGGGCGACACCTTCGATGACGATGCGCGACGTGCCGGCGCCCTCGATGCGGGCGCCCATCTTGATCAGGCACTCGGCGAGATCGACCACCTCGGGCTCGCGCGCCGCGTTGTCGATAACGGTGGTGCCGTAGGCGAGCGCGGCCGCCATCAGCGCCACATGAGTGCCGCCGACGGTGACCTTCGGGAAGCTGATCTCGGCCCCGCGCAAGCCGTTCCTGGTCTTGGCGATGACGTAGCCGCCGTCGATCTCGATCTCGGCACCGAGCTTCTCCAGCGCCATGATCAACAGGTCGACCGGACGCGTGCCGATGGCGCAGCCACCGGGCAGCGAGACCTTGGCCTCGCCGAAGCGCGCCAGCAGCGGCGCGATCACCCAGAAGCCCGCGCGCATGGTCGAGACCAACTCGTAGGGGGCCGTGGTGTCGATGATATTGGAGGCGGTGAGCCGGATAGTCTGGCCGGTTTCGGCGGTCTGGCCGGGACGCTTGCCGACGACCATCTGGTCGACGCCGTGATTGCCGAGAATACGCGTGAGCGACGTGATGTCGGCGAGCCGCGGCACGTTGATGAGTTCGAGTGTCTCGCCCGTCATCAGGCTGGCGATCATCAGCGGCAGCGCTGCGTTCTTCGCGCCCGAGATCGGGATCGTGCCATTCAAAGGCGCGCCGCCGGTGATGTGGATGCGGTCCATGTCCGTTCCCTGGGCGCGAACCCGTCTGCGGGCGTCGCACCGATCATTCCGGGGCCGATGCCCCTCTTAACGGCCAAGTATAAGGCCTATGGGGCGGAAAGAGGATGATGGAGGACCGCGGAAGTCATGGTCTGTGGCCGCAATGCATCGCGAGCGCCGGCAGGCTCAAGGCTGGTTGCCGTCGCTCTTGTCGGGCGGCGGCTTAGGCTCGCTGGTCGGCTCGGCGCCCGCTTCGGCCGTCTGAGCCCGACCACGCGCCTGCTCTTTCCGACGCTTGAGGTTGTCCCGCAAGGCCGACTTCAATCGTTCCTGGCGCGACATCGTCTCAGACCCTGTCTCCATCGCGCGACGCATCGCCGCCGCCTGACCCTGCCTCTGCCGATATCCGACAGCAGCGCTAGACTTCTGACAACATTCCTCTTTTGACACCGCAGCCCTTGCCCCGCTGCGCGTCACCGCGTCTCGGTCCCATCCACGGCTAGCGACTTTGCGACGCCGTCTCAACAGGTGCAGGGCTGGATTGCCAGAAGTCACCTTGAACCAATTCCAACATCGCTACTATTGTCCTGGCCGCAGAACACACTCGGACGGGCCGCCGCGGAGATCGCTCTCCGCACGCAACCGGTCCTGGGGCTGGTCGAGAGGCGTCGAGGCCCGCAGCCGAGAAGAGCGTCGAGGACGGATGCCCGTGACTCCAGTGCGTACGCAGACCATCGCCACTGATCGTCTGGACGTAGACTTTGACGGTCCTGGCAAGTTCCGGGCCGGTTCCGCATCGAAGATCGATTACGACAGTCATTTCCGCGAGGCCGTCGACCGGCTGCACTCCGAGCGCCGCTACCGCGTCTTCGCGGATATCGAGCGGATCGCGGGCGGGTTCCCCCAGGCCAAGTGGCGCAAGCCCGATGGCGGCACCCGCGAGATCACTGTGTGGTGCTCGAACGATTACCTCGGCATGGGTCAGCACCCCGAGGTTGTCGGCGCGATGACCGAGACGGCCAAGCGCTGCGGCGTGGGCGCCGGCGGCACCCGCAACATCGCCGGCAACACGTCGCCGCTGGTGGATCTGGAGCGAGAGCTGGCCGACCTGCACGGCAAGGAGGCGGGCCTCGTCTTCACCTCCGGCTACGTCTCGAACCAGACCGGCATCTCGACGATCGCTAAGCTGATCCCGAACTGCCTGATCCTGTCGGACGCCTTCAACCACAATTCGATGATCGAGGGCGTGCGCCAGTCCGGCTGCGAGAAGCGCGTCTTCCGCCACAACGATCTCGGCCATCTTGAGCAACTGCTGCGCGAGGCCGGCGACCGTCCGAAGCTCATCGCCTTCGAGTCGGTCTACTCGATGGACGGCGACGTCGCGCCGATCGAGGCGATCTGCGATCTCGCGGATGCCTACGGCGCCATGACCTATATCGACGAGGTTCACGCCGTCGGCCTCTACGGCGAGCGCGGCGCCGGCATCGCCGAGCGCGACGGCGTGATGCACCGGATCGACGTGATCGAGGGCACGCTGGCCAAGGGCTACGGCTGCGTCGGCGGCTACATCACCGGCTCGGCCGTGCTCTGCGACGCGGTACGCAGCCATGCGGCCGGCTTCATCTTCACCACGGCCCTGCCGCCGGCCGTCGCCGCTGCCGCCCGCGCCTCGGTACGCTACCTGAAGCGCTCGCAGGTCGAGCGTGAGGCGCATCAGCGCCAGGCCGCGCATACCAAGGCCGCGCTCGACGCTGCCGGCCTGCCGGTGCTCGCCACCGACACGCATATCGTGCCGGTGATGGTGGGCGATGCCGAGCTGTGCAAGGCGGCCGCCGACCATCTGCTGGAGCGTCACGGCATCTACATCCAACCGATCAACTATCCGACCGTGCCGCGCGGAACGGAGCGCCTGCGCATCACGCCGACGCCGTTCCACGACGATGCCCGCATCGCGACGTTGACGGCCGCCCTGGTCGAGACCTGGGACACGCTCGACCTGCCGCGGGCGGGGACGATCTTCGCCGCCGCCGCGGAGTGACGGAACGCCTCAGGGCTTGGCGGATTTGCCGTCCCAGCCATGGGCCTGCGCGGCCTTGGCGATCTTCTCGCGCAGCTCGGGGGCCAGTGAGCCTATCCATTGCTGCATTCCGGTCAGCATCGCCTGCGAGAGCTGCGGCTGGGCCTTGACCATGTTCTTGCCCGCCGGCGTCCCGTAGAAGGCGGCGACCGCCTTCAGATCCTCCTTCGAGAGAACCGCCGCGAAGGCGAGGGCCTGCACCGAGAGCAGGTCGTCGTAATGCGAGGCCAGCGTCGGCAGCACGACCTCGTCGACCATGACCTGCGCCCGGTCGGCTTCCTTGATCCCCATCTGCTGCATCATCCCGATCATCGGGGTCTTCATCGCCGCCATGACGGCCGCCCGATCGCCCTGAGCGGCGGCGACGACCTCCTTCGCGGCGGCGAGGCGCTCGGGATCGGCCGCGACCTGCGGCGGCGCACCGGGTTGGGCGAGAGCCGGCGACAGGCAGATGCCGAGGGAGAAAAGCCCGGCCAGGACCAGTGAGCGCATGATAGGATTCCTTATCCCGCGAAGCGGGCGGGGATTATCCTCCTTCTACGACGCAACGGCGACAGCGCTCAAAACTCCACGGTCAGCCCATCCTCGGCCGCGATGTAGCCGTCGGCCGGATGCGCGATCATCTCCTCGCTCATATGCGTGAGCATCAGCCGCTTCGGGGCGATCTCCGGCAGGCGCGCTTTCAGCGTCGCCCAGTCGAGGTGGAACTTCACCGGACGCTCGATCGTGTAGCCCTCGGCGATCATCAGGTCCGCCTCGCGGCCGGCCGGCACGATGGCGTCGACCCACTCCGTATCGCCGGTATAGGCGACAACCTTGCCGCCGCTCTCCAGACGCAGCGCCTGCGAGGGCGCCCCGGATGGGTGACGCATGGTGAAGGCGCTGGCCTTCACCTCGCCCACGGTCAGCGGCGTTCCTGCCTCGATCTCCCGGACGTCCACCGCAAAACGGCGCTCGACAGTGCTCGAACCGGGAAACAGCGCCTCCATCGCCGCGAACAGCCGCGCCTCCGTGCCCGGCGGCCCGACGATCACAAGCGGTTTCGTCCGGCGGCTGACGAGCTGTCCGTCGAGGATTAGCCAGGGCAGGCCGCCGAAATGGTCGCCGTGCAGATGGGTGATGAACACCGTGTCGATGTCATTGGGGTCGACGCCGAAGCGGCGGATCGCGATGAGCGAGGACGCGCCGCAATCGATCAGGAAGCGGGTGCGCTCTGCCTCGACATGGAAGCAGGTGTGGAAGCGCCCGCCCGATCCGAAGGCATCGCCGCATCCGAGAACCTGTAGCCTCATGATCAGCTCCCCCTCCTCAACGGTCCATTTGACGGAGCAGTTTCGCGTTGCGTGCCGTCCCATCATGGGCTGTGACTGCGACGCTTGCGAATCACAGAGGGATGGCACGGATGTCGGGTGGCGGTCACGGGGCGGTCGAGGGGTCGAACAAGCGTGTGGCGCTGCTGATCTCGGTGCTGGCGCTGTTCCTGGCGGGCGCCGAGACCCTGGCGAAGAGCGCGCAGACCGAGGCACTCAGCGCCAATGTCGAGGCCTCCAACCAATGGGCCTATTTCCAGGCCCGCACCATCCGCGCCACCGTGCTCAAGACCGCCGACGAAGCCTTGGGGCTCCTTCCGCCCGCCGGCAACGACCCGGCAGTGAAGGCGAAGCGCGAGGAATGGACCAAGACAATCGCCCGCTGGGAATCCGAGCCCGCCACCGGCGAGGGTCGCAAGGAGCTTGCTGCCAAGGCCAAGGACTCGGAGCACAGACGTGACCTCGCCCTGGAGCGCTACCACCATTACGAACTCGCCTCGGCGGCGTTCCAGGTCGGGATCGTACTGGCCTCGGCCGAGGTGATCACCGGGATCGTGTTGCTCGCCTTCGCCGGCGGCTTCCTCGGTTTCGCCGGACTGGCTCTGGCCGCCTTCGGCATGTTCGCGCCGCACACTCTGCCGTTCCTCCATTGAGGTCCGCGATGTCGCGTTAGGGAAACGGTTCTCTGGGCATCGTTGTCTCGGCCCTTCAGGCAACGCTGGAATGCAGGAACGACGATTCCTCCCACCTGTTGGTCGGCCGGTTGCCCCGGCACGGCCGGTGCGGATCGAATGTCGAGACGTTCATGAAACAAGCCCTCGCCCCGGTTGCCCTCGGCCTGTCCGTGGTTCTCGCCGGCTCCGCTCTGGCGCAAGAGCCACTCCCCGTGCGCATCGCGCCTTCAGAGGTGACCCTTCCCGTCGGCGCCACGACGAACACCGGCACGTTCCGGGCCGAGGCCTTGCGTTCGGATGCAGCGAGCATCGAAGCGAGCCGGCTCGCCCTGCAGCGCTCGCGCAATCGCGACGTGCGCGACTATGCCCGCCGCGTCATCGAGACCCGCAAGGCGACAACCGAAGCGCTGCTGCCGCCCGACACTTCGCTGACGGCCAGCGGCCTCATTGCCTACGACGCACGCAGCAGCGAAGCCGCGCCGAATAATCCCTCAGGCATCGTCCTCGCACCGGTCGCCGTCACCACGCCGATCGTTGAAGGTGCTCCGGTCGAGCTCGGCCCTCGCGTCGCCCTCGGTCCCAAGGCTCAAGCCCGAATCGACCAGCTTCGCGCCGCGCCGGACGCGGGCAGCTTCGATCAAGCCTACGTCGCCCAACAGGCGCGTGCCGATGCCCGTGCACTGGCGCTCTACGAAGGCTACTCGCGCAGCGGGGACAGCATCGAGGGCCGCCGCTTCGCCAACGAGGCTCTGCCCTACATTGCCGCTGAGCACGACCGCTCGTCCCATATCGACCTGAGCCTGGGCAGCTGAGTCAGCTTCAGAAGCGTCAAATTCTCTGCGCCGCCCCTTGCGCAGTTGCATAGCTTGCGGTCCTCACAAGCCCACCATGCGCTCAGCGCAGACAATTTGTATTCAAGTTCGCTTGCGCTTTGTGCGCCGCACTGTATCTTGTGCATTGCGAGATCGCGATGGCGTCGCGGTTTTGCAGCCCTTCTTGGGCGTTTCCTCCCTAGACTTCGGGCCGCTCCTTCGGGAGTGGCCTTTTTTCTTTTCAGATCAGTGTCTTGGGGCCGAGACTACTCGGCGGCGATGCGCTGCGCACCCCAGCCCGTCCAATCAGCCGCGACCGCCGCCGTGACATGGGTCAGGCTTTCCACAAGAGCGTCGAAGTCGGCCGTTAGAGCGAGCGTACGTTCGTTCATGTATAGATCGCGGTTGATCTCGATTTGCAGCGCATGCCGCGACAGGTTCGGCTCCCCGTAATGCTCGGTAATGAAGCCACCGGCATAGGGTTTGTTGCGCACCACGCGCAGGCCGCGCGCCTGCAGGTGATGCTCGAAACTGTCGATCAGGACCGATGCGCAGGCAGTGCCGAAGCGGTCGCCGAGGACGATGTCGACCCTGCCATCCTCGTTCCGGCCGAGGCTCGTCGAGGGCATCGAGTGGCAGTCGATCAGGACGGCGTTGCCGAAGAGCTTCACCGTGCGCTGGATCAGACCGCGCAGCATCCGGTGATAAGGCTTGTAGAGCTGCTCGATGCGAGCGAGCGCGTCCTCGACCGGCAGCCGCTCGCGATAGATCTCCTGACCGTCCGCAACGATGCGCGGCACTGTGCCGAGCCCTCCGGCCACACGCATCGAGCGAGTGTTGGAGAAGGGCGGCAGGCGCCCGAGGAACATGCGCGGATCGAGCTCGTAGGGCTCGCGGTTCACGTCGAGATAGGCCCGCGGAAAGTGCGCGCGCATCAGCGGCGCGCCGAGAGCGACGACGGGCGCGAAAAGCCGGTCGACATGGGCGTCCTCGGAGCGCCGCAGCGACAGCGCGTCGAGGCGCGACGCGGCCAGGAAATGACCTGGGTAGATCGCCCCCGAATGGGGCGTATTGAACACGAACGGAACCGCGTGCGTGTCCGGCTCGTCCACGGCAAAGGGCGGGTCGAAATCGCTGGGTTGGGGCGCGGGGCGCTCGATCATCGGCGCAGTTTGCTGTGCGCGGGCGATCCTGTCCACCGAGCCGCGACACCGGGCCCGCCGGCCAAGCCTTAACGCTGTGTTTACCAAGCCGCCGCTTTATGAAAAGAACATCCGAGTCATGTCGGGCCTCGAAGAGCCCTAGGAAGCCGTTCGATGAAGATCCTTCTCGCGGAAGACGACAATGACATGCGCCGCTTCCTGGCCAAGGCGCTGCAGAACGCTGGCTACGAGGTGCTGTCCTTCGACAACGGCCTCTCGGCCTATAACCGTCTGCGCGAAGAGCCTTTCGAGCTGCTGCTCACCGACATCGTGATGCCGGAGATGGACGGCATCGAGCTGGCGCGCCGCGCCACCGAGCTCGACCCCGACATCAAGGTGATGTTCATCACGGGCTTTGCCGCGGTTGCGCTCAATCCCGACTCGAAGGCTCCGAAGGACGCGAAGGTGCTCTCGAAGCCCTTCCACCTGCGTGAGCTCGTCAACGAGGTCGAGAAGCTGCTGGCAGCCTGAGCCGCCGGCAAAGCGGGCGCCTGTGTGGCGCGTGCAATAGGAACGGCCTGCCGGGACACTATATGGGTCGTGCAATCCCTCGCACGGCCTTCCCAAACATGCAGCCGGTCACGATCTACACCACAGCCTGGTGCCCCTACTGTTCGGCGGCGAAGAGCCTGCTGAAGGAGAAGGGCGCGGCCTTCAACGAAATCGACGTCGAGAAGATCGCCGGTGCGCGCCGCGAGATGACGCAGCGCGCCGGCGGCCGTACCAGCGTGCCGCAGATCTTCGTCGGCGAGACGCATGTTGGCGGCTGCGACGACCTCTATGCCCTCGACCGGGCGGGGCGCCTCGATCCCCTGCTGACTCCCTGATGGCACAAGTCGAACCCCGTCGCTTCGTCGCCGCCTGCGTGCAGATGCGCTCGGGCCGCGAGCCGCTGGCCAACCGCGACGCGGCCGTGGCTGCGATCCGCGAAGCGGCCGAACGCGGTGCCGACTACGTCCAGACCCCGGAGATGACCTCCCTGGTGGAGCGCGACCGGGAGCGCCTGTTCGAACGGATCGGGCCGCAGGAGACCGACCCGACGCTCGCCGGCCTGCGCGAGGCAGCCCGCGAGAACCGCGTCGTCATCCAGATCGGCTCGCTCGCCGTCAGGAACGGCGACAAGATCGCCAACCGCGCTTTCCTGATCGATGCCGGTGGGGAAATCCGTGCCTCCTACGACAAGGTCCATCTCTACGACGTAGATCTCCCGAACGGCGAGAGCTGGCGGGAATCGGCGACCTATACCGGCGGCGACTGCGCGGTGATGGCCTCCCTGCCCTGGGCCAAGCTCGGCATCTCGATCTGCTACGATATCCGCTTCCCCGCGATCTTCCGGGCTCTGGCCGAGGCTGGGGCCGAGGTGCTGACTGCGCCGGCCTGCTTCACCCGGCAGACGGGAGAGGCGCATTGGCACTTGTTGCAGCGCGCCCGCGCCGTGGAAACGGGTTCGTTCATGATCTCCGCAGCCCAGGGCGGCCTGCACGAGGACGGCCGCGAGACCTACGGCCATTCCCTGATCGTTGATCCCTGGGGCCGGATCCTCGCCGAGGCCGAGGGCAACGCACCGGGCATCATCCTTGCCGAGATCGATCTCGCCCAGGTCGCTGAGGTCCGCGGGCGTATCCCGGCCCTGCGCAACGCGCGACCCTTCAGCGTGCGCCACGCCTGAGCCGTCCCCATCTAAGTCCCATGATCCGCTACACACTCGCCTGCGATTCAGGCCACAGCTTCGAGAGCTGGTTCCCCTCCGGCAGCGCCTATGACGAGCAGGCCGAGCGCGGCCTCGTCTCCTGCCCGTTCTGCGACTCGCGCAAGGTCTCCAAGGCTCTGATGGCTCCTGCGATCGCACGCAGGGACAGGGAACGGACCGGGCTGCCCGCTCCGGTCGAGAGCGGAGCGGACACGCCGCCTGCCGCATCGGCCGAAACAGCTGTGCCGATGATCGCCGAGGCGGAGAAACGCCTGCGCGCGCTGCTTCGGGCGGTACGCGAGGAGGTAACGCGCACGGCCGACAATGTCGGCGAACGCTTCCCGGACGAAGCCCGCGCCATGCATTACGGCGATGCACCGACCCGCGCGATCTATGGCGAGGCGAGCCTGGAGGAGGCCCGCGCCCTCATCGACGAGGGCATCGAGGTCGCTCCCCTGCCGCCAGCGCTCGACGACCGGCACTGAACGGCCCAGACGCCCATCGCAAGCGCGGGTCTCGCACCCCATATTCGGGGGACCCAAGACATCTCCCGACACGCGAGAGGCGTATCCATGCTGTTCTTCCGCAAGCGCGCCGAAATGCCTGCCGCCGCCGATGCCCTGCCGGGGCGTCCGAACCCGCTGCCCACCGCCGAGCGGCACTTCGTGAACGGCAATCCGCTGAAAGGCCCCTACCCGCCCGGCATCGAGACCATCGTGCTGGGTCTCGGCTGCTTTTGGGGTGCCGAGCGCAAGTTCTGGCAATTGCCCGAGAGCGTGTTCGTGACGGCCGTCGGCTACGCCGCCGGCTTCACGCCGAACCCGACCTACGAGGAGGTCTGTTCCGGCCAGACCGGGCACAACGAAGTCGTGCTCGTCGCCTACGATCCTGCGGTGCTGCCGCTCGAGTCGCTGCTCAAGACCTTCTTCGAGAGCCACGACCCGACCCAGGGCTACCGCCAGGGCAACGACACGGGCACGCAGTACCGTTCGGGCATCTACACGACGAGCGAGGCCCAGGCCGAGACGGCGCGCGCCGTGCGCGAGCGCTACGCGCGGGCGCTGGCCGAGCAGGGCTACGGGGCGATCACCACCGAGATCGCGCCACTCGAGGCCTTCTACTTCGCCGAGGACTACCACCAGCAATACCTCGCCAAGAACCCGGGCGGCTATTGCGGGCTCGGCGGCACCGGCGTGTCGTGCCCGGTCGGCCTCGGTGAGGGCGCGGCGGCGGCGTAGCCGTTCCGAGCGGGGCCGCTTGAAGAGGCGGCACCCGCATGGCACATCCGCTGCCGGTCGCAGAGGGGATCGGCAGACGGATGTTGGAACGGGGCTTCGAGCGTTTTCTCTTCGCGAGCCGTTGGCTGCTCGCGCCGTTCTACGCGGCTCTGGTGCTCGGTCTGCTGATCCTCCTGGTCAAGCTGGGCCAGGAGATCTGGCATTTCGCCGGGCACCTGCTGGAGCTGGACGAGTCGCAGACCATCCTCGGCGTGCTGACGCTGGTGGACCTGTCGTTCACCGCCTCGCTGCTGGTCATCGTGATGTTCTCTGGATACGAGAACTTCGTCTCGAAGTTCGACCATACGGACCACAAGGACTGGCCCGAATGGATGGGCACGATCGACTTCACGGGGCTGAAGCTCAAGCTGATGTCGTCGATCGTCGCGATCTCGGCGATCCAGCTCCTCAAGGCCTTCATGGACATGAAGAATTACACGGACCGCGAGCTTGCCTGGTTCGTCGGCATCCACATGGTCTTCGTGGTCTCGGGTCTCCTCATGGCGCTGACGGACCGGGCTTCGGCGGGGCACCACGACTCTTGAGCGGCCGGGCGCTCGCCCGTCGATCGGTCAGGCCGCACCGCCTCCAGCGCATAGTGCAAGCGGTCATGCCGCTTTCCTGCTACGAGGCCTGATCGCTCTTTCATTTCGAGCCGAGCGGACAAGGCAGTCGATGGACATCGCTTCTCTTGCGCAGCACGCACATCAAGTTCTGACCGAGGCGGAGATCGCCGGGCTGCCGAACCGCTACCGGGGCAAAGTCCGCGACAATTACGATCTCCCCGACGGTCGCCGCATCCTGATCACCACCGACCGGATCAGCGCCTTCGACCGTCCGCTCGCCGCCATTCCCTTCAAGGGTCAAGTTCTGACGCAGACCGCTCGCTACTGGTTCGAGCGGACTGCCGACATCTGTCCGAACCACGTGCTCGCCTATCCGGATCCGAACGTGGTCGTCGGCCGTCGCCTCGACATCCTGCCGGTCGAGATCGTGGTGCGAGGATATCTCGCGGGCACGACCTCGACGTCGATCCTGACCCGGTATCGGCGCGGCGAGCGCGAGATGTACGGCCACCGGCTGCCGGAGGGCCTGCGCCCGAACGAGCGGCTGGCGGAAGCGATCATCACGCCGACGACGAAGGCGGCTGATGGCGGGCACGACGAGCCGCTCACCGCTGCCGCGATCCTGGAGCAGGGGCTGCTCACGGCAGAGCAGTGGCGGACCGTCTCCGAGACGGCGCTGGCACTGTTCGCTCGCGGCCAGGCACTGGCGGCCGAGCGCGGCCTGATACTCGCCGACACCAAGTACGAATTCGGAACAGACGCGGACGGACGGATCGTGCTCGCCGACGAGATCCACACCCCCGACAGCAGCCGCTACTGGTTCGCGGAAAGCTACCCCGAACGCTTTGCGGCCGACATGGCGCCGGAGAGCTTCGACAAGGATTTCGTCCGCAACTGGGTTGTCGCGCGCTGCGATCCTTACCGAGACCCGATCCCGGAGATCCCCAGTGAAGTCGTGCTCGAGACCGCCGCCGTCTATATCCGCGCCTTCGAGACCATCACAGGCCAGACCTTCGCCCTGCCCGATCCGGCCGAAGTGCCGCTCGAGCGTATCCAGCGCAACCTCACGGCGTATCTGCGTGACTCCGCGAATGGGGCGGCCTGAGCGCCGCTGTGTGCTCAGCGTTCACCTCGTGCCCCGCGCTGACTGCACCCTTCCCGGACCTCGGCTCGAACGACAGGCTCGTTCGGCCCATCTTACGAGACTGCCGAGGCGGTCCGGGCGCCGAGGCGTCGTCGGAGACCGTAGGCACCCAGCACGAACGCGGCCGAGAGCAGGCTGAGCATCAGCTGTGAGCGGGTTTCCGGCTGAAAGGCCATGGCGGCGAGGATACCGAGCATCGCCGCGATCGTGGCGAGCGTCAGGTAGGGATAGAGCCACATCCGCACGACGGCGCGACCCGGCGGGATGCGCGGCCGCAGGATCAGCTGCGAGACCGCGATCGCCAGATAGACCAGCAGGATGACGGCGCCCGAGGAGTTGAGCAGGAACAGGAAGACCGCATCCGGCGACAGGTAGGCGGCGACCACCGCAAGGTAGCCGAAGGCTGTGGAGACCAGGATCGCGGATACGGGGACACCGGAACGGTTGAGCCGCATCAGCGCACTCGGCGCCTCGCCGCGTTCACCGAGGACGAACAGCATCCGCGAGGCGGTGTAGAGTCCCGAATTCAGGCAGGACAGGACAGCGGTGAGCACCACCGCATTCGTCGCGTCGCCCGCCCAGCCGAACCCCATCCGCTCGAAGGCGGCGACGAAGGGCGAGCCGCCCGGCGCCAGGCCATCCCACGGCAGGATGATCGCGAGCAGCAGGATCGAGCCGACGTAGAAGATGATGATCCGAAGAGCCACGGTGCGTGTCGCCCGCGCGACGGCCTTCGCCGGATCAGGTGTCTCTGCGGCGGCAACGGTGGCGATTTCCGCACCGACCATCGAGAACACCACCACCACGACCCCCGAAAAGATCGCGCCGACGCCGTTGGGAAACAGGCCGCCGCCGCGTGATAGATTCGAGAAATCCATCGGATGGCCGGGCCAGAGCCCGAGGGCGAAACTGCCGCCGAGGACAAGGAAGGCGAGGATCGCCAGCACCTTGATGCCGGCAAACCAGTACTCGAACTCGCCGTAGGCGCCGACCGAGGTGAGGTTCGTCGCCGTCATCAAGAGCATTAGGCCGAGCGACAGCGTCCAGAGCGGCACCTCTGGCAGCCAGACCTGCAGCAGTCCGGCCCCGGCCACGGCCTCGAAGCCGACGACGATCACCCAGAAGTACCAGTAGAGCCACGCCGTTGCGAAGCCGGCCCAGTCGCCCAGCGCCTCCCGGGCATAGCTGACGAACGAGCCGGTGGAGGGCGCGGCCGTGGCCATCTCGCCGAGCATCCGCATCACCAGGATGATAAGCAGGCCGGTGGCGGCATAGGACAGGAAGGCTCCCGGCCCGACCTGCCGGATGACCGACCCCGAGCCGACGAACAACCCGGCCCCGATCATGCCGCCGAGGGCGATCATGCCGAGGTGGCGGTGTCGCAATCCCGGGCGCAGCCGGGCGGCCCTGTGTTCCGGCGGCGAGGGCAGGCGTCGATCCTGAACGGTCATGCCGCCGATCGTGCACGATCGAAGTCTGCCGCGCGAGAGGCGCGGGCGAGCCCGTCAGCGCGCGTGCAGAACGGTTCGGCAGGCGTCGGGGAGCGCGGCCATGGTCATCGGCGGCTTGGGCCGCGGCGGGTGCTTGGGCTTGGGCGGGTTCAGCACCGCAGCGCTGAACCAGTAGTCGAGCTCGGACCCGCAACCGTCGCCGCTGGGCGGAGGCGCCTGATCATTGCAGGATTCGGCACCGCGCGGGCAGGCGAGCCGGATATGGTAGTGGTAGTTGTGCCCGTACATCGGGCGGACCTTGGTGAGCCAGCCGCGGTCGCTGCCGGCCTCGCGGCAGAGCGCTTTCTTGATCGCCGCATTCACGAAGATGCGCGCCACCTCCGGCTGCCGGGCCGTGAGCCGGATCAGCGCGGTATGGGCCGGCGTCCAGACTTCCTCGTCGATGTCGCGGCGGTCGGCGCGCACCATGTCGGTGGCCGAGATCTGCTCGCGCTCGGCCCGCGTCAGGGTGCGGTTCGGCATCGGCGTCAGCCAGACATCGGCGTCGAGGCCGATCTGGTGAGAGGCATGGCCCGTCAGCATCGGCCCGCCGCGCGGCTGCGCCATGTCGCCGACCAGCAGTCCCGGCCAGCCGACCTGCGGCGCCTTGTTCGCGAGCCGCTCGATGAAGCTGATGAGGTAGGGCGTGCCCCAGCGCCGGTTGCGCGAGGGACGCATCACTTGCCAGGTCGGCCCGTCGAAGGGCAGGCCCTCGCCGCCCGAGAAACAGCCCTTGGCGTAGGAGCCGTAGGGCACGGCCGGGCCGCTCGACGGCGCGGTGACACGGCCGAACAGCGCCTTGGCGGGCGTCGAGGGGTCGTTGGGATTGGCGAGCGGCGGCAGCGGCTTCGGATCGAGCGTTCCCTTGTCCTGTGCCATGGCTGGTGCGGCGAGCATCGCCAGTGTGAAGGCGAGTGCACAGGGCAGGCGGACGGTCAGCGGCATCGGCTCGTGGATCCCTCGAACAAGACGCGAGCGGCTGGACCGCCCCACCGGAACGTGCCCGGTTGCCCAGGCGTTTTTCAGCCACGATGTAACAAGGTTGCGAGACCTGCGCCATGGAGACCGAGACCAAGACCGGGACGGCCCAGCGCCCTCCCCGCACCCTGATCGCGAGCGACCGCGTCGTCGGCGCGGAGGTCAGACGGCCGGATGGCAGCAAGGTCGGCCGTATCGAACGCCTGATGCTCGACAAGACCTCTGGCCGCGTCGCCTACGTGGTGATGAGCTTCGGCGGCTTCCTCGGCCTCGGCGAGGACTACTACACGCTGCCCTGGGCCGTGCTGACCTACGACACCGGCATGGACGCCTATTCCGTCGACATCACCGAGGAGCAACTCCGCAACGCCCCCGCTCGCTCTCCCGAGGGCGGTGACCCGCAGGACGAGCGCGAATGGGAGGAGCACGTCCACCGCTACTACAATGCTGCACCCTACTGGGGGATTTGAGACCGGTGGCGCCTTAGGTCCGCATCACGAAGCCGATCGGCTCTCGGCCCGGCTGGCCGAGCCAGAGCAGCGCCGCGCCGATCAGCAGGAGCACGACGGCGGCCGGTGCCAGCGTCAGCGGTAGGACGAGCGCCTGCCAGAGCCACGGGGCGACACCCTCGATCGAGCCCTGCAGCGCGTTCGCCTTGTCCTTGAACAGCGCGAACAGCAATTCGCTCAAGGTGGTGATCCGCAAGGTGTTGTTGGCGATGGAGCGGGCGCCGTCATAGACGATCTGCACGAAGCCGCCGGCCAGGAGCAGCAACCCGAGCGCGCGGCTGAGGAAGGGCAGGCCGAGAAAGCTGGCGATGGAACGGAGCATCGAAATGGGTCTCGCCGCTCCGCCCGAGCGGAGCCGGTCCGAGAGCTGAATACGGGTGCACCGTAGACGGCGCAAGGAGCCGTCTCGCGCCTACCAGGTGCGTAGATCGCGCGGGTCACATTCCTGAGCGACCGGCTTCTCGGTACGCCGCCGGCGTAGGACGAGCCGCGTGAGGAAGGCTGCGGCTACGGCAGTGACGCTGAATGCGGCGACGAGAAACAGGATAGGAAGGAACGACTCCGTCATGCCGCTGCCTTGCCCTCTGCGGGGAACGGTCTCATCAGGGGATATCCACGCCTAGCAGCCGCGCGTTCCGCCGCGTCGCGGTGAAATTGCCCTCGGCTGATCTGCGCCGCTGCATGATCGCGAGACGCGACGGATCGAAGCGACGTTTCCGCCCCAGGTTCCACGACCCATGCCCCGCTTCGCCGCCAATCTCAGCCTGCTGTTCTCGGAGAACAGTTTTCTCGACCGCTTCGAACAGGCGGCGGAGGCCGGGTTCGAGGCGGTGGAGATCCAGTTTCCCTACGAGGCACCGAAAGAAGCCATCGCCGAACGGCTCTCGCGTCACGACCTGACGTGCGTCCTGCACAACCTGCCGCCGGGGGACTGGGAGGCGGGCGAGCGCGGCATCGCCATCCTGCCGGAGCGGGTCTCCGAGTTCCGTGACGGCGTCGGCCGCGCGATCGACTACGCGACCACGCTCGGCTGCACCCGGCTGAACTGCCTCGCCGGGCTGGCGCCCGAGGGGATCAGCCGGACGCGGCTGCGCGACACCTTCCTCGACAACCTCACCTTCGCCGCCGCGGAGCTGGAGCGGGCCGGCATCCGGCTCGTGATCGAGGCGATCAACACCCGCGACATGCCGGGTTTCTTCCTGACGGGCACGGCGCAGGCGCTGGACCTGATCGCCGAGACCGGCTCCGCCAACCTCTTCGTGCAGTACGACGTCTACCATATGCGGATGATGGGCGAGGATCCGGGGGCGGCCATCGCGGCGCATCTCGGACAGATCAGCCATATCCAGGTGGCCGACGCGCCCGGCCGGCACGAGCCGGGCAGCGGCGCGATCGACTTCTCCAGCCTGTTCGAATGGCTCGACCGCATCGGCTATGACGGCTGGGTTGGCGCCGAGTATCGCCCGGCCGCGCGCACGCAGGACGGTCTCGACTGGTTCGCGCCCTACCGGACGCGTCCGGCAGCCTGAACCCGTCAGGGCTTCACGATCTCGGGCGGCTTGCCGTCCGTCACGAACTCGGCTGCGAAGGCTCCGCCCGGTGTCTCGGCGCTGCAGCTCACGCTGCCCGGCTGGGCGACCGGATTGGTGAACCGGCACATCCCGACCGCCTTGACGCGGTCGTACTGCCCCTTGAAGCCGAAGATCACCCCGTCGACCGGCTGCACGGCGGTATCCGGGTCCAGCTTGACCTGCGCGCTGCCGAGCCCCGTAAAGGTCAGCGCGCCCCCATCGCCGGTGACGAAGTAGAACCCGACGCGCCCGGTGGCGTAGCTCGTGTTCAGCAGCGAACCCGTGCACTGCCCGGTGACGTCCTGCCCCGCGATCACCAGCCGCTCGCAGGTTCCCGTGACCGTCGCCAGGGTGGGCACCTCGGCGGCCTTCACCATCACGGCAGCGCCGGCGAGGACGGACAGAATGCCGAGGCTGAGGATCGACCGGATCATCGGCCCATCATATCCGGCTACGCTTATCGAGCCATGAAGGATTGGGCCGGCAGCGCGGCGCGAGCCAAGGCGAGGCCGGGCCCGATCCTGTTGGTAAGAGCCGACACTAAGGAAAGGGGCTCGAAACTGTCCCTGGCGTTCGCCGGTGCGAAGTCAGGGCACCGAGGCTGACGGCGTGCATGCCGTGCTGTCGGGTGCGTCACTGTGGGAGCGGCGAAATCGGCATGCGAAATGAACGGGTGGCCCGCCGACGCCATTATGTGCAGGCCGGACGACCCCTCGAACTACCGGCAAGCCGGAGTTCGTCGCGTTGAGCGTAAACACAGCAAAAATGTCCGGGCCACGGACGTGGTCACACGACCATTGAGGGCCATCGTTGCGATTCCGATCTTCAACGAAGTCGAGCGGATCGAAGGCTGCCTCAAATCGGTGAGCGGCCAGGAAGGTCTGGGGGCAAGCGGGCTCGGCGCCCTTCTGTTCCTGAACAACTGTACGGACGGGACCGGGCAGGTGGTCGCATCCCTGCGCAATGGGCTGGGGATCCCGGTTCGGGTCGTCGAGCGGACATTTGCCGGGGCCAATGCCGGCTGGGCCCGGCGCGAGGCCATGGAGGCGGCGGCGGCCTGGCTCGAAGAGGCAGGAGCGGCCGACGGCGTCCTGCTGACGACGGATGCCGACACGCGGGTGCCCCCCGATTGGGTCGCACGCAACCTCGCCATCATCGCCGAGGGCATTGACGCCGTAGCGGGCCAGATCACCCTCGACTCCGACGACGCGGTGCGGCTGCCGGATGCGCTCCATGCCCGCGGGCAGCGGGAGGGCGCCTATGAGGCGCTCCTCGTCGAGCTGGAGGCCTGGATCGACCCGTTGCCGCACGATCCGTGGCCGCGGCACTGGACCACCTCCGGGGCGACGCTCGCGGTTCGCCTCGCGACCTATCGGCAGGTCGGCGGCATGCCCGCCCTCGCGGTCGGCGAGGACCGCGCCTTCGTCTCCTCGCTGCTTGGCAGCGATGCGCGGGTCCGTCACGAGCCGGGGGTCTCGGTCGTGACCTCGGGACGTCTCGAAGGGCGCGCGCCCGGCGGGGCCGCCGATACGATGAGGCTGCGCTGCGCGATGCCGGACAGTCCCTGCGATCCCCGGCTCGAGCCACTGCCGCGCGCCCTGTTCCGCTTCGCCTGGCGGCGAAGGCTGCGCGGTCTCCATGCCAGCGGACGGATCGGTCGGACGCGGCTCTGGGCTCCGTGGCTCGGCATCGGCAGCGAGGCGGCGACCGTCATCGCACGGGGCGGCAGCCTCGGCCTCATCCTCGCCGCCGTGGAATGCACCAGCCCCCACCTCGCCTACCGGCCGCTTCGACCCAGCCAGCTCCCTGGGCAGATCCGCCTCGCCGAGGCCCTGCTGATGGCCCTGCGCCGATGCTCGCGCCTGCGAGCCGCCCTGCAAAGGCCCGAGCCGGCCTCGGCCGCTCTGCTGCCAAGCCCCGCGGACGGCGCCGGCCATGCCTGATCGCCCTGCCATCCCCACCTGGCGTGACGATGACCGCTCGCGTCGCGCCACCCTCGGACACGCCCTGGAGAATGGCCCGTGACCCGGCACGCGACGACCCTGCCGCCGAGCTATTTCGACGAGCGCTACGCCGCCGATCCCGACCCCTGGCGGTTCGAGACCAGCGACTACGAGCGCGAGAAATACGCCGCGACCCTCGCTGCCCTGCCGCAGGACCGCTACGCGCGTGCGCTGGAGGTGGGCTGCTCGATCGGCGTGCTCACACACCAGCTTGCCGGGCGCTGCGAGACGCTCGTCGGCCTCGACGTCGCGGCAGCCGCCCTGGAGCGGGCGCGCGAGCGCTGCCGGGACCACGCCCATGTCGACCTGAGGCTCGGACAGGTCCCGAACGACTGGGCCGAGGGCGCCTTCGACCTGATCCTGCTGTCCGAGGTCGTCTACTATCTCGATCGCGGCGACGTGGAACGCCTGGCCGAGCGGGTGCGGGGCAGCCTTCGCGACGGCGGCAGCGTCGTGCTCGTGCATTGGACGGGCGAGACGCACTACCCCCTGACGGGCGATGAAGCGGCCGAGCTGTTCATCGCGGCGTCCCGTGCCTACCTGCGGATCGAGGCTCAAGCGCGCGCCGAGGCGTATCGGATCGACGTGCTCAGCCGGCAGAGCCGCTGAGGCCCTGGATGGCCGCCAATCCCGAGCGCGTCCGACGATCCCCTCCCGAGGTTCTCTCAACGAAGGTTCGTTCGCACCCCATGGCCTCTCTCGACCTGCCGGTCGCCCCCACGGGCGATACGCCGGCTTTCCCCATGCCTCCCGCTGGTGAAGGCCTGCGCCGGCAGTTCCTCGACCTGCCCGACGGGCCGCGGATCGCCTATGTCGAGGCAGGATCCGGTCCCGCCCTGATCCTCGTCCACGGCGCGCTGATGACGCTCGAGGACATGTGGCTGGGGCCGATGGCGGCGCTGTCGCGGCACTTCCACGTCGTGGCGATCGACCGGCCGGGCCACGGGATGAGCGAACATGCCCGGCTCTCCGACGCGTCGCTGTGGCGTCAGGCCGAGATTCTCCGCGACGTCGCGCGCCGCCTCGGCCTGGTCCGGCCGGTCCTCGTCGGCCATTCCTTCGGGGGCGCCGTGGTTCTGGCCCACGGCATGGCCTACCCGGAGGAGACCGCCGCGGCGGTCGCGATCTCGCCGATCTGCTTCCCGGAGCTTCGCCTGGAGCAGCTGCTGTTCGGTCCCCGCGCCATGCCGGTGATCGGCGACGTCCTGTCCCGGTTCTCGGCCGGCACGGATGCGGCGCTGCTGCCCCTGCTCTGGCGCGCGATGTTCCTGCCGCAGGCCATGCCGGCCCGCTTCGCCGCCGAGTTTCCCTTCGCGCTCGCCAGCCGGCCGAGCCGGCTTGTCGCGGATGGCGAGAATGCGAACCTGCTCTGGAGCGACCTGACCCGGAGCGCCGCATCCTATGCCGGCTGCCGCATGCCCGTCGGCATCCTGTGCGGCGGGTCGGACATCGTCACCAACCCCTACCTGCACGGGCGCCTCGCCGCCTCGCTGATCCCCGGAGCCCGTCTTCGGTGGCTGCGAGGCCTCGGCCACATGCTTCACCACGCGGATGTCGATGCGGTCGTCGACATGGCCCGGGAGCTCGCCGGCCAATCCTAGGACACCTCCGATCAACGGGCGAAGGCGGAGCCCCGGTGCCATGCGCGCCTGCGCCGCGGCCAGGCGAATCCCGAACTGGGAACCTGGGCGAGGCCTGCGGGGTCTATCCAGGACCGGCCCCCGGGCCATCCCCATTCATCGACAGGAGCAGAGCATGGCGATCGACACGCGCGAGATCTACGTTACCGCGCTGAAGAACACGCACGCGCTGGAATTGCAGGCGCTGCAGATCATGGAACGGCAGGTCGAGCGGCTGAAGAACTATCCGGAGATGGAGGACGCGCTGCGCCGCCATATCGCGGAGACGCATGGACAGCGCGACCGTCTGGAGGAAGCCCTGCAAGGGCTCGCCGAGAGCCCCTCGGCCATCAAGGAGGGCTTCCTCGGCTTCGTCGGCAACATGATGGCACTGGGCCATACGCCGGCGCAGGACGAGATCCTGAAGAACGCCTACGCCAACCACGCCTTCGAGAACTTCGAGATCGCCGCCTACACCTCGCTGCTCGCCATTGGCGAAGCTGCGGGACAAGGCAACCTCACGGGGCTCCAGCAATCCCTGAAGGAGGAAGAGGCCATGGCGCAGGTGGT
Organism: Methylobacterium gnaphalii; assembly: GCF_007992215.1. Lineage (GTDB taxonomy): Bacteria > Pseudomonadota > Alphaproteobacteria > Rhizobiales > Beijerinckiaceae > Methylobacterium > Methylobacterium gnaphalii. The sequence continues at coordinate 52,678 of NZ_BJZV01000004.1, read as the reverse complement.
GCGCGACCTCGTCGTCCCGACCACGCGCCGCTACGTCGAGCTGACCGTCGCGGGCGAGAAGGCCGACCGGTGAGCCGCCGCAAGCCCCTCTCCAAGCAGGTCATCGTCATCACCGGTGCCTCGTCCGGCATCGGGTTGACGACCGCACGAATGGCGGCGGCCCGAGGGGCCCGCGTGGTGCTCGCGGCACGAAGCCGCGACGCGCTGGCCGAGGCCCGCGCCGAGATCGAGCGTGCCGGCGGGCAGGCGCTCGATGTCGTCGCCGATGTCGGCCGCCGCGAGGACGTCCAGGCCGTGGCCGACGCCGCGATCGCGACGTTCGGCGGCTTCGACACCTGGGTGAACGTTGCCGGGCTCACGATCTACGGGCGCCTGCGCGAGATCTCCGACGAGGACCACGCGCGCCTGCTGCAGACCAACCTCTGGGGCACTGTCTTCGGATCGCTCGTCGCCGTCGAGCATCTGCGGCGGCGGGGCGGCACATTGATCAATGTCGGCAGCGTCGCGTCGGACCTCGCCTTCCCGTTCCAGGGCATGTACGCCGCGAGCAAACACGCGGTGAAGGGCTTCACCGATGCCCTGCGCATGGAGCTACGGGACGAGGGGGCTCCGGTCTCCGTGACGCTGATCAAGCCGACCTCGATCGACACCCCGCTGCCCGAGCGGGCGCGAAACTACATGGACCGCGAACCGACCCTGCCGCCGCCGATCTATCGGCCGGAGGTGGTCGCCGAGGCGATCCTGCACGCCGCCGTTCGTCCCCAGCGGGACATCTTCGTTGGCGGCAGCGGCAAGGCACTGGTGGCAATGAAGGAGTTTGCGCCGGGCGCCTTCGACCTCCTCGCGCCGGCGATCATCGCTCTGCAGAAACGGGCGAAGCCGCCACGTCGCCCGGAAGGCGCGCTCCACGCGGCAACGGAGGCCGGCGAGACGCACGGGACGCAGCCGCTCTATGCCATGCGAACGAGCGCCTATACCCGTGCGAGCCTTCACCCTGTCGCCGTCATGGCCGGTGCAATCGGGTTCGGCCTCGCCGCGGCGGCCGTCTCGATCGTCGGCTCGTCGATCTCGCGCCGCGATCCGTCGTGACGGTATCGGCGCTGCCGACACAGCAACGTCACCAGGGCCTCAAGGCGCCGCGGCTTAGTTGAGAGGATTCTTCTCTCCCGAATTTTGAGGGGAGAAGGACTCTCCCCGCTACAGGTGAAATTCGGAAAACGCCACCATTGCTTCGGGGCTATGCTGCCACGACCTACAGTTCAGTTCCCGAACCTTCGTGGCCGCCATGCGTCCGATCCAATTCGACCCCTTCGGTGAGCCGGTGGCACTCGACGCCGACCAGCCCCGTTCCAGCACCGCTTCGCGGATCGCGCTGCGCTCCGGCGTCGGCTTGTTCTGGGCGATGGTCGTGGTCATCGTTGCGGCGCGCGCCGCCTATTTCGATCCGGATTTCGCGGAGAAGTTCGGCAGCGTCGCCTCGCTGATCGGCCACCTCAAGACCGTCGTCGGCGCGTAGGCCTCGACTCCTGAGAATCCGAAAGCGCTGCGGGCTGGCAGGCCCGCGGCGCTTTCGTTCTGGGCGGCTCAGGCGCGGAGCGCGATCGCCGCCGAGTGGGTCAGGCTGCCGCCGAGACCGGCTTCGAGCAGGCCGGGGATCTCGGACGGCGTGTCGGCGACGGCGACGCCCGCAGCTTCGAGAGCCCGGCGCTTGCCCTCGTAGCTGCCCATGGTGCCGGACACGATCGCGCCGGCATGGCCCATCTTCTTGCCGGGCGGCGAGGCGCGGCCGGCGATGAAGGACACCACCGGCTTCGACATGCCGGAGGCATATTCCGCCGCCGCCTCTTCCATGGCCCCGCCGATCTCGCCGACGAGCACCACGGCACGGGTGCGGGCATCCTCGTCGAGCGCCTTGAGGGCATCCCGCGTCGTGGTGCCGATCATCGGGTCGCCGCCGATGCCGAGGAAGGCCGACTGGCCGATGCCGGCCCGGGTCAGGTTGAGGCAGATCAGCGTGCCGAGGCTGCCCGAGCGCGAGATCACGCCGACCTCGCCCGGCTGGAAGATGTTTCCATTGTGCCCCGGCATGATGCCGACAAAGCCCTCGCCCGGCGTGACGATGCCCGCCGTATTCGGCCCGATGATGCGGGTGTGGTGGGTTGCCGCCGCGTAGTGGATCGCCATCACGTCGCGGGCCGGGATGTGCTCTGTGAGGATCACCACGGTCTTGGCGCCGGCCTCGATCGCGTCGATGGCGGCGTCGCGCGCCATGGCCGGCGGGATGAACATCACGGCGACGTCGAAGGGCGTCTGCGCCATCGCGGCCTTGGCCGAGGCATAGACCGGCACACCGAGATGGGTCTCGCCGGCGCGCTTCGGATTGACCCCGGCCACGACCTGCGTGCCGCACTCCATCATCTTCTCGGTCCAGAAGGTGCCCTGCTTGCCGGTGATGCCCTGGACGAGCACGCGGGCGGACTGGCGGTAGATGATCATCGGGCGGCCTCTCCGCTTGCTGCGTTCACGGCGGCCTGGACCGCATCCTCCATCAGGTCGAAGGGCTCCTGGCCGAGTCCTTCGCGCACGAGGCGCACGGCCTCGTCCTCGCCGGTCCCATGGATCGAGAAGAAGACCGGAATGCTCGGGTTCAACCGCTTCCAGGCCGTGACGACCCCCTCGGCCATCACGTCGGTACGGGCGAAGGCGCCGCAGAAATTGACGACGAGGCTCTTCACGCCCGGATTGGACAGGACGAGCTTCAGCGCCGCTTCCGACTTGGTGTAGGCCTCGCCGCCGATCTCCAGGAAGTTCGCCGGCCGGCCACCGCAATGGGCGATGACGTCCATGGTCGTCATGGTCAGCCCGGCGCCGTTGGCGAGCACGCCGACATTGCCATCGAGCTGGATGAATTTCAGGCCGTTCTCGGCGCCCTGGCGTTCGAGATCGGTCATCGGCTCCTCGGCCGCCTCAAGTGACAGCTCCGGCTGCCGGAACCCCGCGGAATCGTCCAGGGTCAGCTTGCAGTCCAGCGCCACGACCCGGCCGTCGGCGAGGACGGCGAGCGGGTTGATCTCGATCAGCTCCGCATCCGTCTTGCCGCTCGTGGCGTAGAGCGCCGCGAGAATCTCGGCGACCTTCCCGTCGGTGCCGCCGAGGTCGAGCCCCGACAGCATCGCGAGCGCGGCAGCTTCGTCGAAACCCTTGTCGATATCGACGAGATGCCGGCGCAGCGCGTCGGGACGCGTGGCGGCGACCTCCTCGATATCCATGCCGCCCTCGGTGGAGAACAGCACCAGCGGGCGCCGGCTGGCGAAGTCGGTCAGGATCGCCGCGTAGAACTCGCGGGTGATCCGGGCCTGCTCCTCGAGCAGCACCGAGCCGACGGCATGGCCGTCGATGCTCATGGAGAGGATGCGCTCGGCAACGCTCCGGGCCTCGGCGGCCGAGTTCGCCGGCTTGATGCCGCCGGCCTTGCCGCGCTTGCCGGTGGGTACCTGAGCCTTGACCATGCAGGGCCCGAGCTCCTCGAAGGCCAGCGCGGCCTCTTCGGCCGTGCGACAATGGACCGAGCGCGGCACCGGGATGCCGGCGGGCGCGAGCACCCGCGCCTTCGCGACGTGTTCGAGAAAGTTCATCGTGCGGCCTCCTCGTGTCCGATCCGCTTCCAGTGCGGGCCGAACAGTTCGAGCTCGGTGGGTTTGTCCTCAGGGATCGGCGTGACGAGATGGGTGATGTTGAGCATGTGCCGGTAGCTCAGGTTCTCGGAGATCGAGTTCTTCTGCCAGGAGCCGCAGCCCATGCTGAGCGTGAAGCCGAGCCCCGAATTGAAGCCGCCGCCATTGCCGAAAGTGTGGGCGAAGTTCACGAGCACGCGCACCACCTCGAGATCCTCGGCGAGCTCGCGGGCCCGGTCCATGTTCGTGGTGTGCAGGCCGCAGGAATGGCCCTTGCCCTGATGGTTCAGGATCTCGTCGACCCGCGCCTTGGCGGCCTTGAAATCGCTGGCGCGGTAGACGGTGAGGACCAGGGCCAGCTTCTCGCCGGAGAGCGGATAGGCCTTCCCGACGCCGGTCTCTTCCACGAGGAAGAACGCCTTGCCCTCGGCCTCCTTCGGGAGCTCGAAGGCCCGGGCCAGGATATCGGCGTCGCGGGCGATGAGGTCGCGGCTGAGCTTGCCCTTGACCCAGAGCCGCTCGACGACACGCTGCTTCTCCTCCGGCGTGCAGAGATAGGCACCGGCCCGCTCCAGGGCAGCGATGGCCTTGTCGTAGACCGCGTCGACGATGACGACGGCGTTCTCCGACGAGCACGAGGTGGCGTTGTCGAAGATCTTCGACTCGCGGATCTTCTCGGCGGCCGCGTTGAGGTCGGCGGTCTCGTCGATGATCACCGGCACGTTGCCGGCGCCGACGCCGATGGCCGGCGTCCCGCTCGAATAGGCGCGGCGGACATTGTCCTGCGAGCCTGTCACCACGACGAGGTCGCAGGCCTTCATCAGGGCCTCGGTGGAGTCCTTGGTCACCGGGGAAGGCAGGATCTGCACGAGGTCCTGCGGCAGCCCGATCTTGGCGAGTTCTTCGCGCATCAGGTCGACGATGCGCGCGGTGGTGCGGTAGCCGAGCGGCGACGGGGCGATGACGATGGCGTTGCGGCCCTTCACGGCCATCATCGCCTTGTTGACCGGCGTCGCGCCGGGATTGGTCGAGGGCGTCACCGCGCCGATCACGCCCATGGGCTTGGCGTATTTGACGAGCCCCTTGGCCTCGTCGCGCTCGATCACGCCGACGGAGGGTGAGCGCAGCAGATCGCGCAGCGTCCCGAAGGTCTTGCGCTGCTTCTTGCGGATCTTGTCGGCGACGTTGCCGAGGCCGGTATCCGCCACCGCCAGTTCGGCGAGCTCGCGGGCGTGGTCGGGCTGGTAGAGCGCCCAGGCCAGTGCCCGGACGGCGGCGTCGGCCGTCTCCTGGTCGACATGGGCGAATGCGCGCTGGGCCGCTCGGGCCTTGAGCATCACGGCGTCGACGGGACCCGGCTCGACCGCACTCGGGGGGACGGGGACCGGCTCCTGCCGATCGGGGACTTTGAGGCTGACGACGGACATGCGGCGGCTTTCCTTACGCTGCTGTCGAGAAGGATGAGGCGAGGGAAGTTGGGAGGTCTGCGGTCAGGCGCTGGGCCTGACCGCCACCGAAGCGTTCACGGCCGGACGCGCAGGCTCGACATCGTCGACGAACATGTCGTCGGGCCGCATGAACAGGGCGAGCACGGCACCGAGGAGGAGCAGGCCGAGGGAGGCGATGAAGGGCAGGTCCCAGCGTCCTGTCGCGTCGATCACAGCGCCGAACACCACCGGCGAGATCATGCCGGCGAGGCCGAAGCCGAAATTCATGAAGCCGGAGGCCGTGCCCGAATGCTGGGGTGCGATGTCCATCGGCACGGCCCAGATCGGCGCGACGATCAGCTCGGCGAAGAAGAACGCACCGGACAGGCAGAGCGCGATGGTGACGAGGTCGTGCACGAACAGTACCGGCAGCATGAAGGCGAAGGCACCGAGGAAGCCGACCACGATCACGCTGACGCGGGCCTTCGAGACGCTGCCGGTCCTGCGCAGGATGTGGTCGCTGACCATGCCGCCGACCGTGTCGCCGACGACGCCGGCGAAGAAGACGCCCGAGGCGAAGATCGCCGATTTCTTGATGTCGAGATGGTACTCGTGGAGGAAATAGGAGGGGATCCAGTTGAGGAACAGCCAGAGCGTCCAGCCGTAGCAGAAGTCGGTCGCCGTCACCGGCATCATCCGCTTGAGCAGGCGCCCCCACGGCACGGCCTTGCGCTCGCTGGCGATCTTCATCTTGGGAAGGACGGAGAGTTCTTCCTCGGTGATGTGCTTGTGGGCGCGCGGGTCGTCCCGGAAATACCAGAACCAGAGGCCGACCCAGGCGAAGCTGATCACGCCGATGATCCAGAAGCTGTCGCGCCAGGAGAGCGCTACGATCAGCAAGGCGATGATCGGCGGCGTCAGGGCGTTGCCGAGGCGGGCGGCGGCGTGGGTGATGCCCTGGGCGAAGCCGCGCTTGTCCGCCGGCATCCAGTTGGCCAGCGCGCGGGTGGCGGTGGGGAAGGCCGAGCCTTCGCCGATGCCGAGGATGAAGCGGGCGACGATGAGGGACATCGCGCCCTCGACGAAGCCGATCGCCACCGTGGCTGCCGACCAGATCGCGCCGCAGATCAGCAGCGTCTTGCGCGGTCCGAGGCGATCGCCGAGCCAGCCGCCGGCAATCTGGAAGAAGGCATAGGGGTAGGCGAAGGCCGAGAAGGCGAGGCCGAGTTCGAAATTCGTGAGCCCCAGCTCCTTCTGCATGGCGGGGGCGGCGGTGCCGATGTTCACCCGGTCGATATAGGTGACCAGGTACATCAGGCAGATGATCAGCAAGACGCGATCAGTGGCTTTGAAACGGACAAGCCTGAGCATTCTGCCCTCCTGACTGATCTCGGAGAGAGGCGGCCGGCCGTCGCGCAGCATCGCGCGAGGGCGGGACGGGTCCCCGACATCCGTTGAGCGTTCCTCACCTATGAAGCGGCGGCCCGTCCGGGGTCGTTGATCGCCCCTGAATCGTGGCTGGCCGTCCCTTCAAAATCACCCTAGCGATTGCGTTTGCATCGGAGAAATTTATTCTCTTCATCGAGATCATTCAGAAAATTGATCGATATGATTCCGGATCTCGAGATTCCGCTGCTCAGAACCTTCGTCGCGGTGGTGGAAACCGGCAGTATAACGCTGGCCGGCAAGCAGGTTGGCCGCACCCAGCCGGCCATCACCCACCAGATGCATCGGCTCGAAAAGGCGCTCGGCAAGTCGCTGTTCGGGGGGGACCGCCGCCATCTCACCCTGACGCGGGACGGGGAGATGCTGCTCGGCTACGCCCGCACCCTACTCGGCCTGAACGACGAGATCCGCGAGCGCTTCGACGCGCCGGACGTCGCCGGCCATGTCCGGCTCGGCGTGCCGGATCTCTACGCGGCCTTCCTGCTCCCTGCCGTGCTCAGCGGCTTCTCGCGCGCCTACCCGCAGATCGAGATCGAGCTGCGCTGCTCGCGCAGCGTCAATCTCCACGCGGCGCTCCAGCGGGAAGAGATCGACATCGCCCTGATGACCCGGCAGCCGGAATTCGGCAGCGGCACCATCGTCCGCCAGGAGCCGCTGGTCTGGGTCTCCGCGCGCGATTATCCGGTCGCACCGCAGGGTGCCCTGCCGTTGGCGCTGCTGCCGGCGGGAAGCGTCTACCGGCAGCACGCCCTCGACGCCCTCGGCCAGATCGGCCGGCCCTGGACCATCGCCGCGGTCAGCGACAGCATCGCCGGGCTCCAGGCGGCGGTCTATGCAGGGCTCGCCGTCTCGGCCTTTCCCCTCTGCGCGGTCGGGCCGCTGGTGCGCCGCCTCGGCCGGAACGAGGGGCTGCCCGACATGCCCGATCTCGAGATCGTGCTGCAGCGCAAGCCGAGCGGCATCGCGGCGGCCGCCGAGCATCTCGCGGAATACATGATCGCCGAGGTCGGGAATCTTCCGCGGTAGGCAGCAGGCAGGCGTAGACGACAAAGCTCCCATGCTGTCCCGGCAGCAATCTGATTATTGCGATGCAATATCCGCTCGATTAGTTTGTTTGCATCGCAGCAAGCAGTCTTGCCAATCATGTCCCCGACCGAGCGCCTTCGCCAGATCCTCCCCTTCGCTGCGGCTCTCTACCTCGCCGCCAGCGTGGCGCATTTGCAGGCGAAGCAGCCGGGGATCCAGCTTCCGCGCGAGGGCCTCTCGCTTCACCGCGTCGTGGCTGGCATCAAGTGGCACATCACCGAGACGGCCAAGTACGAGCGGGCCACCGGGCTGTTCGCGTTCCCGGGAAACTGACGGCGGTCTCGAGCGACGCTCTCCGGCTTGGCGCGACGACGTCCGGACGGGTGCAGCGGCCACGGAACGCGACAGAGGGCTTGGCGGAGTGTCCTGACGCCTGCCGACCCCTTCCGAGCGGCTGACGCGGTCCTGCTCCCCTTTGCCGAATCACCGTCCGCCTCTCTCCGGCTCCTGGGAAGCCGGCAATGGCCCTCTATGATCGGCGGACCTGCCCGTCGACATTGACACCTCGCCGTTTTCCTCATTTAATCGAACATATCGTTTCGAAATTCGAGACCTGAGATCTCGAAACGGACGATTGCGAGGAAATGTCATCGAGGAGGCGCAGTCGGTGGAGATCGCCCCCTTCGACTTCATCATCGTCGGCGGCGGAACTGCGGGATGCGTCCTGGCGAACCGCCTGACGGCAGACGGCGTGCACCGCGTGCTGATGCTGGAGGCAGGCCCGCGCGACCGCTCGCCCTGGATCCATCTTCCCATCGGCTACGGGAAGACGATGTTCCACAAGACCCTCAACTGGGGGTTCTTCACCGAGCCTGAGCCGACCATGAAGGATCGGCGAATCTATTGGCCGCGCGGCCGCACCCTCGGCGGCTCGTCTTCGATCAACGGCCTCATCTACGTCCGCGGGCAGCCCGAGGATTACGACCACTGGGCCGAGCTCGGGAATGCCGGCTGGTCGTGGAAGGATCTTCTCCCGTACTTCATCAAGTCCGAGCACAACACGAGGGGGGCCGGGCCTGCCCATGGCGCTGACGGGCCACTCTGGTGTTCGGATATCGAGCACAAGCACGAGCTGATCGAGGCCATCATCGCGGGTGCAGGCGAGCTCGGCGTCAAGCGCACCACCGATTTCAATGCCGGCGACCAGGAGGGTGTCGGCTACTACCAGCTCTTCACCCGCAAGGGCTGGCGCTGCAGCTCCGCCGTTGCCTATCTGCGACCGGCCGAAGGGCGCTCGAACCTGCGCGTCGAGACGGAGGCGCAGGCCACGGGTCTGATCCTCGAAAACGGCCGCGCCGTCGGCATCCGCTATCGGCAGAACGGCCGGATCACCGAGGCGCGTGCCGCGAGAGAGGTCATCCTCGCCGCCGGCGCCCTGCAGAGCCCGCAGCTTCTCATGTTGTCCGGCATCGGCCCGGCCGCCGAGCTGCAGCGGCACGGGATCGCGGTGGCGAAAGAGCTGCCCGGCGTCGGCGAGAACCTGCAGGACCACCTGCAGATTCGGCTGATGTACAAGGTGGCCAGGCCCATCACCACCAATGACGACCTCAGCTCCATCGTCGGCAAGGCGCGGATCGGCCTGCAATGGCTCTTGACCCGCAGCGGACCGCTGGCCGTGGGCATCAACCAGGGCGGCCTGTTCACGCGGGTGATGCCGGGGCTGGGCACGCCGGACGTGCAGTTCCACTTCGCCACGCTCTCGGCCGACATGGCCGGCGGCGCACCGCATCCCTGGTCCGGCTGCACCTTCTCGGTCTGCCAGCTCCGGCCGGAATCGCGGGGGACGGTCACCTTGCGCAACGCCGACCCGTTCGAGGCGCCCGTGATGCGGGCCAACTACCTCGCCACCGAGACCGACCGCCGCTGCACCGTCGAGGGCATGAAGTTCGCCCGACGCCTCGCCGCGACGGGGCCGCTGCGCGCGCTCCTCACCGAGGAGGTCAAGCCCGGCCGCGCGGTCGAGGGTGACGAGGCGCTCCTCGACTTCGCCCGCGCCTCGGGCGCCACGATCTTCCACCCCTCCGGCACCTGCAAGATGGGCTCGGACCCGATGGCGGTGACCGACGCGCGCCTGCGCGTCCACGGCATCGGCGGCCTGCGGGTCGTCGACTGCTCGATCATGCCGACGCTGATCTCCGGCAATACCAGCGCCCCGGTGGTGATGATCGCGGAAAAAGCCTCCGAGATGATCCTGGCCGACACCCGCGCCGGATCGGCGCCGGTTCGGACCGCTGCCGCGACGCCGCGCCCGGTCGCCGCGCCGGTCAGAGCAGGGAGCCCGGCATGAGCGAGGGCCAGAGCAAGACGCGGGGTGGCCTCGGCCGCGTCGTCACCGCCTCGCTGATCGGCGCGACGATCGAGTGGTACGACTTCTTCCTCTACGGGGTCGTGGCCGGCATCGTCCTGAACAAGCTCTATTTCCCGGCGAGCGACCCGTTCGTCTCGACGCTGCTCGCCTATTCGACCTTTGCCGTCGGCTTCGTGACGCGCCCGCTCGGCGGCGTGATCTTCGGGCATTTCGGCGACCGGATCGGCCGCAAGAGCATGCTCGTGATCACGCTGATGCTAATGGGCGTGGCAACCTTCCTGATCGGGCTGGTGCCGACCTACGCCCAGATCGGCATCGCCGCGCCGCTGCTGCTGCTCTTCTTGCGCATCATCCAGGGCATCGGGCTCGGTGGCGAATGGGGCGGGGCCGTGCTGATGGCCTTCGAATACGCGCCGCCCGAGAAGCGCGGGCTCTATGCCAGCATCCCGCAGATCGGACTCGCGCTGGGGCTCTGCATCGCTTCCGGTGTGGTCGCGGCGCTGTCCTACGGGCTCACGGAAGAGCGGTTCCTGGCCTGGGGCTGGCGTCTCGCCTTCCTGCTCAGCGCCGTGCTCGTCGCGGTCGGCGCCTATATCCGGCTCAACGTCATGGAGACGCCGGAATTCGCGGAGGTGAAGAAGGCGAACTCCGAGGCCGCGATCCCGTTCGTCGCGATGATGCGGGACTATCCCGGCAACGTACTCGCCGGCATGGGCGCCCGCACCATCGACGGCGTCTTCTTCAATATCTTCGCGGTGTTCTCGATCGGCTATCTCACCGGCACGGTGAAGCTGCCGCGCACCGAGGCGCTGCTCGGCGTCACCGCCGCGGCCCTGCTGCTCTGCGCGACGATCCCGCTGGCCGGCTGGCTCTCCGACCGCCTCGGCCGCACGCGGGTCTATGCCTGGGGCTCGCTGCTGACGGGCCTGTCGGCCTTTCCCGCCTTCTGGATCTTCCTCAACAGCGGCGGCAGCATGGGCATGATCTGGCTCGCGCTGATCGTGCCCTTCGGCATCCTCTACGCCACCGTCTACGGACCGGAGGCAGCCCTCTTCTCGGAGCTGTTTCCGGCGCGGGTGCGCTACACCGGTATCTCCTTCGTCTACCAATTCTCCGGGATCTTCGCGAGCGGCCTGACGCCGATCATCGCCACTGCGCTCCTGCAATATTCCGGCGCCGACAAGCCCTGGCTGGTCTGCGCCTATTGCGCCTTCGCCGGTCTCGTCAGCGCTGCCTCCGCCCTCTGGATCGGGCGGCAGGAGCGCCTCGGCGCTCTGTCCGAGCCGGAGCGGACGGGGCGTTGGAGCCGCACGCAGCCAACCTGAAGAACGTTCTACAATATGGAACAATAAGGGAATATTGTTCTCGAAAATTGCCGCCGCTGAACAACAAATTGCTATGAGAGCGTAGCTCGGCGATGCCAGAAATAGGCATCGAGGAATGACGATGCTGCAGGAAAACCGCTTCGTGACGCCGCCCAAGACGAACCCGGTCCTCGCGCGCCTGACCTCTCTGGCGCCGGGCATCCTCCTCTGTATCGCGGTGACGCTCGTCTCGATCGGCCTGCAGCATGCCGAGGAGAGTGCTTTCGAGCATCCCTATATCGAGGCGCTGGTCATCGCGATCCTGCTCGGCATGGCGATCCGCACCTTCTGGCAGCCGAGCCCGGTCTGGCGGTCGGGCATCGCCTTCAGCGCCAAGCAGCTTCTCGAAGTGGCGGTGATGCTGCTCGGCGCCTCGATCAGCTTCGCGGCGATCGTCGCCTCCGGCCCGCTGCTGCTCGCCGCCATCGTCGGCACCGTGATCGTGACGATCGTGGCGAGCTTCACGATCAGCCGCATGCTCGGCCTCGCCGTGCGGATGTCGCTCCTGATCGCCTGCGGCAACTCGATCTGCGGCAACTCGGCCATCGCTGCCGTGGCCCCGGTCATCGGCGCGTCGAGCGACGACATCGCCTCCTCGATCTCCTTCACGGCGATCCTCGGCGTGCTGATGGTGCTCGGCCTGCCGCTGCTGATTCCGCTGCTCGGCCTCGGCGCGGGCCAGTACGGCATCCTTGCCGGGCTGACCGTCTACGCGGTGCCGCAGGTGCTCGCTGCCACCGTGCCGGCGGGCCTCGTGGCGACCCAGATCGGCACCCTGGTGAAGCTCGTGCGCGTGCTGATGCTCGGCCCGGTCGTGGTCGGCCTGTCGCTGCTCGCCCCGCGCTTCAGCGGCACCCAGGCCGATCCGGCCAAGCCCCGCAAGTTCGACCCGTTCAAGCTGGTGCCGTGGTTCATCCTCGGCTTCCTGATCCTCGCGGCTTGCCGGTCCCTCGGCCTCGTGCCCGATATCGCCGTCGGCCCGATCACGAAGGTCGCCGGCTATCTCACCGTCGTCTCGATGGCGGCGCTCGGCCTCGGCGTCGACGTGCGCGTGATCGGCCGCGTCGGCGGCCGCGTCACCGCGGCGGTGACGCTCTCGCTCGTCCTGCTCCTCTTGATCAGCCTCGGGCTGATCCACCTGCTTCGGCTCGGCTGACGAAGCCCAGCCAACGAAACGGCGGCCCCGGGAAGGGACCGACCGATAAGGAGGAAACGATGTTGCAACGACGCGATGTCCTTCGCGGCGCTGGCTCTGCCTTGCTCGCGAGTGCCGCCTTCGGCAGTCGCGCGAGCGCCGCGCCGAGCGATCGGGTGACCTTGCCCTTCGGCAATGGCGAGCGCCCGCTCGTCGCCTATCCCGGCAAGCGTCCCCTCATCCAGACGACGAGCCGGCCGCCGCAGCTGGAGACGCCGTTCGCGGTCTTCGACGAGGGCACGATCACGCCGAACGATGCCTTCTTCGTGCGCTACCATCTCGCCGGCCTGCCGAATGAGATCGACCCCGACACCTACCGCCTCGAGATCAAGGGCAAGGTCGACAAGCCGCTGAGCCTGTCGCTCGCCGACATCAAGAAGCTCGATCCCGTCGAACTGACGGCGGTGAACCAGTGCTCCGGCAATTCCCGCGGCTTCTTCGAGCCGCGCGTGGCCGGCGGACAGCTCGCCAACGGCGCCATGGGCTGCGCCCGCTGGAAGGGCGTTCCGCTCAAAGCCGTCCTCGAACAGGCGGGAATCCAGGCCGGCGCCCGGCAGGTGATGTTCGAGGGACTCGACGGACCCGTTCTCGAAACCACCCCCGACTTCGCCAAGGCGCTCGACATCGACCATGCCCGCGACGGCGAGGTGATGCTCGCCTATTCCATGAACGGCGAGGACCTGCCCTTCCTCAACGGCTTTCCGCTCCGCCTGATCGTGCCCGGCTATTACGGCACCTACTGGCTGAAGCATCTCAGCGCGATCACGGTGCTCGACACCACGCTCGAGAACTTCTGGATGAAGACGGCCTATCGCATCCCGTCCAACCCTTGCGCCTGCACGGAGCCCGGCAAGGCGCCGACGGCCACGGTGCCGATCAACCGCTTCACGGTGCGCTCCTTCATCACGAACGTGCAGGATGGCGGCCGGGTGAAGCCCGGGGAGACGGCGCTGCGCGGCATCGCCTTCGACGGCGGCTACGGCATCACCGACGTGCTCGTCTCCGGCGACGACGGACGCAGCTGGACGGTGGCCCGGCTCGGCAAGGACCAGGGCCGCTACGCCTTCCGCGGCTGGGAAGCGAGCCTCACGCTGCCGGCCGGCGAGCACAAGCTGCGCGTTCGCGCCATGAACAGGGTCGGCCAGTCGCAGCCGCTGGAGGCCCTGTGGAATCCGGCCGGCTACATGCGCAACGTCGTCGAGACGACCCGCGTCACGGCTGGCTGAGGGAGGGTTGACCATGACACGATCAGGAAAACGGCTCGGCCTCGCCGGCATCACCCTGTGCGGCATTGGCATCGGCATCGGCGCGGCCGGTGCCAAGCCCGTGACCTACGATCTGCCGGAGGACACGGCGAAACTCCGTCCCGGCCCCGGCGTCGAGGTGGCCGAGTCCCATTGCCTGACCTGCCACTCGCCGGACTACATCGCGATGCAGCCCGCCAAGAAGGGCCACGCCTTCTGGACGGCGGAGGTCACCAAGATGATCAAGGTCTACGGCGCCCCGATCGAGGACGCCGACGCCAAGAAGATCGCCGATTATCTGGCGGCGACGTACTGACCCCGCCGGGCGTGCGGCTCAGCCCGCACGCTCGGATCGGCACGGGGCGCGCATCAACCCCGCGCGACGAGGCCCGCAACGACCTCGTCGACGCCCGTCCTGCCCTTCAGCGAGCCGCTCTCGCCGGCCTCGAATTCGATCCAGCCCTCGTTGAACCCGTCGATCATGCGCGCGCGCGGTTCCGGGTTCCTCGCGCCGGCCGCCGCGAAGCGCGACTCCCACTCGGACCGCGCCACGGCCTGTGCGCGCACCGGGCGACCGAGCCGAGCGGCGAAGGCTGCTGCGAGTTGGTTCGGCGTGATCCGGCTCGGCCCCTCCAGCTCGACGATCCGCCGGCCAGTCCAGCTCTGGCCCAGTAGATCCGCACCGAGATGCCCGATATCGGCGATCGCCACCATCGGCACCGGCTTGTCGAGCGGCTGCAGGTAGCTCGCGATCACGCCTGTCTCCCTGGCGGCCTGCACATCGCCGGCCGCGTTCTCCACGAACCAGGCCGCGCGCAGGAACGCGATGGGGATGGGCAGTGCGGAGAGCGCCGCCTCGGCGATCCCGAGCTGGCTGAGGAGGTTCGGCTCGGTGGCCTGGGCGCCGATGGTCGAGAGCATGACCGCCTTGCCCGGACGCGCCTCGCGGAGCGCCTCCGCCAGCGCCGCTGCGATCGCGCGGATCTCGGGGAAGCCCGGCGCCGGGTCGAAGAGCGGCGGGATGACGATGAACACGCCGGCGCATCCGGCGAAGGCCCGCGCGAGGGCCGCCGCATCGGTAATGTCGGCAGTCGCGACCTCGCAGCCTCTTTCCGCCCATGCAGCCGCCTTGCGCACATCGCGCACGACGGCTCGAACGGGCTGCGCGGTGGCCACGAGGCGCTCGGCCACCTTGCCTCCGACCTGGCCCGTGACTCCCATCACCGCGTACATCGCGATCTCCCCATCCACCTGAATGTCCGGCAGGGAGTATCGCTGCCGGCCAGTCCGACATTAAGTGCGGCTTTGTCAGATCATTCCTGACAGGAGCGCCGGAATGGGCACAGGCTTCGACACGCGTCTTCTCTCCGGCGTCGGCGTCTTGAGCGCCGTGATCGACAGCGGCAGCTTCGTTCGCGCCGCCGAAACGCTCGGCATGTCGGATTCCGGTGTCAGCCGCGCCGTCTCGCGGCTGGAGGCGCGCATCGGCATCCGGCTTCTCGACCGAACGACGCGCTCGCTGCGCCTGACGGATGAAGGGGCGCGGTTCTACGAGCGGGTCGCGCCTCTCCTCGCTGGCATCGAGGAAGCGGCCACCGAGGCGGCCGGCGCATCGGCTGCCATCCGCGGGCGACTGCGGGTCGATGTCGATGCCTTCCTCGGGCGCACGATCATCGCACCGAGGCTCCCCGATTTCCTCGCGGCCCATCCTGGGCTGTCGGTCGAACTGACGACGCGCCAGTCCATCGGAGACCTCGTCTCGGACGGGATCGATCTCGGCCTGCGCTTCGGAACGCCAACGGCGGCCTCGACGGTCTCGCGCAAGCTGCTCGACACCCACGTGCTGACGGTGGCCTCACCCGCCTATCTCGGCCGCCGCGGTCGCCCAGCTCAGCCCAGCGACCTGACGGCCCATGCCTGCATCATGTTCCGGGATCCGGCGAGTGGCCGGCCCTTCGAGTGGGAATTCCACCGGGAGGGAGAGGTCGTTCCGGTCCCGGTGGGGGGACCGCTGACCATCGGCGAGATCGGAACGATGCTCGAAGCCTGCCTCGCGGGGGTCGGCATCGCGCAGATGCTCGGGATCGGCATCGCCGATCATCTCGCCGCGGGCCGCCTCGTGAACCTGTTCCCCGACTGGGGCGACGAGACCTTTCCGCTCCACGCGGTTCTGCCCTCTCGCCACTTCGCGCCGGCGAAGACCCGCGCCTTCCTCGACTTCGTCGCCGGGCTTCTGGCCGACGCGGCCGCCGATCAGGAAAAAGCCTCCCGG
Organism: Methylobacterium gnaphalii; assembly: GCF_007992215.1. GTDB lineage: Bacteria > Pseudomonadota > Alphaproteobacteria > Rhizobiales > Beijerinckiaceae > Methylobacterium > Methylobacterium gnaphalii. The sequence goes on along the minus strand of NZ_BJZV01000004.1, from coordinate 36,662 downwards.
ATGGTGCATCCTGGAGGCGCGTCAGCGTCGACCTAGGGCCGACCTCAGGCCGGCCGCTGCGGCTGCATGTCCGCCTTGTCGATGCCGGCGACAACCACCGGCTTCTTCATGGCGTCGCGGCGGAAGGGCTCGCCGAGTTCCTGGTTCAGCATTACCTCGATGAAGGTGGTCACGCCCTGCGCCTGGGCCTCGCCCGCCTGCTGGATCGCTTCCGTCAGCGCGCGCTGCGTCTCGACGCGCACGCCCTTGAAGCCGCAGCCCTCGGCGATCTTGGCGTAGCTCAGCTTCGGGTCGAGCTCGGTGCCGACGAAGTTGTTGTCGTACCAGAGGGTCGTGTTGCGCTTCTCGGCCCCCCACTGGAAGTTGCGGAAGATCACCATGGTGATCGCCGGCCACTCGTCGCGGCCGATGGAGGTCATCTCGTTCATCGAGATGCCGAAGGCGCCGTCCCCCGCGAAGCCGAAGACCGGCGTGTCCGGGCTGCCGATCTTGGCCCCGATGATCGAGGGGAAGGCGTAGCCACAGGGACCGAACATGCCCGGCGCCAGGTATTTGCGGCTCTGCTCGAAGGTGGGGTAGGCGTTGCCGATGGCGCAGTTGTTGCCGATGTCGGTCGACATGATCGCGCCGCGCGGCATGCCGGCCTGGATGGCGCGCCAGGCCTGACGCGGCGACATCTTCTCGGCTTCGCGCGCGCGGGCCTCGACGTTCCAGCTCGTGCCCTCGTCGTCCTCCTCGTGGTCGATCGAGGACAGGGCCTGCGCCCAGGCCGACTTGGTGCGGTGGATCAGGGATTGCCGCTCCTCGCGGCCGGCATTGCCGGCGCTCGCCGAGAGCTGTTCGAGGAGTTCCCGCGCGACGTGCTTGGCATCGCCGCAGATGCCGACAGAGATCTTTTTCGTGAGCCCGATCCGGTCGGAATTGATGTCGACCTGGATGATCTTGGCGTTCTTCGGCCAGTAATCGATGCCGTAGCCCGGCAGGGTCGAGAACGGGTTGAGACGGGTGCCGAGCGCCAGCACGACGTCGGCCTTGGCGATCAGCTCCATCGCCGCCTTCGAGCCGTTATAGCCGAGCGGGCCGACGGCGAGCGGGTGCGAGCCGGGGAACGAGTCGTTGTGCTGGTAGCCGCAACAGACCGGCGCATCGAGGCGCTCGGCCAGGGCGACGGATTCGGGGATCGCGTTGCCGATGACGACGCCGGCGCCGTTCAGGATCACCGGGAACTTCGCGTTCGAGAGCAGTTCGGCCGCATCGGCGATGGCGTTCTTGCCGCCGGTCGGCCGCTCGAGCCTGACGATCTGCGGCAGCTCGACGTCGATGACATGGGTCCAGTAATCGCGCGGGATATTGATCTGTGCCGGGGCGCAGCCGCGCCAGGCCTTCTCGATCACCCGGTTCAGTACCTCGGCGACGCGGCTCGGATCGCGCACCTCCTCCTGGTAGCAAACCATGTCCTCGAACAGGGCCATCTGCTCGACTTCCTGGAAGCCGCCCTGGCCGATGGTCTTGTTGGCCGCCTGCGGCGTCACCAGCAGCATCGGCGTGTGGTTCCAGTAGGCGGTCTTGATCGCGGTGACGAAGCCGGTGACGCCGGGGCCGTTCTGGGCCACCGCCATCGCCATCTTGCCGGTGACGCGGGAATAGCCGTCGGCGATCAGCGCGGCGTTGCTCTCGTGCGCGCAGTCCCAGAAGGTGATGCCCGCCTTCGGAAACAGGTCCGAGACCGGCATCATGGCCGAGCCGATGATGCCGAAGGCATGCTCGATCCCATGCATCTGCAGGACTTTGATGAAGGCCTCTTCCGTCGTCATCCTCATGGCGCGCTCTCCCACACTTGGCTCGGCCAAGCTGTTGTTGGTTGTCTCGTCGGCCCGGACGGCGGCGTTTCGTCGTCGCGCACAGGCCGAACCGGGGCGAGGCGCGCAGGGCGTGCGGCATCCTCGATTGATCCGAACCTAACGCCGCCCTCCGGCTCCATGCAACATAAATCTCGTTTTTTTGCTTTTTTCATTCAGGATTTCGGAATATGAAGCTGGAGACCATGGACGAAGTCGCCGAATCCTCCCCCGCGCTGAAGGCATTCAGCTTGCTCGAGACCATCGCTGCGATGGATCACGCGCCGACGCTCGCCGAGCTGACCGAGGCCGCGAACCTTCCCAAACCCACGCTGCACCGCTGGCTGAGCATGCTCGAGGGCGCCGAGCTGCTGCGGCGCCTGCCGGACGGCCGCCGCTACGAGCTGGCCTCGCGGGCGACCGCCCTCGCCTTCGCGATCCTGTCCAACAATTCGGGCTCGAACCAGCGCCACCAGATCCTGGAGCGGGTCGTCCGCGACCTCGGCGAATCCTGCAACCTCACGGTGCTGGAGGGCAGCGAGGTGATGTATCTCGACCGCGTCGAGGCGGCGGCCCCACTGCGCGTCGCCTTCCAGAAGGGCTCGCGCGTGCCGGCCCACGCCTCCGCGAGCGGCAAGCTGTTCCTGGCGATGATGCCGCCGGCCAAGCGCGACCGGGTGATCGGCACGCTCTCGCTGAATCGCTACACCGCCAACACCCTCGTCGAGACGGACGCGCTGCGGGACGAACTCGGCCGGATCAAGCGCGACGGCTACGCCTTCGACGACGAGGAATTCCTGTCCGGCCTGTTCTGCGTGGCCGTGCCGATCTTCGACCGGAACGGCCGCGACTGCCTCGCCGCCCTGGCGCTGCAGGCACCGGTGGTGCGCGTCTCGCGCGCCAATGCGGCCGAGCGCGTCCCGGCCCTGCGCGAGGCGGCGGATGCCCTCGCGGTCACCCTGCAATAAGCGCCCGCCCAGGGCGCCCTCACCACGGAGAGACGCCCATGGACGATGCCATCCTCGTGCTCAATGCCGGCTCGTCGAGCGTGAAATTCGCGCTCTTCGGGGCGGGGACGCTGGAGCCGCTCTGCCGCGGCGGCATCGAGGGAATCGGCAGCCGCGCGAGTTTCGGCGGCGCCAAGGGCCCGGAGGCCCACCTGTTCGACGGGGTGGAGCTGCCCGAGACGAGCAACCATGAGGCGGCGACGCGCTGGCTGCTCGATGGCATCCGCCGCTCGGATCGTCTCAGCCTGCGGGCCGCCGGGCACCGTGTCGTCCATGGTGGCCCGGACTTCTCCGCGCCCGTCGGCATCGACGATGCGGTGATGGCAGCCCTCGACAAGCTGATCCCGCTCGCTCCCGCGCACCAGCCGCACAACCTCGCCGCCATCAGGGCCGTGGCGAAAGCCTGGCCCGGTCTGCCGCAGGTCGCCTGCTTCGACACCGCCTTCCACCGCAGCATGCCGCGGCTCGCGCAGATCTTCGCGATCCCGCACGAACTCACCGATCAGGGCCTCGTCCGCTACGGCTTCCACGGCCTGTCCTACCAGCATGTCGCCGACGTGTTGCCCGGCATCGCGGGCGAGGCCGCCATGGGCCGAGTCATCGTCTGCCATCTCGGCCACGGCGCCAGCCTCTGCGCCATGCATGAGGGCCGCAGCATCGCCACGACCATGGGCTTCACGGCGCTGGACGGCCTGATGATGGGCATGCGCTGCGGCGCCATCGATGCCGGGCTGGTGCTCCACCTGATCGAGCAGCGCGGCATGGCCCCGGCGGAGGTCTCGGAGATCCTCAACCGGCGCTCGGGCCTGCTCGGCGTCTCCGGGATCAGCAACGACGCGCGCACGCTGCTCGCCAGCGACGAGCCGCGGGCCAGGGAGGCGCTCGACCTCTTCGCCTATCGCGTGGTGCGCGAGGCCGGCTCGCTGATGGCGGCGCTCGGCGGGCTCGACGCCCTGGTCTTCACCGCCGGCATCGGCGAGCGCTCCGCGGTAATCCGCTCAGGCATCTGCCGGGGCCTCGCCTGGGCCGGGGTCGCGCTCGACGAGACCCGCAACGCCGCGAACGAGACGCGCATCAGCGAGGACGCGGCCAGGATTCCGGTCTACGTCGTTGCCGCCGACGAGGAGCGGCCGATCGCGCGCGCTGTGCTCCAGCAGCAAAAATGTTAGCGTAACCGCTCCAGCCCGTTGCCGCGCCTTCGGCGAGCCCGATCTAGGGACGATGTCAAACAGCGAAAGTCCCCTGCGCGCACCGGAGCCCAGCCTTGACCTGTCACCGAAGCTCGACGAGGGCACGCGGGCCCGGTTGGGCGAGCAGTTGAAGCGGCTCTACGATCCCATCATCGAGGAACAGCTCGACCCACATCTCGTCGAGCTGCTGCAGCTCCTCGATGCCGAGCGCTGATCAGGCCTTGCGCCGGCTGCGCGCCGCGCATCCCGACGACGTCAGCGAGGAACAGGCGGATTTTGGCGCCGCCATGCGCCGGAGCGCGAGGCTCCGTGAAGCTGGGCCTGAAAGGCTCTGAAGCACTGAGGCGCCGCGTCAGGCGGCGCGATCTGAATATCGCGAAGACCTTCTTCGTCCCACTTCATCGCCAGCACGATCGCACTGGCGGGCGACAGACGGGTCGCGGTCCGTGGGCCAGACAGACTGGTACCGGTAATAATGAAGGGCATCTCTGCGCTCCAAGCCTGTAAGCGGGAGCGCGCGTCTCTCCCAGCCGTCAGCGCGTTGGACCGCATGACCGACGATACAGGGGCAACGCTCCCCACTTTGTATGGTTGCATACGTTATCGCCGTCGCGCCTCTCCGGGTCACGAGCCGTGGCTGAGTAGGCTCAGGAGAGTGGCAACGGCTTTCTGCACCCTGCTGCAACTCCCTGAAGCGTTCATGTTTTCAGTGCTCTGACGGTTTCCGTCAAGGCACGGCACGCTCTCGTCTCCGCCCCGAATGCGCTGACACGAAGCGGCGGGAACCATCCCAGACAACGCGTACGGTCTCAGAGATCGACGCCATGGCCGGCGGCGATCCTGGCAGCGAGGCCAGCCGCCTCCTCGTCACGGGTGGCATCGATAGGCTCGCCCTCCCCGATGAAGCCAGAGGTCGTCAGCCGGTGAGCACGCTACGCGCGTTCGCCGGGCTCTGCGCCGAGGGCGCCGATTGCGAGGGCGGACATCCATCTTGCCTGCCTCTCGCAAGGCGAGTGGCGAGGTCTCTCAGGCGTCAGGACCACAGAAATCTTCATCCGATGCTGAAGTCAGCGATAGCTGTCGCTTTCGACTGAGCAGGCCGGTTGCGGAACAGTCCGATAGTGCACCGTTCATCTTTCTCGAATTTGTGATGGCGTGCACTGCCATAACTGTCCGACTACTCTGGATATCTTCGTTCGATACCCTAACCTGCATGAGGTCATCCATGCGGCGGAGTGGTTCATGTCGGAGGATCAAACAGACTTGATTGCGGCCAGCCGACTGATCGCGCAAGCGAGGGATCGGTTGCGGAGGGGCGGAAGCTTCCGCCTGCATACGCTGCTCGACATGGTGCTGATCGAGATCAATCGCGAGGCTGCTCGCACTCTTCAACCTGGCACACAATCCGAACCTTCAACGGGATAGTGCCGCTCTCGTCTCTCACCGAGAGAACGAGCGTGCTTTCCCGGGCATCCTCCGCCTCGGCCGCCATGAGATTCGTGACGACCTTCAGAGCTTCGGCGCGCAGGATGACGCCGGCTTCGAGATCACGTCCGACAGGGTCGCAAAGGTTGGTGCCGTCGTGGATGTCGAAGAAGAAACGGGCCATGGCGTCCATGCCTTCAAGGCCGCCGGCTCGCACTGCCTACGGAGATCGCATCACCCTTATTCCTGGCGGCAGAAGACACAAGTCCGCGAACGCGAAAACTGCATTTTGCACGCATCGATGAGCTGCGGCGCGACAAATACTGGCCCAGGCCGCTAGACTATGTTGCTGCCGATCATCCTGGCGCAGGGCAATGGCATTCCCCTCCCCGCCGAGACTGCCGCCCATGCCTGAACGAACCAAAATCGTGTCCGCCATGCTGCGGATTGCCCGGCAGATCGTCGTCTCGGACGACTTCGCGCGCGATGCAGCGGCCTATGCGGACTTGGCCGCGAATATCGACGACGAGGCGGCAGCCGCGCTCCGCGCCATCGTGACCGCTCGCAAGATCGAGCTCGCCCAGATGCGCACGACCCTGTCGCTCTTGGCCAAAAAGCTTGCAAGCCTCCCGATCGAAGCAGCCTAGGCCGTCGCACGGCTTCTCGGAAAATCGGACCGTCACCGCATGGACGCGCGAACGTAGGGCGGCCACGCAGGCCGAAACCCTCACCACGATCGATCAACCCGCCCGCGAACCGGCACTCCCCTTCGCAGTCGCCTCGTTCCTGTCGGAGACGAGCACGTAGAACATGATCAGCGCGAGCACGAACACGCCGAGGCCGAGCCAGCTCGCGATCCACGCAAAATCCGGTCCGGCCAATGCAAGCGAGGACGAGCGTCCCGCAATCAGGTCGGCACTGGCGATCAGCACACCGACGAAGCTCTCGCCGACGAGGAAGCCGGACGAGAGCAGGACGCCTCGGCGACGCGCCGACCCGACCGCCTCCTCGGCGGCGTCCGGCCCGCGCGCCGTCCGCCGCAAGCGCCGTTCGGCGAGCCAGCCGAGCACCCCGCCGATGGCGATCGTCATCTCCACCGCGAGCGGCAGATACATGCCGATCCCGACCGTCAAGGCGGGAAAGGTGAGCCCGCGCCTGCGGAGCCGCGTCTCGACCCATACGAGGACCGCACCCAGACCGGCGCCGATCAGCACCATGGTCCACGGCAATTGCCCGTGCACGATGCCGCCTGCGATCTGCGTCATCAGCGCCGCCTGTGGGGCTGGCATCGCGTTGGCCTTGTCCATCCCCTCGCGTGGCAGGGCATCGACGAAGCCGTAGGCTTCGTAGAGCAGCGACAGCAGCGGAGCGATGGCGACCGATCCTATGGCAACGCCGATGCCGAGGACGACCTGCTGGCGCCATGGTGTCGCCTTCACGACTTGGCCCGTCTTGAGGTCCTGCAGGTTGTCGTTGGCGATCGAGGAGGTGGTGACGACGATGGCGGCGAGGAGGAGTGCGAGCCCCGTGACGAAGCGGTCCCCATCCGCTCCGGCCGAGGTGCCGATCAGCAGCGGCAGCAGAAGGGCCGTGGTCATCGTCGTCAGCACGCCGATTCCCGAGATCGGGCTCGACGACGAGCCGAGGAGGCCGGCGAGGTAACCGCAGGCGGCCGCCATCAGGAAACCGAACAGCACGACGAATGCGCTCGCGACAGCCACGAGCACCGGCAGCCATCCGCCAAGGTCACCCGAAGAGGCGAAGCTCGCAAGCAGCCACACCAACGGCACGCACAGGGCAAGCGCGGCGCCTCCGACCCAGGTGATCGGCAGGTCGCGCTCTTCGCGCGGCTCGTCCGTCTGCAGGCCGCCGCCCGCCGAGGCGAGTGCCGAACGGATGCTGCCGAGGATCGGCTTCGCCAGCGAGCCGACAGTCCAGAGCCCGCCGACCGCGATGATGCCTGCGCCGATCAGGCGGACCTGCCCGGACCAGACCGCCTCGGCAGCCGCTTCAGCCGAAGCGCCCGCATCCGGCGTCAGCCATGTCAGCACCGGCACCGCAATGCCCCAGGCGATCACGACGCCGGTGAGGAGCGCAAGGCAGGCGCCGATCCCGACGAGGTAGCCCACGCCCATGAGCGCCAGCGAAAATCCTGTCCCGAGCCGGAATACACCGCCTCCGGCAGCGATCGCGCCGTGCACACCATCGGCGAGCAGCTTGAACCCCGTCGTGGCGAGCCCGACCATGCCAGCTACGGCGGCCGCCCCGAGCAGGTCGCGCAGTCCCTTGCCCGCACCGCTCTCCTGGCCTGCCTTCAGCACTTCAGCAGCAGCGATGCCCTCCGGATAGGGCAGTCCGGCGCCGACGACGAGCGCGCGCCGCAGCGGAATCGAGAAGGCTACCCCGAGCAGGCCGCCGATGCCGCAGACGGCCGTCGTCTGCCAGAACGGGAAGCCTTGCCAATGGCCGATCAGCACCAGTCCGGGCAGGACCAGGATGACGTTGCAGAGCGTGCCTGCAGCGGATGCCTGCGTCTGCACGATGTTGTTCTCAAGGATACCCGAACCGCCCATCAGGCGGAGCGCACCCATGGCGATCATCGCGGCGGGAATGGAAGAGGAGAAGGTCATCCCCGTCTTCAGGCCCATGTAGATGTTGGCCGCCATGAAGACGATCGTGATGAACGCCCCGAGCACCAATCCGCGCGGCGCCAGTTCGGCCGCGGATCGGGTCCTCGATCCTGTCCTGGGCGTATTGGCATCCATCGACTGCTCCGCATCGTCCGATGCGAAACCCGTCGTACGATCAAAGATTTCCAAGATGCTTCGCAGCAGATGCTGCTGGGAACAGGCCGGACTCGCCGAAGTTGCCAGGGCGATGGGGCGCGATTCGATAGGCGCCGTCGCAGCATCCTGCCATCCCATGAGTTTGTGCCGAAACCGTCTCGGGCGGCGGTCAATGCAAACTCTCAGGAATCGATCCGTACGCGCATGCCCCAAGACAACGACGGATCGGCACGAGGCACCGCAAGCGCCCCTCTTGCAGACCGCTACGCACACGAACCGTCAATGAGTGGGTCCGACATGGAGCGTGAGGAGTTCCGGCGCGAAGCCGTCGCCGGCCTGACGAGCATGCCGAAAGGACTGCCAGGCAAGTTTCTCTGGGACGAGACCGGCTCGCGCATCTTCGACCGCATCTGCGACGAACCGGACTATTATCCAACACGGTGCGAGGCGGCACTTCTGCCGGAAGCGATCCGCGAGGTTGCGGCGCTCGTCGGGCCGGGCGCTACCGTGGTCGAGTATGGCAGTGGCGCGAGCCGGAAGGTGCGCAGCCTGCTCGATGCGCTCGACCGGCCCGCGCGCTATGTGGCGGTCGACATTTCGCGCGAATACCTGGAAGCCTCGGTTCAAAGACTCGCAGGGGATTATCCCAGCGTCGTCATGACTCCAGTCTGTGCAGATTATGCCAAGCCGATCCGGCTGCCGCTGTCTTGCTCGGACGGGCCAGTCCTTGGCTTCTTTCCCGGCTCAAGCATCGGCAACTTCGCGCCCTCTGATGCCGAAGGGTTGCTCGCACGTATGCGCGACACACTCGGATCGAGCCGATTACTGATCGGGGCCGACCCGACGCTCGATGAAATGCAGCTTCGAATGGCCTACGGTCGTAGTGGCGGCTTGATGCGGGCGTTCCATCTCAACATCCTGCACCGCATGAATCGTGAACTCGGTGCAGATTTCGATCTGAGCGATTTCCGTCACGAGGCTCGCATCCTGCGTAATCCCTTCCGCGTCGAGGCCCATCTTGTCGCCTCGCAAGCAAAGACCTACCGCGTGGATGGTACCGAAATCAGGTTCGAGGCCGGCGAAAGCGTCCGGACCGACACATCCCATAAGTATGAGCCGGCAGCGTTCAGGGCCCTCGCCGAGCGCGGAGGCTGGACCAGCGAACGGATCTGGCTCGACCACGACCAGCGTTTCAGCCTGCATCTGCTGAGCGCTTAAAGGCGTCTCAGACAGCAGCATCTACGCGACCGAGCTGGGGACTTGGCCAAGTGCGCAGACGTCCCGCCTCCATGGCCCAGTGGATTAAGTCAGAGCAGCATCAGCAGATCCGTCGTGTCGGAATGCCTCTTCCTACGAGATGGTCACCATCAACGGACGGCGGGATGAGCGCGACGCGGCCGGCTCGGTATGTTCGGCCGCGTCGCATTTCCTTGAGATAGAGGCAGAAGATATCAAAGCAGCAGCTCAGGCAGCCATCCGCGGCTTCCTCAGGACGACATAGCCTTGACCCACCTCGAAGAGATCCAAGACGGCATCGAGCGCTGCGTTGCTCGGCGTCGTCTCCCTTTGAGCCGGCGCACCGCTGATAGCTATGGCAGTTGGTTCGAATGCAGCTTCGCCTGAGACCTCGGCACCGAACCAAGCCGGCTGCTTGAATGCCCGAGCCGCGGCGGCGTCGGTGAAGACCACGCTCACGACATCCGGACCTGCTGGCGAGACGTAGTGATCGATCAGCGCATCCTGGCCATCGATGGGGACTGTCGTGCGCTCATAGACGATCTTACCTTTGCAGACGTCGAGCAGCGCATGACCATGGGTGCTCGGAACGTCAGTCCTCTCCTCGGTCGTGCTCCGATCTTTATCGGTGGTCGCCAGGATGAGATGGCAGTCGGCGCCTTCGATTCGGACGAACGAGACAGTCGCGGCATGAGGAGCGAAGTAGCCCTCAGTGCATTTCGAGCCGCCGCGTTCTTTGCGGATTAGACGTACCAGAGAGGGCGCGATGAGGAAGCGTCGTACGAGACTCATTTACCGAACTCCTTCATGAACGAGTCGAACCGAGCCTCGAATTGGGTCTAAAAAAAGACTTTCCGAAAATTATCCAGAGATAGATTTGTGGATACTGATTCATGCTATCGCTCAAGCGGCCAAGCTTGCTCGCGGAGATGGCTGGAAACTTGCGATTATTGAGTAGCTGGATGCCACTGATTCTCCCTTGTCTGCATCGGGTGTAGCTGGCAGCTGCCGGCATCGCACGCGCGCACGGCACGAACGATCACGCTGCAGCGCGACCACGGCCCCGAGGAGCTCAACAGGCATCCACGCTGCGCCCGCCATCCACGGCGGCACGACATCATCATTTTCTATCGCGCGACAACGTCCGGAGATTGAACTACGGCTTCCAACGTCGGTTTAGCGAGCCCGGGTAGTATGCAATCCGTTTTGGATCTGAGGGACGGATGACGTTTCCCGCCAGCTCCAGTCTCGCGAAAGTTCCCCTTTCAGTGTCTGAGCCGTCGAAATCAAACATGAACCGCCAACGGAGGCTGGTCTTCGGCATCCCCCGCCTCTTCGTTGGCCTGCTGGCTTTCATCGTGATTGGCATCGTCCTGCTCGTGTCGGTCTTCATGGGCACGAAGCCCACGCAAGATCAGCGAAAAAGCCCCCACGACCAGTCCCGCGAACAGGTCCAGTTGCCTCGGTAGGCGGATATGGCCGGGTTCTTCAACGATGGCTCGATGAGCAGAGCCGCGCGCCTCGGCTGCGCGCTTCCCATCGTCGATCTCTCGCGCTTGCCTGGTGGCGAGCCGATTGATCGTCGCGCAGGACAGCCTCGGCTGCCGACATCATGGCGAGCCGAACCGCTTTGGGAGAAACATGCGTAAACCTTTCGGCCTTCGCTTCGGCCCACTGAATGAGCGGTGCGCGCATCTCTGCGTCGATGCACAGCGAATGTTCGCGGAAGAGACCGCTTGGCATACGCCTTGGCTGTCGCGCGTGCTGCCGAACGTCGCCCGCATCGCGACCTCGCATCCTGGGCGGACGATCTTTACGCGCTTCCTTCCGGCACGTTCTCCCACGGAATGCAGCGGGGCATGGCGTCGCTATTACGAGGAATGGCCGTCCATGACCCTCAATGCGCTTGGGGAAGAGATGACGGAGCTATGCCCAAGTCTCGCCGGCCTCGTTCCGCCCGCTCGTATCATCGACAAGCGTGTCTACTCGCCTTGGATGGAGCCGGACCTCGACATGCTGCTGGCAGACTGGAACATCGATACGCTGATCGTCACGGGCGGCGAAACGGATGTCTGCGTCTTGGCCTCGGTGCTCGGTGCCGTTGATCGCGGCTACAGGGTCATCCTCGCCGCGGATGGCTTGTGCTCCTCCGCAGACGAGACGCATGATGCGATGATGACCCTCTACGGCAGCCGCTTCGGCGAGCAGATCGAGCTGACCGAAACCTCGGAGATCCTCGCGGCTTGGCCAGCGGCGCAGCAAGCTTCCGTGGCCTGACCACCCAACGCGATCATCAGGCTCCGCGAGATCAGGGCGGGGCCTACCGCCATCCATGCCACGTAGTCGACGATCAGACCGCTATGGCCTGTTCCAGCCCTGTCAGCGGGCTCGAACCGAACACTCCGACTGAGCCGCCCAACATCAGCCGTTAGGCGAAGCCGCGACAGCTTGAGGGCCGTGCCGACAAGGCTATCGCCGGAGAGAACCAGGACGGGCACGACGATCCCTCGGCGGACCCGATTGCGTTGGCGTGGTCATCTCGCAACCCGGTCACTGCGTGACTTAGAATTTCTCCATCATCGTTGAACCGGCGCGGCCCTGTCAGGCTTGTCCGGGCAGGGCCGGTAATCCGGCGCGCGGAATGCGCATGCGCGGATGGTGCAGATCTTTCGTCCGGGCGCCGACACGATCGCCCGTATCGTTCTCTTTGCGATCCCGACCGTGCCCGTGCTCGCCGTCGGCTTTGCCTATTCGCTGTGGCACTCTCCCTACGCGACAGCGCAGGACGTGACGCGCGAGCAACCCGTGCCATTCAGCCACGAGCACCATGTCGGCGGTCTCGGCATCGATTGCCGCTACTGCCATACCTCGGTTGAGAAGGCCGCCTTTGCCGGCCTTCCGCCGACCCAGACCTGCATGAGCTGTCATTCGCAGATCTGGACCAACGCGCCGATGCTCGCGCCCGTCCGCGCCAGCCTCGCCGAGGATCGCCCGATCGAGTGGCAGCGGGTGCATAACCTGCCGGGCTACGTCTACTTCAACCATTCGGTCCATGTGGCCAAAGGCGTCGGCTGTACGACCTGCCACGGACCGGTGCAGACCATGAAGCTGATCCGGCAGGCCGCGCCGCTCACCATGGGCTGGTGCCTCGATTGCCATCGCAACCCGGCGCCGTCCCTACGACCGCATGAGGCGGTGTTCGATGTGGATTGGCAGCCGCCCGAGAACCAGGCGGAGGTCGGCGCTCGATTGGCGAAGGAGCGCCATATCGCGTCGCCCCAGCGGCTCAGCGAGTGTTCGATATGCCACCGCTGAGCCGACGCGATGCGCTCCGGACGCTCGGAGCCGGGATTACGCTGGCGGCGGGCGGCTGCTCCAAGCCCAGAGAGCAGATCATTCCCTATGTGCAGGCGCCGGAGGAACTGCTGCCCGGCGTGCCAGAACGTTATGCGACGACGCTGTCGCTCGCCGGCTGGGGTCGCGGCGTCCATGCCATCGCGGTCGACGGACGGCCGATCAAGATCGAGGGTAATCCGCTTCATCCCGCAAGCCGCGGCGCGACCGACGTGTTCGCGGAAGCCTCCTTGCTCGATCTCTATGATCCCGACCGTTCGCGCGCCGTGACCGAGCGCGTGAACGGTATCGCTTCCTGGGACAGTTTTGAGCGCGCCCTCAGCCAGCCACTCGCGAGGGCGCGCGGGGCGAAAGGGCGCGGCCTGCATCTGCTGACCGGACGAGTGACCTCGCCCACCCTGGCGCGACAGATCGAGGCCTTGCTCGAGGCCATGCCCGAGGCGATCTGGCACGTGCACGAGCCGGTCGACGAGGCGAATGCCGGGCGCGGTGCGGAACTCGCCTTTGACAAGCCTCTCCGCGCGCTTCCGCAGCTCGACCGAGCTGAGACGAATCTCTGTGTCGGTGCCGACCCACTCGGCCACGGACCGGATCAGATCCGTCTGGCCTCGGCCTTCGCCGAACGTCGCCGCGACCCCTTGCGGTTCGGCCGGCTCTACGTGGCGGAATCCGCGCTCACTCTGACCGGCATCAAGGCCGACGAACGCCGGGCACTACATCCGCGGAACTTCGCCGCCGTGCTGGCATCGGTCGCCAACGCACTCGGCGCCAGCCTGCCTGTACCCGATCTCGATGCCGACGCGCGGCGTTTTGCCGAGGCTGCAGCCGCCGACCTAAACGCGCGAGCCGAGCGATCCCTGGTGCTCGCCGGCCCCACGTTGGCGCCCGAGCTCCACGCGCTGGTCCACTGGATCAATGCGCGGCTCAAGGCACCCATCGGCTTCATCGCACCGCCCGATCGGATCGGCGAGCGCGTCCCGGCCGATCTCGCGAGTCTCGCTGCCGCGCTCGAAGACGGCAGTGTCGTCTGTCTCGCGATCCTCGGCTGCAACCCGGTTGCGACCGCACCAGCCGACCTCGACATGGCGCGACGTATCGGCCGCGCCGGTTTCAGCGTGCATGCGGGCCTTCACGGCGATGAGACGGCAGGGGCGACGCAGTGGCATCTGCCGCTCTCGCACGAACTGGAAAGCTGGTCGGATCTCCGCGCTACGGATGGCACCGCAAGCCTCGTCCAACCCCTGATCCGGCCACTCTACAGGTCGCGCTCGATCCACGAGATCATGGCGCTGGTCGCGAACCAGCCGGCCGTATCAGGCTACGACCTCGTGCGTGCCACATGGCGCGAGGCCTGGAAGGAGCGCGGCGACTTCGAGAGCCTGTGGCGCCGCAGCCTGCATGAAGGGTTGATCCCCGACAGCGCCGCGCCGAGTGTCGATCCGGGCGAGCCGCGCCTACCGGCGCTACCGACATGGCCAATGGCCAATGGCCTCACTGTCGAGGTGCGGCCGGACCCATGCCAGTGGGACGGACGCTACGCCAACAACGCTTGGCTCCAAGAATGTCCCAAACCCGTCTCGAAGCAGGTTTGGGGCAACGCACTCGCACTCTCGCGGCACGAGGCAAGGCGGCGCGGTCTCGCGGCCGGTGATGTCGTCACTGTGAAGGTGGAGTCTCGCGAGATCGAAGTGCCGATCGTCATCGAGTCCGGTGTCGCCGAGGGCGTCGGTGTGATGACATTGGGCTACGGCCGTCCGCGAGCCGGAGCTGTCGGCACGGGATTGGGCAGTGACGCCTACCGGCTCGTCACGACGCGGTCGCCCTGGCACCTGCCGAGCGCCGAACTCGCGAAGACGGGGCGAACCCAGGACATCCTGCGCACGCAGAATTACGTGCAGATCGAGGGGGAGACCGAGAAGCTCTATCGCCAGATCGACCTCGCCAAGCTCGGCGAGACTGAGCCGCGGGGAATCGGCAGCGACCGGCCGAGCCTGCTCGCGCCTTGGACCGGCGACGCCGACGGCCATGCCTGGGCCATGGTCATCGACACCAACGCGTGCATCGGGTGCAATGCCTGCGTCGTCGCCTGCCAGTCCGAGAACAACGTACCCGTGGTCGGACCGGAAGAGATCGCGCGTGGCCGGATGATGCACTGGCTGCGCATCGACCTCTACGACCACGGTACGCCGGAGGCGCCGAAGGCTGGCTTCCAACCCGTCCCCTGTATGCATTGCGAGCACGCGCCCTGCGAGCCGGTCTGCCCCGTTGCAGCCTCGGTGCATGACGGGGAGGGGCTGAACGTGCAGGTGTACAACCGCTGCATTGGCACGCGCTTCTGCCAGGCGAACTGCCCTTACAAAGTCCGCCGGTTCAACTTCTTCGGCTACGCGGACGGGCAGCCCTACGCCAATCTCGGCGCGGAATCCGTCACGGCCCAACGCAATCCGAACGTCACGGTGCGCGCCCGCGGCGTGATGGAAAAGTGCACCTACTGCGTGCAGCGCATCGCCACCGAGCGGCAGAACGCCGAGCGCGACGGACGCGCGATGGGCGATGTCGTCACCGCCTGCCAATCCTCCTGTCCAACCCGGGCCATCACATTCGGCGATCTCGCCAAACCCGGAAATCCGATCGCCGCGATGCGGCAGGACCGGCGCCACTACGCGCTACTGGAGGAACTCAACACGCGGCCACGTACGACCTACCTCGCCGACCTGCGCAGCCCGAGCCCGGACCTTACGGAGGACCACTCGTGAGCGCCCGCCAGCATCACAAATGGATCGCGCCGAAGCGCCTCGGCTACGCTGAGATCTCGGCGGCGGTCTCCGATCCGATCCAGAGAGGCGGCCCCGGCCGCGCCTGGTTCATCGCTCTGCTCGGCATCCTGCCGCTCGTGCTGGCGACGTTCATCGCGGTCGGCGCGGTGCTCACCGTCGGTATCGGCCTGTCCGGGGTGAACACGACCGTCGTCTGGGGTTTCTCGATCGCCAACTACGTCTGGTGGATCGGCATCGGCAATGCCGGAACGCTGATCTCGTCGATGCTGCTGCTCACCCGTCAGGGCTGGCGGGCTTCGATCAACCGGTTCGCCGAGGCGATGACGCTGTTCGCTGCGGCGATCGCCGGCATCTTCCCGGTCATTCATCTCGGGCGTCCGCTCTATGCCTACTGGCTCGCGCCCTATCCGAACACCATGGAGCTGTGGCCGCAATGGCGCTCGGCTCTGGTCTGGGATTTCTGGGCGATCGCAAGCTACATCCTGTTCTCGCTGATCTTTTGGTTCACCGGGCTCCTGCCCGATCTCGCGACCATGCGCGACCGGGCCCAGACCCGCACCGGCCAGGTAGTCTACGGCGCGCTGGCGCTCGGCTGGCGCGGCTCGGCCCGGCACTGGGCGGTCTACGAAACCTTTCACAAGACGATGGCGGCGCTAGCGGTGCCGCTCGTCTGCTCGGTCCACTCGATCGTCGGGCTCGATTTCGCGGCGAGCCTGATGCCGGGCTGGCAGGAATCGATCTTCCCTCCCTACTTCGTGGTCGGCGCGATGTATTCCGGCTTCGCGATGGTCGTGATGCTGGCGATCGTGATCCGTTGGGGCCTGAGCCTCCAATCGATGATCACACCCGCGCATTTCGACGCGATGGCGAAAGTGATGCTCTTCGCCTCGATCGTCATGACCTTCTCCTACGCCACCGAGTGGTTCATGGCCTGGTACGGCGGCGAGCATGCCGACCGCACGGTGATCGGCTACTTCTTCACGGGCGACTACCGCTGGCTCTACTTCAGCCTGCTCTTCTGCAACTGCCTCGTGCCACAGCTGCTGTGGTTCCGAGCCGTTCGACTGAACCTCTGGCTGCTCGCCGCCATCGCAATCGTCATCAATCTCGGGATGTGGCTGGAGCGCATCCTGATCGTCTGGAACACGCTCTCGCACGGCTACGCGATCAGCCTTTGGCGGACCTATCACGTCAGTCTCTACGACGTGGTGATCCTCATCGCGCCGCTTGGGCTCTTCGTGCTCGGCTTTCTCGTCCTTGCGCGAATCCTTCCCATCGTCTCGATGCACGAGGTCCGGCAGCTCGCCCACCGTGAGGGAGCGGCGGCATGAGCACGCCGCTCCTCGCCGAGTTCGAGACGCCCGAGGCGCTGATCGCAGCGATGCGCCAGACGCGCGCCGAGGGGCACCGCGCGCTCGATGCCTACACGCCCTTCCCGATCGAGGCGCTGACGGAGGCTTTCGAGCCGCGGCGCAGGCTTGTGCGGCCGATGATGGCGGTAGCGGGGTTTGGATCGGCCGCCGCGATGTATGTGCTTCAATGGTACTCGTCGGCGATCGCTTACCCGCTCAATTCCGGCGGCCGCCCGCTGCATTCCTGGCAGGTCTTCCTGCTGGTGCCGGTCGAGTTCGGCGTGCTCATCGCGGCGATCGCAGGCTTCGCGGCCATGCTCTGGTCGTGTGGCCTGCCGGCTCTGCACCACCCGCTCTTCGTCATGCCGCAATTCGAGCGTGCCAGCCAGGACCGCTTCATGCTGCTCGTCGCGCCGAAGGGCGAGGCGGAGCCGCTCCGTCGAACGCTGGAGGAGGCCGGCGCGCGGCTCGTGGCGGAGATGCACGCATGATGCGTCTCGTCGCTATTCCCCTGCTGCTATCGCTCGGTGCCTGCGACGACCCCTCGATGCATCGGCAGAACCGCTACGAGACCTACGGCAAGGCACGGCTTTTCCCCGACGATGCCGAAGCGCGCACGCCTCCAGCCGGTACCGTTTCGCAGAGCGCCCTCGCCCGTGAAACCGCGCTGGCCGATCCGCCGCCCGTCGACGCCGCACTGCTGGAGCGCGGTCGGCAGCGTTACGAGGCCATCTGTACGCCCTGCCACGGCTACACCGGCCACGGCGACGGGATGATCGTGCAGCGTGGCTTCCCGCCACCGCCATCATTCCACGAGGACCGGCTGCGCGCGGCACCGGCCACCTACTTCGTCGACGTCATCACTAAGGGTTATGGGGTGATGTACGCCTACGCCGCCCGTGTCGAGCCGCGCGACCGCTGGGCGATCGCCGCCTATATCCGCGCCCTGCAGCTCTCGCAGGGTGCGCACGTCGCCGACGTTCCGGGGCTGGCGGAGAAACTGCCGTGACCGAGGCGCTCGCCCGCGGCTGGCTCGTCGCCTGGATCGTGTGGGGCATGGTGCCGATCGGAGCGCTCGTGCTCGTTATGATCCACGTGCTCACCGGTGGCCGCTGGGGCGAGACCTTGGCACCGGTCCTGCAGCCGGCGACGGCCCTGGTGCCGCTTGCGGCGATCGCCTTCATCGGCGTCGCAGCAGGCCTCGATGCCGATTATCCCTGGGCTGCCGGAACGGGCGCGGCCAAGCCCGACGTGCTGCGGCTCTACCTCAACCCGCCCCTGTTCCTGTTGCGCGCCGGCGTGACCCTGCTCGGCTGGTCGATGCTCGCGGTGCTCTGCCTGACGGGGCGTTGCGGCAGACTTGCAGCCGGCCTCGGCCTGAGTTTCTACGGGCTGACGATCAGCCTCGTCGCGGTCGACTGGATCCTGTCCGTCGAGCCAGGCTTCAACTCCTCGGCCTTTGCGGCCGAGATCGCATTGCATCAGATACTCGCCGCGCTCGCCTTCGCGGCGCTTGGCAGCCCAGCGGATCTCGACGCACGCAGCGCGAGCGATCTCGCCAACCTCATGCTCGCGGCGCTTCTGGGGGTCCTCTACATGGCGCTGATGGCGTTTATCGTCGCCTGGTACGGCGATCTGCCCGCCAAGGCGGGATGGTACCTCAAGCGCGGCGATGGTCTTTGGACCGGCGTTCTGATCGCCGCGCTGCTCGGCGGCGGCGTCCTGCCATTCGCGATGCTGCTCTTCGCTGGCGTGCGGCGAAGCCCTACGGCGCTGCGGATCGTCGGATGCCTGATCCTGATGGGTCTGACGCTTCATCTCTGCTGGATCGTCCTCCCCGCCTATGGCGAAGGAGCGGGCGCGGCCGCGCTCTGCGGCCTCTTCTGCATCGTCGTGCTGGCACTTTTGTCGGTCCTGTACCTGCACCTTCTTGGCCGGCGCCCGCGGAGTGTCGGCCATGCCTGACGCCGCGCGGGGCCAACTCCATACGCAAGTGCACGACGATATCGTCGGCCATGCGCCGCCGGGAGCCGAAGAGCCCTCGATCGCGCTGCGCCCGGTACTGCTGACCGGGTTGTTCATCGTTGTTTTCACCGCGGCGACGCTCGCCGGTATCCGCTACTACTATCGCAGTGAGGTGCCGAGCCCGCTCCTCACCGCACCACGGACCTTTCCGGCGCCACGGTTGCAGCAGAGCCCCGCAGCGGACCTCGCAGCCTTTCTCAAGGATCAGCGCGCACGCCTTGCCGGCTATGCCTGGCTGGACCGGGAAAAGGGCATCGCCCGCATGCCCATCGAAGAAGCGATGCGGCGGCTGTCCGAGCGTGGGCAGGCCGCTTATGCAGCGCCGATTCAGCCCGAGATCGTGCCTGCTCTCGGCAGCCGTGGCGGCGCGTCCGGCACCGTGGCCTCGCCCGACGCTCAACCGGGCGCCGTGCGGACGCCGGCTTCAACGGCCGGCGAGGAGGCGCACTGATGGGAAATCTCATCCCCGCCTTCCTCAAACCGGAATCCGCGTCGGTTCAGGCGGCGAAGGTCGACATGATCTTCACCGGCCTCACCCTGATCTCCGCGGGAATCGTCGCTCTCGTCATCGGACTGGTCGTCACCTTCGCGATCCGTTTCCGGCGCGGCTCGCGCGCCAACCGCGGTGAGTTACCGAGCCTGGTTTCAAGCGAGTTCGAGATCGGCTGGACGGCCGCGACCCTGTTCGTGTTCCTCTTCATCTTCTGGTGGGCGACCTCCATCGAGATCGGCGCCTATTCGGCCCCCAAGGACGCCATGGAGGTTCACGTCGTCGCCAAGCAGTGGATGTGGAAGACGCAGAGCGCGAGCGGTGCGCGCGAGATCAACGAGCTGCACGTCCCGGTGGGCGCGCCGGTGCGACTGATCCTGACTTCGCAGGACGTGATCCATTCCTTCTACATCCCGGCCTTCCGCCTGAAGCGCGATGCCCTGCCCTACCAGCAGACTGAAACCTGGTTTCAGGCGACCAAGACCGGCAGCTTTCATCTGCTCTGCACCGAATTCTGCGGCACCGACCATTCCCGCATGCTCGGCCGGGTGATCGTGATGGAACCGCAGGACTATGCCCGCTGGCTCTCGGCGCAACCCGAGCGCGACGGCCTCGCCGAACTCGGCGAGCGCCTGTTCACCGCGCGCGGCTGCTCGGGCTGCCACGATGCCGGCTCGAAGGTGCATGCGCCCTCGCTTGCCGGCATTTGGGGACAGGCCGTGCCGCTCGAAGGCAATCGCACCGCTACGGTGGATGAGGCTTATCTGCGCGATTCGATTCTGCAGCCGAAGCGGGACGTGGTCGTCGGCTACGAGCCGATCATGCCGAGCTACGAAGGCCTTCTGACGGACGGCGAGATCCAGAGCCTCGTCGCCTACATCCGGCTCGGCACCGACAAGCTCGACCTGATTCAGTCGTTGAGCCTCGAGCCCTCGCAGAACATCTGTGCGCCGGGTCAGTCCTCAGCGAGCCCTCGCAGCCCCGCCATGGTGCCGGGCGCGCCCGCCCAGACGCCGCGACCATGAAATGTCGGAGGAGAATGCCCCGATGAGCAGCGGCGCGACGGCGGATGCCACCACACTCGCGAACCCGAGAGAGCTGCCGCTGGAGCTGCCGGCCAGCTACCTCGCGGACGGGCGCACACTGCTGTCCTGGCTGGCGACGACCGACCACAAGCGCATCGCGATCCTCTACGCCGTCGTGATCACGTTCTTCTTCTTCGTCGGCGGCATCGCCGCGACGCTCGTGCGGCTGGAGCTGTTCACACCGCAGGCCGACCTCGTCGGGTCGGACACCTACAACAAGCTGTTCTCGCTCCACGGCATCGTCATGGTGTGGTTCTTCCTTATCCCGTCGATTCCGACGACGATGGGCAATTTCCTGCTGCCGCTGATGATCGGTGCGCGCGACCTCGCCTTCCCAAAGCTCAATCTCGTCAGCTGGTACCTCAACCTCGGCGGCGGCCTGCTGACGCTCGCGGCCGTGCTGGCCGGAGGCATCGATACCGGCTGGACCTTCTACGTCCCCTACTCGACCACCTTTTCCAACAGCTTCGTCACGCTCGCCGTTCTCGGCGTGCTCGTCTCTGGCTTCTCGACCATCGCCACCGGCGTGAACTTCATCGCGACGGTGCATTACCTGCGCGCGCCCGGAATGACCTGGTTCCGGCTGCCGCTCTTCGTCTGGGCGATGTATACGACGAGCCTTATCTTCGTGTTGGCGACGCCGGTGCTCGCAGTCACACTGACGCTCGTCGTCGCCGAGCGCAGCTTCGGCCTGCCAATCTTCGATCCGGCCCGCGGCGGCGACCCGATCCTGTTCCAACACCTGTTCTGGTTCTACTCGCACCCGGCCGTCTACATCATGGTTCTACCAGCCATGGGTGTGATCTCGGAGGTGATCACCTGCTACGCGCGGCGGCGCATCTTCGGCTACTCCTTCATGGTCTACGCGCTCGTGGCGATCGCGATGATCGGCTTCTTCACCTGGGGCCATCACATGTTCACCTCGGGGATGTCGCCCTACGCCGCGCTGGTCTTCTCCTTCCTGTCCTTCATCGTGGCCGTGCCCTCGGCCATCAAGGTCTTCAACTGGACCGCCACGCTCTATCGCGGCCAGATCGGCTTCGAGTCGCCGATGCTCTACGCGCTCGGCTTCCTCGGGCTGTTCACGGTCGGCGGCCTAACCGGGCTTTTCCTCGCCTCGGTGCCGATCGACGTGCATGTGCAGGACACCTACTTTGTCGTTGCGCATTTCCACTACATCATGGTCGGCGCCTCGGTCTCGGCCTACTTCGCCGGTCTGCACTTCTGGTGGCCGAAGATCACCGGACGCATGTATCCGGAAGCCTGGGCGCGTTTCGCCGCGATCCTGATGTTCTTCGGCTTCAACCTGACCTTCTTCCCGCAATTCATTGCCGGCTACCTCGGCATGCCGCGGCGCTACCACGTCTACCCGCCGGAGTTTCAGGTCTGGAACGTGCTCTCCTCCGCGGGGGCAGCCGTGCTCGCCGCCGCCTATCTGATGCCGCTGGGTTACCTGACCTGGTCGGTCTTCTTCGGGAGCCGCGCGCCCAACGATCCCTGGAACGCGTCCGGGCTCGAGTGGCGAACCACCTCGCCGCCGCCGCGGCAGAATTTCTTCGGCAATCCGGAGGTGCTGGCACAGCCCTATAACTACCACCCTGAAAGCACCCCACCGATCAAAGATCAGCCGCGTGTCCCCTCTCAGGGATCTCTGACGTGAGTGCCGTCGGGAAGCTGATCCGCGAGCCCTGGGACGAACTCGGGCTCAGCGAGTCCAAAGCGTTCGCGCTCCAGCGCTCCGGCGCGACCTTCGGCATCTGGGTGTTCATCGCCAGCGAGGTGCTGTTCTTCGGCGCGATCTTCCTGCTCTACGCCGCCATGCGGATCGAGCACGCCGACGCCTTCGCCGCGGCCGCCCGCGAGACCAACATCGTCTACGGCACGCTGAACACGGCGATCCTTCTCACCAGCGGCCTCACCGCCTCCGTCGCATCGCGGGCCGCAGAGCACGACGGCCTGCGCCGATTGACGCTGTGGTGCCTCGCAGCGACCGCTGCCCTCGGCCTCGCCTTCCTGGTGGTGAAGGGGCTGGAGTATCGTGAGGATATCGAGAAGCACCTCGTGCCCGGGCCACGGTTCGCGCTCGCACAGGCACCGGCGCAGCTGTTCTTCGGCTTCTACTGGCTCTCCACGGGCGTGCACGCGATCCACCTCTCGATCGGCATCGGCCTGGTCGGACGGCTGATCGGGAAAGGCCTTCGCGATCACGAATGGCTCGTCGGCAACGCGCAGGTCGAAATCGCCCTGCTGTATTGGGGCTTCGTCGACGTGGTCTGGATCTTCCTCTATCCGGCCCTCTATCTCGCCGGACGGGCCGGATGAGCGAGCAACGGCAATCTCCGGCTCGAGCGATCTGGCTGCGGAGCCTCGTCGTCTGGGCGATCTTGATCGCACTTCTGGGCCTGAGCTGGCTCGCTGCCTACGGGCCGTTCGGTGGCTGGACCGTCGCGGTCAATTTCGGGATCGCAGCGGCGCAGGCGACGCTTGTCGCAGTGCTCTTCATGCGCCTCAATGAAGCCAGCGCGCTGGTTCGGCTCGCCGCTGTCTGCGGCCTGTTCTGGGCATCGATCCTGTTCGCCCTCACGCTGAGCGATACCTTCAGCCGTCTCGCGAACGTCTGAACACGTCAGCGTTGGAGAACCTTCCCGGAAACGGAGGGATGGGCCGGGTTCCCAGATCTGCCCCGGACAGGGTTTGGCAGGCCATCACAACCGTCTCGGGTTGTGATGCAGCTCATTCCCATCCTGGCTGATGCCCTCTGCCGAACCCGACGCCTCGTTTCGGCTCTCTTGACCTCTCACCATGACGGGCAACGCGCCGCCGCCGTACCGTCTCGCCACGACGGTAAGCTGTTGCGATCACGTGTGAATTTCAGCCCCGCGGATGGCGGCTCTCAAGTCACCGCGCGTCGGTACAGGTGCCAGGTTGCATGGCCGAGGATCGGCAGGACAACGGCGAGCCCGACGAAGAGCGGCAGCATCCCGATGACGAGCAGCCCCGCTACGATAAAGCCCCAGGCCAACATCGTGTCGGGATTCTTCTGGACGACCGCCATCGAGGTGCGCACCGCGGTGAGTGCATCGACGTGTCGGTCCACGAGCATCGGCAGCGAGATGACACTCACCGCCAATGCGAGCAGCGAGAAGGCGAAACCGGCAAGGTTGCCGACGATGATCATGGTCCAGCCGCGCTCGGTCGTCAGCACTTCCTGCGCGAAGGCGGAGACCGAACTGTGGGCGCGGTCTCCGAAGAGCGCCCAATGCAGCCCCAGCGCGCTGACGAGCCACGCGAGTAAGATCGCGGCCAGGAGAAGTCCAACCGACAGGATCGCGCCGGCCGACGGTGTTTGCAGGGCTCCATAGGCATGCATCCAGGATGGATCGAGGCCCTGTTCGCGACGTCGGCTCATCTCGTAGAGACCGAGCGCGGCGAAGGGGCCGACCAACGCGAAGCCGGAGGCCAGCGGGAACAGCAACGGAATCAGCTCGGCATTGAGGGTCGCGGCACCGATCAGCAGACCGGTGATCGGGTAGATCACGACGACGAAGAGCGCATGGGTCGGCATCGCACGGAAATCGTCGAGGCCGTCCATTAACGCAGCCTTGAGATCGGACAGGGCGAGCCTGCGGATCCTTGGCAGCGGGTGGGCATGGCTCGAGATGAAATCGGTCGCCATCGTCATCGCACATCCTCCGTGAGGGCTGCGCTCGCGACGGCGTCCTCTGGAGATCGCCCGTCAGGAGCGGGTGAGTTCGATCGTCCGAATGGTCGTGATCCTTTTTGGATGTCGCGGCGCGCCAAAGCGCGCCTTGTTGGAAAACAAGGCTGGCAAATTGCGGTTCCAGATAACTGAGACGCAACGCGGCCCATCGGGTCGCCTACACGAGCAGCGTCAGCCGCCGTTCCACTCCCCAATCTCGCGTCAGCGTCGGTTCGTGAGACCAAACAGCATGAAGCCCGCCAGTGCTGCGAGACCGATGCTCAAGCCGCGATTGCGTTCGACAAAGCTCCGTGCGCCGTCGGCAACCTGGCCGACATCCAGGGGCATGGACTGCCGATGCAGGATGGCCTCGGCCCGGCGCCGGTTCTCGTCTCGCGTCCTGATGCTGACCTCGAAATCGTCACGGCGCCGCTCGATATCGATACTGTTGCGGGCGAAACCCGCGCGAGCCAGCCGTTTGCGAGCGGACCGCGCCGCTTCGAGGGTTGGAAACGAGGCTGTGATCGAGTTGGTGTCTGACACGCATCCCTCCGCATCTGGACACACGAAACTTCCTTCCGGCGCTGTTAGTTCGACGGACCATAGAAAAAGCCCGCCGCGGCGAACCGGACGGGCTCATCTGGAGCTTCGAACGCTCAGTTCGAATTGCTGCCACCACCACCGCTTCCTTGCGGCACGGCCCGCTCAGGCTGGTTCGAGTTGCCGGCTGCGGCTGAGTCCGACTGATATGTATCGGCACCGGTGGCACCGCGCGGGATGGTCAGATCGACATCACCACCTGTGTTGTTCTGTCCGGCGATGATGACACCGGTAGACGTCGCATAGCCGGGAACGACGGCCGACTGCCCCGCAGGGATTGCGGTCTGCGCCACGGAAGGTGTGGTCAACGCGAGGGCTGCTGCGATTGCGAAACCGAACTTTGACATTGCTCATCCTGAAAGAGAAGGAGCCGGGAGAACTGTGAGCAGCCGGCAAATTTCCCGCTGGTCAGTTCGGCATGTGTTGCAGCGCACAATGCCCCTCTAGAAAGCGCGAGGTGCCAGGTAAGTCGAGAGACAATCTACGAAGGAACGATGTGCGGGAGCCGACCCTTCGGCTGGAGACTTTGACCCTCCCTCCTGCCAGCTCGGACCCAGGAACAGATGCTGAGGGGCGGGGTTGGCCATGGAGATCGAAAGGGTTTGCCATGTCCACACAGCCGCCGCCGGTCCCGCCTGCCAACCGATCCGATAAGGGCCCTGGAAGTGCCGAGGTTGCCTCGAAGAACACCTCCGAGCCGTCGCCCGTGAATCCCGACAAGACCGGACAACAGGGCAACAGCAAAGTGAACACCACCAACAAAGGGCTTCAGCAGGATCGATGAGTACATCCTCAAAGACCCCAGCAGCCGACCGTCACCATGGCGGGCCCGGTAGCAGCCACCAGCGTCCTGACCTTCCTGATCCGACCAAGGGTCGAGGGCCGAGGGAAGGTGAAACGACAAGCGGCCAGACCTCGAAGATTTCTGGCGGCGGTGGGGAGCGTGATCGCCACCATGCCCACGATGCGGACGGTAACGAGCCCGATCGGTCCCACTGAACCCTAATCCTTCGACGCCACCGTTCCCATCCGTCGGCCGCGTGGCGATCGAAGGCGAGGCGTTTCGCCGGCCATCGGCGATTGCTGACCAGCTTGCACGGGCAGAAGCATTCGCTCGGCCCG
This sequence comes from Methylobacterium gnaphalii, assembly GCF_007992215.1. Classification (GTDB taxonomy): domain Bacteria; phylum Pseudomonadota; class Alphaproteobacteria; order Rhizobiales; family Beijerinckiaceae; genus Methylobacterium; species Methylobacterium gnaphalii. The sequence goes on along the minus strand of NZ_BJZV01000004.1, from coordinate 10,675 downwards.
AGGGAGCGGTGTCGCCCCGTGACACTCGGGCGGCACGTCCCGCTTATCCCGTTGCCTCGTATCCACTCGCGCCTGAAGCTCGATCTATCGCGGCGCCGGATCCGAGCGTCGTCGGTGACTCCGACGAGCCAGCCCTCGGCGCGCCCGGCGGCATCTGGATTACAGAGGTCGCGCACTTGGCCCACGGCGTGCATCGCGACCACGCCTGCATTTGACCGGATCCTTGCACCTGACCGACCCGCCGATGATGGTTTCCGGCGCGGACCCGGCTCCGTCGCAGTGGGACCGGCCAGCCCAATGGGCGACGATGGAAGCGGTTCTCCCTGGGCTTTCACGGGATGTCATGCTGCTCTGCAACCTCGACACCGTTCACCGAGCCGCCGGACGGCTGAGCCGATCCCGACCTTGCAACGATGGAGAGCCGTTTTGACAAGGAACGTGTTGCGAGCGCGCTCATTTGCTGGCGCGGAAAACGGGATCGTCAGCGGGTGGCCGCAGATCCTTCTACGACTCGAAGGTCTGTCCGTCCTGATCGCCAGTTCGGTGAGCTACGCGTGGTACGGCGGGAGTTGGTGGCTGTTCGCCGCGCTCTTCTTCCTGCCCGACCTGAGCATGGCTGGCTACCTTGCTGGGCGCCGAACGGGAGCGGCGTCGTACAACCTCGTTCACTGGTATGTTCTGCCGCTCGCCTGCATCACCTGGGCGGTTCTGGCGCAGTCGACCTCGTTCCTGAATGTCGGCCTCATCTGGGCAGCCCATATCGGCTTCGACCGTGGCCTGGGATACGGCCTCAAATACCCCGAGGGTTTCGGCGTCAGCCATTTGGGGCTGATGGGGAAAGCCAAACGGTCGGCGAAGCGCGCACATCGACTGTGAACCCGGTGCATCGCCGGTGGCAGGCTCGTACTCACCGCGAGCGAAGAACCTTCCTCCATCCTGGGACACGCCTGTCTCGATCAAGCGGAGAGGAATTCGCTCGGATAGGCCAAGCTAGATCCGCACCTCAGCCGTAGGAGGAAGACTCAGCAGTCTTGCAATCTCCGCCCCGGCACCTTCGCCGAGCAGATCAGCAAGGGTGTAGCCGTCGAGCACGGACAGGAAGGCCGCCAAGGCTTCACCCAGAGCCTTCCGTAGACGACATGGCGCCGTGATGGCGCAGGCTCCGGAGGCGAAGCACTCCACCAGGGCGAGATCATCCTCGGTTTGACGGACGACGGCGCCGATCACGATGTCCTCGGCCGGCTTTCCAAGGCGCAAACCGCCACCCCGTCCTCGCGTCGTCCGGATGAGCCCGAGCTTTCCGAGCTGGTGGACGACCTTCGTCAGGTGGTTTTCGGAGATGCCATAGGCTTGCGCGACCTCGGCGATCGAACTCGACCGCGGCTCGTTCAGGCCCAAATAAATCAATGTTCTCAAGGCGTAGTCGGTGTAGCGGGTCAGGCGCATCAAACTTCCTTCGCTATAAGGTATATTTCGTTTGCACCTTTTCAGCCAGCTCAATAGAAGATGCATTATCGATGCATCTTTTAAGGCCCGTTGATGCCCGCTCCGCTCGCTCCTGCCACCATCACCCTCATCAAGGCGACTGTTCCGGCGCTCGAGGCGCATGGGTTGGACATCACGCAGCGCATGTACGAGCGGCTGTTTCAGAACGCCGAGATACGGGACCTCTTCAATCAGTCCCACCATGGCGAGACGGGCTCGCAGCCCAAGGCACTGGCCCAGGCTGTGCTGGCTTATGCCCGCAACATTGACAATTTGGGCGCGCTCGCTGGCGCGGTGGAGCGCATCGCGCAGAAGCATGTCGCTCTGAACATTCTGCCCGAGCACTACCCGCATGTGGCTGAAGCGCTGCTCGGCGCCATCGGCGATATCCTCGGCGAGGCTGCGACGCCGGAGATCTGCGCGGCTTGGGGAGAGGCTTACTGGTTCCTGGCAGAACTTCTGATCGGGCGTGAGGCGACGATCTATCGGGAGCTTGCCGCAAAGCCAGGTGGTTGGAATGGCTGGCGCGACTTCGCCATCGAGAGCATCACACAGGAGAGCGAGACGATCCGCTCCTTCGCCCTCGTTCCCGTCGATGGGCAGCCGGTTCTACGCCATGAGCCGGGGCAGTACCTCGGATTCCTGTTCGATCTGCCAGGACGAGGGGTTCTCAAGCGCAACTATTCGATCTCGTGCGCGCCCAACGATTTCGGATATCGCATCACCGTCAAACGCGAGGGCCGGGCAGACGAGCCGGCGGGGATCGTCTCGAACTGGCTCCACGATCACGCCGCCATCGGAACGGTTCTGCGCGTGGCGCCCCCGGCGGGAGACTTCTTCCTCGATCCGAAGTCGAACGGGCCCGTCGTGCTCGTCAGCGGCGGTGTCGGCCTTACGCCGATGATGAGCATGCTGGAAGCGATCGTCCGAGAGCAGCCTGATCGACCAACCTGGTTCGTTCACGGTGCCCTGAACGGACGTGTTCATGCGATGCGCGGTCGTGTCAGAGCTCTCGTCGGCAGCAACGAGAACATCCGCATCCGCACGTTCTATGCCGAGCCGGAAGCGCAGGATCGGCCCGGCATCCACTTCGACGAAGCAGGCCTCATCACCGCAGAATGGTTGGTGGAACAGACGCCCCAGGACGCCGCGACCTACTACCTGTGCGGGCCCAAGCCGTTCCTCGGGGCCCTGGTGAACGGCCTCCTGCGTCAAGGCATTCCCGCCGAGCGCATCAAGTTCGAATTCTTCGGACCAGCGGACGAGTTGATCGAGGAGACGCGGCAGGCCGCCTGATCTGAAAGCGCCGCTCGGTTGAAGAGCGGCGCCTCGTCTCGAGGAGCTTCTGAATGGACCAAGCACGTCTCGTTGCCGATGCGATCGTCGCCGCCGCCGCGGATGCCGTGGTGGCCTCCGACAGCGAGGGCATCATCCGCATCTGGAACCCGGGGGCCGAGCGCATTTTCGGCTACTCGCAGAATGAGGCCATCGGCCAGTCACTCGACATCATCACGCCGGAGCGCCTGCGCAAGCGCCATTGGGACGGCTATCACAAGACGATGGCGACGGGGCAAAGCCGCTACGGTGAAGGCGCCCTGCTCTCGGTCCCGGGGATCCGTAAGGACGGACGGCAGATCTCGCTCGAGTTCACGATCGTTCCCCTCAAGGATGACCAGGGGAAGATGACCGGCATGGTCGCGGTGATGCGCGACGTCACGGTGCGGTTCGCTGAGCTGAAAGCGCTTCGAGAACGGCTCGCGCAGGCCGAAGCATCACAGTCGGGGCAATCCTAGCTCGGAGATGTGGAATGACCGGGCGGGCGACGCACCATCTTGAGACAGCTCCCGGTCTGGGGGCGCCACGAGGCGGCCCAGCCGGACTGGCTCCGATCGCGGTGGAGCCGAGCCTCCGCTCGTTGGCCTACAAGGCTCTGAAGAGCGCGATCACCGATCTGGATATCTACGACCGTCCTGACGAGATTCGGCTGGACGAGAGACAGCTCTCCAAGCGCTTGGGCGTCAGCCGCACGCCGGTCCGTGAAGCTCTGACCATTCTGGAGCACCAGGGATTCGTGCGCGCCGAGCGGCGACGCGGCATCTTCGTGGTGCGGAAGCCCAAGAGCGAGATCAACGACATGATCCACGCCTGCGCCGCTCTCGAGGCGATGGCGGTCCGGTTGACCTGCGAAAAGGCGACGGACGAGCAGCTCGCAGCCCTACGAGGCGAGTTCAGCGCGTTCTACGAGTGCGATCGTCCAGCCAGCTTCGAGATCTACTTCGAGGCTCGTTGGCGGTTCTGCCGCCATGTCGCGACCCTCGCCCAGAGCGGCGAGATCCTGGCGATGCTCGACCACCTGCTCCTTCATCTTCGCGGCATCCACGATGTGTTCTTCCGCCGGGAGATGACACCGCAGTATCTCCGAGATGCCTACGTCGCGATCATCGCAGCACTCGAGGCTCGAGACGCCGATCGTGCCGGCCAGCTGGTCCTTGAACGAGGCTTCAGACTGGCTCGCGACATCGATGCGTCCGTCACGTGCTTCGGTTCGTAACCGACGAAAGGCTAGGTCGACGCCAGATCGACTGAAGTATCGCGGCCGGACCACGCCGTTGGCTGTCGTCCAGCACACAGAGCGATGGAGAACAGTGCATGAGGCTCCGGTCGGTTGATCGTTTCGACCGATCCAGTTCAGACCGAGCCGAAAGCTACCCCGGTTCGCCTACGGCCCGACGCAGCGCTCCGAGGCCGAACCTCGGTTCGAGCAGGTCGAGCACGGCGTCGAGCGCGGCATTGTTCAGCGTCAGTTCGCCACCGGCCGGCACACCGCCAATTGCCACGGCAGCAGGCTCGAAACCCGCTTCACCGGTGACCTCGCGCCCGAACCAGACCGGCGGAACGAAAGTCTGCGCGGAATCGCTGTCGGCGAAGATCAAAGATGCGGTGTCGAGGCCGGGCGGTGTGACGAAGCGATCGATCGCCACGTCGCGTCCCCCCAACGGCACCACCGTCCTCTCGAACGTGATCTTGCCCGCGCAGACGTCCAGCAGCGCGTTGCCGTGCGTCGGGGGAACCGCGGTCAGCTCTTCATCGCTGTGGCCGTCCACGCCTCTCACGACGAGGAACAGATGGCACTCCGGACCGGCCACACGAACGAAGGATATCCGTTCGCCTTTCGGCGTGAAGTAGCCCTCGACGATTCTCGAAGCGCCTCGCTCCTTGCGGATCAACCGCACCAGGGAATTCGCGACTAGGATCGACGGACGACGCTCATGCGGTTCAACCTGCCTGGGTTCGGGCCGGCACGAAGCCAACACTACGCGGCCGATGGCAACCCTGACGGTCGCGATGGCCTGTCGAGGGCGGTCCCAAAGCACGACGGCGTTCGGTTTCGGACCATTGAGCGGCTGGCACCGGCCGGATGCGGAATGGCTGCTCAAACATCGGGAAACAAAAAGCGGACGTGCTTAGCGGCACCGTCTGAGGTCTTCGCCTTCAGCGCCGCCCTGAGGCATCAGGATCCTGATCGGGTTCGCCCACACCGCCAAGCATCCCGCGAGACAGGTTCGCATTAGTATTTGCGGATGATGGGCTCCTGCATCGGCGCAGGCTCGTCTCCGAAGGTGTAGCGGACGCCACCGTAGATGGAGAGGGGTTGGGCGAATGTCGTCGAGCGCGGGTCGTTGATGACGTAGTTCCCAGCCACGGCGCCGGTCTCTGCGAACGTGCCGAAGGTGGCGTAGCGGTTGTTCGTCAGGTTGGTCACGAGACCGAACAGCTGCAGGTTCTTGTTGACCTGATAGCTCGTGTTGAGACCGAGCACGAAGTAGGCTGGCAGCTTGCGATTGATGTTCGACTCATCGCCACGGAAGTAGGCCGAGGAGAAGGCCTGCAGGTTCATCCCGACACGCCAGCCCGGCAGTACCTGATAGTCGAAGCCGACCTTGAACTGGTGGTTCGGGATCAGCGGAACCTGCTTGCCGGGCGTGACGAAGATCGCTCCGTCATCGGATAGCGGATTGTTCGGCGAGGAGAGTTCCCCGCTGAACTGGAAGGTCGGGTTGATCAAGGCGTAGTTCGCGTAGATCGAGAGGTCGCCGCGGGCATACTCGCCCGACACCTCGATGCCCTCGCGCCGGGTCGCCGGCACATTGACGTAGTAGCCGCGCGCCGCGTTGCCGGGGACAGCGAGCTGCAGGATGTCGTTGGCCAGGTCGTTGCGGAAGGCGCCGACCTTATAGGACAGCGCGCCTCCATCGTAAAAGTTCGGGATCGTGCCGCGGATGCCCACCTCGTAGTTCTGAGAGGTCACCTGTTGCAGGGGCGGGTCGGCGACCAGCGAGTTCGGCAGGAGGCAAGGCCGGAGGGGATTGGCGCAAGCCAGTTCGAGCGGGGTCGGCGCGCGGTTCGACTCCGAGTAGCTGCCGTAGAGCGAGAGACCCGGAAGGAAGCGGTAGGTCAGACCGGCAACGGGGTTGATCTTCGTGAAGTAGTGAACGCCGTTCACGTCGGGCGAGAAGCCGGTGAGATCCCGTGTCGTGATGCGCGCGAAATTCAGGCGTGCGCCTGCCGTCAGCGAGAGCTGGTCGGTCAGGTCGAACGTGTCAGTGGCGTAGAGCCCCATGTAGAGGTTCGAACCAACGACCGCGCTCGGCGCGTAGCCGACGGCGCCGTCGGTGCGCAGGAACGGCGTGCCGAGCCCGGCCACGAAACCGTAAAAGGGATTGTTGGGGTCCGTCCCGACAGAGAGGTCGTTCGGGTTGATCACGCCGAGCGTGCTGGACGACTTGAACGAGTAGTCGGCGACGTCGATGCTGCCGCCGATGACGAAGGAATTGCCGAACCCGAACACGCGGTCGCGATTGGCCGCCTGCAGCGAGCCACCGTAGCCGGTGGCCTCGGTCTTGGTGGTATCGAGGGTGGCGTAGGGTACCCCGGCGGTGAAGGGGATCAGCTGCCCGTTGGCCCCGCGCAAGCGAAGCTGGTCACGCGTGAAGCCCGGGAAATCGTCATCGTCGAGGCGGATCGCGTTGGGCGTTGAGCATCGGTTGCCGCAGCGCTCGAACTCGGCGTCGTTCCCGTCGATGTACTGGTTGCTGTAGCGCCGGAAATAGGCGTTGCCGGACAAATCCCAGGTCGGCGAGATATCGACGCGGCCCGTGACCTGCAGCGTGCCAACCTGCTGGGTCGTCGTCTGCGGATTGGTGAAGATCGCGCGCGGATCGACGCGTGTGAAGTCGACCGGCGTGGCAGAGGCCGCACCGAAGAACGTTCGCGCGAACTGGCCGATGACGTGGAACTCGGAATCCTGGCTGCGGTAGCCGAGATCCGTGTAGATGCGTCCGATCGTGCTCGGGCTGTCGTAGCGCCAGCCGCGGTCGTTCAAGCCGTCGCCGTTGAAGTAGAACGACCAGTCGCCGACCTGCTTGCCGTATTGCAGGCCGCCCGCGATCCGGCCGTCGGAGCCGCCGAGGGCGGTGATCTCCGTGCCCTGCCAGGTAAAGCCGTTCTTCATCTGGATGTTGACGGCACCACCCAACGCGTTGAGGCCGAAGATCGGGTTCGACGACACGATGTCGATACGCTGGATCGCCGAGGGTGGAATCAGGTCGAAGTTGACCACGTCACCGAAGGCTTCGTTAATGCGCACGCCGTTCTGGTAGACCGCGAGCCCCTGCGGCACGCCCTGGACCGGAGAGGCCTGGAAACCGCGATAGTTCACGTCGACGCGGTTGTTGTTGCCCTGGGCGTCGGACAGGTTGAGCCCCGGCGTGACGCGGGCAAGCGTCGCCACGGCGTTGAAGGTGCCGGTATCTTGCTCGATGGCCGAGGCCGTCACGCTCTCGACGGTGCTCGGGATCTTGTAGAGCGGCTGGGCACCACCGCGCAGGCGGGTATCGGCCGGCAGCGCAGGCGGCACGGTCTGTTCGGCGCCAGCCTGGGGTGCCGCGACGACCCCGCCCCGGCCGATGCCGGAACTCGCCCCGACGGGGGTGGTCGCGACAACGCTGATCTCGTCGAGCGTCTCGCTCTGCTGCGCCTGCGCGATCATCGGCAGCAGGGCCGCAGAGGCAACGAGGCTGTACCGCAGCGTCCGCATGATCTTTCCCCCAGGGGCCCGGCGCCGCTGTTATGTCGTTCTGCGGCGGCCGATACCGCATTCATGCGTGCAGGCCCCGGAACCGGCAATATGGCTCAGCTTGGTTATTCGATGCCGGGCGGCCTGCCACTTTGGAATGCCAAAGGCCGTGTTGCATGCGCAACAATTTGATGGCGTATCAGCAACTTACAGCGGGATAATCCGGCAATATCAACCGGGATCATCCAGCAAACTCGGGTTTGCGCCTGTGCGGCAACCGAGCCAGCGATCGCCCCAATGATCCGAGCAGCGGGCGTCTCTCCGTGCTTAAGGAATGGCGCCCGCGCTGCTTAGGCGGCGTGCTCGGTCCCGGACGCCAAGAATGTGGCCTCAAACGTCTCAGACGGGATCGGCCGGCCGAAGAAGTATCCCTGGCCCTCATCACAGCCGAGGTCCCGCAGGAAGTGCCAGGCCGCTTCGTCCTCGATACCTTCCGCGATGACCGACAATCCGAGCGCATGTCCCAGATCGATCGTCGTCCTGACGATCGCGGCATCGTCGGAGCCGGGCGAGAGATTTCGGACGAATGTCTGATCGATCTTGATCGTATCGAGAGGAAACTTCTTCAAATACGTCAAGCTGCCGTAACCGGTGCCGAAATCATCGAATGCGAGCTTGATCGACCGCGATCTCAATTCGGACAATGTCAGAGTTGGATTGTTTGCATTATCGAGAATGATGTCTTCGGTCACCTCAAGTTCGATGAGATGGGGCGGCACCTCATGACGCGCGAGCAGCCGGTCGACTTGAGAGACCAAATCGCCGGTTCCGAACTGACACTGCGAGAGGTTGATGCCGACGCGGATGGGATGGCCAGCGCGAAACCATTTCGCGGTCTGCAGAAAGGCTGTTTCCATCACCCAGGCCGAAACTTCTTCTGCGAGGGAGGTCGTGTTGACCACCGGCATGAATTCACCGGGTGAGACGTAGCCGCGCTCCGGGTGACGCCAGCGGATCAGCGCCTCCGCTCCGATGACGCGGGCGGACCGCAGGTCGATCTGGGGCTGGTAGAACAGCTCGAACTCGCCGCGCCTGAGCGCTTGGCGCAGCTCGATTTCAAGCGCCTCTCGCACCTCGATCGCCTGGCGCATCGGAAGCGTGAACGGCACAGGTTCGGTCTTCGATGCTGCACGGGCCGCCGTCAGCGCGAACTGCGCATTTCCGAGCCATTCGTCGCTGTCTCTCGCGGTTGCGCACTCCGCGGCCCCGATGCTCACCGAGATACGGTAATGGCCCTTGTCGGTCGCCACTGCCGCTTTCTTGAAGTCCTCGATGATCCGGGCACCGATGAGGTCGGCTCTCTCCGGCGCAACGATGATCGCGAACTCGCCGTCCGAGAGCCGCGCCGTGAAGTCGGCAGGACCGACGAGTGCGGTCAACCGGCGTCCGATGGCGACGATGAGCGCGTCGGCGAAGGAGGCGCCCCGAAGATGATTGATCTGGCCAAACTGGTTGACGCCCACCAGCACGAGGGTCGCCGGCTCCGCCATCGCCTCCGCGAGCCTCGAGAGAAGGGTGTTGCGGTTCGGCAGGCCGGTGAGCACGTCGCATTCCGCCAGGAAGCGGATGCGCTCACGCTGCTGCTTGCGAAGCGAGATGTCGCGCAGGATGGCCCCGTACTGGATACCTCCGGGCGTGTCCCACGCCGACAGCGAGCATTCGAGATCGAAGACATCGCCCGATTGGCGGCGACCTTTCAGCTCGACGACGTAGCCCTTCCCTTGACGGAGATCGTCGAGTGGGATCGCCATGAGGTCGAAGCGATCGGCAGGGCTCGTCGGCTGCAGTAGGAGGTCGAAGCGGCGTCCTATCCCGTCCTTCTCGGCGTAGCCGAAGATCGACGATGCCGCGGGATTCCAGAAGGTGATCCGTCCCCCGCCGTCGAGACAGACCATGCCGTCACTCAGGGACAGCGTGAGTCTCTGGAAGCGCTTCTCCGCGACGAGCCGGAGGATGCCCCTCAGATCGATCTCGTCGAGCGTGGCCGCGAGCGCGTAGGCGAGGCAAGCACAGAGGACGAGCGACGTATCCAGCGCGATCGGAAATGTCGCTTGAAGGGCGATCGCGCCCGCCTCCGTGGCGAGCCCAAGAACAGCAAGGGCTGCGATCCGACGACTGGCGCGGGATCGCTGCCAGAGTACGGCCATCAGCAGCATCACACCGAGGACCAGGGCAAACGAGACGGCATCCGAGGCGGCCATGAGCGCTCGGTCTTGAAGGACGGACTCCGCGGCCAGGGCGAGGACGAACGATCCGGGAAGGATCACCCCGTTCGGGACATTCAGCCGATCGCCCAACTCGGCAGCCGTGCCGGCAACGATAACCTTCTTGCCCCGCAAAGCCCCCAACGTGGACGGCACGCCTTGCAGGACATCGATGAAAGAAACCCTCGGTACGGTTGAGGGCACGATGCCATAATCGATCCGGTAGGCACGCCCATTCTCGTCCTGGCGGCCCGCCATGAGAGCGCCCATCGACGGGATGAAAGCTCCATCAACGCGATCACCGTACGTGTAGCGGCGCGCAATCCCATCGTGATCGGGGCGGATGTCGACCAGGGCAGGCCAGGAATTCTCCGCAAACTTCGGGAGAGGGCGGTTGATGTGGATCGTCGAGCCCGCTTCCTGGGCTTCGAAATGCTGCCGGAAAGCGGGGAGTATGACGGATCCGCCCGCCTCCTGGAGGGCTGTGCTGAACGCCTCATCATCCTCGGGCGTGGACGGCGCGCTGAAATCGACATCGAAAGCAATGTCGGCCACACCGGCCTGATCGAGCTTGCGCACCAGATCCGCGTGCAGCCTGCGACGCCAGGGCCAATGGCCGATGGCGTCGATCGATTTCGGGTCGATCTCGATCAGAGCGAGCGAACCGGACGCTGGGCGAGTGATCAGCTTGAAGCGTGCGTCGAAGAGGGCTTCGCGAAGCCACACGTGAAGGCTCGAGACGAGAACGAGCGCAACGACGGCCACGACGAGCAGATGTGCTCGGACCTGACGCCTCTCCAGCGTGGAAAGCCTGAGCCCAGCCACAGCCTAGCCCCTTCGGCCGCTATTG
>NZ_BJZV01000003.1 GCF_007992215.1 Methylobacterium gnaphalii | reverse complement strand
GCCGCCGTTCCCGTTGTTGCCGTTTCCATTGTTGCCAGCACCGTTGCCGCCGCCGTTCCCGTTGTTGCCGTTTCCATTGTTGCCAGCACCGTTGCCGCCGACACCGTTGCCATTGCCATTGCTGCCGGCCCCGCTGCCGCCACCGTTCCCGTTGCCTGAGTTCGACGTGGTGCCGTTGCTGGTGAGTGTGGGCGTTTCCGTGCTCGTCAGGCTGCCGCTGGTGGAACTCGTTGAGCTGCGTGACGCACCTGCCGCGCCGAGACTCGCATCGGCGGCACCGACAGGGTTGCCACTGTTGGTCGCCTTGTTCTTCCCGACATTGGTGCCGGGGTTCAGATCACCGGTGCTCCAGACCGTTGCACGTCGCGCCACGGAGGGAGAGTTCTGGCTCTCGCTGCGCGCGATTCCGTTGGTGGCCGAGTGAACGTCGAGGGTGACCTCGCCGATGGGTGCCCCGATGCGCAGCGTGCCGTTCTCGGCCCGGATGAGGCCGCCCGGCGATGACGTGGTTCCTCCGCTCTCGCCGGCACCGTTGGGGGACACAGCCGGACGAAGCGGGGCCGAGCCCGGTGCGGGTCCCAATCCCGTTTTCGGGATCGCGAGCGGCGCGACACGGGCAGCGCGTGGAGCGCCCTGCTCGACGGGCGCGAGCGTTCCGCGACCGGAGATCTGAAGACCCCCGGCGGCATCGACGAGCACTTTCGCGCTCTGACCGGGAAGAACAAGGGCGGATTCACCCGTCTTGAAGTCTGCGACTTGGACACGCCCTCGTTCGACGTCGACCTTGGCCCGCGCACCTTCCACGGAAACACGGAACCGCGTGCCTTTCACAACGGCTGCAAGATAGGGGGTTTCGACTTCGAAATGCTGGACGTTCTTCTTCTCGACATCGAGAAGGATCGTCCCCGCCTGCTGCAGGACGGTCGACATGCCCGGCTTGCCTTCGGCCGGCAGGGCAATCGCCGAGTTCGGTGAAACGAGGATGCTTTCGGCTCCACGGCTGAGCAACACTCGCCCGTTGCGGCCTGTCCGGATCGATGCTCCGGCACGCAGCAGGTCGCTGCCCGATGCTGATGCCGCCTGAACCTTGTCTCCAGAGATCCACGCCTCTCCGGAGACCTTGACGACCCTCCATTGACCGCCCTCGGCCCAGGCCAGCTCAGCCTTGAAGGCAAGCCCCGCGGCGACCGTCAGAACGATCACGGCAATCCGCGGGACCGATTGGACCATCACTCTGTTTCCTCACGCCCGCGTCGACCGCGGCTGAATTTGCAATCCTCCTTCGAACTAATTGGAATTCGTTAACCATGTCTTTTTACCTTCACTCTCACTTCGCGGCGTTTAGAGAAAAGACAGGCAAGAAAACATGTGGTGGCCGCGTCAGTACACCGGGTGCACGAGGAGGATCTTGATCTCCTCACTGGTTTGTACTGTTTCGTACATATCTGCGCCGATCTTCCTGAGAACTGCCGCAGCTCAGTCCGTCGGCCGGGTTGTACCGCCTGCTGCGGCTCTCGCTGCCAAACAGGATCTCGGTTTTACTGGTGATCGCCAGAGAACGTCGCAGGTGCAACCCTCGATGGCAGGCGCATCGCAAGCGGCGTCCGGTGATGCATCGAGCGCCCGGTTCCGGCTGCAGGCTGTCATCCTCGACGGCGCCATGACGCTTGCCGAGGCGGATCTGGCTCAAGCCTATGCGCCGTTCCTCGGCCGTGACGTCTCGGAAGCCGATCTGACGACGATCACGTCGTCGCTTGGCGCCGCCTATCGCCGTGCCGGCTACGATCTCACCCGCACGATCGTGCCGGCGCAGGACTTGGCAGAGGGCCGCCTTCGCATTCGGATCATAGAAGGCAGGATCGAGGACGTGGTGATCGTCGGCGACGATGCCGACAGGTTCGGCCTGCTGCGCTTGCTCGCCCCTGTCACCGCTGAGACACCTGCGAGGCGCTCGACGCTCGAACGCCAGTTGCTTCTCGCCAATGACAGGCCCGGTGTTCGGGTCACCGACACGACCCTGGACGAGATCGTACCGGCCAGCGGGCGGTACCGGCTCAAGGTCTCGGTCAAATCCTGGACGATCTATGGAGCGATCGGACTGGACAATCTCGGTTCATCCGCGGTCGGCCCTTGGCAGGGATCGGCGACGATGGCCTTGAACTCGATGCTGGTTCCCGGAGACAGCCTGGTCTTCGCCGGTTCGTCGTCCCTGGGCTCATGGCGCGAATTGAGCTTCGGCAGCCTGGCCTATGATGCGCCCATCGGCTCCGACGGCTTCAGGATCGGTGCGGCCGCGACCCGCAGCGAAATCCGGCCGGGCGACGCGAGACGCTGGACAGGGACCGCTTCGCAGGCCGAGACTTATGAGATGCGCGCCTGGTACGCGCCCCTCGTCAGTCAGAGTCAGACGCTCTGGCTCGGTGGTGCGCTGGGCATCAGCGAGATCGAGGAGCGGACCAATTTCGGGCGGACATACCGGGACGATCTCGGTCTTCTCAGCCTGTCCGCCGACTACAAGCTGCACATCTCGGAATCGAGCTGGACCTACCTGTTCGGAACCTTTCGCCAGGGTCTCGGATCGACAGACGGACAAAGCGCCGACATCGACCTGTCGCGGTTAGGGGCGTCGACGAGGTTCTCGTTGTTCAACGCATCGGCGGCTCACTATCAGAACCTGACCGATGCATGGTCGATCAAGCTTGCGGCGGGCGGCCAGATCGCCTCCGGTCCCCTGCTGGTCACGCAGCAATATTATCTCGGCGGATACTCGTTCGGGCGAGGCTTCGAGGCGGGGTGGATCTCGGGCGACAATGCGATCGCAGGCTCCGCCGAGCTTCGCTACGACATCCCGTTACGGATGGAGTATCTGAACGCCTTGCAACTCTACGGCTTTGCCGAGGGCGGAGCGACCGAAACCTATTTCGGGCCGAAAAGCCTCGTTCAGAAAATCGCTTCGATCGGTGCGGGCGTGCGCTTCTTCGTGACCAACGATCTGCTTGCGGGCGTCGCGATCGCAAAACCCATTGCCGATACCGCGATCTATCGAAAGGCGGATGGCGTCGCAGTGCTGTTCTCTCTCACGAACAGCTTCCATCTTTGCCCGGGCTCGGAAGGCTGGCGCTGCAACTAACCGACGCTGAGACCGGCAGAGGCTGCCGGCTGCGATGGGGCTTCGGCGAGGCTGGGAACGTCGGCGTCAACCGTGGCCAATGACGCCTCGTTGATGCGGGCGATGGCGGCACCTGCCTGCGCAGCCAGGCTCTGAGCCCGGCTGATGACGCCTTCGCCCACGAACACCATGGCGCACCAATACGCGCCGAGGGCGGCCACCGGTTCTGGTGAGCCGATGGGCACCATCAGAAGACTGCGGATCGCCTTGTTCTGGTAGGGCGGGATCGGAACGCGTGGATCGCTCGTGACGTCGGGGACGGCGACGGTTTCTCCGTGCAGCATCGCCCATCCCGAGACGCAGACGGTGAGGGGAAAGCGCTGCCCCTTCCAGAGCGGCTGGAGCGAGTCCTCGGCGACATAGTGGCAGAACTCACCATCGCGCAGCACGACGGCAATGCCATCGGCTCCGAGAATGCGCTTGGCCGACCGGCGCAGGACATCGACGACGTCCTCGAGCGACCGGGCGGCCGCCATGAGTTCGCCGGTACTGTCCAGTTGCGGATCGGACGGTGGGTACCCGCTCGACATGCGCAGAGGCTAAAGCTTGAGCATGCAAGCGTCCAGCCAACAGACTAGCACGCTGCACTCAGAGCAAAGTGTATGTAAACGCACATTTTGACATCTTCCCTCACAGCATGTCGGCCGGCAGGCTGATCAGGATGTCGAGTCCATGAGGCTCCCAACGGTGGACGATGCTACCGTGGAACTGCCCCTCGACCGTTCGTTGGATCAATCCTGATCCGAAGCCCCTGCCGTTCGGGACTGCCGGTACGGGGCCTCCGCGCTCGGCACTGAGCAGGTCGGACAAGACGCTTGATTTGACGAGGTTCATCCGAATGATTTTGGCGCATGCCGGATGCCAGCCGGACAGAAACGAGCCCGCAGGCTTATAAGGGTCCCAATCCGATTGCCATGTGCTTTGACAGAATAAGCGTGACGGCGTGGTAAAAGAAACGATAGGCCGTGTCAGACAATTTCTGCGTACGTTTGCAGAGAACCGCAAAAATTCGGTGACGCGATAGTCCTGCCAAGTTCTGGAACGCTAAAACCACTTCACGCATTCCTGCCACCCAAACATTGGGCACAGGAGATCTCGATGCGTACCTTCGCTCTCGCTCTCGCCACCGCCGCAGCTCTTGCAGGGCCGGCCCTTGCCAAAGACGACGCGCCTGCGCCTCCTTCCGCGGTGAAGTTCGCCCAGGTGCCGGGCGACGCCGTCCTCAGCTACAACCTGATCGGCCTGAATGTCGTCGATGGTTCGAACAGCAACGTCGGCGAGATCAAGGATCTCGTCATCGAGAAGGGCAAGCTCGCCGGGTACGTCCTCTCGGTCGGCGGCTTCCTCGGCATCGGCGAGCATTATGTCGTGGTCGACCCTTCCTCCGTTGCGCTGACCTACGATGAGGGCGGCAAGAAGTGGAAAGCCTCGGTCAACGCGACGAAGGATCAGCTCAAGGTTGCTCCCCAGTTCAAGTACGAGGGCAAGTACAAGCGCTAAGTCCGATCCAACCGATCGACAGAAAAAAAGGCCCGCCGCGCGGATCACGCGGCGGGCCTTTTTCATGGCTGCCGACGATGTCGGCCTTAATCGACGATCTCGACGATGCGCCGGCTGTGATCGACCAGGACAGGCCGCTCGTTCACGACGGTGTAACGATAGCCGGGCCGCACCCGATACTCGCTGGGCACGTCGTAGTAGGTGACGCCGTCGTCCGGCAGCACCGTACCGACCCGGACCGGACCGCCCCAGCTGTAGGAGCTTGCGCGGCGTTCGCGAACATAGCTCCGGAACCGCGGACGGTCGTCGACGCCCAAGATACCTCCGACGGTGCCGGTCGCCGCACCCACGGCGCCCCCGACGACAGCTCCGACCGGGCCGGCTGCGTCAGCCCCCGCCTCGGCACCTTCGGCCGCGCCGCGAAGAGTTCCTTGAGCCTGGGCGGTGAGCGGCAGGGCCAGCAGGCCAGCCGCGGCGGCCGCAAGAAGAACGCGCTTGTTCATGTCTCCCTCCAGATTCGCTTGTGCGATGGCGGCTTGGCCTCAGTTGCAGCCTTCCTTGTGCACGGTCTTGGAGTTTCCGGCGCCGTCCTCCTTGTGAACGGTCTTGGAACCGCAATCGACGCTCCCGGTGGTCACGTCACGGTGTTCGACGACGCCCTCGCGACGCTCGACCGAGACGGCGGGACCGCTGTCGCGATGAATGGTCGTGGTCTCCTCGCCTAGCGACGGGCTCGCCAGACCAGCCAGGGCGGCGAGGGCAAAACCGGCAGCGATAAAGTTGCGCATGACAATCTCCCAAACGTCTCGTCGCGAAGAACGCGAACTCACCCCCGAAACACAGATCCGGACAAAACCGTTCCGCGAAATTTTTCGAGGGGTATTGAGAGAAGTATTTGCTGAAAATTTGCATGAAAAATGCCGCGAACCCTGCTTCGCGACGGCGCCATTCATGGGATGGCGCGAGATCAATCGTTTAAGTCTTCAGCTTTTGTGGAGGGACACCTGTGGGCCGGACGCTTGCTGCAGGATGATCGCTGTCGATCAAGCAAGCCCTGATCGGTGCAGCTACCGAGGAGCCGCCGATACAGAATCTTGCTCCGATGATGAGGCCA
Source organism: Methylobacterium gnaphalii (assembly GCF_007992215.1). GTDB lineage: Bacteria > Pseudomonadota > Alphaproteobacteria > Rhizobiales > Beijerinckiaceae > Methylobacterium > Methylobacterium gnaphalii. The sequence continues at coordinate 76,965 of NZ_BJZV01000003.1, read as the reverse complement.
GGCGTAGCGGATCGGATCGTCCCCGGCATGGGGATGCCGGGTGCCGTCCTGCCACGGCAGTAGGAGCGAGGCGTGTAAGCCTGTCCGAGGCGGCGCTAGGCTGCCAGGGTCTCAGGGGGCCCGCCGTCGAACTTCGCCGGTGAAGGCGCCCGAGATGCAGAGAAGGTTGCCTGGAGCGCTGCCGCTCGATGCATATGCTCCAGGGCGAGCAGCGGCTTCAAAGCCGACTCGGCGAAGTCAATCAGGCTCGCATCCCGCCACCGCAGGCTGAACGCATCCTTGCCGCCGAACCACCGGGGCCGCTTCTCCTCGACCATCAGCACGACCTTGCCGGTCCATGTCTTGCGGAACCAAAAGCGGCCTGTAAGCGCCATGGCGTTAAACCTCGTGTCTGAACCTGAGGTTCGGCCTTAATGGCGAAATGCTAACCGTCGCCGACCGCCTGGCAGTTTTGCACAGTTGGTCACTTCTGGACTTAGCGGCCTGACGTCAGGCGTGACGCCCGTCGATGCCAGGCATCCCGCCGGGTCCGGCTCAAATCCAGGGGTGGCGCGCCCTGCGGGAGTCGAACCCGCCTTTTCAGCGTGAAAGGCTGACGTCCTAACCGATAGACGAAGGGCGCTTGCTCTGGACGGGTCGGTCTATAGTCGGCTCGGGCGGCCGCGGCAACGGTCTTCCGTGCAGGTCGGCGCAGATGACGACGGCTTGACGCGGCGGGCGGATGCCGGTCTGAGGCCGGGGGACTTCCTTTTTCACGAGCGGACCATGACCTCCCGACGCGACGGCCCGCCCAAATTTTCCGGCGGCGCCCGGTTCCGGCACCGGCCCCAGGGCCATCGGCCGGCCGGGCCGGCGGCCCGCGAGGGGCTCGACCATGTCGTGCTCTATGGCTGGCATCCGGTCTACGAGGCGATGGCCAACGAGGCGCGCGGGCTGCACCGCCTGCTCGCCACCGAGAACGGTGCGGCGCGGCTGCGGGAAGAGCTCGGCACGCTCCGGATCGAGCCCGAGCTGGTCAAGCCGAGCGCCATCAACGCGCTGCTCGGCCCCGATGCGGTGCATCAGGGGCTCTATCTCGAGGCCGAGCACCTGCCGGCGCCGGGGATCGACTCCGTGCCGCAGGACGCGCTGCTGGTTGCGCTCGACCAGATCACCGATCCGCACAATGTCGGAGCGATCGTGCGCACGGCCGCGGCCTTCGGCGTGACGGCCATCGTCACCACCGCGCGCCATGCGCCGAACGCCACCGGCGTCATGGCGAAATCCGCCTCGGGCGGCCTGGAGCACGTGCCGCTGATCGTCGTGCGCAACCTCGCCGAGGCGCTGATCGCGCTGGGCGAGCGCGGTTTCACCCGGATCGGGCTGGATTCCGAGGCCGACACGCCGCTCGACGCCGTGAAGACGGGCGCCGGAATGGTCGTCGTGCTCGGCGCCGAGGGCAAGGGCCTGCGCCAGCGCACCCGCGAGTGCTGCGACGTGCTCGCCCGGATCGACTTTACGGGCGCGATCCGCAGCGTGAACGTGTCGAACGCCGCCGCGATCAGTCTCTACGCCCTGACCCGAGGCCGTTGATGGCGACGGATGCCCTCGCGGCCGAGGCCGCAAGGGCTCTCTGTGGCATGAGCGGCAGCGCGGGGCCGCGTTGGCCGGCGACGGTTGAGGTTAGGCCGCGATCGCCTCGCGAACCTTGTGGGCGAGACCTTCGAGGGTGAAGGGCTTGCCGATCAGCTTCACATCCGCGTCGATCACGCCGTTATGGACGATGGCGTTGCGGGTGTAGCCGGTGGTGAAGAGCACCTTGAGTTCCGGCCGGCGCAGGCGGGCCGCGTCGACGAGCTGGCGTCCGGTCATCCCCGGCATCACCACGTCGGTGAAGAGCAGGGTGACCTCCGGGTGCGCGTCGAGCAGGCGGAGCGCCGTGTCGGCGCCCTCGGCATGGATCACCGTGTAGTTCAGGTCGCGCAGCACCTCGACGGTGAGCCGCCGCACCGCCGGCTCATCCTCCACCACGAGGATGATCTCGTCCGGGCGTCCCTCGGGGATGGCTGCGGCGCGACCTTCGGCCTTCGGCGCCACGACCTCCGCCGGGCCGGCGAGCCGCGGCAGGTAGATCTTCACGGTCGTCCCGATACCGGGCTCGGAATAGATCTTGACGTGCCCGTCGGACTGCCGGACGAACCCGAAAACCTGGCTGAGTCCGAGCCCGGTGCCCTGGCCGACCTCCTTGGTGGTGAAGAACGGCTCGAAGGCCTTGGCGGCCACCTCCGGCGTCATGCCGGTCCCGGTGTCTGTGACGGCGATCATCACGTACTGGCCCTGCGTGATGCCGAAATTGTCGGAGGCGTAGCCCTCGTCGATATGCGCATTGGCGGTCTCGATGGTCAGCCGGCCGCCGGCGGGCATCGCGTCGCGCGCGTTGATGGCGAGGTTCAGGAGCGCGCTCTCGAGCTGGTGCGGATCGGCCCGGGTGCGCCAGAGGCCGCCCGCCTGCACCGTCTCGACCTGGACCGTCTCGCCGAGCGTGCGCCGCAACAGCTCCGACATGCCGGAGACGAGGCGGTTCGGCTCGATCGGCTCGGGCGCCAGGGGCTGCTTGCGGGCGAAGGCGAGGAGGCGGTGGGTCAGCGTCGCGGCGCGGTTCGCGCCCTCCAGCCCCTGCTCAACATAGTGCTCGAATTGCCGCCCGTTTGCCGGCTCGCCGCGATCCGCCTGACGCTTCAGCATGTTCAGGTTGCCGACGATGATCGCCAGCATGTTGTTGAAGTCGTGGGCGAGGCCGCCGGTGAGCTGGCCCATCGCTTCCATCTTCTGGGCCTGCCGCAGCTGGGCCTCCAGCCTGTCGCGGTTGTCATTGGCGACGACGAGCGCGTCGCTGCTCTTGCGCAGCGCCTCGTAGGCCTTGGTCAGCCGCGTATTGCGGCGGCGCGCGTCGGTAACGACGAAGGCCGCGAGCGCCACGATCAGGCCGACGGCGACAGCGATGGCGACCTCGACCACCACCACCATCGCGGCGGCCGACCGGCGCAGGTCGAGGATGTGCTGACGCGTGCGGGCGTCGAGACTGTCGGCGAGCGCCCGGGCGCGCTCCATCAGGGCGTTGCCGAGGCCGGTGCGGACGCGCTCCATGCTCGCTTCGACCTGTCCCGCCCTGCGCATCTCGACGGTGGCGCGGAGCTCGGCGAGCTTGTCCTCCATCGTCTGGCCGAAGGCCTCGATGTCGGCGCCCTGGTCGGGCTGCTCGGCGAGGCCGGCGCGGACGCGGTCGAACCGGCTCTGGAGGGCATCGATGGCGGCGTTGTAGGGGGCGAGGTAGCCCTCGTCGCCGGTCAGCAGGTAGCCGCGCTGGCCGGTCTCAGCATCCTGCAGTCCCGAGAACAGGCTGACGATCTCGCCGCGGACGTCGAGCAGCCGGCGCAGCTCGGCATCGCTCTGCTGCTGCATGGCCACGAGCCAGACCGTCGCCAGGACGATGGCGACGAGCAGGACGAAGCCGCCGACCAGGGGCGCGAGAGCCTTCGCCGTCGAACGCCGGAGGCGGCCATCCACGGGGTTCGACTCGATCTCGGTCACATGAGACCTCGGGCGCCGCCCGATCCGGGGCGCATTTCAACCGAAGGCGTAGCGGCCTCTCCGGAATATCTCAAGTTAGGAACGCGACAGTTTGGCGCCCCTCATCAGCGCCAGAACGGCCTCATGTCGACGAGAGCTCCGTGCGCCCCCTCCGCCTTGTCGACGAGGCGCGCGGCACGCGCATCGGCCTGCACGTCGGCTGTGGTGAGGCCGGCGGCGAACAGGGTGGCGCCCGTCGGCGCCTCGGCCGAACCCGTGTCTCCCGCCGCCACGAGGCGGTCGGCGATCTGATGGGCGGTGGAGAGGTCGTTGAGGGCGCCCAGATGGTTCTGCAGGTCCGACAGCGCGCCGACGAAGGCCTTGTGGCGCTTGGCGGCCTTCTTTTCGGGAAAGAGCGGGCCGAAGAACTCGGCGCCGTAGCGCAGCTTCTTCGCCACGATCCGAACCCGGTGGCGCTCCTCCGGTTCGAGCCGGGCGAGGTGACGGCCGCGCTTCTTCAGGCGCCGGCGCAGGCGCTCCAGGACATCGGCCGCGAAGTCGCGGGCCGAGCGGTCGCGCTCGCGGCTCTTGCCCTCGCGCCAGGGCCCGGTCTCGATCCAGACGACGAGGTCGAGGATCAGCGCACGCCAGTCCGGCCCGTCGAGGACTGCGAAGACGGCCGCGTAGGCCTCCTCGCGCTCGCCGGCGAGGCGCCGGCGCAGGTCTTCGAGGCCGGGCTCGTCCGGACGGCGCTCGATCTCGCCGGGCAGCGTCTCGTCGAGGAAGACGTCGAGGTTGCGCGCGGTGCCGAAGGGCTCGGTGACGCGCTTGATCGCCGCGCGCAGCTTTTCGGCCGTCTCGTCCTGCTCCAGCAGCGGCTTGAACAGCGAGAAGGCCGAGCGCAGCCGCCGCAGGGCGACGCGCATCTGGTGCAGCGCCTCCGGCGCGCGGTCGTGGCGGAACACGTCCTCGTTGAGGCGCAGGTGCCGCAGGCAGGCCTTGGCGACGGCGGCGAAGGCGTCGCCCGCGGGGGTCTCGGGATCGAGGTGGAAGCCCGCCGCCTTGCTCGGCTTGCGGAGGCGTTCGTCGATGAGGGCATAGCCCTGCTCACCCTTGCTCAGCACGCCGAGGCGCAGCGGCGCGCTCTCGCCGAGCGCCTTGGCCAGGGAGAACAGGTCGGCCGGGTCTCCGTCCGCGAGTTCGAGCTCGACCTCGTAGAGCGGCACGTCGCCCTGGTCCGTCTCGACGCGCCCGGCATCGAGCGTTGCGACGATGCCGGACCCGCCGTGGCGGATGGCACGCCGGCTGCGCCCGATCACGGTGCGGAACAGCGGCCGCAGCGCGTGCGCCCCAGCCTCGTCGAGCAAGGCGGCGGCAGGCGTGTCCGCGAGCAGGGCGAGATCCGGTTCGGGGCCGGCAACGTCCGATTCCCATTCCCCACGGTCGAACAGGCCGATCGCGGCCGGCGCCGCCGACTTCAGGGTCTGGATGGTGCGCCCGCCCTCTCGCCGCAGCCGCAGCGACAGGCCTGCCGCATGAAGGCTGCGATCGGCCGTGTCGAGATAGGTCGTGTCGAGCAGGCTGGTCGTGGCGTCATCGTCCCGCAGCAGGGGGTGGCTCGCCAGCGATGTCAGGTCGGGCCCGTCACCGACCAGCTTCAACTCGATCTCACGCGGCGATCTCATGCGGTGGCCCGCTCCCCATCCTGCGCGACGACGCGCGCGACTGCAACGCCGCGACGGCCCGTCGTGCCACCCCGATCTCTAGAGCAGACCGAGGTTAAACAGCAGCGGATTCCGCCGTCAGCCCTGCGCCCTAACGTATTGGATCCATCCGATTGTCCGCGCGTCGCCCGAAACGCGGCGGGATCGGGCGAGGGATTGGCCGCCCACCCGATCCCGCATGGCAACGAGCGTAGCCGGTGCCCGTTCCAGCGCAAGCCGGTGCAGAATTCGGGTGCGATCGCGGCCGACGCGATGGACGCCGGGGGGCTGCTTGGCTAAGATTTCGATGGCTGCCCCCTTGAGTCCCAAGCCGTGTCGCCCGTCACGGCCGCGCTCGGGACGCGCCAGCTGTCGGGAGGAAGGCCATGTCGGTCGTGACGCAGTGCGGAGCGGTCAGCCTTCTCTTGAGCCTGCTGATGGCGGCTCCCGCGATGGCGCAGAGCCCTCAGGGTGGGACCTCGTGGAGCGATCCGCCCCCGCGCGCGCCGGAGAACGCAGCGCCGGCGAAGCCGGCCGACGGCACGCCCGCGGCAAAAGCACCGGTTGCGGAAACGGCACCTGCCGCTACGCCGACGCCGGCGGAACGCGCGGCGGCGACCCTCGGCGTGAAGCCGGCCGATCCGGCCAAGCAGGCCTCATCGACAGCCGCGATCCATACCCAGCGCGCGGTCGTGCGCCCGCGCATGGTCGAGCGACCGATGGTGATCACGCGGCGCCGGGCGCGCGTGGCCGAGCGCCCGCGGCCGTCCGAGCGCATCGCCAGACGTGCCGGGCAACGCTATGCCGTCGTCCCGCACCATCGGGGCGATGACAGGCGTGGATCATCCGCCGAGTCGCGCCGCCTAGCGGGCTGGGGCAGCCTGATCGGGGAGAACCAGGCGAGCCGGATCGCCGCCGCGCGCGAGGCCGGCTACACGCTCATGCGCCTGCGGACCTACGAGAATCCGGACGGCAGCAGATTCCAGCGGCTGGTCCCGATCGACGGGGACGGCCTCGGCGATCTCGACTGAGGGCTGCGCAGCGGCTCAGCGAAGGCGGCCGGGACGGGCCGGCTCGAACACGATCCGGCGGTGGAACGCGCACCAGCTCTTGCCGTCGGCGACCGGTGCGCCGCAGCAGACGGCCTGATCGCTCGGCTCGCCAATGATGAACTTGCAGACGAAGGCGCCCGACTGCGCGAAGGGCACGCGCAACTTGGCGGACGGCTCCGCGATCGGGTCGGCCTCGCTGATCTGCGACATGCGGACAAGCTGGTTCATGAAATGCGAACTCTTGGGAGTGTGCCTGGATGCCTCCGGCAATCCCGGCGGCGCGTACGAGACCCGTCCTGCCCCAAGCCGGTTACGGGACTCTGCGGTGTTCGTGGTGAATGCCGCTGAACCCTAACGGCTCCCTACCGGCAGGACCGGCGCGCAGGAGTCATGCTCCTGTCATAACTGGGATTCTTCGTTCGGGAAACAAGTGTTGGCTGCAGAAGAGTGCGGTGCACATAAAGATGAGGGACCAAGAGCCGCACCATGCGCATGGCAGGCCCGTGAACTCGTCCCCGGGCATTAGAGACGTCGTTATTTCTGCATGGACGATTCGCCAAGAGTTTTCGTCCTCGGCAAGACAGTCTGGACGCTGCTTTCGTCACGGAACTGATATCTGCCGCTTGTAAGCATCGCCTGTCTTCCCAACGGGACGTTGCCTACATGTCGGATGCAATCGCGGCACCGTCGCCCCTGGCGGCCCAACACTCTAAAGGCAAAGGCGGTCCGCGCCTGGATCATGGCACGCACCCGGCGGGAATCATCGTCTTCCTGCTGATTCTGGTCGCCGGGCTCAGCTACGCCGTCATCAGCCTCGTCACCGATATGAACGCGGTGGGCGAATCACCCCTCGCCATCGGCGCCTTCGTGCTCCTCGGCATTGCCCTGCTGATTGCGCTGGGCTTCGAGTTCGTAAACGGCTTCCACGACACCGCCAATGCGGTGGCGACCGTGATCTACACGCACTCCCTGCCCCCGCTCGTCGCGGTGGTCTGGTCGGGAACCTGCAATTTCCTCGGCGTGATGCTGTCGAGCGGCGCGGTCGCCTACGCCATCGTCACCCTGCTGCCGGTGGAGCTGATCCTCCAGGTCGGCTCGGGCGCGGGCTACGCGATGATCTTCTCGCTGCTCATTGCCGCGATCCTGTGGAACCTCGGCACCTGGGCGCTCGGCCTGCCGAATTCCTCCTCGCACGCGCTGATCGGCTCGGTGCTCGGCGTCGGCCTCGCCAACCAGATCATGGGCGGTGGCGACGGCACCTCCGGCGTCGACTGGGGTCAGGCCTTCAAGGTGTTCCAGGCCCTGCTGTTCTCCCCGGTCTGCGGCTTCGTGCTGGCGGCCGCGCTGCTGCTCGCGCTGAAATACACCGTGAAGCGCAAGGACCTCTACGAGGCTCCGAGGGGTGAGACCCCTCCCCCGCTCTGGATCCGCTCCCTGCTGATCCTGACCTGCACGCTGGTCTCGTTCTTCCACGGCGGCAACGACGGCCAGAAGGGCATGGGCCTGATCATGCTGATCCTGATCGGCGCAGCGCCCACCGCCTACGCCTTGAACCGCACCATGTCGGACGCGACGACCCCGGCCTTCGTCGAGCAGTCGCAGACGGCGAGCACGCTGTTCGCGAGCCATGCCAAGGGCAGCTCGGTCGCCCCCGACGCGGAATCGGCCCGCAGGATCGTCGGCGACGCGCTGAGGTCCAAGCAGCTCAATACGCCGGATGTCTTCGCGGCGCTGGCGACGCTCTCCACCGACATCGCGAACGCGGTGAAGAACTACGGTTCGATCCGCCAGGTCCCGGCCGCGGCGACGCCGAACGTGCGCAACGACATGTACCTCGCCTCGGACGCCGTCCGCCTCCTCCCGGCATCCGGCGCCACCCTGTCGGACGAGGAGAAGGGTACGCTCACGTCCTACGCGAGCCTGCTGAACGACGGCACGCGCTACATCCCGGCCTGGGTGAAGGTGTGCGTGGCGCTGGCGCTCGGCCTCGGCACCATGGTCGGCTGGAAGCGCATCGTCGTCACCGTCGGCGAGAAGATCGGCAAGACCCACCTGACCTACGCGCAGGGCGCCTCGGCCGAGCTCGTCGCGGCCGGCACGATCGGTCTTGCCGAGCTCTACGGCCTGCCGGTCTCCACCACGCATATCCTGTCGAGCGGCGTGGCCGGCTCGATGGCCGCCAACGGCTCGGGCCTGCAGGCCTCCACGGTGCGCAACATGGCGCTGGCCTGGGTGCTCACCCTGCCCGCCGCCATCATGCTCGCCGGCGGCCTGTTCTTCATCCTGCGCCACGTCTTCTGATCGCGGGCGCAGACGGCGGACACCCGACCCACGTGCCCCGGGGACCCGTGCCTCAGCGGTGATCGCGTCGAGAGGCCTGCGACAGACGTACAAGCTTTCCATGCGTGCGGTTGCGCCTACCTCCCGACGATGCCTCGCCTCGTCTCCTATTCCGTGCGCGACCGCGACGACGGCCGGTTCGATGTCGTGGTGACGATGGAGCCGGATCGCACCTACCTCCGGGAAGGCCTCGCAACGTTGGCCGAGGTCGAGGAATGGGTCGACGGGTTGCGCGCGCTGATGACCGCGATCGGCGCGCCCGTGGCGCAGGCGGGCGACGAGACAAAACCCATCGGCAGCACAGCCACGAGACTGGAGGCTGAGCCCCACCTCGAAGCCGAGACGTTCTCGTCAGAGGAACAGACGCGTCGTTTCCTGGAACCCCGCCGCGCGGCCGGGGCGAGCGAAGACCCGGAGGCGTTCCGGGCGATGGTGCGCAAGAGCGTGAAGCCGAAGGGCTAGTAGACTTTTTGCTCGGTGTTGGCGCTGTCGTCGAGCCAGAGCCCCGAGAAGAGGATCGTCCCCGTATAGATCGTCAGGTTCCTTTCGTTGCGGACCCGGACCGTGAAGCTCTGACGGTCGCCATCCTGAGGAATCCCGTCGCGCGCGATATCTGGAAGCACCTTCATGGCCTCGGCACGCATCGCAGCGCGGTCGTCGAACACACCGCCCTCCTCATCCCGGAAGAGCTTCTGACCATCGTAGACATCGAAATAGTAGCGGGGCACGCGCAACTCCCTTGGGTCCCCCGGACAGTCATCCCGACCGAGGTAAGGTTCCGTGCGCGTTTGCGGAATTAGGCAGCAAGCTTACCCACGCCGACGCTGATCGTTGGCCCGATCGGTCGCGCCGAGGGCGATGCGACTGGCCGCCACCGAGTGAGGTGATCTTTTTTCTGCTCCGATCGCGCTTCCGAACCCTCACCATGTTCGCTAAATGTTCTCGGTGACCGACTCGCCGCCCGAGCTTCAACTGCCCCTGAAACTGACGCTGCGAGGCGAGTCGGTGGCCGTCTTGGACGCGGTCGGCATCTCGGTCTGCCACATCTATTATGATGACGGCTGCCCGGTTCGCCGATCCGTTCGACAACGCATGACAAAGGAAGATGCCATCACCGTCGGGAAGACGGTGGCACGGGCGCTGACGCGCCTTGTCGCGGGTGACGGTGAAGAACGACCGCAGCATGAGAACGGCCCGGTGGATGCCGAGCCCCGTTCCTCCCAGCACCCGCCGAGATGAAGGGCATGCGCCCAACGTCACGATCGGTCGTTGAGGCTTCAACCGGCCCGGACCGCAGGGCGAACGCGCTGTCGGGTTCGCTGAATGTGAACGAAGCCGGGACAATCCGCCGACAGCCGTCTGTGCGAACCGTCCCATCGCCTTTGCTTTTGGCCGCGCCGCGGGAGATGACGGAGGCTTCACACCGCAACGGCGGAGCGGCACCCGAATGCGCGTCCTCGTCACCGGTTCTGCCGGTTTCATCGGCCACGCCCTGAGCCGCCGCCTGCTGAGCGAGGGCCACGCGGTCACCGGCTTCGACGGCTTTTCGGACTACTACGACGTCGGGCTGAAGCGCGCCCGCCACGCCGACCTCGCCGGCTTCCCGGCCTTCCAGGCAGTCGAGGCGCGGCTGGAGACGCCCGGCGCGCTGCTCGACACCGTGGCCCGCCACCGCCCCGAGATCGTGGTCCATCTCGCGGCCCAGGCCGGCGTCCGCTACAGCCTCGAGAACCCGGCCGCCTATGTCGAGGCGAACATCGTCGGCACCGCGAACCTGCTGGAGGCCTTGCGCGCGCATCCGGTGCGGCACCTGCTCCTGGCCTCGACGAGCTCCGCCTATGGCGGCGGCGCGACCTCGCCCTTCCGCGAGACCGACCGTTCGGTCACGCCGGTCTCGTTCTACGCCGCCACCAAGCTCGCCACCGAGGCGATGGCGCATTCCTACGCGCATCTCTTCGGGGTGCCGACGACGGCTTTGCGCTTCTTTACGGTCTACGGCCCCTGGGGCCGGCCCGACATGGCGCTGTTCCTGTTCACCCGGAAGATTCTCGTGGGCCAGCCGATCGAGGTGTTCTCCGGCGGCAGTGCCGAGCGCGACTTCACCTATATCGACGACCTCGTCGAAGGCCTGGTGCGCCTGATGGATCGGGTGCCGCCGAAGCCCGGAGAGGGCGGCCCGATCGGGGAGGCCGACACGCTGAGCCCGGTGGCGCCCTACCGCCTCGTGAATATCGGCGGCGGACGCCCGGTGCGGCTCGGCCGGATGATCGACGTTCTGGAAGAGGCCCTGGGCCGATCCGCCGAGCGCATTCCCCTCCCCCTGCCGCCGGGCGACGTCACCGCCACACGGGCGAGCACGGCGCTGCTGCAGGCGCTGATCGGCACCGTGCCCGAGACGCCGATCGAGACCGGAATCCCGGCCTTCGTGCGCTGGTATCGCGAGGTCTACCGGACGGATGTCCAGCCGGCGGGGTGAGCCTCGTGCTCCCGGCATTGACTCCGTCCCGGTGCCCGATACTGCCCTGACCATGGCTGGCCACGCCGCCCCACCCGGAATGGAGCTTTGCCGCCGATGACGCTGGCGTCGGCTCCCGCCGCGCGAACCAAGCTGACGGTCCCGGAACGCCTGCGCGCCCTGGTGCGCGCCAGCGAGGCGGGCCTCGTGGCGCTGGCGGCGATCATCGGATGCATCGGCGGGGCGGCCGTCGCGGCGATGAGCGCGACGACGCAGCTTCTGCGCGAGCTACTCTACCAGCTTCCGCATGGCAGCCGGCTCAGCGCCATGGCCGAGCTGCCGCCGGCAGCCGCCCTCGCCGGGCCGACCGTCGGCGGCCTCCTGCTGGGCCTGCTGACCTACATCGTGGCGCGGCGGCGCGGCGGCCAACCGCGGCGGCCGCTGGTCGACCCGATCGAGGCCAACGCCCTGCATGGCGGGCGGATGTCGCTGCGCGACTCGGTCTATGTCGCGGTTCAGAACGTCATCTCGAACGGATGCGGCGCCTCGGTCGGCCTGGAGGCCGGCTATACCCAGATTGCCGGCGGCCTCGCCTCGCGCACCGGGATCGCCTTCGGGCTGCGGCGCTCGGACCTGCGCACCCTCGTCGGCTGCGGCTCGGCCGCCGCCATCGCCGCCGCCTTCGGCTCGCCGCTGACCGGCGCCTTCTACGCCTACGAGCTGATCATCGGCACCTACACCATCGCCACGCTGGCGCCGGTAGTGGCCGCCGCCTTCTGCGGCAGCCTCGTCGCCCAGGCCCTCGTCCCGCAGGCCGCCTTCGTCGACGTGCGGGCGCTGGTCGGCGCGCTGCATCCGGGGGTCACCGCGGCGGACACCCTGCCCTGCCTCGGCCTCGGGCTGATCTGCGCCGGCCTCGGCATCACGATCATGCGTGGCGTCACGCTGGTCGAGCAGGGTTTCCGCTGGATCGCGCTTCCCACCGCCCTGCGGCCGGCGCTCGGCGGCCTCTGTACCGGCGCGCTCGCCCTGGCGACCACGCCACAGGTGCTCTCGGGCGGCCACGGCGCCCTGCACGTCCACCTGTCCGAGACGGCCGCGGCGTATGGAGCGGCCTCGCTCGCGGTTCTGTTCACGGCCAAGGCCGCGGCCTCGGCCATCTCGATCGGCTCGGGCTTCCGCGGCGGCCTGTTTTTCGCCTCGCTGTTCCTCGGCGCGCTCGCAGGGAAGATGTTCTACGTGCTCGCGCCCGGAATCGACGCTTTCGACATGACGGCGACCGCCTGCGCCATCGTCGGCATGGCGGCGCTCGCGGTCGCCATCGTCGGCGGCCCGCTCACCATGACCTTCCTGGCCCTGGAGATGACGGGCAGCTTCCCGCTCGCCGGCCTCGTCCTGGTGGCGGTGATCGCCTCCTCGCTCACCGTGCGGAAGGTCTTCGGCTACTCCTTCGCAACCTGGCGTTTCCACCTGCGCGGCGAGAGCATCCGCAGCGCCCACGATATCGGCTGGATCCGCAACCTCACCGTGGGTCGGCTCATGCGCAAGGAGGTGCAGACCGTCCCGCTCGACACGCCGCTCGAGGCCTTCCTGCGCGAGCATCCGCTCGGCTCGCCCTCCCGGGTTGTGATGACCGATGCCCGGGAGCGCTATGCCGGCATCATCCAGGTGCCGGAGGCCCATGCCCGCGCCCGCGAGGACAGCACCTGCCGGCTCGCCGAGCTCGTGCGCCACGTCGACGACGTGCTGCTCGCCGACATGAACGCCAAACAAGCCATGGCCACCTTCGACCGCGTCGAGAGCGAGGCGCTGGCAGTGGTCGACGGCACGGTGAGCCGGAAGGTCGTCGGCCTCCTCACCGAGAGCCATACGCTGCGGCGCTACGCCGAGGAGCTCGACCGGCAACGGCAGGCGGTTGTCGGCGAGACGTCTTGACCTCGACCCCTCGGCGGCGTCACTCCGCCCGCGGGGGACGCGACATCGGAGGACGACCATGGCCACGCCGGCACGCAGCTACCGCATCGCGTTGATCCCCGGAGACGGCATCGGCAACGAGGTGGTGCCCGAGGGCGTGCGCGTGCTGGAGGCGGTCGCCAAGCGTCACGGCTTCAGCCTGCAGCAGGATTGGTTCGATTTCGCCTCCTGCGACTACTACGAGAAGCACGGCCGCATGATGCCGGAGGACTGGAAGGCTCAGATCTCCGGCCACGACGCCATCTATTTCGGCGCCGTCGGCATGCCGGATCGGGTGCCCGACCACATCTCGCTGTGGGGCTCGCTGATCCAGTTCCGCCGTGAGTTCGATCAATACGCCAACCTGCGTCCCGTCCGCCTGATGCCGGGAGTCAAATGCCCGCTGGCCGACCGCAAGCCTGGCGACATCGACTTCTGGGTGGTCCGCGAGAACACCGAGGGCGAGTACTCGAATGCGGGCGGGCGCATGTTCGCCGGCACCGATCGCGAATTCGCCATGCAGGAAACCGTGATGACGCGCTACGGCGTCGACCGCATCCTGCGCTTCGCCTTCAATCTCGCGCAGTCACGCCCGAAGAAGCACCTGACCTCGGCCACCAAGTCGAACGGCATCTCGATCACGATGCCATACTGGGACGAGCGCGTGCACGCCGTCTCGCGTGACTTCTCCGATGTGCGCTGGGATCAATACCATATCGACATCCTGACCGCGCATTTCGTGCTGAATCCGGATCGTTTCGATGTCGTCGTGGCCTCGAACCTGTTCGGTGACATCCTCTCCGACCTCGGCCCCGCCTGCACCGGCACGATCGGCATCGCGCCTTCGGGCAACATCAATCCGGAGCGGCACCATCCTTCGGTCTTCGAGCCAGTCCACGGCTCTGCTCCGGACATTGCCGGCCAGGGCATCGCCAACCCGATCGGCCAGATATGGTCCGGCGCGATGATGCTCGAGCATCTCGGAGAAAAGGCGGCTGCGGCCGAGATCGTGACCGCGATCGAGCGCGTGCTCGCCGAGCGCACACTTCGCACGCGGGACCTCGGCGGCAATGCCGATACCGAGAGCTGCGGCGAGGCTGTGGTCCAGGCGCTGGGCTGACGGCCAGCCCGGGCGCTCCTCAGGCCCGGAGGCCGACGCGGCTCTGCTGGAACGGGACGAAACCCGGCAGTGCCTCGACCCGCTCCAGCCAGGCCAGGACGTTGGCGTAGCCGGACAGGTCGACATTCCCCTCCGGCGCGTTGGCGATGTAGCTGTAGAGTGCAGCATCAGCTGCCGTGGGACGCGGCAGCGCGATCCAGTCACGCCCCTCCAGCTCGGCATCGATCACCCTGAGGATCGCGTGCGCGCGGTCAATAGCCTCCTGCGGGTTGAACTTCGCATTGAACAGCGTGATCAGCCGAGCCATGCAGGGCCCGTTGAAGATCTGGCCGTTCGAGATCGAGAGCCAGCGCTGCACGGACGCTGCCCCGACGGGGTCGTCCGGCAGCCACTCCGTCTTCCCGAACTTCTTCGCGGCATAGACCATGATCGCGATCGAGTCTGGGACCACGACGTCGCCATCGACCAGCACCGGCACCTGTCCGAGCCGGTTGAGCTTCAGATAGCTCTCCGTCTTGTGCTCGCCCTGCGCCAGATTGAGCGTCACGAGTTCGTGCGGGATCTCGGCGAGCGACAGAAAGAGATGCGCCCGGTGCGCATGGCCCGAGAGTGGAGCGAAATAGAGCTTCAAGATGGCCTCCTGGGAGACGCGACGGTGCGGTGAAGGCCGTCAGAATGTCCGTTTCGGAGCGATGCGATAAGAGCGGCACTCGGCAATGAATTATTGCGCCAAGCGGAACAGCAGGACTGTCATCGCGGCTGGAACCACACCCGATCGATGTCGGAAGCTGTCTACGACTGGCTCTGCCTGCCGTTTCCAGGTTGCCTCCGAATTCTGAAATGACAGCTACGGGAGATGACTAATTTCGGGCGGTGATCCCCTTCCCCAGGACGAGTGGGCTTGGGTCAAGCCAACCATCGGCAGAGATGTGATCGGCGCTCCATTCGTGCGGCCCGCCAGCGACTGTTCGGCCGGCAGGCCCGACGTTAGATCGGGATCATAGGAGACCCGCCCATGAGACCCGTTGTCGTCGCCGTCGCCATCACAGGATCGGTGCCGCGCAAGAAGGACAATCCGACCCTTCCCGTGACGCCGGTCGAGCAGATCGAGTCGACACATGCCGCCTACGAAGCCGGCGCCTCGCTCGTCCATATTCACGTCCGCAACCCGGACGAGACGCCCTCGTCCGACCCTGACCTGTTCGCGCAGGTGCAGGAGGGCGTACGCAAGCATTGCCCGGACATGATCGTGCAGTTCTCAACGGGCGGGCGCGGGCGCGATCCAGCGGCGCGCGGCCTCTCGCTGAAGCATCGGCCGGACATGGCCTCACTCTCCACCGGTTCGGTGAATTTTCCGACGATCGTCTACGAGAACCCCGCCGCGCTCGTCACCGAGCTCGCGTCGGCCATGAAGCAATACAGCGTGCGACCGGAGATCGAGATCTTCGATCTCTCGCACCTCCACGGCGCGCGGCGCCTCCTCGACGAGGGCCTGATGGACGGCTCGCCGCACGTGCAGTTCGTCATGGGCGTGAAGAACGCGTTGCCGGCCGAAAAGCGGTTACTCGATATTCTGCTCGCCGAACTCAAGCGCATCCTGCCTATGGCGACATGGACCGCCGCCGGCATCGGCCGCCATCAGAGTGAGGTGATGGGTTGGGCACTGGAGCGCGGCGCCGACGGCGTGCGCACCGGGCTCGAGGACAACATCCGTCTCTCGAAGACTCAGCTTGCGAACGGCAATGCCGACCTCGTGCGGGTCGCCGTCGAGTTATGCGGCCAGTATGGCGCCCGGCCGGCAACACCGCGCGAGGCGCGAGGCCTGCTTGGACTGCACTGACGAAAAAAGGAGCGGCCGTTGACGGCCGCTCCCGGACTCTTTCAGGGCGCTGGAGGATTGCCCTCAGGCGACAGCGACCTTCGCAGGCTTATGGCCGAGCGCCTCCTCAACGGTGCCGTCACCGTCGAGATAGCCGTGCTTCTTCGGGTTCGGCATGATCATCGAGGCCACGAAACCGATGCCGAGCATGATGGTCACGTACCAGAAGAACGAACTCTCCATGCCCTGCTCCTTCAGGAAAAGCGCCACCGCCTCGGCCGTGCCGCCGAAAAGCGAGTTCGCCACCGCATAGGACAGGCCGACACCGAGCGCGCGGACGTGGGTCGGGAACAGCTCGGCTTTCACTATGCCGCTGATGCCCGTGTAGAAGCTGATCACCGCCATGCCGATCATGATCAGACCGAAGGACGCATAGGGGTCCGTCGTCGTGCCGATCGCGGTCATCAGCGGCACCACCATCAGGGTGCCGAGGCCGCTGTAGAGCAGCATGTTGGCCTTGCGCCCGATGATGTCGGAGAGCCACCCGAAGATCGGCTGAATCAGCATGTAGACGAGCAGACACGCCGTCATGATGCGCGAGGCGGTGACGGTCTCGATATGGGCCGAGTTCACGAGATACTTCTGCATGTACGTCGTGAAGGTGTAGAAGCTCAACGACCCGCCGGCAGTGTAGGCCACCACCACGGCAAAGGCCCGCCAGTGCTTGAACAGGGCGGAGAAGGTGCCGGATTCCTTCGATTCCAGATCCTTCTTCGTGGCCGTTTCGGTCAGCGAGGAGCGCAGGAACAGAGCGACCAGGGCCGCCAGGGCGCCGATCACGAACGGGATGCGCCAGCCGTAATCCATCAGCTCCTGCTTCGTCATGAAGGTCTGCAGGATGATGAGCACCAGCGACGCGAGCAGCTGGCCGCCGATCAGTGTGACGTACTGGAATGAGGCGTAGAAGCCGCGGCTGCCCTTTGTGGCAACCTCGCTCATGTAGGTCGCGCTGGTCCCGTACTCGCCGCCGACAGAGAGGCCCTGGATCATCCGAGCGATCAGTAGCAGCACGGGCGCCGCAGCGCCGACGGTGGCGTAGGTCGGCAGCACGGCGATGGCGAGCGAGCCGCCGCACATCATCAGCACCGAGATCATCATCGAGGTACGGCGCCCCAGCCGGTCGGCGAGGCGCCCGAACAGCCAGCCGCCGATCGGCCGCATGAAAAATCCCACCGCAAAGACCGCCGCGGATTTCAGGAGTTGGCTGGTGCCGTCGCTGGCCGGGAAAAAGACCGGCGCGAAGTAGAGGGCGAAGAAGGCGTAGCAGTAGAAATCGTACCACTCGACGAGATTGCCCGAGGACGACCCAACGATCGCCAGGATGCGGCGGCGGCGGTCCTCCGGATCGTCCGGCTGCGTCGGCGCGATCGAAATGGCGTCGGTCATGCTTCCTCCAAGCCGGCCTTCTCGCCGGTTGCTCTTTTGCCGAAACGGTTGCGCAATCCGGCACGCGGCACAAGCCCTTAGGCAAAGCCGTCCGCATCTTGAATGCAATCTCGGAGACGACCGACGGCAATGTGACCCGGTCGGATGCCGCCCTATTTCTCACCATCGGGGAATGGGCTCGCCCTATGGATGATCCGCCGTGACGAACGAACCTGCTCCGCCGCTTGGCGGCGTTCTCGAAACCGGGCTCTATGTCGACGACATGCTGCGCGCGCGGGACTTCTATGAGGGCGTGCTGGGTTTGCGGCCGATGGTCGAGGACGGCCGGCTCGTGGCCTACCCGGTCGGGCCGAGCAGCGTCCTGCTGCTGTTCCGTCGCGGCGGCACACTTCATCCGGTCACGCTGCCCGGAGGCGTGGTCCCGCCCCATGACGGGACCGGCCCGCTGCACATGGCCTTTGCCATTCCGACCGAGAGCCTCGAGGCCTGGGCAGCACGGCTCGACGCTTATGACATCGCCATCGAGAGCCGGGTCTCATGGCCAAAAGGGGGCATCAGCCTCTACTTCCGCGATCCCGACGGGCATGCCATCGAACTCGCCACGCCCGGTCTCTGGGCGAACTACTAGGCGCCTCGGCTTTCCCGGATTCAAGGCAACGCTTCGCACACGAGACGTCGTTTCGTGCGGCGAGCAAGGGGGCCCGGCGCGCGCTCGGCTCAGCTTCGAGGCGAGAGCGAGAGTTTTTCTGCTCGATCGACGGCGAAGCTTTCCGGACAAGCCAAGCTATTGATGAACCTGATCAAGATCGCCTGTCGCTCATCCATCATTTGAAATTTTGTACGGAACGGTTTTTTCGAGATCTCCGTTGCGAGCCACGACACGGCTGCGTGAAGGCGGCCGTCGACATCTTGGAATGGGATTAGCAGCGATGAACAAGCTCTTTAGGGGCACGATGACGGCTGCACTGATCGCAGTCGGAACGGCGACGGCCTTTGCACAGGGTGGAGGAGCCGGCGGAGCAGGTGGTGCCGGCGGCGGCGGTGGCGGCGCTGGGGTAGGCGCCGGCGGTGCTGGCGGCGGAGCGGGATCCGCCGGCGGCGCCGGAGTCGGCGGCGGTGGCGCCGGTGCGGCCGGTGCCCGCGGCGGCGCTGATGGCGGTGGTGCTCGCGGCGGAGCCGAGGGCGGCGCAGCTGGAGCGCGCGGCGGTGCCGAGACGGGCGGTGCCGAAGGCGGCGGACGGAGTGGCGCCGGAGCGCGCGGAGCCGGCGAGGAAGGCGGTGCCCGTGGCGGTGCTGGTGCCCGCGAGGATGGCAAGGCTGGCACGGCGGGCGAGCGTGGCGGCGCCGGCGAGAAGGGCGGACGCGATGCACAGGGCGAGCGCGGCGGCCGGGACGGAAAGGGTGAGGCCGGCCAGCGCGGCGGTGCAGGCGAACATGGTGGTCGCGCGGGTGGCGAGCGTGGCGGACGCTCGCAGGCGGCTGGCGCGTCCAAGAGCCTGAGCACGACCCAGCGTACCGAATTCCGCTCGACCATCACCAAATCAGGTGTCCGGCCGCTGACGAACGTCAACTTCAGCGTAAGGGTCGGCACCGCCGTTCCGCGCTCGGTCCACCTCAACCCATTGCCGGCTTCCATCATCTCCTTGGTGCCGGCCTATCGGGGCTATGAGTACGTCTTGGTTGGCGACGATATCGTCATCATCGATCCGGACACCTTTGAGATCGTCGACGTCATCCCGGGCTGATCCGGGGGCATGACAGGCGGGAGAGGCGGGTTTCGGCCCTGCCCCCCGCCATTCCACCTCTTGGCCGTCACTCCGGCTCTATGCGCTATCGACCGACAGCGGCAGAAAGCTTGTCGGCAACTTGTTTGAATGGCGGCGTTGGACGGTGTCCCAACTTCGGCGGACGCGCTCAGAGGCGATTCTATCTCGAGGGCGAGGTTGCTGCCTACAGCCCCGTATTTTGAATGCAAAACCCGATGCCACCGCTGTAATTCAAAAAAACTTTTGTAGCTTATCAAAATTTGCTTGGTATGCCTTGCGGCCGAGATATTCGACCAGACAAGTGCTGCGAGCTAAACCATGGATCGTCCGGACGTTGGCGGCTTCCGCGTCGCGCAGGTGCTTCACGACTTCGTCGTCAACGAGGCCCTACCGGGCACAGGCATCTCCCGGAGGTCTTCTGGGGCGGCCTCGGCGCGATCGTGCGCGATCTGACGCCGAAGAATCGCGCGCTTCTCGCCAAGCGCGCCGCGTTGCAGGAGCAGATCGACGCTTGGCACCGGGAGCACGCCGGCAGACCGCTCGATCCGGCTGCCTACGAGGCCTTTCTGCGGCAGATCGGCTACCTGCTGCCTGATCCGGGTCCGGTGCAGGTTCGCACTGAGAATGTCGACGACGAGATCGCCCGCATGCCTGGCCCGCAGCTCGTGGTGCCGGTCTCCAACGCCCGCTACGCGTTGAATGCCGCGAACGCGCGTTGGGGCTCGCTCTACGACGCCCTCTACGGCACAGACGCTGTTTCGGAGGAAGGAGGCGCCGTACGCAGCGGCGGCTCCAACCGCACTCGCGGCGCCCGCGTCGTGACCCGCGCCCGGGCCTATCTCGACCGCTTCGTGCCCTTGGCGGGCGGCCGCCATGCTGACGTCGTCACCTATGCCGTGGAGGACGGCGCGCTGGTCGGCAACATGAATTCCGGCGAGACAGTGCCCTTGGCACGGCCAGAGACATTTGCCGGCTATCGCGGCAGGGCGAGCATGCCCTCGGCCCTGCTGCTGCGTCACAACAACCTGCATCTCGAGGTCGTCATCGACCGCACCCATCGGATTGGACGGTTCGATGCTTCAGGCGTCGCCGATATCCTGGTTGAGTCCGCGATCTCGACGATCATGGACCTTGAGGACTCGGTCGCGACGGTGGATGCGGATGACAAGGTCGTCGTCTATCGCAACTGGCTCGGCTTAATGAGGGGCACGCTCACGGCTTCCTTCGTCAAGGACGGCCGCACGCAGGAGCGTCGCCTCAATCCTGATCGGCATTACATCGCTCCCCATGGCGGTGAAGTGATCGTGCCCGGCCGCTCCCTCATGCTGGTGCGCAACGTCGGCCACCACATGGATACGGACGCGGTGCTCGACGCTGGTGGCAATGAAATCCCCGAAGGCATGCTCGACGCCGCGGTGACGGCGCTCATCGCACTCCACGACCTCAAGGGCGATTCCGGCCTGCGCAACAGCCGCAAGGGGTCGGTCTACATCGTCAAGCCGAAGATGCATGGGCCGGAAGAGGTCGCCTTCACGGTCGAGCTATTCGGCCGGGTCGAGGCCATGCTCGGCCTCGATGCGAATACCCTCAAGGTGGGCATCATGGACGAGGAGCGCCGCACGACGGTGAATCTCGCGGCCTGCATCAAGGCGGCGGCCGAGCGCGTGGTATTCATCAATACCGGCTTCCTCGACCGCACAGGTGACGAGATCCACACCGCGATGGAGGCAGGTCCAGTCATTCGCAAGAACGACATGAAGGCGACAGCCTGGATCAAGGGTTACGAGGAAAACAACGTCGATGTCGGCCTCGCCTGCGGCCTGCTCGACAAGGCGCAGATTGGCAAGGGCATGTGGGCCGCTCCCGATGCCATGGCCGACATGCTGATGCAGAAGGGCGCGCATCCGAAGGCTGGCGCCAGCACCGCCTGGGTGCCCTCGCCCACCGCCGCAACGCTTCACGCGCTGCATTATCACGAGATCGACGTGCTGGCGCGCCAAGCCGAACTCGCACGCAGGCCCCGGTCGGCGCTGACCGAGATCCTGCAGATCCCGCTCGCCCATTCGAATTTTCCGCCCGACGACGTCCAGCAGGAGATCGATAACAACGCCCAGAGCATCCTCGGCTACGTCGTGCGATGGATCGACCAGGGGGTCGGCTGCTCGAAGGTGCCGGATATCCACGATGTCGGGCTGATGGAGGATCGGGCTACCCTGCGCATCTCCTCTCAGCACATCGCGAACTGGATGCACCATGGCGTGGTGAGCGAGGAGCAGGTGATGGAGACGTTGAAGCGGATGGCGAAGATCGTCGACCGCCAGAACGCCTCCGATCCTCTGTATCGACCGATGGCGCCAGACTTCGATGGACCGGCCTTCAAGGCGGCCTGCGACCTGGTCTTCAAGGGTCGCGAACAGCCCAACGGCTACACAGAGTGGATTCTTACCGCGCGCCGTCGTGAAGCGAAGGCGCAGGCACAGTTGGCCTGACCGAGCGCGGCGCTCGCGGCCAAGCCGCGAACGCCCTCTTCATGTTGATCGCTTAGTGGGGCGGCTCGCTACGCCTCACCACAGATTGGCGATGACGTCCGGGACTGGCCCGCTGCCATCTGAGCGTCGCCCGCCGACGACCTCCTCCGCGACGGCGTGGTAGCGCGCTCCCACCTCCCCGCCCTCGAGGGAAATGCGCCGGTGGCACCCGCTCGTTGGCCCGATCGGGCTGAAGCTCTCATCCTTCGCCGTCGAAGGCCGGCCGGACCGCAGGATGACCGTCCACAACCCGCTCGCCGACGAAATCCGCAACAGGTCGTAGGAGCATCTTAGCGCCCGCGTTCGAGCAGACCCGAGACCACGCGGGCGGTGTAATCGACCATCGGTACGACGCGCGAGTAGTTCAGGCGGGTTGGCCCGATCACGCCGACGACACCGACGATCTTCTGCTCTCCATCGCGGAACGGCGCCGCGATGAGCGAAGAGCCAGAGAGCGAAAAAAGCTTGTTCTCCGAGCCGATGAAGATCCGCACCCCATCGCCGCCCTCGGCGCGGGACAGAAGCTCAATCACGTCCTTCTGCGTCTCCAGGTCGTTGAAAAGCAGGCGGATGCGCTCAAGATCCTCCGCCGCACGCAGGTCGTCGAGGAGGTTGGCTTGGCCTCGCACGATGAGCTGGCGCGCCTCCGAGGAGCCGACCGTCGTGGCGAGCCCGGCATCGACAAGACGCTCGGTGAGCGCGTCGATCTCGCGCTTCATCGCTTGCCGTCCGGCTTCAATCTCGCTGCGCAGCATATCGAGGGTGCGGCCATGCA
The DNA here is from genome assembly GCF_007992215.1 of Methylobacterium gnaphalii. Lineage (GTDB taxonomy): Bacteria > Pseudomonadota > Alphaproteobacteria > Rhizobiales > Beijerinckiaceae > Methylobacterium > Methylobacterium gnaphalii. Next base: position 54,459 of record NZ_BJZV01000003.1, on the reverse strand, counting down.
GACGGGCATTGAGGTAGTTCGAGGCCTCCTGCAGGGCACCGGCAGGGAGGCCTGGCGGCAGGTCGACGAGGCGGTTCTCGACATTGCCATCGGTCGAGACCAGCACCACCAGAGCACGGGCGGGGTCGAGACGCACAAACTCGATATGCTTGAGCTGCGCGTTGGCCTTGGTGGTCAACACGACGCCGGCACCCCGCGACATGCCCGAGAGCAGGCTCGAAGCCTCGGCCAACGCGCTGTCGAAGGTATGGCCCGACGCGGCGGCGCGCATCTGCGCCTCGATCCGCATCTTCTCCTCCTGACCGACATCGCCGAGCTCCATCATCGCGTCGACGAAGAAGCGCAGGCCTTGCTCGGTGGGCAGCCGCCCGGCCGAGGTATGCGGTGCGAAAATCAACCCTGAATGCTCCAGATCCGACATGACGTTGCGGATCGAGGCGGGCGAAAGCGTCATCGGCAGGGTGCGCGCGAGATTGCGCGAGCCGAGCGGCTCCCCCGTGATGAGGTAGCTCTCGACGATCTGACGAAAAATCTCGCGTGAGCGCTCGTTGAGCGACGCGAGAGCGAGGGCCTGCTGCTGGGGTGAGAAGAAGGGGCTACTGTCGGTCACAAGCGCGATCCTGATGGCCGATTGTGTCTGCCTGCGGCCCGTGGATCAATCTATGCCTTATGCGCGACGCCGGCCGCTTCTTGAAGCGGCCGGCATCTGGCTAGGCCTGCTCGCTCGGTCAGGCCGCGAGCTGGCGCGGCTCGTGCCGGCCCTCCTTCACCTCCTCGACGATCTTGGCGCAGAAGGCGTCGAGGTCGCCGGGATTGCGGCTGGTGATGATGCCGCCATCGGTGACGACCTGCTCGTCGACCCAATCGCCGCCGGCATTCTTCACGTCGGTTTTGATGGAGCCGAACGAGGTCAGCTTGCGGCCCTTCACGGCACCTGTCTCGATCAGCAGCCAGGGCGCGTGGCAGATCGCGGCGACGACCTTGCCGGAGGTCAGGAAGCTCTTGATGACCTCCAGTGCCTTGGGTTCGAGCCTCAGCTTGTCGGGGTTGATCTGGCCGCCCGGCAGGACGAGGGCATCGTAATCGGCAGGGTTTACGCTCTCCAGGTCGGTATCGACCTTTACGCTCTTGCCCCAGTCGGTCTTATCCCAACCCTTGATCGTATCCTTGGACTGCCGCGATTGCGGCGAGGCAACATGCACGGTGGCCCCAGCCTGCGAAAGCTTGGCTTGCGGCACCGTTAGCTCGCTCTCCTCGAAGCCGTCGGTGGCGACGATGAGGATCTTGGCCTGGGTGATGTCAGGCATGGGCAACTCCTGGGAAATCGGATGAATTTCCAGCCCAACTAAGTCGGGATACCGATGTTCCCGCGTCATTTCGGAGCCGCTGCGTTTCGGAACCGGACCACGGACGCGGGATTGGTCCAGCATACCCACCATCGATCGAGGAGACGGACCATGGCCAATCCCGGCATGCCGACCCCCGAACCGAATCCCGGCGGCAAGATCCCCAGCGACCTACCACCCCCGACCGAACCCGACGATCTGCCTGATATCGGCCCGACCGGACCACGCACGCCCTACCCGGTCGATGATCCGGACATCGACGAGCCGAAAGGTCCGGGCTCCGAGCCGGACTACCTTCCTGGTGGCCCGACCGACCCGGGTATCAGGCTCTGAGACGTCGCCGTTTCGCTGTTTGATGAAAGCCCTCGTGCCGACACCCGGCGCGGGGGCTTTTCCGTAATTCTAGTGGCCGCCGTGGGACGTGCGGACGTCACGGGGAGCAGCCAGGATCTCGGCGAGGCTGGTGGCCACGTGGCGGGCCTCTTCGTCGGTGAGGCGGAGCTGAAACGGCGGCAAGGCTCCCGCCTGCAGTGCAACGACGGGCTGGCCCTGCTCGTCGGTACCCACCTCGATGGCCGAGGAGGTGACGTCGAGCATTGCGACCTCTTCCCCATCGAGATCCTCGGGCAGCGTTGGCTCGTCGCCGTCGTCGATCGCGGTCAGAAGCTGGCCCACGGCGCGCACGAGAGCACGTGCGGCCCGGGCGTCCATCACCACGGCGGTCGACTGATCGTCCTTCTGAAACGACAACTGGATGTTCGCGCCTTCGAGCGAAACCGAGATACCCGCCATGGAATGCCTAACTGCCTGAGCCAAAGTGTATATGGATCGCCAGCGCTCAAAACGACAGGGCTGGAAAGGCCGCTGGTCTCTTGCCGGCAGACTCCGCGGCCCGGAAAGCGAGTCTGCCGCCTTGTTGTCGCCGCTCTGATCGCCTACATCATCTTCAGCGGGCATTAATCGCTCCGAGTGCGCATCCCATTTAGTCGCCTCGGCACCCGCTCATCCGACATACCAGCGGACTTGAACCACAATGCTCGCGCCGAGCAGGCGCGTGCCCGTGGCTCATCGATATGACGACGAGGATTCTACGTGGATACCGGTACTGTTAAGTGGTTCAACGAGACCAAGGGCTATGGCTTCATCCAGCCCGATGACGGCGGCAAGGACGTTTTCGTGCACATCTCGGCCGTAGAGCGGGCGGGCTTCCGTACCCTCGTTGAAGGCCAGAAGATCTCCTACGAGGTGCTTCAGGATAAGCGTAGCGGCAAGGATTCCGCCGGGAACCTCCAGGCGATCTGACGACTGCCCGCCGGTGCCGGCCAATCAGGCCGGCATCGGATCGACGATCCTCACGGTGCTCGACCATTGCTACCGAGCATTCCGACCGTGCGGCGTCCAATGTTCATCGCAACGTCATTGCAATCAACCAGAAACGAGGTCGATCTCGACACAGTCGAGAAACACGACCCCAGAATGAAAAGCAAAAAATACAGATGCAGTTCGAGTACACCCCCCGTAACAGCGGACGTTCGGCCGTGACCGATGCGGCGACCTTCCGAGTGGAGCGGCTACGCCAAGGCGCCTTCGACGACGCCCCGCAATCCGACATCACCCACCTGATCGACCGCTCCTATCGCTACCATTCCAGCCAGGAGCTGCGTTGGCATATCGCCGAGCGCCTAGGCACGAGCCCTGCCGCCATCCATCTCACCGCAACCGGCAGGCGCGACCCGCGCTTCAGCCGGCAGCCCTGAGGGCTGCGAGAGCCGGCTCGCACAGGGATAGGGGGGCCGAAATCAGCTCTCCATGTCGCGGCTCCGGCCTGTTGTAGCGGGCCGGCTCGCCGTTCAGGTCACAGACCATGCCGCCGGCCTCACGCAGGATCAAATCTGCGCCGGCGAGATCCCAATCCCGCGAATCCGCCGAGATCAGCCCGAGGTCGATCACCCCTTCTGCGATGCGCGCTACGCGCAGAGCCAGGGACGGGATGCGCTCGATCCGGGTCAGCTCCGGACGGTTTCCGAGTCTCATGGCACCGCGCACCAGCCGATCCTGTAGAGGCTTCGGACCGGTGATGCGGATGCCGTTCAGCTCTGTCGCATCCGAGGCGCGGATCGGCGAGCCGTTCAGGCTCGCCCCGCCGCCGGCCGTCGCCTCGTAGAACGCGCCGAGAGCCGGCCCGTAGACGATGCCGATCACCGGCTCGCCCTTTGCCAACAGCGCCACCGCAATCGACCAATCGCGATGTCCCGACAGAAAGGCGCGCGTGCCGTCGATCGGATCGACGATCCAGACCCACTCGCTGTCGATCCGAACGGGATCGTCGGTGGTTTCCTCCGAGAGCCAAGCCGCCCGCGGTTCGATCTCGCTGAGACGGACCTTGAGAAAGGTGTCCACGGCAACATCGGCCTCGGTGACCGGCGAGCCGCCCGCCTTCGACCAGACGCTCGCGCGCGTCTGTGCGCCTTCGCGGAAGAACGGCTTGGCCAGCGCCGCCGCCTCCCGGACGGTCTCGCGCACGCGTGGCAGAAGGGACGCGGCAAGCGCGCGCGTCTCGGCAGGGAGAACGGTGTCGGCCATGCGATCCGGATGCTGTCGCTGCGGGAGGACGAAGCGAGAGTCCGTTGTAGGCGGCATCCACCTGCCGTCACAAGGACGGTGGCGCATTCCCCATGGCGGCCGCACGCAGAACCCGGTTCGATCGAGTTGCGCCAATCGTCGCAAGGATCCGTTGAGCATTCCCGGAGCAAGAGCGATGTCTACGATCGCTTAACGCTCGCTCTTAAGCCACTTTGAGGGGGTCAGACGTGATTGTGCTTGTCATGACGGACGGTCCGACAGAGACCACCAGCTGATACAGGGCGTCGACAGGATGAAGACTTTCTCTCACTCCGATCAGAACTGCCCCAACACGGTGCAGGTCGACCTGATCCAGGACGGCGTCGACGCGGTCGCCCTCGCCGCGAACGGAGCTTTCTCGGCGAGCCCCCTCATGATGATCCTGCCCGGCGAGGCTGCGGGCATCGTTCTCGGCTTCGCCGATCACGGGTCGGACAAAGGTGGCGAGGATAGCTTCAGCCTGCTCGTCGTCGATGCCGAGGGTGAGGTGCTCAGCCGTCTCGGCCCGTTCGGTGAGGACGACGTCGTCGCCCTGTGGCGTGATTTCGCGGCCAAGTCCGGCCTGCCGCGCATGATCATCCGCGAAGGTGGCGGCCTCAGCACGGTCTCGCGCCAGCTCGGCCGGGTCGCTTTGGGCACAACCCGCCAGCGGCGCCGCCACGGCCTGCTCAACGGCCGCCGCCCGCGCTTTCTCGTGCGTCGCAAGTCCGCCCGTCTGCCGGCCCGCCCGCAAATCTACCGCAACGAGAACGAGATCATCGCCCGTTCCTGAGCCGGCTCAGACCCCAGCGAGACCCTGCCAGAGGCAATCCGCTGCAAGACCCGCGAAGAGGATCAGGCCGGCGTCGCGGTTCGAGCGGAACAGGGTCAAGGCGCCAAGGCCATCGCACGGAGCCAGGCGCAGGACCTGCCGGGCGAGATGGCCCGCAAACAAGGCGAGACCGAGCCAGCCGAGCAGGCCTGCTCCCGCGAGCCATAGCGCCGGTACCATGAATAGCACGGCGGCGGCGTAGCAGACGCCCACGGCGGGGATGAGCCGGCTTCCAAACAGCCGCGCCGAGGAGCTGATCCCGGCGATCTCGTCATCCTCGATGTCCTGGACCGCGTAGATCGTGTCGTAGCCAATCACCCAGGCGATGGTCCCGGCATAGAGCCAGAGCGCCGGCGGATCGAGCCGGCCGAACAGCGCGACCCAACCCATCAGCGCACCCCAAGAGAAGGCGAGGCCGAGTACCGCCTGCGGCATCGGCATCACGCGCTTCATGAAGGGGTAGATCGCCACCGGCACGAGAGAGGCGAGCCCCACAAGCTTCGCGACGTTGTTGAACTGCAGCAGCACGCAGAGGCCGACCAAGGCCTGCGCCACCAGGAAGGCGGCAGCAGCCCGCGTGCCGACCTGCCCGGAGGGCAGCGGGCGGGAGCGGGTGCGCTCGACGCGCGCGTCGAGGTCGCGGTCGGCGATGTCGTTATAGGTCGAGCCGGCCCCGCGCATGGCGATGGCACCGATCAGGAACAGCAGAAGGTGAGCGAGATCGGGGAAGAGGCGGTCATCGGCCGTCGCGGCGAGCGCAGCGGACCACCAGCACGGCAGCAGCAGCAGCCACCAGCCGATCGGCCGCTCGATCCGCGCCAGCCGCAGGTATGGGCGCCAGCCGCGCGGCGCCCAGCGGTCAGCCCAATGGCCAGCGACCGCGTCGGCGACCTGACCTGAGGGTGGCAGATCGCCGGAGGGCACGAACGTGATACTCTAACTTACGTCGAAGGAGCGCTCAGAGAGCGCCTTGAGGCATCTTGAAGTTGCCGGACAGGCCGGGACCACCGAGCAGACCGCCGCCGCCCCCGCCCTCGCGGGCCTGGGCTTCCATCTTCGTGACCTGCGCGGCCATTCCGCAGACTTTGGTTTTGATGCCGCCGACCTTGTCATTGTCGGTCTTGAAGCCCGTCGAGAAGGAATCGGGGATCGAGCACCATTCCTTGTTGGCGGTAATCCACTTTATGCCGCTGACGCCGTTGGCGTAGAGTTTGCCGAACAGAGAGCAGGCCTGGGCGGGGGTCATCTTCTGCTTCGACTGCGAGGCGGCATTCGCCTTGGCGACAAGGGCTTTGCGCTCATTCAGGGTGTGCTGGATCGCGCTGCAATCGACGTTGCCCTGTCCGCCAACCGATCGCGCCGCGGGCGTGCCCATCGGCGACGGGGCCGGGACACCCATTCCCATGGACATGGCAGGGGCTGCCGTCGCGGGCGCCGGAGTGGCTGCAGCCGCGGGAGTCTCGGGAGCGCTCTCCGGCATCTGCTGGAACATGCTCTGCTGCGCGAGAGCCGGACCTGCCGCGAGCAGAAGGCCCAGCGCCCCGAGCACGGCCGGAGCGGTCTTCGACGACATGAGCCCGTGCGACATCCTCTTCGACATGACCCTCGTATCCCTCTCCCCCGCCGCTTCCGTGGGTCTTGTCCCTTCGGCAGGCGGCTCTGGCTGTTCCATCGGACCGGCGCTCCTAGCGCCCGATCCTGCTGAACGGCTCTTTCGACCGTGATGACGGCCGATTCCGCACAGGATTGTGGCGGCAATCGCGTCACGGGCATCGGAACGGGGATGATGCGTCCGACTTCAGCGAAAGCCTGTGCCCGTGATCTTTTCGCATCACCGTCGACCGCGTTGACTTGCATCGAACCCCACGCGAGGGAGGCGAATGGCCGCCTACGACTTCACCGCGCCCCGGCTCTACGTCGAGGCGGATCTCCGAGAGGGCCTCGTGCTGCCCCTCGAACGGGCTCAGGCCGGCTATCTTCTCACCGTCCTGCGTAAGGGCGAGGGCGACGGCGTCCATCTCTTCAACGGCCGCGACGGCGAGTGGCGCGCTGAGATCAAGCCCAATGGCCGTAAGAGCGCCGATCTCGCACTCGTGGCTCAGACCCGGCCGCAGCCGGCACCTGCCGACCTGCACTATCTCTTCGCGCCACTGAAGACCGGCCGGCTCGACTACATGGCCCAGAAGGCCGTGGAGATGGGCTCAGGCGTGATCCGACCAGTTTTCACACGTTATACGCAGGGCGAACGGCTCAAGCTCGATCGTCTGCGGGCGAACGCGATCGAGGCGGCCGAGCAATGTGGCATCCTTGCGATTCCCGACATCGCCGAGCCAACACGCCTGCCAGAAGCCCTCGACACGCTGGAGCCTAGCCGCCTCCTGGTCTTCTGTGACGAGGACGCTCCGGTCGCTGACCCGGTGGCGGCGTTGCGCGCCGTGGCCGATCCGGCCGCGCCGCCTCCGCTCGCCGTGCTGGTCGGCCCCGAGGGCGGCTTCAGCCCGGACGAGCGCGAGCGGATCGCAGGCCGCCCCAACACCGTTGCGCTCTCGCTGGGTCCGCGCATCCTGCGCGCGGATACTGCGGCCGTCGCCGTTCTGGCTCTGGTCCAAGCCGTGCTCGGTGACGCGCGTTGACGCTCACGTCTCCTGCGCTCCTGCGGCCACGAAGCCTGAGTTCCGTACGGCGCCTGCGCTTCCGCGGGCTGCGATGACTGCGAACAGCCCCTCGATTCGCCGCTCTTCCTCGTCGCTGCGCGGAATCAACAACGCGCAACCCACATAGACCGCGAGATTGACGACGAGGCCGAAGCAACCGGAGGTCAGGCCATAACCGAAGGGCAGCAGGCCCGAATAAGCGAGCTCCAGGCCGACCGCCGTCACGAAGCCCGCAACCATGCCACCCACTGCGCCCTGCCAGTTGCCGCGCTTCCAGAAGATGCCGAGGAACTGCGGCACACTGAGCTGGATGATGCCCTGATAGGCCAGCACCGCGAGCGAGAAGAGCGCCGGCAGTGTTAGCGTCGCGATCCAGGATGCCAGCAGCGTCAGGCCCAGCATCCCGACCTTGGCGACGATAATCATTCGGCGTTCGTTGAGGTCGACGTAGTTACCAACGAGATCGTTGGCGAGTTGCGCGCCATAGGCCTGGATGTTGCCGTCCGTGTGCCCCATCGAGGCGGCCAGCAGCACGACACCGGCAAGCCCCAACAGGACGAGACCGCCGGCCTGCTCCGAGACGATGAACCAGACATCGTCGGGCTTCGCCGCCGCTTCCGGGACCTTGGAGGCGAGCATGCCGAAGATCAGCAGGGCCACGCCGAACAGAAAGGTCAGCGGAACGGCGAGCGCTGCGGAGGATTTCAGGCTGCGGACCCCGTCCGCTGTAAACAGGCGCACGAAGATATAGGGCCAACACCAGCCGCCCAGCGCGCCGGTGAACATCAGTGCGAACAGGTACAGCGGCCCCTCTTTCGACCCGAACGAGGGGATCGCGAACATCTTGGGATCGAGCGAGGCGAGTGTGCTGCCCTTGGCAACGACGAGCCACACGATGAGTCCGACGAGCATCAGGCCGCCGCCGACATAGGCAACAAGGCCCTGGAGATAGTCGGAGATGACGACACCGCGCATGCCCATGCGCACCGTCCAGATCTGGCGGAATGCGATCACCAATACGCCGACCACCACCGCCGCCGGAAACGTCAGAGATCCCAGCGACACCGCCTGGAAGAGGTTGCCCAGAGCCTGCATGCCGAGGACCAGCCAGGGAAGCCCGGACACGATGCCGATTGCGGCGGCAATGCTGCGGATGTGCTTGGTTCCGTAGCGCAGGGCGAAGAGGTCGCCTTGCGTGCGCAGATCGTACGCCTTGCCCCACAACCAGACCGGCCGGGCCAACACAAACAGCAGGACCACCGTCAGTAGCGAGTAGGACAGTACGTAGAACGACATCACGCCCGCCGTCACCGACAGTGCGCCGAAGGCCGTGAACATTGAGCCGGGGTACCAGGTGTTGAGAAACGACATGGCTTGGTAGCGCGCACCAAACGAGCGGCCGCCAACGGCGTAGTCGGTGAAGTCGCGGTCGCTGACGCGGCTCCTTTGTAGGACGGCGACGACGGCCACGAAAAACAGCGCCAGGAGCCCGAAAGTGACGATCACGCCGCGGCCTCCTCATCTGACGGCTCGACGAGCCAGGCCACGATCAAGCTCGCGGTGATGCAAAGACCGACGGCGAGGAAGTAGAAGAGGGCCGCCGGGATGCCGAGCACCGGCGTCGTCTTCCCGTCCATCGTCCAGTAGAGCGGCGGCGCGAGCGCCAAGACAGCGTCGAGGGCGAACCAGGCTATGACGAGCCGCCGCAGCGACGGCGCGGTGGCGATATGCCCCGACATGGCGTCTCCCTTGTCCTGTTCAGTGATCGAGAATGGTCTTGAGCTTGTCGAAGCAGCTCGGCCAGTCGCCCCGGTAGGCGTCGCGCACGTCCGACCGGGTGATCCGGCGATGCGTCAGGCGCAGCTCGGTAACCGCCTCGCCAAGGTCTGCGAGGTCGACGGATAGCAGCGTCTCTTCGCCGGCCGACAGATCCAGAGGACCGTCGTAGATCCAGGTTTGCGTGAGATGCCGGTCGGGTTCGATCGATAGGTAGGTGCCGGAGATAGCGTGGCGCAGGCCATCCGGGCCGCGCGTGCGCAGCAGGAAACGTCCACCGACCCGCAGATCCGTCTCGGCCGATTCAACGACGTTGGCTCCGGGGGCGAGCCAGCGCTGAAGCAGCGACGGATCCGTCCAGGCACGAAACACCTCGGCGCGCGGCGCCTTGATGGTTCGGGTCAGGACGACGGCGGGCTCGCGCTCGGTCATCCGTCGGTCCGCTTTGGCGACGAGGTCAACAGGCCTTCGAGGGCGTCGAGACGCTGGTTCCAGAAGCCCTCATATGAGCGCAGCCAATCATGCGCCTCGGCCAGCGGACCAGTCTCCAGCGAACACCGATGAACGCGCCCATCGACCGCGCGCCGCACGAGCCCGGCTCTTTCGAGAACCTTCACATGCTTTGACGCGGCCGCTAGCGACATGTCGAAGGGCCGCGACAACTCGGTCACGGTGCGCTGGCCACCTGCGAGTTGCCGGATCATCGACCGGCGGGTCGAATCTGCGAGCGCGTGAAACACGCCGTCGAGGCTGGATCGATGATACTCAACCATATGGTTGATCATTGCACCGATCCAGCGCACCGGCAAGACACTGTATCGTTCTGGGTCTCCGGAAGGCCGTCGAGCACGGTTCGCGGCACGGCACTGCCTTGCCGCATCGGCAAACGGCCCCACGTTGTCCGGGCTTGCGCCGTGGATTAAGCACACGACATCTCAGTCGGGCCGGTCGCGGTCTTTTCCGCGGCACGACGCTGCGGGCTCGCGCGCCTCGCCCGTTCATTCGAACGTTTCGTCCCGGGAAGCTGGCGCATGGCGCGCGATACCTCAGACACGACCCCGCTCACCAAGCGGGCCGAGTTGATCGAGTGGTTCTCCGTGGGGGAGAAACCACCGGAACAATTCGCCATCGGCACCGAGCACGAGGCGATACCGTTCTACCGCGAGACCCATACCCCAGTGCCCTATGAAGGCGAGCGGGGCATCCGGAAGCTGCTCGAACGCTTCGGCCGCGAGACCGGCTGGGAGCCGATCCTCGACGCCGGCAACATCATCGGCCTGGCGTCGACGCGGGGCGGCGGTGCCATCTCAATCGAGCCCGGCGGACAGTTCGAGCTGTCCGGCGCGCCTGTGCCCGACGTGCACAAGACCATGAGCGAGTTGCGCGCCCATCTCTACGCCCTGATGTGCGCCGCCGACCCGCTCGGCATCGGCTTCCTCGACCTCGGCATGAGCCCGAAATGGACGCGGGAAGAAACTCCGCTGATGCCGAAGAGCCGCTACCGCATCATGCACGGCTACATGCCGAAGGTCGGCAGCCTCGGCCACGACATGATGCTGCGCACGGCAACCGTGCAGGTCAATGTCGACTTCTCCTCCGAGGCCGACATGGTGAGGAAGCTGCGCGTCTCCCTCGCCCTGCAGCCAGTGGCGACGGCACTCTTTGCCAATTCACCCTTCACCGATGGCCGTCCGAACGGCTTCCTCTCGCGCCGCTCCGAGATCTGGCGCGACACCGACCGCCACCGCACCGGCATGTTCCCGCAGGCATTCGAGCAGGGGTTCGGCTACGAGGGCTATGTCGACTGGCTGCTCGACGTGCCAATGTACTTCGTCAAGCGGGGCGAGACCTATCACGACGTCTCCGGCGCCTCTTTCCGGGACTTGATGCAGGGGCGGCTCGACCAGCTGCCAGGCGAGTTTGCCACCGTCTCCGACTGGGCAAACCACGCCTCGACGGTGTTTCCAGAGGTACGCCTCAAGCGCTTCCTGGAGATGCGCGGCTCGGATGTCGGCAACCCGGCGATGATCGCCGCGCAATCCGCCTTCTGGGTCGGCCTGCTCTACGACCCCACCGCCCTCGACGCAGCTTGGGACCTCGTGAAGGGATGGAGCGCCGAGGAGCGCGAATGCGCCCGCGCCACCGCGCCGCGGCTCGGCCTCGCTACGTCGCTCGCCGGGAAGAGCCTCGGAGCGGTGGCCGCCGAGGCGCTGGCGATCAGTCGGGCTGGTCTGCAGGCGCGCGCTCGTCGCGATGGCACCGGGCGCGACGAGACCATGTATCTCCGACCGCTCGAGGCAATCGTCGTGGCGGGTCGCACCCATGCGGAGGACCGCCTCGCCGATTACGACGGCTCCTGGCAGAAATCCGTCGAGCCAGCCTTCGACGCCTGCACGTTCTAAGGCCTATCGCGGCTCTGACAGTGAGCCGGGAGGTGCGTGATCACACGCGCCTTCTGCGCGTTCCGGCGCGGCCGGGAACGAGGTGCCGGATATGCGAATTGTTAAGGTGGTTTGATCAGCCAACGGAGATACGCGCCATGTCGCGCTTCACCACCTTCGCCCTCGCCGGCCTGACCGCCGCGGGCATGACGGCCGCGACCCTTCCCGCAGCCCAGGCGGCGCCACTTCCGGCGCTGAGCTCCGCCAAGGTCGGCGGGGCCAACACCACGGTCGATCACGTCTACTGGCGCCGTGGCGGTTATTATGGCTATCGCCGCGGCGGCTACGGCGGAGCCCTCGCCGCCGGCGCAGCGCTCGGTATCATCGGCGGCGCCATCGCGGCGAGCGCAGCCCCGCGCTACGGCTATTACGATTACGGCTACTACGGCAGGCCGGCCTACGCCTACCCGGCTTACGGGTATCCGGCCTATGGCTACGGCTACTACCCCTACGGTTACTGAGCCGGGCTGCACGATCCTGAACGACCCTGCCAACGGCTAAGGCCGTCGGCGGGGTTTTCGTGCTATGCCCAAGCATGTCCGATGTCCCCGAGGCCGCGCCGATCTCCCTCGATCTGACCGGCCTTAAATGCCCTCTGCCGGCCCTGCGTACCCGCAAGGCTCTACGCGCCCTGCTGCCCGGTGCACGCCTCGCCGTGACGGCGACCGATCCGCTCGCCGCGATCGACATCCCCAACGCCGCCCGCGAAGAGGGGGCGCGCCTCGAATTCCAGACGCGGGACGGGGCCGTGACGCGGTTCGTGCTTCGCGCTGCGTCGGATTGAACGAAAGCCACACTCCGCAAAGTTCTGCGCCCCAGGTGCGCCACTGCCTCATTGGCGTACGGATCGCCCCCTAGGGCATGCGCCGGATGCAGCCATCACCGGAGACGCCATGGCCCCCTCGATCCGAGGCACCCGCACCGTCCACGAGGGCTGGAGCACTGTTCTCGTTGCCGACCTGACCATGCCCGACGGCTCGCGCCGCAGCCGCGAGATCGAAGACCATGGTCGGGCGGTTTGCGTGCTGCCCTATGATCCCGAACGCCGCGTTGCGCTGCTGATTCAGCAGTTCCGTGCCCCGATCTTCTATGCCGAAGGGGTCACTGATCTTATCGAGGCGCCGGCCGGCCTGCTCGATGAGGCCGATGCCGAGGAGGGCGCGCGCCGCGAGGCCTACGAGGAGACCGGGCTGCGGCTCAGGCGGCTGGAGCCGGTCGCCTCGGTCTGGAGCATGCCGGGCATCTCGACGGAGCGGATGCAGCTCTTCCTGGGGGCTTATGATGAGAGCGACAGGATCGGCGAGGGCGGTGGCCTTGCCGAGGAGGGCGAGGACATCACCGTGGTGGAGATGCCGCTGTCGGCCCTCGCGGCGATGAGCGATGCCGGCGAGATCACTGACCTGAAGACCCTGACACTGATCCTCGCGCTCAGGCTGCGGCACGCGGACCTGTTCGGACGGGCCGGCGTCGGGCGGCCCGAACTCATTACCTCGGCCTGAGCGGTGACGGCTCTAGAGCCACCCTCGAAGAAGCGGCAACGGGTTTTCGCTTGAGATCTGCTCCAACTCTTTGAGCCGTCGGCAGATCATGCCCGAGGCGACCAGGAGGCGGTCCGGCCTTGCCGTCCCAGCGCCGAATCGATGCTGTCGCGGCCGCGCGAGGCGGCGGCGATCTTGAGGAACCGCCACGAGCGCAGGAAATAGCGCGGGAACAGCCGGCGCGGCGCGTGCAGGAACCGAAAGAACCATTCGAGGCACAGCCGCTGCATCAGGGCTGGCGCCCGCGGCACCAGTCCGGTCGCGACGTTCAAGGCCTCGCCGACGGCCAGCGTCACCGGATCACCCAGTTCCGGCCCATAGCGATCGACCCAGATCTCGGATTTCGGTGCCCCGACCCCGAGGATGAGCAGGGTCGTCCCGTGCGCGCTGATCTCCGCGGCGAGGCGGAGCGAATAGGGCTCGTCCTCCTCGAATCCGAAAGGAGGCGTCGTGCTCGCCACCGCGTCCGCGGGCAGTCCAGCCGCCACGAAGGCCGCTGCGGCCCGCGCACCGACAAGATCGCTCGATCCGATCACGAACACCCGGCGCCCGCTCGGCTGAGGTGCTGTCAGAGCGGCGGCAATCAGGTCGTGGCCGGTGATGCGGCGGACGTTGCGCGCACCGCTGATCCGGGCCAGCCACACCAGCGGCATGCCGTCCAGGGTGCGCATTGCAGCCCCGTCATAGGCCTTTCGAAATGCTGCGTTTTCGGCCAGGATGACGATGTGGTCCACATTGGCCGTGACGATGAGGCGGGGACAGGTGCGCGGCAGCGCGGCCGCAGCGTCAATCACGTCTCCCGCGCTCGCCGTGGTGAACGTCGTCCCGAACAGGCGAACACTCATGCTGACGATCCCGACGAAACGGCATTGGACCGCGGCTGTCCGACCGGCTGGACGACGCGGGGCCGACGGTTCTGCCGCAGCGCATTGAACGCGACGTGGGTCAGCGGGTTTTGAACGACACGGCGATGGGCACGATCGAACGAGGCTGGTCGGGCGGTCGCGACCGCCAGCTTTGGCGGCTTCTCGCCCGTGCCGTGCCTGGGCATCGCCGTACGCTGCGCGGAGATGGGCCAGTTGCCAGCATCACCTTCGATGACGTGCCCGAGAGTGCGGCCACGACAGGCGCCGCAATCCTCGACCGGCACGACGCGCGCGCAACCTACTTCGTCGCGGCCGCCTTGTGCGGGCGGCAGGACCGCTATTGGCGTGTGGCCGATCGTGCGCGCATCCGCGACCTGTCGGAGGCCGGCCACGAGATCGGCTGCCACACTGCCCGGCATGTCAACGTGCAGTCGCTGCGCGGCCTCGACCTCCTGCGGGAATGCGAGGTCTCCAGCGCCATGATCGCCGAGATCTGCGGCCGGGCGCCGCGTAATTTCTGCTATCCGTTCGGCGATGTCGGCCTGATTCAGAAGCGCATGCTCGCCCAGCGCTTCGATACCTGCCGGACGATCTACGAGCATCCCAATGCGGGACGCGTCGACCCGGCCATGCTCGGGGCCTACGGCCTGTTCGACACCGTGATGGATCATGACCGGCTGCGCCGGATCCTGCGCAGGACCGTCGCGCGTCGGGGCTGGCTGATCCTGTACACACACGACATCGCGGATGAGCCGACGCCCATGGGCGCCACGCCACACCTGCTCGACGAGACGCTCGGCCTGCTGGCAGAGCACGGCATTCCGGTGATGACGGTGGCCGAGGCTGCGCGCCACCACGGGCTCGTCGCGACCAGCTGAGAGGGTCGGCTCACGCATCTGCCGCCCGCAGGCTGCGCGTGTCCGCAGAAGGTCGCCGAGCCTTGCGGGCGCGCTTGCGGTCACGATCGGCCCCGAGCAGCAGGGCGATCGCCCCGCCGAGCATCAGGCCGAGCACCAAGGCCACCGGCAGGGCAATCCGCGGCGAGGGCGGCCAGGCGCGGATGCGGGCCGGCGTCGCGGTCGAGATGATGCGCACGTTGGTGTTGTTGAGCCGCTCCTGCTCACCGGCCTCGCGCGAGCGCTTCAGGAAAGCCTCGTAGACGCTGCGTCGGGACTCGGCGGCACGCTCCAGCTCGCGCAGACCGACGCTGGCGCGGTCGGACTTCGAGAGGTCTGCCTTCACTTGGTCGATGTTCTTTCGGATCGCCGCCTCGCTGGCCGCAGCCCGGTCGAAATCCTTACGTGTCGCCTCGATGATCCGGCTCTTCTCAACCTGAATCAGCCGCTGCAGGTCGCGTTGCTGCGCCTCCATCTCGGCCATGGCCGGATGCCTGGAGCCGAGACGGGTCGCGAGCTCCGCGGTGTTGCGCGAGAGAGTCGCATATTGCTGGCGCAGCGCCTGCATTTCGAGGGATTGCAGCATTTCCGGCAGAGCGGTGCCGGCATCGCCCGCCGCCATCTTCTTGGCCTGGTCGAGCCGGGAGCGCGCCTCGGCCGTGCGGATCGATGCGGTGACGAGTTGCTGGTTGAGGTCGCCGAGCTGCTGATCGTTGAACGGCCGGCCGGTAGAGGTCGCCAGCTTGTTGGCAGCGCGGTAGCTCGCAACCTTGCCCTCGGCGTCTTCGAGCGCCTCACGCAGCGTGTTGAGGCGTGAGGTAAGCGAGTCGGAGACGCGCTTGGCGGCCTCGGTCCGGGCACTGGCCTCTTCGTCGAAATAGGCCTCACCGATCGCATTCGCGATGTTGGCGGCTTTCTGCGGGTCCTTCGACTTGGCCTGGACGTCGATCACGAAGGTGCGCTCCGGCCGACGCACAAGGATGTTCTGACGCAGAGTGTCGAGCGCCATGTTGACGGGATCGCGGCTGGCCGGGGGCGGCATCATCCCAAGGGCATTCTTGAGGAATGCGGCGAAGGGACTGGTCGTGTCTGGCTTCGTGAACTCCTCGTCGCGATCGAGCCCGAGCTTGGATACGACACGGCGCAGGACGTTGTCCGACTGGATGACCTTCGTCTGGCTCTCGGCAAGCGAGACGCCTGCATCAGATTGAGGCGAGCGCACGGTGACGTCATTGTCGACGCTGCGCAGGTCGGACGGGTCGATCAGGATCTGGATGCTCGAGACATAGGTCGGCGTGAGCATGCCGAGCACCGCCACCGCCACGGCCACCATGAACAAGCCGGACAGCACGATGAAGCCCGAACCGCGCCACAGGCGATGGGCGATCGAGGACAGGCTGAGAGCGGGGGCGGCCGGCTCGGCCACCACCATCCTCACCGGTTCGCCGCGCAGGGGACTGGCGAAATCGAACATCTCACTCTTGCCTCGGTTCGGCAGGCACCGGTCGGTCACCGGAATAGCCGGCAGGTCGGCGCTGATCTCGGCACATCGCCGATTGTGCCGCCGCGGCACGTTCCGGCAACGAATGGGAAACCATGCGCAACACGGATGCCAAGACGATCTCCGCACTGAGACGCGACATATCCACGTTAATGTGGTTGCTCGACGATATCGGCGGATTTTTCAGGCATTGACCGCAATATTGTTAACCATGTCCAGCGCTCGAACAGTCTCGGTCTAGCCGTCTCACGTGTGCCAGCATGAAACAAGTCAGGTTTCGGCTGCCTTTTGCCTCGCCTGTACGATTGGTACGTAGTTAATACGCTGCGCCATGTGGCCGCGTGTTATGGCTCCGTGCCCACGCGTCACGCTGGAAGGACGACGGCTTCTGGTTCGGCGTAGGCTGCAACGTCCCCGGACAGGAAGGCGCGGAAGCGCATGAAATCGCGCGATGCGAGCCCGTTCCAGCGGGCGACGTTGTCCCGCGAGGTCACGGCGGCCCGCGCGAGGCGACCGGAGCTGGCAAAGTCGAGCAAAGTCTGGGCTGCATCCTCAGGCTCGTCCGGACGGATGAACAGGCCGGACGAGCCCAGCACCTCGGAGAAGACTGCTGCGGCCGGCGCCGCTACCGGCAGGCCGCCGTGCTGAACCTCCAGGAGCGGCAGGCCGAGTCCTTCGGCTTTCGCCGTCGAGAGCAGGAGGTGACAGCGTCCCGCGAGGCTTCGCAGGCCGGTATCGTCAAGATATCCGTGCAGGGTGAGGAAGGATGGTGGCGCGTCGAGGAAGGTATGCCGCCCCCAGCCGACCCGGCCGACGAGGTGCAGCTCGGCGGGAATACCGGCCGCGTTGAGCGCGGCGGTGATGGCGACGGCGGAGGGATAGTTCTTGCGCGGCTCGATCGTGCCGATCGCCAGGAGCCGCAGCGGCTCGCCCGGCCGGTAGGCGGCCGGACCGGCGAGATCGCCGAGGCCGAAGACATCCCGCACCGCCGGCCTAAGCAGCGCCACCAGTGCGTCGCGCCGGCACAGCCTGCGCAGATCCTCGCCCGTGGTGCGGGAATTGACGAGGAACGAGCGGCCGAACCGCGCCGCCAGCGCAAAGCTCGGCGCCATATAGGCGCGCGCACGCCAGTTCAGATCCTGCGGCCGGGTAACGAGGAAAGTGTCGTGCACGTAAGTCATGCAGCGCGGCCCGAGCACTGCGGTAAGTGGTGCCGGCGGGAAGCCAGGAAACAGAAAGAGCGCGGACGGGTCGGCGAGTCCGCGCGCCGGCAGGCCGAGTTGCTGATCGAGGATCATCCTGGCGAGGCTCGGGGAGCGTAGCAGGCGCACGTCGTGCGGTGCCAGGCGCTCGGGGGCGAACAGATCGAGGGCGACGCGTTCGATCCCGGTGACGGGTCCGCGGATGTTGGTCTGATCGATGTAGATGCGGCGCGGCGCGGCAGCACTCATCGGGAGACCCTATGGCGCAGCAGGGTGGTGGCGTAGAGCACCCGGCGCATCCAGAGCGGCATGACGCGGCCGAACACGGCCTGCTTCGCCCGGCGCAGCAGGCGGATCGTGGGCCGCGAGGGCGCGGCGACAAGGCCGGTCGCCCCGGCTCGGCGATCCCTGGCGAAGGCGAACTGCCCGAGCATCTCCGGGCGGAAGCCGTGCCGTGCGACCGGCGTCACGACCGGCATCCCCGGCCAGCCGGCGAGGGCGTCGTGCAGCGACACGGCGGCCGCTGCGTGGCTGAAGCGGCTCTCCAGCACGATGCGGGCGAAGGCACCCAGACGCTGGCGGAAGGCTGCATCTTCGATCAGCCGGTTCAGGCCGTCTGCCAAGGCACCCTCGCGCGGCTCGACGAGGATGCCGGTGACGCCGTCGATGACGGCCGAGGTCAGGCCGGTGGCTCGGTAAGCCACCGTGGGCGTGCCGCACAAGCCCGCCTCGATCGGGGTCTGACCGAGGGTCTCGAGTCGGCTCGCCGTGAGGTAGACGTCGCAGGCTGCGTACCATTGCGCCAGCGTCTCCTCGTCACCGATCGGGCCAGGCACGTGCAGGCCGGGGAGTCCGAAGACGGAGGGATCATCGAGACGACCGATGGCAACGAAGCCGATGCCAGGCCGGGCCACCCGCGCGATGGTGGCGACGAGATCGTCGAAACCCTTGTCGGGCGCATCGGCGATCACGGCGGCGAACAGCACGAGGATGTCATGCTCCGGCAGGCCGAGCCCGCGACGGAGGGCGGCCCGGTCGCGCGGGCGGAACACCCCGGTAGGGAAGGCCAGCCGGATGGGTGCGATGGAGGTGCCTCCGGGCGCGAGCGCCTGAGTCCGCGCCCTGGTCCAATCGGAATTGGCAAGAAGCAGCGGCGCGTGGAGGGCCTGCCTCTTCGCAGCGAAGGCGCCGGCAATGCGACCTGGGGCGAGTTGCGGGTACTCGGCCGGTGTTGGGCAACGCGCGTCGCAGCCGTCCGCGATCACCGGGCAGTCCTTGGGATGTGCGCATCGTCCCGTAAGCGGGAAGAGATCGTGCAGGGCGATCACCGTCGGCAGCGCTGAGGCCAGACGTCCGACGAGGCCTGCACCCCGCGTCGCCCCGTGGAGATTGCCCACGAGGACGAGGTCGTGTCCGCTGGCGAGAATCGCCGCCTCGGTGCGCGGAAATTGGTCGGTCCATTCGGCCGCGGCAGGGGGCGACTCGTCGGCCAGCCTGAGATGCGTGACTCGATGCCCCGCCAGATCCAGCGCCTCGGCGAGGCGGCGATGGGCGATGCCGGCCCCGCCGCCATAGCCGAGATCGGTCAGGGACACGATGGACAGGGGGGACGGCAAGCAGGTGCCGACGGCATCGCGCGCGAGCAGCACCGGCCGCCCGATCCGCGAGCGCCGAATCCCGGCCGCGGCGAGTTGGGACCAGAGCTGAGCCGAGGAGGGCAGTGCGCGGTCTGAGGGGAGGCTGAGGTGGTCGAGAGCATCACGCGAGACGAGGATGTCGCCGCAACCGAACGACGCCTGCTCCCCGCATGACGCAGCAGGTTCGCCGAGCAGGTCGAGGCCGTGGACGCCGCGCGCGAACAGCACGCGCAGGCCGGCCACCGCACCGGCGTTCGACAACACTGCCTCGAGACAGAGCGCTGCGAGTGCGCCCGGCGCCAGCAGATCACCGGCCCGCAGCCAGAGGAGATAATCCGCATCCATCGGGCCAACCGGGCTGGTCCCGCACACCCGATGCTGGAGCTGCGGGTAGCCCTGACCTTCAATCGAGGCGAGCGTCGTCGCCCTATCGGCATCCGCATCGTCACCAAGGATGACCACGCCGATACGCGGCCAGGGGCGGCCATCCGGGAGGGAATCGGGCAGTGGCGCCGGCGCAGGTCCGTCGGGCCAATCGGCGACACCGTGGTCGTCGGCGGACAGGGCTGGCCCTTGGCTCATGCCGTCTCGGTTCTCGGACGCGGCCATAGGACCGCGGCAGGCGGCGATACTGTCGGACGAACCGTAAAGAAAGCGGTGGACCAGGTTCAGCAACGCTTCCTCTGAACAGCTGGCCACGTTTCGGCCCACGCGCCGTCCCCGCGCTTTCCGAGCCGATCCAGCAGTTGCTCTACGCCATCAACTCCTGGTTGCATGATTCCACGGCCGTCACACTGAGTGCAGCCACCGCACTTCACGTCCGGCCGCTTTGCTCCACGCGTGATCCGGCGCGCCTAGTGCGAGGCGAGCGAGGGTATCGAGATAGTAGGCAATCGCTGCTTCCGGCGGGTGCCACTGGCCGGCCATACCAACGAGGATCCTTGCCTTCTATGAGGAAGGCACAGGGCTGCTATTCGTCCGCGGCCTCGTTTTCCTCAATCGCGCAGCAAACACACGGGCCGCCAAGTTCGATTCTCGGCGTAAATACTGGAACGCCTAAAGGGCATCGGTCACAAGCTGTTAGTACTGGTTCATGCCTGGTCGAAGCCGGCGCGCGTGGCATCGAGCAAACCTTACGCTGGCTCGATACGATCGAGGCACAGATCGACGATGGCTTCGAACGCAGCCTCGACGTCACGGAATTGATGGCAGTCCCCCCTGCCTTTTTGGACAGCCAGAATCGCGGTCGCGAGTTATGAATATGCTCGCTTTGTCATGCACTTGATGCCGGGCCTGGGGTCTATCCGGCTCCCGCAGGCGGACCGCGCTTAACAACGAACGCCTGTCAAGCGACGGGTCCGCTTGATTGAATTATATCGCCTTTCCTGTTCAGTTGGCTTTTAGAACAAGACCAATTTGGGTGGGAAAGCATGGCAAGTCCCGAGCCTTGGAGCGCAGACCGCGCCGCTGGGATCGTCGCCGAGCACAAGCATCTCGAAGGTGCGACGCTCCCGATCCTGCACGCCTTGCAGGAAGAGTTCGGCTACGTCGACGAGGCGGCTGTGCCGCTGATCGCGGACGCGCTGAACCTGTCGAAGGCCGAGGTCTTTGGCTGCATCACGTTCTACCACGACTTCCGCAAGGCACCGGCTGGCCGGCACCATGTGAAGCTGTGCCGCGCCGAGGCCTGCCAGGCGATGGGCTCGGACAAGCTGCATGGCGAAATCTTGCAACGTCTGGGAGTCGACTGGCACGGGACAACCTCGGACGGCAACGTCACCGTCGAGCCTGTCTACTGCCTCGGCCTCTGCTCCAACGGCCCCGCCGCGATGATCGGCGAGGAGCCGCTCGCGCGTCTTACCGCCGACAGCCTCGAAGCCGCACTCAAGGAGTCGCGGGCATGAGCATCACCATCTACGTTCCGCAGGACGCCGTCGCTCTCGGCCTCGGCGCCAATCGCGTCGCCCGCGCGATCTTCAATGGCGCCGAGCAGCGCGGTCTCGACGTCGAGATCGTCCGCACGGGCACCCGTGGCATGCTCTGGCTCGAGCCGATGGTCGAGGTGGCCACGGTCGAGGGCCGCATCGCCTACGGCCCGGTAACCCCGGCCGACGTCGAGGGCCTGCTCAATGCCGGCCTGCACGAAGGCGGTGAGCACCCGCTCCGCCTCGGCAAGCCGGAAGAAATCCCCTTCCTCAAGCGGCAGCACCGTATCACGTTCCATCGCTGCGGCGTGGTCGACCCGGTCTCGGTCGAGGATTACCGCGCCCATGGCGGCTATCGCGGTCTCGAAGCCGCTCTGAAGATGGAGGCCAAGGATGTCGTCGCGCAGGTGAAGGATTCGGGCCTGCGCGGTCGCGGCGGCGCAGGCTTCCCGGCCGGCATCAAGTGGAACACGGTGATGCTCGCGGAGAGCGAGCAGAAATACGTGATCTGCAACGCCGACGAGGGCGATTCCGGCACTTTCGCCGACCGGATCATGATGGAGGGCGACCCCTTCAACCTGATCGAGGGCATGACCATCGCCGCCGTCGCCACCGGCGCGACCCGCGGCTACATCTATTGCCGCTCCGAGTACCCGCAGGCCTTCCGCACGATGCGCGATGCCATCGCCAATGGCGTGAAGGCGGGTGTGCTCGGCGAAAACATCATGGGCTCGGGCAAGACCTTCCATCTGGAGGTCCGCCTCGGTGCCGGCGCCTATATCTGCGGCGAGGAGACCTCGCTGCTGGAGAGCCTGGAGGGCCGACGCGGCATCGTACGCGCCAAGCCGCCGATCCCGGCGCTCAAGGGTTTCGTGGGCAAGCCGACGCTCGTCAACAACGTCATGACCTTCACGGCCGTGCCGTGGATCATGGAGCACGGCGCCAAGGCCTACGCTGATTTCGGCATGGGCCGCTCGCTCGGCACGCTGCCGATCCAGCTCGCCGGCAACATCAAGCAGGGCGGCCTGATCGAGTACGCCTTCGGCATCACCATCCGCGAGGTCATCGAGGATTTCGGCGGCGGCACGCTGTCAGGCCGTCCGGTGCGCGCGGTGCAGGTCGGCGGGCCGCTCGGGGCCTACTTCCCTGACAGCCTGCTCGATACGCCCCTCGACTACGAGAAGATGGCCGAGGCCAAGGGCCTCGTCGGCCACGGCGGCATCGTGGTGTTCGACGATACCGTCGACATGGCCAAGCAAGCCCGCTTCGCCTTCGAGTTCTGCGCGGCCGAATCCTGCGGCAAGTGCACCCCCTGCCGCATCGGCGCGACACGCGGCGTCGAGACCATGGACAAGGTCATCGCGGGCATCCGCTCCGAGGCGAATGTCGAGCTGGTCAAGGACCTCTGCGAGGTCATGACCGACGGGTCGCTCTGCGCCATGGGTGGTTTGACCCCCATGCCGGTGATGAGCGCCATCAACCATTTCCCCGAAGATTTCACGGGCCCGGGACAGCAGTCCTTCCCCGCCGCCGCCGAGTGAGGAACACACGATGACCCTCATCAAGGAAATCGACTACGGCACGCCGATCCGCGTCAGCGAGAAGACGGTGTCGATCACCATCGACGGCGTGCAGGTCTCCGTTCCGGCCGGCACGTCGGTGATGGCCGCCGCGATGCAGATGGGCACCAAGATCCCGAAGCTCTGCGCGACGGATTCGCTGGAGCCTTTCGGCTCGTGCCGCATGTGCCTCGTCGAGATCGAGGGTCGCCGCGGCACCCCGGCCTCCTGCACGACGCCGGCCGAAGAGGGCATGATCGTCCATACGCAGACGCCGAAGCTGCACCGCCTGCGCAAGGGCGTGATGGAGCTCTACATCTCCGACCATCCGCTCGACTGCCTGACCTGCGCCGCCAACGGTGATTGCGAGTTGCAGGACACGGCAGGACAGGTGGGACTGCGCAACGTCCGCTACGGCTATGACGGCGACAACCACGTCAAGCCGACCTCGGAAAAGTACCGGCCGAAGGACGAGTCGAACGCGTATTTCACCTACGATCCGTCGAAGTGCATCGTCTGCAACCGCTGCGTCCGCGCCTGCGAGGAGGTGCAGGGCACCTTCGCGCTAACCATCGAAGGCCGCGGTTTCGACAGCCGCGTGGCCGCCGGCCCGACGAATTTCATGGAGTCCGAGTGCGTATCCTGCGGCGCGTGCGTGCAAGCCTGCCCGACCGCGACCCTCCAGGAGAAGTCGATCCACGAATTCGGCCAGCCCGATCATTCCGAGGTGACCACCTGCGCCTATTGCGGTGTCGGCTGCGCCTTCAAGGCCGAGATGCAGGGCGACAAGATCGTCCGCATGGTGCCCTACAAGGGCGGCAAGGCCAACGAGGGCCATAGCTGCATCAAGGGCCGCTTCGCCTACGGCTACGCCACCCACAAGGACCGCATCACCAAGCCGATGATCCGCGCCAAGATCACGGATCCCTGGCAGGAGGTCAGCTGGGAGGTGGCGATCAATCACGCCGCGTCCGAGTTCAAGCGCATCCAGGCCAAGTACGGCAAGGATTCGATCGGCGGCATCACCTCCTCCCGCTGCACCAACGAGGAAGCCTACCTCGTCCAGAAGCTGGTTCGTGCCGCCTTCGGCAACAACAACGTCGATACCTGCGCCCGCGTCTGCCATTCGCCGACCGGCTACGGCCTGATGTCGACCCTCGGCACCTCGGCCGGCACTCAGGATTTCAAGTCGGTGGAATATGCCGACGTGATCCTGGTCATCGGCGCCAATCCGACCGACGGCCACCCGGTCTTCGGTTCGCGCATGAAGAAGCGCCTGCGCGCCGGCGCCCGCCTCATCGTCGCGGATCCGCGTAAGATCGATCTCGTGAAGTCGCCCCACATCAAGGCCGACTATCACCTGCCGCTGAAGCCCGGCTCCAACGTCGCCTTCATCAACGCCTTCGCCCACGTCATCGTGACGGAAGGCCTGGTCGATGAAGCCTATGTCCGCGAACGCTGCGACCTCGCCGAGTTCGAGTCCTGGGCCCGCTTCATCGCCGACGAGCGCCACTCACCGGAAGCCACCGAGCAGTATACCGGCGTCAACCCGGCCGATCTGCGCGCCGCGGCCCGGCTCTACGCCACCGGCGGCAATGCCGGCATCTTCTACGGCCTGGGCGTGACCGAGCACAGCCAGGGCTCGACCATGGTCATGGGCATGGCCAACATCGCCATGGCCACGGGCAATATCGGCAAGGAAGGCGCCGGCGTGAACCCGCTGCGCGGCCAGAACAACGTGCAGGGCTCCTGCGACATGGGCTCGTTCCCGCACGAGCTCACCGGCTACCGCCACGTCTCGGACGACGCCACCCGCGAGACCTTCGAGGCCCTGTGGGGTGCCAAGCTCTCGAACGAGCCGGGCCTGCGGATCACCAACATGCTGGACGAGGCCGTCGGTGGCTCGTTCAAGGGCATGTACATCCAGGGCGAGGACATCGCGCAATCCGACCCCGACACGCATCACGTGACCTCCGGCCTCAAGGCCATGGAGTGCATCGTGATCCAGGACATCTTCCTGAACGAGACCGCCAAATACGCCCACGTCTTCCTGCCGGGCGCCTCGTTCCTGGAGAAAGACGGCACCTTCACCAATGCCGAGCGCCGCATCAGCCGCGTCC
Organism: Methylobacterium gnaphalii; assembly: GCF_007992215.1. Lineage (GTDB taxonomy): Bacteria > Pseudomonadota > Alphaproteobacteria > Rhizobiales > Beijerinckiaceae > Methylobacterium > Methylobacterium gnaphalii. Next base: position 29,565 of record NZ_BJZV01000003.1, on the reverse strand, counting down.
GCAAGGTGATGGCGCCGCTCGGAGGCTATGGCGATTGGGAGGGCACGATCCTGCTCGCCAAGGCGCTCGGCTACGAGATGAACTACAACCACCCGTCCGAGATCATGGACGAGATCGCCCGGCTGACCCCGACCTTCACCGGTGTCTCCTACGCGAAGCTCGACGAGATGGGCTCGATCCAGTGGCCGTGCAACGAGCAGGCGCCGCTTGGCACTCCGATGATGCACGTCGACCGGTTCGTGCGCGGCAAGGGCCGCTTCATGATCACCGAGTACGTGGCCACCGACGAGCGCACAGGGCCGAAGTTCCCGCTGATCCTGACCACGGGCCGCATCCTGTCGCAGTACAATGTCGGTGCGCAGACCCGCCGCACGGAGAACTCGCGCTGGCATGAAGAGGACGTGCTGGAGATCCACCCCTTCGATGCCGAGAGCCGCGGCATCGTCGACGGCGATCTCGTGGCGCTGGTCTCGCGCTCCGGCGACATCGCCCTGAAGGCGAAGATCACCGAGCGCATGCAGCCGGGCGTGGTCTACACGACCTTCCACCACGCCAAGACCGGCGCCAACGTCATCACCACCGACTATTCGGACTGGGCGACCAACTGCCCCGAATACAAGGTGACGGCGGTGCAGGTGCGGCGGACCAACCGTCCGTCGGATTGGCAGGCGAAGTTCTACGAGGAGGATTTCTCGTTGACCCGCATCGCTCAGGCAGCGGCAGAGTAAGCGTAAACCGATGGGCGCAGCGACCAACCAAGACCGGCTCGTGCGGATGGCCAACCAGATCGCCTCGTTCTTCCGGAGCTATCCGGAAGAAGAGGCGGTTGCCGGCATCCACAAGCACCTCGTTGCCTTCTGGGCGCCGAAGATGATCCGCGATCTCGTGGCTCATATTCCGGAGGCCGGCGACCGGCTCGACGCCCACGTCGTCAAGGCGTTGCAGGAAAATCCGGCCGGGGAGAGCCCCGTGCGGCCCGCAACCCACGATCCCCAGCTTGCGGGACAGGGTGCCAGCGACGCGGGCTGAAGCCCCGGTTGTTTCCAGAGAGGGCCGTCAGGCGAGGTAGCCGGCGACCTTCAATTCCTGTTCGACATCGCCATAGAGGCCGGCGAGCGGATCGTCCTTGCGGAGGCTTACCCCGAGGGGTCCATGCTCGCTCGCGGCGATGGTGGGAACCGCGACTGCGTCGCGGCGGATGAAGACGGACAGCAGCCTGTATAGCATCGACGCCTCCCAAGCTTATCCTTAACGCAGCTTAACCATTCGCGTACCGGCCTCGCGGACAATCCGAGCTGGCCCCGGCCGGCGGCGGGGAACGAGCCGTCTGCGCGGCATCGGCGCGATCCTCGCGGTCTCGAAAACCGGGCGTTAGGGATGACCGCGCGAATTGGTCGTGCGCAAGCTTGTTTGAGACGCCTCGTAAAAGATTAGGGCCTAGATACCAGGCAGTCACCTCGCGCCTGGGAGCGCCCACCGATGGTTCTGCCAGCCCGCATCGCGCGATGGCTCCGTTCTACCCGCACCGGGATCGTGCTCGGCATCCTCGCGCCGACCGGCATGTTGATCCTGTCCGGGATGATGCTGCTCGATATGCGCCGGGACGCCTGGGACAAGGCTGCCCGGACCTCCAACAACCTTCTGCAGGTCATCGCGCGCGACATCGCCCGGAACGTCGAGATCTTCGATCTTTCGCTGCAGGCCGTCGTCGAGAACATCCGTACCCCGGGCATCGAGGGGATCTCTCCCGCGATGCGCCAGCTCGTGCTGTTCGACCGTGCCGCCACGGCGCAGGATCTGGGCGTGATGCTCGTCCTCGACGAGAACGGCGCCATCGCCGTGGATGCCAGCGCCATGCCCCCGCGCAAGGGGAACTATGCTGATCGTGAGTATTTCCAGGTCCACAAGAAGCGGCCCGGCCTCGGGCTGTATATCGGTCGGCCCCTGGTCTCGCGGCTGACCGGCGAGCGCATGATTCCGTTCAGCCGCCGCATCGACAAGCCAGACGGCTCGTTCGGCGGCGTCGTCCTGGGAACTATGAAGCTCGCCTACTTCTCGCACCTGTTCGACCAGCTCGGTCTCGGAAAGGACGGCGCGATCAACCTCTACCTGCGGGACGGCACCCGCATCATGCGCCAGCCCTTCGTCGACGCCGATATCGGCGCGAGTCTGGCCGGCGCACCCATCTTCGCACAGTTCCTGAGCCGGCCGTCCGGAACCCTCGTGAAGACCTCCGTCCGCGACGGGATCGAGCGCTACTACGCGTTCACCCGGATCGGAGACCTGCCGCTGATCCTCAACGTCGCCCTGTCGACGCGCGAAATCGAGGCCGAGTGGCGCGCCAAGGCCCTGGTGATCGGGATAACCGTCCTCGTCCTGTGCGGATTGGCCATTGCGCTGTCACTCCTGTTCGGGCGCGAACTCGGGCGCCGCGCCGCGATGCAGCTCGAGCTTGCCCGGCTGTCGCGCACCGATCCGCTGACCGGACTGGCCAACCGCCGCAGCTTCGAGGATGCCCTCGACGCGGCCGGCAAGGATGCCCGGCGGACGGGGCTTCCGGTCTCGCTGCTCATCGTCGATGCCGACCATTTCAAGCGCTACAACGACCGCTACGGGCACGCCGTCGGCGACGAAGTGCTGAAGGAGCTGGCACAGCGTCTTTCCGCATGCGTGCACCGGCCGAACGACATGGCCTTCCGCATCGGAGGCGAGGAGTTTATGCTGCTGCTGCCGGCGACCGATGCAATCGGCGCGCTACGCGTCGCGGACGCGGTCCATGAGCAGATGCAGGGCCTGACGCTGCCCTCGGCCGGCATCGGGCGTGGCGCCGTCACGGTCAGCATCGGGGTCGCCTCGGGCATCGATGATCCCGACCTCTTCCGCCGGGCCGACGCGGCTCTCTACGAGGCCAAGGCAACTGGCCGGAATCGAACCTGCAGCGCGTCGGCCGCCCAGCATCGCGTGGAAGTCCGCGCGCTCCGCCTGGTAAGAACCTGATGGACAAGGCGCCCGCAGCGCCCATGCCCCCTGTTTCCGGCTGTTGAGCCGCTCGGCATATCTGTTACCACCGTGGAGTCCGCCCCCGCGGACGGCCCGGCCGGTGGACGCGGTGATCGAGAAGCTGGACTACCTGCTCGCGCTCTCACGCGAGGCGCATTTCGGGCGGGCGGCGGAAGTCTGCAACATCAGCCAGCAGACGCTGTCGGCCGGCGTGAAGCAGTTGGAGAACCGCTTCGGCGTTCAGCTCGTGCGGCGCGGCTCCCGCTTCCAGGGATTCACGCCCGAAGGCGAGCGTGTGCTGGCCTGGGCCCGCCGCATCGTCGCCGATGCTCGCGCCATGCATGAGGACGTCTCGACCCTGAAACGGGGCCTCGCCGGCACGCTACGCATCGCCGCGGTACCCACGGCGCTGCCGATGGTTGCGGCGCTGACCACGCCCTTCCGCAAGCGCCATCCCGGCGTGCGCTTCTCCATCGAGTCGACTACCTCTGCCGACATTTTCCAGCTCCTCGACGGGCTCGAGGCCGATGCCGGGCTGACCTATCTCGACAACGAGCCGACCGGCCGCGTCATCACCGTGCCGCTCTACACTGAGCACTACCGCCTGCTGACGGCGGCCGGCGGCCCCTACGACGACCGCAACTCGATCACCTGGGCCGAGGCCGGCCGGATACCGCTCTGCCTGCTCACGCCGAACATGCAGAACCGGCGCATCATCGACCAGCAGCTCCGCGTCGCCGGGGCCGAACCGGCGCCAACGCTGGAATCGAACTCGATGATCGTGCTGATGACCCATGTGCGCACGCTGCAATGGGCCAGCATCATGCCGGCGATCCTCGCCGACGCGCTCGGGCCGACGGAGGGCGTGCGCTCGATCCCGATCGTCGAGCCGGACCTCACCCACGTCATCGGCCTCGTCGCCCCGCGCCGGGAACCGGCAACGCCGATGGTGACCGCGCTGGTCGCCGTCGCACGCGCGATCACGGGCACGCTCGACCAGGTCGGCAGCGGCGACCCGCATCACGCTGACGGACGGCGGAGCTGAAGCCTCCTGAGCCGCGTTGCCCGAGGGTGGCACGGGATTGGCGCCAGCCGGCCGCATCCGGATAAGAACGTCTCCCGATTTCACGCCAAAGAGAGGACGCGAGCGCCGCGCATGAAGGCCTCCACCCTGTTTCTCGGCTTCACCATGGTCGCCCTCGCCGCGGCCCTCGCCGGCCTGTGGCAGGCTTTCGGCCCCCGGGCACCGAGGCCTGCAGCGCCGCCCTCCGTGACCGAGGCTCCGGCGCAGCGCCCGAAGCCCCTGCAACCGAGCCTGACCGAACCGGCCGAACCCGGCGTGCGCTCGGTCTATCCTGGCGGACGACCGACGGCAGCGCGTCCGTCGCCGCCGGAGAGCGCCCCGCCCTCCCCCACGGCGCGGCAGGTCCCGGTGGAGGCCGCTCCGCCGCCCGTCGAACCGGCACCCGCGCCGGCGCCGGCGCCCGAGCAACAGGCGGCCCGCCAGCCAGCCGAGCCGCCGGCAGAGGACGGGATCGACCTGAACTCGGCGCCGGTCGAGACCTTGAACACCCTCGGCGCCGGCATGATCGGCAAGACCATCGTCGCGAACCGGCCCTACGCCTCGCCAGAGGACCTCGTTACGCGCCGTGTGCTCAAGCGGCAGGACTACGAGATCATCAAGCCGCACGTCGTCGCGCGGTAGGACGCAACCCGATCAATGGAGGGCGAGCGAGGCACTGGGCGCCTCATCGCCGGCGACGGTCGGACCGGCGACCGCCAGTCCGAGCGCATCGGCGGCGCGATGGATCCGCAATTCAGCCTCGTCGGCACGCGCCTCCAAAGGCTCCACCTCGTCCCGAAGCGCGCGGATCTCGGCTTGCGCCTCGGCTGCGGCGGCCTCGGCCTGGTCGAGCTCGGTGCGCAAAGCCGCGTTCTCATCGGATAGCGCGTCGAGCAGCAGGCTCATCTGCCCGGCGCGTGCCTCGGCGCGCTCCGAGCGGTCATTCGCGGCCCGGACGCGCTCGACGACCAGCGTGAGCAGACCCAGCAGTTCCTGCATCTTGGCCGTCATCGCGGGTCTCCGGGGCTCATCCCCCTCCATGGCACGAGCCACGCCGCGCAGCCAAGCTTTAGCCCCCTCATCGCACGGGGGCGACATATCGGCTTGCGCTCGGGATTTGAATGGCTAAGCTTTTTCCACGCTCCGGACCGCCGATTCGACAGGTGCGTCGGAAGCGAGATCGCGCCACCTGGCGCCGCGCGATCCTGGGGGCTGAGCCCTCAACCAGGTTCGCACCCAGCCTGTTGGCTGAAAACAGCATCTCGGCGCGCCGGATGAACCCGGCGCTCGCATCACGCATTAACGCTTAGCGCCCGACTGCCTGAAGTTCGGGCAAATCCGTGCGTGACCGTCCCGCGCGGGCACCGGCAGATCGGTGCTGTGAGCGCGCAAGGCCGGCCTCATCAAGCCGTCTCCGATGGCAGGGTGAGAGGAAAGGGCACGAAGCGCCGAGACCGGAGCGGGTCACGACCCGCTCTATGAGCGTATCCGCGTCACAGAAGCCGCAAGGCTTTCAAAATCAAAAGACTTCTCGAACCAAGGAGCCGCTATGCCCCTTCATTCCCGACGTCTTCTGTCCAAGGCAGCGCTCGCCATCGAAGGCCGGATCTCGATCAAGCAGAACACCACCCGCGACTGGCCGCGCGACCATGCCCGCCTGCGCGTTCTCGAACGCAAGGGCAGCCTGCGCTGGGTCGGCACGCAGGCCGGCCCCCATCTCGGCGGCACCTTCGCCATCTGGCAGATCACGGATGAAGGCCGCAACCGTGTTGCGACCTGGGAGCCGCCGACGATCGAGGGCAGCTGATCTCAAGCCAGTGTCAGGCCGACGCCATCGTGGGCGTCCTTGCGGGAGAGGACCGGAACAGGGCCGTGCAGGCCGTGTCGCGGTGCATGCTCAGGATCGAGGCCCGGTCGAGATCCGGATTCTCGGCGAGCACGCGGCGCACGTCCTCGACGACCTTCTGGTAGCGCACCGGATCGTAGTCCTTCTCCAGCGGGCTGACGGCGATGTAGGCCTCGACGACGAGAATGCGTTCGCAGCGCTCATGGTCGAGTTCGACCGCGACCCAGGCGGATTTGATCAGGCGGTTGGCGGCGAGCATGGGCGTACCTCCGGGTTGGGCTCGCTTCTTTGGCGAGCTGTTTCCCAGAGCATGAACCCTGCCGATGCGGGTGCCAAGACCCGCAGGGCGGCACGTCCGCGGATTTCGCGGATCACCTGCGCACAATGAAACGGCCCGCCCCGGATGCGGGGCGGGCCGTGTGCGGCAACCCGGTGCGGAATCAGCGGGCCGGGAGAGATCGTCCCTGAGCGAAGGCGACGACGTTGTCGTTACTGGAGATCGCGCTCTCCTGGACCGGGTCGTCCTTCACGGAACTGCCCTGGTTGATCCAGCGCACGACTTTCTCGTCGCTGTGGCGGCCCAGCCTGCGGATGCGCTGGCGCGCGGCCCAAGCCGGTAACGTCTCGCTGTATCTCATCTTTTTCCCCCTCGTACTGGAAAGGAGAATGCATGCAGTTTTTCGTGTTTCATCACCCATTTGGGGGATGAAAACGCCCGCGGACCGTGCATCGGCCGTCCGGAGCGCGTCGAAGAAACCGTTTACAGCTGGAACGGCAAAAGTGTCGCGCATCCGCCACGGCAGGGCCGGATGGGCAGAATGGCGATCGGTCGAGGTGGAAATAATCCGGAATCAATGACGGCGTAGCTTCGAATGACGAAGCGCCCCGAGATCCCCCCAGTCGGGTCGTGGAGTGGTCGGCGGACCCGACGAAGCCCAGGCTTCGCCGGTCCGTCGGCTCCGCTTCGTCAGCCTCACATCGCTGGATCGCTCCTGGACCTGCTGCCCACTGGCAAGGCCGCCATCCGCCGATCCGCTTTGTTTTCAGGCCGAGTTGAGGAAGACGTGGCACCCCTCGGTCTTAGTCCGATGCTCCGTCAGGATCGGCCTCGATCGTCAGCGTATCGAGGGTGAAGCTGCCATCCTCTTCCACGTCGAAATAGGCACGCACGGATTCGGGCGCGCGCTGCTGCAGGCGACGGATCGCGGCGGCATCATCCTGCGGCGTTCCCATCCGGGCGATCCAGCTCGAAAAATCGAGGCGCAGGCGGCGCAGGGTCTCGTGCCCCGGAACGAACCCGGCTTGCGCCAGCATCGCGCGCCATTGCGAGGGGGCGTAGTTGCGTCCGTGCGAGGGGTCGCGCAACAGCTCCCAGCTCTGCAGATGCGTATCGAGGAGCGGGTTCTCCGGCGCCGCCGTGTCGATCATCACGAGCCAGCCGCGCGGCGCGAGCACGCGACGGGCTTCCGTCAGCGCTGGGACAACATCCGTCCAGTGATGGGCGCTGAACCGGGACACGACGAGATCGAAACTCTCGTCGCGGAAGGGCAGGGCCTGCACGGTGCCCTGCTCGGTGCGAATGTTGCCGAGGCCGCGCCGCGCGGCTTCTTCCGATACGGCCGAGAGCATCGCGGGCGAGAGGTCGAAGGCGGTGACAGTGCGCACATGCGGCGCGATCGCGTAGGTGGCGTGGCCCCCACCGCAGCCGAGATCGAGCGCGGCGGCATCGGGACGGGCGCGGGCGAGCTCGGCGAACTGGACGAGGTCGTCGCCGGCGGCATGCGCCGCGCTCGTCACATAATCCGCGGCGCGGGCCTCGAACTGCCCGGTGACGTTGGCCTCGTGCCCTGCCATGGCCTGCTCCTCATGGTTTCGGGATCTCCGCCGCGATGAGTTCCGGCAGCGGCGCCAGCCGCGAGAGCCGGATCGCGATCAGCAGGGCTAGAACGTAGAGCCCCGCGAAGAAGCCCGCTACACCCGGCCAGCCGGCATGGGCGAAGAACCAGCCTCCCGTCGTGCCGAGCACCGAGGAGCCGAGATAGTACAGGCAGAGGTAGATCGCCGAGGCCTGCGCCCGGTCGGTCATGGCACGGCGGCCGATCCAGCTCGAGGCCACGGAGTGCGCGCCGAAGAAGCTCACCGTCACGACGACGATGCCGGCGATGATCAGGATCAGGTGCGAGGACAGGGTGAGCGCGATGCCGCCGAGTCCGAGCAGGATGGCGAGCCACAGCACCCGGCGCCGCCCGAGCCGGCTCGCGACCTCGCCGGTAATCGCCGAGCTCGCGGTGCCGGCGAGATAGACCACGAAGATCGCGCCGATCGCCGTCTGGCTCAGGGAGTAGGGCGGATCGAGCAGGCGGAAGCCGATGTAGTTGTAGACGCAGACGAATCCCCCCATCAGCAGGAAGGATTCCGAGAAGAGCCAGGGCAGGCCCGCATCCTTGAAATGGTGCCCGAAGCTTGCCGGCACCTCGCGCCAGCGCATCCGGTGCGCCGCGAAATGGCGGGAGGCGGGGAGGGCGAACTGGAAGGCGAGGGCCGCCAGCAGCGCCAGCCCGCCGATCACTCCCAGGCCGATCCGCCAGGAAGCGTGATCGGCGATGATGCCGGCCATGAGCCGGCCGACCATTCCGCCCAGCGCGTTGCCGCCGATCAGCAGCCCCATGGAGAGGCCGATGGCGCGACCGTGCATCTCCTCGCTGAGATAGGCCATCGCCACCGCCGGCAGGCCGCTGGCGGCGATGCCGGTCAGGGCGCGGAGCACGAGGAAGCCGTGCCAGCTCGGCATCATCACCGCGGCGATGGTGAGGAGCGCGGAGAGGAACAGCGAGGCCGCCATGACGGGCTTGCGGCCCCAGACTTCCGAGAGCGGGCTGACGACGAGCAGCGAGACTGCGAGCGTGGCGCAGGGCAGGGAGAGGGCGAGGCTGCTCTCGGCCGGCGAGACAGAAAAGGCGTCGGCGAAGACCGGCATCAGCGGCTGCACGCCGTAGAGCACTGCGAAGGTCGAGAAGCCGGCGGCGAAGAGGGCGAGGGTGGTGCGGCGGAACTCAGGCGTCCCGGCCTCGATCAACCGGTGCCCGACCTCTCCATCCATCGCCCTGAACACCCTTCGTCCAAACCGCCTTGCGTCCCCGGCGAAACCCGGACGCTGCCATCGGTATAGGACCTAAATGTTTCCCGTGCCCGTCACGGTCAGGTGAGGACGCACACGGCCGACCTGCCGTCTCCGCATGAGAAGCGTCCCGCCCGCATCGGCTGCGGGCGGGATCGAGCCTTACCGCGGCGCGGGCGGCGGCGAGCCGTCCTGCTGGCCCTGGTCGGCCTGCTGCTGCAGGAGCGGCGTGATCCGTCGCACGGTGACGCGGCGGTTCTCGCGGTTGGCCTCCTGCGTGTTCACCTTCAGGTACTGCTCGCCGTAGCCCTGGGTGGTCAGGTTCTCCGGGGGCACCTGGAAGGTTTGCGTCAGGATGGTCGCCACCGACTGCGCGCGCCGGTCGGAGAGCGAGAGGTTGTCGATGTCTGCGCCCACCGCGTCGGTGTAGCCCTCGATCAGGAACACCTCCTGCGGGTTGGCCTGCACCGCCTGATTGATCGCATCGGCGATGTTCTTGAGCTGGCGCCCCTGCTCCGGCGTGACCGTGAACGATCCGGAGTCGAAGGTGATCGTGTTGATGTCGACGCTCGGCATGCGGGCCCGCAGCTGCGGGCTGTAGCGCACCTGGTCGAGGGAGTAGCGCCGGTCGATCGCCGTCACCGGCGGCGCGGTGAGCGCTCCGTAGACCGCGCGGGCATCGGCCCGCTCGTAATCGACGATGTAGCGGTCGCGCGGGATGCGGATGTCCGGCGGCGGCAGGTCGACCACATCCTCGTAGATCGGGCGTGCGCCACCCCGGCCGTAGCCGTTGTTGATGATCATCAGCTCGCGGCCGTCGCGGTAGCGGCGGTAGCGCCGGACGAGGCGACCGTCATCGTCGACCACGGTGACGATCTGCTCGCCGCCCGGCCGGTCGATGTAGCTGTAGGTCTCGGAGCCGCGCCGCTCGCTGCGATAGGCGCGCCGGTCGAGATCGCGGAAGCGCTCGTTCTCGTCGTGGCGGATGTAGTAGTTGTCGCGGTCGCGCACGATGATGCGGCCGGGCTCGCGGTAATAGTTGCGGCCGTCGACATTGTATTCCTGGCGATCGCGGCGGATGCGCTCGTAGTCGCGAATCTCGTCGTCCTCGCGGCTGTCCCGGAAGCCGCCGGGAATGTAGCCGGGGGCGCCGGGCCGGTTGAAGCCGCTGCGCCGGTCGTCGCCTCGGCGGTCGTCCCGGCGATCATTGTCGAAGCCCGAGCCACCGCGGCCGTCACGCCCGACGGTGCCGGGCTGCTGGCCCGGCTGAAGCTGATTGGGCTGCTGGCCAGGCTGGACCTGGTTCTGCTGGAACTGACCGGGCGGCTGGTCCCGCCGGAGCTGGTTCGGATCCTGGCCCGGCTGAACACCCGGCTGGGTTCCGGGCTGGACGCCCGGTTGACCCGCATTCGGCTGCTGACCCTGCGGCGTGAAGGGCCGCCCCGGTACGCCCGGACGCTGGTTCGGAGCGGTGGGCGCCGCGCCGGGGGCTGTGCCCGGCTGCGTGGCGCCCGGCGGTGTCGCGGCATTTGGCTGAGCCGGCGGCTGCTGACGGTTCTGCGGGCTCGGCGCCTCGGGGCTCGTCGGACGCTGAGGCTGTGGCGTGGTGGGCGGCGTCGCGCCCGGTTGCGTGGGTGCCTCCGGGGCACGCCGCTGAGCCGGTGCGGGCGCTGTCTGGGGCTGAGCCGCCGGCGGTGTCGTGGGACGGGTCGGGGCCGTGCGGGACGGCTCCTCGCTCGCAGGCGGGGTTGGCCGCGTTGGCTGAGTGGGAGCGGTCGGCCGTTCCGGCGCCTGGCGCTGGGCGGGTGCCTCGCGGGTGGCGGGTGCCTCCTGCCGCTCTCTGGCTGCCGGGGCCTGCCGCGGCTCGAGACGCTCGCGGGCAGAGGGGGCTTCCGGCCGCTCGCGAGCCGCAGGCGCCTGCCGCGGCTCGGGCCGTTCGCGGGCTGCTGGCGCCTCCGGCCGCTCACGGGCCGCCGGAGCCTCGGGCCGCTCGCGCGCGGCCGGGGCCTGCCGCGGTTCGGGTCGTTCGCGGGCTGCCGGTGCTTCTGGCCGCTCGCGGGCGGCAGGCGCCTGCCGCGGCTCGGGGCGCTCGCGCGCGGCCGGGGCCTCAGGCCGTTCGCGGGCTGCACCGCCGCCGCGCTCGCCGCCGCCAGGGCCGCCGCGTTCTGCGCCGCCACCGCGACCACCGCGTGGTCCTTCCTCCCCGACCTGTGCCAGTTCCATCCGTGCGGAGGGCCCTTCACCGAGGGAGCGTGCCTGCAGGGGCACGGCCAGGAGAAGGGTCGGCAGCATCGTGCCGGTCAGGAGCAGGGAGCGGGTTATCCGCATACGGTCAGCCTCGTTCATCGTCTTCGAAACGCGATCGGCGGGTTCGAACGGTGTCGGGCCGATATGGTTCCGAAAAACGAGGCGTCAAATTTCAGCAGGCCGACAGCTGGCGGCCGGATTGCGGGAAGCCGTTCTCCCTCAAGGCCTTGGCGAATCTATCGTTCGCACACCCGCACCGGCCGAAATGATCGTGAGGGGCGGGGCCGAAACAGCCGTCAGGGTGTGCCGGTGCGCGCCGGAACGGGGATCATCGACGGCTCGATCACACGCACGGCGGTGCGGTCCGTATTGGCCTTGGCGACGACCGTCGAGGCGTCGGCAGGACCGGCCGTCCCGGTAGCGGTGACGTCGCCCGCGGTCTCGCCAGCGGCGCCGGTGCGGCTGGCAGCGTCAGCCGCGAGCGTCGCGGCGGTCTTGTCGGCACGGCCGACGAGTGTCAGTCGGACCTTCGGTGGCCGCGACAGGCGCTCGGCCTGCATCGGGGTGACGAAGATGTCGCCCTTGTGCCGGACCAGCATGCTCTCGGCCTTGGCGAGTGACTGTGCCCAGCTCTGCCCCTCGCGCTTGCAGGAGCAGTTCGGCTCGAAGCTGGTGCGGAATTTGAAGGCCGTCGCCAGCGACGTGTAGGCGCGGTTGCCCTTGATGGTGGCTGCGGAGCGCAAGGCCTCGTCGCCCTCCGGCATCGAGTAGGCGACCGCCTGCGTGCCCGGGCAGAGCGCCTGGCACATCTCGTCCGCCCCGCTCCGCCCGTCCGGCAGGTTGTTCATGGGGAAGTAGGAGCCGTCGCAGGTCTTGACGCAGATGACCTTGTGGCCGCCGCGGGCCGTCTGCTGGATCGGCGAGCCATCGGTCGGAAGCGCAGGCACATCCGCGCAGGCCGTACCGATCGCCGCGATCAGCTGGCGGCGGCGTGCAGCGACAACCTCGCCGTTCTGCGCGCCGTAACCGGCATTGAGCGCCCTGATGCGCTGCTCGACGGCGCCGCACTGGGGCGGGCGCGTATCGAAGAACAGGAACTTGCCGCCCTCGCAATTGAGGGAGCGGTAATAGGATTCGAGCCGGCCGATCTCGCTCTGCAGGGCGCGCTGGGTGGAGCCGTTGTCGTTCAGGCTGGCGAGCTCGGCCTTGTAGCGCTGGCACGCGAATGGGTTCGCCGCGGCCGGCAGCACCGTGCCGGCGGAGAGCACGGCCACCGCGGCTACGACGCTTCGGCGGATCGTCGAGGGGATCAGCAGCATGGCGAGAACGCGATGAATGTCACGGAAGAGCGGTCTCCGACTCGACGGAATCGGGGCGCGGCCGTGTTGACTAACATACGTGATACGCCCCCTCGCGCGGCGGTGACAGGCACACCACATCGATACGGCCAAGTTTAGAGGGGAATGGTTCGATGATGTTGCGAACGCGCACCATGCAGTCTGGAATGGCTCTGCTCGCGGCGGCGGTCCTGGCCACCGCATCACGTCCCGCACGCGCCGACGACCCCGACCGGATCTTCGACAAGTCGACGGTCTGGCGCCCGCTGACGCCCAACGACAAGCTCGTGGTCTACGGCATCGACGATCCCAACGTGAGCGGCATCGCCTGCTGGTACACCCAGCCCGAGAAGGGCGGCATCAAGGGCACGCTCGGCCTCGCCGAGGATGTGTCCGACATCTCGCTGGCCTGCCGCCAGACAGGTCCGGTGCAGTTCAAGGAGAAATTCAAGCAGGGCGAGGTGGTGTTCAGCGAGCGCCGCTCGCTGATCTTCAAGTCCATGCAGATCGTACGCGGCTGCGACGTCAAGCGTAACACGCTGATCTACATGGTCTATTCGGATAGGGTGATCCAGGGCTCGCCGAAGAACTCGACCTCGGCCGTCCCACTCATGCCGTGGGGCACGGAGCCGCCGCAGAAATGCGCGGAGTTCGTGAAGTGAGGCCGGGAGGCCTCGCTGATCAATCCTGGCAGGTAATCCGGATCGGGCGCTCAGTGGCCGGGCGAACCGGGGTCGCGTCGATGGAACCGGTATATTCGTCCCGATCGGCGACGCCGTAGGAGGCGGCCGAGGCGAAGCCCTGGGACTCGCACCAGGCGTTGGCAACGACCTGACCGCACTCGCTTTTGCCGTTGGTGAGGCACTCGCCGGTGCCGTAGCCATCGTTGGCGGGGATCAGGAAGGCCCGCTCGACATGCTGGGTCGCGGCGCCCTCACCGGCGAAAGCCGGGGCGGCGACGGACGAAACCAGGGCAAGGGCGAGGAAGGCAGCAGCCTGAAGGCGCATGGTCGGGACCTCGAAAATCGGATGACGCGATTGCGTAGTGTTCTGACGGCTCGGTAAACAAAGGCTTCACGCTACCGCCTACAGTCGAGTGAGCAGCGGCGATCGACCAGCAGGTTGTCGAATCGATCACGCTTTTGGGGTACCGGATGCGAACGGCTCCGACCGTCGCCCTTGCGCCACAGCCGGCCGAGGGCAATGGGGCGGGACCGTGGCGAACGGAACCGGGCCGCTCAGGCGGCCGGACTCGGAAAGCGCCGCGATACAACGGGATAGGGGTCTTGCCCGGCGCCGGCAGCGCGCAGGGTCACGGCACCGAACGAGATGGACTCCGATGGCGCCGATGTTGCGGCTCTACAACACGCTGACCCGCGAGAAGGCGGCGTTCACGCCGATCGATCCAGGCCATGTGCGGGTCTATGCCTGCGGCCCGACGGTCTACGACGCGGCCCATATCGGCAATGCGCGCCCGATCATCGTCTTCGACCTGCTCTTCCGGCTGCTGCGCCACCTCTACGGCGAGGCGCACGTCACCTACGCCCGCAATGTCACGGACGTGGACGACAAGATCAACGCGCGCGCCGCCGAGCGCGGCATCACGATCCGCGAACTCACCGACGGCACGCTCAGCCTCTTCCATCAGGACATGCGCGATCTCGGCGTGCTGATGCCGGAGGATGTGAACGTGGCGGGTGAGCGCCCGCGTTTCCTCGAGCCGCGCGCCACGGACCATATCGGCGAGATGGTCTCGCTGATCGAAGGATTGGTGGCGGCCGGGCACGCCTATGTCGCCGAGGATCACGTCCTGTTCGACGTGCCCTCGATGCCGGATTACGGCAGCCTCTCGAAGCGCCCGCTCGACGAGATGGAGGCCGGCGCCCGCGTCGAGGTCGCCCCCTACAAGCGCTCGCCCCTCGACTTCGTGCTCTGGAAGCCCTCGAAGCCCGGTGAACCCTCCTGGCCCTCACCCTCGGGCATCGCTGCCCCCGGCCGGCCGGGCTGGCATATCGAGTGCTCCGCGATGTCGTGGAAGCATCTCGGGAAGACCTTCGACATCCATGCCGGTGGCATCGACCTGATCTTTCCCCATCACGAGAACGAGGTGGCGCAGTCGCGCTGCTGCTTCGGCACGCCGGTCATGGCGAATGTCTGGATGCATAACGGCTTCCTCCAGGTGGAGGGGGAGAAGATGTCGAAGTCGCTCGGCAACTTCGTCACCATCCGCGAGGTGCTGAACGACTGGCCGGGCGAGGTCGTGCGGCTCGCGATGCTGAAGACGCATTATCGCCAGCCGATCGACTGGACCGTGCGAGGGCTCGAGGAAGCCAGCCGCACGCTCGACCGTTGGTACGGCCTCGTCGGTGATGCCTCGCCGGCCCATGAGCCGCCTGCGGCGGTGCTGGACCCCCTGCTCGACGACCTGAACACGGCCTCGGCCCTCGCCGAGCTTCATCGTCTCGACGACCCCGCCTCGCTCAAGGCAGGCGCAGGATTGCTCGGTCTGCTCGGTCAGACGAAGAGCGGGCGGGAGCGGGCCAGCGTCCAGGCCTCGGGGATCGACGTCGCCGCGGTCGAGCGGCTGATCGAGGAGCGCCGCGCGGCGCGGGCCGCCAAGAACTGGGCCGCCTCCGACCAGGCACGCGATGCCCTGTCGGCACTGGGCGTCGCCGTGAAGGACAACAAGGACGGCACGACCACGTGGAGCGTGATCAAGTAGGCGGCGTTCCACACCCGTCCTTGCGAGCGTCGCGAAACGATCCAGGTCAACGCGCTGAGGCGGCGGTCGTGGCCCTGATTGCTTCGCGGCGCTCGCAGCGACGCGGTGCTAAAGCCGCTCCCTCACCAGCGCTTCTCCCTCAGGGGAGGGCGCACGCTTGGCCACCGTGTCCCGCAGCATCCCGACGACGTCGGCCGGGTCGGTGGCGACCAGGAAGGAGGGGTCCAGACCGGGACGCAGGAAGCCGTGGTCGCGCATATGCGCGAGGAGCGTCAGCAGCGGATCCCAGAAGCCGTTGATCGAGAGCAGCAGGATCGGCTTGGCGTGCTGACCGAGCTGCGCCCAGGTCATCTGCTCGATGAGCTCTTCCAGCGTGCCGATGCCGCCCGGCATCGCCACGAAGGCATCTGCGCGGTCGAACATCAGCTTCTTGCGGGTGTGCATGTCGTCGACGACGATGGTCTCCTGAATGTCCTCGAGCATGCGCTCGCGCGACTTCAGGAAGTCCGGGATGATGCCGGTGACGTGGCCGCCGGCCTGCAGGGCTGCATGCGCCACGGTGCCCATCAACCCGACATTGCCGCCGCCATAGACGAGGTTGATCCCGGCCTCGCCCAAAGCGCGGCCCACGGCCACCGCCGCACCCTTAAAGGCTGGATCGCTGCCGAAGCCCGAACCGCAATATACGCAAACCGAATTCAGATGCACGAGCCCGTCTCCCCCCACCTCGCGAGATCGGCGCCAGTCTTGGCGGCATTGAGGCCGTCATCCACCGCGGAAAGAACGGAGCATCCCCGTCTAGTCCCTCGGTATTCGCCCACTTGGGCGCGCCCGTGTCTTGGTGTTCCTGTCATGTTCGGTAATATGCCATGAGAATTAGACGGGTTGTCGACAAGCCCGCATAGGGGGCGGCATCGCTGCGACGGGCTGTAGGGAGTTGTGCGCCATGACGGCGGGTATGGGACGTCTGATAGCCCTCGCCGGCACGGGTGTGGTGATCGGGCTCACCGTCGTCGCGACGATCTTCGGCGGCGGAGACCTCCTGAAACGCATCCGGGGCATCGATCCGTCGACCGAGACGTCCCGCTCTGCCGCCGATCTGCCGAAGACCGAAGGCCATGCCGCCTCGAAGGCCCCCGGCGACCAGGCTAACGTCGAGTCGAGCAGGGATGCTCTTGCCGTTCCCGGCGGAGCCCCGCAAGCGGAAACCCGCCAGGGTGACGACAAGACGCCGAAGTTCGACATCCTGCGCGTCGAGCCCTCGGGCGATGCGGTCCTGGCCGGACGCACGACGCCCAAGGCCGAGATCGAGCTCCGGCGCGACAACAAGACCGTCGCCCGCGTCACGGCGGATGAGGGCGGCCAGTTCGCCATCGACAGCCTGTCGCTGCCGCCTGGCAACAGCGAGCTGACCCTGCGCAGCACCACGCCCGACGGCCAGGTCACGGAGGGCAGGGCGAGCGCGGTCGTGGTGGTCGACAAGGACAGGAAGGCGCAGCCGCTCGTCGCCGTGAGCGAGCCCGACAAGCCGACCCGCGTGCTGTCGATGCCCGGTCCTGTCGCCGAGGCGAGCCGCGAGGCCGCCAAGGTCTCGGGATCGAACGCGACGCCGCCCGCCGTGCCGCCTCGAAAGGAGGCTGCGCTGCCGGGAGCGGCGGACGCGTCCAAGTCCGGCCCCGTGAAGATCGTCAGCGTCGATGCGCAGGATGGCGGGCGCCTGTTCGTGTCGGGTCAGGGCGCGGCCTGGGCCTCGCTGCGCCTCTATCTCAACGACACCCTGGTCGCCTCGGGCAGGGCTGGCGCGGATGGCCGGATCGCCTTCACGATCGGACGCGGCGTGCGGCCGGGCAGCTATCAGATTCGGATCGATCAGGTGGAATCCGACGCCGGCAAGGTCGCCAACCGGGCCCAGGTGGGCTTCACCTTCCCAGCGCAACTTGCGGCGAAGGAGCCTGGAAAGCCGGCCGCGAAGGATCAGGCTGGGCCCCATACGAAGCCGGCCACGGCTACGGCCGGTGCCGACGACAGGCCGTCATCTGCGCCCCGGGCCGCGGCCGAGATGCCGGCCGTGGCCGGGGCAGGGCGCCCGACCAGCACGCTGCCATCGCAGGAGGCCGACCGCCGCACCGCCGAGGCCCTGGCGCCGAAGCTGCCTGACGCCGTCAAGCCCGACGCCCCTGGCCGGACCGCCGCGCCCGGCGCTGTCAGCGGTCCGACGGAGCTCGCCGAGAAGGCTGTCCCCGCGCCGTTCGATCAGGCCACCGCGGTCTTCGTGCCCGAGATCGAGACGGCCAAGATCATCCGCGGCGACAGCCTCTGGCAGATCAGCCGGAAGAGCTACGGCAACGGCAGGCGCTACACGGTGATCTACGAGGCCAACCGCGACCAGATCCGCGACCCGAACCTGATCTATCCCGGCCAGATCTTCGTGATGCCAAAGGATGCGCCGGCGGCCGACCGGCAGGCGCCGAACCGCGGCTGAGCGCGGGAGCAGCCCGCTGCATGCATCGGTGATGTGATCGTCGCGGCGGCTGCACGCGCGCGGGGCGGACCTTATATGCGGGGCTGATCCCCGCCTCGTAAGAACGCTTCCACATGACAGTTTCACCCGCCCCTGTGGCGGAGAACGCCCCGGCCACGCCGCAGCGGCCGGGCCTGCTCGCCATCTATCGCCGGCTCTGGCCGCATCTCTGGCCGACAGGCCGGCCGGACCTGCAGCGGCGCATCTTCGTCGCCTTCGGGCTGATCCTCGTCGTCAAGCTGATGACGATGGTGATGCCCTTCACCTTCAAATGGGCGACGGACGCGCTCGTCGCCGCGGTCGGCGGCAACCAGGGCGCGCACGGTGACAGGGTTCCCACCGGCCTCTGGGCGATCCCGGCGGCGATGATCGCCCTCTATGGCGGCTCGCGCATCGCCATGGCCGCCCTCACCCAGGTCCGCGACGGGCTCTTCGCGAAGGTCGCGATGCATGCCGTGCGGAGGCTGGCCCTGCGCACCTTCGCGCATATGCATCGGCTGTCCCTGCGCTTCCATCTCGAGCGCAAGACCGGCGGCCTCACCCGCGTGCTGGAGCGCGGCCGCTCCGGCATCGAGGAGCTGTCGCGCCTGATGGTGCTGACGCTGGTGCCGACCATCGTCGAGCTGGTGCTGGTGCTCGGCCTGCTCACATACGAGTTCGACTGGCACTATTCGGCGATCGTTGCCGTCACCATCGCCGCCTACCTGCTCTACACCTGGAAGGCGACGGAGTGGCGGATTGCCATCCGCAAGCGGATGAACGCCTCCGATACCGACGCCAACACCAAGGCCGTCGACTCGCTCCTGAACTACGAGACGGTGAAGTATTTCGGAGCCGAGGCCCGCGAGACCGAGCGCTACGACGGCTCGATGGCCAAGTACGAGAAGGCCTCGACGCAGACCTACGTCTCGCTCGCCGTGCTGAACGCCGGCCAGGCGATCATCTTCACCCTCGGCATGACCTGCGTGATGTGGCTCGCCGCGCACGACATCATGGCCGGGCGCGCGACGATCGGCGGCTTCGTGCTCGTCAACACGATGCTCGTGCAGCTCGCCGTCCCGCTCAACTTCATGGGCATGATCTACCGCGAGATCAAACAGGCGCTGATCGACATCGACGACATGTTCCGCATCCTCGACCAGAACCCCGAGATCGCGGACAGGCCCGGCGCGCCGGCCCTGCGGGTCGGGAGCGGCAGCGTGCGCTTCGAGGACGTGCGGTTCGCCTACAATCCGAGCCGGCCGATCCTAAGGGGCGTATCCTTCGAGGTGCCGGCGGGCCGGACCGTCGCCATCGTCGGCCCGTCCGGTGCCGGCAAATCGACCCTGTCGCGCCTGCTCTTCCGGTTCTACGAGCCGCAGGGAGGGCGCATCCTCATCGACGGCCAGGACATCGCCGCGGTTCGCCAGGACAGCCTGCGGGCGGTGATCGGCATGGTCCCGCAGGACACCGTGCTGTTCAACGACACCATCGGCTACAACATCCGCTACGGCCGCTGGGACGCGAGCGAGGCCGATCTGCGCGAGGCCGCCCGCTCCGCCCAGATCGACCGCTTCATCGAGAGCCTGCCCGAGGGCTACGACACGCCGGTCGGCGAGCGCGGCCTGAAACTGTCAGGTGGCGAGAAGCAGCGCGTCGCCATCGCCCGCACCATCCTCAAGGCACCGCCGATCCTCGTCCTCGACGAGGCGACCTCGGCGCTGGATTCCTTCACCGAGCGCGAGATCCAGACGGCGCTGGACCGGGTCAGCCGCGGCCGGACCACGCTGGTCATCGCCCACCGCCTCTCCACGGTCGTCAACGCCGACGAGATCCTGGTGCTCGACCATGGCCACATCGTCGAGCGCGGCGACCATCTCACGCTGCTGGCGCGCCGCGGGGTCTATGCCGCCCTGTGGAACCGCCAGCGCCAGGAGGACGAGGCCCGCGAGGCCCTGGAGCATGCGGAAGACGAGGCCGAGGACGAGCGCGTCCTCGAGGTTGCGACGCCTTAACCATATCCGCAGTAACGATGAGCCGGCGGCCGGGGAAGGGCCGTCGGGAGATCGCCAGCGTGGCCCAGCGGCTCGTCGTCATCCTTGCGAGCACATGGCTCGCCCTGGCGCCCCTCGGGGCCGAGGCCGCGCCGCGCACGCGGGTCACGAGGGACGACGGCGCCGCGAAGATCACGGTCTACGACTCGCTCTGCGACGAGGACAACTCGCTCGAATGCCTCATCGCCGAGATCGGCTGCGCCGGCCCCGGCGACTTCTACGCGACGACGTTCAACCTCGATCCCAAGCAGACCGCAGCCGTCTTCGACAAGGCGGCCGGCAAGGGCAGCGTCACGGTCGGGGGCCAGAGCTGGCCCCTGCACGTCACCAAGGTCGCCCTGTCCGACTACACCTTCAACTGGGACGTCACCGGCGTCAGCCTGGAGAAGGCGCGCGAGATCTGGGTAGCGATCTGGAGCGCCAACGAGGTGCGGCTCCAGGCCGGGCCGAAGAAGGTCACGCTCCAGCGCAGCGACGTCGCCGAGGATGATTTTCGCGCGGTGGTGAGCGCCTGCGGGGCGGCTCAGTAGGATCCACGACGCAGCCTTTCGCTTCGCTCATGGCAACCCCACCGCTCCTCATACTGAGGTGCTGCGCAGCAGCCTCAAGGCACGGCAAACGCTGATCCAAGGGCCGGCTGTCAGGTGGCAGCAGCGCCGGCCGTGCTTCGAGGGCGCTCACGCGCCACCTCAGCATGAGAAGTGTCGGTGGATTGCAGCGGCGTTCTGTCGGCTTCCCTAGGCGTCTACGGCGCTGATCCCGTAGCGCAGCCACACCGTCCCGCCTTCGAGCGGCTCGCAGCTCTTCAGCGTCAGCCGCCGGGTTTTCGCCAGGGTCTGGTCTTCCGAGCCCTCGATGTCGAACACCGCGGGCGTGCCCTTGAGCCCGTCGACGGCCGGCGCCAGGAGCAGGCTCAGCTCGTCCACCATGCCGGCCTTGAGCATCGAGCCGTTGATGCCGCCACCGCCTTCGAGCAGCAGCCGCTCGATCCCGAAATGCCGCCGCAGCTTCTGCAGCGCGAGCGGGAAATCCACCTCGGTCTCGCCGGCGAGGATGTAGGACTGGCCGCCGGCCCGCAGACGGCGCAGGCGGTCCTCCGAGACGCGCTGCGTCAGCACCACCACGACGTGGTCGCCCTCGATGTCGTTGCGGGCACCCCAATCCATCACGCCGCGGGCGTCGAGGGCGACCGCGTAGCCGGAGGCATCGGTTTTGGCGACGTGGTCCTCGCGGTCGATCGGCTGCGTGGCGTCGGGCGCCTGAGGCAGCGGCTTCGCGCTGTCGGCATAGCCCTGCATGGTGATGCGGCCGCACATCCAGGCATTGCCTTCAAGGCGCTTGTGGATCGTCTCGTAATGGTCGTCGGCGTCGAGGGTCGTCCAGCGCCGCACCTTGATGCGGCCGTCGACGGAGCTCGTCATGTGACAGATGACGTGGGGGCGTTCGCTGGCGGCCATGCGGGTCTCTTCTCGCGACGGGATCGGGGCCGTAACTGGATCGTCCTCGCCCGGCGGCCAGGGCAGGGCGCGTGTTTGCAACCCTGCCCATCCGCGTTATCGACGGCGGCACTCTCCTGCCTTCACCGAGGAAACCGAATGTCCGACCTGACGCTTGCCGCGGCCCAGACCCTCGTCGCCACCGCTCTCCGGACGGCGCGCGAGCGGAGCCTGAAGCCGCTCTGCGTCGTGGTCTACGACGCGCGCGGCGCCCTCAAGAGCCTTGCCGCCGAGGACGGCACCTCCCTGCGCCGGGCCGAGATCGCGCGGGGCAAGGCCAATGGCGCCCTGGCTCTCGGGCTCGGCTCGCGGGCCATCGCCAAGCGCGCGCAGGAGCAGCCCGAATTCGTCGCGGCCGTCAGCCACGTCGTCGGCCCCGAGGCGCTGGTGCCGGTGGCGGGCGGCGTGCTGATCCGCGACGGCGAGGGCAGGGTGGTGGGCGCCGTCGGCGTCTCCGGCGACACCTCCGACAACGACGAGATCTGCGCGCTGGCCGGCATCGAGGCGGCCGGCTTCAGGGGTGATACCGGCGCCTGAGCGTCCTTCGATGCCAGCCTTGCGCGCCTCGGGCGGAGCCATCGAGGGCCGGCGCACGGAGGGTGCGGGAATGGCAAGGGATGGCCTCGCTCCGCTCGTGGTGACGGGTGAGGGCCGGGCGGCATGAGCATCGCCCGACGCTCCTGGCTGAAGGGCAGCGCGGCGCTCGGGCTGGGCCTCTCGCTCGGCACGTCGGCCCGGGCCGACACGACGCTCTATCGGCGCGGCAACGATGCCGACCCCGAGACGCTCGATCCGCACAAGACCTCGACGGTGGCCGAGGCGCATCTGCTGCGCGACCTCTACGAAGGCCTGCTCACCTACGACAATCACGGCCGCATGATTCCCGGCGCGGCCGCGCACTGGACGGTCTCGAGCGACCGGCTGACCTACACCTTCACCCTGCGTGACGACGGCCGCTGGTCGAACGGCGATCCGGTGACGGCCGAGGACTTCCTGTTCGCCCTGCGCCGGATGCTCGATCCCAGGACCGGCGCCCGCTACGCCGAGGTGCTCTACCCGATCAAGGGTGCGGCTGCGGTGAACCGGGGGGAGGCGGCGCCGGAGAGCCTCGGCGTCTCGGCCCCCGATGCGCGCACCGTCATCGTCACCCTGGCCGAGCCGGTGCCCTACCTGCTCGAACTCCTCACGCACCAGACCTCATTGCCGGTCCATCGTCCCTCGATCGCGCAATACGGCGACGCCTTCACCCGACCGGGCCGGCTCGTCACCAACGGGCCCTACGCCCTCGTCGACATGGTGCCGAACGACCGCATCACCCTGAAGAAGAACCCGCATTTCCGCGATGCCGGCCGTATCGTCATCGAGACGGTGGCCTTCATCCCGACGCCGGACCTGTCCTCGGCCGTGCGCCGCTACGCCGCCGGCGAGATCGACTCTCTGTCGGACCTGCCCGCCGACCAGATGCCCTCGCTGAAGCGCCGCTTCGGCGATCAGGTCCAGCTCTCGCCGGCCCTCGGGCTAATGGCGATCGCGGTCAACACGCGCAAGAAGCCCTTCGATGACGTGCGCGTGCGCCGGGCGCTCTCCCTCGTCATCGACCGGGAATTCCTGGCGGAGGCCGTCTGGGGCGACACGATGAGCCCGGCCTATTCGCTCTGCCCTCCGGGTCTCGACAATTACCGCGACCCGCCCGAACTCGCCGGCCGCGAGACCCTGCCGATCGATCGCGAGGACGAGGCGAGGGCGCTTCTGGCCGAGGCCGGCTACGGCCCCGGCAAGGCGCCGCTCGCGGTCGAGTACCGCTTCAACACCACCGACAACAATCGCAACACGGCGATTGCGCTCGCCGACCTCTGGCGCGGCATCGGCGTCGAGACGCGCTTCGTCAACACGGATGCCAAGACACACTTCGCCTATCTGCGCGACGGAGGCGATTTCGATCTGGCGCGCATATCCTGGTACGCCGACTATTCCGATCCGCAGAACTTCCTGTTTCTGCTCAGGACGGGGAATGACGGCTTCAATGCCGGGCACTGGTCGAATGCCGAGTACGATGGCTTGCTGAACCAGGCCGCGGCCGAGCGGGATGTGGGCAGGCGGGCCGAGATGCTGTTTCAGGCGGAAAGGATCGTGCTGAGCGCCCTGCCCTGGATCCCGGTGCTGCATTACCGCTCGAAGGCGCTCGTCTCGCCGCGCGTCCACGGCATTCATCCGAACCTGCGCAACGTCGCGCCCACGCGCTTCCTCTCGCTGTCCCAGGGATGAAGCCGATGGCGATGCCCCCTGCCCGATCCTTGCCGACACCGTGGGGCAAATCCGGATCGTGCCCGCCACGGAGGTGCGTTGGCGCTGGACGGGCTCCCCGCATTCGCGGTGACGGCGTGGGACGTGTCCCATGATCGGCTACGCGCTCCGCCGGCTGCTCCAGGCGATCCCGACCTTGTTCGTCGTGGTGACGCTGAGCTTCTTCCTGATGCGGCTGGCGCCCGGCGGCCCCTTCGATCTGGAGCGGCCGCTGCCGGCAGCCGCCATGGAGAACCTCAAGCGCATCTACGGCCTCGATCAGCCGCTGATCGTCCAGTACGGCCGCTATCTGCTCTCGCTGATGCAGGGCGATCTCGGGCCGTCCTTCTCGTTTCGCGACCTCACGGTGAACGACCTTTTCGCACGCGGCCTGCCGGTCTCGGCGACGCTCGGGGCGCTCGCCCTGGCGCTCGCGCTCGCGCTCGGGTTGGCGCTGGGGACGCTGGCGGCGTTCCGGCGGGGGCGGCTCGCGGACCGCCTCGTCGGTCTCGGCGCCTCGCTCGGGCTCGCGGTGCCAACCTTCGTCACGGCCCCCCTCCTCCAGATCGTGTTCGGCCTCAGTCTCGGCTGGCTGCCCGTCGGCGGCTGGGATGGCGGCAGCCCGCGAAACCTGGTTCTGCCGGTGCTGACCCTGGCGCTGCCGCAGGTCGCTGCCGTGGCGCGGCTCACCCGCTCGGCACTGAATGAGGTGCTCGCCCAGCCGCATATCCGGACTCTGCGCGCCATGGGCCAGCCGCCCTACCGCGTCGCTCTCCAGGCCCTACGCGGCGCGCTGCTGCCGGTGATCAGCACCCTCGGCCCGGTCGCGGCGGCTCTGCTGACGGGCTCGGTCGTCGTCGAGACGATCTTCGGGCTCCCGGGGATCGGGCGCTACTTCGTCGATGGCGCGTTGAACCGCGACTATACGCTGGTGATGGGAACCGTGGTGCTCGTCGCCGTGATGGTGGTGGTGTTCAACCTCCTGGCCGATCTGCTCGCCGCGATCGTCGACCCCCGCCTGAGGCTCGGCGCGTGACGGCGCCGGTGTGCAAGCGTGAGTGTTTCACGTGGAACAGCGCGGCGCGATGATGGCCGCAGCTGCCCCGCGCGCGCGTTCGCTCAGTGCCCTCGCCCGGCAGCGGCTCACCCGCAACCGGCCGGCCCTGGCCGCTCTGGTGACGCTGGTCGCGGTCGCTCTGGCCTGCCTCGCCGGCCCCTTCCTCACCGGCCACGCACCGGAACGGATCTATCCCGACCTCGTCCGCATGAAGCCGAGCCTCGCGGCGCATCCGCAGCCCGACACGGTGCGCCCCGCCATCGAGCGCATTGCCTTCCGCATGCGGCTCGCGGTGGAGGATTATGCCATCAGCGACGGCACGGTCCGCCTGACGCTGGCGTCGCCGAAACCCATCAACGAGCGCAGCCTGAGCTACCTGCCCCGCTCCGACCTGTTCGGCCCCGCCAGGATCCTGGAGCGGTCGGCGGATGGCCGCCGGCTCGTCGTCGAGACGCGGGTCCAGCGGCTCCGCTTCCTGCTCGGCACCGACGTGGTCGGGCGCGACCTGCTCACCCGCTGCCTCGTCGCCGGCCGGATCTCCCTGTTGATCGGGCTGACGGCCACGCTCGTCGCGCTGCTGGTGGGGGTCGGCTACGGTGCGCTCTCCGGCATGTTGGGAGGGGTGAGCGACGCGATCATGATGCGCGTGCTCGACGTCCTCTATGCATTGCCCTTCGTTTTCTTCGTTATCGTGCTGCTCGTTTTCTTCCGCGCCAACCTCTGGCTAGTCCTCGTCGCGGTCGCCGCCGTCGAATGGCTCGACATGGCCCGCATCGTCCGCACCCAGACGCTTGCGCTCAAGGGCCGCGATTTCGTTCGCGCCGCGCAGGCGCTCGGCCTGACCACAGGGGCGATCCTCATCCGGCACATCGTGCCCAACACCCTCGGGCCGATCGTCGTCGCCGCGACGCTGCTGGTGCCGCGGGTGATCCTGCTGGAGAGCTTCCTCTCGTTCCTCGGCCTCGGCGTGCAGGAGCCGGCGACCTCCTGGGGCGTGCTGATTGCCGAGGGTTCGCGGGCGCTCGAATCCGCGCCCTGGATGCTCGGGGCACCCGCTGGCTTCCTCGTGGTCAGTCTGATCGCGCTGAACGTGCTGGGAGATGGTCTCGCCGACGCCCTCGATCCCCGGCTCAGCGAGCCGCGCTAACCGCGCCGGCGTCGAAATAGCCCTGATAGACCACGCGCACGGCACGACGTTCCGCCGGCAGCTCGGACAGCCGTTGAGCCCGAGCTCCGGATGCGGGAACAAGATTGGCGGCGGCACTCACACGGGTCGGGCGCAGCGCCCAGCGCTCGGCACCAGAGAGGTCGACGACGTCGCGATCCCGCCCCAGCGTGCCGTCGGCCGCCTTCGGCGGGGCTGCGGTGAGCCCTAACGCTCCAGTGAAGCCGGCAGCGAGGAAAAGCGTCGTGATTCGGAGCGAAGTGGTCATGACGGAATGGCTCGAGCGATGGAGCCATTCAACCGTCCTGAATCTTTCCACCCGGTCTCGCACGAATCGAGTCCCCGCGCGTTCCCAACAGCTGCGTTGAATCGAAGTTAATGGGGCGTCATGGCGAGCAAGATCGAAGGTCAATCGCAATCCGCGGCGCCCGAGCGGGCACCGATGGGGACCGTGATCGACACCGACATCGCTGCCCGGCTCGACCGACTGCCCTGGGGCCGCTTCCACGTTCTCGTCATCGTCGCCCTCGGCATCACCTGGGTGCTCGACGGGCTTGAGGTGACATTGGCCGGCGCGTTGGTTGGGGCCCTGCGCAAGCCGCCGATGTCCTTCTCAGAGTTCGACGTCGGCTTGGCGGCTAGCTCCTACCTCGTCGGAGCGGTGATGGGTGCTCTCGGCTTCGGCTGGCTCACGGACCGGATCGGCCGGAAAAAGCTCTTCTTCATCACGCTTGCCCTCTACCTCGCTGCCACGGCGGCCTCGGGTCTCTCCTGGGACATCTGGAGTTTTTGCGTGTTTCGCTTCCTCACCGGCGCGGGCATCGGTGGCGAGTACACGGCGATCAACTCGACGATTCAGGAGCTCGTCCCGGCGCGGGTGCGCGGCTGGACCGATCTCGTCATCAACGGCTCGTTCTGGATCGGCGCGGCGCTCGGCTCCTTCCTCTCCATCGCTGTGCTGCGGCCGGAATGGGTCGATCCAACCTATGGCTGGCGCATCGCCTTCTTCGTCGGCGGCGGCATTGGCCTCGTGATCCTACTGCTGCGCACATGGATTCCCGAGAGTCCGCGCTGGCTCGCCACACATGGCTATACGGCGGAGGCGGACCGCGTGGTCACCGGCATCGAGAAGCGCTTCACGGACGAAGGCATCACGCTTCCGCCGGTCGACGAGAACCGGCGCATGAAGCTGAGGACGCGAAGCCATACGCCCCTGTCCGAAGTGGCAAGCGCCATGCTGGTCACGAGCCGCACTCAGACATTCGTCGGCCTCGCGCTGATGATTGCGCAGGCCTTCTTCTACAATGCCCTGTTCTTCACCTACGCCCTGGTGCTGGAGCGCTTCTACGGCGTGCCGGGCGGGCATGTCGGCTGGTACCTGCTGCCCTTCGCACTGGGCTCCTTCCTCGGGCCGCTGCTGCTGGGGCGGCTCTTCGACACGATAGGCCGCCGACCGATGATCGCCTTCACCTACGGTATCTCGGCGCTGCTGCTCGCCGGGGCAGGCTATTTGTTCAAGATCGACGTGTTCGGGCCCATCGGGCAGACCACGACCTGGATGGTGGTGTTCTTCTTCGCAAGTGCTGCGGCGAGTTCCGCCTATCTTACCGTCGCCGAAACCTTCCCCTTGGAGATCCGCGCGCTGGCAATTGCCGCCTTCTACGCGATCGGGACCGGGATTGGCGGTGTTTCCGGGCCCCTGTTGTTTGGCACCCTGGTCGAGACCGGCTCTCGCGAATGGGTATTCATCGGCTACCTCATCGGCGCCGCGCTGATGGCAATAGCTTCTGTCGTCGGCTGGATCTGGGGAACGGCCGCCGAGGGTAAGTCGCTTGAGGATGTATCGAAGCCACTCGCAGCGGCGTGAATAGGCGCGGTGGGTGCATGCATAAAAAGGCCGTTGCGACGGCTCAAATGCAATTTGATATGCATCGCGCGCATTGATGCAGCGCAAAATCCCTGACTTCGCAGCGCAGCATCGCGCCCACATATTCAGGTCTCCCGGTGCTACCGGCTTTCCGTACGGGCACTCCCGACGGACAGTAACTGCACAGGATATCCCACAATGCGCGCTTTATTCCTCGCACTCACCGCGACGACGCTCACCCTCGCCACCGCCGCTTCCGCAGCCGAATGGAAGGCTGGCGCCGGCAAGTCGATTGATCTCGGCTCCTTCAAGGGCTCGGCCTATTACACCACCGAGCAGGACGGCTACCGGGTGGTTGCCACCCTCGCCTCCGTGAATTCCGGCGCCGATCACCCGCAGGTCATTCGCTTGGCAACGACGCTGAAGGGCGATCAGACGGTGCATCTCTCGATCCCAGGCACCGTCGGCGCGGACGGCAGCGAGACCACCATCGCCTTCAAGCGCAGCGGCAACATCGTCGAGATAGCCGCCGCCGAGTAAGGGCTACATGCAGCCGCCGGTTCTCCCGGCGGCTGCGATGCCATCGGCCTCGACACCTGCTATCGAGCGTGAGTGGCGCGGAGGCCGGGATGAATTGGTTAGGTGAGGATCGCGTGCCGTCGCTGCGCGCGAGGTGGAGACGTTTAAGGCGACACCTGCAACGTTGCTGCGTCGGTCTCGCATCGCTTCGCTCTCATCCCAGTAGCAGGGAACGCCACGCGTGACCGCTGTCCGCCCTGGTGAGATCGAGGGCCTGCTGCGGCGCGGTCCAGATCCACGCATCCTGCTCGTCCTCGTCTATGGGCCCGATATAGGCCTCGTAGCAGATCGCTCCGCCCGGCTGGTCAAAGGCATGACGGCCGATCCAGACGACCCCTTTGCCCTGGTGAAGCTCGACGGAGACGCTCTCGCCTCAGATCCCGGCCGTCTTGTCGACGAGGCTGGCACCATCGGGCTATTCGGCGGCAGCCGCACGATCTGGGTTCGCTCTGGCTCCCGAAATTATGCGCCCGCCGTCGATGCCTTGCTCAAGGCTGATCCGGCCGGCGCGCGTATCGTGGTCGAGGCCGGCGATCTCCAAAAGTCCTCGCCCCTGCGCGCTGTCTGCGAAAGGTCCTCTCGCGCGCTCGCTATCCCCTGCTACCCGGACGATGCCCGCACGCTAACAGAGCTGATCGAGAACACCCTCCGGGAGTACGGCCTGGGAATCGATCGCGACGCCCGCGATCTGCTGGCCCAGAGCCTCGGCGCTGATCGCCGTGCCAGCCTCTCCGAGATTGAAAAGCTCGCGCTCTATGCACGGGGTCGCGACAAGGTGGAGCTAGACGATGTCGAGGCGATCGTCAGCGACGTCGGCGCCAGTGTACTCAATGCCCTGATTGATGCTGCCTTCGCGGGCAGGATGGCCGAAGCAGAGCGCGAGGTACGTCGGTTCCGGCAAGAGGGGCTCGACCCATCGGCGATGCTCGGCGCTGCGCTCCGTCATGCCCTTGCGCTGCTCAATGCTCGGCTAGACGATCCTTCCGCGAGCGCCAGCTCATTGGTGGCGAACTGGCGCGGCCTTCATTTCAAGCGCAAGGGATTGGTGGAGACGCAACTCTCCCGCTGGTCGCCGGGCGCCCTCCGACACGCAGCGGCAGCTCTGCAGGAGGCCGTCCTGGCCTGTCGGCGGTCCGATGCAGGCCTCGCCCAAGCCCACGCTTCTGCGGCGTTGTTGCGCATCGCCGGGGAGGCAGCGCGACGTCGAGGCTGATCAACCGCCCACACTTCG
>NZ_BJZV01000002.1 GCF_007992215.1 Methylobacterium gnaphalii | reverse complement strand
AGTCAGGTCGCCGGTTCCGACACGCTCCACGAAGGCCGCTACCTCGTTGACCGGTCGCACCACCGATCGGCTGATCGCCCAGGTCACGAAGAAACTTAATAGGACGGCTAGGGCGAGCGTCAGTAGGATGGAGGACCGGCTGAACTCGTAAACCTCGGCAACGCCGCGTTGACCGGCAGCAACACTGCCGTCCAAGGCGGAGCGCGTCCGCTCGATTCCGGCGATGGTGGCCTCGTAGAGGCGGCCGACCTCGTTGTCGCTCGTTTCGACCTTCTCGAAGTCTTTCGCAACGACGGCCTTGAGTTGGGCTTCGCTGGCGTCGCGATAGGCATTGTAGGTCTGTAGGGTCTGCTTGAGCGTGGCGTTGAGCCGGTCCCATGCCGCCATGCGATCAGGAGAAACTGAACCCTGGCGGAATTCGGCACTTTCGCGCAGAAGGTCCGCGAAGAGGCCATCGGCCGTCTCGGCCATTCGGCGCCAACCCAGATAGCTGTCTTCGTCGGGAACAGCGCGTCCATGTTCGCGCATCAGCACCGAGATGACGGCGCTGCGCCGCTGAACGCCAAGGTCACGCACCTTGTTACCAAGATTGTCGAGCTGGCGCATGACCATCAGATCGCGCGTCACAATCCGATCGATCGTCTCGCGCACGGTCCCGATCTGGCCCGTGGCGTAGAGGCCGAGGGCAATAAGCACCACCGTGACCGCGGCGAAGCCGAGAAGGATGCGGTTTGCGATCGAAATCGACACGGGACGTGGGCTCCGGGCGTCGCGCGCGAGCGCTTCAAGGAAGGAACGAGCGCAACAGGCGCGGGAGGTCGATGATGGCGAAGCTGTCCCCGGTGCCGTCACGCTCCGGCGCTGCCGGTGCATAGCCCGAAACCGCCTCCGCGCCCACTCCGTCACGTATGCCGGCGGTCGGCGATGCGGTGACGTCGCTGTCGGCGATGGTAACGAGGCCGACAACGCGATCGACCGCGAGCGCAAGCGGCGGCCCCTCGGTGCGAATGCGCAGAAAATGTCCCGGATCGCGCGCCCCGTCGTCTCGGCCGAGCCCTAGGGCGCCCGCGAGGTCAATAACACTGACAATGATCCCCGCGTGGGCGATAATGCCCCGAAGGGCCGCCGGCGCGCCGGGAAGCCGGGTGCACGGGCGCTCAGGCAGCACCATCGCGACCGCTGACAGAGCAATCCCGAAGCGCTCGGTGCCGATGGCGCAAACAAGGAAGTCACGGCTCTCAACAGCGCTCTCTGCGGCTTGACCACGCGCGGCCAGCGCCGCGGAGCGCTCGTCAAGTAAGGCGCGGTACCGCTCGGCCTCGTTCATCGCGTCTCGCGCCCGAGCTTGCCAAGCGCGAGGCGCGCCATCGCCGTGAGCTCGCCCGCCGTCACGCCGTCTCCTTCGGGAAGCGTTGCATCCGGGGGCAGTCCTTGCGCGAGGCGCAGGGCGTTGTCGAGGGCGCGGACCGCGGATGCGCGACGCCCCTGCTGCGACAGAAGAAGCCCGAGATGGCAATGCGCCATCGCAAAATCGCGGTTGAGGAACAGCGCGCCGCGAAACGCCCGCTCGGCCTCGGCCTCGCGCCCGAGGTCGCGGGCGAGCAGCCCTTCGTAGTAGCGCAGGGCCGCCGCCGTTGGATCAGCCTCCAAGGCCTCGCCGAGCAGACGCCAAGCCTCGCCGGTCTCACCTGCATCGGCCAGCGCGCGGATGCGCGGCAGCAGGTCGGCCGGTGCCGGCGCCTTCTCCGGAGCACTCGGAACAGGGCGAGGCACTACGATCGGAGCGGCCACCGCCGTCAGGGGAGCTACCATCTCCGCCTCGGCAAGTGCCGGCCCCGTCTCCACTTCAATCGGCAGGATATCGTTCCAGGCCGGCCTGCGGCTCGGGTCGCCGGGGAGCGCCGGTTCATCCTTGCGGCGATAGGCGGCTGTGCCTGGGAGGGCTACGGCGGTCAGCCAAGCGTCAAAGGCGGGGTTCGGCTCGGCATGGCCGATCAGTAGCCAGCCACCCGGTCGCAGCCGGTCCGCGAAGCCGCGCATTATACCTAGCACGTTCTCGCTGCTGAAATATATCAGGACGTTGCGGCACAGGATCAGGTCGAACCCGGCAAAGGTCGGCGGCAGGCTGCCGTCGACGAGCCCCATCAGGTTGCTGCGCTCGAAGCGCACCATCTCACGAAATCGGGCGCGAAGCCGGTAGCCACCTTCGCGCGTCGCACCCACCTTCGGCTCGGTCGGCTGGAACCAGCGCACGCGATCATCGGGCGGCATGGTGCGCAGCGCCCAGCGTCCGTATTCCCCGGCCCGCGCAGTGGCGAGGGCAGCCGCACTGATATCCGTTCCAACGATGGCGATGTCCCACCTGGCAAGCTCTGCGCCGAGCAACTCGTGAACCAGGATCGCGACTGAATAGGGCTCCGCCCCCGTCGAACAGCCGGCGCTCCAGATGCGCAGTGTGCGCTCACCGGCACGCGATGCGATCAGGTCGGGCAGGATTCTGTCCGTCAGCGCCGCGAACTGCTCCGCGTAACGGAAGAAGAAGGTCTCGCCGATGGTGATCTCGGCCTCCAGCGCCGCCCATTCGTCAGCGCCGCCGGGACCGTCGAGATGGCCGAGATAGGCTGTCGCATCGGCGACGTTCAGCGCTTTGAAGCGCTTCACGAGCCGGTCAAAGAGCAGATCATCCTTGTCGGCATAGTAATGATGCCCAGTACGGGCGATCACGCGCGCCTTGAGGGTCGGAAATGCGGGATCGCCCGTCACCCATGAGGTGCGCCTGCGACCATCGTCAGAAGACATGGCCGGCGGCCTCAATCCATCACGGCTGCGTCGAAGGAAGCGAGCCGCTCGGCCGCGCGCCGGGAGAGGGTAGCGACGCGCTCGCGCTCCTCGGTCGTGAGGATGCGCTGCATCGACAGCACGTGCACGAACCGCTTGTCGAGCGCGATCTCGGCCTCGACGCAGCCATTGAGCGTCCGTGTGTCGGAGACCGAGCGCACAGCATCCAGGCTCACTTGGACCGCGTCGACGACCCTATCGACCAAGAGGGCGAGGCTGCCGTCGGCCGCGAGCAGGATGTGCCGGTAGGGATCGGGCTCGACGGCGGCGGCGCGCTGGCCGAGCAGCCGCGCCAGGTCCAGCACCGGGAGCGGGACACCGCCGAGGTTCAGGAAGCCCGCGATGGGTCCGCCTGCGGCGGGCGGTGCGTGCAGATGCGGCAGCGGCAGCACCTCGCGGACCGCGTCCCTGGGCAAAGCACAGGAGGTACCGGCCACGTCGAGGATGAGATACGTCGTGGTCTGGGACAGCGCCACCGATGCTCCTTATGGCCGAGGCGTCCGGTCGAGATAGGGCCGGGGAAGCGAGGGTGCAATCGTGATGTGCGGCATGCCGATCTGAGGGTAACAGGACCGCCAGCCGGAGTTCAGGTACGGGAGATGGTCCTTATGCCGTTGACGGGCTGCGGGGCTTGGACTACAGGAGCCGCTGATTTCACGGACGGTTCGAGTTTTTTCGACATGCGTGCGGTTCTCATCGTAGCGGAAGCGCCACGGACGGGGCGGGCTTAAAGGAGCCCGCGGACCCGGTCGGTGGCGCATGCAGGGTCCCTCGGGGCCCTTTTTTGTTGCCGAAATCCGGGGTCGTCGCACGAACAGGGATGATGGAGGACACGATGAGCGGCGAGGTCATGACCGGAGCCCAGATGGTCATCCGGGCGTTTCAGGATCAGGGAGTCGACACCCTGTTCGGATATCCCGGCGGCGCGGTACTCCCGATCTACGACGCGCTCTTCAATGAAGAGAGCGTCAAGCATGTCCTCGTCCGCCACGAGCAGGGCGCGGTCCATGCCGCTGAGGGCTATGCCCGCTCTTCCGGCAAGGTTGGCGTCGTCCTCGTTACCTCCGGACCCGGCGCGACGAACATCGTCACCGGTCTGACCGACGCGATGATGGATTCGATCCCGCTCGTCGCCGTCACCGGCCAGGTTCCGACGCACCTGATCGGCTCGGACGCTTTCCAAGAATGCGATACGGTCGGCATCACCCGCCACTGCACGAAGCATAACTACCTCGTTCGCTCGATCGAGGATCTGCCGCGCATCCTTCACGAGGCCTTCTACATCGCCTCGCATGGGCGGCCCGGCCCGGTCGTCATCGACCTGCCGAAGGACATCCAGTTCGCCACCGGCATCTACAAGCGTCCGGCCGAGAACGGCCACAAGACCTATCACCCGGCCGTCAAGGGCGACCAGGACCGGATCCGCGCAGCCGTCGAGTTGATGGCGACGGCGCGCCGTCCGATCTTCTACACCGGCGGTGGCGTCATCAATTCGGGTCCGGAAGCGACGAAGCTGCTGCGCCAGCTCGTCGAGGAGACCGGCTTCCCGGTGACTTCGACCCTGATGGGCCTCGGTGCCTTCCCGGCGTCCGACGACAAGTTCCTGGGCATGCTCGGCATGCACGGAACCTACGAGGCCAATCTGGCGATGCACGATTGCGACGTGATGATCTGCGTCGGGGCGCGCTTCGACGATCGCATCACCGGCCGGCTCGACGCTTTCGCGCCCTATTCGAAGAAGATTCATATCGACGTCGATGCTTCCTCGATCAACAAGGTCGTGAAGGTCGATGTTGGCATCGTCGGCGACTGCGCCTCGGTGCTTGAGGATATGCTCGCGCTGTGGCGCGCCCAGCCGGCGAAGCCCTCCGCGGGCGACCTCGAGCCTTGGTTCGCCAAGATCGCAACTTGGCGGGCGCGCGACTGCCTCGCCTATTGGCCGTCGGGCACGATCATCAAGCCGCAATACGCTGTGCAGCGGCTCTACGAGGCCTGCAAAGATCGCAAGACTTTCGTCACCACGGAGGTCGGCCAGCACCAGATGTGGGCGGCGCAGTACTTCAAGTTCGAGGAGCCGAACCGCTGGATGACCTCTGGCGGCCTCGGCACCATGGGCTACGGCCTGCCCGCGGCGATCGGTGCCCAGCTTGCCAACCCGGATGGGCTCGTCATCGACATCGCCGGCGAAGCCTCGATCCTGATGAACATCCAAGAGATGTCGACGGCAGTTCAGTATCGACTGCCGGTCAAGATCTTCATCCTGAATAACGAGTATATGGGCATGGTCCGCCAGTGGCAGGAGCTTTTGCACGGCTCGCGCTACTCGCAGAGCTATTCCGAAAGCCTGCCGGACTTCGTGAAGCTGGCCGAGGCCTACGGCGCCAAGGGCATCCGCTGCGAGAAGCCGGGCGAACTCGACGCGGCGATCCAGGAGATGCTGGACCATGACGGTCCGGTGATTTTCGACTGCATCGTCGACAAGACTGAGAACTGCTTCCCGATGATCCCCTCGGGCAAGGCGCATAACGAGATGCTGCTCTCGGACTATCTCGGCGAGACCGGCGTCGAATTGGGCGACGTGATCTCGGCGGAAGGCAAGATGCTGGTGTGATCGGCTGCCTCCGGCGCTGCAACCGGGGGCCATCACCACTGGAGTGAAGCTAAGCATTCGGCATTTCGGCGCCGAATGCGCACGAATGACGTCGATGATGACGACTCGTCAGTACGACGAGGCCCTGGAGACCGGCCATGAACGCGATGAACACCCACTATCCCGAGCCGGTGAAGTTCGAGTCAATCAACCGGCACACGCTGGCGGTGATCGCCGATAACGAGCCGGGCGTTCTGGCGCGGATTTCCGGTATGTTCTCCGGCCGCGGCTACAACATTGAGAGCCTGACGGTGTCTGAGACCGAGG
Organism: Methylobacterium gnaphalii; assembly: GCF_007992215.1. Lineage (GTDB taxonomy): Bacteria > Pseudomonadota > Alphaproteobacteria > Rhizobiales > Beijerinckiaceae > Methylobacterium > Methylobacterium gnaphalii. The sequence continues at coordinate 392,971 of NZ_BJZV01000002.1, read as the reverse complement.
AGGCGCGTCACATCTCGCGCTTCACGATCGTGACAACGGGCACGGACGCGGTGATCGAGCAGATCAAGGCGCAGCTGAACCGGCTCGTTCCGGTCCACCGCGTCGTCGACCTGACGCTCCAGGGCAAGGCGCTCGAGCGCGAGCTCTGCCTCGTGAAGGTCGTCGGCAAGGGCGATCACCGCAGCGAGGCGCTACGCCTCGCCGCGGCCTTCGGCGCCAAGACACTCGACGCGACGCTGAACTCTTTCGTGTTCGAGCTCACCGGCGCTACCGAGGAAATCGATCGCTTCATCCGTTTGATGACGGTGATCGGCCTCGTCGAAATCTCGCGCACCGGCATCGCCGCCATGGAGCGGGGCGCAGAGGCTCTCTAAGCTGCCCCAGGCCGCCCGACGCGCGGCATGACCTCGCGCGCGAAGAGCCGCATCTCGCGCTCAAAGGGCTGGAACTGCAGCATGAACAGCTCGACGCCGGCGGCATGGAAGGCCTGGATGCGATCTGCGATCGTGTCGTAGCTGCCAACTAGCCCGGCGGCCGTGCCGCCATTGGTGCCGACATGGCGCGATGATGCCGCGTCGGTCTTGGCGAACATCACGCTTGCCGCATCGGTCCTCGCCCTGGTCTCGGCTCGCAGGGCGTCATCGCGGCGGCTCAGGTCGAGCAAGCGCGCGTGTTCCTCCTGGGCTTCCGCATCCGTCTCGCGTGCGATGACAAAGGCCGAGAGCCCGTAACGCAGTCGGCCTTTCGCAGCCGGACGGCGTGAAACGTCGGCAATAAGCGCAGCGACGTCGTCATGCGGCTGACCATTGATGAACCAGACGTCGCCGTGATCGGCGACGAGGTCGCGCGCCGGCTCTGATTCCCCACCGACATAGATCGTGGGGCGGGCCCGGAACGTACCGGCGGGTTTGAGCTGATAATCTTTGATCCGGAAATGCCGACCCTCGAAGGTGACGCGCTCGCCTCGGATCAGGCGGTCGACCAGCCCGATCCATTCGCGGCCATAGGCGTAGCGCTCGTCATGGGCCGGGAAGGGCAAGCCTGCCCGCTCAAATTCCGCACGGTTCCAGGCGTTGACGAGGTTGATGCCGAAGCGGCCCTCGCTGACATGCTCGATCTGCAGCGCCATCTTGGCGAGTACGACCGGATGGTACAGCCCCGGCTTGATCGCGGTGATGATCTCGATGCGCCGGGTCAACGCGGCGAGTGCGGCCGAGGCTGTCCAGGCCTCCAACTGGTCGCGCCCCTCGTCGTAGGGGTTTATCGTGTGCTGGGCGACGAGCACGGCGTCGTAGCCGAGCGCCTCAGCCTCCAGGACGAGGGCACGGTTGCGCGACCAAGTCGCGTCATCGGGTTCGTCGGGATCGTGGTGGGCGGCACGCGAACCATGGACCGCAGCCCAGATGCCGAAGCGGAGCGGGTGGGTCATGAGTTCAGCCTCGGCTCGCCACCGGCTGCCAGATCCGCACGTCCGTGGCGTCGAGCCGACGCGGGATCAGGCCGGCCTCGTGAAAGGTGTCGGCGATACTCTGCTGCTCCGAGAGCGCTGCGCGGTCGACAGGCTTCACGGCGTAGCTGCGGCGCTCGTTGACGGTGGCAACCACTTCGGGCGGCAGATCGCCCCAGATCGGTGCGAGCAGGGCTACGGCCTCCCGCGGATTGGCTTTCACCCATTGTCCGGCCTCGACCAGGGCAGCGTAGACAATCTCGACGATCTCGGGATGAGCGGCGGCAAAGCTGTCATTGACCGTGTAGTAGCGGTTGTAGCTCGACAGGCCCGTGGCATCGGCGAGCACGCGGATCGGCCGCTTGGCCTGCACGATGGCCAGAAACGGATCCCAGATCGCCCAGGCATCGAGGCTGCCCTGGTCGAAAGCTGCGACACCATCCGGCGCCTCAAGATAGGCCGGCTTGATATCTGCAAAGCTCAGTCCTGCGCGCTTGAGCGCCGCAGCGAGGATGAAGTGGCAGCCCGAGCCCTTTGAGACACCGACTGTGCGACCCTTCAGGTCGGCGATCGAGCGGATGGCTGACTCCTCGGGCACGACAATCGCCTCAGCATGGGGCGAGCCCGCCTCCATCGCGTAGAAAGTCAGCGGCGCCTTGGCCGACTGCGTGAAGATCGGCACCGCATCGGCGACGTCGGCATGCAGGTCGACGACGCCCGTATTCATCGGCTCGAGCACCTTCGAGAAGAGGTGCCAGCTCACGCCGAACTCTCTGGCGCCGAGCCTCGTCTCAAGCGTGCCCTTGGTCTTCAGCACAGTGAGCAGGGTCGAGGAGCGCTGGTAGCTCAGCTTGATCGTCTCACCAGCGCGTGACGGGCCGGCACCTGCAAGCGCCAGCGAGGCACCGAGTGCGGTGGTGAAGTGGCGGCGGGTCAAGGTCATCGTGCGGCTCGCTCAGTGGAGGGCACCGCCAGCGATGGTGATGCGGTGCATCAGCCGGCGCTCGCCGTGGTAGTCGTTGAGGGCGAGATGCCAGGTCGCACGGTTGTCCCAGAACGCGATCGAGCCGGGCTCCCAGCGGAATCGGTAGGCGAATTCCGGTCTGCGGGCATGCTCGTAGAGGTATCCGAGCAGAGCGGCCGATTCTGCCTCCGTCCAACCCTCAATCCGCAGCGTGAAATTCGGGTTCACGTAGAGGGCCTTGCGGCCGGATTCCGGGTGAGTGATCACGACGGGGTGCACGGCGTCCTGGGTTGCCGCTTCGGGGTTGAGGATACGGCCCTTGAGATCGTTGGTGGCGAGAGATCGGCTCTCCACGCCGAAGACGTGCCGGCTGGAATGCAGGGCCTTCAACGGCGCAAGCGTCGCCTTGAGGCCGTCCGAGAGCGCGTTGTACGCCGCGTACATGCTAGCGAATAAGGTGTCGCCGCCGACGGTAGGGACTTCGCGAGCATAGAGAATCGATCCTTTGGCAGGCTCTTGATCGTAGCTGTGATCGGTGTGCCAGTTGCTGCCGATATTGGCCGACTGATGCGCTTCCTTCCGCACTTCGGCGATCTGGGGGTAGCCCTCGACCGGCCGAAAGAAACGATTGATGTCGATCCGGCCGAAGCGCTCGGCGAAGGCGATCTGCTCAGCGGGCGTCAGATCCTGGTCGCGGAAAAATACTACGCCGTACTCGGCGAGCGCCGACGCGATGGTGTCCCGCGACGCGTCGTCGAGAGGATGCGCCAGGTCGATCCCGCTAATCTCGGCCCCGACGAAGCTGCCAAGACGTGTGATCGCCAAGCCGGACGCAGCATGCCCAGCCGAGGGGGGAGAGGCTTTGCCGCTCGAGCCGGCCAGAGGGTGTGTCATCGTTCGGTCCTCGTCGGTGCCCTGGCGAAGAGTGTTCGGGAAGAGCCGAAGGGGACGCAGGGCACGCTCCGGTCGGCATGCAGATGAGTGTGCGACCCTCAACATGCACGCCGAGCTTAAGCGGCCGGCTTCCGCAGTCAAAGAGAATGATCTTTCGTTTATATGCGCTATATTGGCAAACAAGTCCAAATAATCGAGTCAGATTAGTTGCGGATTTCAAATTTATATTGGAGACGGCAACCAAACACGATTGGTCTTGAGCTTGCACAAAGAATTGCCGATGCCTTCGCCAACGAGCACGTCGCCAGGCGGCTTCGAAAGTTCCTGTTGCATAGGTTGATCGAGCGATGTCGCAGAAGGATGGGGGCTGGGGTGCGGGGCCGAGCACGCGATACGAAGAGCTCGCCGAGCGGTTCCGCTCGATCTTCTCGGAAATCCGCGCGACGGCCGTCGAACGCGACGCCGAGCGCAGATTGCCGCGGACCGAGATCGGCTGGCTCAAGGAGGCAGGCTTCACCACGCTGCGGCTCGACCCGGCCGCAGGCGGCCACGGCGCGAGCCTGCCCGAGTTGTTCAACCTGCTGATCGAGTTGTCGCAAGCCGACTCCAACGTCACCAATGCGCTGCGCGCCCATTTCGGCTTCACCGAGGACGTGCTGTCGTCGGCCTTTCCGGACTGGCGCAACCGCTGGATCGCCCGAATCGCCGCCGGCGAAACGGTGGGTAGCGGCGTATCAGAGACGGGACCAGCCAAGGTCGGGCAGTTCGACACCATCGTGCGGCGCCGCGGAAACGACTGGGTGGTGGACGGCCGCAAATTCTACACGACCGGCTCGCTCTTCGCGGATTGGATCCATCTCTCGGCCCAGGACGAGGACGGCACGCCGGTCATCGCCGCCGTGCCGACCCGAGCCCCCGGCGTCGAGATCGTCGACGACTGGGACGGATTCGGGCAGGCGCTCACAGCGAGCGGAACAGCGCGTTTTACCGGGGTCGTACTAGGGGCCGAGTTGATCAAGCCGGAGACGGTGCGCTTTCCCTACGCCATGGCGTTTTTTCAGCTCGTGCATCTCGCGACGCTCGCGGGTATCGGCCGCGCCGCCGCCGACGACGTGGCGCGGCTCGTGGCAACCCGTACCCGCATCTACAGCCACGGTAACGGCGCCCGCACGGCCGACGATCCGCAGATCCAGGCTGTCGTCGGTCGCGTTCGTGGCAATGCCTATGCGTCGGGTGCGATCGTGCTGAAGGCCGCCGAGGCTGTACAGCGCGCAGCCGATGCACTCCAGGCGGGCGGGCGGGAAGCGGCCGAACCCATCTCCGCGATCGCCGATGTCGAGGTGAACCAGGCGGTCACCGTCGTGACAAACCTCGTACTCGAGGCCACAACCTCCCTGTTCGATGCGCTCGGAGCATCGGCCGTCAAGGAAGAGCACGGACTCGATCGATACTGGCGCAACGCCCGCACGCTCGCATCACACAACCCACGGATCTACCGGGAGCGCAGCGTCGGGGAATTCGCTGTCAACGGAACGCGGCCGCCGCGGGAATATCGCGTCGGCACGACTTGAGGCAGTAGTTTCTTACGTCCGACAAACCGCTCTCTTGCCGGACCGAACTCGGTTCACCGTCATCGCTGCAGCCTCGCTTGAACTGCCAACCGATTGCCGCTAGAGCGAACCGTAACGTACGGTTCGCTCTAGCGGTGCGATGGTTCAGGAAGCGGAAAGCGGCATCGAGACGCCCTCGGCACGCCAGCAGGTCGTGCTCGACGCCGTGCTCGACCTCATCGTCGAGGGTGGCGACCAACTGACGATGGACGCCGTCGCGCGCCGCGCCAGCTGCTCAAAGGAAACGCTGTATAAGTGGTATCGCGACCGCGACGGTCTGCTGCGGGCAACCGTGCAATGGCAGGCTTCGCGTGTGCGTGCCGGCCGCTATGATGGTCAGCCTCTCGACGTCGCGACCTTGCGCGACAGTCTCAAGGGCTTCGCCGCCAACTGGCTCGAAGTCATCGCCAGCTCGACCTCGATCGCGCTGAACCGCATCGCTATCGGCCACGCAGCCTCCGGTCGGAGCAACCTTGGCAGCATCGTCCTCGCCAATGGCCGCTTTGCGATCGGTGAGCGCCTGAAGCCGCTGCTGGAGGCTGGCCGCGAAGCGCGGCTCCTCGCCTTCGAAGACAGTGAGGCGGCATTCCGTACTTTCTTCGGCCTCGTCGGCCGAGACATCCAGATCCGTCTGCTTCTCGGTGATGCGTTACCCCTCAGCACCGCCGAGATCGACCGCGACGCCGAAGCGGCTGTCGACCAGTTCCTGGCCCTCTATGGCCAGGCCCCGAGCCACCCGAAATCCTGAAACGGATCATTGAGAGAGGACCGAGACATGCGGGTTTATTACGATCGCGACGCCGACCTGAACCTGATCAAGGGCAAGAAGGTCGTCATCGTCGGCTACGGCAGCCAGGGCCACGCCCACGCGCTCAACCTGCGCGATTCTGGCGTGAAGGACATTGTCATCGCGCTCCGCGAGGGCTCGGCCACTGCCAAGAAGGCGGAGCACGAAGGCTTCAAGGTGATGAACGTCGCCGATGCGGCCAAGCAGGCTGACGTCGTCATGATGCTCACCCCCGACGAGCTGCAGGGCGACATCTACAAGGAGTCGCTCGCGGGCAACATGAAGCAGGGCGCTGCCCTTCTCTTCGCCCACGGCCTCAACGTGCACTTCAACCTGATCGAGCCCCGCAAGGACCTCGACGTGCTCATGGTCGCCCCGAAGGGCCCCGGCCACACAGTGCGCGGCGAGTACCTCAAGGGCGGCGGCGTTCCGACACTCATCGCCATTGCGCAGGACGCCTCGGGCAACGCCCATGACCTCGGTCTGTCCTACGCCTCGGCCAATGGCGGCGGCCGCGCTGGCATCATCGAGACCACCTTCAAGGAAGAGTGCGAGACCGACCTGTTCGGCGAGCAGGCTGTGCTCTGCGGCGGCCTCGTCGAGCTGATCAAGGCCGGCTTCGAGACGCTCGTCGAGGCGGGCTACGCCCCCGAGATGGCCTACTTCGAGTGCCTGCACGAGGTGAAGCTGATCGTCGACCTCATCTACGAGGGCGGCATCGCCAACATGAACTACTCGATCTCGAACACCGCCGAATACGGCGAGTACGTCACCGGCCCGCGCATCGTCACGCCGGAGACCAAGGCCGAGATGAAGCGCGTCCTCAACGACATTCAGTCGGGCATCTTCACCCGCAACTGGATGCTGGAGAACAAGGTCGGCCAGACCTCGTTCAAGGCCACCCGCGCCAAGCTCGCCGCCCACCCGATCGAGGAAGTCGGCGCCAAGCTCCGCGGCATGATGCCGTGGATCTCGGAGAAGGCACTCGTGGACAAGAGCCGCAACTAACATTGCATGGAAGGCCGGGCGTTGCTCGGCCTTCCACCTCGAACGGGACCTCTAACGGCAGCCGTCGCAGATGCCGTTTTCGATCCGCTGGTTGCGCCGCTCGATCCGCTCGAGCTCGCGGCGTTCCTGCGGTGTTTCCGGTCCTTCCTCGACGCCAGGCGGCTTCGTCACGCCGAGGGCGTTGGTATTCGGCGCGGTGATGGTCGAAGTGGGACCACCACCGGTCCCAGTCTGATCAGGACGAACCTCCGCAAAAGCTCCAGCTGGGGCAAGAAGTGCTAGGACAATCAACAGCGAAGACGGATGGCGTAGTACGGGCATCGTGCGCGTCCTTTAGGCCGCTCGACCGCCCTCGATTGACGATCGGTCCAGCATTCTCGCGCCACTTATGAAACCCAAGCAAGGCTCTTCCGAAGATCCACGTCCTCTGCCACGGTGCGCCCAAAATTTGGCACCGGGAGGATCGACGTTTGAGCACACTCTACAGCTTGGAGCACCGCGCTCTTCAGGATGAGTTCGGTACGCGCAAGCTCGCCGACTTCCTCGACAAGCACCATGTCCAACTCGCCATCGGTGAGCAGGAGCGCGGCTTCATCGAGAAGCGCGACATGTTCTTCCTCTCGACGGTCGATCCCGAGGGCAACCCGACGGTCTCGTACAAGGGGGGCCCAACTGGCTTCGTGCGGGTTGTCGGCCCCAACGCGCTGGCCTTCCCCGGCTATGACGGCAACGGCATGTTCCTCTCGATGGGCAACATCGCCGGCCAGGGGAAAGTTGGCATGCTATTCATCGACTTCGAGACGCCGCATCGCCTGCGTGTACAGGGCACCGCCCGGGTCATGCGAGACGACCCGCTGCTCATCGAATTCGCCGAGGCGCAGTATGTTGTGCGTGTCGACGTCACGCAGATTTGGGTGAACTGTCCCCGCTACATCCACCCCCACAAGAAGCTCGGCGAAAGCCGCTACGTACCGAAGCCTGAGGCCGAGACGCCGCTCGCACAATGGAAGCGGCTCGACATGGTTCAGGAGGTAATCGCCGATGAGGATCGCGCTCGCGCAGAGAAGGAAGGCGTGCTGAACCTTGATGCCTATGGTGAAAAGCTCATGAGGGGGGAAGCCTAACTGGCAACCTCCTGGCGCTGAATGTCACGATCGAAGTGGCGCGGGCCGGAGAGGCGGGCCGCGGCTTCGCGGTCGCCGCTGCGGTCGAGGTGCATGGCGCGGCCTCGGCCTCCGAGTTGTCGGTCCGGTCAGAGCACCTCAACACCGAGGTGCACCGGGTCCTGGCGACGGTGCGGGCGGCCTAAACTGTTTTCAGCGCCGGCCCGCGCCGCACGAAGCCGACGATGTCCTTCACCGCGTCGAGCGTCGGCGCGGCGATGGCCTCGGCTCGCTCGGAGCCATCGGCGAGGACAGCGTCGATATGGCCAGGATCAGCCACGAGCCGCTGCATCTCGGCGCCGATCGGAGCGAGCGTTGCCACCGCCAATTCGACGAGCGCCGGCTTGAAGGTCGAGAACTGAGCACCGCCGAAATCGCGCAGGACCTCGTCGCGACTGATCCCACGAAGCGCCGCGAAGATGCCAACGAGGTTGTCCGCCTCCGGTCGGCCTTTCAGCCCCTCCACCTCGGAGGGAAGGGCATCGGGATCGGTCTTCGCCCGACGAATCTTCTGCGCGATGGTGTCGGCATCGTCCTTGAGGTTGATGCGTGAGTTGTCGGACGCATCCGACTTCGACATCTTCTTGCTGCCATCACGCAGGCTCATCACGCGGGCTGCAGGGCCGCCGATCAGCGGCTCGGTCAGCGGGAAGAAACCCTCGCCATGGCCGTGTGCGAGGATGGAGCCGGCGAAGTCGTTGTTGAACTTCTGTGCGATGTCGCGGGTCAGCTCGAGATGCTGCTTCTGGTCTTCTCCCACCGGGACGTGGGTCGCGCGGTAGGCCAGGATGTCGGCCGCCATCAGTACGGGGTAGTCGTAGAGCCCGATCGAAGCGTTCTCGCGATCCTTGCCGGCCTTGTCCTTGAACTGCGTCATACGATTGAGCCAGCCGAGGCGAGCAACGCAGTTGAAGATCCAGGTCAGCTCCGTGTGCTGAGGAACTTGGCTCTGGTTGAATACGATCGAGCGCTTCGGATCGATGCCAGCGGCGAGGAAGGCGGCGGTAACCTCGCGGATCTGCCCTTTGAGGGCCTCGGGATCCTGCCATAGCGTGATCGCGTGCAGATCGACGACGCAGTAGAGGCACTGGGCATCGCGCTCCTGCATTTCGACGAAGCGCTTCACGGCGCCGAGATAGTTGCCGAGGTGCAGGTTTCCCGTCGGCTGGACGCCGGAAAACACCAGTTCCGCGAACGCCGTCATCGGCGCGATCCTTCAAGCCATAGCCGGAGCGGACCGCCGCCCGATCGAAGGGCCGGGTTCTGGCACCCGGTGCGTCGTGCGGTCAAGGATATGCCGGGGACGGATCGAAGCGGCCTGTTCAGATCCTGCTCAACCCTTAGCGGCCGTCCGCGCCTGGCCCGTTGGACACAGATCGAGCAGGACGCAGTCCCCACAGGTAGGATTGCGGTAGTGGCAAACGTGCTGGCCGTGCAGCATCAGCACCTCGTGGTTGTCGTAGAGCTTCTGCGCCGACCAATCGTCAGGCAGTTGCGCGCGCAGGATGTCGTGCGATGGGCCTACATCGACTCGCTGGCCGATCAGGCCCGTACGCTGCGCCACGCGGTGATGATGGCTGTCGACCGGCAGTGCCGGCATACGCAGGTTCGAGAAGGAGAGCACCGCAGCGCTCGTCTTCGGCCCAATGCCCGGGATGGTCTCAAGCCAATGGCGCGCCTCGTCGACCTCCATCTCGGCGAGAAGGTCGAGCGAGAGCGAGCCCTGCCGTTCCAGAATCGCATGGAGCACTGCGCGGATGCGCGGCGCCTTCAGCTCGGGCCAGGTGACGCCGCGGATCGTCTCCTCAATCTCGGCGGGATCGGCTTCGGCCACCTGTTCCCAGCTCGGCCATCGCGCCCTCAGGGCTTTGAAGGCGCGCCCGGAATCCGCGTTGCGGGTTCGGTGCGAGAGCAGAGACGAGACGAGTTCGCTGACGGGGTCGAGGCTGTGAAAATAGGCGATCGGGCAATCGAACGATCGACAGAGGCGCCGATCGATCTCAAGCGCCTTGTTCGTGAGGTCTTCGTCCCGATGGGACTCGCGGGGTGTTGACCGGCGTTGGGGGGCGGGACGGGCCTGCGCGGAGGAGACTGGCATATGGCCAGAATCCGCGGCGAGTCCTGCCTGTTCCCTCCTGCGGCGTTGGCGATCGCTATTTCGGCAGCGCGTAGATGTTGATGTCGAGCTTCACGTCGGCGGCGTCGCTGAGATCCGTGACGTATTCCTCGATGAAGCGGTCCTGAACCGCGATGTCCTTGGCATCAAAATAGGCGATCAGGGTATCGTAGGTGCCGCTGATCTGGTCGTAGGTGCCGGCGTGGCGGAAGCGCAGGGCCTTGCCGCTCGGCGTCGCGCCGAAATGCAGGCCCTCTCCGCTGGTGGGTGCGGATGACGGCGCGGCGTCAATCGGGATCATCGCCTCGTACTGGAAGCCATTGTCCTCGGTCTTGGTGAAGACCGAGATCGGCCGTCCGGTGGGACGGATGCCGGCCTTGGACAGCTCATCCTCGATACGGGCGAAGGTGGACCGCAGGCTGGCTACGGCCTCCTCCCAGGTTGCCTTACCCGAGATGATCGCGGCTGGCTTTGCCGGCAGGGTGACCTCCTCGACGTCGTTGGCCTCGGTCGGCGCAGGTACCAGCGTCTGGCGCGCGGGTGCGGCAGAGGAGCGCGCCGGAGACCCACCGGGCGCGGTAGGCGGCGTCAGAGCCTTGTCGGGAAGTGGCATCGCCGTGCCAGGCGGCTTCGATGACGTGTCTGGCGCTGTTGTCGTCGAGAGCGGATTGGTCTCGGCAGGCGAGGGCACCTTGGAGGCAGGCGGCTCTTCGCCCGAGACGGGAGAAATGGCGAGGGCGAGCGCGAGCATCGCGGCAAGGCCTGCGTTGACGGAACGAGGGGGGATCAAGGCGACGCTCCGGTCTTAGCCCCACGGGAAGCGCAAGGGCACAGTGCTGCGCGCAAGCTAGCGATGATCTGCGGCTTTCGCGAGGCCGATACGCACGACGCATGCCGGCTCGGCTCTCGCGTCGAGCGACACGGTTTGCCATATACGCGGTCCTTCCCCGAACCCGACCCGGATCCCTTGCCCGAACATTTCTGGCCGCAACCATCGACCGACAGCTTCGCATGAACGCACTCGCCAACCACCGCTTCCTGAAGATGCACGGCGCCGGGAACGCCATCGTGGTGCTCGACCTGCGCGGCACCCGGATCACCGTGAGCGGGGCAGAGGCGCGCGCCATCGCCGAGGATCCACGCTCGCGCTTCGACCAGCTCATGGTCATGCACGATGCCGTCACCCCGAACACGGACGCCTATCTGCGGATCTACAACACCGACGGCTCACGCTCGGGCGCCTGCGGTAACGGCACCCGCTGCGTCGCCTATGCGATGTTCGACGATCCGGCGATGGCGCGGCCCGCCGAGGGGGGCTCGCTAACCCTCGAAACGGAGGCCGGCCTCGTCGCCGTCAAGCGCGTCGCCGATCGCAGCTTCACCGTCGACATGGGCAAGCCGAGGCTGAAGTGGGACGAGATCCCGCTGCGCGATCCGTTCCCGGATACGCGGCGCATCGAACTGCAGATCGGGCCGATCGACGACCCGATCATGCATTCGCCGGCCGCCGTCAGCATGGGCAACCCGCATGCGATCTTCTTCGTCGACCGCGATCCCGACGAGTACGATCTCGCGCAGATCGGGCCGATGCTCGAAGCTCACCCGATCTTTCCGGAGCGGGCCAACATTTCGGTGGCGCAGGTGCTCGGCCGCGACTTGATCAAGCTGCGGGTCTGGGAGCGCGGCGCCGGGCTTACGCTCGCTTGCGGCACAGCCGCCTGCGCGACCGTGGTAGCGGCCTCACGGCTGCGCATGATCGGGCGCCAGGCCACCGTGGCCCTGCCCGGCGGCCAGCTCTCCATCGAGTGGCGCGCCGACGACCACGTTTTGATGACCGGCCCGGTCTTCCTCGAAGGGGAGGGCACCTTCGCGCCCGAGATCTTTGCCGGGATCCAAGAGTGAGCGTCGAGACGCTCACCTTCGGCTGCCGGCTCAACACGGTCGAGTCGGAGGTGATGCGCGGACATGCGCTCGACCACGCCAGCGGGCGGGACCTCGTTCTGGTGAACACCTGCGCGGTGACGAGCGAAGCCGGGCGGCAGGCTCGCAAGGCCATCCGCAAGCTGGCCCGGGAGCGCCCCGGCGCCGAAATCGTCGTCACCGGCTGCGGCGCGGAGATCGAGCAAACCGCCTACTCCGAGATGCCAGAGGTCGCGCGCCTCGTCGGTAATGCCGACAAGCTGCGCGCGGAAACGTGGGGTGGCGAAGAACAGAGCCGTACGCGCGAGATCATGGCCGAGCGCGAGGCTGTTCCGACGCGCATCTCTGGCGTAAGCGGGCACACGCGCGCCTTCGTGCCGGTCCAGAATGGCTGCGACCACCGCTGCACCTTCTGCGTGATCCCGTTCGGCCGGGGGAATTCGCGCTCCGTGCCCGTCGACGACGCCGTGGCCCAGGTCCGCCGCATCGTCGCGCATGGTGGCCGCGAGGTGGTGCTGACCGGCGTCGATCTGACTGCCTATGGCCGCGACCTCGATCCCGATCTCGGCTTGGGACGTCTGGTCAAGGCGATCCTGGCCGAAGTGCCCGATCTCGCCCGGCTTCGGCTCTCGTCCATCGACTCGGTGGAGGCGGACGACCATCTCCTCGACGCCTTTGCGAGTGAGGAGCGTCTGATGCCGCATCTTCATCTGTCTCTCCAGGCCGGCGACGACATGATCCTCAAGCGGATGAAGCGCCGGCATGCGCGCGCGGATGCGATCCGCTTCTGCGAGACGATCCGTCGCCTGCGGCCCGGCACGGTGTTCGGCGCCGATCTCATCGCGGGCTTTCCCACCGAGACCGAAGCGCAGTTCGCGCGCTCCCTCGATCTCGTCGAGGAATGCGGACTGACGCATCTGCACGTGTTCCCGTACTCGCCCCGCCCCGGCACGCCGGCCGAGCGCATGCCGCAGGTGGCGCCGGATATCGTCAAGAGCCGTGCCGCTCGGCTGCGCGACGCGGGTTCCGACGCCCTAGTCCGTCACCTCGACGGAGAGGTCGGGCAGAGCCGCCAAGTCCTGGTCGAGCGCGGCGGGACGGGACGGACTGAGACGTTCACGAGCGTGAGGCTTGGCCCTGTGTTGGAACGGCAGGTTGGCCCAGGTGATCTCGTCACCGTGGTGATCGACGGGCATGACGGGCAGCGGCTTTCGGCCGCTTGAGTTGCGAAACATCGGCCTCTCCGGTAATGACCTGACCGATTCTCCAGTCGGGTTCGTAAGTTGCGGGTGATACCGCCTCGGATCCTTTTGGAGGTCGACCCTCGACCATCGCTTCGAGCATGCGTCGGCCCTTTCTTGATCGAAGGGTGAGCCTGGACCGTCATCGGTCTCCGGGCGGCGAGGAAGAGGGTCTTCCGCAACACAAGCCGCCGACGCCGGCCTCGAAAGAGAGGCCATTCAGGAGAGAGAATGTCTGCAGGTCTGAACGCGCGCGATGCCGCGCCGAGCCGTGACGATTTCGCCGCGCTGCTCGAAGAGAGCTTCCTCGAGCACGAGATCACCGAAGGCTCGGTCGTCAAGGGCACCGTCGTCGGCATCGAGAAGGATGTCGCCGTCATCGATATCGGCGCCAAGACGGAGGGTCGCGTCGCCCTCAAGGAATTCCAGGGCCCCGGCCGCGAAGGCGAGCTGAAGGTCGGCGACGTTGTCGAGGTCTATGTCGACCGCATCGAGAACGCGCTCGGCGAAGCCGTGATCTCGCGCGACAAGGCTCGCCGCGAGGAGAGCTGGGTCAAGCTCGAGAAGTCGTTCGAGGCCAACGAGCGTGTCACCGGTACGATCTTCAACCAGGTCAAGGGTGGCTACACCGTCGACCTCGACGGCGCCGTGGCCTTCCTGCCGCGCTCCCAGGTCGACATCCGCCCGGTGCGCGATGTGACCCCACTGCTCGGCACGCCGCAGCCCTTCCAGATCCTCAAGATGGATCGTCGCCGCGGCAACATCGTCGTCTCGCGCCGGACCGTGCTCGAAGAGAGCCGCGCCGAGCAGCGTAGCGAGCTGGTGGCCAACCTCGAAGAGGGTCAGGTCATCGATGGCGTCGTCAAGAACATCACCGAGTACGGCGCGTTCGTCGATCTCGGCGGCATCGACGGTCTGCTGCACGTCACCGACATGGCGTGGCGCCGCGTAAACCACCCGTCCGAGGTCGTACAGATCGGCGCGACGGTGAAGGTCAAGATCATCAAGATCAACCACGAGACGCATCGCATCTCGCTCGGCATCAAGCAGTTGCTCGCCGATCCGTGGGAGGGCATCGCCCAGCGCTACCCGGTCGACGCCAAGCTCAAGGGCCGCGTGACCAACATCACCGACTACGGCGCCTTCGTGGAGCTGGAGCCGGGGATCGAGGGCCTGATCCACGTCTCTGAGATGAGCTGGACCAAGAAGAACGTCCACCCCGGCAAGATCGTCTCCACTTCCCAGGAAGTGGAAGTGCAGATCCTCGAGGTCGATCCGGTCAAGCGCCGCATCTCGCTCGGTCTCAAGCAGACCCTGCAGAACCCGTGGGAGGCCTTCTCCGAGAAGCACCCGGTCGGTTCCGAGGTCGAGGGCGAGGTCAAGAACAAGACCGAGTTCGGTCTCTTCATCGGCCTCGAGGGCGACGTCGACGGCATGGTCCACCTCTCGGACCTCGACTGGCAGCGCCCCGGCGAGCAGGTCATCGAGGAGTTCAAGAAGGGCGACATGGTCAAGGCCCAGGTTCTCGACGTCGACGTCGAGAAGGAGCGCATCTCGCTCGGCATCAAGCAGGTCGGCGGCGACCCGATGGCCGAAGCCGGCGACCTCAAGAAGGGCCAGATCGTCACCTGCGAGGTTCTCGAGGTGAAGGATTCCGGTCTCGAGGTGAAGATCGCCGATACCGAGCTGACCACCTTCATCCGCCGCGCCGAGCTCGCTCGCGACCGTGGTGACCAGCGCCCCGAGCGTTTCGCCGCCGGCGAGAAGTTCGACGCGCGGGTGATCCAGTTCGACCGCAAGGCGCGCAAGGTCCAGGTCTCCATCAAGGCGCTCGAAGTCGCCGAGGAGAAGGAGGCGATGGCCCAGTTCGGCTCCGCCGATTCCGGTGCCTCGCTTGGCGACATCCTCGGCGCCGCCTTCAACAAGAAGAAGGGCGACGACGAGTAAGATCGTCTCGCTCGAAAGATCGCCCCGGAGCCGCTCGTCGGCTCCGGGGCTTTTTTGTTTTCGGGACATGGTCGGCAGTCCAGGGCCAGCAGGCCCTTGCCCATGCGGCGCCGGCAGGTCTAGAACACCCGGCGGCCGCGCGCCGACGGTCGTGAGCCCATGTCGATCAAGGACTTGCCGCTTGCGGCAACTCTGATCGTCCTGCACAAAAGAGCGGGTGCAAACCGCGGCTTCCCATGGAATCCTTGAGGTCCGCGAGTCGAGGTTTGACCGGCCTCACGCGCTTGGCGACCTGCCTGATCGGCAACGCAGCGCAAGGGGCGAGAACCGGCCCAATGTGGCCGCTGGGCTAGGGAGTGAGCCGCCGCATGGCTGCAGACGCCGAAGTTCTGATCGACCGTCGGCGCTTGCGCCGGAAGCTGACCCTCTGGCGGGTGCTCGGCATCGGTGGTTTGATCGTGGCGGCGGGTGCCGTTGGCTACCGCGCCAGAGCCGGCACGGAGGTATTCGGCTTCACTGCTGCCCCGAGCCAGATCGCCCGCATATCCATCGGCGGCTTCATCGCCGGCAGCGAGTCCACGACCAACCTGATCAAGCGCGTCGGCGAGGCCAGCGCCGTAAAGGGCGTCGTCATCTCGATTTCGTCCCCCGGCGGCACCACCACCGGCTCGGAAGAGCTCTACCGGAACCTGCGCGCGCTGGCGGAGAAGAAGCCGATCGTCGCCTTCGTTGACGGCACCGCTGCCTCGGGCGCCTACATCACTGCCATCGCAGCCGACCACATCGTCGCTCGCGAGACCGCGCTCGTCGGCTCTATCGGCGTGCTGTTCCAGTATCCGGAGGTCTCCGGTTTGCTCGACAAGGTCGGCGTCAAGATGGAGTCCATCAAGTCGTCGCCGCTGAAGGCCGAGCCGTCAGGCTTCACACCGACCTCGCCGGAGGCAAAGGCCGCGCTCGCCTCGGTGGTGTCCGACACCTACGGGTGGTTCAAGGGGCTAGTGGCTGAGCGTCGCCACTTGAGCGACGAAGAGCTCAGCAAGGTCTCCGATGGGCGCGTCTTCTCTGGCCGGCAGAGCATCCCACTGAAGCTCGTGGACGAGCTCGGCGCCGAGCGTCAGGCGGTCGCTTGGCTGGAGAAGGAGAAAGGTGTCGCCAAAGGCCTTCCCGTGAAGGATTGGAAGCCGACCTCGGGGAGCGGGTTCAAGCTGTGGTCCGCGCTCGGCACCAGCGCCTCTCTCTTAGGCCTCGACGACCTCGCCGGACGACTTCGCGCCATCGGCTCGGAGGCGGAGAGCTATGCCGGCGGCGGTCTTCTCGTGCTCTGGCGCCCGGCGCCCTGACCGCAACAACCGGCCGCCTCCCGCCCCCTTCGCACTTCGGAAGACTGACGCATGATCAAATCGGAACTGGTGCTCAAGATCGCTGAGCAGAACCCGCATCTCTACCAGCGCGACGTCGAGACGCTCGTCAACGCGATCCTCGACACCATCGCCGATGCACTCGCGCGCGGCGACCGGGTCGAGCTACGCGGCTTCGGGGCCTTCTCTGTGAAGCGTCGTGAGGCGCGCCGCGGACGCAACCCGCGCACCGGTGAGGCCGTTGCCGTGTCCGAGAAGGCGATCCCCGTGTTCAAGACGGGCAAGGAGATGCGTCTTCGCCTCAACCAGGCGGGGATCGGCGAGGAATCCGGAGCGGCAGCGGCCGGCTGATCCCGACCTTGCCGAGAAACCCCGCCGGAGACCTGAGATGATCCGCTTCCTGAAAGCCCTGATCCTGCTGCCCATCGCGATCATCGTGGTGCTGCTGGCCGTCGCCAACCGCGAGAGCGTCACGCTGTCTTTCGACCCGTTCTCGCCGGAGCCCGTGTTCAGCGTCGCGCTGCCGCTCTACGCGATCGTGTTCGCGGCAGTGGCACTGGGCATCATCATCGGCGGTATCGGCTCATGGCTCAGCCAGGGCAAGACCCGCGCGAGCGCCCGCCATCACCGCAGGGAGCGTGAGAAGCTGGAGCGCGAGACGGCGCAACTCCGGACCTTCGCACCAGAGACGGCTGGCCCGGCCTACGGCACCGGCGCTACGGCGTTGCCGGCTCCGCGCTGATCCTCGCATCATGCGCCCGGTCTCAGTCAAGATTTGCGGGCTGAGCACCGAGCCGACCCTCGACGCAGCGCTTGAATCAGGCGCCGACCTCGTCGGCTTCGTGCATTTTCCAAAGAGTCCCCGCCACGTCTCGCTGGAACGGGCGGGTGCACTGTCGCGGCAGGCCGGCGGCCGGGTGCAGCGAGTCGTGCTGCTCGTTGACCCGGACGATGCCCTGGTCACGGCAGCCGTCGAGGCGATCTCTCCGGACCTGATCCAACTCCACGGGCACGAGAGTGTGGAGCGCGTCGCCGCGATCCGTCGCCTGTCCGGTCGCCCCGTGATGAAGGCCATCGGCGTCGCAGCTGCTTCAGATCTGGCGGCGGTGCCGGCCTATGCTGCGGTGGCCGACCGGATTCTCCTCGATGCCAAGCCGCCGAAGGATGCTGTGCTGCCGGGAGGAAACGGGCTGGTCTTCGACTGGGCCCTGATCGCACAAGCGACGCTGCCGACCGATTGGATGCTCTCGGGCGGCCTCACGGCAAACAACGTGCGGGATGCCCTGTTACTGACTGGAACACCGGCGCTCGATGTGTCCTCGGGCGTCGAAAGCGCCCCCGGCACCAAAGACCCCGCCGCCATTGCGGCTTTCATCAAGGCTGCCCGCGGCTGATGACTTCCGCGTGAGCGGACCATCTCTCCTCCCTGCCGATCCCATGTGCCGTGCTATGGGATTCTGAATACAATAAAGGGAGGACGCCATGACGGATCGTCGGGATTTTCTAAAGATGGCAGGTGGACTTGCGATGGTGACGGGTGCTGGCACCGCGCAGGCCGCCGAGCGAGCTGCGGCGCCTGAGGGCTTCGCGATGCCGCGCAATCTGACGCTGCTGAACCTTCGCCGCGAGGGGGGCTACGGCCTCGGCGTGAAAACACAAGCCGGCGTGCTCGACGTCACGGCGGCCGGGCGTGCCCTCGGGCTCGCTTATCCGGCCGACATGGACGACCTGCTGCAGAACGGGAAGGGCGAGCAGCTCGACACGTTGGTCAAGGCAGCGTCAGAGAAGGCGCCCCGGGCGCATCTTCTCGACGAGGCGAGCATCGCGTACGCGCCACTCGTCACGCGGCCCGAAAAAATCATCATGATGGGCTTCAACTACAAGCATCATGCCGAAGAGACCGGCACGCCTATTCCGAAGAACCCGCCGCTGTTCAACAAGTACAACAACGCGCTCAACCATCATGGCGGCACGATCAAGCTGCCGACGGCGGCGGCGAGGGAGTTCGACTACGAGACCGAGTTGGTGATCGTCTTCGGCCGCGAGTGCCGCGACGTCTCCGAGGCCGACGCCCTCAACTACGTGGCGGGCTACGCCACCGGCAACGACTTCTCGGCGCGCGACCTGCAGACGCTGACCTCGCAGTTCATGATCGGCAAGACCTCGGACGGCTTCGCGCCGCTCGGCCCTTACCTCGTCACGGCCGACTTGGTGAAGGACCCGAACAACCTCCGGCTCGAGACCCGCGTCAACGGCGTGCAGCGGCAGGACTGGAACACCAACGACATGATCTTCAACTGCCGGCAGCTGATCAGCTTCGCCTCGAAGATCATGACCCTCAAGCCGGGTGACATCTTCTACACAGGCACCCCGCAAGGCGTGATCTTCGGCGAGAAGAAGCCCCGCTCCGAGCGCCAGTGGCTCAAAGCCGGCGACGAGATCGCCTGTAGCCTAGAGGGATTGGGAGAGCTGAAGTTCAAGCTTGTCTGAGAGCCCGACACGTCGATCCCGCTCCGGGACTGCCTCGGGCGGCGTGGAATGACGGCGGCAGGTCGTCCCATCCTCGCGAGGCGGCTTGCAACGGCAACCCGCTTCGCCGCATGGTCCGCGCAACCTCGCCCGGCTGGCGAAAGCCTCGGGCCATCATGCGTTTCGAGATCGATAGAGACAGCCCGTGACCGTCGCCCCCGAACCCAACAGCTTCTGCACCGGCCCGGATGAACGGGGCCGCTTCGGCATCTTCGGCGGCCGCTTTGTCGCCGAGACGCTGATGCCGCTGATCCTCGACCTGGAGAAGGCCTACGAGGCAGCCAAGGCCGATCCGTCCTTCAAGGCGGATATGGAGAGCTACGGCACTCACTATATCGGCCGCCCGAGCCCGCTCTACTACGCCGAACGGCTCACCGAGCACCTGCGCGCGATGGCGCCGGCAGGGCAGGGCGCCAAGGTCTACTTCAAGCGCGAGGAGCTGAACCACACCGGCTCGCACAAGGTGAACAACGTGCTGGGCCAGATCCTGCTGGCCCGCCGCATGGGTAAGCCGCGGATCATCGCCGAGACCGGCGCTGGCCAGCACGGCGTGGCAACGGCGACGCTCTGTGCCCGCTTCGGTCTGAAATGCGTGGTCTACATGGGTGCCGTCGACGTCGAGCGTCAGGCCCCCAACGTGTTTCGCATGAAGATGCTTGGCGCCGAGGTCGTGCCCGTCCAGTCTGGCACCAAGACGCTCAAGGACGCGATGAACGAGGCTCTACGCGACTGGGTCACCAATGTCGCCGACACCTTCTACTGCATCGGGACCGTCGCCGGTCCGCATCCCTATCCGGCCATGGTGCGCGACTTCCAGTCGGTGATCGGCCGCGAAACCAAGGAGCAGATGCTCGCCCTCGAAGGGCGGCTGCCGAACTCGCTCATCGCCTGCATCGGCGGCGGCTCGAACGCCATGGGGCTGTTCCACCCATTCCTCGACGACCGCGACGTCGAGATCTTCGGCGTCGAAGCGGCTGGGCATGGCGTCTCAAGCGGGCTGCACGCCGCCTCACTCACTGGCGGCAAGCCGGGCGTGCTACATGGCAACCGCACCTACCTCCTGATGAACGAGGACGGCCAGATCGCCGACGCCCACTCGATTTCGGCAGGCCTCGACTATCCCGGCATCGGTCCTGAGCACGCCTTCCTGCACGAAGCCGGCCGCGTGACGTACCTTTCTGCAACCGACGGAGAGACGCTCGAGGCGTTCAAGTTGTGCTCGTCGCTCGAAGGCATCATCCCGGCCCTAGAGCCAGCCCATGCCCTCGCACGTGTCATCGAGTTGGCACCGCAGCGACCGGCCGATCACCTGATGGTGGTCAACCTCTCCGGCCGCGGCGACAAGGACATCCCGCAGGTATCAGAGATCTTCGCCAAAACAGTCGGCGTATAGGTCTGCACCGCTTCCTTCGCGAGAACCGTTGAGTTCGACAGGAGCTCATTGCGTTTCTGATCCTGAGCAGCGGTCCAGCTGTCCCTTAAGCTGGCCGTGGTGCAGGATACACGGTAGCAGCGCCGTTTTCAAACAAGTTCGCGGTCACGAGCGGCTGACGTCTTGAGGTTTTGACAAAAGAAAGCTCAAAAAAGCAGCGGCATCTGCTGAAACTATGTGCACGATCACATGATCGTAATGAATCTGCCCATGCTTATGGCAACTCTTTCTTCATCGCCAAAGGTCAACTTCGAGCAAATCCCCAATGCTCAGGTTAACCGATGCCCGGCGGCCTTTTCTCGTCCCTGCGCAGCCGCATTGTCGCGGTCGCGCTGATCCCCTGTCTTGCTTTCGCGGCGGTTGCGATGCTCGCCGTGTTCGACCGCATGACGCAGGGCCGCGAGATGAGCCGGCTCGAGGGTCTCGTGACCCTGTCGGGCAAGGTCAGCGCCTTTGTCCATGAGGCGCAGAAGGAGCGAGGCGCCTCAAGCCTATTCCTCGGCTCCCGAGGTGCGCAATTCGGCCCTGAACTGATCGCCCAGCGCAAACTTTTGGACGCGTCCCGCGAGACCCTGAACAGGGACCTCGACGTGGCCGACATGCAGGGGGGCGGTGATGCGTTCGCGAGCAAGATCGCGTCATTCCGCGTCGCCCTTGCTAAGATCGATCGGCACCGGCTCCTGGTCGACGGCCTGGGACTGACCGCAGCAGAGAACAGCGCGGTCTATACCGGCGTCATCGCCGATGCCCTCAATGTCGTGCGCGAGGTTTCGCTGGTCGCGTCCGACCCCACGATCGGCGCGCGTGTTTCGGCTTATTCGGCCCTTCTGTCGCTCAAGGAATTCGCCGGTCAGGAGCGCGCTGCCGCCTCGGCGATCCTCGCATCCGGCTCACTCGACCTCGCTGGGCTCAAGCGAGTGAACGGCCTCGTTTCCAGCCAATTGACCTTCGAGGGCCTGTTCCGTCTCGGAAGCCCAGCTGAACATGCTGCGGCTCTCGATGCCGCCAACGCGGCAGAGGCAGCGCGCGAAGTCGCTCGCATCCGCTCCGTGCTGCTTGATACCCTTCCAGGCCAGCCGCTCGCCTACACCGATGCCAAGAGCTGGTTCAAGCTCGCGACGCAACGCATCGACGGGCTCAAGGTGATTGAGGACCGGTTGACGCGCGAACTCGTGGACATCGCTGGCGAGGCCCGCATCAGGGCCGAGAACGCGGTCTGGATGTGGAGCGGTGCTGGACTGGCGACCCTCACGCTATCCGGCCTGCTTGCCTTCGCTCTCGGTTCGGCGATCGCGCGGCCTCTCGCACGTATGGCCTCTGTGCTGACTGCCATCGGACGCGGTGAAACCGACGTCACAATCGAGACGGATGGACCCAATGAGGTGCGCGCCATCGCCGCCGCAGCATCCGAGTTCCGCGACAGCGTGATTGAGCGTCGGCGCAGCCGCGAGGCACAGCAGCGCATGACCGCCGAGGAGGTCTCGCGCCAGCGCGCGGCGATGATGGGCGTCGCAGACAGCTTCGAAGCACGGGTCGGCGGCATCGTCGAGGCGGTCTCGGCCGCATCGCAGCAGCTCGAAGCCGCAGCCCGCGCCATGAGCACGACTGCCGGAGAGACCTCTGAACGGAGTCTGGCCGTCACCGAAGCCTCCGCACAGGCCGCGCGCCACTCCGATACCGTTGCCGCCGCGACCGAGGAGCTCACCGCCTCGATCCGTGAGATCGCGACGCAGGTCAGCGCCTCGGCTGATGCGGCTGGCAGCGCCGAAAACGACGCCGCACACATGACCCGAGAGGTCGAACGCCTCGCCGCCGCTGCCGGCAGCATCGAAAAGATCGTCGGGCTGATCTCGGAGATCGCAGGTCAGACCAACCTGCTCGCCCTCAATGCCACCATCGAAGCGGCGCGAGCGGGCGAGGCCGGCCGTGGCTTCTCGGTCGTCGCCGCCGAGGTGAAAAACCTCGCCAATCAGACTGCCAAGGCCACCGAGGAGATCGCCGCCCGTGTCGGCGAGATCACCGCTTCGACCGAAGCCTCCGTCAGCGGGATCTCCGGCATCACCGCGACGATCCGTAGCCTGTCGCGGATCTCGGCCGATATCGCCTCGGCGGTCGAGGAGCAGGGTGCCGCCACTGGAGAAATCGCGCGCACGACAGCGGAGACCTCTCGCGGAACCCGCCTCGTCTCGGAAAACATTGCTGGGGTGGCGCAAGCCGCGGACTCGACCAGCGCGGGTTCGGAGCAGGTGCTCAGCGCCGCAACCGACCTCGCTCAGCAGGCGCAGGCACTCCGCTCTGAAATCGGCGGCTTCCTGGCAACGGTACGCGCTGCCTGACGCCGATCGGCGATCTGGGTTCCCGAGATATCAGGCGCCCAGATCACATCAGACGTCGATGCCGCCAGCCGTCGTGACGATTGGACTCTTGCGCGGTCGCTTCGGCGCGGGTGGCGGCTCGAAGGCGATGAAGCGGCCCGTCGGTCCGTAAACGGCGCCGAGCACGGCGTCGAAATGACGCCTGACGCTGTTGTGACACTCGCAGGCCGCCTTCTCCATCTCCGGCCGGTCTAGGATGGTGATGCGGCCGCGCCCAATCTCGATCAGACCGTTCAACTGGAGCGTACGGAGAATGCGCGTGAGATAGGTGCGCTGGACGCCGAGCATTGCGGCGAGCAGCTCCTGCGTCACCGGCAGGATGTCAGAGCCGAGCCGGTCCTGCAGCGTCATCAGCCAGCGCAGGCAGCGCGCCTCGATCGGATGCAGGGCGTTGCAGGCTACCGACTGAAGCACCTGGGCCAGCAGGCAGTCGGCGTAGCGACTGAACAGGTTCCGAACCGGCTCAGAGATGCGCTTCGCCTCTTGAAGACGCGTCGAATCAATGCGTAGGGCCGGCCCACCGAGCTGCGTGATGGCATGGGTCGAGGCCGGCAGACCGCCATTGCTGACGATGCCTCCGACAGCGCCCTCGCGCCCGATCGTTGCCGTCTCGGCGCTGCGTCCGTCGAGCATCGTGATCACCAGGGTGACGACCGTTCGCTCGCATGGGAAGGTGATGTAGGAAATCTCGCCGCCTGCCGAGAAGACAGTCTCGCCGCGGTTGAATTCCACAGGCTCAAGATGGGGCTCCAGCAGCGCGCAGTCTGCCTTACGCAAGGCCTTAAGGAGCAAGTTGCCTTCGATGAGCTCGGCCGTTGCGGACATTCGCCACACTATGTTCTCGGTTCGTCTACGCTGCTGATTAGCGCATTCGAGCCACGGACGTCTGTACGCTAGTAGACTTTGTCCAAAAATCCTACTTTCGTATCAGACTGTTCGACCGCGAGCGTTGCCGAAACGCGTCGTCGCGGAGTTTTGGGTGTGGGCACAAGTTATTTGCTTGAGCAAAGGCCCTGGCTCGCCAGGCGGGGGTGCTCGCGCGGGTCACAATCCGTCGAAAGGAAGGACGCCCATTCGGCTTTGGTCCCGTAGAAGGCGTTGCGGTCGACATTGCCCTGCACGCCCGGCACGCGGCCCGTGGACGTGAACTGCCACAGCATCCACTTGCGGTTGGCGAAGCGCTGCTCGGGCTCGGCCGCGGTGGAACGCAGCCAGTGCGGGTAATCGGGCAGTTCGTCTTCGAGCACGTCCTTGTGGAACGTGATGTCAGTGTAGATGATCGGCCGCTTGCCGGTATAGTTCTCCATCTCGTTGAGCATGTAGCGGATCATCGCGAGCGCCTCGGCCTTTGGCAGCTTCTTCGGGCAGCTCTGAGAATGGCCGTTCCACTCCACGTCCAATACCGGGGGGAGGGCGGTGGGATCATTCGGCACGTTGCGCTTGAACCACGCCATCTGCTCCTGGGGCGAGCGGCACCAGTAGACGAAGTGGTAGGCGCCACGTGGAACGCCGGCGGAGCGGGCACCTTCCCAGTTGATGCGGAAGCGATCGTCGACATGGTCGCCACCCTCGGTCGCCTTGATGAAGGCGAACTGGGTGCCGGCACCCTTGACGGAGGCCCAGTCGATCGGACCCTGCCACTTCGAAATGTCGATACCCTGGATCGGATGCTGCTTGGCCTTGGCCACACCCGGGTGAGGCTTCGCGTCACCCTTGGTCGGGTAGTAATTGAAGGTATCTCCGGCGCAGGCGGCAAGGCCAGTCAGGAGCACGGCGGCCGTCAAACGACCGATCCAGCGGCGAAGGCCGCCATCGCGCGACGAAGACGAGAGAAAGGACTCGCTTCCGAAAGACATCGACGCCCCCGCTCGACCTTGGCCGCGCAACCACTATGGCTAATCGATGCCCTGGACGCGGTTAACGGAGTTTTGACGGCAACCGAACGGTTTCTTGATACCGGTGACAAAACAGTCACATCTCGGCTGCGGCCGACGGCGGCGGCGATATTAATGTCCTGAGATTTCTCGTGTTTCTCCGGGGGCTAAATGGCGAAGACCTTGTTTACCATCGGCTACGAAGGCCTCGATCCCGGGAGGCTGACTGGTGCCCTCAAGGACGCGGGCGTCGCACGGCTCGTGGACGTGCGTGCGGTGGCGAACTCGCGCAAGCGCGGATTCTCGAAAGGAGCGCTGAAGGCAGGACTGGAGGAGGCCGGCCTCGGCTACGATCACCTGCGCAGTCTCGGCACGCCGAAGGCCGGGCGGCAGGCGGCCCGCGCACATGACGCGGCTCTGATGCGACGGATCTACTGCGAGGAAGTGCTCGACACAGCGGATGGAGGCCTTGCCCTCGACGCGCTCGCGGAACTCGCTCAAGCGGCGCCGATCTGCCTGCTCTGTTTCGAGCGGGATCCCTCGCTCTGCCACCGCCGGATCCTGGCCGAACGGCTGGCTTCGAAGGGATTTGCGACGGTGGATCTGTTCGGCTGAGCTGGGGCTGCCGGAAGGCTACCAGTAGCCGCCACACTGGCGGTTGGCATCACTGATCGCGACCCACTGGGCAGCGCCGGCCAATGCTACACCCAGCGTCAACATACCAGCGATGGCGACCAGGGCGATCATCCAGCGATCATCCCCCTTCATGGTCAATGAAGGGTTAATCGGCACGGCGGACGGAATGCCGATTAAACACTGCCGCCGCCGGAGTGTTCTCTGAACGAGCGGCTGGGAGGGGCGACGGTATCGGGCAATCCGCCGTGCGGTTCCCTACGACGATCTTCCGCTTGGAAATCGGCGCTGGACCCGCGTCAAGCTCAGCGGACTGGGTCGCGAAAGGCAGGCTCAGCCCGACTCTCGTCATGCAATAAATTCTTTTTATAGAACGAGGTCGCTGGAGAAGATTCCGCCCCTATCTCGACCCACAACAGAATTACTTATTCGCTCTAGGCTTGGAAATGCGCTTCTTTGGACAAGACAATAGTCAGCCTCTGTTGCGCCGCACACAAAAAACACTTCGCTTGACTTGACATCGTTCGTTTTACAGAACGACAAGAGACCACTCGGACGCCGACTGCGCTCCGAGTTCGCTTCCTTAAACTTGAGGCCGTTGATGCAGACTTCCGGATACCGCCGACGGGCAGCCCTCCTCGCAACGCGGCGAGCCGCGCTCATTACGGCAACGGGCTTGGCCTTGGGACTCGCTCAGGCCGGACCGGCTCTTGCCGATACCGAGCTTCTCAACGTCTCGTATGATCCGACGCGCGAGCTCTACAAGGACATCAACGCAGCCTTCACCGAGGAATGGAAGGCCAAGACCGGCGAGACCGTGACGGTGCGCGCCGCACATGGTGGCTCGGGCGCCCAGGCCCGCACCGTGATCGACGGCATCCCCGCCGACGTCGTCACCCTCGGGATCCCCTCCGACATCGATTCGATCGCGCGGCTCACGAAGAAGATCGATCCGGACTGGCGCAATAAGCAGCCGAACGGCGCGCTGCCCTACACCTCGACCGTGGTGTTCCTGGTCCGCAAGGGCAATCCGAAGGGCATCAAGGATTGGGGTGACCTGGTAAAGCCCGACATCAAGGTGATCACGCCGAATCCGAAGACCTCGGCCGGCGGACGCTGGAACTTCCTCGCGGCCTGGGGCTACGCCTACGAGCAGAACAACAAGGATGCCGAGAAGGCCAACGCCTTCGTCGGTCAGGTCTTCAAGAACGTTCCCGTTCTCGACACCGGCGCCCGCGGCTCGACGGTGACCTTCGCCCAGCGCGGCCTCGGCGACGTGCTACCGACTTGGGAGAACGAGGCGTTCCTCGTCTTCGACGAGTTCGGCAAGGACAAGTTCGACATCGTCGTCCCGCCGACCTCGATCTATGCCGAGCCGCCGGTCGCCCTCGTCGACGCCAATGTCGACAAGAAGGGTACCCGCAAGCAGGCCGAGGCCTACTTGCAGTTCCTCTACTCGGACAAGGCGCAGGCGATCTTCGCCAAGCACCACTACCGCCCGCTCAAGCGTGAGGCCGCCAAGAAAGAGGACATCGCGCTCCTGCCCGAGATCAAGCTCTTCAAGATCGAGGACTTCCAGGGCAGCTGGGACGACATCCAGAAGAAGAACTTCGACAACGGCGGCCTGTTCGACCAGCTCGGCAAGCAGGGGCACTGAGGTAGCCATGGCCGTCGCGTCCGTACGTCCGAAGCGGCGGTTTCGTCAGCCCAGCGTGATCCCGGGTTTCGGGCTCACGCTGGGCTACACCCTCACCGTCCTTTCGCTCATCGTTCTGTTTCCTCTCGCCGCCCTGGTGGTGAGAGCCTCGGGCCTCGGCCTCTCCGGGATCTGGGAGGTCGCCACCGACCCGCGGGTGTTCAGCGCCCTGCGGGTCAGCTTCGGCGTCTCGCTCATCGCAGCGCTGACGGCGTCGGTCTTCGGCAGCATCGTTGCCTGGGTACTGACCCGCTACGATTTCCCCGGACGGCGGATCATCGACGCGGTCGTGGACCTGCCCTTCGCCCTGCCGACGGCGGTGGCGGGCATCGCGCTCGCTTCGCTTTACGCTCCGAACGGTCTCATCGGCGCGCAACTGGCGAAGGTCGGCATCGAGGCGGCCTATACCCCGGTCGGCATCTTCATCGCCATGGTCTTCATCGGCTTGCCCTTTGCGGTGCGCACCGTGCAGCCGCTGATTGCCGAGATCGACCGCGAGGTCGAGGAGGCCTCGGCCATCCTCGGCTCGACTCGCCTTGGCACACTCACCAAGGTCGTGCTGCCGCCGCTGATACCGGCTGTCCTCACCGGCTTCGCGCTCGCCTTCGCCCGAGGCGTCGGCGAGTACGGCTCGATCATCTTCATCGCCGGGAACCTGCCCTACGTTTCCGAGATCGCGCCGCTCCTGATCGTCATCAAGCTCTCGGAGTTCGACTATGCGGGGGCCTGCGCCATCGCGACGATCATGCTCGCGATCTCGTTCACGACGCTGCTTTTCATCAACCTGATCCAGGCCTGGAGCCGGCGGAGGTTCGGCTATGTCTGAGGCGATCACCCCGTCGGATTTCCCCGTCGCCGACGCTGGCCTCAGGCCGCCTGCGAGCGTCGTCACCGAAAAGGGTTGGGTTCGCGCCCTGCTCATCGCGGTCGCGATCATCTTCTTGGCGCTGTTCCTGGTGCTGCCGCTCGTCACCGTCTTCGTTCAGGCCTTCGCCAAAGGCCTGCAGGCCTATCTCGCCGCCTTCGCTGAGCCCGACGCCCATGCCGCGATCCGGCTGACCCTGGTCACGGCCGCCATCGCAGTACCGTTCAACCTCGTCTTCGGCGTGGCCGCGGCCTGGGCCATCGCGAAATTCCAGTTCTGGGGCAGGGACCTGCTGGTCACGCTGATCGACCTTCCGTTCTCGGTCTCCCCGGTGGTCTCGGGACTGATCTACGTTCTGGTCTTCGGCTCGCAGGGCATCCTCGGCCCATGGCTGCTCGCGCACGACGTGCAGATCATCTTCGCGGTGCCCGGAATCGTGCTGGCCACGATCTTCGTGACCTTCCCCTTCGTCGCCCGTCAGCTGATCCCGCTGATGCAGGAGCAGGGCACGGCCGAGGAAGAAGCTGCACTGACGCTTGGCGCCTCCGGCTGGCACGCCTTCAGGACCGTGACGCTGCCCAACATCCGCTGGGGCCTGCTCTACGCGGTGCTGCTCTGTAACGCCCGTGCCATGGGCGAGTTCGGCGCCGTCTCCGTCGTCTCGGGCCACATCCGCGGCCTGACCAACACACTCCCGCTGCACGTGGAGATTCTCTACAATGAGTACAACTTCGTTGCCGCTTTCGCCGTCGCCTCCCTCCTTGCCGGCCTCGCTCTTGTCACCCTCGTCATCAAATCCGTTCTCGAGTGGCGCTACGCGGGCGATCTCGCAGCGTCCGCACGGCACTAGCGGCTCGACGGCGATCCGGGTCGAGGGTGTCTCCAAGACCTTCGACACGGCCGCCGTGCTGCACGATCTCTCGCTAGACGTGCGCGCTGGCGAGCTCTTGGGCCTGCTCGGTCCCTCGGGCTCGGGTAAGACGACGCTCTTGCGCATCATCGCAGGTCTCGACCGGCCGGATTCCGGGCGCATCATCTTCGGTGGCGACGACGCCACCCGGATGCCGGTGCAGGAGCGCGCCGTGGGCTTCGTCTTCCAGCACTACGCCCTGTTCAAGCACATGACCGTGGCCGATAACATCGCCTACGGGCTGAATGCGCGGAAGCGCTCGGAACGCCCGGCCAAGGCCGAGATCAAGAAGCGCGTCAGCGACCTGCTCGACCTGATCAAGCTGTCGAACTTCGGCGACCGTTACCCCTCGCAGCTCTCCGGTGGTCAGCGTCAGCGCATCGCGCTCGCCCGCGCCCTCGCCGTAGAGCCGCGCGTGCTGCTGCTCGATGAGCCCTTCGGCGCGCTGGACGCGCAAGTGCGCAAAGACCTGCGCCGCTGGCTGCGCGAGATTCACGACCGCACCGGCCAGACCACCATCTTCGTCACCCACGACCAGGACGAGGCACTCGAACTCTCCGACCGCGTGGCAGTCCTCGACAGAGGCCGCCTGGAGCAGATCGGCACCCCCGACGAAGTACAGGAGCAGCCGGCCTCGCCGACGGTGCTGAAATTTTTAGGCGACACGATCGAAGTCGAGGCGATCGCCCAGGGGGGCCGGGTGCTCGTCAACGGCCGAGAAACTCCCGTCACGGCCCCTACGAACGCGGTCGGCCCGGTCAAGCTTTACGTGCGGCCTTGGCAGCTTCAGTTCGCGAACGAGGAGCACGCCCATCTCAATGGCTTCGTCCGCTCATCCTATCGAGCGCAAGGCCGTCAGCGCATCGAGATCGACCGGCCCGGCGGCGGGCTCCTCGTGGTTGAGGCGTCGGACAATGCCCGCCTCGCCGCCGGCCTGCCGGTGGGGCTGAGGATCAACAGCGGCTACGTCTTCGCGGATTGATAAGAGGACGGAAATCGCCCGCCGCCCATGGCACTGTGGCAGACGGCGCGAGCGTACCTGATGCCGTGTCGCTGCCGCCAGCACCTCGGCACCGGTTGCATCCTCATGCTCCGAGAGGGGTCATGAGCCTTTAGGCTCGGGCCGCCGCGTCGCTTCCAGCGGTCGCAGGAAAAATGCCTGAATTTGTACAGGCAGCGCAAGCTGCCCAATGCCTGGAAGCGCAGTACAAGAGCGGGCGGAGATGCGCAGATTTTAGGGCTCTCACCAGCGGACCCGCTGGACGGCCGCCCCCCTTTCCCTCTACGGAAACATGGCGTGGGCCTGTAGCTCAATGGTTAGAGCCGACCGCTCATAACGGTCTGGTTGCAGGTTCGAGTCCTGCCGGGCCCACCACTATTTCCCCTCTGCGAAGCCCTGGAAATCGACCAGCTGGGGCGCGCGTTCAGGGGCTACCGGAACCGAAACCGGAACCGCAAACGTGCGAAAGCCCCGCTCGGAGGCCCTCCGGCGGGGTGGTCGGCGACGCGGGACGCCGGCTCGTGGCCGGCCCTTGGGGCGTCACGGGGGCAGTGTCCCACCGCTCCCGTGACCCGTTCCGGGCCACGCCAATAAGCGGATCGGTCGCGGCGGTGTGCAAGCGATGGTGGACATCTGAGGTTGGCATCTTCCCGCGGACGGGAACCACAATAAGCTGGCGGGCCGCTCAACTCGATTAGGTGTGCCCTTGCCCAGTCCGTTCGCCGACAGACAGCCGTCAATTATTGGCAATCCGCGCATCCGCTCCCCGCAGCGGGAAGCATTCGAGGCCATTTCGACGTTCGCGACCGAGGACGAGCGAGAGGCAGGTATCGTTTTACCGGTTGGCTGCGGCAAGTCCGGGACCATCACGCTGGCCCCGTTCGCATTTGGATCTGGCCGCACACTCGTCGTCGCCCCCAACGTCGCCATTGCGCAGCAGTTGGCGGCTGACTTCGACCCGTCATCACCCACCATGTTCTATCGAAAGTGCAACGTGCTTCAGGGTGGTCCTTGGCCAGAGCCTGTCGAGATCAGGGGACGCACTTCGAACCGCGCCGACTTGGACGAAGCGCACGTCGTCATCACGAATATTCAGCAGCTTGCAGGTGCGGATAACCGCTGGCTCCAGGGATTGCCGCCTGACTTCTTCGACCTAATCCTGTTCGACGAGGGACACCACACGGTTGCGCAGAGCTGGAACACCCTCAAGGCAACCTTCCCGCAGGCCAGGATCCTGAATTTCAGTGCCACCCCCCTTCGGTCGGACGGGCAGCTAATGTCCGGCCGCATCATTTACTCGTACCCTATCGTCCGAGCTATTCGAGAGGGCTACGTCAAGCGGCTTAAGGCGGTGGTCCTGAATCCCCGGACCCTCCGCTACGTTCGACAGGAGGACGGCGTTGAGGTTGACGTAAGCCTTGAAGAGGTGCGCCGGCTGGGGGAGACGGACGCGGATTTCCGGCGCGGGATCGTGACCTCACAGGAGACACTGACGACAATCGTCGATGCGTCAATCCGGGAACTCCAGCGGCTTCGGAACGAGAGTGGCAACCCTCACCTTAAGATCATTGCCTCGGTTCTGAACTTTGACCACTGCCGCCAAGTCGTCGAGGCCTACCGAGCGCGCAATCTCCGTTCCGACTACGTCCATTCCCGTGAGGACGCGGTAGCGAACGAGCGCGTCATGGGTCGCCTACAAGCAAACGGCCTTGACGTGATTGTGCAGGTGCGGAAGTTGGGCGAGGGATTTGACCATCCACTGCTCGCCGTTGCAGCGGTGTTCAGTCTGTTCGCGAACCTGTCGCCCTTCGTGCAGTTCGTTGGCCGCATTATGCGGGTGGTGGAACAAGGGGCACCCGATGCCCCCGTGAACCGGGGCGTCGTGGTGTTCCATGCGGGCGCGAACATCGCCAGCCGCTGGACCGACTTCCAGGCCTACACCGAGGCCGACCGGGACTATTTCGATCAGCTACTGCCGGTCGAGGGCCTCGACTTCGGGCGGGGCGACGAGATCGAGATTGAGCCCGCACCGCGGGATTTCCCGGACCAGGTCCACGTCCAGGCCCAGGGCGGCATCGATCTTCAGGAGATTCCCCTGATCCGGGACAACCCAGAGGCGCTCGACCTGCTCCGGCAGCTCCACGCGCAGGGCTACAGCACCGAGCAGATCACACAGGCTTCGGTTGAACTGGAGGCCGTCCCGACGACCCGCGCTCGGGAACGCCAAGCCATGCGACAGTCCCTCGATATGCGTATCCGCACTGCAGTGGGTCGTATCCTCGGTGAGCGGGGCCTGCGCCATGATGGACGTGACCTCGACCGCCGGCACCTGGGCAAGACCAACTACGTCATTCTGAAGGGAGCCCTAGACCGCCAAGCCAACGCGACGGTTGGGCTCGGCACTGGCCAACGAAGCGAGTTCTCACGTCAACAACTCGATGTCATCGAGGCGGACTTTGATGGCATCGTCGCCCGAGCCATTGCGGACGTCGTCGATGCCTAGGGTGCGCTCCCTGGTCGAGACGATAGCCTTCGACCACGCTCTACGCGGGCACGAATGCCAGGCAAACTCGAAGCACCGGATCGTCAAGGGTGAGATGAGGTTGAAGGTTCGGAATGGTCGGAGTTGGGACCATTACTGCATCGCCTGCGCGCAGCAGATACTCAGCAAAGACGTGGCACGGCTTCAAATGATGTTGGACGTTGCTGCTGCCCCGGGACAGATGCCGTTTGCGGAAGAAGTCGCGTAAGTGTCATGCTGCTTTAATGACCCGCCGGACACCCGGTCCGGCGGCCACCCCTTCGCGAGGTCCTCGTACCGCGCCCGGCACCAAGGTCGGTAGTGGTTCGGGCCCCGGACGCCCCAGGGCTTCGGCCACCGGCAGCGGGTGACGAGGACGCGCAGCGCGTCGTCGAGGGACGTCCCGGCGCCTAGGCGGGCGATCAGGCGCTAGGTGTCGTAGTCACCCCGACGCCGGGGGCACCAGGCGCATGTGACCACCACTCGCCGGTAGGGGAACGACCCCAAGCTCGAAGGTTCGCCCATCCCGTCCTTGCCCATCAGCGGCCACGCTTAAACGAGCTATCTTGTTCTCCATATGTTCTAGTCAATGGAGGATCGCGTGATGGACGAGATGCTGGCGTATGCCGCCGCGGGCGAGGAGCGGGACGCCGCTTGGCGAGCGCTGGCGCAGGACCTGGCCGATGCGGCGGCCGCGCGCCGGGACGGCCCCGGGTTCGTCCGGGCGTCCCGGCCGGCGGACCTAGCGAAGGCGCTCGGTCCGCGCCGTCGGGAGGCCCGCCGAAAATTCGGCGGATAATGCGCTGGCTTCAGACCTGCCCGTCCATAAGCATTGCCGCCCTCCGGACACGCTCGTCGATGTCCTTTCCATTGCTGCGGTAGAGGCGGTCGGAAACGTAGGAACGCAGCCAGTGATGGCCAATCTTTGGCCCCCCCAACGCGCGCGCCTGCTCGCACCACTCCTTGACGGACATCACTTGGAAACGCCGGTTGAGCACATGCATCATGATGCCCTCCGGCAAGTCAGACGTGACCCGGACCTGGTCGTAGACCGCATTGAGAGCTACGCGGTCGACTTGTACGAGATCGACTGCGGCTTGCATCCCAGGCATGGGAACGAAGACAAGCGCCGACGTAAACTCGCCTTCGTGCCACTCGTTACACGCATCGACGGCGGCCTTCGCGACCCGCTCAGCCCTTGCGAGCCGCAATTGCGCCTCCCTCACCCTTGAGACGGCGCACGCCGTCTTCACGGTCATCTCAGTGCTCATGCCGCGCCCCCCCTGTTGGTGCGCGAACCCTAGGCGTCGCGGGTTACCCGGATCCGAATCGGGGCGGGCCATTTAGGGCCACGGTTGCCGCCGGGTGAGGCATCCCCAGCGGTTTGCGCGGGTCGGCTTAACCGGCCTGCAACCGGCACCGTGGCATCCCTCCGCTTGGCATAGCTGCTCATACACCGACGACGCCGGCGAGGACCCGTCCTCACTAAGTGCCCGGCATCGGTTCCGGGCCGTGGAGGAACCCAGCATGTCGGTTAAGACCAGTATCCCCTCGGGGCTGTCGAAAGTGCTCGATCAAGCCGAAGGCGGACTGCGAACCTTCGTGGAGGTGCAGCGGGCGGCATTCGACGAGATGTCCGAGCGCTGGCAGGAGAGCGACCGCGCTGCGGCGATCTCCGACTGGCTGGACAGCCTGGAGGAGGTGGCCGAGTTCCTCGCCGAGTGCGAGAACTCAGCCATCTAGTCAGGCGTCAGATGGGGCCCCGGCAGCGATGTCGGGGCCCTGTTAGATTCAGGCGGCGAACAGGGGATGGACAGGGACGCCACCACGCCGTTGCCAGGTGGCCTTCGCCGCGGCGGCGCCGTTCCCGGAGCTCCTGCCGGTGGTGCTCGACGTCCTCCCTCCGGGCGACCACGAACCCAAGGGCGGCGAGCTCCTCGACGAGGAACTCCGGTGCGTCGCCGCAGATGCCAGTCCACTCGTCGAGCTTGGCCAGCGCGGTTGCGTCGGTCGTCATGCCTTGTTCCCGCCGCTCTACTTGATGAGCGCAATCGTCTCGCAGATGAGGCTCCACATGTCGTCCCCGCACCGAGTGTTAGCCGCCTCCCGCAGCTTCTCGACCGCCGCCGTGGCGCGCCCGGCCGGGAGCACCCGCTCGATCAGGCGCACCTCGCACCGGTCGAAATCGTCTGCGGCGATGCTCGGCGCACCCGCTTCGCAAACGTACGCTGGCTTGCCGTCCTCGATGATCACCTCGACGACCTTGGGGCGGTCGTGGCCGTGGACCGTGGCCTACCAGAACTGGATCTCGCTCATGGCGCGATCCTCAACTCGACCTCGACGACCTCGACGACCTAAGGCTCCAGGCGCTCCGAGTAGAGCGTCGGGTGATGCGGCCGGAACTGCTCCCAGGGCTGGCGCACTTGGCGGGCGGTCGCCTCGGCCGCGGACCGCTGGAGGTAGACCTGCGCCGTCGCGAGGCCGTCCCACGACCGGCGCTGCGGGTGCATGGAGTGGCTGCGGAACATGAGCCCCGAGGCAGCGTCCCGGACGGCGTAGCGGCGAACCGGCGCGCCCGCGGCCTCTGCCGACGGCGGGTAGGCCTCCGCCAGCCGGAGTACGGAGACCGCGCAGGGCCGGCAGCGGATCGCCCGCTTGTCGCCGATGGCGCGCTCCCGGCAGTCGCGGCCTCGGAGGGAGTAGAGGCCGGGAGACCATCCATGGCTGGCGAGGTCGGCGTCGGTATAGCCGTCGTGCTCGGTCATGCCTTCCTCACCTCCGCCTGCCCACGGGCGACGCGCAGCGTGTCCGGGCTCACTGGGTAGAAGACCGGCGGTCCCACCACGACCCGGACGCCCTTCCGTTTCAGCGCGGCCGCCCTCCGGCGTGCCCGGCGGTTGCCCTCGAAGCGGGGACGTGCGGGCTCCCCCTCGGCGACCCCGAGCTCGTCGTCAGGGTAGCCCTCGACATCGTCGGGGTAACCGGGCAGCGGCCGCATCGGCTCATAGCCACCTGCACCGTACCGGTGAATGGTCACCTCGATGGGTTGGTCAGTTTGAGGGTCCAGCGGTCGCATAGCTTAGGCCCCCTTCATCAGGTCGGCGAGGTCATAGGCGCGCGCCGCCACCTAATCGGGGTCGTCCTCGTCCGACATGGGGGGCGCCCGTCGCCAAGGAACTCGTGGCCATAGCGCTAGTAGCCCTCGCGGCAGGCCTTCTCCAGGACGGCACCCCGGACGAAGCCGGCCTCGCGCAGGAGCGTCAGGGCATCCGGGTTCGGCCAGTTGTCGTGATGCCGGGCGAACATCAGCATCATGACGTCTTCGTCGGACATCGCCCGCAGCTCCGCGAGGCGCTCTTCCCTCCGCTGGGCGCGCTCGGCTCGGATGCCGGCGACCGCGTCGGCTACGGCGCGCTCCTGCTCCGGCGGCAGGTCGACCACGGTGCGGGCGAGGCCATGGAGCTCGGTGTCGGTCAGCATTAGGCGGCCCTCCAGACCATGGCGCGGGCGACGTCCTGGTAGGTCTCGACGGTGTCCAGCGTGGAGGGCAGCCCGAACAGGCGGCGGATCGCCTAGCACCAGTAGCCGCCCCCGTACTCCCGGACGTCCTGCCCGCGGGCGAGCTCCTGGTGGAAGGCGTTGATCTCGGGCCAGCCCATCCGCTCCATGGCCGAGAGCTCGGCGTCGGAAACCGCCGCGGTGCGGGCGCGGTCCCGGATCGCGGCATGCGCAGCCTCGACCTCGCTCCACTCGCGCCGCGAGATGGCGGCCCCGAGCGCGCGTACATGCCCCTCCATGCTCGTGGTCCGCCCGTCCATGCGAATTGCCTCCCGTTCCGCTCAGAGGGAGGCTCCCGCGAGGGGTCGCTATCCACAAGGAGGCGTGGTGAAGGCCTTGACCGGGATGGCAGTACGCTTAGATTTCGAAATTCTCCTCCCGCCGGGAGGGCAAACCTTCATGCGCCACGCCCCCGGCGAGGTGCCCGTAACCCTCCCGTTCGCGGGAGGGCAACTCTAACCCTGACTTCTCGCACTTCAGTGCGGGACCAGCCTCCCGCCAGCGGGAGGGCACACCGAGACCCAAAGGGCCCTGGCAACGCGCCGGGGCCTTTCTCGTTTACGGTCCTGTGGTACGCCGGAGCATGGAGATCCGCCTCGCCTACGTCGACGACACCCTGTTCGAGATCCCCGACGGCTGGTTTGCGGTCGGCTTCATCGGCGCAGGCGACGCGTTGGCCTACGATGAGGCGCGCCGTCCGCACCGCATCGCCGGCGGCGTCGCGGAGCCGCTCGATCCCGTCGAGGTGAACTCCGCGCTCGCCCCGGCTGTCGAGGAGGCGGCATCCAGGCTCTGGCCGGAGGGGTGGACCTACGCTCTGGCGGAGGCGTTCGGGCTCAACAGACGGTCCCTGCAGCGGGACCGCCTCGCGAAGAACGGCATGCACCCAGGTGTCCTTCGCGAGCTTGGCGTCATGGCCTGCCACGACGACGCCGAGGGGATCGGCCGGCTGGCGCACGCCCTTGCCTGGTACGCGGACCGCTGCTCGGACCGGGACCATCCGGTCGACCGCCTAGCCGACGCCGAGCGGGGTGCGCTCAACGTACTAGCGAGCCTCCGTGCGGTCCGGCGCGGGCGGGTGACGCGTCCCGGGGACGATCCAGACAAGTGAATGGGTCGGGTTAACCCTTCCCTG
The DNA here is from genome assembly GCF_007992215.1 of Methylobacterium gnaphalii. Classification (GTDB taxonomy): domain Bacteria; phylum Pseudomonadota; class Alphaproteobacteria; order Rhizobiales; family Beijerinckiaceae; genus Methylobacterium; species Methylobacterium gnaphalii. The sequence goes on along the minus strand of NZ_BJZV01000002.1, from coordinate 355,988 downwards.
GGCCGCGCCTGATAGAAGGGGTGCATCCTAGCGCTGAGAGGCCTGTGCCGCTCGCGCCAACCCGGATGTACCGACATGGACGAGAACACTCCCGCATTCGGGGTGCCCGCTTCGCTGCGCGCACTCCTCGCCGGCGCACCGCTCTACGGCGAGAGCGTTCACCGCGACCTGTACGCCTACCTCGCCCTGATGTGGCCGCCCCTCGTCGTTGACGACCGCCTCGGCCTGTACCGGCTGGTCGGGGATTCCTGGACCATGGCCGAGTTCCTCCAGGGAGCGTGGACCGCCGCTGCGCGCCTGCTCGACGCCAGCCGGCGCGGCCGCCCAGGGCGCGGTGCGATGCGAACCTTCCACACTCAGCTCGCAGCGATGCGGTCGGAGCTCGGACGGCTGCTCGACCTCCGGCCGGCGGTTGACATCGATTTCGACCGGTCCTGTCGGTTCTCGGACCCGCTCGACGAGCTCTGCGGCCGGCTCGCGTTCTACTGCGCCGGGCTCGGGGAAGGGTCCGCTGCCCAGGATCTCCTCGCGCTGACGTGGCAGGCCCTCCGCGACGCGAGCCCCGGCGACGATGACATGCAGGACTTGCTCGCGACCGCGGTCGGCGGGACCATTCTCCAGGGAGAGGTCCGGGTGCAATGGCTACCGGAGCATGCGCTGACGGACGTCGTTGGGCAGTGGCGCGGGCACGGACGCGTCGAACTCCGGGGCGCGGTCGCGTCGGCCGCCCCCGTGGGAAGCCTGCCCGCGCTCGCCAAGGCCATCGCCGAGGCACGCAGGGAGCCCATCGAGGACGGCCCGAGCCTACTCGTGCTGGCGTCCGTCGCGCACCTTCCTGGCAGCGTGAAGGACGGCGACAGCAACGGAAAGCCCGGCTCGGTCTCGTCGAACGCCCGTGGCGAGTATGCCCCTGTCGCGGGCCGGCAGCTCCCCCTCGTCGTCGCGCCCGACCTGGCGCGCGTGACGAGGCGCCTCGCGCGGGAGTTTCCCGACTGCGAGAGGATCATCGATGCCATCCTAGCGCCGCTCGCCGGGCGCCCGTACGCGTGGCTGGCCCCGATCCTGCTGCGGGGCTCGCCCGGCAGCGGCAAGAGCCGGCTCGCCCGGAGGATCGGCGAGGAGCTCGGCTTGGCGGTTACGGTCTACGGCTGCGGCGCGGTCGCGGACGGCTCGTTCATCGGCACGTCGCGGCAGTGGTCAACGGGGCGCGCCTGCGTCCCCCTGCAGGCCATCAAGCGGGCCGGTGCGGCGTCGGTGCTGATCGTCCTCGACGAGATCTCGCGCGCCGGGACGCGGACGGACAACGGCCGCTTGACCGACGGAATTCTCAACCTGACCGAGAAGGAGACCTCCAAGCTCTTCCATGACCCCTTCCTGGAGTGCGCCGTGGACCTGTCGGGCGTCTCCTACATCGCCACGGCGAACAGCACGGACGGCCTGGACCCGGCGCTCCTCTCCCGGTTCCGCGTCATCGACATGCCCCGACCGACGGTCGCCTCGCTGCCCGTCCTGGCCAAGGGCATCACCGCCGACGTCCGCCGGGAGCGGGGTCTCGACGAGCTATGGCTGCCCGACCTGACGCCGGGCGAGCTCGACCTGGTGGCGGAACACTGGCGCGGCGGGTCGGTCCGGACGCTCCAAGCCCTGGTCGAGTGCGTCCTGGACGGGCGGCACGTCGGCCCGGCGAACTGAGGGGGCAGAGCGAGCATGAACCAGCGTCAGCACGCCCCCGTCTTCCAGTTCTTCCGCGAGGCCCTTGGGGGCTACCGGGGCGCCGGGCTCTGCGACCATCGCCTCGGCCTCGTTCTCGACGAGTACCTCGGGCATTTGGCCCGAAGCATCTCCGGCGGCGAGATGACCGTCGCCGAGGGGCTCGTCCTCGGCAATAGGGTCGTCCGCTTCGCCTCGCACGTGGTCCCGCTGGACGAGGCGCGGCACGTCCCCCGCGATAGGCCTGCACCGCCGCCGGCGCCGTCGCGTCCCTTCCCCTGGAGGGAGAACACGCTCGTCCGGGACGCCGAGGGCAGAGACGGGTCCTGGCGCAAGCCCGGCGAGCCGGTGGCGAGGGCTCGATGCCCGACGTGCACTGGCACCTGAGGCGCAAGGTCTGGTCCCTGCGCGAGCGCGGGCGCGTGGTCGGACAGGTGGCGACCCTGGCCCTAGCGGACGTCTCGTTCCGCGTCTCGGCCGCCGGGGTTCGCCGGGTGCAGGCCCGACGGGCCCGAGAGGTCGTCGCCTTCGTCCGGGGCGTCCCAGTCGAATCGAACACGCCCCCGCCCGGGGCGGTTCGGGTGTGCTTCTGCCCCTACCGAGGGGCTGAATTCACGCTGGAGGACGGCACGCCGGTGAGCGCAGCCGCCTTCGTCCATCTCGCCGCCGATGGCTCGTGCTGGGCGGTCAACCCTCGCTGAAAGGTCGCCAAGAATGCGTGTCGCTATCCTTGCAGTTGCCGCCCTCGTTCCCTCGGTCGCGCTCGCCAGCGACGACCTGCGGCCCACGTTCGATAGCGGCTGGCAGTACGTCCTGAAAGAGCCCGCTGGGCCCGCGCAGGAGCGCTACGGCATCGTCGACGCGGAGCCGGGGCGCTCGGCGCGGTGGACCGTCCGGGTCGAGTGCGGCGTGCGCGACACGCGCACCGGGCGCGTCATCCGGCGCGTCGTCGGCACCGGCGAGAGCACCAGGGGGCGAGCCCCCGGCTTCGGAGGGCGCTGGGATCTAAGCGACGGCCGGTGCGGCAACTTCGTCGTGAGCCAGGATCGCGCCCGACCTGAGGACCTGCGCCTCGTCGGCGAGATGGTCGGCGTCAACGAGTGCCCCCGGCGCGGGATGGGTGAACTCTCGACCGGGGATTAGGTCGCCGACGCCGCGGCCTCGGCCTTGGCTCGGGCCGCGGCATGTATAGCGCGGCCCTGCTCGGCAGCGCGCCGCTTGATCCCTTGGAGACGCGCTCGCACGTCATCGACGAGGTCCTGCTCCCAGGCCGCGGCGAGCACGTCAGCCGCAGTTGCCAGCGCCCATTCCCGAGCCCATGCCATCGTCTTGGCGCTCGGGGCACCCTCGCCATCCCGCCAGCGCCTCAAGTTCCGCGAGCCTTTCCGTCAGGCCCTCTAGGACCGGCTCCAGGCCCATGAACTCGGTCGGCGAACCAGGGGACGGCGTGTTGCGTGAGCGTGGCGCGGTAGCCGCCGAAGCGGTCGTGCGTGACGTATGCCGTCGCCGGGGACGGGTCGGCGGGCGGGGCGGCAGCGAGGGCGAATTACACGGCAGGGCTCCTGAGGGGTAGTTAGGAGAGCGTGCGCGCGTCGGGACCGCGACGGAGGGAGACCCGGCGAGGTCTTGCCCCTCGCGGTCCCGGCAGGGGAACCCTAAACGACGAAGCCCGCCCCGGCCTGTGGCTGGAGCGGGCTTCCCTGGAGGTGTGCTGCACCTAGGACCTGTCGGCAGGGAGGATACTACCCCGCGGCCGAGCCTGCATCAAGGAGAAGCGCGCCCTCCGGACACTCTCGCAGACCGTAGGAGGAAGGCGGGGACCGGGACCCTTCCGGCATCGGAGACCGGGGCGTTCGGGAGCGGATCGGCTCCGGACCGAGGCACAGGGAAGGCCGGGAACGGGGCTCGCGACGACGGGGTGGTGTCCGCGTTCATCCGGATAGTCGATGCGCTGTACGGGGCTGCCAGGTGCCGTGAGAGGATCGGGGCGTCGAAATCGCCCTCCGGCAGGTCCAGAAGGGGGTGGTGGAAGGGCTCGGGAGCGGTCTCGGCGCCCAAGGGGGGCAAGGCCCCCGGCATGGCCACTATAGTAGCGGTCGAACCGTGAGGAGCCGAGACGGACTGTTCCCCCCGGGCTTCGGAGACGGGTTCGACGGGGGCCGCTACGACGGTCTCGGGCAGGGTCTCGGCGAGAGGCTCGGCAGCCGCCTCGGCCATCGCCCGGCGGAGGCTGGTCTCGCCGCGGCGCCCGCCGAAGGCCGCCACGATCTCGCGCATCGCCTTCCCGACCGCCTGCATGGCGAGGGCCTCGCGACCGTCAGCCAGCCGGGCGGACACGGTGACGGCTCGGGGCTGGACGCCGGCCTCGGCGCGACGGGACGCGCTGCGCTCCCGCTCAGACCGAGCGACGCCGCCGGGCAGCAGCGCGCCGGCTCCGGCGGCCCGGGCGTCGTCCTCGGACAGGCCGAGGAGGCTGAGCATCCGGGCCTTCGAGTATTCGTAGATGACGGACCGCTCTGTGCCGTCGTGATCGCGGGTCTCGCCGTTTTCATGCCGCCGGAGTTGCCGATCCAGGGCGCCGAGGGACGTCCGGAGCTCGCCCTCGGTTAGGCCGGCTGGTCTGCAGAGGCGCGAGGCCCACGTTGCCGCGTCGCCACCCTCAGCCTGGGCGATGGCGCAGGCCGAGAGGAAGCCCCACAACTCCCTCTTGCCCTCAGGAGGCGTCCCGCCCCACCACACCCGGATGGCATCGAGGGCATCGACGACGCTCGCCCAGTATCCGCCGGAAATCCGGCGCCGGGTCTGTTCCTCCACGAGCGTAATGCCGGCGGCCTCCTGCTCGGCGCGTCGCTCCTGGCGGACGGCCTCGCGCTGACGCCACGAGGCATCGCGCTCGGCCTTGATGGCCGCCATTTGCTCCCGGGTGTAGGGCAGGAACGACGTCGCGAGGTCCTCAAAATCGTGCTCGACCACGTCGGTCCAGGATGCTGGCCAGACCAGCCGCGCGACCTGCCCGGATTTCGCGTTGTACGACCCGGCGAGGCGCAGGACGCGAGCGGTGTCCGAGGCGCCGCGGTCGAGGCCGGTGCCGCGCCAGACCGCAGCCATCCTCTCCTCGTGGGCGATGACCTCGGGGTCCTGCAGACGGGTGCCCGAGGCGGTCCGGACCGTCGCGGACGGAACGCCGCCCTTGGGTCCGTGCATGTGGCGCTGGACGGAGCGGTGCCGCCGCGTGATGCCTGGCGTCGCCATGAGCGGCTGGTGCACCCAAACGAGGTGCAGGCCGCGGCCGCTAAAGAGAACGTAGGACGGCAGGGGCTTGCCCGCCGCGCGCAGACGCTCGATCAGGATGCCGGCCATCTCCTCGGGGCTGAGTCCGCGGAAGGCGGCCTGGTCGTGGCAGTCCGCGTCCGCGATGAGGGACCGAAGCTGGACGAGACTCGTGCTGCCGCGGGCGCCGTAGAATCGCTGCATGCTGATGTGTGTCGCCCAAAGCAGGGCGTCGGACGTGGCGAGCTCGCCGACGGTGACGACGCGGGTCTCCCAGCGCTCCTCGCCGGCGTTGCCGGTCACTCGCATCAGGCTCACCTTGCCCTTGGCGCCCTCAAGGTCGGGATGAAGCGTCCTTGCGTGGGCTGCGCGGGGGCCGACGTTAACGCGGGCGCGGAACGTCTCTGCCAGGCGATGCTGCTCCGCCTGCGGCAGGAGCATGGGCGCATAGGCGTCGAGGCGAACGAAGGACGAGGACGGGAGGTAGAGCAAGGCGACGGTCCGGCTGTGGCGGCGGAGCAGCACGACCCGACGCGACGTGCATCGAGTATCTCATCCGGCCCGGAAAGCTGCCAGAGCACCCGCGAGCATCCAGGCGAGCACCTCAACCGACATCACCCATCAGCGTGGGTGTGGAGCGATTCTGGCGACCCTAGACCGTACCAGGCAGCCTCGCCACGTACCCGTTCGTCACCACGGACGCCAAAATCTTACCAAGGGGCAAAAACCGCAGTTTTGACCGCCCCTGCACCGCTGGGCAGGCGCTCAGTTCTGCATAAAGAACGTGCTGAAATGTTGAGCAGTCGGCGTGTGGACGCTTACGATTTAGGCGCCCTGCTACGAGCGTGCGCTTAGCGCCGCAAACGCCTGTCCACATAGTTCGGATGTAAATTTAGAACAGCGGCTTGGCCAAGCTAAGCAATGAACTATTCAGTCGTTCAGTCCTCGACTTAATTTTTTAAATGGCCGGATTGTTATAGTTTATCCGGCCATTACGTCGGCTATGCTCGCTCCATTGAGATCCGAATTTTGCGGAGCGTCAGGCCTTTCGATCGCACGTAGTGCGTGTATCGTGCGACCACATTCGTCTGAGAAAACCTTTTGAGTCCTAGAGGGGTCAACTCCTCCCGGAACTCGCTTGTTAACTTACTCTCCTTGGCTTTCGTTGCGCGCTCGTGTCGCTTCATTTCATGGACATCTCTTATAGCTCTGGCTACATCTGGACTCGTAACCGTCAATGCGAACCACGTTGGCCGCAGCATGCGGAATGGCCCCATTAGTCGTGCGGCTTCCTGCACTTCCAACTCGAGCCTTGCCGGTGTGCCCTTGAGCAACATGTGAGCGAAGCCAGTCTCGTCGTGCGTTGGGTAGAGCGCCACAACGACTTTTGAGTATTGAAAAGCCCGCGCGATGCGCTTGGCTTGTGCCTCCATGCTGAAGGAACGGAACTCAAAGTCCGTTGCCTGCGCACTTCTGAGCAGTAGCTCTTCCAGGGTATCTTCGGTCATTTGAACCTCCTGCGCGTGGCCATCCGGCCTACCGACAGGAGTCATAAGCATGCAGCAAGTAGATGCACGCGGCATTAGGCTCGAAGATTAACAGAATTATCGGATTTTGATAAAATTTTATGATAAGATAATATCCTCTGCGCCCCGGGCATGCAAGAGGTGGCAGCAAAAGTGCTTAATAGATGCTTTCTCAGCTTTACGTTCGTTGCGTCCGGCTCGCCGTCCGGGTGCAGACCCGACGCGACCAGGCGCTTGACGTGAACCAGCCACGGCAGGATTGCGGCTGAACAGCATCCCACTCAATCGTGAAACTTGGCCTTAGGATTCATGGTCGAGTCGATGGTGCGTCCTTACCTGAATCTCCGAACTTATGATCTCGAACGAGAGTTCGACGGTGCGCAAGGCGTCATAAGGGCGCTCGCCGGTGAACTTGGACGGCGGCGCTGTTACGAGGCGCTGCGGTTCGACGTCGATGCGGAGACGCTGCGACGGCTTCTCGGACGCCGGGCGATCGACCCGTGGCAGCAGCAACTGGTTACCTTCGACGAGGCGCATCCATAAGTCCGGTCCTTCGCGATGCCGGAGACGGTGCCGCTTCCCGGCGGCGTAATCTTGGATGCCTTGGCCAACCGGCTGCGGGAGGCGCTGCTCGGCGAAGGGCAGGTCCTCGTGACAGCGCTCATGGAGACGGTGACGCAGGGGGTCAGGCCGATGGACGCCTACTTCGCCGAGCGCACCGACGGCGAGCAGTTCCAAAGCGGCCGGTATCGCCCGCTCATGTGGAGCGAGCCCGGCTCGCCCCGTCGAAGCCCGACCGGTGACGGGAGACGGGCCCGCGCCCGGACCTCGGCATCCTCAGAGTTTCGACGGAGTCTTACGGCGCCCCTGGACCCGGAAGAGGACGACGGCGTGCTCCGTAGTGCCCCAGGGCGGTGTGACGTGGTGGACTGAGATCCGCTCGGCGACGTCCGGCTGACCGCCGCCCAGGTCGTGAAGGTCGAGCATCATCAGGATGCCGAAGCTGACATTCGTCACGTCGTAAGCCACCTTCTGGAGCCCGTACTCGTCCACGACCTGCGCGTTCGTGAGCTTGCGGTCCGTCTTCTTCAACTCCGCGACGAAGGTCGTGCGCATGTGCTTGAACAGGACGTCGACGCGCCCCCCGGCGACGTCGCTGGCCTCGGCGCCGAGTATCCCGGCGAGGGGGGAGCCGCACAGGAAATCGAGGTAGTCCTCTTGGAGGACTTCCTCCAGCGGCAGCTTGGCCGGATCCCGCTCGAAGAGATACTTGACCCGCCTGAACGTGCTGGAACTGACATTGCTCCGCTGGACGACGAACAGGGTGGTCATCCAGAGGGCGACCTCGAAGAGGCTGCGGGCGTCCTGGTGCCTACGGTAGTGCTCGTTCCCGCCGAGGGCTTCCAGGATGCGGTCGAACAGGTCCGAGACCACCACGGAGGTGCTCTCGTCGACGAGCGTCGTCATGGCGCCAGCGACGCGCGCCATCGCCGATGCCCGGCCGGCCTCGGGGATGCTCTCCAGGATGGCGGTGACCGGTGAGCTCCCGGTCGCCGCCTCAGTAGGGCGGTGGGCGACCACTCCCTCGTGGGCGTCGGCAACCAGGGTACGGAGCCCCGCGACGTCGGGCAAAAGGCCCGAACTGGCATTTTCCTCGATCCATTGGCCGAGGGTGTCCAGGGAATGCAGTTCGCGTTTCAGGGCACCGACGATTCGGGGCTGGAGGACGGCCTCAAGGCCGCCGTCCTCGCGGCGCACCATGATGCTGCGGCTCGCCGAGTAGACGGACACGAGCTCGTCCTGGATGACGGCGGCGGCGTTGAGCCAGGCCCGTTTACCCAAGCTGGTGTCGAGGGCGCCCAGCCTGAGTGCGAGCATCGACCAGTGGACGCGCTCCCGGCCCCGGGCACCGAGCCAGGACGACGTCTCCTCGGGGCGGTCGGAGGGCGAGAGGTAGGCCGTGTACGCGAAGGCGGCCTCCTTGATGCCGTCGATGCCGACACGGACATCGCCTTGGGGCCGGCCGGTCTGGAACGCGACCAGCATGTCCAGGCAGCGGCGATACAGCCGTGCGTCCGGGCGCTCGTCGCTCGTCGCCTCGGACCGCACAAACCAGTCCCGGGCCTCCCGGAACGACCGGAGCGCATCGTCCTGCGTCGTCGCGTCGAGACCGGCACGGAGTGCGTCGAGCCCGAGTTCCATGGCGACCTCGTCCTCCGCCTCCTCGACGTCGAGGAGCTTGCCCAGGACCGCGTGCAGATCCGGGTCCGGACCGCGTGCAAGGAGGGCGCCCGTGATCGCGGCGGCATGGCGCAGGAAGTCACCGTCGTCCGCCGGGTCGAGATCGATCATCTCCGCCTGAAGCCGTCGCAGGAGGGCGCGGTCCGACTGGGCGAGGATCATCGCCGCCTTGAGCGCGTGGGCGCGCGTGCCGTAATCGCCGGTGCGGTCCCCGGCGCGTTCCAGGAACGCACGCCCGAGCGCGCTCGCGTCCTCTGGGCGCAACCGGCCACCATGGCTGAGCCAGGCGGCGATGCCGACCATCGCGACGACGTCGCCGGCCTCGCGGACGATCTCGACCGCGGCCAGAATGGTTTTTTCGACGTTGGGATGGGAGGCCAGGGCGACGAACAGGTCGGCCCCTCCGAAGCCCCGCGCCGATCCACGGACGACCTCCCGTAATTGCGCCGACGAGACGGACGAGAGGTCGGCGGGTTCGCCGCTCCCCTCGGTCAGAAGCCGTCGCAGAACGTCCTCCGCCACCGTGGAACCCGTCTCAGAAAAGGAATCGGTTGCCTTGAGCGTGGAGCGTTTGCTGGCCTGGGACAACTCCCACCAGCGCGGGCTTGGTGGCCGCTCCGACGATGACCTGGGCGTCGCCTGTCTCGTTGATGACCTCCTGCACGCTCGCCATCAATGCGGCGAAATCGTCGTCGGTCATCTCCTGCGAGCGCGGGCTGTCGAGAACGAGCAGGCCCGGGTATCGCCCGAAGCGGCGGCGGCGCGCGACGGCGACGACCGCCAGGGCCGCGGCGATGCGCACCCGGAGGTTCTCGCCGGGTGACAGGTCCGAGAACGTGATGTCAGCCCCGCCTTGCCGGATGGCGAGAGTGTTGTTGCCGGACCAATCCATGCCCTCGACGTGTTGGACGCCGAAGCGCCGGGAGAGGGCGGCTACCTCGTCGGACACCTCCTTCAGGACGTCTCGCTGCATGTCGTCGAACAGTTCGCGGGTCACCTTCTCGACCTGGCGCAGGACCGCGGCGTCGTCCGCCACGGCGGTCGCCGCCGGCGCCGCGACCTCCGCGATGATCTCCCTGAGCTGCTCGGCCTGCGCCTCCAGGGCCCTGACGCGGAACTCCGTATCGGGATCCTCGACCGAGGCGAGTTCCGCCGCGATTTCGCCGATGCGCGCCTGATTGACGTCGCGCTCCGCTTCAGACTCGCGCAGGCGCCGCCTCGCCGCGGCGAGCTCCGCGTTCAGGCGGGCGACAACCTGCTCGGCCTCGCACACGTCGGCCTGCAGGTCGTCGATGCGAGGGCCCTCGTCATCTTCCTCGACATGTTTCTCGCCGCAAAGGGCGCACGTCCCGCCGCCTTCCGCGGTGTTGAAACGCTTCGCGTCGATGCCGTTGTCACAGGACGGGCAGCACACCGGTCGAAGCCGCCTGAACACCATCCCCGCCGCCATCTCGTCCCGCATTTGCTGCAGGGTCCGCTTGAGCTCGGCCACCGACCCCCGCGCCGCGGAGGCCTGTCGGTCGAGGGTGTCGACGCGTTCCTCCGCCAGGGCGACCGCCGCGCGAAGGGGCATCGTCTCCCTGTCGCGGGTCACGAGGTCCAAGCGAAGGCGCGGGCGGTCGACCCGCGTCCCGCTTCGGGCCCGCAGGTCGTCCAGCTCCTGTTCGGTCGCCTTGAGACGCTCGGCCAGCCGTCCCCTGGCCGGGTCTGCCGACGAGGCCTTCTCGCCTTCGGCGCACACCTTCTTGAACGCCGTGGACGCCGCTGAGTAGGTGGTGATCCACGGCAGGCCCATGAACATCTGCAGCAGGCGCAGGGGCACGCCGTCGCGGGTCACGTTGCCGAAGACCGCCGAGCCAGGCCCGTGGACGAAGAACGAGGTGGCGATGGCGTTCCAGCCGTGGGTACGCGGACCGTACGCCTTGTTAAAGGCGTGGAAGGAGCCGAAGCCGAACTCCTCCATCATGTTGTCGGCCACGGCCTTCTCGAAGGGCTTGTCGGCCGAACCAGCATAGAGGTCGATCCGCGCATCGCCTTCGCCGCGCGAGAGTGTCCCACGGGCCATGCGCGGATCGACCTCGCCTACCTCCTTCTCGACCCGTACGCGATAGGGGGTGGCGTCGATGCGGAAGGCTACCTCGACGAGGCTGAGCCATCCCCAGACGTCGGGCTTCACGATACCGGGGAATTCGCCGCGCAACGCGGCCTGGATGAGGTTGAGCAGGCTCGACTTGCCCCGCGAATTCCTGTCCGACAGGAAGGCCCAGAGCCCGGCCCCCATCTCGCCGTCGCCCTGGGGCCAACGAAAATCGATGTCGCGATCGTCGTCGGTGCCCTGCTTCCGTCCGGCCAGCGCGATATACGCGAGGCGAAGCTGACGGCGACGCGGCAACGCCGCCTGAGGCAGGATGCCGTGCCGGTCGAGGACGGCCTGGACCTCCTCGGGCGGGACCTTGGCCTTCGTCGCAATCGTCCCGACCCAATCGTCCGCATTCGTCGGCGTCGCCGTCATGCCTTGTTCCTCAGCCGCCGGATGCGGGCCAGCACCCGGTCCTTGATGGACGGGATCTCGGTGCCGAGCGGCGCGTCCCTGTATTCCTGGTGGAGGTACTGCTCGTCCTTGAGGCTGGACCCGCTGCGTAGGCCGGCGAGCGTCGATACCAGCCCGGCCCGGTCCCGGTACCAGGCAAGCAACGGATGCTCCCGGATCATTTCCTCCATGAACGGGAACGCCGGCGGCTCGATCCGGAAATCGTGCCGCCGATGGCCGCCAGCCTGGCGCAGCGGCGTCACCATCCCGTAGGCCCGGAGGATGGAGAGGGCGGTCTCGATGTTCTGGAAGGCGCCCCGGTGCCACCGCACCATGCCAACCAGCCTGACGCTGGGCTCGTCGGCATCGAAGATCGCCTCGGCCTGCGCGAGAAAGGAGGCGTCGGCCTCTGCCTCGTAGCGGTCCAGCAGGGCATCGGCGAGGTAGTCGGGATATCGGACGAGAAAATCCATGGCCATCGCCCGCTTTTCGCCGCGGAACACCCGGGGGTCGCCCGGGGCGGCTCGTGCGGGGTCGACCGGCTCGCTGCCCAGGGCCAGGATGAAGAGCAGCCTGATGGCGTCGCGATTGTTGTAGCCGGTGCGGTTTTCGCGAGCGGGCGCGGCGTCGGTCGGTGCCGTTCCCGGAATGCTCGTACCCGCCGTCATCTTCCCGGGACCGTTGGTGCCGCAACCTCAAAGGCGTGCGAGGGGGACAATGCCGGCATGGCCAAGCCGTTCCTTCCCTGAGGCCATCCACGAAGCCCGCTGTACTTGACCATCAACGTCGTGATGGTGAGCCCAACGATGCAGGCCTGGCCTTACATCCGTCAGCCAGGAGGCTTCAGCGCTTCATGAACTCAATATCGGTGGCGACGGCTTCCAGGCGCTCCGGTTCGCGCTTCTTGCGCTCGGAATAGCGGTCCACAAGGTAGTCGGCCCGTTCCCGGGTCAGCAGCGTGAACTTCATCAGCTCCTCGCGGACAACCACCACGCGGTCGCAGAGCGGCCCCGCCTTTATCCGCCCGGCGTCGTCGAACTCCTTGTACGCCATCGGCACCGATGATTGGTTCGGGATGATGATCATCCGCATCCAGCGCCCGAGGACCCGCAGGTTGTTGACCGCGTTGAACGACTGCGAGCCGCCCGTATAGGGCCGGCATCACCCTCTCTGGACCCTTACCGCGGCGATGGTCCTGGTCGTCATCGGGATCGCGGCGTTAGCGGTATGCTCGCCCGTGGTCGGATTGGCGCTGGTCCTCTACGGAGCCGGCAATGGGATCTACTCCATCGCCCGTGGCACCGTGCCTCTTGCGCTCTTCGGACCCGAGCGGTACGCCCCGCTCGTCGGAAGGCTCGCGCGTCCGGGGCTGGTGGCGCAGGCGCTTGCGCCTTCACTCGAAGCGGTCGTGCTGACGCACGCGAGCGCCGACGCGACCTTCGCCCTCTTGACCACGCTTGCCCTGCTGAACGTCGCGCTCGCCCTATCTCTATGGCGCGTCAGGTAGTTCTTTCTCTTCCTCGCCGTTCCAAGATGTGGCATCGTCCGTTCGTGTCCTTCTGGCTCGCTCTTCGGCGGCTGCTTCCGCTCCTCGCGGTGCTCAGCCTAACCCTTGCGCCTGTGACCGCATCCGCGGCCGCCGCGGGCATGCTTGCGCCGACGGCCGCTCAGGGTCACGCGATGGTGATGCCCGACGAGGCCGTGGTCCACATGGCCGGGATGGCCATGGACGAAATGCCGTGCTGTCCCAAAGAGCGGCCGGACATGCCCGACTGCTCGAAGGGCTGCCCGCTGATGGCGCTCTGCTTGGCGAAGGTGGCCACCGGCCTGCCCGGCGCCCTCCGATTGCCGGGGCGCGTCGCCGTCGTCGAGGGGACTGCCTGGGCTGTCATCGCCTCCTTCGACAGCCTCTCGCAGGGGCCGCCCACCGAGCCTCCCCGATCCTGAACCGATGCCGCCGGCGCTTGCGTCGGCACGGTGACGCGCGTCCGCGCGTGACCTTCCATCGCTTTCAGGAGATCTCCCATCGTGACCAAGACATCGTTTTCGCGTGCCCTGCCGGCTGCGCTGCTCGGCCTCGCCCTCACCGCCGCGGCGCGGGCCGACACCACGGACTACGAGTTCCAACTCGTGAAGGACGAGGCCAAGCAGGGCGAGGCCATTCTCGACGTGCGCCTCGTCGACAAGCGCACGGCCAAGCCGGTGCCGAACGCCGTGATCTTCGCCAAGCGCATCGACATGGCGCCCGACAGCATGGAGGAGATGACCTCCAAGATCGAGCAACTGCCCTCGCCGGAGCCCGGCATCTACCGCTTCAAGGCGAAGCTGACGATGGCCGGCGGATGGCGCCTCTCGCTCGGGGCCAAGGTGCAGGGCGAGACCGGCACCGTTGAGAACAAGCTGGTGCTCAAGGCTACCAAGTGAGCCGGTCGGCTTGGGCAGCCGGGACCCTCGCCGCGCTCGCGGCGGGGATCTTGGGCTATGGCGCGGGGCATGAGGGCAACCCCGTGCCGGCGCTCCTCCGGCAGGCGCGGACCGAGTTCGCCCATTGGCTACCGGGCGCCCGGCCGGGCTCCTCGGTGCCTCTGCCGGTATCGACCAAGGCGACAGGTCCCGTGGTCTACTATCAGGACCCCGACGGCAGGCCGTCCTACGCCTCGGAGCCGACGCGTACGGCAGACGGTCGCGACTATCGCGCCGTGCGCGCCAGCGAGGACGTGCGCTTCGACGAGCCCGACGAGCCAGGGACGATGCCCAATGCCGGGCACGGCGACATGTCGATGGCGCAAGCTACGGCGCCTGCGACGGGTGCCCGCAAGGTCCGCTTCTACCGCAATCCGATGGGGTTGCCGGACACCTCGCCGGTGCCGAAGAAAGACTCGATGGGGATGGACTATCTCCCCGTCTACGAGGGTGAGGACATCGACGACGGCACGGTCGCCCTCTCGCCTGGCAAGGTGCAGCGTACGGGCGTCCGAACGGCTGCCGCCGAGCGCCGGGTGCTATCAAGGCCGGTGCGCGCACCCGGCACCATCGAGGAGGACGAGCGCCGGATCTCCGTCATCGCCATGCGAACCGACGCGTTCATCGAGAAGGTCGAGGCCGTCACCACCGGCGACCATGTCCACAAGGGCCAGCCGCTCATGCGCCTGTTCTCGCCCGAGATGAATGCAGCCGCCGCGCAGTACCTGACCGGCATCGGTTACGAGGGGGCGCGGCGCCGCCTGGAGAACCTTGGAATTCCGCCCGAGGTCATCGACGAGGTCGAACGCACCCGGAAGGTGCCGTCGACCATCACGTGGTCGGCTCCCCGCGACGGGGTGGTGGTCGAGCGCAACGTCTCGGAAGGGATGCGGGCGAAGTCCGGCGACACCCTGTTCAAGCTCGTCGACCATTCCCGGGTCTGGGTTCTCGTCGACGTCCCCGAACGCGACCTCGCCTCCGTCGCGGAAGGCCAGGCGGCCATCGTGCGGGCCAGGACCTTCCCGGACCGCGCCTTCACCGGCACCGTGACCCGGATCTACCCGCACCTCGCCATGGGGACGCGCACGGCGCGCCTGCGGATCGAGTTGCCCAACCCGAACGGCGACCTCCGGCCCGGGATGTATGCCGACGTCGAGATCGCGACCGGGAACGCCAGGCCGGTGGTTTCGGTGCCCGACGATGCCGTCATCGACACGGGCGTCAGGCAGGTAGTGCTGTTGGACAGGGGCGAGGGTCGGTTCGAACCGCGCCAAGTCCGGCTCGGCACCCGG
This sequence comes from Methylobacterium gnaphalii, assembly GCF_007992215.1. Lineage (GTDB taxonomy): Bacteria > Pseudomonadota > Alphaproteobacteria > Rhizobiales > Beijerinckiaceae > Methylobacterium > Methylobacterium gnaphalii. The sequence goes on along the minus strand of NZ_BJZV01000002.1, from coordinate 340,956 downwards.
GGCGACGGCTACGTCGAGGTCCGGGACGGCATCGCGGCGGGCGACCGGGTCGTGACCTCGGCCAACTTCCTCATCGATGCCGAGAGCAACCTCAAGGCGGCGCTCCAGGGTCTCTCCGAGCCGAAGGCCGACCCGGGTCCGCAGGCGGCGGCCGATGGGAGGGCGCCATGATCGCCCGCATCATTGGCTGGTCGGCCCGGAATCTGGTGCTGGTGCTGATCGGGACGGTGTTCGCGGTGGGGGCCGGGCTCTACGCCCTGCGCACGTTGCCGCTGGATGCCATCCCGGACCTCTCGGACGTACAGACCATCGTCTACACCGAGTACCCGGGCCAGGCGCCGCAGGTCATCGAGGATCAGGTCACCTACCCTCTGACCACCGCGATGCTCACGGTGCCGCGGTCCAAGGTCGTGCGCGGCTTCTCGTTCTTCGGGGTCTCGTTCGTCTACGTCATCTTTGAGGACGGCACCGACCCGTACTGGGCCCGGAGCCGAGTGCTCGAATACCTCAACACGGTGGCCAAGCGCCTGCCGGCCGGCGTGACCCCGACCCTGGGCCCGGACGCCACCGGGGTCGGCTGGGTCTATCAGTACGTGGTGGTCGCCAAGGAACGCACCCTGGCCGAACTCCGGTCGCTCCAGGACTGGGTGATCCGCTTCGGGGCGTCGCGGGCCGAGGGCGTGGCCGAGGTCGCCGGCGTCGGCGGCTTCGTCAAGCAGTACAACGTGGTCGTCGACCCGAGCCGGCTCCGGGCGCAGGGCATCACCCTCTCCAAGCTCCGGGAGGCGATCCGGTCGAGCAACGCCGACGTCGGCGGGCGCACCGTCGAGCTCTCCGAATTCGAATTCGTCGTCCGTGGCCGCGGCTACCTCAAGAGCGTCGCCGACATCGAGAGCATCGTCCTCAAGACCGAGGCCGGTACCCCGCTTCGGGTGAAGGACGTCGCCCGGGTCGAGCTCGGCCCCGACGAGCGGCGCGGCATCACCGAGATGAACGGCGAAGGCGAGGTCGCCGGTGGCATCATCCTCCAGCGCTTCGGGGCCAACGCCCTCGACGTCATCGCGGGTGTGAAGGCCCGACTCGCCGAGGTCGAGGCCAGCCTGCCCCTCGGTACGAGAATCCTGCCGGTCTATGACCGCTCGTACCTGATCGAGGCGGCCATCGAGACCCTGAAGGGCACGCTGATCGAGGAGAGCGTCATCGTCGCCCTGGTCTGCGTGGTGTTCCTGCTCCACGTCCGCAGCGCGCTCGTCGCCATCCTGATGCTGCCGGTCGGCATCCTGATGGCGTTCGCCGGCATGAAGGCCCTGGGGCTCGGCGCCAACATCATGAGCCTGGGCGGCATCGCCATCGCGGTGGGCGCCATGATCGACGCCGCCATCGTGATGATCGAGAACGCGCACAAGCACCTGGAGCGGGCGGACCCCGGCAAGCCCCGGATCGAGGTGCTGATCGAGGCCGCGGGCGAGGTCGGCCCCTCGCTGTTCTTCTCGCTCCTCATCATCACGGTGAGCTTCCTGCCGATCTTCACCCTGGAGAGCCAGGAAGGCCGCCTGTTCGGGCCGCTGGCCTTCACCAAGACCTTCGCCATGGCCGCCGCGGCCGTGCTGTCGGTGACCCTCGTCCCGGCCCTGATGGTGCTGTTCGTGCGCGGCCGCATCGTCCCGGAGCACCGCAACCCGGTGAACCGCCTCCTCATCTGGCTGTACCGTCCCGTGATAGCGTTCGTCCTGCGGGCACGCGTTCTCACCATCCTGATCGCGCTCGGGGTGCTCGGCGTCTCGGTCTGGCCGGCCGTGCAGCTCGGGTCGGAGTTCATGCCCGACCTCGACGAGGGCACCCTGATGTACATGCCGACGACCCTGCCGGGCATCTCCGTGACCAAGGCCGGTGATCTCCTGGCGAGACAGGACGCCCTCCTGAAGACCTTCCCCGAAGTCTTGTCAGTCTATGGGAAAGCCGGGCGGGCCAATACGGCGACCGATCCGGCCCCGAGCGAGATGTTCGAGACCATCGTCAACCTGAAGCCGAAGGCGGACTGGCGCCCCGGCGTGACGATGGCGAGCCTCAGGGCCGAGATGGACAAGGCGCTGCAGTTCCCCGGCGTCTCGAATGCCTGGACCCAGCCGATCCGCGCCCGCATCGACATGCTCGCCACCGGCATCCGCACGCCCGTCGGCGTCAAGGTGCTGGGGACGGACCTGGGCGAGATGGAGAAGGTTGCCCGCAAGGTCGAGGCGGTCGTCAAGGCGGTGCCCGGAACGGCGAGCGCCTACGCCGAGCGCGTCCAGGGCGGCTACTTCCTCGACATCACCCCGGACCGGGAGGTCCTGGGCCGCTACGGCCTGACGGTCGGCGAGGTGCAGGACGTCGTCGCCATGGCGCTCGGCGGGGACAGCGTCACGAACACCGTCGAGGGGCGCGAGCGCTACACCGTGAACGTGCGCTACCCCCGGGCCTTCCGCTCCGACCCGCGGTCCATCGCGGACGAGGTTCAGGTTCCGTTACCGGGAGGTGGGACCGTCCCACTTGGCGAGGTTGCCAAGATAAGCCTCACACGCGGCCCGACCCAGATTCGCACGGAGAACGGACGGCTCGCGGTGTTCATCTACGTCGACGTCACCGGACGGGATCTCGGGGGCTACGTCGCAGAGGCGCGTGCGGCGGTGGCCGGCGAGGTGGCCCTGCCGCAGGGGACGGCGATCCAGTGGAGCGGGCAGGTCGAGTACCTCGACCGGGCCACCGCCCGGCTCAAGGTCGTGGTGCCGCTGACGCTGCTGACCGTGTTCCTGCTGCTGTACCTGAACTTCCGCCGGCTGACCGAAACCCTGATCGTGATGCTTTCGCTGCCCTTCGCCCTGATCGGCGGCGTCTGGTTGATGTGGTGGCTCGGGTTCAACCTGTCGGTGGCCGTGGCGGTCGGCTTCATCGCGCTGGCGGGCGTCGCCGCCGAGACCGGCGTGATCATGCTGGTCTACCTCGACCATGCGCTGGCCGAGATCCGGGCGGTCTGCGAGCAGGAGGGCCGGCCCCTATCGCGAAACGACCTGCGCAGGGCCATCATGGTCGGGGCCGTCGAGCGGGTGCGCCCGAAGATGATGACGGTGGTCGCCATCATGGCCGGCCTGCTGCCGATCCTGTGGAGCACGGGATCAGGCTCCGAGGTCATGCAGCGGATCGCCGTTCCCATGATCGGCGGGATGGTCTCCTCGACCGTCCTGACCCTCGTGGTGATCCCGGCGGTCTACGGCCTGGTGAAGGGGTGGGGGCTGCCGGGATCCGATACCGCTAGGAAATCCGTCGAACGTCAAAATCTGCCATTGGCCGCCGAGTGAGGATGGGAGAGAGAACATGATCGAGACGACGAGGACGACCCGCCGTGCCGTGGTCCTGGGCCTGGCGGCAACGGCATGTTTCGGACGCACGGCCATGGCTCAGGGCCTGCCGACGGTGGCGGTGACCAAGGACCCGTCCTGCGGCTGCTGCGAGAAATGGGTCGCGCACCTGCGGGAGAACGGATTCCCGGTGATGGTGACCGAGGGACCCGTGAACCCGCTCAAGGTCCGCCTCGGCGTGCCGCGCGACCTCGCTTCCTGCCACACCGCCCAGGTCGGCGGCTACGTGGTCGAGGGGCATGTCCCGGCCGGGGCGATCAGGCGCGTCCTGGCGGAGAGGCCCGAGGGTACCGGGTTGGCGGTGCCCGGTATGCCCGTCGGCTCCCCCGGCATGGAGGTCGAGGGCATGGAGCCCGACACCTACGAGGTCGTCCTCTTCGGACCTGCTGGCCGCAGCGCCTTCGCACACTACCGCGGCGGCATCCCTATCTGAGCCTCGGCTACGGCCCTCGAATGGGAAGAGGCGGCCCGATGCCGAGCCACCGGTTCATGGAAGGGCTTCGAGGATATGGCCGGATCGCATCGGACGCATCCAGGTCGGGAACGACGCGGTCGGGTACGGGTCCGTCGCGGCGAGCGGCCTACGACGCCGCGTCCGTGGCAAGGCGAACGCCCCACCGGACCTGTCCGTGCGCTTTAGGATTGCCACGGCCAGGCCTATGGTATGGGAGTAACCTCTCGGGACCGGACCATGCCCGTTGCGTTGCGCGACGATTTTATCAGGTTGGATGAGTATGAGCGCCTCTGCGAAGCAGTGGAGGAAGGCGAGCGGCTGGAGTACATTGACGGACAGGTCATCCGGATGATGGTCGGGGGCTCTACCGCCCACCCCGCCCTGACCCAGCGCCTCGACAACCTCATCGGCGACCGCTTCGCTCCCGGCGGCCCGTGCGCGTCGTTCCGTGAGACGATGCGTCTCCAGGCCGGAACGGCGCGCTTCTACCCGGATGTCTCCGTCGCCTGCGGGGATACCGTCGAACCAGACCCGGAGACCAAGAGCGTCAATTCGGCGACCGTCATCTTGGAGGTGCTGTCCCCTTCCGCCGAACGGTGTGACCGCGGCAGGAAATGGCTCAAGTACAAGGCGCTGCCCGACCTTCGGCACTTTGTCCTCGTCGCGCAGGACCAACGCCGGGTCGAGGTCTTCCACCGGCAGGGATCCGGATGGCACTACCAACTTCCCCAAGGACCGGACGCAATCCTCCGGCTTGACGCCATCGGGGTCGAGATGAGACTCGACGAGTTCTACTCGGCCATTCCGATGCTGGCCACGGAGGCCGGCGACCTTGCCGCCCAAGTCATGTTCGCTCCCGCACAGGTGTCGGGCATCGCCGGGATGAAGAGTTTTCCAAGCTCGCCGGACATCGACGCCTTGGTCGCGGAGATGGACGCCGACGAGTGCGAGTCGGCCATAGCGTCCATCGTCGGCTTGGTGGGCACACCTTCGATGGAGGAATGGAAGTCCGTACTGCCGGAGCGCCTCCAGGACCGCCTGGATGCCGTCTTGGGCGCCAACGGCTACGATTGATCCGCCCGGCCTGCCGGCCGGCTCCAACACGCGGGCACCGGCGCCCTTCCCGAGGACCATCGTCCCGGGCGACGGGGGAGTTGATGAAACCAACCTGCCGCCGTTGGCCCCTCGGTAGGCTTTGCCGCGTCATCGATCCGAGGGTGCCCATGCGGGTTCACCCATCGTTGGCGAGGCCGCACGAGAGCCCATCGCACCGTGATCGCGAGCTCGCCCCAGGACCGTAACGGGAGTTCGGACGGATGAACCAATCCCCTCAGTCGACCCAGGGCGGCATCATGGCTCGCATAGGCAAGAGGGAGATCGGTCTTCCCGTGACGCTTTTCTGCGTCGCAGCCCTCGTTCTCGGGTTCGGCCTCCTGGCGGGCGAGGTGATGGAGGGCGACACGATGGGGTTCGACACCCGGGTCGCGCGCTTCTTCCGTCCCCACGGCGCCACCGGCCCGATTGGACCGGACTGGCTTCACGAGATGGCCCGGGACGTAACCTCGCTGGGAAGCATGTTCGTCCTGTGCTTCCTCATCGCGGCCGTGGCGGGCTACCTGCTCCTGGTCCGCAAGCGAGGGGCCGCGGCCCTGGTGGTGGGCTCGATCCTGGGTGGGACCGTCATCAGCTTCGGGCTGAAGCTCCTGTTCAATCGCCCGCGTCCTGAGATCCCGGGCGGCATCCAGGTGTTCACCGCCAGCTTCCCCAGCAGCCACGCCATGCTGTCCGCCGTGACCTACCTGACGCTCGGCGCCCTCATGACGCGCGTCGCCGTGGGCGCAAGGCTGAAGGCGTACTTCATGGGTCTCGCCGTCTTCCTCACGGTTCTAGTCGGGACGAGCCGTGTCTATGTCGGGGTCCACTATGCCACCGACGTCCTGGCAGGCTGGTGCGTGGGATCGGCCTGGGCGGTGCTGTGCTGGGTCGCGGCGCTTCGGCTTCAGCGGCGCGGCAAGGTCGAGCCGCCGGGACTTGGCGCGGCCGAGGCTGGTATCACCGCATAGGACCCCATGCACCGCTTCCCGCCCGAACGCATCGTATGCCTGACCGAGGAAACGGTCGAGACCCTGTACCTCCTGGGCGAGCAGGACCGCATCGTCGGGGTCTCCGGCTATGCCGTCCGCCCGCCGCAGGTCCGCCGCGAGAAACCACGGGTCTCGGCCTTCACCAGCGCGGACATCCCGAAGGTCCTCGCGCTCGAACCCGACTTGGTGCTCATCTTCTCCGACCTGCAGGCCGGCATCGTCGCCGACCTCGTCCGAGCGGGCGTGGCCGTGCATGCGTTCAACCACCGCGACGTCGCCGGCATCCTCGCCATGATCCGCACCGTTGGCGCGTTGGTCGAAGCCCGCGACAAGGCGGAGGCGCTGGCAGCGGGATACGAGGACCGGCTAGCGCAGGTGGCAGCGCAAGCCCGGGGCCGACCGCGTCCGAGGGTATACTTCGAGGAGTGGGACGAGCCGCTCATCTCCTGTATCGGCTGGGTTTCGGAGCTCGTGCGCATCGCCGGCGGGGACGACGTGTTCCCGGAGCTCGCCGACCAGGCGGCCGCCAAGGACCGCATCGTGGCGCCGCAGGCGGTGCTGGCCGCCGCGCCGGAGGTCATCCTCGCCTCCTGGTGCGGGAAGATGGTGGTGCCGTCCCGCATCGCCTCGCGGCCCGGCTGGTCCGACATTCCGGCGGTCGTCCAAGGCCGCATCGTCGAGATCAAGTCGCCCCTGATCCTGCAGCCCGGCCCCGCGGCCCTGACGGACGGCCTCGACGCGATCCTACAGGCGCTCGGGCATCCCCTCCTGGAAGCGGTGCCTTCGCCGGGGGTGGTCAGGCAGGAGGCCGCCAGCCCACCGCCCTGGCCCCTGACCGAGAGGCACCGCACGCTTCTCCTCAGGGTCCCAGACGAGGGCTGGATCGAGGGCGCCCGCCTCGACGCGCGTTCGCTGGAGGTCCTCGTCCGGCGTGGCTGGCTCCGACGCGTGCATTGTGACCCGCTCGGGCGCAGGCGCTACGACGGGTTTCAGCGCACCCGGGCGGCCCGGGAGGCACTTGCCGGAGGGATGCCGTCACCCTGACGGCGACGTGCTCCCGGGCCCGAGGGACCGCCTAGAAGTGGTGGTGGTGCCGTCGATGGTGATGGTGATGACCCCAGCCATGGTGATGGTGCGGACGGAAGTGGCGGTGGTGCCCCCAGCCGTGGTGGTGGCCACCCCCGTAGTATCCCCCGCCGTGATGATGGTGGTGCCTGCGATGATGGTAATGGTACTGGGCCGTCTGCGGCAGGCCCGTCCCGTCCCGGATCGCGACGGACCCGTCCAGGGTCAAAGGCGCGGCGGAAGCCGTCGTCCCGAACGTCAGGGCCGCGAGGACCGACAAGGCTGCCAGGGTAAAGGTGCGCGTCATGGATCATCCTCCTCGATGAGGAGCGAACGTCCAGGGCAGCATCCCTGATCCGGCACAAACGGCAGCCCAAGGTCGGCCGAAACGATGAGGGGCTCCGAAGGGCCCCTGGAGATCACATGCGGTGGTGGCGATGGCCGTGCCCATGGCGCATCATGTGGCCCCGGTGGTGATGGTGGCGCATCATATGACCGTGACCGTGCCGATGGCCCATCATGCGGCCGTGGCCCCGGTGGCCATGCATGCCGTCCATGCGGACGTTGACGATGTTGGTTGTGGCATCCGCGGCGCCGATCATGCCGGGAGCGGCCGAGGCAGGAGCGGCGATGCCGACGGCGCCCAGCGCGGCCAAGGCGGCGATGGCGAACAGGGACTTCCTCATGGAGCTTCCTCGTGTGTTGTCGATGGCTTGCATCGGCGTCGGGCGGACCCTGAGATCGCACGAGGCCGATGCGGGAGCATCGAGGAACGGCTCCGCTTCCGGGAGGGTTCCGAAGGTGCGTAGTCTACTTGCCGTCACGGGTAAGGAACGCTTGTGCAGGAGGCTGACCCGCGCACATGTGGATACGCCGCCGCGCTGGACGCCGAGCACCGCGGTCCACCGCAATCTCCCGAGCAGCCTTCTTGCCACTCATCGAGTGTTCTCCAGCCGCCACGAGGGTGGAGGTCCCCCCAAGGTCGTCCAAGCCTGCCGTGTCGGTCCTGGCCGCCGCTACAATGTCTGCAGTGTTCTCAGATGGCGGTAAAGGGCGTGCACCGCGTCCATGAAGTCGAGGTCGGGTCGTTTCGTGCAGAACGAACGAAGGAAGTCCGCCTGCGCGTTCAGCGGCATCGAGGACGGCGTGAGGTCAAGGCCCCCGTCCACACCTTCGGGTGCCCGTATCAGCGCACCGCTCATGAAGCCTTGAGCCCAGGCGAGGTAATCCCGCTCCTTGGCCGGCGCTTCCCCGATGTCCTGATTGAAGCGCGAGCAGGGAGACGCGCCGATGCCGACGATCTTGGTGACCTGAGCCTGGGCAGGGACTGCAAGGCCGAGAAACAGGAGTGCGGCTGTCGGCTTCATCATGGCTCATCGGCTCCACCGGTAAGAAGCGTGGACGCGTGCAGGCTGGCCGGATGCCCCGTCGCGGCCCGGTGTGTATCGGAGCAAGCCGCGTAGCGGCTACCTCGCGAAACCATCAGGAGCCGCCGCTCCCCGGGCAGCGTCCTGCGGACCGCGAGGAGTGCCCGCCCTCCCGGCCAGGCGACGGTCTCCGTTTGTGCCTGCGACAGGGGTTGCCCGTATCGGCGAACGCCTTCCCGGTAGATGGCCTCGTACCGGGAAGGCGTCTCGGCCTCGGACAGGGGGCGGCTTAGCCAGATCACCTGCTGCAGGCCCTCGTCCTTGCACACCTCAAGGATGATCCTGTCGGTGTCCGCGCCTGCGGCCAGGGGTCGGTCGTGGAGGTAGATGAGGGCCGTGACGTTCGCCTCGCGGTCGACCATCGATGGCTTCGGAACCTCAGTTACCGGCCCCCATGACAGACCTAGGGGAGCCTCCTGGGCCGCAACGGGGGACAGCGCCCCGCAACAGAGGAGAACCCCGAAAACCTTGCCGTCCATGGCCCGTCCCTCCGTGCCGGGGCTACTCCGCAGCCTGGGGAATGACCGGGCGCGAAGCATGGTCTGGCTGCGTGCCCGAAGCCGTCCTCGGCGCCGCGGCCCCAGCGAAGCGCGCGTAGAGCGCCGGCAGCACGACGAGGGTCAGCAGGGTCGCCGAGATGAGTCCGCCGATCACCACCGTCGCGAGCGGCCTCTGGACCTCCGCACCCGTCTCCGTGGCCAGCGCCATCGGCACGAACCCGAGGGAGGCCACCAGGGCGGTCATCGCCACCGGCCGGAGGCGGGTCATCGCGCCCTCAAGGATGGCCTCGCGCCGGGGCCGCCCCTCGGCGATGAGCTGCTTGACGTAGGTGAGCATGACGAGGCCGTTAAGGACCGCCACCCCTGACAGGGCGATGAACCCGACGGCCGCCGGCACCGAGAACGGCATCCCTCGCAGCCACAGGGCCGCGATGCCGCCGGTCAGCGCCAGCGGGACGGCGCTGAACACCAGGAGTGCATCACGGGCCGAGTTCAGGGCTGAAAACAGCAGCAGGAAGATCAGGAAGAAACAAACCGGCACCACCACCATGAGGCGCTTCCGGGCCGAGGCAAGGTTCTCGAATTGCCCGCCCCAGGTCACGTAGTAGCCGGCCGGAAGCCGGACCCCGGACGCGACCTTGGCCTGGGCCTCGGCGACGAGCGAGCCGATGTCGCGGCCCCGGACGTTGGCGGTGACGACGACGCGGCGCCGGCCGTTCTCGCGCGAGATCTGGTTCGGACCCTCGGTGACGGAGAAGCTCGCCACCTGCTTCAGGAGCACAGAGGAGGCCCGCCCGTTCGGTCCGGGGGGCAGCGGTACCGGGATGTTCTCCAGGGCCTCGCGGTCCTCGCGCACCTTGTCGTTCAGGCGCACGACGATGGGAAAGCGCCGGTCGCCCTCGAACACCATTCCGGCCTCACGGCCGCCGATGGCGGCGCCGATGACGTCCTGGATCGCGGACGTGCTCAGGCCGAGGCGGGCGGCCTCGGCCTTGTTGATCCTGATCTCCAGGAAGGGCAGGCCGGCCGTCTGCTCGACCTTCACGTCGTCGGCGCCCTCGGTCCCGCGCAAGACCGCCGCGACCTGGTTGGCCGCCGCGACCATCGGCTCGAACTCCTCGCCGAAGATCTTGACGGCGAGGTCTCCGCGCGTGCCGGCCAGGAGCTCGTTGAAGCGAAGCTGGATCGGCTGGGAGAACTCGTAGACGTTGCCGGCCAGCGCCCCGAGGGCCTTTTCGATGCTCTCCTGGAGCTCGGCCTTCGACAGGTCCGGGTCGGGCCATTCCTCCTGGGGCTTGAGGATGACGAAGGTGTCGGACGAGCTCGGAGGCATCGGGTCGGAGGCCACCTCGGCGGTGCCGGTCTTCGAGAAGACGTAGGCCACCTGCGGGAATCGGCTGATGGCCTGCTCGACCTTCAACTGCATCGCCTGTGACTGGGTCAGCGAGGTCGAGGGGATGCGCTGCGCGTTGAGCGCTATGCTCTTCTCGTCGAGCTGTGGGATGAACTCCTGCCCGAGCCTCGTGAACAGGAACCCGGCCCCGACGAGCAGCGCTAGCGCGACCGCGATGAAGGTCATGGGGACCCGCAGGGCCGCACCGAGGACGGGGCGGTAGGCGGCCTTGATCGCGCGGACGAAGAGGTTGTCCTTCTCCGTGACCTTGCCGGTGATGACGATGGAAATCATCGCGGGCACGAAGGTCAACGACAGAACGAAGGCCGAGACGAGGGCGATGATGACGGTCAGCGCCATGGGCTCGAACATCTTGCCCTCGACCCCCGTGAAGGTGAGGAGCGGTACGTAGACGAGGATGATGATGGCCTGCCCATAGAGGGAGGGCTTGATCATCTCCTCGGCCGAGGCTCGGACGGTGGCGAGGCGTTCCTCCAGGTCGAGCTTGCGCCCGCGCTCGGCCTGGCGCTCCGCGAGGTGGCGCAGGGCGTTCTCGGTGATAATGACGGCGCCGTCGACGATGAGGCCGAAGTCGAGGGCGCCCAGGCTCATCAGGTTGGCGCTGATGCGCCCCTGGACCATGCCGGTCATGGTCATCAGCATCGCCACCGGGATGACGAGGGCTGTGACGATGGCCGCGCGGATGTTGCCCAGCAGCAGGAACAGGATGACGATGACAAGGGCGGCGCCCTCGGCCAGGTTCTTGGCGACCGTCCGGATGGTGGCCTCGACCAGCAGGGTCCGGTTGAGGACGGTCTGGGCCTCGACCCCCGGCGGGAGCGTGCGCCGGATCTCGGTCATCCGGGCATCGACCGCGGCGGCCACGGTGCGGCTGTTCTCGCCGATCAGCATCAGGGCGGTGCCGATGACCACCTCGCGCCCGTCCTCGCTGCCCGAGCCGGTGCGCAGGTCGCGCCCGATCCGGACCTCGGCGATGTCAGAGATGCGCACCGGCACGCCGCCGCGTGTGGTCACGACGACGGAGCCGATGTCCTCCATGGTCTCCAGGCGGCCGGCGGCGCGCACGACGTAGCCCTCGCCGTTGTCCTCCAGGTACCGCGCGCCCTGGTTGGCGTTGTTGGCCTCCAGCGCCCGGCCGATGTCGGCGAAGGACAGGTCGAGGGCGGTCAGCCTCATCGGGTCGGGCTGGACGTGGTACTGCTTGTCGAAGCCGCCGATGCTGTCGACGCCAGCGACGCCCGGCACGGTCTTCACCTGCGGGCGGATGATCCAGTCCTGGACCGTACGGAGATACGCCGTGCGTTCGAGCTCGGTCGTGAGCCGCTGGCCCTCGGGGGTCAGGTAGCTGCCGTCCGACTGCCAGCCGGGCCTGCCGTCGGGAGAGACCTTTCGCTCCTCCGGCTTGGCGTAGTGGACCGACCACATGTAGATCTCGCCGAGGCCCGTCGAGATCGGGCCCATGTGGGGCTCAGCCCCCGGCGGCAGGGTCGACTTCGCCTCGCCGATGCGCTCCGCGACCTGCTGGCGTGCGAAGTAGATGTCCAGCTTTTCGGAAAAGACCGCCGTGACCTGTGAGAAGCCGTTGCGCGAGAGCGAGCGGGTGTATTCCAGGCCCTTGATCCCGGCGAGCGCGGTCTCGACCGGGTAAGTCACCTGCTTCTCGATATCGACCGGGGAGAGCGAGGGCGCCGTGGTGTTGATCTGCACTTGGTTGTTGGTGATGTCGGGCACGGCGTCGATGGGGAGCTTCGTCAGCGAGAACGCGCCGAAGGCCGCAGCGAGCAGCGAAAGCAGGACCACGAGCCAGCGCTGGTGGACCGAGAAGTCGAGGATCTTCGAGATCATGTCCGGTCCCCGCTCAGTGGTCGTGGTCGGCTTCGGCCTTGCCGAGCTCGGCCTTGAGGACGAAGGAGTTGGCCACAGCGACCTCATCGCCGGGCTTGAGGCCGGAGAGGATCTCGAAGGCGTCGTCGTCGGCCTTGCCGATGGTCACGTCCCGGCGCTCGAAGCCGTCCGCGGTCCGCACGAACACCACTTTCTCGCCCCCGATGGTCTGGACGGCGGACTTCGGCAGGCGCACCGCGACCTTGTCCTGCGCGATCTCGACCTCGGTGGTGACGAAGGTGCCGGGACGCCAGGCCATGTCCTTGTTCGGAAGGGCGACGATGACCCGGGCCGAGCGCGTCTCTGGGTTGAGGAGCGGGCTGACGAACACGACCTTGCCCTCGCCGCGCGAGGCGTCGTCGCTCCCGACGATGGTCACCTTGGCGCCCTCGCGGACCTTCGACAGTTCGGTGGTCGGGACGGCGAGTTCGATCCACACTGAGGACAGGTCGGCGACGGTGTAGACGTCGGCCGGATCTCCCTCCTTGCCGACCGCGGTGCCGACGTCGACCTTGCGCTCGACCACCCGTCCGGCAAGCGGTGATTTCAGCTCGTAGCGGCGCAGGCTGGATAGGTTCGGGGTAGTCTCGTCCTTCTTGGCGGACGTGGCGACCTCGGCGGCGTTCAGGCCCAGGGCCGAGAGCTTCTGGCGGGCGAGGTCGACGCGCAGCGTCGCCTCCGAGTAGGCGGCCTTCGCGTTCAGGAAGGCCGATTCCGCCGAGATCCGCTTGTCCCACAGGGCCTGCTGGCGGTCGAAGTTGGTCTTCTCCAGGTCCGCCTTCACCGTAGCGGTCAGGAAGTCGCTCTTGGCCTCGGCGACCTCCCGGCTGTCGAGGACGGCCACGACCTCGCCCTTGGCGACCTCCTCGCCGAGCCGCTTGCGCATCTCGGCGACGGTGCCGACGACCCGCACGGGGACGCGGGCGATCCGGTCGGCGTCTTGGGCGATGGTGCCGGGCACCAGGAGATGACGCGAGAGGATGCCGCCGCCGACGCGGGCGAGCTTGATGTCCTGCTCAGCGGCCTGCTCGGCCGACATCCTGATCTTGCCCTCGCCCTCCTCGTCGTGCCCGTGAGCCTCGCCTTCGGCGTGCTTGTGCCCACCGGCCGCGGGCTTGGCCTCGCCTTCGGACTGCTTGTTGGCTGCCCCATCGTACGACGCCTCGCCCTCGGCATGCCTGTGCTCACCGGCGGGCTTGGGCTCACCTTCCGCATGCTCATGGCCGTGCTTGCCATGGCCGTGACTGTCGTCGGCCGCCGACATGGTCATGGCCGCCTTGGTGGGCGGCGCCGCACGGGCGTTCGTCAGGCCGGCGGCGGCAAGAGCACCCTGCACGGTCTCGGAAATGCGGGGGAAGGCACCGCCGATGGCGATGCCGATGGCCAGGAAGGCCACGGACAGGAATGCACGCATGGAAGAAGGCCGTTTCGCCTGGGAGGCCGGGCGACCGCGCTCGCGGTTCCGGGTCATCCCTTACTGGTCACGCTCGATGAGGAGGCCGGTATCCGCGGGGATGCCCGGCCGGGACGCGCCACGACGGTGGCGACGCCGCCTCAGGCGCGAGGGGGCCTTGGCAGGCGGTCCGGGGAAACGGAGGCGACGGTGACGTCCAGCGTCGCGTAGGTGGGACTTGCGGTTGCGGCCATGAAGGACCCTGAGGTCCCTTCGGGGCTGATGGCCTGGTGGCAGCCGCAGTTGGCGTGGCAGGCCGGGCAGGTATCCGAGTGCCCGGGGGCGGCGCTGTCCGCGCTGACCGTGATGGAGAGATCGTGGTGCGCCGGCGTATGGCCTTCGGCGGAGTGGATCGCGCCGGGAGCGACGAGCGCCAGGGCGAGCATGAGCGACAGCGCACGAATGGCGGTCGCCCACCAGCCGCGCATTGCCTCGTAGGCCCTGAAGGAGGATCCCGCGCTCATGGCTGCCTTATGAACCATTCCTGGCCGCCCGTACATGCCAGGCGGCCCTTGCGAAGCTTCCGGCCTCAGTCGTCGTGGTGGTGATGGTGATGGTGGTGGCGGTCCTCGAAGTAGACCGGCCGCTCCTCGTAGTGTCGGCGATGACGATGCACGACGACGTCGTCGTGGTCGCCGTGATGGTACCGGTCGACATGGACGTCGCGGCCGCGCCGCTCGAAGTCGCCGCCGTAATACTGAGCCGATGCGGCTGCGGGGACGAGGATCACGGTCGCGGCGACCAGGGCTGCAATGCGGGCTCTCATGGCTCGTTCCTCGGGGATTGATGCCGGCATACTGGGCGCGGAGAGTTGAACGCGGCCTGAAGTCCCCGTTCATGCGTTCGCGCCTCAGGCACTGTCTGCCGGGGCCCCGCGGTTGGATCCTGCGGGGTCCCGGGTCGAACGACCTCAGTGGCGCTCGATGACCGTCGTGCGGCGCTCGCCGCCGTGGTCGTCGTCGTGGTGGTCATGGTGGTGGTGCTCGCGCACGACCTCGTGGTGGTCGTCGTGGTGACGGTCACCGTGCCGTTCGCCGTGGCTGTCGCCATGGACGCCGACGCCGCCCGGGCCGACGTCGATGTGCTGGGCGAAGGCCGCGGCCGGCGAAAGGGCCAGGGCGGCGACGGCGGTATAGGCGAGAAGGTTGCGCTTCATCTTGGTGCTCCCGGAAACATTGTACGGGCAGCAACGCGCTCACCTCTGAAACCGATCCAAGATTATTATCGCTCCTCAAACGTATCGCTGAAAGCGTCTTATCTCGTGCGCAATATAATTGGGCCTTTATGCCATCGTTAAGGTGTTATTCATCAAAATTTGCCGGTGCCGACGTGAAATCGTCCTCGTTCATTACCCTGACTGTGGAGGGACATCCTCCTCCCAAAGGCTCCTGACATTAGCAGCGGTCGCCGAGAGGTGGACGCGCTCGTCGACGCGGTCGACCCAGGCCAGGGGAAGCAGGTGGTGCCGGCCATGGGCGGCCGGGTCCTTCCGGATCAGCTTGATGAGCCCGTCGCCTTCCATGTGGTCGACCCTGCCGACATGGAGCCCGTCCGAGGACCCGACCTCCATGTGCGCCGCGATGTCGGTGGGCTGGACCATGTTCGCTTTGCTCGCGCGGTACAGGCCGTGCAAGCGGCGGCCCGGACCAATGGTTCAAGGTGCGGCTGTGGCAGGCCGGGACGGGTCAGACGACGTGGTCTGGGGCCAGGAAGCAGGCCGCGCCCGAGCCGGTCTCGACCTGGAGGGTGGCGTGCCCGATGCCGAAGCGCTCGCGCAGCACCTGCGCCGTCTCCATGAGGAAGGCGTCGCCGGGATGGCCGCCCGTCATCACGAGATGGGCGGTGAGGCAGACGTCGGTGGTGCTCATCGGCCAGATGTGGAGGTCGTGGAGGGCGATGACGCCCGGCAGGGCTTCGAGGTGCCGGCGCACCGCGGCCGGGTCGATGCCGCGGGGGACCGCCGCGAGCGACATGGCGAGGCTGTCGCGCAGGAGTCCCCAGGTGCCCCAGACGATGACGGCGACGATGCCCAGGCTTACGACGGGGTCGAGCCAGGTCCAGCCGGTGTAGAGGATCACCAAGCCGGCTAGGACCACGCCGGCGGAAACGGCGGCGTCGGCCGCCATGTGCAGGAAGGCGCCGCGGATGTTGATGTCGCCCTTGGCCCCGGAGGCGAACAGCCAGGCGGTGATGCCGTTGACGAGGATGCCGGCGGCCGCGACGACCATCACGGTCTTGCCCGCGACCGGAGCGGGTTCGCCGAAGCGCTGGATGGCCTCCCAGCCGATGGCGCCGACCGCGACAAGCAGGAACACGGCGTTGAACAGGGCCGCGAGGATCGACGAGCCCTTCATCCCGTAGGTGTAGCGCGGGCTCGGGGCACGCTTGGCCAGCACCGTCGCGATCCACGCCACGACGAGGCCGAGAACGTCCGAGAGGTTGTGGCCCGCATCGGCCAGCAGGGCCACCGAGTTCGCCAGCACGCCATAGGTCGCTTCCACGGCGACGAAGCCGACGTTGAGCGCGATGCCGATGGCGAACGCACGCCCGAAGCTCGCGGGTGCGTGGCCGTGCCCCGGCCCATGGGCATGTCCGGCATGGTTCCCATGGTCCTGCGATCCATGGTCGTGTCCGGCGTGTGCGTCGTGCGATTTCATTGTCGTCCTGTAGACGTCTTGGTCGGTCTGGGCATACGTGCGTGCCCTAACCGGCCGGTACGGTTCGGGTCGTGGCGCCGCCCTCCCGGTACTCCGCCCAGGCCTGCCGGAGGATCTGCACCGAGGAGGTCAGGAAGATGCCGGCCATCACCGTCGCGACGGCGAGGTCGGGCCAGGCGGACGCGGAGCCCCAGACGCCGAGCGCCGCCACCAGCACCACGACGTTGCCGATGGCGTCGTTGCGCGAGCACAGCCAGACCGAGCGCACGTTGGCGTCGCCGTCCTTGTAGGGCCGCAGCAGCAGCACGGAGCCGAGGTTCGCCGCGAGCGCCATCAGGCCGATGACGCCCATGACCTCGGCCTTGGGCACCCCGAGGATGAGGACGTGGTAGGCGGTCGAGCCGAACACCCAGAGCGCCATCAGGCTCAGGGACAGGCCCTTGGCGAGCGCCGCCGTAGCCCGCGCCCGCAGCGAGGCGCCGATAACGGCGAGGCTCAGGCCGTATGTGACGGTGTCGCCCAGGAAGTCGAGGGCGTCGGCCTGGAGCGCCTGCGAGCCAGCGAGATGCCCGGCGGCCATCTCCGTCAGGAACATCGCAGCGTTGATGGCGATGACCGTCCGGAGCACGCGTCTGTAGCGCGGGTCGACGCCGTCGAAGACCGGCACGCCGCCGGAGCAGCCGCAGGCATTCCCGGTTTCGCAGGCATCCGCCGCGGCGGGTGGGGCCGACACCGGCACGCGGGCATGGTCCGCCGACGCCCCGCATCGGGTACCGGTCGAGCCGCAGCAATCCTCGGCCATGACGCCTCCTTCCCGAATCCTGAATGGACGTCTACTTCCTCCAGCGACTGGAGGAGCAAGCGCAAACATGGACCTCTCGATAGGCGATCTGTCGCGGAGCACCGGCGTGCTCGCCACCACCATCCGGTACTACGAGACGGCCGACCTGATGCCGCCGCCTCCGCGCACGGAAGGGGGACGCCGCCGCTATGGGCAAGCGGACGTCGAGCGCCTGGCCTTTATCCGGCACGCGCGCGAGCTTGGCTTCGAGGTCGACGCCATCCGCGAGCTGCTGGCGCTGGCGGCGGAGCCCGAGCGCTCCTGTGCCGAGGTCGATGTCATCGCCCGACATCATCTCGCCGAGGTTGAGCGCCGCATCGAGAGGCTCACGGCGCTGCGAGGCGAGCTGTCCCGCATGATCGGTGCATGCGGGCATGGCCGGGTCGGGGAATGCCGGGTCATCGAGGTGCTCTCGGACCATGGTCGGTGCGAAGACGAGGGTCATCGTATCGAAAGGGGCCGGCGTGCCGCGAAGCGGGGAGCCTGACGGGGAGGCGGAGTGCGGTCAGGCCGGCGCGAACCTGAGCCCGGCTTCCTGTTCATCGGCCGGGAGCCGGGTCTCCTCGTCGGGCAGGGAGCCTTCGCATGAGCGGTCGCCGACCTTGGCCACCCATGTCGCGACGGCGGGCAGGTCGGCGGCCGCGACGCTGACGGCCGCCCTGGGGCCGGCCCGCCTCATGGCGACGGTGAAGTCGATGCCTTCGACCGGGACCGGGGCGGGCCGCTGATGGACTTGAGGGGAGTGCAAAGGCGTCGAACAGGCTCTGGAGAGGTCCGGACCTGGCGAGGGAACGGTGGAAAGCGGCGCCCGCTTCCGTCAGGCCGAGCCATCGCGCGGCCTTGTCGGGCACCCCGCCGACCGACACGTCGATGAAGCGGCCCAAGGCGGCCGAGGGCCACGTCCCGGCGGGGGCAATCAAGTGGCTCCTGTCGGAGAAGCCGCGGGCCACCGGATTGGCCGTTCCGGGCATGCCGGCCGGATCGCCAGGCATGGATATCGTGGGCATGCAGCCCGACACCAACGACGTCGTGCCGTTCGGACCCGAGGGACGGCGCACGTTCGCGCGGTACCGTGCGAACGTGGCATGACAGCTCAAGCTAGCAGGAGGCTCGCTCCCGCCAGGGCAAGGATGCCGGCGATGAGGCGGCGGGTGGCGGCCTGGGACATCCAGCGTAGCCCGACGGCCGTGCCGGCCACGGCCCCGAGAAAGGCGAACAGGCCGTAGAGGGAAACCCCGGGGGCCACCGTCTGGCCGGCTAGCGTCACGCCGGCGATGGCGACCGCCGAGTTGGTGAGGATGAAGGGGGCCGAGAGGCCGGCCACGCGCTTTGGGGACGCCCAGCCGAGGCCGATCAGCAGGGGCGCCAGGAAGACCCCGCCCCCGACGCCCGTCAGCCCGGAGAGGAAGCCCGTCGCCGCTCCGGCCGCGGTGGCGGGCCCACACCCGACCTCGGGTTCGTCGACGGCATCGGCCCGCGACCGGGTCAGGAGAAGGCAGGCGGCGAGCAGGAGCATCGAACCCGTCAGAAGGAGGTAAGTTCGTCCCCCGAGCACGACGAGACCGCCGAGGAGGGCGGCCGGCAGGGACGGTCCCCCGAGCCGGCGCAGGAGGGGCCAGTCGATGGCCCGGGCCCGATGGAGCCGCCAGGTCGCGTATCCGGCCGACACCACGTTGAGCGCCAGGGCGGTGGGACGGATCTCCGTGGCCGGGACGGCGGCGAAGGCCATGACGGCCAGGAACGCCGTACCGCCCGCCTGGCCCGCCGCCGCGTAGACGGCCGAGACCAACCCGACCAGCAAGGCCGTCGCTCCTTCCCCAACCACCGCGCTTCCTCCCGACAGGCGGCGCGCCGGGCACGACCGCGAATGACGCAAGCCGTCACCTCGTAAGCCAGGCCAGGCCGGGATGCCAATCACCGACAGGATTGCCCCTTGACCTTCCCACCATAGGAAGCCCCATCTACGCGGGACGCCACCAAGGGGAGAGCGTCATGAACAGCTATAAGGTCGACAAGATGGGTTGCGGTGGCTGCGCCAAGGCCGTCACGCGCGCCATCCTGGGCGTCGAGCCGAACGCCCGGATCGAGGTGGACCTGACGGCGAAGGTCGTGGCCGTCGCCGGGGCCGCGGGCTCGGTCGAACGGATCGCCGGGGCCATCGCTGCCGCCGGTTACCCGGCGGAGCCGCTGATCGCAGCGGTTTGAAGCGCCGCTTCGGCAACCAAGCATTCGGTCCGGCATTCACGTTCTGGCCGAACAAGTAGTTCAGCCATCGAAAACGGTGTAAGCCAAGCCCATGAGCTCCGACCGGCATATCGTGCGCCTGATGGCGGCGATGATCCTCGCGATCATCGCTTACCTCGCGCCGTCCGCCGTCCAGGCTCATGAGGGCCATGCCCACCACGGCCATCACTTGGCCGCAGCGATGCAGGTCGACGCACCGTCTCCCATTACGGCGGCCGCCACGCCGTCCCCGTCCGCCGGGGCGGCCATGATGCCCGTCCTCGGCACGATGGTCCTGGCCGTCGGACCGGGGGCCGCCATCTGGGCGGACGATGCCCGCGGGGGCTGCTGCCCCGCTGCCTGCAAGGGCTCGTGCTGCGGGACCATGGTCTGCTGCGCGTCCGGCATCCTCGGTGCCTTCGCCTCCCTGTCCGTGCCCCTGTCCCGGACCGTCGTGCTGATCCCGCAAGACGTCGACGTCCGTTCAGGCGCCGGCCCCGAGGCCCTGCCCAAACCCCCACGAACCCTCGCGTGACGTGAGGCGCGCCTGAGGCGCGCGACGCCCGGACTGCGCCCGAAAACGGCCGCGTGCGTCCGGTCTTCCCGACGCGAGGATTCCCTTTCATGTCTTTCCGTATTGCCGCCGCCCTTGGCGCGGCGTGGCTGGCCGTCGGTTCGCTGGCTGGTCCCGCACGCGCCCATGAAGGGCATGACCACGGTGCGCCGCCCCCGCCCGTCTCGAAGTCCATCGCTCCGCGCGGTGAGGCCGCGTCCGAGGCGTTCGAGTTGACCGCCATCCCGCGGGACGGGAAGGTCATGCTCTACCTCGACCGCTTCCGGACGAACGAGCCCGTCCGCGGCGGTGTCCTGGAGATCGAGACGCCCGAGGGGCCGAAGACCGCTACCGAGACTGAGGACGCAGCCTATTTGCTGCCCGCGCCTTGGCTCGCGAACGCCGGCTCGCACGACCTCATGGTGACTGTCACCGCCGGGGATGCGGTCGACGTCCTCACCGTCGCCCTGTCCATCCCGGAGACGAAGGCGCCCGGCGCCGCTCCCGCCGCGGCACCGGGCGAGAACGCTCTGGCGCGGTCGTCCGCCGCCGTCGCGGACCTGAAGGCGCGCCTCGTTGCCAAGGACCCGATCCTGATATTGACCGCGTCGGCCGCCTTCCTCCTCGGGATGCTGATCACCGTGCTCGCGCGGGGCCGCCGGAGCCTGCCGGCCGTGGCGGTCATGGCCGTGGTCGTGACCCTGGCGCTCGGAACCGCGGCCTTCGCGCATGGCGACGAGGACCATGGCGCCCCGGCCAAGGGTGCGCCCGTGCAAGGCGCGGCGCTGCTCGACCCTGCCCAACCCTCGTCCGACCTGGCCCAGCGCCTGCCCGACGGCTCGGTGTTCGTGCCGAAGCCCACTCAGCGCCTCCTGGTCCTGCGCACCACGATGACGGAGCAGGCGACGTTCCACCGGACGGTCGAGTTGCCGGGACGCGTGATCCCGGACCCGAACGCCAGCGGCGTCGTGCAATCCTCGGTCGGCGGCCGGCTCTCGCCGCCGGCCTCGGGCCTATTCCCGCGCTTGGGTACCACCGTAAAGAAGGGCGACGTGCTGGCCTACGTCACGCCGCCGGTCCAGGCCGTCGACGTCTCCGACATGCGCCAACGCCAGGGCGAGCTCGACCAGCAGATCGACGTCGTCGAGCGCCGGGTGGACCGCTACCGCAAGCTCGCCACGACGGGTGCGGTCGCCCAGACCCAACTCGACGACGCCCTGTCCGAGTTGAAGGGCCTGCAGGACCGCCGCACGGCCCTCGACAAGGTGCGCCAGCAGCCGGAGGCCCTTGTCGCGCCGGTTGACGGCGTGATTGCGCAGGCCTCCGCGGTGGCGGGCCAGATGGCAACGGCAGGCGGGATGGTCTTCCAGATCGTGGACCCGACCCGCCTCTGGGTGGAGGCCTTGAGCTTCGACGCCCTGACCCCGGCCGGGAACGCCACCGCCCGCTTCGCAGACGGGCGCACCCTCTCTCTCGACTACCAGGGCGCCGGCCTCGCGGACCGCAACCAGGCCATCCCGGTCCAGTTCGCGGTGAAGGGCAACACCGCCGGGCTGCGGGTCGGGCAGTTCCTCACCGTGCTCGCCGGCACCGACGCCGAGCAGTCCGGGCTCGCCCTGCCGCGGGCGGCGGTGGTCCGCTCCGGCAACGGGCAGGCCATCGTCTACGAGCACGTCGCCGCCGAGCGCTTCGAGGCCCGACAGGTCCGCGTCGAGCCCCTCGACGGGACCAACGTGCTCGTCGCCGAGGGCGTAGGCGCGGGCAAGCGCATCGTCACCGAGGGCGCCGAGCTCCTCGATCAGGTCCGGTGAGGAGGCCCAGCCATGTTCAACGTCCTCGTCACGCAGTCCCTGCGCAACCGGCTCCTCGTCCTGGCGGTGGCCGCCGTCCTGATCCTGTACGGCGCCTTCACGGCCACCAAGCTGCCGGTGGACGTCTTTCCCGACCTCAACAAGCCCACGGTCACCATCATGACCGAGGCAGAGGGGCTTGCGCCCCCGGAGGTCGAGCAGCTTGTCACCTATCCCATCGAGACCCGGATGAACGGGCTGCCGAGCGTCAGCCGGGTGCGCTCGGTCTCCGGCGTCGGCCTGTCCATTGTCTACGTCGAGTTCGATTGGGGCACGGACATCTACCGGAATCGGCAGCAGATCGCCGAGCGCCTCACTTTGGTCCGTGACCAGCTCCCACCGAACGTGACCCCGCAAATGGGCCCGATCTCGTCTATCATGGGCCAGATCCTGCTGGTGGCCGTCACCGGAAACAACGCCACCCCGATGGAGGTGCGCGAGGCGGCCGACTTCATCCTGCGGCCGCGCCTCCTCACCATCCCGGGCGTCGCCCAGGTCATTCCCATCGGCGGCGAGGTGCGCCAGTTCCGGGTCAGCCCGAACGTAGCGGCCATGCGGGCGCTCGGGGTGACCAACGCGCAGCTTGAGGCGTCCCTGACCCAGTTCGGCACCAACGCCGGTGGCGGCTTCACCGACCAGTACGCCCGCGAGTACCTCATCCGGAACATCGGCCGGACCATGAGCCTCGACGACCTGCGCAGCGTCGTCGTCGCCAACGTCGGCGACGCGCCGGTCTACCTGCGCCAGGTCGCGGAGGTCTCCTTCGCCCCGCGGGTGAAGCGCGGCGACGGCGGCTTCATGGGCAAGCCCGGGGTCATCGTCTCCGTCGAGAAGCAGCCCGACGTCGACACCGTGAAGCTCACCCGCGAGATCGAGGCGGCCCTGAAGGAGGTCACCGCCACCTTACCGAACGGCATCAAGGCCGACCAAGTCCTGTTCCGCCAGGCGAACTTCATCGAGACCTCCATCGCCAACGTCGAGCGCGTGCTCGTCGAGGCCATCGTGGTGGTGGCCATCGTGCTGTTCGCGTTCCTCCTGAACGTGCGCACCACGGTGATCTCGCTGACCGCCATCCCGGTCTCGATCCTGGCGACCGCCATCGCCTTCCACCTCGCCGGGCTATCGATCAACACGATGACGCTCGGCGGCCTTGCCATCGCCATCGGCGAGCTCGTCGACGACGCCGTTGTCGACGTCGAGAACATCTTTCGCCGCCTTGGCGAGAACCGGGCGGCCGGCTCGCCGAGATCCACCTTCGACGTGGTGGTGGCCGCGTCCTCGGAGGTGCGCTCGGGCATCGTCTACGCGACGATGATCATCGTCCTCGTGTTCGTGCCGTTGTTCGCCCTGTCCGGCATCGAGGGGCGCCTCTTCGCACCGTTAGGCCAAGCCTACATCATCTCGATCCTGGCGAGCCTGTTGGTGTCGGTCACCCTGACGCCGGTTTTGGCCTACTACCTCCTGCCGGGCCTGAAGAGCCTGGCCGAGCACGACAGCGCCATGCTTCGATGGCTGAAGCGCGGCAACGCCCGCCTGCTCGGGGTCGCCTTCCGGCACCAGCGCCTGCTCGTCGCCACGGTGGCGTTTGCGGTGGTTGCAGCCGGCATCGCCGCCTGGAACCTGCCCCGCGCCTTCCTGCCGCCGTTCAACGAGGGCTCGTTCACCGTCAACACGACCTTCAACCCCGGGATCTCGCTCTCCGAGAGCAACCGCGTCGGCCTCATCGCGGAGAAGCTGCTCCTCGACATCCCCGAGGTCGCCTCGGTCGGTCGCCGCAC
Source organism: Methylobacterium gnaphalii (assembly GCF_007992215.1). Taxonomy (GTDB): domain Bacteria; phylum Pseudomonadota; class Alphaproteobacteria; order Rhizobiales; family Beijerinckiaceae; genus Methylobacterium; species Methylobacterium gnaphalii. Next base: position 317,378 of record NZ_BJZV01000002.1, on the reverse strand, counting down.
CGGACGGGCCGAGCTCGACGAGCACGCCGAGGGCGTCCACTCCTCGGAGATCGAGGTGGAGCTCAAGGGCGGAGGCCGGCCGAAGGACGCGGTCGTCGCCGACATCCGCCAGCGCCTGTCCCGGCTTCCGCTCTCGGTGAACGTCGGGCAGCCGATCTCTCACCGCCTCGACCACATGCTGTCCGGGGTCCGGGCGGAGCTCGCCCTGAAGATCTTCGGGGAGGACCTCGATGCGTTGCGGAGCGTGGCCAACGATCTGCGCGACCGCATGGCCAGGATCCCCGGCCTCGCCGACCTGCAGGTGGAGAAGCAGGTCCGCATCCCGCAACTGGAGATCCGGGTCGACTACACCCGGGCGGCCCTCTACGGGGTCCAGCCCTCGGCGGTGGTCGAGCAACTCAGTCGCCTGTCCAACGGACGCGTCGTTTCGACCGTGGCCGACGGCTACAAGCGCTTCGACGTCGTTCTGCGGCTGCCCGAGCGCCAGCGCACGACGCAGGGGCTCAAGGACCTGCTGATCGAGACGCCTTCCGGATGGGTGCCAGCGCGCCAGGTCGCGGACATCCGCGAGACGGACGGGCCGAACCAGATCCTGCGGGAGAACAGCCGGCGGCGCCTCGTCGTCCAGGCCAACACCAACGGCGAGAGCGACATGGCCACCATCGTGGCGGCCATCCGCAAGGAGGTCGCCGACGCGAAGCTCCCGCCGGGCTTCTTCGCGAGCCTGGAGGGGACCTTCCAGGCGCAGGAGGAGGCCAGCCGGACCATCGCGGCTCTGTCCGGGCTCTCCCTCGCCCTGGTCTTCGCCATCCTCTACAGCCGCTACCGCTCGGTCGTGCTGGCGCTCATCATCATGGGCAACGTGCCGCTGGCCCTCATTGGCAGCGTGCTCGCCCTGTGGCTGGTGGGACAGCCGCTCTCGGTGGCGTCGATGATCGGTTTCATCACGTTGACCGGCATCAGCGCCCGCAACGGCATCCTGAAGATCAGCCACTACCTGAACCTGTCGCTGCACGAGGGCATGCCGTTCGGCCGAGACCTCGTCGTGCGCGGCAGCCTGGAGCGGCTCACCCCGGTGCTGATGACGGCTTTGTCGGCCGGCGTCGCCCTGGTGCCGCTGCTCTACGACGCCGCCAACCCGGGCAAGGAGATCCTGCACCCGGTCGCGGTGACGATCTTCGGCGGCCTGATCAGCGCAACCCTGCTCGACACGGTCCTGACGCCGGTCCTTTTCCTGCGCTTCGGCAAGGCCCCGCTGGAGCGTCTGGGCGCGGCGCAAGCCGAGACCCCGAACACTCCCCGTCCGGACGGCACCAAGCCGCGTCCTGTCGAGGCGTTCTGAGCCACCCCACCCCAAAAACGGAGAGAACCGATGATTCCCTGGAGGATGGCCCTGATGGTCGGCGCGCTGCTCGCCCTGCCGGTCCATGCGCACGAGGTGTCCGGCCAGCACGGCGGCCGCGTGACGGACGCCGGCAAGTACCACGTCGAGCTCGTCGCCAAGGGCGAGACCGTCGACGTGTTCGTGTCGGACGGCAGTCAGAAGCCGGTTTCCGCTACTGGTTTCAAGGGCACCGCCATCCTCGTCGTCGGCGGAAAGCCGGCCCGGGTGCCGCTGGAGCCGGCCGACGGCAACCGCCTCTCGGGCAAGGCGTCCGTGGCACTCGGCGAGAGCCCGAAGGGCGCCGTCCAGCTCACCGCCCCGGACGGCGCGACCGCCAGCGGCAAGTTCAACTGACCAATGGCCCTTCCGCCTCGAACGCGGGCGGGAGGGCCCGACCGATCCCGCGTAGGGATGCAGGAGGACCGGCCGAAGGCATGTCCCTCCTGCCCAAGCCACAGGCCGGGAAGCCGACGCTTCGCCGTCCTGTCCATCACGACGGAACAGGGAGCCCACGCCATGAAGACTATGACCGCCGCCGCCCTGCTGATCGTCCTCTCGGCGGTCGCCCCGGCCCTGGCCGACGACCAGGGCAACGCCAATGCCGAGCAGCAGACCCAGCCGACGCCGAACCGCGGCGGCACCTCGGGCGGACCGGCCCACGATGCCCGCCCGGGCGAGACGGGCTCGACGGGGTCGAGCGAGCGCATGGATCACGCCCATCCCGAGGGATCGGCATCCAAGCCGTCCCGCAACCGCTGATCCGTCGCCCAGACCCTGGATGCCTATGCGACCGTCCGGGCCGCAGGGCTCCCACCGACCCGCAACCGAGTTACGTCACGTAGGAATGGAAACGACCATGAGGACCATCGGCAGGATTGCATTGGCCGCGCTGCTCGGCCTCGGAATGGCCGGTCACGGCCTCGCCCAAGGCACCCACTCCCATGGCGGGCATGAAATGGCCGGCGACCCGAAGGCCTCGCATGACAACGATATGATGAAGATGATCAATGACATGAAGCCGGACCCGAAGGACCCGGCCTCGACGAAGGACTTCAAGACCGCCGACATGGCCATGATGCACGACATGCACGTGCCCTACACGGGCGATCCGGACGTCGATTTCCGCACCCACATGATCCCGCATCACAAGGGCGCGGTGGCGATGGCCAAGGTGGCGCTCAAGCACGCCAAGGACCCGTCCACCAAGGAGATGGCCCAGAAGATCATCGACGACCAGGAGAAGGAGATCGGCGAGATGGAGGCCTGGCTGAAGAAGAACGCGAAGTAGGCCAGTCGACGGTGGGCCTGGAGGCCGGTATCGGGCCGGCCTCCAGGCCCGCGATGATGGGGCAGTCCGGCCGTTCGTCGCCGTCGCAGGCCAGGGCCAGGCCTCGCAGGACGTCGGCCATCTCCCGAAGGTGCCGGGCCTTTCCTTCGAGTTCCTCGACGTGGGCCAGGGCCAGGGCCTTCACTTCGGCGCTGCTGCGACCGGGGTCGCCCCACAGGCCCAGTAGCACCCGGATGCGTTCCAGGGAGAACCCGAGGTCCCTGGCGCGGCGGACAAAGCCGAGCCGGTGGACGTCCTCCGGATCGTACTCGCGATAGCCGCTCTCGCGGCGCTCGGCGGGAGGCACCAGCCCGATGGCCTCGTAGTGCCGGATCATCTTGGCCGAGACACCCGATGCCTCGGCCGCCTGCCCGATGTTCATGGCGTACTCCATGGTTGACCTTCCCATCATGGGAAGGCGCAGATCGATAGGCAATACGAACGCAGGGGAATTGGATCATGGCCCACGGCACCGGACCGAACGTCGACGCCCATGCGCATGGAGGCGACAACCACCATGCCGGGCACGACCACGCGCACCATGGGCATGGCCATGAGGAGGCGCCCACCGCCGCCGGGTCGGTCAAGGATCCCGTCTGCGGGATGACGGTGGACCCGCACACCGCCAAGTACCGCGCGGAACACGGCGGTCGGCCGTACTACTTCTGCTCGAACGGCTGCCGGACGAAGTTCGAGGCGGAGCCCTCCCGCTACCTTGACCCGGCAAGCGCCGCGGAAAAGGCGGAGCCCGTGCCGGAGGGAACGACCTACACCTGCCCGATGCACCCCCAGATCCGTCAGGTCGGACCCGGCGCCTGCCCGATCTGCGGCATGGGCCTGGAGCCGGAGACCGTGAGCCTGGACGATGGCCCGAACGAGGAGCTCGCCGACATGAACCGGCGTTTCCGGGTCGGGCTCGTCCTGACCCTGCCGGTGTTCGCGCTGGAGATGGGCGGGCATCTGACGGGCCTTACGGAACGGATCGGGCAGCAGAACTCCAACTGGATCCAGTTCGCGCTGGCCACGCCCGTGGTGCTCTGGGCCGGCTGGCCGTTCTTCGTGCGCGGCTACCAGTCCGTGGTCCTGCGCTCGCTCAACATGTTCACGCTGATCGCTCTCGGCACCGGCGTGGCCTGGGCCTACTCCGTGGTGGCCACCCTGGCGCCGGGCCTGTTCCCGATGGCCCTGCGAGGACACGGCGGCGCCGTGCCCGCCTACTTCGAGGCCGCCGCCGTCATTACGGTGCTCGTTCTCCTCGGGCAGGTGCTGGAGCTTCGGGCGCGTGAGAGCACGGGCGGCGCGCTGCGGGCCCTCCTCGACCTGACGCCCAAGACCGCGCGCCGGCTCAAGCCCGATGGCACCGACGAGGAGGTCCGGCTTGAGGGCATCGCGGTGGGCGACCGCCTGCGCGTGCGTCCCGGCGAGAAGGTGCCGGTCGACGGCGCCGTGGTCGAGGGCAGAAGCTCGGTCGACGAGTCCCTCGTCACGGGGGAGTCGATGCCCGTCACGAAGGAGGCCGGCGCGACCGTCGTCGGCGGCAGCATCAACCAGTCCGGCGCGCTCGTGATGGAGGCCCTCAGGGTCGGTCGTGATACCATGCTGGCCCGCATCGTCCAAATGGTGGCCGAGGCCCAGCGCAGCCGCGCCCCGATCCAGCGCCTCGCCGACCAGGTCGCGGGCTGGTTCGTCCCCGTCGTCATCGGTATCGCGGTCCTCGCCTTCGCGGCCTGGATGGCCTTCGGGCCGGAGCCACGGTTCACCTACGCGCTCGTCGCCGCGGTCGCGGTCCTCATCATCGCCTGTCCCTGCGCCCTGGGCCTGGCCACCCCGATGTCGATCATGGTCGGTGTCGGGCGCGGCGCCGGGGTCGGCGTTCTGATCAAAAGCGCCGAGGCGCTGGAGCGTATGGAGAAGGTCACGACCCTGGTGGTCGACAAGACCGGGACCCTCACCGAGGGCAAGCCGACGGTGACCCGCATCGTCCCGGCCCATGGCTTCGCGGAGGAGGAAATCCTGCGGCTGTCGGCCGGCGTCGAGCGGTCCAGCGAACATCCGCTGGCCGTTGCCATCGTGGCGGCGGCGGAAAGGCGCGGCATCGCGGTCCCGGCGGCTTCGGAGTTCGATTCGCCCACCGGCAAGGGTGTCCTTGGCACCGTCCAGGGACGCCGCGTCCTTCTTGGCAACGCGAAATTCCTTGCCGGGGAGAACGTCGCGACGGGAGATCTCGACGCGGTGGCCGACGGGCTGCGCAGGGACGGGGCCACCGCGATCTTCGCCGCCGTCGACGGACGAGCCGCGGGCATCATCGCAATCGCCGACCCGGTCAAGGCGACCACCGCCGAGGCCCTGGCCGGCCTCAAGGAGGAAGGCATCCGCGTCGTGATGCTGACCGGGGACAACCGCACCACCGCCGAGGCCGTCGCCCGTCAGCTCGGGATCGAGGCGGTGGAGGCGGATGTCCTGCCCGACCAGAAGTCGGCCGTCGTCGAGCGCCACAAGGCGGCGGGCCAGGTCGTCGCCATGGCGGGGGACGGGGTCAACGACGCGCCGGCGCTGGCCTCGGCGGATGTCGGCATCGCCATGGGGACGGGTGCGGACGTCGCCATCGAGAGCGCTGGCATCACCCTTCTCAAGGGCGACCTGACCGGCATCGTGCGGGCCCGTCGCCTGTCCCGCGCGGTGATGGGCAACATCCGACAGAACCTGTTCTTCGCCTTCGCCTACAACGCCGCCGGCATCCCGCTCGCGGCCGGTGTGCTCTACCCGATTTTCGGCCTGCTCTTGTCCCCCGTCATCGCGGCGGCGGCGATGTCGCTGTCTTCCGTCAGCGTGATCGGCAATGCGCTCCGGCTGCGTGCGGTGCGCCTGTGACCGTGACTGTCGGGCACCCCGCCGACAGGCATGCCGATGAAGGCGAGGTCGTCACGGTGGACGCATGCCGCCGCGCCCACGTGGTTGCGCAACATCCGCCAGGGAAGGGTCATTCGGCTAGCAGCGTCGCCTGCATGCGTTCGAAGGCAGTCTTCATCGTGCGGTAGGCGAGGCGGAAGAGCAGGGCGGCATCCTGGGCACTCAGCCATTCCGGCGTCTTGGAGGCGGTCCCGAGGTCGATGGCAAAACGGGCCGCGAGGAGCAGAAGGTCTTGGCGATGGAGGCAGGAATTGACGCTCCAGCCTGACCTGCGAAACTCCACTGCGGCCCCGGACACCGTCCGCAAAGTTTTTGGTTAAGGGCTCGTCCGGCCCTGAGGACGCCGTCCGCCGGAAGCATTGGACCCTTGTGCATTTCGCCCAACAGCCGCACCCTGGTTCGTTACCAAAGAGGCATCCAATGGGCTTCGACACCATCGACACCTTCCCCGCGCCGGCTGACCTCTCTCGGTTCTTCCTGGAGCCCGAGCCGCTCCCCGTTCCCCCGCCGCAGATCTCTGATGCCGAGCGCAAGCGCATCGAGCGCCAGGCCCGCAAGAATGCCGGCCTGCCTGACCTGCGGGCCGTGGATGTCGCCATCGTCGGTGCCCTCGTGGGTGCACTGGAGCGCGCCGACGTCGTCGGGCGGATGCGCGCGCAGGGCAGCGCCAAGGGGATGGAGCTCGACCTTGAGGTTGTCCTGCGGGACGCGCTCCGGGGCATCCGCCGCGGCAAGGTCGAGGGGCAGCCAGTGACGAAGGCGGCGGCCATCGAGGCCCTCCAGCAGCGGCTTCGCCTGCGCTGAGGCGGGACGGTGTCCTCCAAGATATGGCGTTACTGTTCGCTGAAGTAACGGGGCGCTAACGATGGTGGAAACAATCTCCTGCGGCGGTGTCCAATCCATCCCGCAGTCCAGGGATAACCCTTGACGCCAGGTCGACGCCGAGTCCCTGAGCTGAGAACGTGGCCTCACCTACGCAGGAGGCCGCCATGACGAGCGCACACGGGATTGCCAGCACCTTCGACCGCGGTGGCCTCGCCCTGGCCGGCGTTGCAGCCTCCTGCATCCAGGATGCCCGGCAGCGCCAGGCTGACGCCGACTACGAGCAAGCCTGCCGGAACATGTCGGCGGCCCAGCGCGCCGTCGCCGCCGTCGAGCGCCAGCGCCGGGAGCTCGTTGCCGCCCAGCAAGAGGCCGCCCGCCTCCGTGCCGAAGCCGCCGCCCTCCGCACAGAGAACGCCCGGCTCCGGGACGAGCTCGCCCGGATGCGAAGCCGCGCCCTGGAGGCCGAGGCCCGCCCGATCCGCGCCGCCAAGGAGGCCGCCGCCCGCCGTGCGGCATGACGTGATGTCCTCGCGTGCTGACGTGCGCACGACGTCAGCATCTCGTGTGCGCACAGATGCGCACAGGGCAAGGGACAACTGAAATCGTACATCCCTAGCGTGGCAGGCTGTCGCAGGCGTGCGCAGGCAAACGAAAGGCCCGCCCCCGGAAGGAGGCGGGCCTTGGCCGTTCCGGGGGTGGCGTCAGGCGGCGACGCGGTAGCCTGGGACGAGGCCGGGGTCCCGGGCGAGGTCAGCCCGGACGCTCTCGTAGAGCTCGTCGCCGTCGACGCTCGCGAGCTCCAGCGGGGGCATCCACTCCGGGCGGACGAGGCAGCGGGTCAGGCCGGGGATCAGGTGCGAACCTGTCATGTGGTCGCTGACGCGGCGCGCCCCGAAATCGAGGAGCCTCATGCACTCCTGATCGCTCAGCCGCCGCAACCAGACCTCGGCGGATTCGTCGAGGATGCGCATGTCGGGCTCGGGCTCGTCAGACAGGCGGGAGACGGCGTACGTCCGGGCGACGCGCCCCCATGCGACGATGGCCTCCTCGGTCTCGGACGGTGTCCGGGACACGAACGGGGCGGCGACGCGGACGATGTCCTCGGCCTGGACGGTGTCCGCCGCCGGGGGCGCAGTCGGGGCCGCGGCGTGCCGGACGGCGTCCATCATGTCCTCGACCTCGGCGTGGGCACCGACGGGTGGGGCGAACAGGCTGCGCAGGACCCACTTGCCGCCTTCGAGGACGAGGCGGGGGGCGGCCAGCATGGCCAGGATGGCGGCGACGAACATGCGACGGATGCTCATGGGGGTGGGGTCTCCTTCGAGAGGGGGTGACGGGTCCATTGTCTGCAGGGTGGAGCAAGCGACCAGGGCGATTAGGCGGCTTTGGCCGACGGGCGTCTGACGTAGTCGCCGGTGGCCTCTTCCAGGACGCGGTTGGCAGGCAGGTGCCACCAGGTCTGGCTGTCCACGCACCAAGCTAGGCCGCTGTAGTGTTAGTCCGCGGAGGCGCCCGGGACGTACTGCCAGTGGATCGTCCAGGCGTCCGGCTCGCCCCGGACGCGAACCTCGGTGAGCCCGCCGTCGAAGGCTTCCAGGCAGGTGACGACGCAGTCGTGGTGGCGCACGGTCTCGTGTGTGCCGGTAAACGGGTCCGGCCGATGCTGGTACCAGACCTCGGCCACCGCCTGTTCGACCATCGCCACGATGATGGGATCGAGCGGCTGCGTGCTGATGCTCACCCGACGCGGCTTCCGGGGCTCGTCGCCGGGCCGGGGCGGGTACCAGCCCGGCGGGACGGGGTCGCCGACCTTCCATGTGTTGTAGTAGCTGGTACTCGATCTGACAGGCGATGTCCGGAGGTGGTCGGTCTCGACTGCCTGATGGTGCTCAGGTGGCGATCATCTTCTCCTGGGCCATCGGGACGGCGTCAAGGAAGGTCCGCATCGGCGTCTTGCCGAAGCACCAGCGGCCCTGATGCGGTCGCTCGTCGTTGTAGCTCCTCATCCAGCCATCCAGGTCCGCCTGCAGCTCGGTCAATGAGCCGTAGATCTTCTTGCGGAAGGTGACGCGGTAGAACTCGTTCAGCACCGTCTTGTGGAAGCGCTCGACGATGCCGTTCGTCTGCGGGTTCTTGGCCTTGGTCCGGGAATGATCCACGTCCTCGACCGCGAGGTAGAGCTCATACTCGTGGTGCTCGGGATTGCCGCAGTACTCGGTGCCACGGTCGGTCAGAACCCGGCAGAGCTTCACCTCCTGCGCGTCGAAGAACGGCACCACGCGGTCGTTGAGCAGGTCGGCCGCCGTGAGGGCCGTCTTGCGGTCGTAGAGCTTGGCGAACGCCACCTTGGCGTAGGTGTCGATAAAGGTCTGCTGGTAGATCCGCCCAACCCCCTTCATGGTGCCGACGTAGAAGGTGTCCTGCGCGCCGCAGTAGCCGGGGCACTCGCTCTCGAACTCGCCGTGCGTCTCCTTCTCGGCCTTGGCCTTCTCCAGCGCCGCGAGTTGGCCTTCCGTGAGCACCAGCCCCTCCTGCGCGACCTTGGCCTCCAGAGCCTTCAGCCGCTTCTTCATGGTCTCCAGGTCGTGGCGCTGCCAGACGCCGCGCACGCCCGCCGGTGAGATGGAATGCCCGCGCTTGCGGACCTCATTGGCGACGCGGATCTGCCCGTAGGCCGGTTGCTCCAGGGCGATCTCCACGATCAGCGCCTCGACCTCGGGCGCGGTGCGGTTGGCCAGCAGCGGCTTGCGCCGACTCAACTCCTGCAGCGCCACCTCGCCGCCCGTGTCGTACAGCTCTCGGAACCGGTAGAAGCTGTCGCGCGAGTAGCCCATCATCTTGCAGGCTTGGCTGACGTTGCCGAGCTGCTTGGCCAGCTCCAGCAGGCCCACCTTGCCGCGGATGACCTTCTGTTCCCTCGTCATGGTCGGTGTCCTCGAAAACGCCGAGGCCGGGCGCTGCGCACCCCGACCACTCCGCGCCCGGCCTCGGCTCTCGCCTCAGCTCAACGACACCCTCTGTCAGATCAAGTCCTGACTACTGCACATGTGTCGTACCTCCATGCCGGCCTAGCTTGTTACGGCGGGGCCGCGTCGAGCGCATCGAGCAGCGTGGCTTGTCGCTCGCTCGCCCCTTCGTAGCCTACCCCCATGCGGGACGGCGCTGCCTCCCACTCAGCAAGGGAAACCGGCACCATGACCAAGCGCACACCCATCTCCGACCGCATCGCCGCACAAGTCGCGGACATCCTCGCCGAACGCGGGCAGGCCCTCGTGCAGGTCCGGCGCCCCAAGCTGGACGTCGAGGTGCTGAACGCCCGCCTCGCGCCGAACTACAAAGTCGAGGAGCGCTACGAGTGCCTCTCGCTGATCCGCGTCGACACCGACCGTGCGTTCGAGCACCTCATCCCGACCATGGCCCCCTACATCATCGTGACGCTGGCTGACATCCACGCCCGCGGCATCAGGAGGGGCGAGAACAGGGAGTGGGACCGCCACCGCGATGCGGCGAAGGCGGCGGGGGAGCGGGGCCCATGGGTCAAGCCGCCGGGCTACACGGAACCGCAGTGGCGCGTCCGGAAGGCCGCCGAGGCCGAGGTAGTGGCCGCACCGGCCGCCCTGCCGATCTAAGGGGGCGTTCATGGACCGCCGCGAATTCCGCTCCGCATTCGGCCTAATGGCCACGGGCCCGACCGACGAGCAGTGGGCCCGGCTCCGCGCCGAGATGGCGCCCACGCTCGCGAGTCCCGTGACCGTCCGGGCTGCGTACGACGCCTGCCACGACCTCGACGACGCGACCGAGCTCACCGACCACCTGCTATGGGCGTCCCGGGCAAAGGCGCCGGACTGGCTCGATGACCCGACGGCTGCCCTCTACGTCGCCACGCTCGCGACCGGGGAGGTCCTGTCCCTGTCGAGCGCCTGGTTCGGCGACCAGGTTGACCGGGACGTCGTGCTCTGGTGCGGCCCCGACACCGAACCGGAGGTCGTCTGGTCCGCCTGGGTCGCCTACGCCCGGCGGACGTTATGACGCCGGAGCTCCTCGCCCGCGCCGGCCGGGCGCTCGCCGGCGACGAATGGCGGCGCCCGCTCGCCCGCGCGTTGGGGCCGCTGCATCCGGACGGTCCCCGCGAGGAGCTCGATCAGCGGCTCGTTAGCCGGTGGTCGCTCGGGCAGCGCGAGATCCCCGGCTGGGTCCGCCCCGCCCTGGTGGGGCTCCTATGGCGACGGGCCCGAGATCTCCACGCCGAGGCGGACGAGGCCGCCAGCGTAGCCGATGCGCTGATGCCCTGACGCAAAGGGCCCCCGGAGCGATCCGGGGGCCCTTTCTCATTCCGCGTCGTCGGCCTCAGCGCGCTGCTCTTCGGGGGGCGTCGGCGTCGCGGCCATCCGTTCCAGGATGTCGGCCAGGCTGATCGGACGGAAGCCCCAGCAGTCCACGCCCACGTCGCAGGACCGCGATGTCCCCGGCAGCTTGCCGTGTGAGTGCCCGTAGAGGTGGAGCGCCCCGCGCCAGGACCCGCTCCACGTCCGGAGGCCATAGTGGCAGAGCACGATGCGAGTGCCGTCGACGTGGACCGTCCGGAGCATCTCCGGCGGGCTCGCCCAGGGAAGCCCGAGGTGCCTCGGCTTATCGTGGTTGCCGATGATCAGGTGCTTATCGCCCCGCAGCCGAGCGAAGATATCCTGGCACCGTTCGGCGCTGCTGTTCATGGCGAAGTCGCCGAGATGGAAGACTTGGTCGCCCGGGCGCACGACAGCGTTCCAGGCGTAGACCAGGTCGTCGTCGTGGCGGGCGATGTCGTCCCAGGGGCGGCCCTCCATGGCGAGGATGCCCCGGTGGCCGTAATGCGTGTCGGCCGTGAACCAGGTGCGGTGGGACGAATACGTCTGGCGGGTTTGCTTGGTCTTCATGAAGGCAGCCTCCTTGGCGGGGGCTGCGCGCACGGCGTCACGCCCCGGGAATGGTCTCGGTCTGGTAGGGGGCTATGCGCGGTTTCATGGGAGCCTCGTGGCGTCGATGAAGGGAGGATCGCAGCTCGCGAATCGTGCGGTCAACTGGGGCAGAGGGGCCATCCACCGCCACGGTGAAGGATGAGTGAAGCGGGAAGCCTGGGCCCAGGGACCGGGAGGGCAACGACGTTAACCTCGGACCCTCAACGTGCGACGGTCACCGTTGCCCGGTTCCAGCGAAGCGGCGATCATCGCTCGCATGACGACGACAACCTTCATAGTGACCGATGACATTTTCGAGGGCCGCGTCGAAGTCGCGGAGGCGGCATTAGACGACACGCCGCTCGACCTCGAAACAGCGATCTGGCTGCCCGAGCTCCGGACACCCGTGCGCCTGCGCGGTCTCCCCGACGTGGGCTGGTGGCCTGCCTACACGGAGCGTCAGCTTCGAGAGGCCATCGACCGGGTCGATCTCCTGCCCGAGCGGCATGGGCGGAAAATTGTCGTGACGAAGCGCATCATCAGGGAGTGGCGGGAAGCATGCCGCGCAGGAACAGTGGACCGCGTCTCTGGCTCAGGCCCGGCGAAGTCGCCAAGGATGGCGGCACCGAGCGTCTTGCCCAGTGGCACATCAAAGACGACGGCGGCGTCCGGAAGCCCGTTGGATGCTTTGCGCGCGATGTCCGCGGCCTCAAGGGCGCCGCGAAGGGCGAAGCCCTAGCCTTCAACGAGGCCGAGGAAGCCAAGGCGGCGCAGGCCCTGGCCGCCTACATCACGGCCAAGCACACCCCGTCCGTCCAGAAGGGCCGCGGCGCCGGCGAGATCCTAGTCGTCGACGTGCTCCTGATGTGGGGCGAGCGCGTCGTCCAGAAGAAGGTCGAGGACCTGCGGGCTGAGGACGCCAAGGCCGGCATCGCCCACGAAAAGCCGGCGATCTACGAGGCGCGTGCCGGCAGGTGCATGGCGCGGCTCCTTCAACTCGGCGAGTGGTGGCAAGGCAAGACGCTCGCGGACGTTGACGGTGACTCCTGCGACGCCTACGTGGCTTGGCGCTGCGGCCAGGCCTGGAAGAGCGCGCGCCCCGAGGACACCGGCAACGAGGCCCGCACCGTCTCGCCGCAGGGCGCCAGGCGTGAACTTGAGGACATGCGGGCGGCCATCAACTGGCACCGCGGCCGAGGCTACTGCCGCGAGATCGTCGAGGTCGCGTTGCCGGTCAAGGGGAAGCGGAAGGAGAACCACCTGGAGCGCCCCGAGGCGGCCCGGCTGCTGCTCGGCATGTGGCGCAAGCGGGCCGTCATGACGGTCCGCAAGGACAGTCCCACGCGCGCCGGCCAGGTGGTGCTGTCGCGTAAGAGGCCGCACCGGCACCTGTGCCGGTTCACGCTGCTCGGCATCTACACCGGCACCCGGGCCGGGGCCATCGCGACGGCCGCGTTCGACCCCATCCCGGGGCGGTCGTGGCTCGACCTCGACACCGGGATGTTCCACCGCCTCGCAGTCGGGCAAGCCGCCACGAACAAGCGCCAGCCGCCTGTCCGAATCCCCGACCGCCTCCTAGCGCACATCCGCCGGTGGAAGCGCCTTGGCGTGTCGAGGGACTACGTCGTCGAGTACAACGGGCAGCCGGTCGAACAGGTGAACAAAGGCTTCGGCGTAGCCCTGGCCGACGCCGGGCTCAAGGGCACGCCGCATATGTTGAGGCATACCTGCGCGACTTGGCTATTGCAGCGCGGCCTGAAGTCGTGGGACGCCGCGAACTACCTCGGGATGAGCGAGAAGATCTTGCTGGAGGTCTACGGCCACTGGGCCGCCGACTACCAGGCGGGCATCGCCGGCGGCCGGAAGAAGCGGTTGCTCCCGCCGCCCGAGCTCCATGACGCCTTCTCGATCCATTACCACCGCGACAAGGACTTGCGCATCGCGGCGGCGAACCGGGATGCGCGGCTCACGCGGCTCGGGCTGGTGCACCGGTCCTTGGCGACCGTGGCGAAGGCGAAGGCCGCCTGAGCGTTTCGGTACCGGAACCGAACCGGAACCGGAATGGGGGGAATTCGGGGGGAATAGCGGTTCCGGTACGTCGTTTGTTCTCACCCTCCACAGGGCGACAAAGGCTTCCTACACACCGCTCATAACGGTCTGGTTGCAGGTTCGAGTCCTGCCGGGCCCACCATCAGTCCCCTTCCACCCATCGTAACAGCCCCGTCCTCGCGCTCCGTCGCGGCGGCGGACGTTTTTCGTGGGCCGATGACTGAACTATTCGGGCTGGTGGCCCGTTGCGTGAGTCCCAAGCCCTTGAGGGACAAGCTGATCATGAAGAAATTGACCATCGCTGCCTGCGCTCTGGCGCTCTCTTCGTTCACTCTGGCGCAGATGGCGGATTCTGCCGAAGCACGCAGTCGCCACAAGCGCATGTCGACCACCAAGAGCATGAGCCCCAGCAACACCGGCGGGCGTGGCGCCACTTCGTCGGCCGCTGGCGGCAACTCGTCGTCGCCCTCACAGCCGGGCGCTCGCGGCAGCGCTGGCGGCGGCAACAATTCGAACTGAAGCTCGCTCGCACAAGCCGACCGGCCCGCTGGCTGAGATGTCGGCGGGCCTTCTTTTTGGCGAGAGCCGGTCAGCCCTCAAAACCTTTTGCCGGCTTTAGCGTTGCCGGCTGCAATTCAGGAGGACATCATGCTTATGGGCGGTCTTTTGTGGCTCATCGGCATCCCGATCCCGGTGATCCTGCTCATTTGGTTCTTCTTTCTCCGCGGTCGCTGACCCGATCGCGCCGGAGCCTCGCATCAGGCGCTGCCAGCCTCTGACCATCTGAGCCTCGTTTTCAGGTCGCGCTTACTGCGCCTCTGCTGCATCAAAGCCGTGAAAGCGGCTCTGTTCTGCGAGGGTGCTGCGACCTATTGATAGCGATCTTGCTACCGCATGAGGATGGAGAGGCGCCCTGTACGGGTAAGGCTCTGCCTTGCGAAGCAGGCGCAAACGCTGACCAGCGCGGTTACATGAGCGAGCGAAAAGGCGGCCCGGCTTCAAAGCCGAAGGGCTGCCGAAAATCAGATCGATGGGCTGGCGGAGGGAGCGGGATTCGAACCCGCGATACGGTTTCCCGTATACACACTTTCCAGGCGTGCGCCTTCAACCACTCGGCCACCCCTCCAGGCCCGCACATCAGCGCGGGCGGCGTCCTGTAACCCGCTGCGGCCACAGCTGGCAAGGCGCTCGAAGCGTGTCGGGTGGGTTCTCTGCCGATGGACGTCCAGCGCGACCCGCATCGCCTTGGCGATCCTCAGATTTGCCGCTTTCCCAGGACATCGAGCCGGTTGCGAACGCAGGCGTGAGCCGGCGGCATCGGGGATGGACGGCTGGTGATCCGCTTCGACAACGTCACGAAGATCTATCGCACTAACGGGCAGAAGCGGACGATTCTCGAAAAGGTCTCGTTCACGCTGCGGCCGGGAACGAGCTACGGCATCATCGGGATCAACGGCGCGGGCAAGTCGACGACGATGCGCCTGATCGCCGGAACCGAGGAACCGACCAAGGGCAAGGTGCATAGGGGCCTGCGCGTGTCCTGGCCGCTCGGCTTCGCTGGTGGGTTCCATCCGCTGATGACGGGGCGCGACAACGTCATCTTTGTGGCGCGCATCTACGGCGAGGATCCGCGCCGCGTGCTCGAATTCGTCGAGGATTTCTCCGAGCTCGGCAGCTACCTCGACGTGCCGATCAAGACTTACTCCTCTGGCATGGGCGCGCGGCTCGCCTACGGCATGAGCATGGCCATCCCGTTCGATTGCTATCTGATCGACGAAACTCTCGCGGTCGGCGATGGCCGCTTCCAGAAGCGCTGCGCGGAGGTGTTCAACGCCCGCCGCGAGACGGCCGACGTGATTCTGATCTCGCACGACATGGAGACGATCCGCTCGTACTGCTCGGAGGTGATCATCCTCGTGGGCGGCCGCGCGATCATCTACGACGACGTGAACGAGGCGATCGAGGTGTATCGGCGCCTCAACACCTGAGGGCTTCGCGAAAGCGGCCCGACGGACACGGTTTCGCCGTGCCCGTAAGTCAGATGAGCGATCCGAGATAGGCGGAGACGGGGGTCTGCACCCCGACCGCGGGTGAACCACACGGACCAACAGGCCTATGACCGTCGAGATCCGCACTCCGCAGGGCCAGGCTCTCACCACGGCAGACCGCTCGAACGCCGTGGCGGAATCGTTGCGGCAGATGGCGCGCGCCTCGCGCTTCGCGGACCGCAACAAGGGCATCCGGTCCTACCACAGCCACGTCAAGAGCGACCCGCTACTGCCGTTCCTGTTCGTGGCGATCTGCCTCGTGCCGACCCTGCTCGGCGCGCTGTATTTCGGCGTCATCGCCTCGGATCGCTACGTCACCGAGGCGCGGTTCGCCATCCGGCCCGCTGTCGGGGGCACGGAGAAGGCATCCTCGGACGAGGTCGGCACCGGTAACGGCGTGCCCAAGCAGCTCATCGCCCAGGACACCATCATCACCTCGAACTACATCAACAGCCGTCCGATGATCGAGGCGATCGAGCGACAGATGCCGCTGCGGGAAATCTTCTCGCGCGACAGCATCGACTGGCTGTCGCGCTTCAATCCCGAGAAGCCGATCGAGAAGCTCGTCAAATACTGGGGCGAGCGGGTTCAAACCAAGATCGAAACAGGCTCCGGCATCATCACCCTGCATGTCGAGGCGTTCGACCCGCACGAATCCCTGGCGCTCGCGCAAGCCGTGATGAGGGAGAGCGAGCGGAAGGTGAACGAGCTCTCGCAGAAACTGCGTGACGATGGGCTCGCGGAGAGTCAGCGCGAGCTCGTGCGTGCCGAGGAGCGGATGAACAAGGTACGCTTCGCCATGCGCGACCTGCGCAACCGGGAAGGCGTGCTCGACGCGGCGAAGACCAACGACGCCAACCTCAAGGTCATCAGTGAGCTTCGCAAGGTGCGGATCGAGCAGGAGGTCCAGCTCGCCATGTCGCTGCGCGACCTCGCGCCTGAGACGCGCCGCATCCAGGACATGAAGGCGCAGATCAAGAACCTCGACGAGAATATCGAGAAGCTCGAGCGTGAGGCCACCAGCATGGATCCCGCCAAGCGGCGCGTGCTGTCGGCGGCCCTGGCGCAGTTCGAGGCCTACGAGAACGAGAGCAAGGACGCGGAGAAGTATTTCGCGAAGGTTCTCTCCGCGAATGAGCGGGCGCGGATCGTGGCGGCCCGCCAGCTCGAATTCTTCAGCCCCATCGTCGAACCGATCCTCGCGGAATCGTCGACGGAGCCGCGCCGCACACTGATGATCAGCCTGATCGCTGCGGGTTCGCTCGCTGCCTTCGCGCTTGCCGTGATCTTCCGCAAATACGCGAACTGACCCGGCGCCTCACCGGATGGCACTGGGTGGAAGCCGCGTCGGCGGAGCGGCGTCGGGATCTGTCGCGGGCACCGGGGTGGCAGTGGGGGGCGTATCGTCTGCCGCGAGGGCGTGTCCGGTCGCGACCGGGGCAGCCGCCCGACCGGCGCTTGCGGTGCCGCCGGTCCAGCCTTGCGCACGCCAGTCCTGCGCGCGCTCGTCGAGGTCGATCGCGCCGCTCTTCTGCAGCAGGCTCATCACCCGGTCTGCGCGATCGTCACCAGCGCGAACGGTAACAAGGGTCCCGCCGCGGCGCACGCCTTCCGCGTAGGTCTCGGCATCCGAATGACTCAGGCCCGCCCCGGTCAGGGCACCCAGCAGGCCGCCGGCCGCCGCGCCGACGCCTGCGCCCGTGACCGCCGCGACCAGCCAGCCCGCCGCCACGACCGGCCCGACACCAGGTATCGCGAGCATGCCGAGGCCTGCGAGGAGGCCTGCTCCGCCGCCGAGGACCGTGCCCACCGTCGCGCCGGCACCGGCACCGTCAGCGGCGTCGCTCTCGTGATGGGTGGCATGCGCCGCCGGCGGCAGGCGGCCGAGATGGCGCTCGCCCTCGTTACTCGCGACGATCGAGATGTCGCCGTGCGGAACGCCCTCCGCCTCGATCCGGTCGACCGCTTTCACGGCCTCCTCGTAATCGTCGAACAGGGCGGTGATGGCGCGTGAGGCCATGGCTCGGCTCCTCGAATGCATGTCCGTGAAGGCGTCCGGCAGCCCGGCCAGACTTGAATGCCGGTTCAAGCCATCGCCTCGCGATCGGGTTCCAGAGCAGCCCGGATCCCGCCGTTAACGGAGCGCTAACCATGCACCCGGCAAATCTTGCCGGGTGCACCGGTGTGGCGATGCGCACCGCGCTTTCAGGCAGTCGGGACGATCATGAGCGAGACCGCGAGCGCCGCGCCCGGCGCCGGTGCCGGCATCTCGGGCCTCGGCAGCCTGTCTCTGCCGACCCGCGCGGACCTACAGGCGCTCGGCAAGCGCACGGACCTTTTCTTCGCGACCGCAGTGCTCGGCATCCTCACGGTGCTGATCTTTCCGCTGCCGGCCGTGCTGCTCGACCTGCTGCTGGCAGTGTCGATCATCATGTCCGTGCTGATCATGATGACGGGACTGTTCATCGACAACCCGCTCGAATTCACGGTCTTCCCGACGCTGCTGCTCGTCGCGACCCTTCTGCGACTGGCCCTGAACCTCGCCTCGACCCGCCTCATCCTCGGGCATGGCCACGAGGGCACCGCAGCGGCCGGACACGTCATCGAGGCCTTCGGGCATTTCGTGATGGGTGGGAATTTCGTGATCGGGATCATCGTCTTCGCGATCCTGATCATCGTGAACTTCGTGGTGATCACGAAGGGCTCGGGCCGCATCGCCGAGGTCGCCGCCCGCTTCACCCTCGACGCCATGCCGGGCAAGCAGATGGCAATTGACGCCGACCTCTCCGCTGGCCTGATCGACGAGAAAGCCGCCAAGGCGCGGCGTGCCGCGCTGGAGGAGGAATCCTCCTTTTTCGGCGCCATGGACGGTGCCTCGAAATTCGTGCGCGGCGATGCCATCGCAGCCCTGCTGATCACCGGCATCAACGTGGTCGGCGGCATCATCATCGGAGTCGCGCAGCAAGGGCTCGCTTTCGGCGCCGCCGCCAAGACCTACACGCTGCTCACCATCGGCGACGGCCTCGCGTCCCAGGTCCCGGCGCTGATCGTCTCGACGGCGGCGGGTATTCTGGTGTCGAAGGCCGGTGTGCGCGGCTCAGCCGACAAGGCGCTCGGGAAGCAGCTCGCCAACTATCCGAAGGCGCTCGGCATGTCGGCTGGCGTGATGGGGCTGATCGCCCTGCTGCCCGGCATGCCGATGCTACCCTTCGCACTGCTCGGCGGCGCCGCGGGCTATGCCGCCTGGAAGATCGCCCGGGACAACAAGAACGCCCCCGCGGCCCTCGACGAGGCCGGGAAGGCCGTCGACGGCAAGGCAGGCACCGCGCCCGCCGAAGAGACGGTCACCGACCTGCTCAAGCTCGACGACCTCAAGCTGGAGATGGGCTACGCGCTCCTCGCCCTGGTCAACGGTGAGGGCCAGGACCGCCTCACCGACCAGATCAAGGCCCTGCGCCGCCAGCTCGCGGCCGAGCTCGGCTTCGTCATGCCGTCGGTACGCATCCTCGACAACGTGGCGCTGGAGGCCAACGCCTACGTTGTGCGCGTCAAGGAGATCGAGGCCGGTACCGGTCAGGTCTTCCCGGGCCAGTTCATGGCGATGGACCCGATGGGCGGCCAGGTTCAGCTTCCCGGCCAGCACATGCAGGAGCCGACCTTCGGCCTGCCGGCGACATGGATCGACGCGTCCCTGCGCGATCAGGCCCAGCTCAAGGGCTACACCGTGGTCGATGCGGCCACCGTGATTTCGACGCATCTGACAGAGACCATCAAGGCGCACGTCTCCGAGCTTCTGAACCACGTTGAAGTCCAGAAGCTCCTCAAGGAACTCTCCAAGGAGCACGGCGAGCTGTTGAAGGAGGTCGTGCCTTCGCAGATCGCCACCACCGGCATTCAACGCGTGCTGCAACTCCTGCTGGCCGAGCGGGTCTCGATCCGCGATCTCGGCTCCATCGTCGAGGGCATCGCCGAGGTTGCCGGCCACGTGAAGAACCCGCGCGACATCGTCGAGCACGTCCGCGCTCGCCTCGGGCGTCAGATCTGCGCACAGTATCAAGGGCCAGACGGAACGCTGCCGATCATCACCCTGTCGCCGGCCTGGGAGCAGGCCTTCCTCGAGTCGATCGTCGGGGAGCGCGAGGAGCGCTACCTCGCGATGCAGCCGTCCAAACTCTCGGATTTCGTCAACGCGGTACGCGACCGCTTCGAGCAGGCTGCCCGGATGGGCGAGATGCCAGTGCTCGTCACTTCCGTCCAATCACGGCCCTTCGTACGCTCGATCATCGAGCGCTTCCGTCGCGAGACGCCGGTGATGAGTCAGGCGGAGATCCACGCGCGGGCGCGGCTGAGGACGGTGGGGTCGGTCTGAGCGGCAGGCCGCCGCGTCACTCCGACAGGATCGCCACGCAGGAGAAGGCACCGGCGAGAAGCAGATTTCCGGCGACGAGAAGCGAGATCACGGTCATGGCGGTCCTCTTCGGCGTAAGGCCAAGCTAAACTCTGCCGTCAACGCCCATAGTCGAGGTTGGTTGCCGGGGACGCGGTGACGTTCGGCACGGGGCGCCACGCCGCCGTTAACCGCGATTCACGATGTTTCGAACGGTCGGGCGGTTTTCGTTGCGCCGACCGGATTAATCGACAGCTCCGCACGTTCATGCTCTGAAAGTATAAACTTTGTCACATTGCGTCTTCGCTAAGCTATTTGCGCCGATTTACTAAATAGGAACGCAAAAATAGACAAGATAGTCGCCTCAATCGATCATGGCGACAGCATCAACGCCGGGTCTGAGCTGCAATCATTCGGTCCATGTCGACGAATCTCGCGTTTCAATTGGAGAGCCAGGCGCCGCCCGTAAGCGATGGCCTGCGTCCGATCCCGGACGGGGGACTCGACGAGGCGATCCCCGTGCTCCGGCGCGGCTTCCCCGATCGGGACCGCAGGTTCTGGGAACGGGGCTTCGCCCGCCTCGGCGCCGCGCGGCGATCCGGTCCGTTGGGCTACCTGCTCCGCTCGCGCGGCGAGGATGTCGGCGTCCTGCTGACCTTCCGCAGCGAGCGCCTCGGCCGCGAGGGCCGTACCGCGACCGTCAACCTCGCGGGATGGTACGTTGCCCCCGGGCATCGCTGGCAGGCGCCGATGATGCTGCGCCGGGTCGTCACGGAGCGCGAGACGGTCTTCACCGATCTGACGCCGTCGACCTCGGTCGAGCGGCTCAACACGGCGCTCGGCTTCGAGACCTGCAACGAGGGCCGAGTCGTCACCTTCCTTCCGCCCTGGGCGGCGTTGCCTTCGCCCTCCGGCGCCGGCGTCGTCGGGCTGAACCATCCAGCGGCCGCGCAGGTCGCCGAGGGCGATCTCCTGGAGCGGCACGAGGCCTTGGGCTGCGTCGCCGCCGTGCTCCGCGAGGGCGACCGGGTGTCGCCGCTGCTGTTCCGGGTGGCGCCCCGCATGGGCATCCGTCACGCCAACCTGATCTACGCCGACAGCCGCCAGGGGGTGCTCGCGAACCGCGCCGCCATCGCCCGCTTCCTCGTCGCGCGCGGCGTCCTCGCGCTCACGGTCGACGGGGACCGGGCGGATTGCCCGCGCGGCAGCCTCTTCCGCACAGGCCGTTGCCGCTTCCGCAAGGGCGGCCTCGACCGTGACCGGATCGACTACGCCTTCTCCGAACTCGTGCTGCTCGACCTCGATACCTGATCCCGAAGAGGAGTCCCCCGCTTGCAATCCCAGTCACCGATCGCGATCCGGCAGACGATCCTCGGCTTCATGGCGAGCCGTTTTCCGGCGGCCCATGCCGGCGGGATCGCCGACGACACTCCGCTCCTGACCACCGGCGCGCTCGATTCCCTCGGCGTGCTCGACCTGATGATGTTCCTCGACGAGACCTATGCCATCGGCCTCGACGACGGCGATTTCGACGCCGACAACCTCGCGACGCTCGGCCGGCTCGTCGGCTTCGTCGCACGCAAGCGCGCGGCCTGATCGCGCGATGTACCTGCTCCACCACCTGCTCGGACCGCGCCCCGACGATGCGGGCCGGACGGCGCTCGTCGAGGGCGAACGGGCCGTGACGCATGCGGAGCTGCGCCCCGAGGCCCATGCCTGCGCGGCACGCCTGCGCGCCGCGGGAATCCGGCGGGGGGACCGCGTCGCGATCCTGCTGCCGAAATGCATCGCGGAATGCGCGGCGATCTTCGGCGTGAGCCATGCGGGCGCGGTGTTCGTTCCCGTCAATCCGCTGCTGAAACCGGCTCAGGTCCGCCACATCCTGGCCGATTGCGGCGCCCGCGTCCTGATTACCGACCGAGCCGGCCTGTCCGCCCTGGGCGACGCCCTCGACGGCCTGCACGACCTTGCGACCGCGCTTCTCGTCGAGGAGGCCGAGGTCGGTGCGGTCGAACCGCCGGCCGATACGGCCCTCGGCGAGGATCTCGCGGCGATCCTCTACACCTCGGGCTCCACCGGCACGCCCAAGGGCGTGATGCTGAGCCACCGCAACCTGCTCGCCGGTAGCCGGATCGTCGCGAACTATCTCTCGATCACCGGCAGCGATCGCATCCTGTCCCTGCTGCCGTTCAGCTTCGACTATGGATTGAACCAGTTGCTCACCGCCGTTCAGGAGCGGGCGGTGCTGGTGCTCGCAGGGTTTCGGCTCGGCAACGACATCGTCGATCTCCTGGCGCGCCACCGCATCACGGGACTCGCCGGCGTTCCGACGATCTGGACGATCCTGGCGCGGGCCACGCCCCGCTTCGCGACGACGCCGCTGCCGGACCTGCGCTACGTCACCAATTCCGGCGGTGCCCTGCCCACCGACATCGTCGCGCGCCTGGGCCGGCAATGGCCGCGGACGGACGTGGTGCTGATGTACGGGCTCACCGAGGCATTCCGGTCGACCTACCTGCCGCCGGACGAGGTCGGGCGCCGTCCCGGCTCGATCGGCCGGGCGATCCCCGAATGCGAGGTCTTCGCGGTGACGCCGGACGGGCGCCGCGCGGCGCCCGGCGAGCCCGGCATCCTCGTGCATCGCGGGCCGACGGTCTCGCTCGGCTACTGGAACCGGCCGGAGGAAACGGCCCGGGTGCTGCGGCCCGATCCCCTCTACGCCCCCGCGCAGGGCGGCGGCCTCGTCTGCTATTCGGGCGACCTCGTGGTCGAGGACGAGGACGGCTACTTCACCTTCGTCGGCCGCGACGACGCGATGATCAAGTCGGCCGGCTACCGCATCAGCCCCTCCGAGGTCGAGGAGGCCCTCATGGCGACCAAGGCCCTGCGCCAGGTCGCGGTGATCGGGTTGCCGGACGCGATCCTCGGCCAGCGTGTCCACGCGGTCGCCGTAGCGGGGGAGGGCGCCCTCGACGTTCCCGCCGTGCTGCTGGCGGCGGGCGAGCGCCTCGCCGCCTACATGGTTCCGCGCAGCCTGGAATGCGTGGCAGCTTTGCCGGTGACGCCGAACGGCAAGGTCGATTACAAGCGTCTGGTCGCGGAGAGGAACGCGGCGGACAGGATCATGGATGCCGCAGCCTGACGGCCCCGCACCGGCCGAACAGCTCGCCGACCTCTTCGGCTCCGTCGCGGGCGAGCTCGCGGTGGGCGGCGTTCCGCTATCCGCGCTCGCCGAGCACCACGGCACCCCGCTCTACGTCTACGACGCCGAGCGCATGCGGCGCATCTTCCGCGCCCTGAGCGAGGCCGTCGCGGGCTTCGCGGACATCTACTACTCCATCAAGGCGAACCCGAACCCGGCCGTCGCGCGGGTCTTCGTGAGAGAGGGCGCTGGGCTCGAGATCGCCTCGGCGGCGGAGTACCTCGCCGCGTGCGCGGCCGGCGCCGCGTCGGAGCGCATCCTGTTCGCGGGGCCGGGCAAGCGGCTGGACGAACTCGCGTTCGTCATCGAGCGCGGCATCGGCGAGATCCATCTCGAAAGCCACGAGGAGATCGCCCGCGTCGCCGCGATCGGGCAGGGCCTCGGCGTCACGGTGCCGGTGGCGCTGCGCATCAATCCCTCGGCCGCTGCCCAGGGCGGGGCGATGCGGATGGGCGGCAAGCCCTCACCCTTCGGCTTCGACGAGGAGGAGATCAAGGCCGTCATTGAGGCGGTGACGGCGCATCCGGCCCTGCGCCTCACCGGCATCCACCTCTTCGCCGGAACACAGATCCTGGATGCCGACGTCCTCGCCGGTCAGTGGGGGCATGGGCTGCAGCTCGCATCACGAGCCGCACGGCATCTCGGCCAGCCGCTGGAGACGATCGACCTCGGAGGCGGGCTCGGCATCCCGTATTTTCAGGGCGAGACCGCGCTGGACCTCGGCCGGCTGAGGGAGCGCGTCGACCACCTCGCCGCCTATCTGCGCGACGACCCCCTGATCCGCGACGCGCGCGTGCTGATCGAGCCGGGCCGCTTCCTCGTTGGACCCGCTGGGCTCTATGCGGGGCAGGTGCTCGCCTCGAAGATGTCGCGCGGCACGCGCTTCCTCGTGATCGACGGCGGCATGCACCACCATCTCGCCGCCTCGGGCAATCTCGGCCAGGTGATAAAGCGCGACTTTCCGATCGTCGCCGCCGCTCCGGCCGGTCGCGAGGCCTCGCCCTGCACCTTGGTCGGCCCGCTCTGCACGCCGCTCGATACCCTGGCCCGGCAAGCCGCGCTGCCGGACCTGCACGCGGGCGAGTTGGTCGCGATCCTGCAATCTGGTGCCTACGGCCTCACTGCAAGCCCGATCGGCTTTCTCAGCCATCCGACCCCGGCAGAAGTGCTGGTGGACCGAGGGAGCGTCACGCTGATCCGGCCGCGAGGGACTTTCGAGGCACCGATCGCATCGGTCGTGACGTCTCGGTGAAGCTCGGGCCGTGTCCACCGTGGTGGTCGGGCGAAGCTGAAGCGATCCGGGATCCACACTCGTCCCCTCAGATCGTTGGCCCAGGATGGCTTTGCGGCGCCCGCGATGGCGGTGAGCATAGGCTTTATGTCTTGACATATTTCCTATTATATGATTTTGTGCCTGTACCGGTTTCCCGAACCGTCGGGGGAGCGCCGCAGGGTTGAGGGCGGTGCTTGTGGGAGGTCGGGCGATGCCCGCGTCGGTGATCTCACCCATCGCCGCCCCGGGCGGAGCTTCGACGCAAGCTCGTCCTGGCAGGGCGGGGTTCGGCGAGGAAATGCGCCGGGCTTTGGCCGACCCTGGCTCGGCGACACCGAGATGCTGTCGGCGGCGTCCACTAGGAGGCGTCGCGCACGGAAGGAGGTGCCACGCAACTTCCTCGGGATGGGGGCGTCCTGCGAGATGGGCGCCCGGCACCGGGGCGTGTTGAGCGACAGGTCGAAGGCTCCGGAGAGCATCGTGACGCAAAACCGGCCCGCGCCGCTCACAACGGCGCGGAACCGCGGGACGCCGGGGAAGCGGATGTGTTTGTGATCACTGCGCGCCGTGAGGTTCCACGGCGTCCCGCGTCACCCCCTCATCGGGGTGTGGTCTTAGGCCATGCCCCCGGCGGAGCACCGCGCGGGGACGATGACGCGCATCTTGACACGCCGCGTCATTCCCTGGCGTGTGAGCCGAACCCGGACTGACCGCGGTCATCAAGCGGTGAGGCTAGGGAAACGTGTTGGGAGAACGATCGTGAAGGCGCTATGAGCGCGGCCAGCCAACAGTCGGAGTATGCAGCGAGCCATGATCCTCGAAATCGCACAGATCGACGTCAAGGCCGGCTCCGAGGCTCAGTTCGAGGCCGGCATCGAGCAGGCGGCTGCGATCTTCAAGGCGGCGAACGGCTGCCGCAGCTTCCAGGTCCGCCGCTCCGTCGAGAAGCCGCAGCGCTACCGGCTGCTCATCGAGTGGGACACGCTCGAGGCTCACACCAAGGATTTCACCGGCTCGCAGCCGTGGAAGGACTACCGGGCGCTGGTCTCCGACACCTTCGAAAGCCCGCCCCATGTCGAACATACGGAGCTGACGCTGCGGGCGTTCTGAGTGCGCAACGGCCAGGGCGGGCGTGACACCCCGAGCCTGCCTCGGCTACGACAATCGGTATGAGCCTGTCACGCCCCCTCCGAATTGGTACCCGCGGCAGCCCGATGGCGCTGGCCCAGACCGGCATGGTCCGCGACAGGATCGTTGCGGCCAATCCGGGACTGGAGACCGAGATCGTCGTGGTCTCCACCGTGGCGGACCGGATCCTCGACCGGCCGCTCTCGGAGATCGGCGGCAAGGGACTGTTCACGAAGGAGCTGGAACAGGCCCTCTTCGCCAACGAGGTCGACGTCGCCGTCCACTCCATGAAGGACGTCGAGACCTGGCTGCCGGACGGCCTCGTCATCGCCTGCATCCTTGAGCGCGACGATCCGCGCGACGCCTTCCTCTCCGCCAACGGAGCCAACGGATTCGCCGATCTGCCGGCCGGATCACGGGTCGGCACTTCCTCACTGCGGCGGGGCGCGCAGGTGCTGATGAAGCGGCCGGATCTCAAGATCGTGCCACTGCGCGGCAACGCCAACACCCGTATGCGCAAGCTCGAAGCGGGCGAGTGCGACGCGACTCTGCTCGCGCTCGCCGGGCTTCAGCGGCTGGGCATGGAGGATGTCGCGCGCAGCGTGCTCTCCGTCGAGGAGATGCTGCCGGCGGTGGCGCAGGGAGCGCTCGGCATCGAGACGCGGGCCGGCCACGACGCCATCCGTGCGCTGCTGCAGCCCATCGCATGCGCCAAGGCCACCACGGCTCTCGATGCAGAGCGCGCCCTACTGGCCGAGCTCGACGGCTCCTGCCGCACGCCGATCGCAGCCCTTGCCCGCATCGAGGGCGACCGGCTCAGCCTCGACGGGCTGCTATTCCTTCCGGACGGCAGCCAGCATTGGGCTGTGACCCGCGAGGGCCCTGCCAGCGACGCCGCCGCGATCGGCCGGGAGGCGGGGGCCGAGCTGAAGCGCGCCGCAGGCAACACGTATTTCGAGCATCTGAAGTAGGATGCAGACCGGCTCGGCGCCGGGAACGACCCTTACCTGAAGCTGCGATCAGCGGCGGTCGTATCTGGAGGCCGCATCGCGCGGCCCCTCGGCGTGAGGGGCGTTGCGACTGTCCCATGATGGGGCCGGCCGCGTCACGCCACGCTGCGCTCGATCTCCTCCTCGTCGCAAATGACGCCCGAGACACCGGCAAACTCGGCCTTCGTGGCGTAGCTGGCGGCGCCGACAGGCGCCCCGGCAAGATTGGGTGCGAAGGCTCCCAGAAACGAGCGCATGACGTGGCCGACGCCGGCATCGGTGATGGTGCGCAGGTCGTCGTTGAAATAGCGCCCGGCCGGGCCGCTGCCGGTAATGATCTCGTAGGAGGGGAAGTAGACCGTGGCGGGATCGGCGCCATCGCAGACTTCGCCGGCCGCAGCCCGCAGTACTGCTTTCGAGTAGCCGTTCGATTCGAGCACGTGTCTGTCACGGTAGGTTGCGATCATCGGCACGGGTGAGACCGTGATGATCACCCGCGAGGCCGGGTTGACCGAGCGAAGCCGGGCCAGGAAGCCTCGCAGGTCCTCGGCGATCTCGCCGGCGCCAGCGGTCACGCAGGCATAGAGCGCCGGATCGAACACGCCCCCCGCGACGCCCGGCGCAAGCGGCAGCGCGGCCCCGTCGGCGGGGTAGCGCCAGCCCTCGTTGAGACCGAGAGTCAGCACGAAGACGTCGAGGGTTTCGAACAGGGTGCGGACTTGAGCCAGATGGACGTCGCGCGCCGCGATCACCTCCGCCTCGCTCGCGAAACCCGCCGGCTCGATGGTCGGGCGGAACGGGTCGACCCAGCGCCCATCCTGCCGCTGCCAAGCCGTCAGTTCGGGTTGGAACGTGCCGTAGGCCCGGTCGAAGAGCTGAACCAGCTGGCGGGTGTAGTAGATGTTGCCGTAGCGGGCCGAGTAGGTGCCGAACTGGCGCGCCTCCGCCTCGGCCCGCGGCGTTCCCTCGGGCGCGGTCTCGGTGACGTAGTAGTTGAAGCCGGCCTCGCGCAGCGCCTCGGCGACGCGTTGGGCGAAGCACGAGCCGGCGGTGGCGACCCGGTCCTCGCGCCGGATCGCGAAGGCCGTCTTTGGCCGCGGATCGACCGCGAAGGGCGGCACGCCGGCCACGGCCTTGCGCCAGAATCGCTCGGCCGGTAGATCGCTGTAAGGGTTCGTCGCCACGATCGACCCGTCTCCATCATCCGGAACGTCGGCAGTCTTGCCCGTGCCCGGACCAGCTGGCGCGTTCACCGCCCTGACCTTCTCGATACCATCCTGGGCAATACCGTGGCGCTCGCCCGCGCCTGAACCGGAGCGGCGCGGGCCGAAGATCACCGTCATCGGCAATTGCCAGGCGGAGGGCGTCGCGCAGGTGCTGCAACTCCTGCTGCCCGATGCGCGAGTCGAGCTTCATCTCATCGCCCATCTGAAGCAGCGCTTCGGCGATCAGGACGGGCTGGCGCGTCACCTGCGCGACAGCGACCACGTCTTCTCGCATTTCTTCTGGCTCGCCTCCTTCCCGGGAGGCAACACGCTCGACCTGCAACGCAAGCTGCCGCGCCTCCGG
This sequence comes from Methylobacterium gnaphalii, assembly GCF_007992215.1. Lineage (GTDB taxonomy): Bacteria > Pseudomonadota > Alphaproteobacteria > Rhizobiales > Beijerinckiaceae > Methylobacterium > Methylobacterium gnaphalii. The sequence goes on along the minus strand of NZ_BJZV01000002.1, from coordinate 289,353 downwards.
ATGTTTCCCGTCGTGGTCTTCCCGGCCTTCCATCCGGACATGATCTATGTCGGCGACATCGCCAGCTTGAGGCTGTCGGCGCTCGTCCACGGCCCTCTCGGGCCATCGCACTCGGCGATCGCGCTGTTCGGCTTCCTCGAAGGCCTGAGCATTGAGGAGACACTCGGTCTCTATGACGGCGCCGTCTTCGAGCGGCTGGGATACCACCGCGCCTGGGACGAGGGGACGGCACATCTGCTGATGGCCGCGCGGGAGGTCGGGTTCGGCCTGGAAACGGAACTCACGCGCTGGCAGCGCCGCGGCTGCTTCATGCATGACAGCAACCATCCGAAGCTGCATGTGCTCGCCGACATCGCCCGCCGGCTCGCCGTCGAGGCGGGCCTTGGGCCGCTCGACCTCGCTGCCGAGGATTACCTGCCGGACCTGCTCGTCGAGGAGGCGCTGTGGCCAGTCTATCCCGCCATAGCAGCTCACTATGGCGTGAAGGCGCAGCCGCTGTTCCGGGCGAAGGCCGTCAGAGGCCGCCCGCCGCGGCTCTACAACCTCAAGGGCTTCGTCACCGAGAGCTTCGCGCGCTATGCGCAGGTGCCGCGCGAGCAATTGGGCGCCGAGCGCATCACGGCTTGGCGCGCGGATCCTGGGATACGGGCGCTGTTCGCCTCAGCCCGCGGCGCTTAGCAGCGATTCCTCGCCCTCGGCCAGCACCATCATTTTGGCCAGCGAGATGATCTCGCGGACCTGGAAGGGCTTGTGCACGAAGATGCTTCCGGGGACCGTGCGCCGCGCGATATGCGGGGCGGTCGAGGCGTAGATGACCGGGCGGCGGGGATTCTGCTCGCGATAAGCCGCGGCGACCTCCCAGCCATCGATGAGGCCCGGCAGCGAGATGTCGGTGAACAGCCAGTCGATCTCGGAGGCGCGTTGCCGCAGCATCGTCAGCGCGTCCTCTCCGCTGGAGGCGGCAAAGACGCGAATTCCCTGCTGCTCGCACAGGCTCGAGAGCATTTCGAGCAGGAGGTAATTGTCTTCGACGATAAGGACGCTGGCAGACTGCGTCATGGCGCTCGACCCCGTCTCAGAGCAGGATCGGCGAGGCCGTGTCACGCTCGTGGTTCAGTCTGGTGTCCGAGGCACGCGCGGACCGAGGGGTCGCATCATGCGCTCTCTGCCCAGAAGACGTGGCAATAGTTAATCATCGATAAATCCTCTCCTGATACGGTAACCAAATCAGGAGAAGCGACAAAATGTTGAGCGCTGCGGCCGGGACATTCAGCGACGTCGATCCGGCCGTCTGTGATCGCGAGACGCTGGCCGATCTCACGGACCTATTCGGGAAGGAGCGGCTGACGCACCTTCTCGCCGGGCTCGACGAGGAGATCGTCCGGCGCCTGGAGCAGATCACGGTAGCGAGCACCGACCTCGGCGCTAATGCCCACGCCCTGGTCTCGGTCAGCGGCACCCTCGGCTTCGCGAGCCTGTCGCGGGCCTGCGCGAACCTCGAGTTGGCCTGTCTGGACGGTGCGGGCATCGACAGCTCCCTCCAGGCTGTGCGAGCCGAGGCGGCGCGGGCGAGGCCGGTAATCGCGAGGCTGCGCGGCGGGGTTTGATCCTGCTGTTGTCGCCGGGCCACAGCCTCACGCCATCTCGCATCGCCATAGAACGCGCCGCCGCCACGCCGCAATCGTCGCGCGAAGAAGGCCCTGCCGTTCCGGTGGATCGGCACAGACGAGAGAGCCGGATGCTGCGTGCGATCACGCACCGCATCGGGCATCAAACCAGCACACGGAAAGCTCTCGTCAAGGTTGATCGAACCTTCGCTTAACCGCATGGGCCTAAAAAGGCCTGGACGAAGCTTTCAAGGCGCGGCGGATCGCACAGTCCAGCCGCGCGAGGAGACAAGACCATGTCCAGACCCGCCCGCTTCCGCGTGCTTCCCTTGGCCGTCGCGCTCTGCGCCGCGCTCAGCGTTGCGGCGTGCTCCAACGACAAGGACCTCGCGGACGCATCGGCCTTCGGCGCGGGCGCGGCGACGCCGGGCAGCGCGCAGGACTTCGTGGTCAATGTCGGCGACCGCGTGTTCTTCGAATCCGACTCGACGGACCTGACCCCCACTGCCACCGCCACGCTCGACAAGCAGGCTTCCTGGCTGCAGCGCTACCCGCGCTACACCTTCCTGATCGAGGGCCATGCGGACGAGCGCGGCACCCGCGAGTACAACTACTCCCTCGGCGCCCGCCGCGCCCAGGCCGTGCAGGACTACCTCGCCTCGCGCGGCATCGCCTCGTCGCGCATGCGCACCGTCTCCTACGGCAAGGAGCGCCCGGTGGCCGTGTGTAACGATATCTCCTGCTGGTCGCAGAACCGCCGCGCGGTGAGCGTCCTCGACGGTGGCCGCGCCGGCTCCTGATCCTGTCCGACCCGGCCTCACGGCTTGCGGCCCTCGTTTTGCCGCGAGCCGGGGCTTCTGATACGGCGCGCGGCGGACTTCCCGCGCGCACGTCCTTCGACCGGTGCCCTACGCCATGCTCCGCCGCCTGCTTCTCGCCTCGTCGTTCGCCAGCAGCCTCGTCTTCCTCGGAAGCCCGCAGGCACAGGCGCAGGATGCCGCCGACGTGATCGTCCGACTCAACCGCGTCGAGAACGTCACGCGTCAGCTCTCGGGCCAGATCGAGACCCTCCAGTACGAGAACCGGCAGCTCAAGGAGCAGCTTCGGAAATTCCAGGAAGACGTCGAGTTCCGCCTGCAGGAAGGCTCCAAGGGCGGGGGAGGGGCGGTAAAGCGTGCACCTTCGGCCAGCCCGGCACCCTTGGGGGTCAATCCCGGTGAAGGCCGGCCCGGCAAGCGCGGCGACGCCTTCGAGCCCGAACAGCACCCCGGCGCTCCGGGCGCCCCGCGCCAGATCGGCACTGCCGCCCCGTCAGCGCCTTTCGCCGCCCCGCCCGCCGCGGCCTCGCAGGGGCCTGTCGCGCGTGAAGCCCAAGGCCTGCGCCGCGTTCCGGCCGCGATCGATTACGAAGGCGCGGACGACGATCAGGATGCAGGCCCCGGCGGCCCGGTGGACCTGGCGCCGCCTACCGTGCCGACGACCGGCGCCATCGAGCCGGCGCCGTCCACCAGCATCGCCGCAACCGGCAGCAACGACGCAAAATCCGATTTCGAGGCCGCCTATGCCTTGATCCAGGGCCGGCAATACGAGCAGGCCGAGATGAGCCTGCGCCAGTTCATTCAGTCGCACCCGCGCGACAAGCTCGTGCCGAAGGCGACCTACTGGCTTGGCGAGAGCTACCTGCAGCGCAATCGCTCTCGTGAGGCAGCCGAGCAATTCCTCAAGGTCTCGACCGACTATGCCGGATCGCCGGTGGCGCCCGAGGCCATGCTGAAGCTCGGCACCTCGCTCAACGCGCTTGGTGCCAAGGCCCAGGCCTGCGCGACGCTCGCCGAGATCGAGCGCAAGTATCCGAGCGCGACAGCCAGCGTTCGTCAGAGCGTCGAGCGCGAGCAGAAGCGCGCCCGCTGCGCGGCGTGACCTCCGGTGAGGACGGCAGCCGTCTGACAGGCGCCCTCGCTCCCTACCTTCGCGATAGGCCTGCCCCGAGCGGTGTGCTCCTGGCGGTATCGGGCGGCCCGGACTCGACGGCGCTGATGCACGCCGCCGCAGCCGCCGCGCCAACCATCGCTCTCTCCGTCGCCACGGTCGACCATGGCCTGAGGCCCGATTCCGGTCGCGAAGCCGAGGCCGTTGGCCGCCTCGCGAAGACGCTCGGTCTCGCGCACAACATCCTGCGCTGGGAGACAGAGCCGCGCGGCGGCATCCAGGCCGCGGCACGGACTGCCCGTTATCGGCTGCTCGCTGCCCATGCCGCCGCGATCGGCGCGGATCTGGTGCTTACAGCCCATACTGCCGACGACCAGGCGGAAACCGTGCTGATGAGGCTCATCGCCGGCAGCGGCCCGGCAGGGCTCGCCGGTATGCGCCGCGAGCGGCCGCTCGCGGAGGGCATCCGGCTCGCTCGACCGTTCCTCGACATGTCGAAGGCGGAACTCATCGCCTACTGCGCGGCAAACGCCCTGCCATACGTGCATGACCCGTCCAATGCCGACGACCGTTTTACCCGCGCCCGGCTGCGCAGCTTAATGCCGCGCCTCCGCGCAGAGGGCCTGACGCCGGAGCGGCTCACGCGTCTTGCCGAACGGCTCGCCCGTGACGAAGCTGCGCTCGTCCGGAAAGCGCGCGACCTCTTCGATGCCGCACGCCGTCCGGCGGCGATCGGAACCATCGCGTTTGACGGTAGGCCTCTGCTTGCCGCACCCGAGGCGCTCACCCTTCGCGTACTCGAACAAGCCATCGAGGCGGTGCAGTCGGACCCACAGCGCGCAACACCGCGACGCCTCGAACGCCTTGAACGTCTGGTTCTCGGCAGTCTCCTGCCTGCTCTCGACCAGGGCGCATGCCTGAGACGCACGCTGCGAGGGACGGTGGTCGAGGCGACGGCTGCCGGCCTCGTCCTGGTTGCGCCGGCACCGCCCCGCAGCACCTCCCGCAGCGACAATCCGGGCAGTCACGTCGCGTCGCCTCCCGATTTACTTGGCAAGGCAGGGGGTGGCGCTTACATTGGCAGGGCGTGTCCAGAGTGACCCGCCTTCACCGAACGTTGCCTTTATCCGTATCTCCTCCGGGAGAAGCGGGGAGGGTGGTGCGTCCGGGTAAGGGTCTCTCTGAGAGGCGGGAACGGACGGCCCGTAGCGCTCGTCCTGGGATGATTGGTCGATGAACCCGAATTTTCGCAACTTTGCCCTTTGGGTTGTCATCTTCCTTCTCGTCCTGGCCCTTGTGACCCTGTTTCAGGGCCAGGGGCACCGAGGCGGCGGCAGCGAAATCTCCTACAGCCAACTCCTGAACGACGCCGACGCCGGCAAGATCCAGTCCGTGGTCATCGCCGGCCAGGACATCAGCGGCACCTATGTCGGCGGCGGCAATTTCTCGACCTTCGCGCCGAACGACCCGAATCTCGTGACCAAGCTGTCGGGTAAGGGCGTGCAGATCAACGCACGACCGCCCTCTGACAACACGCCCTGGTTTATCCAGCTCCTGGTCAGCTGGCTGCCGATCCTCGTCTTCATCGGCGCCTGGATCTTTCTGTCTCGCCAGATGCAGTCCGGAGCGGGCAGGGCGATGGGCTTCGGCAAATCGAAGGCCAAGCTCCTGACGGAGGCCTCGGGCCGCGTCAGCTTCGACGACGTCGCCGGCGTCGAGGAGGCCAAGGAAGACCTGCAGGAGATCGTCGAGTTCCTGCGCGACCCCCAGAAGTTCCAGCGGCTCGGAGGCCGCATTCCGCGCGGCGTGCTGCTCGTCGGCCCGCCCGGTACCGGTAAGACGCTCATCGCACGCGCCGTGGCAGGCGAGGCCAACGTGCCGTTCTTCACGATCTCCGGCTCGGACTTCGTCGAGATGTTCGTCGGTGTCGGCGCAAGCCGCGTGCGCGACATGTTCGAGCAGGCCAAGAAGAACGCGCCCTGCATCATCTTCATCGACGAGATCGACGCCGTCGGCCGTCACCGCGGCGCCGGCCTCGGCGGTGGTAACGACGAGCGCGAGCAGACGCTGAACCAGCTCCTCGTCGAGATGGACGGCTTCGAGGCGAACGAGGGTGTCATCATCATCGCGGCGACGAACCGCCCCGACGTGCTCGACCCTGCGCTGCTGCGTCCCGGCCGCTTCGACCGCCAGATCATGGTGCCGAACCCGGACGTGACCGGCCGCGAGCGCATCCTGCGCGTCCACGTCCGCAAGGTGCCGCTGGCACCGGACGTCGATCTCAAGGTCATCGCACGCGGCACCCCCGGCTTCTCGGGCGCCGATCTGATGAACCTCGTCAACGAGTCGGCTCTGCTCGCGGCACGCCGCGGCAAACGCATCGTCACGATGCATGAGTTCGAGGACGCAAAGGACAAGGTGATGATGGGCGCCGAGCGGCGTACCCTAGTCATGACCGAGGATGAGAAGCGGTTGACCGCTTATCACGAGGGCGGCCACGCCATCGTTGCCTTCAACGTGCCGGCCACCGATCCCGTCCACAAGGCGACGATCATTCCGCGCGGCCGGGCGCTTGGCATGGTCATGCAGCTGCCAGAGCGCGACAAGCTCTCGATGAGCTACGAGCAGATGACGTCGCGCTTGGCGATCATGATGGGCGGACGCATCGCCGAGGAGATGATCTTCGGCAAGGACAAGGTCACCTCGGGCGCTCAGTCCGACATCGAGCAGGCCACGCGGCTGGCCAAGATGATGGTGACGCGTTGGGGCTTCTCGCCCGAGCTCGGCACCGTCGCCTATGGCGACAACAACGACGAGGTTTTCCTGGGCATGTCGATGGGCCGTCAGCAGACGGTCTCGGAATCGACGGCGCAGAAGATCGACGCCGAGGTCCGCCGTCTCGTCGAGACCGGGCTCGAGGACGCTCGCCGCATCCTTGCCGAGCACAAGGACGATCTGGAGGCGCTCGCACAGGGACTGCTCGAATACGAGACGCTGTCCGGCGACGAGATCCGCAAGCTGCTTCAGGGCGAGCCGCCGGTGCGCGATTCCGGGGATATGCCTTCGACGCCCTCGCGCGGCTCGGTAGTCCCTTCGGCCGGCCGTGGCCGCCCGCGGGAGAACGATGGCGGCTTGGAGCCCTCGCCACAGCCGTAGTCGATACGGACTGGAGAGAGCGACGACATGTCGAGCCCGCCTGGAGCGGGCTCGTCTCGTTTCGGCAGTCCCGCGGCTTCCTGAAAGTACCTGCTAACGAAGCCTCGCGATTGCCCGTTTTGGGAGCTAGATCAAAAGGGCCTCTTCAATCTTCGCGGCCAAACTCGCCGCACGGATGCGAGGCAGTGGCACCCCAAGAGAGTTCGTCTCGGAAAGACGACCACGGGCTGCCGGGAGCGGGGTTCAGACGGCGATGGCGCGCAAGTATTTCGGCACGGATGGCGTCCGCGGGCGCGCAAACGGCGTGATTACGCCCGAACTGGCACTGAAGGTCGGCCAAGCTGCCGGCCTGACCTTCCAGCGCGGAGACCATCGCCACCGCGTCGTCATCGGCAAGGACACCCGCCTTTCCGGCTACATGATCGAGACGGCGCTGGTCGCGGGCTTCACCTCGGTCGGCATGGACGTGATGTTGCTCGGTCCGATGCCGACGCCAGCCGTCGCGATGCTGACGCGCTCCATGCGTGCCGATCTCGGCGTGATGATTTCGGCCTCCCACAATCCGTTCGAGGATAACGGCATCAAGCTGTTCGGGCCTGACGGCTTCAAGCTGTCCGATGACGTCGAGCACGAGATCGAGGCGCTGATCGATGGCGAGATGAAGCGCCATCTTGCCGGCTCGCGCGACCTCGGGCGGGCCAAGCGCATCGAGAGCGTGCATGCTCGCTACATCGAGTTCGCCAAGCGCACGTTGCCGCGCCACGTGACTCTGGACGGCCTGCGTGTCGTCGTCGATTGCGCCAACGGTGCTGGCTACCGTGTCGCTCCCGAGACCCTCTGGGAGCTCGGTGCCGAGGTCATCTCGATCGGTGTCGACCCGGACGGCTTCAACATCAACGACGACGTCGGCTCGACGGCACCGAACGCCCTCATCAACAAGGTACGCGAGTTGCGCGCCGATGTCGGCATCGCCCTCGACGGCGACGCCGATCGGGTCCTGATCGTCGACGAGAAGGGCCAGAAGGTGGACGGCGACCAGCTCATGGCCGTGGTTGCGCGTTCCTGGCAGGAGGACGAACGGCTGACGCAGCCAGGCCTCGTGGCCACGATCATGTCAAATCTCGGCCTGGAGCGTTTCCTTGGCGGCCTTGGGCTCAATCTCGCCCGCACCGCCGTTGGGGATCGGTACGTGCTCGAGCACATGCGTGAGCACGGCTACAATCTCGGCGGGGAGCAATCCGGCCACATCATCATGTCAGACTACGCCACCACCGGCGACGGCCTTGTCGCCGCCCTCCAGCTGCTCAGCGTGGTCAAACGCCTGGAGCGGCCGGTGAGCGAGGTCTGCCACTGCTTCGATCCGCTACCTCAGATCCTGAAGAATGTGCGCTACCGCTCCGGCGAGCCGCTGCGGCAGGACTCCGTGGTCACGGCCATCGCACAGGCCAAGGCGCGACTTGGCAATACCGGCCGACTGGTCATTCGGCCCTCGGGCACGGAGCCGGTCATCCGTGTGATGGCCGAAGGCGACGACCGCGATCTCGTCAACGCGGTCGTGGATGAAGTCGTCGACGCGGTGACCCGGGCCGCTGCCTGACTCACCTCTCCGGTAACGGGTCGCCCGATTTTGCATTGGACGGCTCGCTCCTCTGCCGCACGGCACGCGAAAACCTTTCGTTAACTTGTACAGCGCCAGTCATTTGATCGATCAACACTTCGGCAAGGCTAATTTTTTACGTTAAGTGCGACTTAACCAACCTTGGCCATGATGTCCTTCGTTCTCCCTGCCGGCCGCATGCGGCTTCCGGCACGTATCGAAGAGTGAAGGAAATCCCATGGGCCGCTCCAAGCTTCATGCATTGGCGCGCTCCCTCACGCTCATGGCGAGCGTCGGAGCGCCCTGCCTCGCACATGCCGCGGACCTCCTACCACCGCCCCCACCCCCGCCCATGCCTGCCCCCGTCGATGTCGGCGGTGGTTGGTATCTGCGCGGTGACGTCGGGGTTGGCGCTGCCGAGTTCGAGAAAGTCAGCACGAATCTTGGCGTCACCGGCGCTGCATTGCCCGCCGGCTACACCATCACCGACCGTCACCAGGACGACCAGTTCTTCGCCGGCGCCGGTGTCGGCTATCAGTTCAACAGCTTCCTGCGCGGCGACATCACGGGTGAATACCGTGGCGGCGGCAACCTCCACTACGTGGAGCGCTTCCCCCTCAATGGCGGTACCGGCATCGACACGAACACCGGCAAGTTCCGCTCGATCGTCACGATGGCGAACGGCTACATCGACCTCGGCACCTGGTGGTGCCTGACCCCCTATATCGGCGGTGGTGTCGGTGCAGCCTTCAACCAGATCAGCAGCTACCAGGACGTCGGCGCAGGCACGGCCGCGGGCGGCTTCGGCACCGCTCTGTCAAAGAACACCACCAGCTTTGCCTGGGCCGCTCAGGCCGGTGTGACTTACGACGTGACGCCCAACTTCAAGGTCGATGTCGGGTATCGGTACCTGAACATGGGCCATGCCAAGACCGGCCCCGTGACCTGCGTCAACGATCCGACCTGTTCGGTTGCGACCTACAAGGTCAGCGAGCTCACATCTCACGATGTGAAGATCGGCCTGCGCTACCTCATCGGTGGGGTGGCTGCGGCTCCGCTGCCGTCGCTGGCACCGGCCTACGAGCCCGGCCCGCTGGTTCGCAAATACTGATTGCATACATCAGATCGAACATTCGGAGCGGCGCGGATTATATCCGCGCCGTTTCTACTTCTAACCTGCGTTCATACCGAAGTGGTTAGGCTTAATCAGATCATAACTTCGATCTGACAGGATGAGATCAGAGCCCTGGCCGGGATGAAGCGGCGTAGTCCGCCTCGGGCTGCCGGCAGAGAGATCACCGACATGCGTTTTCCGGATTGCGCCTGGATCATCAAAGCCGGGCTCGTGCTCGCTGCCGCTCTGTCCACTGGGTCGGCCAGCGCGGCTGACCTCCTGCGCCATGCCCCACTGCCTGAGGAATTCGTCGCGTCCGCCCCCGTCGAGAGCGGCTGGTATCTCCGTGCCGACGCGACGGTGAGCGATTTCGGCAAGCCGCGCGACGCGACACCGCCCAGCCCAGGCCTACCGCCTTATCTCGAGCTGCGGCTGAGCAGCGAGGCCGGCTACGGCGGCGGCATCGGCTACCGGGTCAACGAATGGCTTCGGGTCGACGCGACGATTGATCAGCGTGCGCCCTCGCGCTTTCGCGCGGTCTCGTCGGGCTCCAACTTCGCCTATGGCTACAATATCGAGGTGGGCGACGTCGACGTGCTGACCGGCCTGGTCAATGTCTATGCCGATCTCGGGACATGGTGGGGTCTGACACCCTATCTCGGTGGTGGCATTGGCTTGGCCGACAACAGCTTTCACCGCAACTATACGCAGACGACCTGCACCAGCGCGACGAATTGCGACGGCAATCCGGTAATCGGACCGCGCACGCCGGTGTCACGCCCCGATCACGGTTTCACCTCTTTGGCCTGGAGCCTTACGGCTGGCGTGTCGTACCAGCTCATGCCGGGCTTGAGCCTTGACGCAGCCTATCGCTACGTCGACCTTGGCGGCGTCAAAAGCGGCCTCGACTCCTCAGGTTTCAGCACGCGGCTTAAGGACCTGACGTCCAACGAGGTGCGCATCGGCCTGCGTTACCAATTTGCGGGCGGCCTGCTGCCGATGATCTCGCAAAATCCCTACGGCAATTGAACCAGCCCCGACGCGATGAAACGGTGTGCCGTACAGGACGGCACGCCGTTTGAGTTTGCGCAAAGGATTGGTCGGCACAAAGCACCGTTTCGGATCAAGACAAATCGAGGCAAAGCAACCGACCATTAAGGTTACTCAAGTAAGACCGTCTCATGAGGTAAGCCGCGCCGACGCGTCGCTGCCCGTAGGACGATGACGATGCGTAAACTCACCATCGGTTTTCTGGCACTGTCCGCACTCGGCGTCATGTCGACCGCGCACGCCGCCGATTTCGCCGACGATTACCTGCGTGGTGCTGACTATGAGCCAGTGACGACGCAGATCATCGATTGGAGCGGCTTCTATATCGGCGGCCATGGCGGGTACAGCTCGGCTGCGCTTGGCTTCAAGAACGTCTACCAGGAGATGATTAGCAACGCGCTCCACGATAGCTTCGCGGAAACTGACTTCGGCGCGTCCACGCTCCTTCGGACAGGTCCCGTCCGCAGAGACCGCACGACATTCGGCGCCATCGTCGGTTACAATTTCCAGTTCGACGACGCCGTGATCGGCATCGAAGGCGATTATACATTGTTCGCCGGCGGCGGCATCTCGAACGACTCTATTGGCCGAACGCTAAACAGAGCCGACGGCGTCCTCGAAACCATCAGCCTGACCGGCAGTTCATCGACCCGCGTCCAGGATTACGGGACTATACGGGCACGCGCCGGCTATGCGTTTGGCAGTTTCCTGCCCTTTGTTACAGGCGGCCTCGCCATCGGTAGAGCGACGGTCGCTGACCGAGTAACTTACCAATCCTACGGCTTCGACAGGACCGCCTTCAACGCCAACCAGACCGCCACGAGCGGGCTTCCGCAGTACGTTTACAATTTTGGGTATCGCTCCTTTGACCCCACGAACCCCGCTGGAAGCATCCCCGCAACCAATCTCCTAACGAGAGCGAAGACGAAGGTCGTCGGCGGCATATCGCTCGGCGGTGGCATCGAATACGCGATCACGTCAAACTTCCTTTTGCGCGGCGAATATCAGTACGTCCTTCTCAACGACCTCGATGGGCATCAGCTGAACCTGAACACGGTCCGCGCTGGCGCAGCTTACAAGTTCTGAAGCCGCCCCTGACACCCCCCTCTAAGGGCAATGCCCATGCCACTCATGTCAGCCGGTCGTATTTTCTGTGGCGCTCTTGCGAGCTTGCTCCTCACCAGCCCAGCGCTAGCGAAGGCGCGGCTGGGTCACGAGCGAGCACTCCACTATCATGCTCCGGCAAGAAACCTCCCGCCCGAGGTTCGCTATCGCGACCCACGCTACGTGTCGCCGCGTCGTCGCGCGCCGCATTTCCGCACACCGGATTTTCTGATTCACGCCTATCTGCCGCGGAACACTGACGCGCCGCTCTACAACGAGCCGCCGAGCCGTTTTCCGCTCCGCTGACACCTCGCCTCAGATCTTTGCTCTCAACCGCCGGCGCGCGGCGCGGTGGTCGGGCGCGCCGCGAAACGCTGCATGCATCGCGTGCCACAATGGCTTTCGCCGGTACTCCGCGTCGAACGGCAGCCCCCGCTGAGGCAGGCCGTCCGGCCGTCTCCGTGCGGGGTAGATACTGAGCCAAGAGTCGGGATCGTAGAGGTCCCAGGCCAGCACGTTGAGCACGGCTGGTTCATCGAAGACTGTTTCGAGAAAGCGCCGCGCGAGATCGGCGACGCCACGGTCGCGAGCTGCCACATCGGCCGGGAAGGCTCGGTCGTCGATGTCGAGCTCAGTGATCTCAATGGCCAGGCCCATCCCAGCAATCTCGCGCAGGAATTTCCGCAGCGTCGTCTCGTCGAAGGGGAGGTTGCTCGTGAGATGGGCCTGGATGCCGAACCGGTTGATCGGCACGCCCCGCTTCAGCATGCCCTCTAGCAGCCGCAGGATCGCGCTGCGGCGCTCGTCGATCCAGTCGGCCTTCTGCTCGCAATCGTTCTCGTTATACACCGCCGATGCGCCGGGATCCTCGTCCTTGAGCATCTGGAAAGCCAAGTCGACGTAGCCGGGCCCGAGTGCCGCGAGCCAGGGCGTGGCGCGCAGGCCGCCCGGTCGATGGTCGGCTGGGACGACGATCTCATTGACCACGTCCCAGGCCTCGATCGTACCGCGATAGCGCCGGGCCATGGCGCCGATCCATTGCCGCATTAGCGTTTCGGCGCGCGACGCGCTGCCGCTCGCCAGGATCGCCTCGGCCCAGGGGGGAAGTCCTTCGTGCCAGATCAGGCAGTGCCCACGCATGCGCTGGCCGTTGGCGCGGGCGAAGCGCAGCGTCTCGTCGGCGGCGACGGAATCGAACACGCCCTCACGCGGAACGACGCTCGAAAACTTCATCGCGTTCTCGCAGACCAGGATCCCGCATTCGCGCTCGGCGAGGGAGCGCCAGCGCCGATCCTGTCGGAAGCGCGTGATGGGCACGGCGGAGCCGAATGCGAGCCCCTTCACAGCGGCAGCGGCTTGCAGGCCGTCGGCCGACCAGGACGGGTTGCCAAGCGGTCCGAACGGGGAGGGCGCGGCCTCAGCGCGCCCTGAGAGAGCGACGGCTGCCGCCCCGCTTCCGAGGACGGCGCGGCGGCTCGGACCATGCGGGATCATCGACGGGTGCTGCTCCCGGCCACAGCTTCGCCGGCCAGGCTCGCGGGACGCCGCAATCTGCCGCGCAAGAGCACGCGCCGGGCCGGCTCCTCCACGACGAGATGAACCAGAGCGGCCATCGCAAGGGCGAGCATCGTCGCCAGCGCAGCCGCCACCCACGGCGACACGTCGGAGATCCCCCCACGCAACGCCCGATCGAGTGAGTTCACGGCGGCGTAGGCCGGCAGATGCAGAAGGTAGAGCGCGAAGGAGATCCGCCCGAGGAAGATGAGTGGCCCGCTGGCGAGAGCGCCTCCGCGCAGCTCCGCGCCCGCCAGGATCAGCGGTGTCCAGGCGAGGGCGCTCAGGCCGTTATGCATCAGCGGCTGCGGCACGTAAGGGTCGATGAGTATCAAGAGGATGCCAGCCAGAGCAGAGACGACCAGGAGCAGCTTGGCAGCCGAGCGGTGGACGGCGGTCGGGTTGACTTTCGTAGGCAGACGCCTCGACTGCCACCACGCGAAGAGCACGAGCCCAGCGATGAATTCCGGCAGCCGCAGCAATGGGTTGTACTTGATACCCTGGGCGAGCAGCATCGCCATGGGGCCGCCCGGCTCCGGATCAATCAGCGAAACGCCCGGAGCGTAGCGGTTCCAGAGCAACGTGCCGAAGGCACCGAATACTGCCCAAAGTCCCAGGGTGGCGAGCGCGTACTCAGCCGGCCGGCGCAGAACCAGGGGCAGCAGAAGGGGCAACAGCAGGTAGAAGAAAGCCTCTACCGAGATAGACCAGCTCGCGCAGTTCAGCGAGCAGGCCGCTCCAGGAACCCAAGCATGCAGGCCGAGCGGCGCGAGGACTGCGCCGGAGGCCATGAGCCATTTGACCGGCGGTGCGCTCTTCAACACCCAGGCAGCGAACCACGGCAGACTGATCGCCAGCGAGAGCAGGAAGGCCGGATAGATCCTGGCGAAGCGCGCCAGCAGGTAGCGCCGTCGCAGCGTCGGGTCTGCGAGATCGACCGCATGGTAGGTGTAGGCAAGGATGAAGCCCGACAGGATGAAGAAAAACGTCACGCCGGTATGGCCGAGCAGGATCGCAGTATGGTGCGGTCCATCCGGAAAGAAGAAGCGGTCGTAGTGGAATACCAGAACGTAGAAGGCCGCGAAGAAGCGCAGGGAGGTCAATGCCGGGAGTGGCGTGGTCGCCGGATGCGCCGCGCCTGCGGGTGCGAGGTTGAGCTGCCGACCGGCGTCACGGCCACTTGGCTCTCGTAGGACGTTCATCGTCTCGCTCGAACGCTAACCGTCAGTCATCTTGCCGCCCACATTGCGCCAAGGCGGGCCCTCTCCTCCAAGTCCCGCGCTTCAGCCGGGCACCGTGCGGTAGGAGGCCCGGTAACGCAGCCCGAAAATGGCGAGCATGAACATGCAGCAGATCGAAGAGCTCGGCGTGAACAGCACCGATTCGAACGAGCCGCCGGTCAGCGCCAGCAGCCAGAGCCGCACGAAGTAGAGCGTCATCGGGTCGATCCGACCGGCGGGCGCGATGCGCTGGAGGTCGCGCAGCGGCGCCACCACGAAGGCAGCGAGCACCATCAGCAGGCCGGGCAACCCGATCAGCAGGCAGACGTCGAGATAGGTGTTGTGGGCCTGGCTGGTCTTCGTCACCCAACTGAGGGCATCGGAGGTGCCGAACTTCGTCCGCTCGGTTCCCCAGAAGGCGCCGAAGCCCCAGCCGAACAGCGGACGTTCGACGATGTGACTCGCTGCGAACTCCCAGATCTCGGTGCGTCCGGTGAAGGATGTGTCGGGCAGGATGCCGACGAGCCCATCGCGGATCGGGGGGAAGAACACTGAGCCGAGGGAGAACAGCGAGACGGCGGTGGTCGGGCCGATGAGGATCGCGGCCCGCAGCCAACCGTTGCGGACGAGACTGCACAGGCTCGGCGCCAGTACGATGAAGGGCAGGAGCGCGGTGACCGACTTCGAATTCGCCGCCGCCAGGAATACCGCCGCGAGCAGCACGATGGTGATGCCCCAGACCCGGCTCAGCGCCGAAGCGACGAACAATCCGGTGAGAATCATCAGCGCCATGGCGCCGCCGGCCTCGTTCTTATGCGCGAAGATCCCGCGCCAGAGTCCTTCGTGCTCCGGCTCGTTCAGGAGGTCGAAATCCGCGGAGTGGATCGCGAGTTGAGGCAGGAAGGCGACCGCAAGGTAGGACGAGATCACGATGATCATCGCCACGATGGCGAGGGTGAGCGCGAATTGGCGGACCGAGCGCATCACCACGGGAATGCCGGCTGCAATCATCGTGACGATCACGAAGAGCAGGATCCGGCGGATCGAGAGCAGCGGCTCGACCGACGTGAGCAACGTCAGCCCCATCCAGCTCGCCAGCGCAATCAGTGGCCATGTCAGCAGCGGCCGCAGCTTCTCGATCCCGAGCTGCCGCAGGGCGGCGGCCATGGAGAACCCAAGCACCAGGAAGAGTACCTGCGTCGTCCAGCTGCCGGCCGTCGAGGTCTCGAGAATGTTGCGGTCACTGAGATCGGCCAGCGGGGCGTGGTTCCAGAAGGCGAGGATGCAGGCGCCGCCGAGACACATGCGCAGCGCATCCGGCATGTCGCCGCGTGCCTTTGCGAAGGCCGGCCGGTCGGAGGGCGCTCGCCCCTTCGAAGGCACTTCAAACGCCGACGCCACGCTCCGGCCTCATCCCACGACCGGCCTGCGCACCCCGCGGCGGTCTGAAAACGCAGGCAGAGTAGCGCAGAACTCGTGCTCAAAGAGTGCGGCGTAGTCTTTGTGCCCAGCTAACCGTTCGTAAGGTTGACGGGGTCGCGCGCGAAGATTGCTCAGTCGGAGCACTGACGGCAAACGGTGCTGCTTGCCGGCAGCTTCCGGAAGAAAGCGTCGAATCGATCGCGAGCAGCCGATGATTGGCCGGCTGTGCGTCGGCCACGCTCACACAACCTTCTCACGTGTGAGATCGACAATTGCGGGACCATCGGCAGCTGCGAGATGCGCCACGCGCGCCTGCCACAGGCACAGCAGCGGGGTCACGCCGAGCTCGAAGGCTAGGGCGCCGAGCATCACAAGAGAGGGCACTCCCGTGAGATAGAGACCAAGCAGCCGCGAAAGGCCGCCGAGCACCACTACCAGAGTGAGGAAGCGGAACAGTCCGGTCTTGTGCTCGATCCCCGGTACGCAGGTCATGAAAAGGATGCCGATGCCGGTGAGCAGCCCGGACAGGTAGCGGAAATGGCTGTCGGCCGAGACGTTAACGATCCGCTCCGTGCCAATGCCATCAATGCCGAAGAGCACGCCGTACAGGCCAGCGACAACCGGCAGGAGCGCAGCCACCGCGACGACCCTCTGCAGCAATCGCCGTTCACCCTTCATCCGGTTCATCCCTCTCAGCCCGCGACACCAGTTGAGCAACCCGCGGCATGGCCGAGGTTCACTTCACCTCTGCGACGCCTTCAGCCGTTTGACGCATTTGTTGTAGAATTGCGGCCAGCTCGGCCCTCTGGACGTCTTGTCTGCAGCAGAGAGACCGCGCCACTCCGCACCACATCGCGCCTGCCTTTCGCGCGCCGGGGAGAGAGCAGGCTCCCTGTTGCGTATGGAGGCTACCGGCTTTGCTGGCTCACGAGCCAGCACCGGGGCTGCGGCACAGAAGACCGCAGCGAGCAAGGCGACGATACGGAGCGACATTCCGGCAACCTCACCCATGAAACCATCCTACCGCGCCGGCAGGAGCTACGTGACACAGCCGAAACCGTACCGAAAGAGCAAGACCAGAAACGACTTACGCGCGTCCGAGTTGCATGGTGGCTCTCTGTCCCGGTCGTGAGTGACGAGCCTGTTCACGCCGTGACGAATGCAGTCTACTCCCCGACAGGAAGCCGCCCGGAGCGAGCGACGGGACGGTTCGCGGAGACGACCATGGCGCAGACGACGGCCAGTGCGATCGACGTTCACACCTGGAGCACGCCGAACGGCTGGAAGATCCCGATCATGCTGGAAGAATGCGGGCTGCCCTACCGGGTGGTGCCCGTGAATATCGGCAAGGGCGAGCAGATGGCGCCCGACTTCCTGGCGATCTCGCCCAACAACAAGATCCCGGCCATCGTCGACCCTGATGGGCCGGGCGGCGCGCCGATCTCCGTCTTCGAGTCCGGCGCGATCCTTCAATATCTCGGGCGCAAGACCGGTAGCCTCTATCCGACCGACGAGCGCGCTCGCGTCGCGGTGGACGAGTGGCTGTTCTGGCAGGTCGGCGGTTTCGGTCCGATGCTGGGCCAGGCCCACCATTTTCGGATCTACGCCAAGGAGAAGATTCCCTATGCCGTGGAACGCTACACCGAGGAGACAAAGCGGCTCTACGGCGTACTCGACCGCCGGCTTCACGGCCGCGAATACCTGGCTGGCGACTATTCCATTGCCGACATCGCGACGCTGACCTGGGCGAAGTTTCACGACAAGCAAGGCGTCGACGTCGCGACATATTCGAATGTCGCGCGCTGGCTGGAATTGCTGCTGGCCCGTCCAGCTGTGCAGAGAGGATTGGCTGCCATCTAAGGGCGTCGTCCACGCAGTTATCCCCATCTGCCACAACCGCTAAACTGCGATCGGCCACACGGACTTGCCGTTAACGCTCCGTGGCTAGCCTGCGCATCAGCAGGAGGTGGAGCCATGAGGACGGTCGCCGTCACGTTGTCGGTCGCGATGCTCGCAGGCAGTGTCGCGGACGCGCAAGCCCGTGGGTTTCGGCTGCGCAGCTCCAGTTTCTCGTCGGTGTCATCGAGCGCGAAGGCTCGTCGCATCCCGGCTATAGCCGCCGTCGGCGCGATCAGCTCACCCGATCCGGCACTCGCAGGCGCGAAGCCCCGCGGCGTGATGACGGCTCAAGCCGAGGACGCGGACGAGAACGCGCCAATTCCACCCATGCCGCCTGCTCCGGAGGCTGTCCCGGTCACGAAGCCCGCTCAACCTTGGTGCGCAACCGGCCGGACCGTGGGCGTCGGCAAGGGCTTCTGCCTGATCAATTGATCGTCTGCATGAACCCGGCGAGGCGCATCATGCCCTCGGGCCAGGGGCCATGCCCGCTGGCGATGTTGATGTGTCCGGCTTCGCCGGCATCGACGATCTCGGCGCCCCAGGCCGTCGCGAACTCCTCCGCGCGCTCGTAACTGCAATACGGGTCGGTGCGGCTCGCAACGACTAGGGTAGGGAAGGTCAGGCGATCCCGCGGCACTGGCGCGAAGGAGCGGACGCTCGCCGGCAGATCCTGACAGGTCTCGATATCGGGAAATGCGACGAGCATAGCGCCGCGCACGACGTCCTTCGGAAAACGCGAGGCTGCCTCGACCGCGGCGACGACACCGAGGCTGTGGGCGATGAGCACGACGGGTCGTGTCGCTTCTTCGACCGCAGCGACGATCCGCGAGCGCCAAGCCTCGGGATCGGGATTGTGCCAGTCCGCCTGCTCGACGACCCGCCCCGTGCGCAGGCGGCTGGCCCAGCGCGCCTGCCAGTGGTCCTCCCCAGATCCAGCAAAGCCCGGCAGGATCAGGATATCGCAATCGCCCGTCTTCATACGGCCTCCCTAACTTCGGGCCGGCCGTGCGATCAAGCGGCGGCGCGTGCAGCCGAGGCGGCGATCCATGCCGCAAGCGCAGTGGAGGCGAGGTTCTTGCCCTTGGCCTCGATCTCGAAATCGCTCCAAGCGAGATGGCGCGCTACCAGCGCGTTGATGCCAGCGTTCCACATCAGGTCGGAATGGGCAGCAAGGTCTCGCCGCGAATGGCCAGCCTCAGCGAGTGCCGCGAAATCGGGCCGTATCGCCGGGTCGTGTCCATCGAGCAGGTCTTCTCGTGAGACACTGATGTGACTGAGCGGACGCGTTCCGCGCCAGGACTCACGGATGCGCGCGATGCGGGGATCCTCTGGCTCGATATATTCGCCGCCGCTCTCGACCCAGTGATGGTGCAGGTCGAGCACCACAGGGACGTCGTCGGCGAGCCGCAGCACGGCGTCGAGCCCATGACACGTCTCGTCGTTCTCGGCGGTGAGCAGATTGCGCGCAGTCTGCGAGACCAGCTTCAGACCAGCGCGAAAGCCTTCGATGCCCGGCTCGCGGCCACCGACATGGATGTTGATGTGGGCGCCGTGCGGGTGCCAACCGCCGCCATAGCCGAGCATCGCCATGGCCTCGGCGTGGTACTCGAGTTCGGCGATACCGTTCTCCTGCGCCGAGGGGTTGCGCGATGCGATGATGCAGAACTGGCCCGGATGCATGCTGAGGCGGATACCGGCGGCCCGCGCGCGATCCCCGAGACGCTCGAGGCCTGCCTCGATCAGCCGGCGCAGGCCCGGATCGGCATAGAGGTCACTCGCGATTGGATGGGTGTAGCCGGGCAGCAGTGAGCTGGCGATGCGCAGCAATCGCTCCGTCGGCGGTCGTGCTGCAACCCAATCGAGCTGGCGCCCCAGGGCTGCGAGGTTATGGCGGACGATCGTCTCGAGCTTCGCCCGCCGCGCCGCCAGCGTCAGACCTTCGAGATAGGTCATGGTCGTGCAGGTGAGATTCATCGCCTGTATGGCTTCCCGCTCCGCCTTACGCGTCGGGTAGCCGTCAGGCGGAGCGTCCGGGATGAAGGTGCAACAGAAGCCGAGGCGGGAGGTTGAGCCAGTCATGGCCCGACAACGCGGAGCGCCCGGCTCAGGTCCGCAGCGTTAGCCGATAGCTGTACATGTCCCCGCGAAACAGCCCTTCGACATACTCGATCATCACACGGGTATCGGCGAAGCTGTGGCGCTTGATCAGCAGGCAAGGGCTCGGCTCCTCGAAATCGAAGACCCGGCATTCCTCGGCGGTGGGCAATGTCGCCTCGATGGTCTGGTCGCAGCTCACGAGTCGAGCGCCAGTATTGTCTGCGAGGAAAGCGTAGACTGATCCAGAGAGGTCGCCCTCCGCCAACTCGGGCACGGCCTTGAGATTATACCACGCCACTTCGCGCGACATCGGGACATCGTCCCCATAGCGGATACGGGTGAGCTTCAAGAGCGGCGCTGTCGAGGGCAGGCCGAAGATCGACGAGATCGAGCGATCCTCGACCAGTGCCCGCTCGACGATGCGAGAGGAGGGCACTTTGCCGAGCTCGCGCATTTCCTCCGTGAAGCCCTTCAGGCGGTCCATACCCGGATGGACCTGATCGGGCCGCGACCGGACCAAGAAGCCTTTTCGTCCCTGAGAGGCGAGCAGGTTGCGCTGGCGCAGGGCCGCGTAGGCTCGCTGGATGGTCACGCGGCTGACGCCGAGATTCTCAGCAAGCTGTCGCTCGGCCGGCAGCACCGCTCCCATTGGCAAAGTGCCCGACAGGATCAAGGCGTGGATCTGCTCTTCGATCTGCTGATAGAGCGGCATGGCCGTGTCGTCCCGCAGCCGCAAGAGCGACATCAGAGACGGGCGGTCGAGGGGATGCAGGGAAACGACCTTGGGATCGTGGGTCGAAACTTGCCGGAACGGTCCAGCTGATTTTCTATTCGCCACGTGGTGCTACCGGGACATCTCAGGTGCGGATCTACGCCATAGGCAGCTTCGTCGTCGCCTGCTCCGTCAAGGTAGCACGCCTTCCCCGCGCCGGTGAGTCCCTTGATGCAGACGCTTTCGTCGCAGAACCGGGTGGGAAAGGGTTCAACCTCGCGCTGGCTGCGCACCGGCTCGGGGCGGTGGTCGACGGCGTCTTCGCGATCGGTGGCGATCCCTTTGCCGCGGTTGCCGTCTCCGCTTTCGAGGGAGCCGGGCTCGCTACCGACATGTTGTTGAAACGCAGCGGCTCCACCGGTGCTGGGATCGGTTTCATTGACAAGGCCGGCGAGAATTGCCTCGCCGTCAGCCTGGGCGCGAACCGAGAGCTGGCAGCCGAGGATGTCGCACCGGCGAAGATCGGCGACTGCAACCTCGTGATGGCGACGTTCGAGTCGCCGGATGCGCCGATCGCGGCTGCCTTCGCCGCGGCCCGATCGCGCGGCATCCGCACACTGCTCAATCCGTCGCCGAGCCGACCAATCGACGCGCAAATCCTTGCGCACACTTCGATTTTGATCGTCAACCGCGTCGAGGCTGTCGACTGCGGTATCGATATCGCCGACGAGACGACGTTGGAACGCGTGATGCAGGCAGGGCCTGAGATCGTCGTCGTCACGCTTGGGAAGGACGGCGCCGTTGCGTTCAGTCGTTGCGAGCCACCGCGCTGGCAGGCGGCCGTCGCGGTGACGGCAGTCGACACGATCGGTGCAGGAGATGCCTTCTCAGCCGGGTTTGCCGTGACCCTTCTGCAGGGGGGGTCGATTGAGGAAGCTCTGACGCGCGCCGCAGCTTGCGGAGCGATCACCGCAGCCCGGTTCGGTGCCTTCGATGCCTTTCCGACGGCCTTCGAACTCGAACGTTTCTGCGAGGCGGCGAAGGTATGAGGGCGTCATTCGAGGACCGAGCGCCGCACCAGTCTTCATTCCTCAAAGCTGAAGGCGTCGACTGCATTGCCGGCAAGATTGGCGAGGCGAAGGCGATCGGCTGCATCGAGCAGGGGAGCGCGGAGAGCGGGTAGCGCGGCGATCTCGACGGCGCGCTCACGCGCAAGACGGACCGCTTCTTCGAGTGGGACGCTCGCAAATCGAACAGGATTGCCCGGCTGCCTTTGTGCCAAGCGGCGCAGGTCAGCCGATACGACCGTCGCGATCTTCGGGTATCCGCCGGTCGTCTGACGGTCGGCGAGCAGCACGATCGGTCGCCCGCTGCCCGGCACCTGGATCGAGCCGGCGACGGTGCCGTCCGAGACGATGTCGGCGCCCATTTTACCGTGCTTGATTCGGGGCCCGTCGAGTTGATAGCCCATGCGGTCGGCCTGGGTGGAAACGGTGAAGATCGAGCCGAGAAGGGTCTCGATGCCGCTCGCCGTGAAGCGACCCTCCTGAGGACCGAGGACAACGCGGATCGGCTGATCGCGATCGATCGCGACCGGATCGAGCATGTGGTCGGCCTCGCCTGAGACCGGTGGCGGGGCCAATGCGAGCCGGTCGCCCTCGCGTAACGGGCGCCCGTTGAGACCCCCGAGAGCCGCCCGCCGGTGCAGCGAGACGCTGCCCATCGACGGCGGCAGGACGATGCCGCCTGCCAATGCGAGGGTGGTGAAAACCCCATCGCGTGGGCGGTCGATACGAAGTTGCGCGCCCTCTCGGAGCACGACCGAGCGATGATGTCCGATCTGCTCACCGTCGAGGGTAATCGGACAGCGAGCACCGGCGAGGGCGAGGCGAACCGATCCGCCCTCGACCCGGAAGCGGCCACCGCTCAAGCCGAATTCGATGGCCGGAGCATCGATCGCATTACCGACAAGCGCGTTGGCGGCGGCGTGGGCGAGACGATCCATCGGACCGGAACTGGACAACCCGAAGCGCAAGTAGCCGCGGCGGCCTCCATCCTGCACGGTGGTCGCCGCTCCGCATTCGAGCACGACGAGGGTGACGCTCATGCGTCTACCCGTTCGGCCACGGCGTCACCCGCCGCGGCGGCTCGATCGAGGGCAGCCCATCGATCGGCACCGGTGGGCTCGAAGCGCACGGCATCGCCGGGTTGCAAAAGGAAAGTCGGCTCGCGCCCAGGCATGAAAATCCGCACCGGCGTCCGACCCAGGAGGTGCCATCCGCTCGGAGCTGCGATGCTGGCAACCAGGGCCTGCACACCCCCGATCGAGATCGTGCCAGCTGGCGTCAGCGCCCGCGGCGTCGGTCGGCGTGGAAGTGCGAGCGCGGGATCGAGGCCGCTGAGATAGGCGTAGCCCGGCAGGAAGCCGAGCATGGCGACCCGATACTCGCCGCCGGCATGGCGCGCGATCACTTCGTCTGGCGAGAGGCCGTGATGCTGCGCTACGGAGCTAAGATCGATACCGAACTCACCGCCGTAAACGACTGGAATGCGCCAGCTCCGTCCCGGCTTCGGCGGCCTCAGCCCGGCGCGGGCGAGCGCAAGGACTTGCCGGCCGAGTTCGGCCGGATCGACCGCCACTGGGTCACAGTGGACTGTGAGCGATCGATAGGTCGGAACCGTCTCGACGAGGCCGGGCAGCTGGGTCTCGGCGAGTTTGGCGTCTAGCGCGAGCACCGTCGCGTTGAGTTCGGCATCGATGGTGTCGCCGAACTCGATGGTGAAGGCAGTGTCGCCGCAGGCCAGCAAGCGCGGATACTGGAGGGTCATCGTCCCTCGTAGCGCTGCCGGCGTTTGACGGTAAAGTCGGTCCAGCTCAGAGACGATGCGCGGTTCGGTCTGAACCCCCGTATACCGGGTCCTCCTTCACACCGGCACGGCGTACTGCGGCATCGAGGGTGTCGGTATCGAGGGCGGCCTCGACATATTCACGTCCGCGATGGGTCATCTCGCGAGCATAGCGCAAGCCCTGGTCACGTACCTCGTCCGCCCAGGGACCAAGCGCTTCGTCCTCGCGCCGCGTGCGCGGCAGGAGCGCGCCGAGCAGCAGTCCCGCCGCGAGGCCGACGACGCCGACCAGTAAGGGATTGTCGGACACGAACGCTTCTGTGGCGTTGCGAGTGTCACGTAGTCGGACATAGCCACGGTCGGCGAGATCCGTCACGCGGCGACCGTGCTGGTCGATACGATCGTTCGCCCAGGAGCGCACGTCGTCGTATGCGTCGGCTGCCTGTCCGCGCACTCGGTCCGCAGTCTCCTCGACACGCCCGCGTGCCGATTGCACCGCATCGGAAACACGCCCGCGCACATCTGAGGCAGCATTGGCTGCCTCCCGTGCCGTCGTCTCGGCCGTCGCCGCAGCCCGATCGCCCACGTCATGCGTCGAGGCGAGGGCATCCTTAGCCTCCTGCCGCGCGCGGTCGCTGATGTTGTGCAACGAGTGCTCGGTTTCTTGCTGCCGCGGAAGGCCGGCCTTGGCGGTAATGTCGTCCGGCAGCGATGGGCTGCCGCCACCGGGAATCTTGTTGTCGCTCATCACGCCACTCCGAATGTCATTCGATGAAGGTCGACACGCGCCTGCGCGCCGCAAATTCCGCAGTCGAACTCTCTTACCTACGACGCCCGCTAACGAGCGTGCTCCCAATGAGTCTTCGCCTTGATCAACCCGACCAGGTTGGGGCTTGTCGGCGCTGACTCAGGCTTTCGCGTCATCCTCCAAGACCCGCACAGGACGGCCACCCGGCTGATCCGGATCATAGGCTCGCTCAGCGCCGGCGCCCGGAGCCGGATCGATCCGATCGGTAAGGGGCCGTCGACTGGCCGGCGCACGCTGGCCTTGCGCGAGCTTTTTCATCAGCATTCCCACGCCCGCCGCAATCAGGAGCACAGGCAACGGGTTGCGCCGCACGACGGCCAGCGCATCGTCGTAAACGCCGTTGAGCGACGTCTGACGCGCTGAGCCCAGCATATCATCCACAAGGTTCACCGGAGAAAGGCGGTCCTGGATGCGGTCGATGGTCTGATCGAGCCGCGCGCGGCTTGCCTCGATGTCCTTCTCAAGATCCGATAAAGACTCGCTCATCCCGAAACCCTCTCTGACAGAGCGCGTGCGTCCTGCCGGACCTGTCGCGTGGTGCGCGTGGGCGCGAGATTGGACAGCGACATCGACCTCACACCGATGAAGCCAAGGATGAGGGCGACGAGAAGGAAACCACCGCCGACGATCAAAGCCGCCAGCCACTCGGAATTCACAAGCGTGGCGACGTATTTGACGAGGGCGTCGATGAACACGAGCAGTGACACCACGGCGAAGACAGCCGCAGCGACGATCATAGCGAGGCCGATGAACAGCGTGCGGACGTTGCTCACCATCTCCTGGCGGAACAGGGCGATCTCTTTGCGCGCGAGCTCGCTGGTCTCTCGCAAGGCCTCGCCGATCAGGCCTTGGATGTTACCGGGGGGAGGGGTCGACATAGGTTGCCTCCTCACACACGCTCGCGGCTGTAATCGGCATCGATATGGCGCTCGCCGGAGGCCTTGACGAAGCGCGCAAGCAGCAAGCCAGCAGCAAAGGTTGCGACTGCGACGGTGACCGGCGAACGCCGCGCGAAGGCCTCAGCATCCTCGTACAGCTCTTTGATCGAGCGGGATTCAATCGAGCCGGCAAGATCGTCGAGCCCTTCCGCGGCACTGTCGAAGAAAGCCTTCACGTTCGGCCGATCGTCGAAGGTCTTGCTGCTGTCCCGCAGCGTATTGGCGATATCGGAGACGGAGCGTGCAGCCTCGTCCTTGCGGGTCTCGGCAAACCCGAGGGCGTGCGCCCGAGCGGCCGCCGCAAAGCCCCTGCCGCGCTCGACTGCGACCTCGACCGTATCCTCGACGTCCCGCTTCAGATCCTTGAGATCTCCAGGATCGCTCGCCGGACCGGGATGAGGGGAAGCGGTCATGCGGCGGTACTCCTCTAAGAAACGATCGGTAAAGCCGGGATGCTGAAAGACGCCTCCGGGCGATGTTCGGCTGAGTAACATCGGCGGCGTCAGGGGGTTCCGCCGTGAACGGATGGGAACCCGTACCTTTCATCGAACGGAGCCGACGCCTTCGTCACAGCGTGTTCAGGTTTTGGCCGTAAAGCGACGTTGGCAGCCGCCACCTTCGACTTTCGGCGTGAAAGTCATGGCGAAACCGAAAAGCCCGGTCTAAAGTTGCACCGCCGAACGGGTAGGGGATCAGGGAACGCTGGATGCCGCTGAGTCCAACCGCGACGTCCGTCTCAATCCGCGCGAAACGCGACGGATCATGCGCTCTCTCCGCGCGTTTTATCCGCACATTGTCTCATCGATCCGAGCGGCCTGCCGCCCGGGCGAGCCGTTGAGGTCCGGAGTCCGAGTTCGTGGCACGTCTCGTCATCGTATCGAACCGCGTTGCGATACCGGCGGAGGGAAAGGCGTCGGTCTCAGCAGGCGGCCTCGCCGTCGCGGTGAACGAGGCTTTCTCCGCGTATGAGGGCCTATGGTTCGGCTGGAGCGGTGAGATCAGCGACAACCCCGATGCCGAGCCGAAACTGATCGACCGCGAACGCGTCCAATACGCGGTGCTCGATCTCTCGCCGCAGGACTACAAGGAATATTACGCGGGCTTCGCGAACCGAGCCCTCTGGCCGATCATGCATTACCGCGTGGGGCTGGGCAGCTATTCGCGCTCCGACTACTCGGGCTACCAGCGCGTCAACCGAACCTTCGCCCGAGCGCTCGCCAAGTTGCTCGAACCGGACGACCTTGTCTGGGTACACGATTACCACCTGATCCCACTGGCAAGCGAGCTGCGCGGCCAGGGTGTCGACAACCCGATCGGGTATTTCCACCACATCCCCTGGCCAGGCGCGGACGTTTTCAACACGCTGCCGGCCAGCGGAGACCTGCTTCGCGCCATCGCGGACTATGATCTGATCGGCCTGCAGACCGAGCCAGACGTCCAGAACCTGTCGCGCAACCTGATCGACCACATGCGGGCGATCCCGCTTGGCGGCGGCTCGCTGATGGTCGACGGTCGGCGCACCAAGATCCGCAGCTTCCCCATCGGGATCGACGTGGCGGGCTTCAAGGAGGCGGCCGAGAAAGCCGGTTCTAACAAGGTGGTGCGCGAGACGATGGCCGGCCTGCGCACGCGCAAGCTGCTGATCGGTGTCGACCGGCTCGACTATTCGAAGGGCGTGCCCGAGCGGATGGAGGCGGTCGACCGCTTCTTCGCCTCCAACCCGGACCAACGCGGCAATGTGGTCTACATCCAGATCACACCGAAATCCCGCAGCGAGGTGCCGGAATACGAGCAGCTCTCCCGCGAGGTGAACGAGAAGGTCGGCGACATCAACGGCATGCTCGGCGAGCCGGCCTGGACGCCGATCCAGTACGTCACCAAAGCCTATCCGCGCCCAGTCTTGGCGGGCCTCTACCGTGCGGCCCGCGTTGGCCTAGTTACGCCGATGCGCGACGGCATGAATCTGGTCGCGAAAGAATACATCGTCGCTCAGAGCGAAGAAGACCCCGGCGTCCTCGTGCTCTCGAAATTTGCGGGCGCCGCCCGGCAGATGCAGGAAGCGCTGCTGGTGAACCCCTACGATCGATTCGAGATGTCCGAGGCGATCCGTGAGGCCCTCTACATGCCGCGTGACGAGCGTCTCGCTCGCTGGAAGCCGATGAGCGAGCGGATGATCCGCGAGGACGTCGATTGGTGGGCACGCAATTTCATGACGGAGCTTGAGAGCTTCCGCATCCTCGACCGCTCGTCGTCGACGACCGCCGCGGCGGCCGAATAGCTCGGCCGGCTTTCGCAGGGGCTGCGAATCGGGCAAGGCTCGGCACCCGCTTTTATGAAAGCAGACCTCTAGGGATCCGATGATTGTCATCGAGGAGGGTGTGCCTGCGCCGCTCGGCGCGCACTTCGATGGCAGGGGCGTCAACTTCGCTCTCTTCTCCCAGAACGCGACCGCCGTAGACCTCTGCCTGTTCGATCCTGGCGAGCGACATGAGCGCCATGTCATCCGGCTGCCATGCAGGACCGACGATGTCTTTCACGGCTATCTGCACAGCGTGCTCCCAGGTCAGCATTACGGCTACCGCGTGCACGGACCGTGGGAACCTGCGCACGGGCACCGCTTCAACCCCGCCAAGCTCGTCATCGACCCTTATGCGAGGGAGATCGCCGGCCGCATCCGCTGGAATGATTCCCTCTACGGATTTCGTCGTGGCCTGCAGCGCGATGACGCGATCGACCGCCGCGACAGCGCGCCGTCGATGCTGCGCGGTGTGGTCACCCGCACGGACACGCCGGATTTCACACCCGCGCAGAACGCCCGCCCACTCTCCGAGACGGTGATCTACGAGGCGCACGTCAAGGCGCTGACCATGACCCATCCGGCGCTCTCGGCGTCGGAGCGGGGCACCTATCTCGGCCTCGCGCATCCGGCGATCATCGACCACCTGATCAAGCTCGGCGTTACCGCATTGGAACTGCTGCCGATCCAGGCCTTCGTCGACGACCGCTTTCTGGTCGAGAAGGGGCTGGTCAATTTCTGGGGCTACCAGCCCTACAACTACTTCGCGCCCGAGCCGCGTTACCTCGGCGATGGCGGGACGGGCGGCTTGCGCTACGCAATCCGCGAACTGGCGGCAGCGGGCATCGAGACCATTCTCGACGTCGTCTACAACCATACTGCCGAGGGTGGGTCCACGGGGCCAACCCTGTCGTTCCGCGGCATTGACAACTACAGCTACTACAAACTCAAGCCCGAGAACCTGCGCGACGATGTCGACTGCACGGGCTGCGGCAACACGCTGGACGTCGCAAATCCGCGCGTCATGCAGATGGTGCTCGATAGCCTGCGTTACTGGGTCCAGTCTTACGGCGTCGCCGGCTTCCGCTTCGATCTGGCGACCAGCTTAGGTCGCGCACCCTACGACTTCTGGCATCGGGCTGCCTTCTTCCAGGCCGTCCGACAGGATCCGGTGCTAGCCCGGGTCAAACTCATCGCCGAACCTTGGGACGTCGGCCATGGCGGCTACCGGCTCGGTGGTTACCCCTACGGTTGGAGCGAGTGGAACGACCAATTCCGCGACAACCTGCGCAGTTTCTGGCGCGGAGATCATGGGCTCGTTGGCAAGCTGACCCAAGGCCTCTCGGGCTCGCGCGAGATCTTCAATCCGTCGGGGCGGGCGCCACAGGCCAGCATCAACTACGCCGCCTCGCATGACGGCTACACGCTGGCCGACGTCGTCTCCTATGAGCAGAAGCACAACCAAGCCAACGGTGAGGAGAACCGCGACGGGCACGGCCACAACCTCTCCCGCAACTACGGTGCCGAGGGGCCGACGGACGATCCCGCGATCCTGTCGCTCCGCGCGCGCCAGACCCGCAACATGCTGGCGACCGTCTTCCTCGCCCAGGGCGTGCCGATGCTGCTGATGGGCGACGAGCGCGGCCGCACCCAGCAGGGAAACAACAACGCCTATTGCCAGGACAACGCCGTGAGTTGGATGGACTGGGCGTACGACCCCGATCCAGAACTCGCGACCTTCGTCGGCAACCTCTCGGCATTGCGGCGCCGCTGTCCCTCGCTCCGGCGTCGGCATTTCCTGAACGGCGCCCATGTCGACGGCACGGAGCTGCGCGACGTGCACTGGCTCTCACCGGACGGCACGGAGATGGACGGAGCCGCCTGGGACGACGGCAGCCGGCAAGCCTTCGGCATGCAGATCGGCAACGATATCGAGGGCGCGCAACGCGTGCTTGTGCTGATGAACGCGGCCGAGACCCCTTGCGAGTTCCGGCTCGCATCCGCGATCGGCGGCCCATGGCGACGGGTCTTTGACACGACGCTGGCGGCCGGAGCCGTTCCACCGAACACCGTCCCGCTCGTCGCGGAGGGCGGCAGCGTGCCGGTGGCTCCGCGCAGCGTCCTCGTGCTCAAGGCGCCTCCGGTCCCCACCGCTGACGAGTGCGGCGGGATAGCGTGAGCCGAGCGGGTGGTCAGGCCTGCAGCGCCTCCTCAGCCGCCGGAGCCACCCGCGCGAGCAGTTCACGCTCGTAGGCGATGAGTTCTCGGCCGAGCTTCAGGGCACGGTACTGCTCTCCGGACGTCATACACTCGTGGATCGCAGCGATGCGTGGCGCCATGCTCGGTGCCGCCTCCATGATCTGGGTTGCAAGAGCGGTGAAGCCGTTCTCAGCTTCGAATGTCTCGTCGACAAGGTAGATCACCTGCAACAGCACGTAGAGCTTCTTGCAGGGCGTATCCGCCTCGCTCTCGGTGATAATCTCGCTCTCGCGCAGGAACTTTGTGTTCGTCTCGAGCACGAAGCTCGCCCGGCGGTCGCCGTTGCGGATCGCGGCGTTGCCGATGATGAGCCGCTCGTTGGGCTTCAGGTCGATCTTGAGGGGCATCAGTCGCTCCCGTTTCAATTCGGCCGAAGTGTCGGCCCAGCGCTGTTAAGAAAGCGTCAGTCAACTTGACAAGGAGAGGGCAATGACGCCGAGTCTCGACGATCCAGGTAAGATTTCGGAAGGAGGCAAGGGCGCTTGATCGGGTCACTCCAAAACGGGGTGCATCAGATCAAAAGGATCTACCGACCATGTCTTCCAGCGTTACCCTTTCCTCGGCCGTCCGTCAGAACCTGCTCTCGCTGCAGGACACCGCTTCTCTGACGGCGACCACGCAGAATCGACTTGCTACCGGCAAGAAGGTCGCTTCGGCCCTGGACAACCCCGTCAACTTCTTCACCGCCCAGTCGCTCAGCGCCCGTTCGGGTGATCTCGGCGGCCTCCTCGACGGTATCTCGAACGGTATTCAGACCATTCAGGCTGCCAACCAGGGCATCACCTCGATCCAGAAGCTGGTCGACTCCGCCAAGTCGATCGCGTCTCAGGCTCTCGCGAGCAAGAACACGCAGACGAACGGCACGGCAACCACTGCTTTTGCTGCTCCGGCGGCGGACACCACGGTTGCCTTCACGTTGGACGGCTCTGCTAAATCGATCAATCTGACTACGGCCGACACGATCCAGACCACCGTTGACAAGCTTAACACGGCTGCTGGCAGCGCGCTGTTCAGCGTCAGCGGCACGAAGATCGCTGTCGGCGGCACGGGCAACGTTGCCTTCGCCGACGCGGAGGGCGCCAAGCTCGGCTTTGCCGCTGCCGGTGCTGACCTGACAGTCGAGGACAAGACCCGCACCGCTTTGACGGCGCAGTTCAACTCGCTGCTGACCCAGATCGACCAGCTGGCCAAGGACTCCAGCTACAACGGCGTGAACCTGCTCAGCAGCAGCGCAACGACCAACAAGCTGCACATCTCGTTCAACGAAAAGGACTCTTCGAGCCTCGACGTGCAGGGTGTGGATCTGACGTCCTCGGGCCTCGGCCTGTCGGCGATCGCCACCACCGGCGCCAACTCGAACTTCCAGGCCGATGCCGACGTCAACGCAGCGGTCAGCAAGCTGACGACCGCCAGCAATACCCTGCGTACCCAGGCTTCGACCTTCGGCTCGAACCTCTCGGTCGTGCAGAACCGCCAGGACTTCTCCAAGCAGCTGATCAACGTTTTGGACACCGGCGCTGCGAACCTCACCAGCGCCGATCTGAACGAAGAGGCGGCCAACTCGCAGGCCCTGTCGACCCGTCAGTCGCTCGGCATCTCGGCTCTCTCGCTCGCCAACCAGGCTCAGCAGGGCATCCTGCAGCTCCTGCGCTGATCGACGCGACAGCCTCAACGACAAAAAAGGAGCGGCCGGGGATCTCCCCGGCTGCTTCGTCGTGCTCGTTTTTGCGAAAGGCTTGTTTCCATTAACCAAAACGCAAGTACCGGCGTGGTTCATTAACCCTAATACCGGCTTATCCGGTCCACTTCCGGTTGGGGTCCGCGTCTATGTCTTCCGAAATAACCCTCTCGGCCGCGACGCGGCAGAACCTGCTCTCGCTGCAGGATACCGCCGCTCTGACCGCGACAACGCAGAACCGTCTGTCGACCGGCCTGAAGGTCTCTTCGGCTCTCGATAACCCGGTCAACTTCTTCACTGCCCAGAGCTTCTCGAGCCGCTCCGGCGACCTCAGCGCGCTGCTCGACTCGATCTCGAATGGCGTGCAGACCATCCAAGCCGCCAACCAGGGCATTACTTCGATCCAGAAGCTGATTGACTCCGCGAAGTCGACGGCCAACCAGGCGCTGACCACCCAGCTCTCGACGTCTGGCACTGCGTCCAACGACTATACGGCCGCGGCGAATACGGTCGCCTTCTACATCAATGGGACGCCAAAAACGGCAAATATCCTAGCAACTGATAATATCGATCAAGCAATCACGAAGCTCAACGCTGCTGCGGGCGATGCCAGCGGTCCTCTTACGATTTTTTCCAAAGACATTACAGGAAAGAAGATCGTACTCAACGCCAGTGCTGATGTGGAATTCGCGGCTACGACGGATCAAACGGCCTTAGGTTTTGCAGCCGGCACCGGCAGCACGACGGACAAGTTTGGCACGGGCAATAATGTCGTTGGCAAATCCGGTGATCTCACGGTCTCCGGCGTCGACACACGTGCTAAACTTGCCGAGCAGTTCAACGGCCTACTGACCCAGATCACTCAGCTCGCCAAGGATGCTAGTTTCAACGGCGTAAATCTGATCAGCAATGGCGACCCAACCAACAAGTTGCACATCGCATTCAACGAGAAGGACACGTCTAACCTTGACATTCAGGGCCAAGACCTGACCTCGGATGGCCTCAAGCTGAAAGCGATCGGGCCAGATTCAGGCACGAACATCGGCGTGGGCAAGTTCCTGCTCGACAACGACATCAAATCCACGATCGCCAGCCTTGGCACGGCTTCCGATACGTTGCGCGCGTCGAGCTCAACCTTCGGCTCGAACCTTTCCGTGGTGCAGAACCGCCAGGACTTCACCAAGAAGATCGTCAACGTGCTCGATACCGGCGCAGCCAACCTGACTCAGGCCGACCTGAACGCCGAAGCCGCCAACTCACAGGCGCTCTCGACCCGTCAGTCGCTCGGCATCTCGGCGCTATCCCTCGCCAACCAGGCGCAGCAGGGCATCCTGCAGCTTCTGCGGTAACACCGCATCTAACCCGGTTGTAGCGGCCGAGGCGGGAGCCTCGGCCGTTTTCGTTCAAGCGTGACCATTAGAGGTCGCGTAACTGCTCCAGACATACACATGCCAGTGATCTGCAAACTGCAGGATGCGGCATGTCCAACGGCACGCTCGATTGGGGCGACGAAAACCCGGACCTGCCGGCTGCCATCGGCATCGGAGAGGGCAATCCCTTGGTGGATCGCCGGGAGCCGCGCAGCCAAGCGAACCTGATCGCGACGATCCGCCTATCGTCCGGCGAAGAGATCCGCTGCATCGTCAGGGATGTCTCGAAGTCCGGTGCACGACTGGGCCTGCCCCGGGGATGCGTGCTGCCCGAAAGCTTCATGTTCAAGGTAAGCGGACGCCGCTTCGTCTTCTTGGTTCGGCTGGCTTGGCAGCGGGACTGCTATGCCGGCGTGCGTATCGAACGCATCGCGCGGCTGCCCGCGAACGCTGCCAACTGACTTCGCCTCCCTTGCGACTTCGCCCCTCCGCGCATTCGGCGCATAAGGGCTGATGGCGCGCGAAGCGAAGGAGTTCATGGGCATGGCAGCCAACGTCACGGTGGTGGATCACCCCCTCG
This sequence comes from Methylobacterium gnaphalii, assembly GCF_007992215.1. Classification (GTDB taxonomy): domain Bacteria; phylum Pseudomonadota; class Alphaproteobacteria; order Rhizobiales; family Beijerinckiaceae; genus Methylobacterium; species Methylobacterium gnaphalii. The sequence goes on along the minus strand of NZ_BJZV01000002.1, from coordinate 256,116 downwards.
TGCAGCACAAGCTTACACTGATGCGCGACGTGACGCGCTCGACGAAGGGCTTTCGCGAGCTTCTCAACGAGATCGGCATGCTGCTGGCCTACGAGGTGACGCGCGACCTGCCCCTCGAACCCGTGACCATCGAGACACCGCTCGTGGAAATGGAGGGCCGACGGATCGCCGGTAAGAAGCTGGTGCTGGCGCCCATCCTGCGGGCGGGCGTGGGTTTTCTGGACGGCATGCTGTCACTGATGCCCGCCGCGCGTGTTGCCCATGTGGGTATCTACCGAGATCCCGAGACGCTCCAGGCGGTGGAGTATTATTTCAAGAGCCCGTCAGATCTCGCTGACCGCACCGTGCTGGTGCTCGATCCTATGCTCGCGACGGCCAATTCTGCGGTCGCTGCGATCGAGCAACTGAAACGGCGCGGTGCGCTCGATCTTCGCTTCGTCTGCCTGCTCGCGGCACCGGAGGGCATTGCCCACCTGCAGCAGGCCCATCCGGATGTTCCGGTCTGGACGGCAGCGATCGACAGCCACCTGAACGACCACAGCTACATCGTGCCTGGCCTCGGAGACGCCGGAGATCGCATGTACGGCACGCGCTGAGACGAATCCCCCTTGCCGCAGCGGGCAACCTTCGCAACTAGGGGAGACGCCTCAAGGAGTTCCCCGATGCCCGTGCCCGCGACCATGCGTCAGATCCGCTTCGAGGGCTCGGGCGGCCCCGAGGTCATTTCGGTTGAAACCGTGCCGGTTCCGAAACCCGGCCCGGGGCAGGTGTTGATCGAAGTTGTGGCCGCCGGTGTGAACCGGCCGGACGTGATGCAGCGTCAGGGCCTCTACCCTCCGCCCAAGGGGGCCACGGAGGTCCCTGGCCTCGAGATCGGCGGAAGGATCGTGGCCCTCGGCGAGGGCGTGTCTGGCCTCCGCGAGGGCGATGAGGTCTGCGCGCTGGTAATCAGCGGCGGCTATGCCGAGTTCGCGGTCGCAGAAGCAGGCCAGGTTCTGCCGAAGCCGGCGTCGCTCTCGCTGGTCGAGGCGGCGGCGCTGCCTGAGACGGTATTCACCGTCTACAGCACAGTCATCCAGCGCGGACGCCTGAAGAAGGGCGAGCGCTTCTTGGTCCATGGCGGATCGAGCGGCATCGGCACCACGGCGATTCAGATCGCCAAGCAGCATGGCGCCACCGTCTATGCCACCGCCGGCTCAGCCGAAAAGTGCCGGTTCTGCGAGGAACTTGGGGCAGATGCCGCGGTCGATTACCGGGAGGCCGACTTCGCCGAGGAGATCAAGCGGCTTACGGATGGCAAAGGCGTCGACGTGATCCTCGACATGGTTGGTGCGGCTTACCTGTCGAAGAACATCGCTTCACTGGCGGTGGAAGGCCGCCTCGTCCAGATCGCCTTCATGAAGGGCTACAAGGCAGAGAGCGTGAACCTGACCCCGATCATGCTCAAGCGCCTTACCATCACCGGCGCTACGCTTCGGGCGCAGCCGAAGGAGAACAAGGCCGCGATCGCTGACGAGCTACGCGAAAAGGTGTGGCCGCTAATTGAGGCTGGCAAGATCAAGCCGATCGTGCACGAGACTTTCCCGCTGGAAGACGCCGCCAAGGCTCATGCATTGATGGAATCGAGCGCCCATCTCGGGAAGATCATGCTCGTGACCGGGCGCTAGCCGCGCTGGTCCAATGCTGCAGCGATTATCCGGTCGAGACCTATGGCCGCGACCGGGGATTAGGAACACTTGTCGCACCCTTGCGTTTGCCGCCCGTCACGATGTCGTGACGTCGCGCAAGTTGAGGGATTGATGGCCAAGGTTGAAACTGGAACCCAGTCACGGCAGGGCGACAAGGGAAAGCCTGTCCTTTACATCCTCATCGCCGCGGTGATCCTCGCAGTGATCGCCGGGGCTGGTGCGTTGACTTGGCAGAGTTCAGTCTCGCCAACCGACCGCGCCAGCAGCAGTCAGGATGCCGCCCGGCAGACAGCGACGACCCCGAGCACCGCACCGGCCGCCCGGGAACCGTCAGAGAACCCGTCGAACCCCGCACCGGCGCAGCAGAAGGCAAACTGATCGGGGAGGGCAGAGGCGCCGGGCTTCAGCGCGTGGGGATCGGCGTCTCGCCGCGATAATCGTAGAAGCCTCGTTTGGTCTTACGGCCGAGCCAGCCGGCTTCGACGTATTTAACAAGCAGCGGGCAGGGCCGATACTTCGAGTCGGCCAGCCCCTCATAGAGTACCTGCATCACGGAGAGGCACGTATCGAGACCTATGAAGTCGGCGAGTTGCAGCGGACCCATAGGATGGTTCGCGCCGAGCTTCATCGCAGTATCAATCGCCTCTACCGAGCCCACGCCCTCATAGAGCGTGTAGATCGCCTCGTTGATCATCGGCAGCAGGATGCGGTTGACGATGAAGGCCGGGAAATCTTCCGACATCGTCGAAATCTTACCGAGCTTGGCGATGAAGTGCTTGGCCGCCTCGTAGGTCGCGTCTTCGGTCGCGATGCCGCGGATCAGCTCGACGAGCTGCATCAGAGGCACCGGGTTCATGAAGTGAATGCCGATGAAGCGCTCGGGCCGATCGGTGGATGCAGCGAGGCGCGTGATCGAGATCGATGACGTGTTGGTGGCGACCAGGGTGTCGGGGCGCAGGGACGGACAGAGCGACTGGAAGATCTGGCGCTTGATAGCTTCGTCTTCGGTGGCCGCTTCGATCACGAGATCGCAGGCCTCCAGATCCGAAAAACCCTGCGCCGTAGCGATGCGGCCCAATGCGCCCCGGCTCTGCTCCTCAGTCAGCGTGCCCTTCTGGACTTGCCGAGACAGGTTGCCCTCGATCGCGGAGAGACCCATCCTGATGCGATCGGGATCGCGATCGTTCAAGCGGACGTCGAGGCCGGCCACCGCGCAGACATGGGCGATACCGTTACCCATCTGCCCGGCGCCAATGATGCCGACCGTCCTGATATCGAGGGCCATTGCCGTTTCCGAATCCTCAGATACCGCGAGGGTGCCGTGCGGTCCGCCCACCAACATGCGGCGACGCAACAATCACGTCAAACGCGCTCCGTAATACATTTTCGATCTTTGGGGAGCCCCCTCGAAGGACTTGCGGTCTATGAAATTTCTCCGGCCCGCAGAACGGGCCGGATCGTACGCTCGTTTCAGCCCTTGATCTTGGCTACGGCCGCCTGCAGCTCGGGCACAATCTGGAAGAGATCTCCGACGAGACCGTAATCGGCCACCTGGAAGATCGGGGCGTCCTCGTCTTTGTTGATCGCAACGATGACCTTCGAGTCCTTCATGCCAGCGAGATGCTGAATCGCGCCGGAAATGCCGACGGCAACGTAGAGGTCGGGTGCCACCACCTTGCCGGTCTGACCGACCTGCCAGTCGTTCGGCGCGTAACCGGCATCAACCGCTGCGCGCGAGGCGCCAACACCGGCACCGAAGGCGTCGGCCAACGGCTCGATGACTTCCTTGAACTTGTCGGACGAGCCGAGCGCGCGGCCGCCGGACACGATGATCTTGGCTGAGGCGAGTTCGGGGCGATCGGACTTCGCGATCTCCTCGCTCTTGTAGGTCGAGCCACCGGCCTCCTGCGCGCCTTCCGAGACGGCCTCGACAGGCGCGGGCGAACCGCCTTCGCCGGTCGGCTTGAAGGAGGCGCCACGCACGGTGATCACCTTCTTGCCCTCGGGCGCCTGCACCGTCTGGATCGCGTTACCGGCATAGATCGGCCGCTCGAAGGTATCGGGCGAGACCACCTTGATGATGTCTGAGACCTGAGCAACGTCGAGCAGTGCCGCGACGCGCGGCAGAATGTTCTTACCGGTGGTCGAGGCCGAGGCGACGATGGCGTCGTAGGGGCCGGCGATCTTGGCAATGAGCGCGGCAATCGGCTCGGGCATATCGTGGTCGTAGACGGCGTCTTCGGCGTTCAGCACCTTCTCGACGCCGTCGAGCTTGCCGGCAGCCTCGGCGGCAGCCTTGCTGCCGGCACCGAGCACCAGGGCGTGGATGGGGGCGCCGAGTTCCTTGGCGGCAGTAAGCGCCTTGAGCGTGCCATCCTTGATCTCGGAATTGGCGTGCTCGACATAGAGGAGCGTAGTCATCAATCGGATCTCGCAAATCTGGGGAGACGGCGCCGCTCGACCGCCGAGACGGGAACGGCGCGGGATGGATAGGCGTCAGATGACGCCGGCTTCGTTCTTGAGCTTCGAGACCAGCTCGGAGACGGACCCGACCTTGACGCCGGCAGAGCGGCCCGGGGGTTCGGTGGTCTTCAGAACCTTGAGGCGTGGCGTAACGTCGACACCGAGTTCTTCGGCCGAGAGCGTATCGAGCGGCTTCTTCTTCGCCTTCATGATGTTCGGCAGCGAGGCGTAGCGCGGCTCGTTGAGGCGAAGATCAGTGGTGACGATCGCCGGCAGCTTGAGCGTAACGGTCTGCAGCCCGCCATCGACCTCGCGGGTCACGTCGATGCTCTCCCCCTCGAAGGTGAGCTTGTAGGCAAAGGTGCCCTGCGGCCATCCAAGCAGCGCGCCCAGCATCTGGCCGGTCTGGTTGCAATCGTCGTCGATCGCTTGCTTACCGAGAATGACGAGCTGAGGGGTCTCCTTCTCGACCACCGCCTTCAGCAGCTTGGCGACTGCCAGCGGCTCGGTGTTCACGTCGGTCTTCACCAGGACCGCGCGATCGGCACCCATGGCGAGAGCGGTGCGCAGGGTCTCCTGAGCCTTGTCCGGTCCGATCGATACGGCGACCACCTCGGTCACCTTGCCCGCCTCCTTCAACTTGATCGCTTCCTCGACCGCGATCTCGTCGAAGGGATTCATCGACATCTTGACGTTGGCGAGCTCGACGCCGGAGCCGTCGGCCTTCACACGGATCTTGACGTTGTAGTCGACAACCCGCTTGACGGGCACGAGAACCTTCATGGGTACAGCTTCCTCCGGCACGTCGCGGCAGGCCCAAAGCCCTAGGAGCGGGCGGCCCGCAACGGCGACGGTCATCAACAATGGATGAATTACGGTCTGGACCGTAACGAGCCGATTTCGGGCTTGTCAACGCAGTCAAACGTCCGAGAGGTGCCTGCGCCACAAGCGCTTTCGCGGGCATCGACAGAGCCGTGATCGGATACCTGGTCGGACCTGTATCGCTTGAGCGTCTGACCATCGCGCCGTGGATGCGGTGTGGCCTCCAACCGGCGGCATTAAATGCGCGCGGCCAGGCTTTCACACCGCGAGACGTGCCGATCCTGGGTCGGTCCTGCACAAACCAATATCGGTCCGGCGAAGCCTTTTTGGATGCCTCGCCCTGTTTTCATGCTACTATGTTGCGATGCACAATGAACGCGATTGCTGTCCTCTGGCAGATTTCTTCAACCCGCTCCCTGGGATGCTGATGCTTGGCCTCGAGGCGCAGAAGGTTATTGGGATGCGGATGGTCCGGATTGCCTGGGGAGGGCAGGCCGGGCAGGCCGAACTCCAATCGATGGTCTCCGAGAAGATCAGCGCCGGCCTGGAGGCGTTCGGAACGCTCCTGAGCGGTGGATCGCCCGAGATGGTGGTGGAGCGCTACCGCGAGCACGTTGCCGCCAATGTCGAGCGGCTCACTAAATCCTGAATTCGGCCGCGACGGGTTGATATCAACGGTTTTTGCCCGGCACCCACAGCACGTCGTCGGCGCCGTTGCCGTTGGCGACGCGCGAGGTGACAAACAGGAAGTCCGACAACCGGTTCAAATACTGCACCGCCTCCGGCGAGATCTTTTCGGACTCGATCGCCGCCAGTGCCACCGTCACGCGCTCTGCACGCCGGCATACGGTGCGGGCGAGATGCAGGGCCGCTGCAAGCGGCGAGCCGCCCGGCAGGACGAAGGACGTCAACGGCTTCAAATCTGCGTTGAGGATGTCGATCTCCTCCTCGATGCGCGTGACCTGGGAGGGCACGATCCGAAGCGGCTCGTATCCCAGCGGCGTGTCGCTTGGCGGCGTTGCGAGGTCGGCGCCGAGGTCGAACAGGTCGTTCTGGATCGCCGCTAGCATCGCATCGATCCGAGTATCCGCATGCAGGCGGGCGAGCCCGACGCAGGCATTGGTCTCGTCGACGCAGCCATAGGCCTCGACCCGGAGATCGGCCTTGGAGCGCCGCTCGCCGTTAGCGAGGCCCGTCGTGCCCCTATCACCAGTGCGCGTGTAGATCTTGTTCAGCTTGACCACGGCCTGCCGTCCCTTCGAGCCAAGAAAAAGCCCGCCCGGCGAGGGTGTCTCGCGCGCAGCGGGGCCTTTGCAAGCGGATCTCACCGTATCAGGCGCTAGAAGCGCCTGACGAAATCAGAACGTGTAGCCGATCTTGCCGCCGAAATTCGTCAGGCCGCGGTTGTCGTGGCACAGGCCGGCATTCGACATGTGCTCGACGGTTGCCATGACGCTCCAATGCTCGGTGATGCGGAAACCGAGTGCCGCAGCCTCACGGAACAACGGATTGCATCCAAGGCGGTTGAAGCCGAACGGCGCGCCGACCTTCGGGCCCGTATAGCCGTCATGCGCCGCGCCGCCGAAGAAGCCCTCGACGAACACGCGCCGATTGAAGGTCTCGGGGAAGATGTCGAACGTCCAGGTACCGCCGATATACGCGTAGCTCGTGCGTCCGCCGGTGCTGTAGCTGCCGCCGACGGTCGGACGGGGCACGAAGGCCTGCCAGAACGGATCGGCGCTGACCGGCGGCTTGGCGAACAGGATTTCGCCGTTGACGTCGACCTTGCTCCAGTTTCCGAGCTTGCCCTCAGGCGCGCCGGGATCGTGCACCGCGCCGCCGACCCGTACCTCGGACACGATGCTGTAGGGCTGCACCGGCGCCATGTATGGGATCGGGGCCGGAGCAGGCGGGCTGAGATCGGCCGCCTGTGTGGCGCTCGTCGCAACCGCCAGGGCGATGGTGCCGGCGAGAAGGCGGGAGAAGGTCGTGTACATCGGCAGGCGATCCGGGGTTCAGCCTGCACCAATTATCACGGCCAGGCTTGTCCGGGATGCCAATTCATCCGGGCCGAGATTGTTAACCGGGCTGTGCGTCCTGCCAGTCACACCTCGGCGAGTGGTCGCAAGCCCGTCAGACCGCGCGCCACCACAGCACGCCCATGATCAGGACGATGGCGAGGAACTGCAGCAGCACGCGCAAGCGCATCAGCCGCTGCGAGAGGTTGGCGCTGCCGCCGCGCATCATGTTCGCAAGGCCGAGGAAGAGTACCGCGGCGACCGCGATACAGGCGGCGAGCACGAGGGTATTGGACGACATGACCTAGATTTCCTGAACTCGACGCGCGGCGTGCCGGCATCCAGCCAAGCCGAGCGCTCAAGGATCTCGTACTAGACCGAGAGCGAGGCCCACACCATGCCGGGCCATTAGTTCCGGCGCAGCAGCCGCTCGAAATAATCGAGCTCCTCCTGTGGGCGGGTCGGATCGCCGAGCTTTCGCCGCAGCTCTTCCATGATCCGGCGAGCGCGCTGCACGGCCGATTCGTCGGCGTTCGGCACGCGGACATTGCCGTTGGAGAGGTCACGCCCCTTGGTCGGGCGGCCGAGCGGATCGTTGTCGGTGGCACCGGCCTGGCCTTGCTGCCCAGGATTCTCGCCGCCTTCTTGGCCCTGTCCCTCGGCTTCAGCCTGCTGCTGCATCTGCTGCTGCATGCCCTCGGCACCCTTCTTGAGGCCATCGAGTGCGCGACCCTGCGCATCCACAGCCTGATCGCCCTGGCCGCGGCCGAGGGCGTCCTCCGCCTCCTTCATGGCCTGCTCGGCGTCGGAAAGGCCTTGCTCGCCTTCGAGGCCCTGCTCCTTCATGCGGCGCTGCAGTTCCTGAAGCCGCTCGCGAAGGGCCTGCTGCTGCTGGCCGGTATCGCCTTTGCCGGAGTCGCCGCCGTTCTGGCCCTGCTGACCTTCCTGCTGCTGGCCCTGGCCTCGTTGGCCCTGCTGACCTTTCTGACCCTGCTGCTGGCCCTGCTGCTGCCTGTTTTGGCGGGGGCGACCCTGCTGCTCCTGGGATTCCTTGAAGGTCTCGTCACGCAGCTTCTGCTGGTCGCGCGACATCCGGTCGAGCTCCTGCATCTGCTTATTCATCTCCGACTGTTGCTGGCCCTGCTTCTGCCCGTTCTGGGCGCTTTGCAGGTTCTCCAGGATGCCGCGGAGCTGTTCGAGCAGGCGCTGCGCCTCGGCCGTGTCGCCACGCTTCATCGCCTCCTGCATATCCTGGATCATCTTCTGGAGCTGATCCGGCGTGACAGTTTTCTGCTTGCCCTGTTGCTGCTCGGACTGCTTCTGCTGACCGTTCTTCTGGTCCTTGTTCTGCCGCTCGGCGAACTCCTTCATGAAGCGGTCGAGCGCCTTCTTGAGGTCGTCGGTGAGCTTCTTGATCTCTTCGTCCGGCGCGCCGCGCTCCATGGCCTCCTTGAGGCGGTCCTGAGCCGCCCGCAGCGATTTCTCGGCATCCGAGAGATCGCCATCCTCGATCTTGAGCGCCATCTCCCAGAGGAGATCGGCCACAGCGATCAGGTCCTCGTCGGATGTCGCGGCGCGCAGGCGTCCAGCCGCCGTCTTCAAGCCGAGGAAGATCGACGGCTGCGGCGTGAAGTGCTCGGGGGCGATCAGCAGCGCATCGAGGGCTGTCTGCACGCGCTTGCGGTCGTCGTCCGGCGCAGTGACGAGGCGTCGGCGCTCCTCGGCGAGCGAGCGGGCCAGCGGCTGGATGAAGGGTCGCGCGGGCAGCGTGATCTCGGCAGGCTGCGTACGGCCCTCCTGGCCGGCTTCGTCCTTGACCACAAGGGTCAGCCGCATCCGTGCGCCCGACCAGGGATTGTCGGTGAGGTCGATCAACGTCTTCGTCTCGCTGGCGCCCGTGGCGTCCGGCGGCAGTGCGAGATTCAGCTTTGGCACCGGCACGAGTGAGCGCGCCGGTTTCAACGGCTCGACGATCCCCTCGGCCGAGGCGATTCCGTAATCGTCCTTGGCCCGGTAGGTCAGGTTGAAGGTGCCGCGGCCGTTGACGTCGAGACCGCCGACGCGCTCGACCTCGGGCAGGCGGTCGGGAATGCTCTCGATGGTAAGGCTTTGCGACGGCGCTCCCTCGGTCTTGATCTTCAATTCGGCCGTTCCCGCGCCGAGCCGGAAGCGTTCCTCACGAAGGTCCGACTGCGCCGTTTTCGCGTTCACGCCCGCCGCCGGGGGCTTGCGTGCCCCGTCGTCCTTGTCGTCCTCACGGATTGGCTGCAGCACCGCGTTCGGCGTCAGCGTCGCCTCGCCGCGGCCGGCGATCCGCACGATCAACGTCGAGTTCACTGGTGCGCGCAGGTGCTGCTCAGCGGATTTGCCGGCCTCGGTGCCGGACATGGTCACGATGAGCGGCGGCAGACGGGTGTAGAGTGGCGGGTCGATCCAGCCATCGACGCGGAAGCTGGGGCCGGGGGCAGGCGGCTCACGCCAATCGAACGCGGCGCCAATCCGCTCGCGCCATTCGGGGCCAGCAACAAAGAGGGCAGCGATCGCAGCAACCACGAAGCCGGCCCGCAGGGCGAGCGGATCGTGGCGCGGCATGTCTGGCCGCGGCGCGCCGACGCGGAGCCGCGCTACGGCGGCGGCGGCCCGTCTCTGATGGAGGGCCCAGAGCGCCTTGGTAGCAGGATCGTTGGTGCCGACAGCGAGTGTATCTTCGACTGCGGAGGCGGGATCATGCGCCAGCGCGCCGCCCGGCCGCCCACTGCGCGCCGCCTCGCGGTCGATCCTCGCCAGCGCCTGGCGGCGATCCAGCGCGCGCAGCCGAACGAGGGGCGCGAGAGCGGCAACGGCCAGGAGTACGAACGCTGCCAGTCCGGCGATCCGCCAGACCTGCGGCAACTCGAGCCAGAGCCCGAGCCAGGACAAGGTCAGGAAAGCCAGCACGACCATGACGCCGCGCCACACAAGCGGCCAGATACGCTCGATCAAGCCCGCGGCCCGCGCACCTGCCACCAGCCGGTCGAGCCGTGCGCGGACGGGGTCGCGTGTTGTCTGGGAGGTCGCCGTCTCGGCCTCGGCCATCGTGAACCTGCTCTGGCGGGCGCCGGTGCCCCCCACGGTATAAACCAATCTAATACCGTGGCAGCCGTCCACCATGGGGTCAAATCGGCTCAGGCGCGCTTGACGGACTCCGGGTTCCCGGCATTGCGTGATCGTCCCGGTGGACGTCGACGATCGTACCGTCCAATGCCGAGGTCGATTTCCAGGCCCTTCGCGCGAAGGCGCCATCTCATTCGAGAATGCTTTGCAGACCTACCGCCTTCGCGTCGCCTTTCGGGATCAGCGCGGCTTCGTGCGGCCGCCGGTTCGCGACGAGATCATTCAGGCCGCCCATCTGCGCGAGGCGATCAGCGCGCTGCTGAGCGATGCCGACAGCCTGCTCATCGAGGGCACCAACCTCGCCTGGCTCACGGACAAAGACGAGCAGATGGTCTGGAGCCTGCGCATGGACGAGCACAACGCGGACACGACCTGAGCCAGGCGCGCGGTCAGTGCAGGCAGGGTCTCAGAGCCAGGCCGGCACGCGATCGAGTCCTATCAGGTCCTCGTAGCTCGGGCGCGGCCTGACCACGGCGGCATCGCCGCCTTTCACCAGCACCTCCGGCACCAGCAGACGCGTGTTGTAGGTGTTGGCCTGGACGGCCCCGTAGGCCCCGGTTGTCATCACCGCGACGAGGTCGCCGGGTGCGACCTCCGGCATGTCTCGGCCTAGCGCGAGATAATCGCCGGTCTCGCAGACCGGGCCGACCACGTCCGCAACGATTCGCGGCGCGCTGGGCGATGGCTCCACCACCGGACGCAGGGCGTGGAATGCCTCGTAAAGAGTCGGGCGGATCAGGTCGTTCATCGCCGCATCGACGATGACGAAGGTGCGGCTCGCCGTGCGCTTCACGTAGATGACGCGGGTGACGAGGATGCCGGCATTGCCGCAGATCATCCGGCCGATCTCGAAGACCGGCCGGAGACCGAGCGGCTGGAAATGCGGGCGCATCACCTCGGCCAGGGCCGTCGGATCGGGTGGCACGGCGTTGTCGTCGCGATAGGGAATGCCGAGACCGCCGCCGAAATCGATGTACTTGAGCGAGTGGCCGTCGGCCATCAACTCGCGCGCGAGCGCCGAGAGGCGGGCACCGGCGCGATCGAAGGGCGCGAGATCGGTGATCTGGCTGCCGATATGCATGTCAACGCCGTGGATCGACAGGCCCGGCAGACGCGCGGCATGAGCATAGACCTCGCGCGCCCGCTCAATCGGGATGCCGAACTTGTTCTCGGATTTGCCGGTGGCGATCTTGGCATGCGTCAGCGCGTCGACATCCGGGTTCACCCGGATCGAGACCGGCGCATTTCGACCCACCGAAACCGCGACCTCGGAGAGTGCGTCGAGCTCGGGCTCGCTCTCGACGTTGAAGCAGAAGATGCCGGCCTGCAGCGCTGCCGCCATCTCGGCGTGCGTCTTACCCACGCCGGAGAAGACGATGCGCTCGCCCGGCACGCCCGCGGCGAGAGCCCGGCGCAGTTCGCCCTCCGAGACGATGTCCATGCCGGCGCCGAGGCGCGCCAGCGTCGCCAGTACCGCCTGGTTCGAGTTCGCCTTCACCGCAAAACAGGTGAGGGCGTCGTCGCCAGCGAAGGCTTCCGAGAAGACGCGGTAGTGCCGCTCCAACGTAGCGGAGGCGTAGCAGTAGAACGGTGTGCCGACCTCCTCGGCCAGGGCGGTCAGATCGACGTCCTCGGCGTGAAGGCGCCCGTCGCGGTACTGGAAATGATGCATGTCCGCGCTTTAGCAGAACGAGCGGCGGAGGCGAGGGGCTTGGAGCGACCTCAGAGGATCGCGTCGAGGATGAAGGGGTCCTTCGGGATCTTGTAGCCCTTCTTGGCGCCGCGATTGGTCTGGATCGGGGCGGAGTCGATGCCAGGTGCCGTTGCCGAGGCCGGAAGCTCGTCGCCATCGCGGACAGCGTCCGAATCCGGCGCCTCGGCGGCGGCACTGGTGCTGAGCGGAAGGGAGCGGGCCGAGGCCGGCGAGGCGCTCGCGCGGCCGGATGTGCTCGGTGCCTCGGTCGGCGGCTCGAGCCTGCCGCGACGCCCGCAGCCACCTGCGGCGACAGCAACCATGCAGACGCAGAGCCCGAGCGCGATCAGGCGCCTGGGCGCGGGCCGCGACGGGGCAGCGAGAAGGTCGGGGCGGGCGTGCATCAAAGAGTCCGGCATTGACGGCGACAGCTTAGCCGTTCGCGGGCCGGGATGCGAGCGCATCGGCGCAACAACGCCGATGCGCCTGCCGGATCAGCCGCGCTTGCCGCCCTTTTCGGCCGGCGTCGGCGTGTAGGCGTCGATGGCGCGGCGGCAATTCTCCGAGAGCTTCTTCCAGTTGGTCTTGAAGCAGGCGTCGGTCGCCGGATCCTCGGGAGCGAGGTTGCCGCAATACGAGAGGTAGTCGCCGGTGCAGTACTTCTTGAGCGTCTCGTTGCCGCGCTTCGTCTCGACGGCCTGTGCGGTGCCGGCGACGGAAAGGGCGATCACCGCGAGGGCGAACGGCTTCAGATTCAAGGCCATAGGTCGTCTCGGAGCGTGCGTGAAAAGGGGTCGGCGTCGAATGCCGTCCGGCCGTGGTCGAAACGAGGCACGGCCAAGGCCATCGCGTGACGTCGTCATCGCTGGGCGCGGACTTATTGCCCCGGACGCCGAGCGGCAAGCGTGGCAGCGCACCTCGCCGGCATCAGGAGCGCGCCGTCGCCGGAAGCGGGAAACTGGCAGTTGACGGAAGGTGGTCGCGTTTGACGAGAGCGTCGGCGACCTCGGTGATGCGCCGACGCAGGTCGGCGTCGTCATGCCCGTTTTGCGCCGAGCCTTTGGCGGGACGATCGGCGAGAGCCTTGGCCAGCGCCGCCTCGGCGGCCTGAAGGCTCGCAGCGAGCGTATCGCGCTCGGACAGAAGGGCTTCGTGTTGCGCGCGAAGATCGTCTGACGGGCCGACGGCGGCGGCCTCGCCGGACGCGCCATCAGCAGATGGCTCGCGCAGCGCCGCGGCGCGTGAGAGGGCATCCTTCAGCTCGTCGCGGACGGCATCGCGCTCGCGCCGCGTCGTCTTGAGGTCGACCAGGATGTTGCGGTGAGCCTCCTCGAGCGCCGTGAGGGCGGCAAGGCTGGCGGCTCCATCCGTGCGAGCGACCGAGAGATCGTGATCGAGCCCGGCGATACGGGCGAGCGCCTCCTCGATCTCCGCCCTCCGTGCGGAGAGGGCCGCATCCCGCTCTTCGACCTCGTGCTGAAGGGCGGCAACTTCGAGCAGTTTGGCCCCCACCATCTGCATATCGCTATGGCGTCCGGCGCGAGCCGTCTCCACCTTGCGTTCGAGGCGCCTCTCCGCCACCGCGAACTCGGCGCGCAGGGCGTCGCGCTCCGCAGCGATCTCCTGCATCGACATCGGAAACAGCCCGTCGATGCGCCGGCGGGCGAGGCGGGCCGCGCGGCGGTTCAGCACCGGCAGCATCAGGAGCGCGGCCAGGCTTGCCACCAGGAAGCCGAGCGCGAAGCTCATTACGGTTTCGATCACGCCGACGGGTCCATGCGTGAAAACTCAGGGCGCGCAGTGAAGCGCGCGACGGATGCGGAGGCACCGGCTCCGTCAGCGTGTATTGTGCGTTCTGGCCGGCTTCAAGGCAGGCCGCGCGCCGTCAGAAGGGGTTCCAGGTCGGCCGGCTGGTGAACTTGAGGTAGCCGACATTGATGCCGAGCCTGGCGCCGACGCCGGTGCGAATCGGAACCACGACGATGCCGTCGTTGGTCACCGCGGTCATTCCGAAACCGCCGACGAAATAGGCCGAACCGTCGACACCACCGAAACGCTGGTAGAGTTCGCGCAGGCCGGGCAGGTTGTAGACCAGCATCATGGTGCGGTCGCCGTCGCCGCCCGCGTCGAAACCGATGGACGGCCCTTGCCAGTAGATGCGGCGGTTGCCGGCATTGCGCGTATACAGCGTGCCCTCGCCGTAGCGCAGGCCGCCGACGAAGGCACCCGCGGCTTCTTGGCCGAGAATATAGCCGTTCGGCTGGCCCCAGCGGCGGGTGGCCTCCTCGACGGTGAGCGCCAGCCCGCGAGACATGCTGCCGAAGAACTTGTGGCCGTTATCGACGATCTCGGCCGGGCGGAAATTCTCGGGCCGTCCGAAATCCTCGACGGCGGAGGCTTCGCGCTGGGTCATGAGCAGGGCAGCAGGCGCGGCCAGCAGGGCGGGAATGACGGATCGGCGTGACAGCGTCTGCTGCGTCACTTTCTTCGTCGACATCGCAGTCCTCCTCGCGCGGCTATTCCGCGCCGAATCCCTCGATTCGCGGGAGTATCGGCTGTTAACGGCAAGACAAGGTTAACGAGCCGTCACGGCTGCGCCGGGCTTTCCGCCGATGTGACATCGCTGGCGCGCCGCCGGTCTCGGTAGCTCGGCGCGCATTGCGAGGGGAGGGCGACGGAGGGCGCCTCTTCGCATTCGCCGAAGGCGGCGAAAGGGCCGTTGCGGTAGAAGCGCCCGCGGTGGCCGTAGGTCAGCCGGGTGCCGTCCGGCCCCACCACCCGGCCGCCCGCGGCGGCGAGAATGTGGTCGCCGGCGGCCGTATCCCACTCCATAGTCGGCACGCAGCGCACATAGACGTCGGCCTCACCCGCCGCGAGCAGTCCGAACTTGAGCGCCGAGGAGGTCACGCGCCGCAGCACGATCGGCAAGCTGTCGAGGCAAGCATCGGTCTCGGCATCGCCGTGACAACGGCTCACCAGCGCCACGAGCCCCTCGCGCGGCGGCGTACGCGCAGAGATCGGATGCGGTTCGCCGAGCCGTCCCTCGCGCACCGGCGCCTCGACGGCACGACTGCCCGCGTACCAGACTCGCCCGAGGCCGGGCGCTGCCAGCGCCGCGGCGATCGGACGATCATTCCAGATCAGGCAGATATTGACGCTGTATTCGGGCACGCCTGCCAGGAAATCGCGGGTGCCGTCGAGCGGATCGACGAGAAAGAAAAGCTCGGCGGGCTTCGCCTCGCAGCTCATCTCCTCCGCGATCACCGGGATCTCGGGCCAGAGACGTGTCAGAGCCGCGACGATGAACTCTTCCGAGCGCATATCGGCAAGGCTTGCCGGCGATCCGTCTGGTTTGAGTTGATGGGGGCAATCGGTCCCGTGATAGCGACGCAGGATCTCGCCAGCCCCGCAGGCGATCTCGGCGAGGCTTGCGGCGACGGCATCGCGCGATGCATCCGAGACCGGCGCAATCAGGCGAGGGGGCGTCGCCGGACGCGACTCTGACCCCAAAACACTCATCCTCAAGGTCATGCCCCGAAAGGCGGCCGCTTGTCGACAGGCATCGTCGAGGTGCGCCGCCGCTTTTCAAAGCAGCGAACGGTGTCTATCGGTGCCGGGCACGTGCTCGCTGCGGATGTGTCGCCCATCCCGGCCAAGCGCGGCGGATAAAAGACCGAATTCACCGCGGAGCCGTTCATGGCCAGCCTCACCCTCGACGCCCTCGATCTCTCGGCGCTGCTCTGCTCGCGGGTCTGCCACGACCTGATCAGCCCGGTCGGCGCGATCAATAACGGGCTGGAGGTGCTGGAGGACGACAACGATCCATCCATGCGGGAATTCGCCCTCGACCTGATCCGCAAGAGCGCGCGTACCGCCTCGGCCCGGGTTCAGTTCGCGCGCATCGCCTTCGGCGCCTCCGGCTCCGTGGGGGCGGCGATCGACCTCGCCGATGCGGAGAAGCTCACCCGCAACATGTTCGCGGACGAGAAGCCGGATATCGCCTGGAGCGCGCCGGTGGCCCTGTTCCCGAAGAACAAGGTCAAGCTGCTGCTCAATCTCGTGGTGATCGCTTCGACCGCGATCCCGCGCGGCGGCCTGATCGACGTCAAGGTGACGGGCGATGGTGACGCGCCGGAGATCGTGATCGTCGCCTCCGGCTCGCACGCCCGCATCCCGCCGCATGCCGAGGAACTGATCGCTGGCACGCCGGAGAACGGTTCGGTCGATTCCCACGGCATCCTTGCCTATTACGCCGGCCTCGTGGCCCGTGCCGCCGCGATGTCGGTGCATTTCTCGATCGAGGGCGACGCGGTGACGATTCGGGCCGTCCCGACCGAGACCGCAGCCGAGACAGCCCCGGCCAGCGAGCCCGTTCCCGAAGACGCCCGGCCGTCCGACAGCGAGCCGCCGGATACTGCGCTGGCCTAGGCTCTCTCGGCCGTCATTGCAGACTCATGCGCGTCATTCCGGAGCGCCGAAGGCGAATCCGGAATGACGCGCGCGCCTGACACAAAGTTGCGGTCAGTCACGGATTGCGAATTCTGTTTCGAAGGCTGGAATGACCGACGGGCTCGCTTCCTGCCCTACAACACCACGTGCTCGTTGAAGGTCTCCGCACTGAAAGGCAGTCGGAAGGCGACGCCGATGCCGTCGTCCTTGTGGCGGATGACGGTGGCGAAGCGCTTTCCGACCGTGACCACGGCGCCGACATTGGGTTTCTCAGCAAGAACCAGCCCGGCGCCCGACATGGACAAGTCCGCGATCTCGGCATCGATCAGGCGGCCATCCGGACATTTCACGGTGGTGCGCCGGTGCTTGGGCACGATGCGCGTGTTCGTGCGCCGGTCGGCGAGGCCCTGGACGTGCGCGCGCATCCAGGTCAGGCGCGCCTCGATCCGGGCATGACGCTCGGCATTGACCTCGACCCCGATCACGAACCCGGAATCGGTCAGCTCCCGGACGCTGCCGGCGACCGGGCCGATCCCGTCGACGTAGCAGATCACCTCCTGGCCGATATCCTCGTCCGAGGGGAGGTAGTCGCACGTCACCTCCGCCGTCTCGCTGTCGGGCATGTTGACGACGCAGGCGAACTCTTCGCCGTCACCGATGGTGCAGCGCCCAGCAGCCGTGACGCGTTCCTGGTTCGCCCAGGGCAGTTCTCCAAAGGCAAGCATCGCGCGGATCCCCATTGGCTCTGAACGGTGAAGTCGCAAGCTGCGCCATAGTTTCAAGCTTGGCGTGCATTCGCGACCGGAACATTCCGCTATGGTAACCAGTGCATTAACGAAGTTTGGGCAGGTCGAACTCTGAGTTCGCTGCTGTACTGTTCTGCTTTGGCCTGCGACAGGACAGCGAAACCGTCACCAGTGAAACGCTTCCCTAACCCAATTCGGTCAACTGTCATGAGGCATGGCACGAGCCTGCGCGTTGACCGAGTATTGGACGATGGACGATCTGCTGCGGGAATTCCTCACTGAGAGCGCCGAGCATCTCGACACCGTCGACGCAGAACTGGTGAAGTTCGAGCAGGACCCCAACAATCAGGTGATCCTGCGGAACATCTTCCGCCTGGTCCACACCATTAAGGGCACGTGCGGGTTCCTCGGCCTGCCACGGCTGGAAACCTTGGCGCATGCCGCCGAGAACCTGATGGGCCGCTTTCGCGATGGCTTCCCGGTCAGCTCCGAATCCGTCACGCTGATCCTCGCAACGCTCGATCGTCTCAAGGCCATCCTTGCCGATCTCGAAGCCGGCGGCACCGAGCCGGCCGGATCGGACGCGGACCTGATCGAGGCCCTCGACGCCATGTCGCAGATGCCGGCCGAAGAGGCCGCGCCGGCTCCCGCCCCCGCGGCCCTGGTCGTGCAGACCCTGGAGCGCGAGCTGAAGCCCGGCGAGGTCTCACTGGAAGAACTCGAGCGCGCCTTCATGGAGGCCGAGGGTCCGGATGATTTGGCCCCGCTTCCGCCGCTGCCCTCGATCCCCGACTCGCCGGCCATTGTAGACGCTGCTGCACCGGCTCCGGCCGCGACCTCCGCTGAGACGAAGGCGGCTGCCGAGAAGGCTCCCGAATCGAAGCCCGTCGAGATGACGGCGGAGGCGGCTGAGGCCGCCCAGAAGAATCGCACGATCCGGGTCAACGTCGAGACCCTCGAGCATCTGATGACCATGGTCTCGGAGCTTGTGCTGACCCGCAATCAGCTCCTCGAGATCGCCCGTCGTCACGAGGACACCAGCTACAAGGTTCCGCTGCAGCGGCTCAGCCACGTCACCGCCGAGCTTCAGGACGGCGTGATGAAGACCCGCATGCAGCCGATCGGCAATGCATGGCAGAAGTTGCCGCGCGTGGTCCGCGACCTCTCGGCCGAACTGTCGAAAGGCATCGAGCTGGTGATGGTCGGTGCAGAGACCGAACTCGACCGGCAGGTGCTGGAGCTGATCAAGGATCCGCTTACCCACATGGTGCGGAACTCGGCCGATCACGGCATTGAGTCGACCGCAGAGCGTATCAAGGCCGGCAAGCCCGCGGGCGGCACCATCCGCCTCTCTGCCTATCATGAGGGCGGCACGATCTCGATCGAGATCGCAGATGACGGCCGCGGCCTCGACCTCGCAGCCATCCGCCGCAAGGCGGTCGACCGCGGCATCGCCAGCCAGGCCGATGTCGAGCGCATGAGCGACTCGGACGTCGCCAAGTTCATCTTCCACGCCGGCTTCTCGACGGCGCAGGTCGTGACCTCGGTCTCCGGTCGCGGCGTCGGCATGGACGTCGTCAAGACGAATATCGAGTCGATCGGCGGCATGATCGACATCGCCACCCAACGCGGCGCCGGCACCACCTTCACCATCAAGATTCCGCTGACGCTCGCGATCATCTCGGCGCTGATCGTCGAGGCCGGTGGCCAGCGTTACGCCGTGCCGCAGATCGCGGTGCGCGAGCTGGTTCGAATCGAAGCCGAGGGCACCAACCGGGTCGAGCGCATCAACGGCGCTCCGGTGATGCGCCTGCGCGAACGGCTGCTGCCGATCACCTCGCTCTCCTCGCTCATGGAAGGCAACATGGGGGCGACCGGTGCCGACACGCCGGTCTCCGGCTTCGTCGTGGTCGCCCAGGTCGGCCGCCAGCGCTTCGGCATCCTCGTCGACGAGGTCTTCCACACGGAAGAAATCGTCGTGAAGCCGATGTCCTCCAAGCTGCGGCACATCCCGCTCTTCGCCGGCAACACCATCCTGGGCGACGGCGCCGTGGTGCTGATCGTCGATCCGAACGGCATCGCCCGCAAGGTCGGCCAGGGTGCGGCCAGCGGAGACGCCTCGGACCAGGCCGAGGAGGCCGGCGAGGCCGCGCTCGACAAGGCGACGTTGCTGGTCTTCAAGGGCGGCGGCAGCTTCAAGGCGGTGCCGCTCTCCCTCGTCACCCGCATCGAGGAGATCGATGCCGGCAAGATCGAGTGGCTCGCCGGTCGCCCGCTGATCCAGTACCGCGGCAAGCTGATGCCGCTGGTTCCGGCCGATCCCGCTATCGAGATCCGCTCGCAGGGCAGCCAAGCGCTGGTCGTGTTCTCGGACGGCGACCGCGCCATGGGCCTCGTGGTCGACGAGATCGTCGACATCGTCGAGGACCATCTCAACGTCGAGATCGTCGCCGACCGCTCCGATCTGATCGGCTCCGCCGTTCTCCGTGGCCGCGCCACCGACATCGTCGATGTCAGCCACTTCCTGCCGCTGGCCTATGACGACTGGGCGCGCGGGCCCCGCGCGGCGAAGGCCAAGAACCCGACGCTGCTTCTCGTCGACGACTCGGCCTTCTTCCGCAACCTGCTGACTCCCGTGCTGAAGGCGGCAGGCTACGAGGTCGCCACCGCCGCAAGCGCCGAGGACGCCCTGCGCGTGCTCAAGTCCGATGCCGACATCAGCGTGGTGGTGGCCGACCTCGAGATGCCCGGCCGCTCCGGATTCGACCTCGTCGCCGCCATGCGCAAGGGCGGCGGCCGGCTCGGCAACCTGCCGGTCATCGCCCTGTCCGGCCAGATCGGCCCCGAATCGATCACCAAGGCGCGCGCGCTCTCCATCAGCGATCTCGTCGCGAAGTTCGACCGGAGCGGCCTCGTCGCCGCCCTCGGTGAGCTCGATACCGCCCCCCTCGACCAGGCTGCCTGATCCCCATGTCCTCCGGAAGCTCCGCCATGCAGGCCGCCAACACCAACGCTGCCGAGGCCTCCCTCTCGGGGGAGCGCGACTACGTCACCGTCTTCGTCGGCGACGCGATGTTCGGCCTGGCCATCGAGCGCGTCCACGACGTGTTCATGCCCTCGGGCATCACCTCCGTGCCGCTCGCCCCACGCGAAATCGTTGGGCTGATCAACCTGCGCGGCCGTGTCGTCACCGCGCTCTGCCTGCGCCGCCGCCTCGGCCTGCCCGATCGCGAGGCCGGCGCGACCTGCATGGCGATCGGCCTCGAGCAGGGCTCCGAAACCTTTGCCCTCGTCACCGACGGCGTCGGCGAAGTGCTGAAGCTCGGCCCGGAGACCTGTGAGCCGGTGCCGATCAACCTCGATGCCCGCTGGCGCGATCTCGCCAGCGCTGTTCACCGGCTCGACGGCCGTCTCCTCGTCATTCTCGATATCACCGCGCTGCTCGCCTTCGGCGAAGCGCTCGCGGCCTGACGTTCCCCCGACAGAGACCTGACATGAACACTGCTCTGATCGTCGACGACTCGGCCGTCATCCGGAAGGTGGCGCGGCGCATCCTCGAGACCGTGAACCTCAAGGTCTCCGACGCCGAGGATGGCGAGACCGCTCTCGCGCTTTGCACGGAGGCGATGCCGGACGTCATCCTGCTCGACTGGATGATGCCGAAGATGGACGGCTACGAGTTCCTGACGGCACTGCGCGCCAGCCCGGGCGGGGCCCATCCCAAGGTCCTGTTCTGCACCACCGAGAACGATGTCGGCGCCATTGCCCGCGCGCTCCATGGCGGCGCGGACGAGTACATCATGAAGCCGTTCGACCGCGAGATCCTGATGACGAAGCTGGAGCAGGTGGGCCTCCCCCGCGAGGCCCACGCTGCCTGACCACATTAGATCAGGCGACTGAGTCGAGCCCGCGCTGTCCGTTTTCGGCTCGCGGGTCCGTCACCCGAGACACTCTCGACCCTGCACCGAAAGCGCTGATCCCATGCCGGCTGCCCTCGCCGTCACTCCTCCTCCCGGTGCGTCATCGGCTCCCAGCACACCGACACGCGTCCTGATCGCCGACGATTCGGCCGTGGTGCGCGGCCTCGTCTCACGCTGGCTCACGGAATCCGGCTTCGACGTCGTCGCCACCGCCTCGAACGGCCGCATCGCCCTCGACGCTGTCGCGAAGCACGATCCGGACGTGGTGCTCCTCGACATCGACATGCCGGAGCTCGACGGCACCTCGGCTCTACCGCTGATGCTGGCCCGTGTCCCCGGCCTGCAAGTCGTGATGATGTCGACGCTGACCCAGCGCAATGCCGACATCTCGCTGAAATGCCTAGCGCTCGGCGCGGTCGACTACCTGCCCAAGCCTGAGAGCTCGCGCGGCGTCACCACGTCCGACGCCTTCCGCACCGACCTAATCGAGAGGGTGCGTCTGTTCGGCGCCAAACGGCACCGACGTGTGGCCGCTCCGGCTCCAGCCAGCCAGGGCACGTCCCCCGCGGCGGCTCCAGCCCCTGCAGCCTCGCGCCTGTCGTCGCCGGTGACGCTGCGCCCGAAGCCGCGCACGATCGCCGCGCCGCGCTGCCTGCTGATCGGGTCCTCCACCGGCGGTCCCCGCGCCGTGGGCGACGTGCTGGAGCGGATCGGCGCAGCGAGCCTGCGCAACATCCCGACGCTGATCGTCCAACACATGCCGCCGGTGTTCACGGCGGTTTTCGCCGAGCATCTCGGCGCCCGCGTCGGCCTGCCGGCGGCCGAGGGCAAGGACGGCGAGCGCCTGCAGCCGGGCCGGATCTACGTTGCGCCGGGCGGCCGCCATATGGGTCTCGCCAAGGGCGAGCCGGTGATCCGTCTCGACGACGGCCCGGTGGTGAACTTCTGCCGCCCGGCGGTCGACGTCTTGTTCCTCGACGCGGCGGCCGTCTTCGGCGCGGCGACGCTGAGCGTGATCCTGACCGGCATGGGATCGGACGGAACGCCGGGCGCGCGGGCGCTGGTCGAGGCTGGCGGCATGCTATTCGCGCAGGACGAGGCCACGAGCACGGTGTGGGGCATGCCCGGCAGCGTCGCCAAGGCAGGCCTCTGCCACGGCGTGCTGCCGCTGCCCGAGATCGGTCCGACCCTGAAGGCCCATCTGACGGGACAGGCGCGATGAGCGACGCGGCCTTCGACTACCTGCGCACCTTTCTCAAGGATCGCTCCGGCCTCGCGCTGGGCCCTGAGAAACTCTATCTCGTCGAGAGCCGGCTGAACCCGATCTGCCGACGGTTCAATCTCGCTACGCTCTCGGACCTCTGCACTGCCCTACGGACCTCGCGCCGCGACGTCGAGCAGGCCGTGGTCGAAGCGATGACGACCAACGAGACGTTCTTCTTCCGCGACCGCACCCCGTTCGACATGTTCCGCGACGTGCTCCTGCCGCGGGCGATCACGGCGCGCGCCGCGACCCGGCGCCTGCGGATCTGGAGCGCGGCAGCGTCCAGCGGACAGGAACCCTACTCGCTCGCCATGCTGCTCAAGGAGGCGGCGCCACGGCTCGCGGGCTGGCACATCGAGATCGTCGCCACCGACCTCTCGACCGAAGTGCTAGAGAAGGCCAAGGCCGGCATCTACAGTCATTTCGAGGTGCAGCGCGGGCTGCCGGCCCAACTCCTCGTCAAATACTTCACGCAGCAGGGAGACCGCTGGCGCATCGATCCGGGCCTCGGCACGATGATCGACTTCCGGCCGCTGAACCTCCTGCAGCCGTTCGATCACCTCGGTACCTTCGACATCGTGTTCTGCCGCAACGTGCTGATCTATTTCGACATGCCGACGAAGAGCGACGTGCTGCGGCGGATCGCGAAGGCCCTGGCTCCCGACGGTGCCGTGCTCCTCGGAGCTGCGGAGACCGTCATCGGTCTGACCGACGCACTCGTTCCGGACGGCGTCCATCGCGGGCTCTACCGGAAGGGCGTCGCTGCAGTGGCGCAGACGGCGCCCCCGCTGCGAGCCGCGGTGTAGTCACCCGCGGCCCACCTCTGGCAGGGGAGGGCGGCCTGCATTGCCGCGAACGGGCGTCAGCGACGCTCGCGGACTGGATCGCTCCAGCGGCTATCCCCCCGTGAACGATCCGTTGCTCTGGTCGAAATCCATATAGGCCGTCTCGATGACGATCTGCGTCCGGCTGATCACTTCGAGCTTGCGCAGGATCTCGGAGACGTGGGCCTTCACGGTGGAATCGCCCACCTGGAGTTCATGGGCGATCTGCTTGTTGAGCTTGCCCTGACGGATCATCATCAGAACCCGCATCTGCTGAGGTGTCAGCAGGGCGATGCGCTCGGCGAGCGGAGCCTTCTTCGCTCGCGCCGGCACGGGATCGACGCTGCCAGCCAGCTCCGGCGGCATGAACACCGCGCCGTTCATCACCTCCGAGATCGCGCGGGTCAACGTCGCCTTGTCGACGGCCTTCGGCACGTAGCCGGCGGCGCCGTGGTGTACGGCCTCGCGCATGATGCGCGGATCCTCCAGCCCCGAAACGATCAGGATCGGGATGCGGGGAAACCGGGTGCGGATGGTGACGAGGCCATCAAAGCCGGTAACGCCCTGCATCGAGAGGTCGAGGAGGGTCAGGTCGATCGTCGGATTCTTCGCGAGCAGGTCGCAGGCGGAACGAATGCCGTCAGCCTCTTCGAGGCGCGCTTCCGGGAAGGCGAGGGTGATCGCGCTCGCGAGCGCCTCGCGGAACAAGGGATGATCGTCGACGATGAGAAGGTGCAAGACAACGCCCTCCGGCCGGGACTCAACGCCCCGATCGGCTGGAATCATATCTCCAACCCGCTGAGAAATCGTCCCGTTCGTGCGTGCGACCTGCATGATTGGCAGCATGCCAACACATTGATGGTCGCATGATCCGCTTCGACGATGGGCTGCATCGAGACTTGGCCGGCCGGCTATGACGCCGATCCATGGCTCGCCGTCCTGCTCCCATTGGTACAATCGGAGCCGGGCGGATCGGAAAGGGCGGCGGCCTAGTCGGGCGGCGTCACCTCCATCGGGATGCGCGCGTAATGCGCCGCGAGATCGGCGATCGCCGCGTCGTCGAGACCCTTTGCCACGAGGTTCATGGTCTCGTTGCTGCGCGCACCGGAGCGGAAGTCCATCAAAGCCTTGACGAGATAGCCCTCGACCTGACCCGAGAGGTTAGGCGCCTCGGGCTGCCGCGAAACACCATCGATGCCGTGGCAGGTCTGACAGGCGATGGCGCGCTTGCGCCCCGCAGCGGCATCGCCCGCCAGCACCGGTCCGGCGGCAAGTGTCAGCAACAGGACGGCGGCCGATGCCGCCGCCACGCGCTCGATCATGGGCCCTCTCATAGGCCCTCTCATGGGGCCTCGTAGGAGATCCGGTAGATCGCACCGGTGGTGTCGTCCGAGACCAGCAATGAGCCGTCCTGCAGGACCGCGACATCGACAGGACGCCCGAGATACTCGCCGTCATCCGTGAGCCAGCCCACCGCGAAAGGCTTGGGCTCGCCGGCCTTGCCGTCCTTCACGGGCGTGAACATCACGCGGGCGCCGAGCGGTTGGGTGCGATTCCAAGAGCCGTGCTCGGCCGTGAAGATGCCGCCGCGATAGGTCTCTGGAAACATCTTGGCGTTGTAGAAGGTCATACCGAGATCTGCCGCGTGCGGCGGCAGTTCGACCTGCGGGAAAACGACGTCTTTCGGCGGGGTCTCGTCCTTGTACTCGACCGTGCGGATCTTGCCGCCGCCGTACCAGGGGAAGCCGAAATTCTCGCCGGGTTTCGACACCCGGTTCAGCTCGCCCGGCGGGATGTCGTCACCCATGCCGTCGACTTGGTTGTCGGTGAACCACAGCGCCTTGTCCTCTCGGCTGAAATCAAGCCCGACGGAGTTGCGCACACCGGTAGCGTAGACCTCCCGCTCCTTGCCGAGCGGGCTCATCCGGATGATCCCGCCGATGCCGGTCTTGGCATAGAGGTCCAGCTTGTCCTTCGGCGGCACGTTGTGGGGCTGTCCGAGCGCGATGTAGAGCTTGCCGTCCGGACCGAATTTGCAGACGCGCGCCGAGTGGTTGAAGCTCTCCTCGGAGGCGGGGATCAGCTCGCCCTGCTTGACGACGACGTTCAGGGCGACGTCCGGATTCTCGTAGAAGAATTCGGCGGCCGGGAAGGACAGCACCCGGTTCAGCTCGCCGATGAACAGCACGCCGTCGCGCGAGAAGCAGACCGCGTTGGGATCTTTGAAGGTGACGCCGGGCGCGAAGGGCCGAACCTCGTCGGCAACGCGGTCCTTGTCGCGGTCGGTCACCGTATAGACCTTGGTCTTGCGCGTACCGACGAAGAGCACCCCGGCATTGGGGCCGACCGCGATCTGCCGGGCATCGGGCACGATCGCGTAGAGGTCGATCTTGAAGCCGGGCGGCAGCTTGATCTTCGCCAGCGTCTTGCGGATCGCGTCGGCGCGCTTGCCGGTCTGCGGGATCTCGGCCGCAGCAGCCGTGCCGGTGGACTGCATCCCCTGAAGCTTTTCCAGGGTGTCGATCTTGCCGCCCGCATCGCCGGCCGGCGCACCCTGCGCCCAAGCGCCGAACGGAGCCAGGAACGCGGCGAGCGCGACCGAGGCGAGACCGAACCTTCGCATATCGTTACCCTCCAAGATCCGCCCGTCATGATGGATGCGGCGGTTACCGATGGTTGTAGGGGGCCGCCGCACGCGAGCAAGCGCGCGCATGCTCACGCTTGCGTGTTCGCGACAGAGCGCTTCGGCGCGTGATCGGAAGACGAGCGCCTTCGGACCTTGGTCGAATTCCGCGGGAAGGGTCGGCGCCTATCCTGCTTGGCCAAACGCTAAGGGGCGGACACTTTCCTGGTCGGGCATCGCCCGCATGGCAGGGCGCTGTCCATCGCCAACGAGACCAACGCTACCAGCACTGTCGTCGACGTCGATACTCGCAAGGTGCTGGCCCAAATCGACGGTGGCCGAGCCACAGCCGTCATTGCGAGCGCCGCGAAGGAGAACCGCTTCAGGCCGCGGCCCGCTCGGCCGCCGTCTTGGCTGACACCTCCGTCGTGCCTCCCTCGACGTACTGGTCGGCCTCCGATTTCGACATCGGCTTGCCGAACAGATAGCCCTGGCCGAAGTCGCAGCCCTGGTCCTCGAGCCAGCCCAGACTGCCGGAGCACTCGATGCCCTCGGCCGTGGTGACCAGGCCGAGGCTCGATCCGAGCTTGATGATCGCATCCACCAGCTTCGCGCGCTCGTCGCTCATCGTGATCGAGTTCACGTAGCTGCGATCGATCTTGAGCTTGTCGAACTTCAGCTCGCGCAGGTGATACAGGCTCGAATAGCCGGTGCCGAAATCGTCGAGGGCGATGCGCACGCCGAGATTCTGCAGGGAGGTCAGGGTCGCGCGGGTCGCCTCGAGATCGTGGATCAGCGCGCTCTCGGTGATCTCGACCTCCAGGCGACCGGCCGGGAAACCGGTCTCGTCGAGGACGGCGAGGATCTGCTCGGCGAGCCAACGGTCCTGGAACTGTTGAGGCGCGATGTTGATCGCAAGCTGGAGATGCGGCGGCCAGCTGGCCGCGTCCCGGCAGGCCCGGCGCAGCAGACCGTAGGAGAGATCGCCGATCATGCCGGTCTCCTCGGCGATCGGGATGAATTCGCTCGGCGGCAGCACGCCGCGCTCGGGATGCCGCCAGCGGGCGAGCACCTCGAAACCGATTAGCTCGCGGTCGTGCAACGACACGACGGGCTGGTAGAACGGTTCGATCTGGCCGCCGAGGATCGCCTCGCGCAGGTCGCATTCCATGAGGGCGCGGGCCCGCAGCGCGTCGTCCATCGCGCGCTCGAAGAAGCGGAAGCTTCCGCGCCCGTCCCGCTTGCCCTGGTACATGGCGAGGTCGGCCGCGTGCAGGGCAGCCTCGGCGTCGGCGACGGACTCGCTAGCGACCGCGATGCCGATAGTGGCGCCGATCTTCAACTCCGAACTCTGCCAGGTGATCGGGAGGGAGAGCGTCGCGATGACGCTCTGCGCGATTCGCGCGACCGCATCGCTGCCGACCGAGGACGGGAGCATGGCGGCAAACTCGTCACCGCCGAGGCGCGCGGCGAGGCTGCCGGGCGGCAGCACCTGCTCCAGGCGCTCGGCAACGGTGCAGAGCACGGCGTCGCCCGCGGCGTGCCCGTAGAGGTCGTTGATCGGCTTGAAGCGGTCGAGGTCGATCACGAACACAGCCGCGATCTCGCCCGCCTCGCGGCGGAAGCCGGCATCCACGCGTTCGACGAAACGGCGTCGATTGGCCAGGCCGGTCAGGGAGTCGTGACGCGCCGACAACGCGGCCTGCTCCTCCGCCCGATCGCGCTCCAGCATCGCCCGGCGCAGTCGCAGGGACTTGTGCAGGCTCGCGACGAAGGCACCTAACCCGACGAAGCAACCGAGCATCACGAGCTCGGACAGACCGTGATCGATCATGATGGCGTCGAGCGCCCGGAAGGCTCCGAGTTGCACGCCGACCATCCAGCCGCACGCGCCGATCATCATCAGGCAGAGGAGATCGTAGAACTCGCTCCCGCCCCAACGCGCCCTTTTTTCACCCGCCATCAATTTGTCTCCGCAGCGAGCGTCCAGGGGAGGGTGCAGCGATTAACGAGCGTCTAATTCGAGCGCTCGCCTGCGATCGACCCGGCGAAATAAGCGGGTTCGACTGTCTAAATGGTGACCAAGCCTTGAACGGCCCGCCCGTGTCGGCCGAGACCGTTGCGGGACACGCGGCTGCGCCCGGTCTGCCCGAAGGCGTTGTCCACCGACCCCGGTGCGGCGATTGCGAGATGTTGCCGGTGTCGACATAACGTTCAGGAGCATGGGCCGCCGGAGACCGGACGGACCTCGCGCCTGGGAGTGGAGCCGTGGTGCAGGGAACGCAGATGCGCGCGCATCTGTGCGGAATCCAGACCGCGTGGACGGATGCCACAGATGCGCGAGAGGCCGTAATCGCCATCGCGTCGGTGCTGGATCGCGCTTCGATCGGGCACCTGCTCGTCTTCTTCTCGCCCGCCTACTCCACCTCCGAGCTCACCGCCGCCATCGCCGAACAGTTCCCGGGTGTCGGGCTCGCCGGATGCAGCACCTCGGGCGGGATCAGCCCTGCCGGCGCGATCGATCGCGGCTTCGTGGCCATCGCCTTCCCCCGCGAGGGGTTCCGCATCGTCTCCAGCGTGCTCACGGAGATCGACCAGCTCGACGTGGAGAGCGCCGCTTCCTCGGTCAGGGCGCTGCGCCGGACGCTCGACCAGGGCCGGCCGGACCGCGATCCCGGCCAGCGCTTCGCGCTCTCGTTGATCGATGCCCTGGCGAATGCCGAGGAGACGGTGGTCTCCGCCGTGGCCTGGGCACTGGACGGGATTCCGCTGGTTGGCGGCTCGGCCGGCGACGACCTCGCCTTCTCGGGCACCGCGCTGATCCACCAGGGCGAGGCCCACACCAACGCGGCGGTGCTGATCCTGGTCGAGACCGACTTTCCGATCCGGATCTTCAAGAGCGACAACTTCGAGCCGACGTCGCAGAAATTCGTCGTGACGGCGGCCTCGGAGGAGAACCGCCGCGTGCACGAGCTCAACGCGGAGCCGGCCGCGCACGAATACGCGATGGCGGTCGGGCTCGATCCCGAGCGCCTCACGCCGATGAGCTTCGCCGCCCACCCGCTCGCGGTGAAGATCGGCGGGGAGTATTACTGCCGCTCGATCAGCCGGCTCGACCCGGACGGGTCGCTGACCTTCTTCTGCGCGATCAGCGAGGGCGCGGTGCTGACGCTGGCCCAGCCGCGCGACATCGTCGAGGCGACGCGGGCCGAGCTGTCGAGCCTCGACACGGCGCTCGGCGGCCTCGACGTGGTGATCGGCTTCGATTGCGTCCTTCGTCGCGTCGATGCGGAGAGCCGCCAGGTGCGCCACAAGATTTCCGACCTCTACCGCCGCTACGGCGTCGTCGGCTTCGAAACCTACGGCGAGCAGTACCGCTCGATGCACCTCAACCAGACCTTCACGGGCATCGCCATCGGCCTCGGCAACCCCGTCTGACTTTGGTCTATGATCCCACGGGAACGTTTCGTGGCATTGTTCGTGCGGGAGCCGGCCGGGTCGCCGGCGCGAGGGGCCACAGCCATGGTCGAGCAACGATGAACGGCGGGAGCCTTTCGCAGGCCACGCCCGACACGGTCGAAGCCCTCAACCGGCGCGTACAGAAGCTCGAGCGCATCAACGCCTCGCTGATGGCCCATGTCGAGCGGGCGATGGACCAGCAGGGCGGCGCCTACTCGCTGTTTCAGACCGCCATCATGCTGGAGGGGCGCGTCCGCTCGCGCACGGAGGAGCTCACGGCGCTGATGCACAGCCTCGAGCGCTCAAACGAGGCGCTGCAGGCGGCCAAGGAAGAGGCGGAGACCGCCAACCGGTCGAAGACACGCTTCCTCGCGGCGGCAAGCCACGACCTGCTGCAGCCCCTCAACGCCGCGCGCCTCTCGCTCTCGGCGCTGGCCGACCTCTCGCCGAGCCCGGAGGCGCAGACGGTCGCCGGCCAGGTCGAGCGCGGGCTACAGACCATCGAGGACCTGATTAAGACGCTGATCGACATCTCGAAGCTCGATGCCGGCGCCGTGCGCCCGGTGCTGAAATCCGTCCGGCTCCGTGACCTCGTCGCGAATATCGAGGCAAGCTTCCGGCCCTTCGCCGAGCGCAAGAGCCTGCGCCTCGTCACGCGCTGCCACGACGTCTTCGTCGAGACCGACATCGTGCTGCTGCAGCGCATCCTGCAGAACCTCGTCTCGAACGCCGTGCGCTACACCGAGACCGGCGGCGTGCTGATCGCGGTGAGGAAGCGCGGCCCGCGCTGCCGCATCGACGTGATCGATACCGGCCGCGGCATCCCCGAGGCCGAGCAGGCCCTCGTCTTCGAGGAATTCTACCGGGGCAGCAAGGACTCGGATGATCCGGAGGCCGGGCTCGGTCTCGGGCTCGGCCTGTCGATCGTGCAGCGCATGGCCTCCACCCTCAATCACCCGATCGCGCTGCATTCGCGGGTCGGCCACGGCACGCGGATCACGCTGGATCTGCCGAGCGGCAAGGCGAGGCCCGACGCCGGGATCCGCATCATGCCGGTGGCGACCACGCTCACCGGCGCTCGGGTGCTCGTCGTCGAGAACGACGCCTCGACCTCCGAGGCCCTGGTGCGGCTCCTGAAGAACTGGGACGCGCAGGTGAGCGCCCATCGCGACCTCGCGGGCGTCGTCCGGGCACTCGGCGAGGGCATGAAGCGGCCCGACGTGATCATCATCGACTATCACCTCGACGACGGTGCGGTCGGGCTCGACGTGGTCGGTTATCTCCGGCGCACACGGGGCTGGGTCACGCCGGTGATTGTCACCACGGCCGACTACAGCAAGGAGATCGAGCAGCAGGTGATGGAGACGGGAGCCGAGCTCGTCCACAAGCCGATCAAGCCGGCGCAGCTGCGCTCGCTCCTGGCCTACATGCTGGCTTGAGCGGCCGCACTCTGGACGTCATCGGGTCGCGTGTGGCATGGACCGGCAACGGCATGGTTCGACTCCCCATGGGGAACGAAGCCGCATGCGGGCGTGGTGGAACTGGTAGACGCGCCGGACTCAAAATCCGGTTCCGAAAGGAGTGTCGGTTCGATTCCGACCGCCCGCACCACCGTTTTCAGCAGAGCTGATCGATCCGGGCACCGCGCGGCGCCGCCGCAGCCGTCCTCGCACTCTTGAACCCCCTGACCTGGGCCCGGGATTTCCGTCTCGATACGCGTCGGGCTCACACCCGCCCGGGTCCATCGCCCGCCACCGTGCCGGGAATGTTGGCCGATGCCTCGCGGTGCGCGGGATTGGCCGCCTGACGCGGCCTCCAGCCGCCGTTGCGCAGCCGCGCGATCGATGGTCTATCCCTCGGCACTGCCAACGAGAACGAGAGGAAACGCCATGGTTCTGGTCAGCGTGATGTATCCGAGCGGCGCCGGCACGCGCTTCGACATGGACTACTACCTCAAGAAGCACATGCCACTGGTAAGCGAGCGCTGGTCCCCGAAGGGCCTGCACGATTACAAGGTGGTCAAGGGCGTCGCCACGCCCGACGGCAAAACGCCTCCCTATCAGGTGATGGCCTTGCTCCGGTTCGAATCCGCCGAAGCATTCGCGGCCGCGGCTCAGACGGACGGTGCGGAGATCTTCGGCGACATCCCGAACTTCACCGACACGCAGGCCGCCGTGCAGATCAACGAATTCGCGGAATAGCGCGGACAGGCGATGATCGACATCATCCAGCAGCTTCGGGGGAGCAACCCATCGCTCCCCTCGACGATCATCGTGCTGCGGGCCGACTCGCGCGCGCTCGCCGATCCGGAAACCCTGACACCCGAGGCACAGGCCTGGATCGAGGGCCATGCACCCGGCGCCCGGCTCTCTCGAGAGACGGTGCTGCTCGCGCCCTATCCGGGCGCGGCGCCGGCCGAGCGCAAGGTGACCGTGCTCGCTTTCCAGGACTCGCGTCACCTCGCGGGCTTCGCCACCGCCTGGACCGGCGATCCGATCCCCGAGGGTGAGGGCTGACCGGGCGTTCGGCTCTCC
This sequence comes from Methylobacterium gnaphalii, assembly GCF_007992215.1. Classification (GTDB taxonomy): domain Bacteria; phylum Pseudomonadota; class Alphaproteobacteria; order Rhizobiales; family Beijerinckiaceae; genus Methylobacterium; species Methylobacterium gnaphalii. The sequence continues at coordinate 224,460 of NZ_BJZV01000002.1, read as the reverse complement.
TTCCGTCATCGCGAGCGCGAAGCGAAGCAATCCAGGGCCACGCCGGCACCGCCGTTGTGTTGGCCCCGGATTGCCCTGGCTTTGCCGATCGAGGACGAAGCGCCTACGCCGCGCGCAGCTCCTGGATCGTCTGGATCGCGCCGCCGCGCAGCTCGGCGAGGCGGCGGATGAGGGGGACGAGATCGTCTCCAGCATGACAGGCCGCCTCGACCTCGCGGCAGAGTCGCGACAGCCCGACGAAGCCGAGGATCCCGGCGGCCGAAATCATGGCGTGGGCGTCGTGAGCGAGCTGAGCCCGGTCGACAGCATCGAGGCCGTGCGTATCCGTCGCCGCGAAGCGCGCCTGCAGTTCCTCCTCCAGCAACATGAGCAGGGACTGGATGCGGTCCGCACCCATCCGTTCCTTGATGCTGGAGAAGGTCTCCTCGTCCAGGATCGCCTCGCGCGGCCGGACCGCAGCGGGGGCACCCGATGAGGACACGGCCCTGCTTCGCCGGCTGCGCTCATGTGCGACCCAGCGATCGATGGCGGCGTAAAGCTCGCGGCGCTTGAACGGCTTGCCGACATGGTCGTCCATGCCGGCGGCCCGCAGGTCGTCGATCTGCCGGGGCAGCACGTTGGCCGTCATCGCGACGATCGGCACCTGGCCGGCATGGCCCGGCATCTGGCGGATGAGGCGGGTCGCGGTCAGCCCGTCCATACCGGGCATCTGCACGTCCATCAGCACGACGTCGTAGGGGTTCGGGCCGGCCGCCGTCGCGCGTACCGTCGCCACAGCGTCGGCGCCATCCTCGACGATGTCGACGCGGTATCCCTTGATCTCGAGGACGGCGCGGGCGAGCTCCTGGTTGATCTTCACGTCCTCGACGAGGAGCACGCGCACCGGCTTCTCACTCCTGGCCGTCTCCGGCGCCGCGGTCGCGAAGAGGGGAAGCGTCTCCGACGCGAGCTCCGGCACATTGTCGCGCCGCGGCAGGGCCAGGGTGAACCAGAAGGTCGAGCCGACGCCGGGCTGGCTCTCCACGCCGATCTCGCCGCCCATCATCGTCACGAGATGGCGGCAGATCGCGAGGCCGAGCCCCGACCCTCCGAAGCGCCGGCCGATCGAGCCGTCGACCTGGCTGAACCGCTTGAACAGGCGATCCAGCTGTTCCGGTGCGATGCCGATGCCGGTGTCGGACACCGAGAAGCGCATCGCCTCCACGGTTTCGCCCGTCGTGAGCACGCGCGAGCCTTCATGCACCACCGAGAGCGTCACCGACCCCTCGGGGGTGAACTTCACGGCGTTGTTGAGCAAGTTCAGCAGAACCTGCCGCAGGCGGCTGGCATCGCCGAAGACGAAGGCCGGCAGGGCAGGGTCGATCCGGCAGGCGAGCGAGAGCGGGCTCTTCAGGGCGCTGCCGCGCACGATCGAGACGGTATTGTCGATGAGGCCGTGCAGCGCGAACGCGATCGGGTCGAGCTCGAACTGGCCCGCCTCGATCTTCGAGAAATCGAGGATGTCGTTGACGACGGTGAGGAGAGCCGCGCCCGAGCCCTGGATCAGTTCGAGCCGGCGCCGGTCCTCCGGGCTGTGCCGCCCGCTGTCGAGCAGAAGGTCCGCGTAGCCGAGAATGCCATTCAGCGGCGTACGGATCTCGTGGCTCATGGCCGCGAGGAACTCGCTCTTCGCCTCGCTCGCGCGCTCGGCCTCGGCACGGGCGGCCTCCGCCGCCTCGATGGCTGCCTGCAGGGCAGCCTCGGCCTGCTTGCGCTCGGTTACATCGAAGCTGAGGCCGACCATGCGGATCGGCCGGTCGTCGGCATCGTAGAGCACACGGCCGCAGGCATGCATCCAGCGCTCGGAGGCGCCCCCGACGATCCGGTATTCGGCGACGTAGTCGGTATGGCTGTCGGTGGCGCGCTGGACCGCGTCCCAGACGGCGGTCCGGTCCTCGGAATGGACCAGGGCGGTCCAGGCGGCGGCAGGGACGGAGAGATCGCTGTCCTCGGGTAGTCCGTACAGCCGCTGATGCTCGCGATCCAGCGCGACGATGCCGGTCTGCATGTCGTAGTCCCAGGAGCCCGCATCGGCGGCCTCCTGCGCGAGACGCAGCAGGTCGCCTGTTTCCTCGAGCCGCTTCTGCGTCGTGATGATGTCGTCCACGTCGAGGGCCGTGCCAAGCCATTCCGCGGCCGCGCTATCCTCGGACTGCGCGATCGGGATCATCACGATCCTGTGCCAGCGATAGACCCCGTCATGCCGCCGCAGGCGGACCTCGACGTTGAACGGCTGTTCTCCGGACCGCGATTCCAGCCAGGCGGCGTCCAGCCGCCCGAGATCGTCGGGATGGGCGCAGCGGCGGCGATCCCTGCGCGACCGGCCGATCGGCCCGTAATACGCGTTGAAGCAGGCGTTGGTGTAGGTCGCCGTGCCGTCCTCGGTGCGGGCGGCCCAGACGAGCATGGGGAGCGCATCGGCCAGAACCCGGTAGCGCGCCTCGCTGCGCGCGAGCGCCGCCTCACTGCCCTTGCGCTCGGTGATGTCGAGGATGGTGCCGAACAGGCCGGTGACGTCGCCCTCCGGCCCGGTCTCGCAGATCCCGCTCACCGCGACGTCGCGGCACTCGCCGTCGGGGCGCACGATCTTCGCCTCGAAGGCGAAGCCGGCGCGGTCCTGCACCGCCGCCGCCACGAGCGCGCTCACCCGCTCGCGGTCGTCGGGATGGTAGATCTCCGCGATGGACTGGGCGAGCGGGGCCACCGGCGCGTCGGTGTCGTGACCGAGGATGCGATAGGTGCCGTCCGACCAGACCATCCCGCCATCCGCGATCGCGGCCCGCCAATGGCCGACCTGGGCCATCGTCTCGGCCAGCGTCAGCAGGCGGTTCGCGTCGGCGAGCGCCGCCTCGCGCATCCGCAGCTGCGAGGCCTGGGCCTCGATGACCTGCTCGCGGGTCTTTCGGGCTTCGGCCTCGCGCTCGCGCAGGGCGTTCGCCTCGTGCAGGCGCAGATGCGCGACCACGATCTCGGCCAGGTCGTGCAGGGCCGCGATATCCTCCTCGGAAAAGCTGCGCGGTGCCGTATCGATCAGGCACAAGGCCCCGACGCGGATGCCGGAGCGCAGGATCAGCGGCGCGCCGGCATAGAACCGAAGATTCATGGCGCCGGTGACGAGGGGATTGGACGCGAAACGCGGGTCGCGGCTGGCATCGTCGACGACCAGCACCGCATCGCTGCGAATGGTGTGGTCGCAGAAGGCCACCGAACGCGGCAGGTTCTGGATGCCGAGGGGGCACTCGGTTTTCAGCCACTGCCGGTCGGCATCGATGAGCGAGACCAGGGCAATGGGCACGCCGAACAGGCGCTTGGCCGTGCGGCAGACCGCCTCGAAATGCGCTTCTGAAGGCGTGTCGAGAATCTGCAGGGCGCGCAGAGCGGCCAGACGCTCCGCTTCGACCGACGGACACCTGATCAAATGACAAAGCCCCCCGGGCAGGACGACCCGGCCCGCAATTCAAGGTTGTTGGAGTAGCCGTCGATGAGATCTAGTTAACCGTCGTTAATACGGGGTTAAATGCTCGTTCCCGTCCTCTGCGGAATGCCCTCGGCGCGACAGCCAGTGCAGGCGTGCGGCCTCCAGGCCCCAGACCATGCCGAGCATCATGTAGACGTGGCGCCATTTCTCGATGTCGATCTGCACGGCCTGCAGGAAGAACATCATCAGGGCCGGCCAGACGATCTGGGCATGCGCGCGGAACGGCGTGTCCCGGCTCATGAGCCGGAACCCGATGAAGGCCGTTGCCAGCACCAGCACGATGAACGTCGCGCCGCCGAGCCAGCCGCCATTGGCGAAGCTGCCGATATACGAGTTGTGCGGCTCCAGCTTGAAGATCAGGCGCCAATGCATCGGGCCCATGCCGAACGGCATCTCCAGAAGCAGGGCCATGCCGCGGAGCTGATTGCCGAACCGCCCGGTCTCGCCCTCATCGTAGTCCTGGGTCACCGAGGCGCGGGCCTCGAACATCTTGTGGACCTGGTCGATCGAGAGCAGCCCGATCACCGCGACGATGCCGATGGCGAGGGTGACGAGGCTCAGCGCCACGATCCGGCGGCGTAGCCGGGCCGAGGCGCTGGTGCGGTAGACCGAGAGGATCATCACCCCGGTCGCCACCACCGTCCCACCCCAGGACCCTCGGGAGAACGACAGGAAGATTCCGGCGAGGATGATCAGCAGCGCGACAAAGGCCATCACCGGCCGCCGTGTCGTGCCGGTGAGCAGCCTGTGCATCAGGTAGAGCGCGCCGAGCGTCAGGAACGAGCCGAACACGTTCGGGTCCTGAAAGGTGCCCGAAGCACGGTCGTATTTGTAGAACAGATCCTCGATGCCGAGGATCTGCAGGTAGCCGATCAGGCCGAGAAAGGCCGAGAACACGCAGCTCACCGTGTAGGCCTTGAGCGCGAGCTCCATCCGGCTCTCCGTATCGTCGGAGAAGATCATCGCGAACATGATGCTCGTGAGCACGAGATAAACGAGCTGGATCGTCCAGGTGACGGGAAACGGCTCGGCCAGATACGGCATCAGGCTCGTCCCGATCGCCACGAGGTAGAGCAGCAGCAGGCCGACCAGCGGCATCACCCCGCGATGCAGACGGACGCCGAGCGCCAGCCATAGCGCCATCGTCGGCAGCGCGATCACGTCGTAGGGCGAGGTTTCGGAAAAAGCGAAGCAGGCGAAGAAGATGAAGGCCGCGAGCATGACCTTCGCCAGCCCCCTGAAGGCCGCGAGGACAGGGATCTCGGCCCAGGCGCCAGCGCGCAAGGGCAGGGCTGCGGCCGTGGACGGCATGGCTCGACGCGCTCCGAGGACCGCCCGACGCAACAACCGGAACGGCACCCCGCTTCAGGCACCATCCCGCTCAGACGCGGTCCCGTACAGGCTCGGATCGAACCACCGAATGGTTGAGATTCCCGAAAGGCCGCTAAAACGTTTGACGAGACCGATCGCTGCGGCCCTTGGGAAGGTACGATGACGATCCCGCGCTAATGCGCGGCCGTCTTGCCGGCCAACGCACAATCGTGGTCGAGCAGCCACTCGGCGTGGCTATCCGCAGCCCGATAGGCCAGCAGATAGGCACCCTGAGCCGGGTCCCCTGGCGACGTGCTGACCATGGCGAAGCTCGTCGCGCGCAGATCGTGCAGTCCCGGCAGGCGCGCGAGCTCCGCGAAGGGGTTGAGGCCGTCCAAGGCGTCCGCCGGGACGAGTTTGCCGTAGTACCGCTCGCGCTCGAGCGGGAAGGGCAGGGGATGCCACTCGCTCGTGAAAGCTGTCGCATTCGCACGAAGCGTCGCGCGCACAGCCGGCTGCACGCAGTCGAGATGGATGTGCAGTTGGTCCTGCGAGCGTCCGCCCTGGGAATTCACGGCAAAGGCGACATCGCTGATGTCGAGCCTGCCCTGCAATGCATCGGTGACGAAGTGACGTGCCTGCGTTGCGGCACGCCAATAGGCGGCGCCGGATGTCTGACGCAGCGAGCGATCCTCGAGGCCGACGATCCGCGCGGTCGGCATGACCACGACTTCGGTTTTGAGCAGGGGAGCCTTCAGCACGGCGAAGCCCGGCTGGTCGTGGCCGCCGAGATCGACATGCAGGCAGGGGAACGGTTTGCCGAAGGTCGCCTGGGCGGCGACGCAGGTGCGCGTCACGACCCAGAGCGTATCGCGAGTGACGCCGGCATAGGCCGTGCCTGCGGTCACGACGAGGGCAAGCGAGGCGAGGGCAGCGCGCATGACGCCCTCTACCATCCGCCCGACGTGTTAACACTCCGACTGGACAAGTCGACCATTCAGCTTGACGGCGGATGTGCCTGGCGCCTCACGGCCGGGCCGCAATACCCGATATGTCAGTTGCCGCCCGCCAGGAGGTGTCGCAGTTTCGCTGCTCTGTGGATCGGGCCGGCAGCAGGCTCCCAACGGGCCGAGCATTTCGGAAATTCACGTTCGCCGCATTCCCCGCCGCCGCGGAGGCGCTAGACAACACCTGGAGGAGTTGGGGAGTGATATCCTCAGCTGGAGATCCACCGGCTTATTCGGCATCTTGGAACCGGCCCCGGACATAACCGCGCGAGATCAGGCGGCTGCGCTCCCGAGCACGGCGCTCGGCCTCCATCAGGTCGGAAAGTGCGTCCGTCACGGCACAGCGCAGTGCGAGGCGTGCGTCTCCATGGGTTGTCGTCAGATATGCGGTGACGGTGTCCTCGACCGGACACGAGGGCGGCTCATGCTGCTCTCTCTGCGCATTCCTTGGCATGGATCTGTCCCTCGACTCGGATGAGAACGAAAGAAGAACACGCCATGGACCAAGCGGTTCGGTCAACCGGTGAAATCGCTGTTGGCAGCCGCAGCAGAGCACCGGCCGCCATACCGATTTTCGATCTTGCCAAGCTAAGCCGTTGGCGCGGCTGGCCCAAGCGCGCCGCAAACGTCGGCGCGGCCCGAAGATCCTAAGCCTTACAGCCGAGGAATGCGTTGGTGATCGCTGCGCCGTCCAGATTGCGGCCGATGAACACCACACGGGAGACACGAGGCTCGTCCTCCCGCCAATCGGCCTGCAGATCACCGTCGAGGATCATATGGACGCCCTGGAACACGAAGCGCTTCGGCTCGTCGGGAAAGGCGACGATGCCCTTGCAGCGCAGGATGTCCGGTCCCTGCTCCTGAGTTAGGTTCGAGATCCAGGGCATGAACTTTTCCGGGTCGACCGGACCATCGATCCGCGCCGAGATCGATTGGATCTCGGAGTCGTGATGATGGTGGTGACCCTCCTCCAGAAATTCGGGTTCAACCTCCAGGATACGGGCGAGATCGAAGGCGTTTCGCTCCAGCACGGCATCGAGCGGTACGGCGCAGTTCTGGGTACGATGGATCGTCGCGAAAGGGTTGATGACCCGGATCTCGGCTTCGACACGGTCGAGATCAACCGGCTCGACGAGGTCGGATTTGTTCAGCAGGATCACGTCGGCGAAAGCGATCTGGTTCTTGGCCTCCGGCGCATCCTTCAAGCGGCTCGACAGCCATTTCGCGTCGGCCACCGTGACGACGGCATCGAGCCGGGCGGCTTCGCCAACGTCCTGATCCACGAAGAAAGTCTGAGCCACCGGCGCCGGGTCCGCGAGGCCGGTAGTCTCGACGATGATCGCGTCGAACTTGCCGCGGCGCTTCACAAGACCATCCATAATGCGGATGAGGTCGCCGCGCACGGTGCAGCAGACGCAGCCGTTGTTCATTTCGAACACCTCCTCATCCGCGCCGACGACGAGGTCGTTGTCGATGCCGATCTCACCGAACTCGTTCACGATCACGGCATAGCGCTTGCCATGGTTCTCGGTGAGGATTCGGTTGAGGAGCGTCGTCTTGCCCGCCCCGAGATAGCCAGTCAGCACCGTGACAGGAATCTTCTCCGAGGAGGGGCGCGGGGAATCGGACATGAGGGCTCGTCGGTTTCGTGGCTGACAGAACGGCAGGCGGTCGATGACCTAGGCTGCTGTCATATTGTGTCATCGAGCGCGCGTTAGAAGGCGCAGAACATGCGGCGAACGCATCGCGGCCTGCCGATTTCGCCCGTTCTTCACCGTACTTGCCAGACATCGTCAAGCTTGGCAGTGCAGGGTGTCCGGCGCCGATGCGGGCGATGCATCGAACGTCGCTGTACGGCCTGCCTTATAGAAGCCAGATCAAGCGGTTCTGTGCGGCGGAGCGCGTGGTCCACCTCGCCGACTCGCTCCGATCGACGGCGGCCGCAGCACCATGGTTTTGAGCCCGAGACAATATGGACGCGCGCAAACCCGTTGAGCCCGAGGCGGACCCCGCCCGCGCCTATCTCGCGGAAGGCCGCGAGCGGCCCCGCCGCTCGATGCTGCGTCTCGCCATTCTGCTATCGATCGTCATCGGAGCAGTCGCCGCCATTGCGATCTGGCCGCAGCCGGTCCGCGACCTGGCCGAGAAGGCAGCGGCCCTCGCGCAGAGCGTCATGTCAGGCAAGCGCGAACTCAAGGCGGAGCAGGCCGCCAAGCCGGACGCCAGGATCGCGAACGCGGGCGAGCGCGTGTTCCGCCCGACGAAGGAGCAGCGCAGCGCTCTGCAGATCAAGCCAGTCGCTCCCGGGACCTTCCGGCCGGAATACGCGGCTGAGGGGCGCATCGCGGTCAACGAGGACGACAACGTCCCGGTCACCTCACCCTATTCGGGCCGGGTGAACAAGGTGCTGGCGCGAGCCGGCGACGACGTGAAGGCTGGGCAGGTGCTGCTGACCATCGAAGCCAGCGACATGGTTCAGGCCCAGAACGATTACCAGGGCGCGCTCAACGGCCTCAGCAAGGCGCAGGCGCTTTACAAGCTCGAACAGAACATCGCTATCCGGCAGCAGGAGCTGTTCCAAGCCCGAGCCACCTCGCTCAAGGACTACGAGCAGGCTCAGAACGACGTGATCGCCGCGCAAAGCGACCTCAAGACGGCCGAGGCGACCCTCCAGGCCGTGCGCAACAAGCTGCGCCTTCTCGGCAAAACCGACGAGGAGATCACCGCCTTCGAGAAGGCAGGCCGCATGAGCGCCGAAACAGAGATCCGTGCGCCGATCGCCGGTACCATCGTCCAGCGCAAGGTCGGCGTCGGCCAGTACATCTCGTCGAGCGGCGATCCGCTCTTCGTCATCGGCGACCTCTCCACCGTCTGGCTCATTGCCAATGTGCGCGAGAGCGAGGTGCCGAAGGTGCGTATCGGCCAGGAGATCGACGCGCGTATCGTCGGTTTCCCGCGTACGATCTTCCGGGCCAAGATCAGCTACGTCGCCACCAGTCTCGACGCAGCAACGCGGCGCCTCGGCGTCCGGGCGGAGCTCGACAATCCCGACCGCGCACTCAAGCCCGAAATGTTTGCCAACTTCACCATCACGACGGGCGGCGACCGCTTCTCGCCGAGCATCCCGAGCGCGGCCGTCGTCTACGAAGGAGATCGGGCGCATGTCTGGGTCTCGCGCCGCGACGGTGCGATCGAGGCCCGCGACGTCAAGCTTGGGCTGACCAACGGCGACAACGTCCAGGTCGTCGAGGGCCTGAAGAACGGCGAGGAGGTCGTCACCCGCGGCGCCATCTTCATCGACCGCGCTGCCAGCGGCAGCAACGCGTCCTGACAATCGGACCGAGGGCGCAGCATGAACAGCCTGATCGTCTTCTCCCTGAAGCAGCGTATCCTGATCTTTCTGTTGTTCCTTGCAACGCTCGGGATCGGCTACGCCAGCTATCTGCAGCTCAATATCGAGGCCTACCCCGACCCGGTCCCGCCGTTGGTCGACGTGATCACTCAGGTGCCGGGCCAGTCGGCGGACGAAATCGAACGCTACATCACGATCCCGCTGGAGGTGCAGCTCGCTGGCATCCCGAACGCCACGGTCGTGCGTACCATCTCGCTGTTCGGCCTGTCCGACGTGAAGGTGCAGTTCAACTACGAGTTCACCTACCAGGAGGCGCTGCAACGGGTACTGAACCGGCTGTCCCAGCTGCCGCCACTGCCGAACAACGCACAGCCGCAGATCTCCCCGACGAGCCCCGTCGGCGAGATCATGCGCTATAAGATTACCGGCCCGGCTGGTTTCTCGCCGACCGACCTGAAGACGCTGCAGGACTGGGTGCTACAGCGCCGCTTCAAGGCGATCCCCGGCGTCGTCGACGTCACCGCCTTCGGCGGCAAGGCCAAGGAATACGAGATCGCCGTCGACCTGAACCGGCTCCAGGCCTACGGCCTGACGCTCGTCCAGGTGATCAACTCGCTCAACAACTCGAGCATCAATGTCGGCGGCCAAACGCTGAATGTCGGCGAACAATCGGCCGTGGTGCGCGGCGTCGGCCTGATCCGCGACATGGACGATATCCGCGAGACCATGCTGACGCAGGTCAAGGGCGTCCCCGTGCTGGTGCGCCACGTGGCGGAGGTGCGCGTATCGAGCGCCCCCCGCCTCGGCATCGTCGGACACGACGACCAGAGCGACATCGTCGAGGGCATCGTCCTGATGAGCCGCGGCGGCGAGAGCCTGCCGACGCTGCGCCGGGTCGAGGCCGAGATTGAGCGCATCAACGCCTCGACCATTCTGCCGCCGGGCGTGAAGATCGAGCGGATCTACGACCGCAGCGGCCTGATCGAGACCACGACCCACACCGTGATGCACAACCTCGTCTTTGGCGTGGTGCTCGTGTTCGTAGTGCAGTGGCTGTTTCTCGGTTCACTGCGAAGCGCGATCATCGTTGCCGCGACGATTCCGTTCGCGCTCGGTTTCGCGATCGCCATCCTGGTGATCCGCGGCGACTCAGCGAACCTCCTCTCGCTCGGCGCCATCGACTTCGGCCTGATCGTCGACGCGACCGTGATTATGGTCGAGAACGTGTTCCGGCACGTGGCCGAACCGGACCACAGCGAGGGCCAGACACCGCCCGGCGGCCTCACCGGCCGTCTTGGCATCATCGCCATAGCCGGCTCCGAGGTGAACCGGGCGATCTTCTTCTCGGCTACGATCATCATCGTCGGCTTCTTGCCGCTCTTCACGCTGACCGGCGTCGAGGGCCACATCTTCGGCCCGATGGCCAAGACCTACGCCTACGCGCTGGTCGGCGGCCTCATCGCGACCTTCACGGTCTCGCCAGCTCTCTCCGCACTGATCCTGCCGAACCATGTCGAGGAGCGGGACACGCTGATCGTGCGCGTGATGCGCTGGGGGCACCTGATCATGCTGCGCATGGCGCTGAACCATAAGCTGCTGGCGCTCGGCATCATGATCGCCGTGCTCGCCGCCGCTGGCATCGCGAGCAATACGCTCGGCCTGGAATTTCTGCCGAAGCTGGAGGAGGGTAACCTCTATATCCGTGGCACCATGCCTGGCTCGATCTCGCTCGAGGCGGGCAATGCCTATGTCGAGAAGATCCGTGCCATCGTGCGCGACGTGCCCGAGGTGACCACGGTGCTATCGCACCAGGGGCGGCCGAGCGACGGCACCGACGCGACCGGCTTCTTCAACGTCGAGATCCTGGCGCCGCTGAAGCCCATCGACGAGTGGCGCAAAGGCCTGACCAAGGAAGAGATCATCGCCGATCTCCAGGCAAAGTTCGCGGCTGACTTCCCCGGCATCGAGTTCAACTTCTCCCAGTACATCGAAGACAATGTCCAGGAGGCGGCTTCGGGCGTGAAAGGCGAGAACTCGGTCAAGATCTACGGCACCGATCTCGAGGAAATCACCAAGACCGCCAACAAGATCAAGGCGGTGCTCGCGACCGTTCCCGGCGTCGAGGATCTTGCGGTCTTCACCTCGCTCGGACAGCCGACGGTGCGCATCGACGTTGATCGCCGAAAGGCCGCACGGTTCGGGCTCTCGCCTGGCGACGTCAATACGACCGTGCAGGCCGCCATCGGCGGACAGGCGGCAGGCGATCTCTACGAATACGGCTCGGACCGTCACTTCCCAATGCGGGTGCGGCTGGCGCCTGAATATCGCCGCTCGTTGGAGACGATCCGAAATATCACCATTGGTGCACAGCAGGGCGAAAGCGTCGTGCAGGTGCCGCTCTCCGAGATTGCGAGCGTCGATCTCGTGTCGGGCGCGGCCTTCATCTATCGCGAAGACCAGGAGCGCTACATACCGGTGAAGTTCTCGGTGCGCGGCCGCGACCTCGGCGGCGCCGTGATCGAGGCGCAGCAGCGCGTCGCGAGCGAGGTGCAACTCCCGGCCGGCTACCACCTCGAATGGGTCGGCCAGTTCACCAACCTACAGGACGCAGTGGCACGCCTCACAGTGGTGGTGCCGATCACACTCGCGCTGATCGCGCTGCTCCTCTACGTGAACTTCTCCTCCGTCGTAGACATGGTGCTGACCCTCAGCGTGATCCCGATGGCGATGGTGGGCGGCATCTTCGCCCTCGTGCTGACGGGCACGCCTTTCTCGATCTCGGCGGCGATCGGCTTCATCGCGCTCTTCGGCATCTCGACGATGGAAGGCGTGATCCTGCTCGCCTACTACAACCAGCTCATCGACGAGGGGCAGAACCGCAAGGATGCGGTCTGGAACGCAGCCAACATCCGCATGCGGCCGGTCATGATGACCTGCGTCGCCGCCTGTGTGGGCCTGTTGCCGGCCGCAGTCTCGACCGGCATCGGCTCCCAGGTGCAGAAGCCGCTCGCCCTGGTGGTCGTCGGCGGAATCATCCTGGCGCCAAACCTCATCCTTGTCGTGGTCCCAGTTCTGATCTCGCTGTTCTCCCGCCGTCGTCCACAGCAGGCGGCCGAGGAACGGGGTGGTCACGGACACGCGAGCGCGGCTTAAGGCCCTGACACCCGTGCTGCCCCCGCAACAGGCGTCGCAAAGGCTCGCGCGCAACCGAAGCTTCGCGTTGACTCAGGTCCCTTGCCGGCGCCTGTGCAGTGCGACGCCACGGTGCGTATCGCTGGACAGGGCCATGTCGGGAGCTACGCGGAGATCAGAAAGCCTTCGCTCGACCGTCGCCATTCTGGCGTTGGCCTCGGGGCTGTCCGCCTGCGCCGTCGGCCCTGACTACATCGCGCCCGCCGACCCGGCGGTGTCTAGCTACACCCGAGAGCCGCTCAAGGATCCGCGCGCTGCAAGCGGCATGAAGACCACCCAGGGGGGATCCGCGGACCAGGATTTCGTCAAGGGTGCCGACATTCCCGGCCAGTGGTGGACGCTGTTTCGCTCAAAAGCACTCAACCGCCTTGTGGAAGAGGCACTTGCCAATAACCCATCCCTTGATGCTGCTCAGGCTTCGCTGCGCATGGCGCGCGAGAACGTCGAGGCGCAGAAGGGTACGCTGTTCCCGACGGTCGGCTTCAACGGACAAGGCTCGTACAACAAGGCGTCCGGCGGACAGCTGCAGAGCCCGCTTAACGATCCGACCAAGCTAACCTACAGTCTCTACACGCCACAGGTGCAGGTCGCCTTCACGCCGGACGTGTTCGGGGGAAACCGGCGGCAGATCGAGGGACTTGAGGCGACGGCCGAGAACCAACGCTTCCAGCTCGAAGCCGCCTACCTGACCTTGACCTCGAACGTCGTGCTCGCCGCGATTCAGGAGGCTTCGCTGCGTGCACAGATCGACGCGACGAGAAAGGTCATCCAGGCTCAGACGGACGTGCTGACTCTCTACAATAAGCAGCTCTCCCTCGGACAGATCGCCAGCGCGGACGTTATCCAGCAGCAGGCTCAGCTCTCGGTCTCACAACAATTGCTGCCGCCCCTACAGAAGCAGCTCGCGCAGCAGCGTAACCTGCTCACCGCACTGGTCGGTCGCCTGCCAAGCGACGAGATGAGCGAAACCTTCACGCTGAGCAGCCTTCGGCTACCGACGAAGCTACCCATCAGCCTACCCTCGCGGCTGGTCCAGCAGCGCCCCGACGTGAAGGCGGCGGAGGCCCTTGTGCAGCAGGCCAGTGCCGGCATCGGCGTTGCCGTCGCCAACCGTCTGCCGCAGTTCACCATCAGCGCGAACGGTGGCTCTAGCGCACTGCAGATCGCGAAGCTCGCGACCTCGGCGGCAGGCTTCTATTCGATCGTCGGCACCGTCGCGCAGCCGATCTTCGATGCCGGTACGCTCTACCGCCGTCAGCGTGCCTCCGAGGAGGCGCTGACCGTGGCCCAAGCCCAGTACCGGCAGACTGTCATCACGGCCTTCCAGAACGTCGCCGACACCTTGCGCGCTCTGCAGTCGGACGCTGAAGCTGTGGCAGCAGCAACAGCCGCCGAGAAGGCGACGAGCGAAAGCGTTGGCCTGATCCGCAAGCAGTTCGAGGCAGGTGCCATCAACAGCGCACAACTGCTGATCGGTCAGCAGGCCTACCTCTCAGCACTGGTCACCTCTGCCGGCGCCCGTGCCAACCAGTATTCGGACACCGTGGCCCTGTTCCAGGCGCTTGGCGGCGGCTGGTGGAACCGCATGGACGTCGCGCCGTCGCGGCCCGACAAAGATCCAGCGCCTTTCTTATGAGGCCGTCGGCCTGAGGCAGTCGCCGAGCGCTGTCAAAGTGCTCTCAAAACCTGCTGCGCCGGCAAGAAGCCGCTCCAGGAGAAGGGCACCTTCCAGCGCTGCCACGACCATTCGTGCAGAGGCTGCGGGATCTACGGACATGCGGATGCTTCCGCTTGCCTTACCCTCTGAGAGAACGCGCTCCAGCCAGGCGATGTGTTTGTCGAAGAAGCGGGCGACGTCCGTCCGAAGCGCCTCAGGCAGCGTGTCGAGCTCGACTGCGAGGGCGGCGCACAGGCAACCCAAACCCTTTTCGACACCGGCGAGGTAAAGCCGGCCATAGGCCTCGATCCGCGCGACGCCCTCGTCCGTCTCGACGAGAATCGACGCCAGAGCCTCGTCGTAGCGCGTGTCATAGGCGGCGACGAGAGCGATCGCCAAGTCTTCCTTGGTGCGGAAATGGTGGTGGATGCTTGCCTTCCGAATGCCGACGGCGTCCGCGAGGTCGGCATAGCTGAATCCGGAATAACCGCGCCCTCTTACCAGGACCTCGGCCTGCATCAGCAACTCGCTGCGCGTGTCCCTCATCGTGCGTCGTCTGAGCCCATCGAATGATCAGTATCTCATCGCGCGAAACGCCCCGATAACGAACCGGCCGCGGTCACATCGCGGATGTGCAGGGCGGACTGCCGATCAAGTGCGAATTCCAGGTCCGGACCTTGACCCGATCTCTGACTACCTACTAAATGGTAGAAAGACAAGGCGGAGGAGACGAGAGATGGTCGCGTCCGTGTACGGCGGATCTGCTGTCTGTACTCTGAGGCCGGGAGAGGCTCGATGACGAGCGTTCGCGTCAGCCGTCGCGAGGCCGTGTTCGGAGGCCTCTGCCTGTGCTGCCTTCCGACCCTCGGCCACTCGGCCGAAGCCTTCTGCCTCGACGAGGTCGCGCCTGGCACATTCATCCGCCGCGGCATCGATGGCGAGGTAAGCGCCGACAACAACGATGCCATCGCCAACATCGGCTTTATCATCGGCCGCGACTCGGTGCTCGTCACGGAATCGGGCGGCAGCCGAGCCGACGGCAACTGGCTGCGGGGCGAGATCCGAAAGCGCACCGAGAAGCCGATCAGCCACGTGGTGCTGACCCATGTCCATCCCGACCATTGCTTCGGCGCCTCTGCCTTTAGCGAGGATAAGCCGGTCTTCATCGGCCACCATGCCCTGCGCGGCGCCCTGGAAGCCCGGGGCGATTTCTACCGCCAGAGGCTCGAAGACGTGCTCGGCGCCGAGAAGACTGGCAGCGTAATCTATCCGACGGTGGAGGTGAGGGAGTCGGCCGAGATCGATCTCGGTGGCCGCAAGCTCAACTTCACCGCCCACGGGACGGCACATACCAATTGCGACCTCTCGATGCTCGATACCGAGAGTGGACTGTTATTTCCGGCCGATCTTCTCTTCGTCCATCGCATCCCTTCACTCGACGGCAGTTTGCTCGGCTGGCTCAAGGCAACTGACTGGCTGAAGAACTCTGGCGCGAAGCGCGCTGTGCCCGGCCATGGCCCGACAATCGTCGATCTGGATCCCGCACTCGCCGACATCACCCGTTATCTTGTTGCCTTACGCGACCAGACGCGCAAGGCCGTCTCCTCGGACGTCTCAATCGAGAAAGCTGTGCAGACCGTGGCCCAGGACGAGCGGTCGAAGTGGGCGCTCTTCGACACGTACAATGCGAGAAACGTCACCCAGGCGTACAAAGAACTCGAGTGGGAATGATCCCGCCATGACAGTCATCGCCGATGAGCATTCACGGAATTGGCAAGCGCGCTAGATTCATCAGAACTCAGGAGGAAGCCATGAAAGCCTTGATCCTAGCCCTCGGCCTCTCGCTCTCGGCGACGGCGCTCACTGCCGGGACGGCTTACGCGGCCGGCGCCTCGGACACCGATCAAGAACGGGCCGAGCGTTGGAACGACCTCAAAAAGGAGCTCTTCGCTGGCAAGACCATCGAGCCGAGCGAAACGATGGTGAAGATCGATGCGCCTAAGCGCGCAGAGGACGCGGCGCTCGTTCCAATCACGCTCACCATGCCCGAGAAGGACAAGGTGAAGAGCGTCTCGCTCGTCATCGACGATAACCCGACGCCTTACGCAGCGCATTTTACTTTCGGACCAGCCGCCGACCCGGGTGAGATCAAGCTGCGTGTGCGCATCAACAACTACACCAACGTCCACGCCGTCACGGAGACGACGGACGGGAAGTTTTATGAGTCCGTAGGTTTCGTGAAGGCGTCCGGCGGCTGCTCGGCCCCGATGGGTATGAGTGACGAGGAGGCCATGAAGGGCATGGGCGAGATGCGCATGAAATTCAGCGAGCAAGCCCCAGGCAAGCCGGCCGAGGCGACGCTGATGATCCGCCACCCGAACTTTTCGGGCATGCAGATGAACCAGGTATCGCGCGATTACACACCGGCCCGCTTCATCGAGAAACTCGAAGTGACCTATGGCGACAAGCTGATCTTCCACATGGATGGCGACATCTCGATCTCATCGAATCCCGTCATCGGCTTCGGGTTCAAGCCTGAGGGTAAGGGGCCGATCAAGGTGGCCGCTTCCGACAACCAGGGCGGTAAATGGCAGCACACCTTCCAAGCGCCGTCGCCGAGCAACTGAGGCCATTCGTGGGTCGCGCCTGCCTGCTGCGGCACGTCAGACCGATCGCGCTCGCGGCATTTGCCACCTTGCTCGTGGCGGCTGCCCCAGCGGATTCGCCTGTCGACGTACCGGAGCCGCAGGGCCTCTATGATGGGCCGCAGCACGGCTACACGCCGCCGACGCTGAAGGGCGCGACGGTCGTCGACCTCGCGACGCTGGAAAGGCTGATCGCCGAAGACAAGCCAATCCTGCTCGATGTGGTGCTCGCCGACCGCAAGCCCGATGGGCTACCAGCCGGCACGCTCTGGGCGCCGTCCCACCGCTCGATTCCCCGCGCAGTCTGGTTGCCGGGGGCTGGGGTAGCCCCCCTGACGGCCGAGCAGGAGAGCGTCTTCTTCAACCGCGTCGAGGAACTGACCGGTGGCGACAAGAAGAAACCAATCGTCACCTTCTGCCGGCCCGAATGCTGGGGCAGCTGGAACGCCGGCAAGCGCCTCGTCGAGGCTGGCTACGGCCGTGTCTACTGGTGGCCTCTGGGCGTCGAGGGCTGGCAAGACGCGCACGACACTGCCGTTGTAAAAGCAGACAAGACCTGGACGGCCGTCGCCAAGGACAAGGCCTCACCGTTGGCCGAGCCGCAGCGCTGAGGCGGGGCAGGAGATGTTCGATGCAGACGCGCCGCAGCCTTCTCGCCGTCTCGGCGCTGATGCTCTCGGGGATATCGGCCTTCGCGGCCGCGCCGCTCCCCTTCAACTGGACCGCCTTCGACGCGGCCCAGGCGGCCGGCAAGCCGGTGCTGGTAACGGTTAGCGCACCGTGGTGCCCGATCTGCAAGGCACAGAAGCCGGTCCTGGCAAAGCTCGGAACCGATCCGCGGTTCGCCGGGCTCGTCATTCTGGAGATCGACTTCGATACACAGAAGGAGCTGCTTCGCCGCTTCAACGCACGCAGTCAGAGCACCCTCATCGCCTTCAAGGGCAAGGACGAGGTCGGCCGGTCTGTTGGAGAAACGCAAGCTGAATGGGTCGAGGCACTCCTGGAAAAGACGCTGTAGTTGCGTCCCGGCGTAGCCGTTGCCAAGTCTTGAGGCAGAGGTCTGTCCGCGCCCAAAAATTCAGCAAATTCAAAACGATCGTTGCAAGCGGTGCTGTTGACACCTGCCGGGATGTGGCAGAAAAAAGGCAAGCCCGGAGCTGGCCCGAAGTCCAGGGAGGAAACGCCCGTCTAAGGGCAAGCGGGACGGTTCGCCGTACCACGCAAGCGATGCAGGCCTCTCCGGGCCGCTCCACTCAAAACGATGGTCTCGATTGGATCGGGCGCGCTCTGCGGCTATTGCGCAGATGCGCTTGTTTTAGACTGCCAATGCGCAGAGCAGGCGCTCATCGTCGCCCTAATCGATGGGCGTAGCGGATCGAGGCAGCAACCCATGTCCCAGGTCGTCCAGTCCAGACGCCTCCGAGCCGTCGACCTCGCGCGCTACAAGGACGAGGGGCGCAAGATCATCTCGCTCACCGCCTACCACGCGCATACGGCGGGAATTCTCGACGCCTATTGCGACTTCATCCTCGTGGGCGATTCCCTCGGCATGGTCATGCACGGCATGGAATCGACCCTTCCTGTCACGGTCGAGATGATGATCGTGCAGGCTCAGGCCGTGATGCGGGGAACGAGCCGGGCGCTGATCGTCGTCGACCTGCCTTTCGGTTCCTACGAGGCGAGCAAGGAGCAGGCCTTCCTCACCGCCGCCCGCGTGCTCAAGGAGACTGGCGCCGGCGCGATCAAGATGGAGGGCGGCGCCAAGTTCGCCGAGACGGTGGCGTTCCTGGTCGAGCGCGGCGTGCCGGTCATGGGTCATATCGGCCTCACGCCCCAGTCGGTGAACACAATGGGCGGCTTTCGCGTCCAGGGGCACTCGCCAGAGAGCGAGAAGGCCCTGATGGCCGATGCCGTGGCGATCAGCCGGGCAGGCGCCTTCGCCATCGTGATGGAGGGCATCGTGGAGCCGGTGGCACGGGTGATCGCCACAGCGCCGGAGGTGACTGCGCTCACCATCGGCATCGGTGCCACCGTCGAGTGCGATGGCCAGATCCTGGTGCTCGAGGATATGCTCGGTCTCTCCGACCGCGCTCCGAAATTTGTGAAAAGTTACGGCTCGCTGCGCGCCCACATCGAAGAGGCGGTCAGAGGTTATGCTGAGGAGGTGCGCGACGGCCGCTTCCCGGCCATCGAGCATACCTATCCGCCGCGCGGGTGATGTGCCCAAACCCTTGACGGGCGAGGCCTGATCGGGCATTCACCGCGCCGAATTCGGCCGGGGTTTCGCCCGGCCTTTTGCGTTTCGCCCAAGCGGAATGCCCCTTCAAACCGCTTCAGGAGCGCCGCGCCATGGCCAAGGCAGTCACCGTCAAGATCAAGCTGATCTCCACCGCCGATACCGGCTACTTCTACGTCACCAAGAAGAACTCGCGCACGCAGACCGAGAAGCTGACCATGCGCAAGTACGATCCGGTCGCTCGCAAGCACGTCGAGTTCAAGGAAACGAAGATCAAGTAAGGCGAGAGCCTTCTCGATTTGAGCGCCCTCGGGGCCTCGCTTCTGGCGGGGCCTCAGATAGCCCTTCGAAAAGACGCTACTCCAAGCTGGAGTGGCGTCTTTTTCGTTGCAGGTGGGCGCCACCACGTTGGCGAGCAACCGCCGTAGCCCGCGTTTTGGTGCTCCGATGGGTGACGGCCGAGGTTAGGCGGGGTATATCTCGGTAACCAAAAGACGAGGGCCTGCGGTTCCGGGGGAGCCGCCGTGGCCGCGCTCGTCTGCGTCCTCAGCCCCCGTGATTGCCGACAGCGATGCCGTTTTCGATCCTCGATCTCGTGGTGCTCGGCATCGTGATGATCTCCGCACTCCTGGCAGCCGTACGCGGCGTCACCCGCGAGGTGCTCGCCATCGTCGCCTGGGTGGTAGCCGCTGCCGTTGCCTGGACGCTGCACCCCATGCTGCTGCCTACCGTGAAGCAGCACATCTCCAGCGATACCGTCGCGCTCGTTGCCTCGATCGCCGCGATCTTCCTCGGCACTCTGATCGTCGTCTCGATCATCACCGTGAAGATCTCGGACATCGTGCTCGACTCACGCATCGGCGCAGTGGATCGCTCCCTCGGCTTCATCTTCGGGGCTGCGCGAGGCTTCCTGATCTGCGTGATTGGCTGGGTCTTCCTGGCTTGGCTTGTTCAGGGCAAGATGCCGGAATGGGCAGCGCAGGCGAAGAGCAAGCCATTCCTCGAAAAGTCCGGCGATGCTCTCGTCGCGCAGCTTCCCGCCAACCCCGAAGGCTTCTTGAAAAACCTGCGCAAACCGAAGGGCGACGGTACTGGCGAGCCCATTGAACCGCCGGCCGAGACCGAGTCTGGCGGACAGCGCCGCAGCGACGCACAACCTGCCACGCCGGCATTGGGACGCTGATCTGCGTGGAACCGTTCTTGGTTGCGGGCGCAAGGCCGACTAAGTAGCGGGTTTCCAAGAGCGTCCGGAGCCCGGTTCCGGCAACGAGGATTCGGTAACGGCATGCCTGAGCTCGGCGCGAGCGTCCCTGATGCGGAGAGCGAACGCGATCCGTTGGGCGAGTTCGGCGATACGCTGCGTGAGGAATGCGGCGTCTTCGGCATCTATGGGCACGAGAACGCCTCGGCGGTCGTCGCTCTCGGCCTTCATGCCCTGCAGCATCGCGGCCAGGAGGCGGCCGGTATCGTCTCCTTCGACGGGCTGGTCTTCCATTCCGAGCGCCGTCAGGGCCTGGTCGGCGACAACTTCTCGGACCGTGCCACCATCGAGCGCCTGCGCGGCCGCGCCGCGATCGGGCACACGCGCTATTCGACCACCGGCGGCACAGTGCTGCGCAACGTGCAGCCTCTCTTCGCGGAGTTGGCGAGCGGGGGCCTCGCGGTGGCCCATAACGGCAATCTGACCAACGCCCTCTCGATCCGCCGCGAACTCGTCAGCGAAGGCGCCATCACGCAGTCGACCTCGGATACCGAGGTGATCCTGCACCTCGCTGCCCGCAGCCGGAAGCCGCGCATCATTGAGCGTTTCGTCGACGCTCTGCAGCGGATCGAGGGCGCTTACGCCATCGTAGCGCTGACCAACAAGAAGCTCATCGGCGCGCGCGATCCGCTCGGCATCCGCCCGCTGGTGCTGGGCGAACTCGACGGCCGTTACATCCTGGCCTCGGAGACCTGTGCTCTCGACATCATCGGCGCTCGCTTCGTGCGCGACATCGAGAACGGCGAGGTGGTGGTGATCTCGGAGAAGGGCATCGAGTCGATGCGCTTCGCGGAGAAGCAGCCGATGCGCCCGTGCATCTTCGAATACATCTATTTTGCTCGGCCGGATTCTGTGGTGAACGGCAAGAGCGTCTACGGCATCCGAAAGAATATTGGCCAGGAACTCGCCCGCGAGGCGCCGGCTGAAGCGGATATCGTCATTCCGGTGCCGGATTCCGGTGTGCCCGCGGCACTCGGCTACGCTCAGGAGACCGGGTTGCCCTTCGAGATGGGCATCATCCGCAACCATTATGTCGGGCGCACCTTCATTCAGCCGACCCAGACCGTGCGCGAGCTCGGCGTTCGGATGAAGCACTCGGCCAATCGCGCGGCCGTCGAGGGAAAGCGCATCGTGATGGTCGACGACAGCCTCGTGCGCGGCACCACCTCGATCAAGATCGTGCGCATGATGCGCGAGGCCGGCGCCCGCGAGGTGCATTTCCGGATCGCTTCGCCGCCGATCACGCATCCCGATTTCTACGGGATCGACACGCCCGAGCGTGAGAAGCTGCTGGCCGCGACCTACGATCTCGAAGGCATGCGTGACTATATCGGCGCGGACTCGCTCGCCTTCCTCTCGATCCCTGGACTTTACCGCGCCATGGGCGAGGAAGGTCGTAACGAGGCTTGCCCGCAATTCACCGACCACTGCTTCACGGGTGAATATCCGACCGGCCTGACCGATTTGAAGATCGCCGGCGAACGCCGGCTCGCCCTCCTCGCCGAGGCGGACTGAGCCTCGCCATGACCAGGCAAGAAGGTAAGCCGCTCGACGGCCGGATCGCCGTCGTCACCGGAGCCTCGCGCGGTATCGGCCGCGCCGCCGCCCTGGCGCTTGGGGAAGCCGGCGCGCATGTGATCGCGGTGGCGCGCACGCAAGGCGCTCTCGAAGAACTCGATGATGCGATCCAGGCCGTCGGATCGAGCGCCACGCTCGTACCGCTCAACCTGACGGATTATGACGCCATCGATCGGCTCGGCGCGGCCATCGACGAGCGATGGGGCAAACTCGACATCGTCGTCGGCAATGCCGGCATTCTCGGTTCGCTGATGCCGCTCGGTCATCTCACGCCCAAGGTCTGGCAGCAGACGATCGACGTCAACGTCACTGCCAACTGGCGGCTGATCCGCTCCCTCGACCCGCTGCTGCGCCGCTCTGATGCCGGGCGCGCGATCTTCGTGACATCCGGCGCGGCCTCGAAATGCCGGGCCTACTGGGGGCCGTACTCGATCTCGAAAGCGGCGCTCGACGCCATGGTGCGCACCTATGCCGCCGAGACCGAGACCACGCCCATCCGGGCCATGCTGCTCAGCCCCGGCCCGCTACGCACCGCCATGCGTCGCTCGGCCATGCCCGGCGAGGATCCGGACACACTGAAGACGCCGGAGGATCTGGCACCGCATTTCGTGCATTTGGCCTCGCCGGATTGGAACGAAACCGGGAAGATCTTTGATTTCCCCACGGGACAGGTCCTCTCGTTCCGAGCGCCCGAGTAACGTTCTCTCATCAGGCCGAGTATTTCGATGATCGACGTCCGCTGCATCTGTGCCATCGGCCAGCGGGGCCAGCTCGGGCTCAATGGCCATCTCCCTTGGGAGGGCAATACGGATCCGCTCTTCGTCGAGGACGTCACGCGGTTCTTCGCGCTGACCATGGGCCATGTGCTGATCGCTGGGCCTAAGACGATCGCCTCAGTGCCCGAATTCGCCTTCAAGGACCGTACCATCGACGTGATCCGCTCGCACGAGGATCCGGAGCAGGTACTGGCACGCTATCCCGGACGGCGCATCTTCGTCGGCGGCGGCATCGCGGTCTGGAACGTCTACGCCAAGTACATCCAGCACTGGGACGTCACTCGGCTGCCTTATGACGGCGAGGCCGACCGCTGGTTCGATCCCGCCTGGCTGGTGGGCGGGGCGTTGCGCTCCGCCTGAACCGAACGGCCCCGCTACACGTTCTCCGAGCCTGGTTTGTGTGAACCGGTCGTCTTAGGGGAGCGTAGAATGGCTGGTCACGGCTACCAGTTCGGCATCGAGGAAGAGTATTTTCTGGCTGATGCGGAGACTCGCGGCACACCGCGGCGCTCGGTCAAACCCTTCCATGTCGAAGCCGGCGAGCGGTTACCCGAGATCGGGCGCGAGCTTCTCCAATGCCAGGTCGAGGTCTGTACGCCGCCCTCGACCGAGTTCGCACAAGCGCGCGACGTGCTGCGTCGCCAACGGCGCGAACTCAGCGATATCGGCCGCGAGCATGGTCTCGTGGTGTTCGCCGCTGGAACTCATCCGGTCGCAGATTGGGCAAGGCAGCTTCCGACCAAGGGCGACCGTTATCGTGGCATTCTGCGCGATGTGGGCTTGGCGGGACGGCGCAGCCTGATCTGCGGGATGCACGTCCATGTCGAGGTGAAGGAGCCGGACAACCGCGTCGCACTCATGACTCGGCTGCTGCCGTTCCAGCCGCTGCTCCTGGCACTCTCGGCCTCTTCACCATTCTGGCAGGGAAAGCCCACGGGCCTCTCGGCCTATCGCCTCAGCGCTTTCGGTGAACTGCCTCGCACTGGGCTGCCCGAGCTGTTCACCACGGAGGACGATTACGCGCGCTATGTGCGCATCATGATCAATGCAGGCTCGATCCAGGATGCAAGCTTCCTGTGGTACTCGCTGCGGCCGTCTATAAAATTTCCGACGCTGGAGCTGCGTATAGCGGACAGCTGCACCCGGCTCGACGATGCGATTGCCATCGCCGCGATCTACCGCTGCCTCGTGCGCCTTGTCGAACGGCGGCCGGATCTCAACGCCAACCTCAGCGGCGTTTCGCGGGCATTGGCGCAGGAGAACCTGTGGCGGGCGCAGCGCAACGGCATCGAGGCCGAACTCATCGACGAGGCCTCCGAACAGGCCTTTCCGTTCTCGGACTACCTCGACACCGTGCTCTCTCTGATCGCCGAGGACATCGAGGCTCTCGCCTGCCACGCGGAAGTCGAGCACGCCCGGCGCATCGTCCGCGAGGGCACCAGCGCCGACCACCAGATTGCGTTGTTCGAGGAGATGCGCGGTGGCGAGACCAGCAACCGCCACGCCATGGATTCGGTGGTCGACTGGCTCGCCGAGACGACGCGCGGCGTGGACTGATGACGGCTGCTCAGCTCTTGTCGAAAGGGTTGCGCGTCGTGCGCAGAGACAGCCGGATCGGCGTGCCCGGGAGGTCGAAGGCTTCGCGCAGGGAGTTGACCAGATAGCGCGTGTAGGACTTCGGCAGCGCGTCGAGCTGGTTGCCGAACAGCGCGAAATGCGGCGGCCGACTCTTCACCTGCGTCGCGTAGCGGATCTTGATGCGGCGGCCGGAGACGGCAGGCGGCGGATTGCGCGAGGTTGCCTCGTTCAGCCAATCGTTGATCCGCGATGTCGAGACGCGGCGGCTCCAGACATCGGACGCGGCCATAATGGCCTGCATCAGCTTGTCGATGCCCTCTCCGGCGAGCCCCGAGAGGGGCACGACGCCGACGCCGCGGACCTGTGGCAACAGCCGCGTGCAGTCTTCCCGGAGCGTCTTCAGCAGGCCCGGCTGTTCGGCGACGAGGTCCCACTTGTTGAGGCCGATCACCACGGCCCGGCCCTCGCTTTCGACGAGGTCGATGATGGTGAGGTCCTGCTTCTCGAAGGGGATCGTCGCGTCGAGCAGCACCACGACGACCTCGGCGAAGCGCACGGCACGCAATCCGTCCGAGACCGCGAGCTTTTCGAGCTTGTCGTCGATCCGGGCGCGCCGGCGCATGCCGGCAGTGTCGTGCAGCTTGATCCGCTTGCCGCGCCATTCCCAGTCGAGGGAAATCGAGTCGCGGGTGATGCCGGCCTCTGGGCCAACCAGCAGCCGGTCTTCGCCGAGCATCCGATTGATCAGCGTCGACTTGCCGGCATTCGGTCGGCCGACGATCGCAACGCGCAGGGCCTTGCCGCGAGGATCGTCGTCTTCCTCGTCCTCATCATCCGGCTCGGGCAGCACCTCCTGCAGGGCAGTGTGCAGCTCGCCGACGCCTTCGCCGTGCTCGGCCGAGAACGGAATCGGATCACCCAGACCCAGCGAGAAGGCATCGTAGGCGCCAGACAGTCCGCCGGTGCCCTCGGCCTTGTTGGCGATCAGGATCACCGGGCAGCCGGAGCGGCGCACCAGTTCGGCGAAGGCCCGGTCGGCCGGCAGCACGCCAGCACGAGCGTCGATCACGAACAGCACCACGTCGGATTCAAGGATTGCGGCCTCGGTCTGCAGGCGCATGCGGCCGGTCAGGCTGTCGGCGGCGGCATCCTCGAGGCCGGCGGTATCGATCACTCGGAATTTCAGGCCGCCGAAGGCGACGTCGCCTTCGCGGCGGTCGCGCGTGACGCCGGGCCGATCGTCAACGAGGGCGAGCTTCCTGCCAACCAGACGATTGAACAGGGTCGACTTGCCGACATTCGGGCGGCCGACAATCGCGACGGTCGGCATGTCCATGATGGTGTCAGTCTACAATCGAGAAATATTAGCGGGTCATCGGAGGCGGAGCGGCCAGTTCGGGTTTGGCCTCAGTGACCGTTACCGTCCCGCCCGAGACCAACGCCTCGTATACCTCGACCCGTTGACGCAGGCTCTGGGGCGTCTCGGCGTCGCCGGCGATCTGGTCGAACCAGCGGCCTGCGGCCTCGTACTCGCCCTTCTTCAGGGCGGCGAGGCCGAGCATCTCGCGGGCGGTGTGGCGGAAGGTGCCAGTCGGCGTGGCCAGGCCCTGAAGGCTCGTCAGCGCGGGGGCAGGATCGGCCGCATCGATGCGGATCAGTGCAGCACGCAAGCGGGCAAGGTCGCGCAGGCCATCGCCGAGGGCCGTGTCGGCGGCGAGCTTGTCATACTCCGTGGCCGCTGCGGCAGCGTCGCGCTTGGAGAGATCGGCGGCGGCGCGGAAGCGCGCGAGGATTCTGTAGCCGCCCGTGCCGTCCGCGCTCAGGCTCTGGAAAGCCCTTTCGGCCTCGGCGCTGTTGCCATCGGCGGCGAGCTTGGTGGCCTTGTCGAACTGCTCGGAGGCCTGCTCGGCCCGCTCGCGCTGGGCGTGCTGCCAGTAGCGCCAACCGCCGACGCCAGCCGTCAGCAGCACCGCCGCTGCGATGATCAGCGCGCTATAGCGCTTCCAGATCGCGGCAATCTGATCGCGGCGATAGTCCTCTTCGACTTCGCGGAAGAACTCGTTGTTCTCGGCCATTCCGTTCCGGGTGCCCATTCGGGCCGAGCCCGCCTCAACCATCTCAAGGGCGCGCGCCTAGCACGACGACCCGGCTTTGGCGAATGCGAATGCGCTGCTCCTCGTCATGTCGAGCGACGCGGGACAATTCAAGGCGCAACACCGGCTCGCCTGCCTTGGATAACTTCGGCTTCGCCTCACAAGGATGATGAGGACATCAAGCCTGTCCCGGCCAGACAGGCACGCCGATCAGCACGGGATGGAGGAAGCGCGCGAACAGTAACCAGACAACCAAGCCTGCCGCCACTGCGGTGACGTCCCGGCGCCAACCGGTCGGTGCAGGTTTTGGCAGCTTGCCCGCGGGCTCGTCCGTACGACGCTTGAGGCTGATCCGGGCCGCCACCGCCCAGGCGAGAAACCCGCCGAACAACAGGATCGAGCCGAGATCGCCGTTGGCGAGCAGATGCGCCGTCGCCCAAATCTTCACCGCGAGCAGCATCGGATGCTTCACCGCAGCCTGGATATGGCTCGGCTTCGGCCCCATCGCAGCGATGCTGATGAAGGCGAACAGCGTCAGCAGCAGCGCGAGATGGCGGGTCCAGACCGGCGGATCCCAAACGGGGATCATGCCGTCCGCGCGGTAGCGGCCGAATCCCCAGATCATCAGCGCCAAGCCGAGGAGCGAGAGGATTGTGTACATCGCTTTGTAGCGCTTATCGCCGAGGTGCCCGATCAGCTCGGCGCGCGGCCCGCGCAGCATGGTGAAGGCATGGGTGCCGAGAAACACCACGAGGCCGAGGATCAGGATTGACATATTTCGCCCGAGCGACCTTCCCGATGTGGACGCCGTTGAGCGAACGGCACGCCGACAAGCTCTCCGTAACGGTTCAAGACTGACTCTGCTGCAGTTGTCCAGGCCGCCTCAATGATCCTCTGCATCCTCGCCGGCCTCTTCGGTCTGCTGGCACTCACCGGCACAGCCTTCGCGGCCGGGGAGCCACCGCTCTCCGCATTAACGCTGGTCGGGCCGGCCGCGCCCGTCTTCGTCGCCCGCCGCGATGCCTGCGACGGGGCTGACGTGCCCGATGCGCCGGCACGCGCCTTTCGCGATGGGGCCGGAGCGGTGGCTCTGTTCGGGATGCATTATCGAAACCGCGCGCTGCGTGGCCCCGACCTCGATCATCTCAAGATCGACTGCCGCGTCGTGCTCGACTCGGGTGAGCGGGACGACCCGGCTCTCTACGACGACCGCTCCTGGATCACCGCGACTTGGACGGATGACGGCAGGCACGTCGCGGCACTTCTGCACCACGAGTACCAAGCCAACGAGCACGCCGGCCGCTGCCGGTCGAAGGCCTACATGGAGTGCTGGTACAACACCGTGCTCGGTGCGGCCTCGACCGATGCCGGCCTGAGCTTCTCACGCGCCAAGCCGCCCGTCGTGGTCGCCGGCGCACCCTTCCGCCAGGAGGTCGATCAGGGCCGGCACCGAGGCTTCTTCAATCCGTCGAACATCTTTTCGGACGGGCGCTATCGCTACTTCCTCGCTTCGACTACCGGCTGGGACAGGCCCGGCAGCGATCAGGAGCACGGCGTCTGCCTGTTTCGCACCGAGACGCCTGCCGACCCGGCGAGTTGGCGGGCCTGGACCGGCACCGGCTTCACCGCCGCGTTCCCGGACCCCTACAGGACGACGGGCAAGCGCATGGACACCTGCAAGCCGGTCGCCCCGTTCCCAGCGCCGGTCGGCGCGGTGGTGCGCCATCGCGGCACCGGAGCCTTCATCGCCGTGTTCATGGCAAAGGCCGGCGGTCGCTTCCCACAATCGGGCTTCTACTGGACGACCTCGCGCGACCTCCTCACCTGGGATGAACCGCGCCTGCTTCTGGCTGGCGGAACGCTCTATGACGACCCGTGCGGGGCAGGGGACGGCCTGATCGCCTATCCCTCTCTGCTCGACGCATCCGCCCAGGGCCGCAACTTCGACGACGTCGGCGACACGGCCTCGCTGTTCTATGCGACGCTGGCGACCAAGGGCTGCGAAATTACGTCGAACCGTGACCTCGTCCGACGTCCTGTTGCGATCAAGGTGTGGCCGTGACGGCGGTCGTCAGCCATCCGCTCCGATGAGGCCGCGTTTGCGAGTCGCGAGCGCCTGAAGGGCAAAGGACTTGGTCATCACCTGCAGCCGTGGGCGAGAGGCCGTGGTCGACAACTCGCGGACGCCGCTTTCGATCGGAAGCGTCCGCCTTCGCGTCGGAGGTGGCGATGCGGGGCGGCTCACGCTAAAGCGGGCCGCCTAACCTGCCAGGTTCTGATGCTCGTCGCCCGATCCCTCGCGTTCAACGCATTGTTCTATCTTGTCACGGCGATCATCGCGATCGTCGGGCTGCCCGTGCTCGTCTCTCAGAATGCGACGATCCGCTACGCGCAGTTCTGGGGTTGGACCATCATCTGGCTGCTGCGGGTGGTCGCCGGGACACGGGTCGAGTTCCGCGGGCTGGAGCGCGTTCCGGAGGGACCGCTTTTGATCGCGGCCAAGCACCAGTCGACTCTCGAAACGCTGGCGCTAACCATTCCCCTCGGCAAATTCACCTACGTCCTGAAGCGGGAGCTGATGTGGATCCCGCTAATCGGTTGGTATCTCGCCCGCTCCGGCATGGTACCGATCGATCGCGCCAAGGGCGCCCGCACCATGGTCAAGCTGAACCAGGCCGCCGCGAAGGCGATCGGCGAGGGCCGCCAGCTCATCATCTTCCCAGAGGGCACCCGCCGCGGCGCCGGTGCACCGCCGGCCTACAAGCAGGGTGCCTCACATCTCTACGTCGCGCTCGGCGTGCCATGCGTACCCGTGGCACTCAATTCGGGTCTGTTCTGGCGCCGCCATGGCTTTCGCCGGATGCCGGGCACGACCGCAATCGAGTTCCTGGAGCCCATTCCACACGGCCTGAGCCGCGCCGAATTCCTGCCGCTGCTGCAGGAGCGGATCGAAACCGCAACCAATGCGCTTCTCGCCGAAGGCAAGGCTGACCTGGCAAGGCGGGGACTGCCCGTACCATTCCCGGCCTCATCCGGCGCTGCTGCCTCGTAACGAGCTGACCGCCTCCGTGCCCGTATCCGCGCGCAAGGCATCGCGAAACAGTGCGATCGGTCTGCGCAGGCGGCCCGTTACCGGCCGATGCACCAGCCAGGACCGGATCGTCGGCTCGAAATCCTCGACTGAGATCGTCCGGATTTGGTCGCGGAACGGGCTACGGGCAAGCTTGCCCGGGGTGACGATCGCGAGGCCCATGCCGCGCGCCACGAGCGACAGCCTGAGATCAGTATAAGGGGCTTCCACACCGACGGTGAGGCTGAGGCCCAGCGCTTCCATTCGGCGCCGTAGGGTCGTGCGAAAGCCGCACCCATCCTGACTGGTGACCCAGGGATGGCGGGAGAGGTCGGCGAGCGTGGCCGCGTCCGGCACGTCGAGATCGCGGCCGGCCACGACCACGACCGTCTGAGTCAGCAGATCATCAGCGGCGAGGTCTTCGGGAGGACGTGCGACATCAGGCAGGGTGATCGCCGCTGCATCGATCTGGTTGCGTGCCACCTGCTCCATCAGCAACGGCGACCAGCCTGAGGTCAGCCGAATCGTGAGGTCGGGAAAGGCCTCGCGCAGCCGATCGATCGGCGCTGCCAGCGCCGCGTCCGCCAAGTCGATCGTGACGCCGATGCGCAGCTCACCGCGGATCGTGCCGTTGGGCGACGCGCCACTGCGCAGATCCTCGATCGACTGCAGCACGCGACGGGCATGCTCGTAAGCCTCGCGGCCGGCAGCCGTCGGTCGCAGCGGCTTCGCCGGCCGCTCAAACAGCTGCACCCCGAGTTGGTCCTCAAGGTTCTGCACCCGTCGTGTGACGCCGGGTTGCGTCAGGTTCAGCCGCGCGGCCGCAGCCATGAGGGAGCCTGTCTCGACGACGGCAAGGAAGGCCTCAAGACCATTGGTGTTCATGCGAAACTCGCATGTGACAATCAAGGATTATTGATTTGTATCATGGGTTGGCCCGCGACACATCCCCGGATGGATGACGATCGGGAGGATGCCATGGCGGCAGGTACTCAGAATCTCGGGGCAGACGATGCAGGGTCAGCAAGCCTCAGCCCGAGCGGAGAGGGCATCTCGCGCGCCACGGTCTGGTTCCTCGCGATCTCAGTCGGCGTGATCTTCGTCAACATCACGGCTCCGCAGACGCTGATCGGTGTGATCGCGTCCGAGCTCCGGATCAGCGAAGGCTGGAGCGGTCTGGTCGGGACGGCGAGTCTTCTTGGTTACGCCGTCGGACTGTTCTTCCTTGTGCCGCTTTCCGACCTGATCGAGAATCGCGGCCTCGTCATCTTTATGCTCGCGATTGCGGTCACGTCGGCCATCGGAGCGGCGCTCGCCCCCGCGGAACTGCCATTCCTCGCCCTGCTATTTCTCCTCGGCGCCTCCTGCTCGTCGATCCAAGTGCTTGTGCCGATTGCTGCGGCGATGGCTCGGGAGTCCGAGCGCGGCCAGGTCATCGGCGACGTCATGAGCGGGGTGATGGTCGGCGTCCTGTTGTCCCGACCGATTGCCAGCCTCGTCGCCGATACTCTTGGTTGGCGGGCCTTCTACGTCCTGTCGGCCGCGAGCATGGCGGTGCTGATCTCACTGATGCGCACCCGGCTCCCCCTGCGCCGTCCGGAAGCGAGGATCCGCTATCCGGTCCTCATCGCATCGCTCGCGACGCTGCTCAGAACCGAGCCGTTGTTGCGCCGCCGCTCTCTTACGGCGGCCTTCGGCTTCGCGGCCTTCACGGTGTTCTGGACAGCGGTCGCGCTCCACCTCTCGCAGGCGCCATTCAACCTGAGCCAATCACATATCGCGCTCTTCGCCCTCGTCGGAGCGAGCGGCGCGGTCGTAGCGCCGCTCGCTGGCCGGGCCGGCGATCATGGCTGGACCCGGAGGCTGAGCATCACAGCCCACGTCGTGACGATCTTCGGCTTCGGTCTCGCAGCCCTCGCCAGCCGACTCAGCGGCCCGGTTTGGTGGCCGCTGGCGCTGCTCGGCTTCGCCGCGATCATCCTCGATGTCGGTGTCGTCACAGACCAGACTCTCGGACGCAGGGCGGTGAACCTGCTCAGACCCGAGGCGCGCGGAAGGCTCAACGCGCTGTTCGTCGGCATCTTTTTCCTCGGTGGAGCGCTCGGCTCGGCCGCCGCGGGCTATGCCTGGGCGCATGGAGGCTGGCCGCTGGTCTGCACCGTCGGTGCAGGCTTCGGCACTCTTTCACTGATATCGGACTTCGCCGGAGACCACGCATCGCGGAGATGAGGCGAAGAGCGCTTGCGGCGAGAAGGCCCGGCTCCTCATAAGCCCGGCATGCAGGCCGCACTTCCGCCTCTTACCAACCGACGCATGCTGGCCCTTGCCGTACCGGCAACGCTGGCAAGCATCACCACGCCGCTGATCGGTTTCGTCGGGGCAACCGTCATCGGCCGGCTCGGCGATGCTGCCCTGCTCGGTGCGGTGGCGCTCGGCGGGGTGGTGTTCGATGCGATTTTCTGGAGCTTCGGCTGCCTGCGCATGGCCACCGCCGGCCTCACCGCGCAGGCGATCGGCGCGTGCGACAGCCGTGAGATCGCCCGGACGCTGGCACGCTCGCTCACGGCAGCAGCGCTCATCGGGCTCACGCTCGTGCTGGCGCAAGTTCCGATCGCCAGGCTGGTCGCGTTGGTAAGCGGTGCGAGCCCAGACGTGCTGGCTGGGTTGGCAACGTATTTCCACATCCGCATCTTCGCGGCGCCCTTCACGCTGGCGAACTACGCGATCCTCGGCTCGGTGCTCGGGCGCGGCCGCACCGATCTCGGCCTGTTCATACAAGTGGCGATCAACCTGACGAACATCGCCCTGACGCTGGTTCTGGTGATCGGCGCTGGGTTCGGCATCGCCGGGGCAGCCGTCTCGGCGCTCGTCTCGGATGCCGCCGGGACCGCACTCGGCCTTGCCATCGTCCATCGCCTTGGCACTCGGCCCTTCGCTGTCGGCTGGGCCGACGTGCTCGATGCGGCAGCACTCGCCCGGACGCTGAAGATCAATGCCGACGTGCTGATACGTACCCTGGCACTCGTTGCGGCGATCGTCCTGTTCTCGGCCGTAGGCGCACGTTTCGGCGACGTGACCCTGGCGGCGAACGCGGTACTCTGGAATCTCTTTCTGATCGGCGGATTCTTCCTCGATGGCTTCACCGTCGCCTCGGAAGCTGCCTGCGGTCAGGCGGTCGGGGCACGCGATCGGCAGGCCTTCGCAGTTGCCGCACGGCTCAGCCTACTCTGGAGCCTCGGGTTCGGAATCGGCGTCAGCCTGCTGTTCCTCGTCATCGGCCATGCCTTCATCGATACGGTGACGACGAATCCGGCGGTGCGCGCGGCGGCCTACACCTACTTGCCGCTCGCGGCCGCGGCCCCGTTCTTCGCGGCCTTGCCTTTCGCCATGGACGGCATCTTCATCGGCGCGACCTGGACGCGTGCGATGCGCGACCTGATGCTGGCTGCCGTCACCGCCTACTTGCTGGCGCTGGCTGGCTTTCAGGGCCTGGGCTGGGGCAACACCGGATTATGGACCGCCTTCCTGCTGTTCCTCGCGGCGCGCGGGATCGGGCAGGGGCTGCTCTATTCGAGGCTCAGCCGGCGGACTTTTCCTGAGACCGCATAGAAAAAGCCGCCCGTCGGCAACGGGCGGCCTTTGCAGATTGTGGCAGTCGAGCCGAAAAGAAGATCAGTTCCGGGCGGCCATCATGTCGTGGGAGAGCACGGCGAGCTTGCCGATGAGGCTGGCGACGTCGCCGTTGGTGCAGGACCACTGCGTGCCGATAGCAGCCCCGTCGTTCGAGACCGAGACCACGGCAACCGAGCGCAGCTTGCCTTCGCGGGCAAGTTGGAGCTGGTCCTGCAGGACCTGGATCACGGAGGCGACGTTCTCGTCGGCGACCGCCTCGGCGGCACTGAGCGGGAAACGGACCACGGTGGCATCGGCGGAGAGCATACGATCGGGCTTTGACATTCAGGCGGCTCGTCGTGGCTTGAGTTGCGTCTGACCGAGCGGACCTGTCTGCAGGCGCTCGACGAGGGAGGCGAGGGTTTCGGGAAGAGCGGCGTCGCGATCGACGGCGAGTGACTTACCGATGGCGGTGGCGACCCCCTTGGTCACCCGTCCGATGGCGAGACCGGTCTGGGTATCGCTTCTCGGGTGCCCCATTCGGGAGGCACCGACATTCAGGAAGCTGGCGGCTGGATCGATCATGGCATCCTTGCTCGCTGTCGCTTTCGTTCAGCGATCCTGCGCCGAGCATCGCGTCATGAAAATGGCAGCTGGGTGATCACGTTCGTCATTTCGCCGGGTGTGTTTTCTGGGAGACAGGTGGCTTGTGAGAGCTAGTTCGGATCCTGCCAGCCCTGCGATCCGGATCCCCGCGGCGTGCTGCCGGTGGTCTCGGATCGTGGCTGCGCGCTGATCTCGGAGGCTGCGGGCCGACCCCGTTCCTGGATCGGCGCGCGCTCGGCCACGCGGGCGCGCTGCATGTCCGGGCCGGCCGCGGCGCGGCGGCGATAGCTCGAGCGAGCACGGCGTACATGACGCGGACGTGCACTGCGGCTGTTGGAGCCAATGAAGCCGCCAGCCACCGCGCCGACGACGGCGCCGACCGGTCCACCGACGAGAGCTCCCGCAACGGCTCCGGTGCCGACGCCGACCACCGTGTTGTCGGCGGCGGTTGCCGCGACAGGACTCAACAATCCCGCGAGCAGAGCCAGACCGAAGCAAGCTTTT
The DNA here is from genome assembly GCF_007992215.1 of Methylobacterium gnaphalii. Lineage (GTDB taxonomy): Bacteria > Pseudomonadota > Alphaproteobacteria > Rhizobiales > Beijerinckiaceae > Methylobacterium > Methylobacterium gnaphalii. The sequence continues at coordinate 190,465 of NZ_BJZV01000002.1, read as the reverse complement.
CTCAAGGCGACCGCCCTCCGACCAAATCGAGGCCGTCGTGTCGCGCGACATCATGACGAAACATTGACCGGAAATGCTTGGCCGGACGAGGGAAAAACTGCGCCGCTCTAGAATTCCCGGCCTCGCTTCCTCCCCAATGCTCAGGCTTGTTCGGCGGATCCGGTTGCCACGAGGGCCGGCCTCAATCCCAGCACCAGCGGCACGATGACAAGCGCCGTGAGCGCAGCAGCCAGCACGCCGAGAGTCTCGCCCATATGGTCGGCGAGCGCGCCGTAAGCGATCGGAGCAACGCCGCCCGAGCCGATCACCGCAGTGTAGAACAACGCGAAGGCACGGCCCACATCGCCGCGCGGCGCGAGCTCCGGCACCGTCCCGTAGAGGACGGAGGAGGTGCCATTGAGGAAGATCCCGATCAATGGAAGCACCACGAGCGTCGCGGTAAGGGGCAGGGGGATCGTCACGGCGATGAGGAGGGCGGTCGCCAGCTCCGTCGCGACGACACTGCGCACCACGCCCAAATGTTCTCCGAGCCAGCCGCAAGCCGCCTTGCCGAAGGCGCCTCCGGCAAAGACCAGAGCGAGGCTCAAGCCTACGGTCGCTTGGTCGCCGCCCTTGGTGTGAAGCAGGAATGGCAGGAACAGCAGGTAGCCCATGCGCGTCGCCGTATCGAGCCCGCCGATGGCCAGGAGCAGTCGGAAGCCGCGCCGATCTCCCGAACCTTCCCGGGAGGCTTTGCCGTCGTATCGCACCGGCATCGCACGCGGCAGGATCGGCAGCAGGGAGATAGCGACCACGGCGCCCGCCACCGCAATGAAGCTGGCCGTAGTACGCCAGGCGAACAAGCCAAGCAGCAGCGCCACCACGACGGGGAACGCGGCTTTCCCGAGGTCGCCGGAGAAATTGTAGATCCCGAGTGGCCCGCGCGCGCTGTTGCCGAAGGCCTGAGTGACGAGAAGCGAACCGCGCGGATGCTGTATGCTCGATCCGATCCCCGCGAGCAGCAGTCCGGTGCAGAGGCCCCAGAAACTTTCCGTCAGCGCCATCACGCAGAAGCCCGCCGCCGCGACCAACGTCGACAGGACGAGCGCTGTGCGGATCGGCATGCGATCGACCAGCCGATCGGCCGGCACCTGTAGACCGCCCATGGTGCCGTAATAGAGGCTGCGCATCGCCGCAACGCCGGCATAGGAGAGGCCGAACTCGGTCTGCCAGATGGGCAACAGCACATAGAGTAGGTCGGTGTAGCCGTCGTGCAGGGCGTGAGCGAGGCAGGCGCCGAAAAGGCTGCGCCGCGGCTCTACCGTCTCGGCATCAGCAGCCGTTTCCGTTTGCGCAAGTGACGCGGATCCGCTCACACCGATTCTTTCCCTCGCAAACTTTCCGATCCGAGGATCTACACCCGTGAGTTTTCCGAGATCAAAGGCTATTGTCTCACAGCTTTCGTGAGCTTGGCTCACGGTTACGGCGCTAACGCGATCAACTAGATCGGCAGCGCAAATGCCTTCTCTCGTCGCGTCTTGGGCGAAGGGCACGCCGTTCGCGTCGATCGATTGTCGATCATTCGGGATCTGCGATGCGCCGCCTTCCACCGCTCCACGCACTTCGGGTCTTCGAGGTGGCCGCGCGCACTGGCAGCTACGCCGCGGCCGGCAGTGAGCTCGGACTGACGCATGGGGCAGTCAGCCGGCAGATCGCCGCGCTGGAATCCTGGCTAGGGCAGCGGTTGTTCGTGCGCGTCGGGCGGCGCATGGCGGCGACGCCGGCGGCGCGAGCCTTCGCCACCGAGATCAGCTTGACCTTCGATCGGTTGACGGCAGCAGCAGAAGCCTGCGGGCACACAGCCGCGTCCCGCGTCATCCGGGTCAATGCTCCGTCGACCTTCGCCATGCGGTGGCTGATTCCACGCCTCGATCGATTCCGTGCGTTGCGGTCGGATACCGAGGTCGCAGTCGCGACCGTGACAACATTGAACGACGAGCTGCGCGGTGGCTTCGACTTGGCCATCCGGAAGGGTCCCGAGCCGTGGCCGCAGCATCGCGCGGTGCCGTTTCTGGAGGAGACGGACACGCTGATTGCCAGCCCGTTGCTGCTAGCGAAGGCACCGTTGAAGTCACCGCAGGATCTGGCGGGACATATCCTTCTCGCCACCGAGACGCGCCCAAACGACTGGACCGAGTGGATGGCTGCAGCCGGACTACCAAGCATCCGCGATGCGCGGCGGCAGCTCTTCGACCATTTTTTCGTGACGCTGCAGGCGGTAGAGGACGGCCTCGGCTTCGGCATCGGGCCGTTTCCGGTCCTCGACACCGCGCGCGCTACAGGCCGTCTTGTAACGCCGTTTCCGGGAATCGGCGTGGCACGGCCGGGCTATTTCGCCCTGACACCCTACGACGCCGACAAGACACCCTCGCTCAAAGCCTTCGTTGACTGGCTCGTCGAAGAGGGAACGAGCTCTACAGCTCGCCTGTGAGGAACTGCGCGCGGCCGTGGCCGAAGCTCCAATCCTCGTCGGTGTTCTCGACGGTCGAGACCATCACGTCGGTGGGGGAGATGCCGCAGGCGGCCTGCAGCTTCTCGGTGAGCAGGCGGTAGAACAGCTCCTTCTTCTCGCGCCCACGCGGCCGGGTAATCATCTGCACCACGATAACGTCCTTGGTGCGCGGAATGCCGAGCCCGGTATCCTCGACGATCATACGCGAGGGCTTGTGCTCGGTGACGATCTGGTAGCGGTCACCGGGTGGGACCTGAAACGCCTCGAGCATCGCCTCGTGCGCGGCGTCGAGCAGCGTCTTGAGTTCGGACTCGGAACGGCCCTCGATCAGGTCGAAGCGAAGTAGAGGCATGGGATTCCTGTGGAGCTTGGGTGGAGACAAGTGCGCGGCCGACCGCTGCCGTTGCATTGACCTGCGAGAGGTAGCCATTCGAGCCGCCATCGCCAAACCGGCTGGGCACAGGCCTGAGAAGGCGTCACCGGCTTACCTACGCGGAAAATTTTGGTGTTGTGGCAGTCGCAGGCCGGGATGCCGTAAGCTCGACCCAAGACGATGTCGATTCCTGCGCATTATGAATGCAAAAGAACCGCATCCATCGCCGCGCACATTAAGGGGGGCAGCGCCATGCCAAAGGGAACCACCATGTCGGACCTCCGCCTACGCCGCAGCGTGCTCTACATGCCGGGGTCCAACCAGCGCGCCCTCGACAAGGCCAAGACCCTCCCGGCCGATGCCCTGATCCTCGACCTCGAAGACGCTGTTGCAAACGAGGCGAAGGAAGAGGCGCGCGAGCAGGTCTGCAATGCTGTGAAGGGCGGTGGCTATGGCCACCGCGAGCTCATCATCCGCGTCAACGCTCCGCAGACGCCCTGGGGGGAAGCAGATCTTCGGGCTGCGATCCAGGCTAAGCCCGATGCGATCCTGATGCCGAAGGTGTCCTCGCCCGCTGTCCTGGAGAGCATCGCCGACCACCTGGAGGCTCTCGACGCGCCAGAGTCCATCGCGATCTGGGCGATGATCGAGACACCGGCGGCCATCCTGAACATTGCCGAGATCGCCAAGGCGCGCCGCGACCGCCGGACACGGCTGACCTGCTTCGTGCTCGGAACCAACGACCTCGCGAAGGATACCTGGGCGCAATTGGTGCGCGGGCGCGTGCCGATGCTGCCCTGGATGATGTTCGCCCTCGCCGCAGCCCGCGCTGAGGGCCTGACCATCCTCGACGGCGTCTGGAATGACATCGCCGATCCGGAGGGCTGCCGCGAGGAGTGCCGACAGGCGCGCGATCTCGGCTTCGACGGCAAGACCTTGATCCACCCCAATCAAATCGAGCCGGCCAATACGTCCTTCGCGCCGACGGAGGAGGAGGTGCGTCGTGCCCGTCTCGTCATTGAGGCATTCGACCTGCCAGAGAACGCCAAGCGAGCGGCGATCAAGGTCGAGGGGCGCATGTACGAGCGTCAGCACATCGGCATGGCCGCCCGCGCTGTAGCTTGGTCAGAGACGATTGCGGCACGCGATGCCGAGGCGCGTGGTTAGGAGCTACCTCTCCAGACAAGTGGCCGCACTCGACCGTGCGGTCACCTCTCACTTTGAGACCGATGACATCCTAGTCTCACCTCTCTTGAGAGGCCTAGTCGCCAACGCGGAATACGGTCGTTGCCGAGAGCGTCGCATTTGCCTCCATCAGAGACCCCTCCACGGGAAGCGACGAAACTACACCGGCTTCGCACCGGATCAGCATCACATCGGCCCCGGTTGAAGGGGCGGCCTGATGTGAAAAAGCGGCCGGGCCTGAGGGCGCGACCGCTTTGCCTAAAGAGGCGACTGCCTTAGTAGCCGTAGCCGTAATAATCGTAGGCCGGGCGGCGGTAGCGCGGGCCATAATCATAGGCACCGTAGCCAGCGCCGCGATAGCCACCGTAATATCCATCATCGTAGCCGTAGGCCGAACGGCCATAGCCATAACCGTAGCCTGAATTAGCGGCGCCTGCGGCGAGGCCACCGAGAGCTAGTCCACCAATAACGCCCGCCGCGACGGCACCGCCGCGCCCACGCGCCTCGGCGCCGGTCGATGCAAGGCTGCCAGCGCCTATCAGCGCTGCGGCGGTCATGACTGCGATCTGCTTCAAAGCAGAGCTCCATTCCTTCGACCCGCGATGGGTCAGTTGGGGAGCCAACGGGGTTCGCTGCGCCAAGTTCATATTGATATGGCTGGCCTAGTTGTATCGACGCGAAGCGTAGCAATATAAATGTCTGATATATCTTCCGTTATTATCTGTCTCTACTGCGACATTGTGCTACACAGTCGAGCAACATCGACCGATCTAATTTCGATATCTCAGCGCCGTCCACCGGCTTCATCGAGACCCTGCGGCAGAACAAACTGGTCGTCATAGATAAGCACGGCGCCGAAGCGCTCAATTCTCTCAGTGCTGTACCCACTCGACAGCAATCAAGAGACCAGACCTCTGCGCGCGCGGCGGCGAACACAAGTCAGATTACATCGCTGAGGGTCATGCTGTGATCGAACAGCTAAACCATTTGCTTGGTCACAGCGAGAAAAAAGTCGGGATTTGGCTTGGCGTAGGTATCGAGTTTGCTGTTAGTCACCGGCACGATCTTAGGTTCGACTTCTAGAACGGCGAGGTTGCGGCTCGCCATTTCTGCCGGTTACTCGTGGTGATCGCGCAGAGGACGCGATTCGCGGTTAGCGTCGCTATCAGCGCATTGGCACTGCGCAGCAGCAGCAGCTTTCGAGAGGTGCGCGCATGGGCCTCCGTGTACCGCGTCGGAGCCAGTCAAAGCCGCGAACCAGGGTATAACGGCCCGGCGCTGCCCCTAACGCATCGTGCCGGGCGTGCGGATCCTTGACCTGCGCCCGCACGCCAGGTTGTCCTCCATCCGTATAGCCATGCTCTTCACCCACCTCTCCGACGACCTGTTCAAGCCGCTGGCCTCGCCGAGCCGCGCCTTCAATGCAGCCTTACTGCTGCATCTGCACACGCGGCTGTTCGGTGAGATCATGGAGCCTCTGCGCAAGAGCGAGCTATTGACGGCGATAGGAGACTTCTGCGCCGACTGGACGCAGGCTGAGATCGCCGACGACGACACTACGCCCAGCGATCCGGTGGAGCGGCGCTCGGCGGTCTATCGCCGGCTGCTGGATGCGGGCTGGTTGGTAGAGCGGCGCGAGCGTTACGTGCCCGTCGTCGATCTCGATCCTCAGGCGCGCCTCCTCCTCGACGATCTCGCCCGGCTCGATCGCGGTGAGACCCGGTCTTACGGTGGAGCGGTATTGGACGTGCTGAGCGCGCTGGAGAGCGCCACCTCTAATCCGGGCGAACGCTCAGAAGCGCTGAGCAATGCCGCCAAGGCCTCCCGCGACTTCCTCGGCCATCTGCGCGGTCTCGCAGGCGCCATGCGTAAGATAGAGGAGCGCATCCTCGCACAGGACGATCTGAGATCGGCCTTCCGGCTATATTTCGAGGAGTTCGTGGGTCGCTACCTCGTCAGCGACTACCGGACGCTGCACACCCGGTTCAATCCATTCCGGTTTCGCTCCGGCATCGTCCGCGAGGCCGGCCGAGCGCTGCGCGACCCGCTAACCGTACGCGCCTTGGCAGAGGGCGCTGTGCGTGAGGGCAGGGCGACCAGTGTCGAGGTTGCTGAGCGGACCGTGCGTGGTGAACTCACGGACATCCTCACGATCTTCGAGGGCCTCGATCGGCATCTCGACGTGGTTGCCGATATTGTCGCGCGGATGGAGCGGCGCATCGCGGCAGCACTCCGCTACGAGGGCAACCGCGATTCCGCGCGGATCGAGCGGACGGCGGCAACGCTACGGGCGGTAGGAGCCGTCGCTGATGTTGCGACGGCCCCGACGCCGCCGATCCTTTTCACGCGCGCGCCGATCGGCCCGCCGCATCTCTATGCTCCCCGAATCAAGCGTCGCGCGATCGTCACCGAACCGCTCCTGGACGCCGCGAGCGACCCAGCAATCGACGCCTTCGTCGAGGCCAAGGACGCCTTCCGCCGGCGCACGACGGTGACGCCAGACTCGATCGCGGCTTTCCTCGAACGCCAATTCCTGGCGGATGGCGGATCGATCCGCGGCTCGGGCATCCCAATCGCGGATGTCGATTCCTTCGTGGTGTTCCAGCGACTTCGTGAGATCGACGTGCTGTTCGACGGCGTGCTCTCGCGCCGCTATCGCCTGTCGCGGGCGGAGGGCCGGATCGTGAATGGCTGGCTCGACTGCCCGGATTTCATCGTCGAGCGAGCCCCTCATGCTTGAGCCCTTCCGTGCCATCGTCGACGGAGACGAGCCGCCGCCAGCTGGAACGCGGTCACCTGGCGAGGAGGACCTCACCCGCGCCCTGCAGGCACTGCTCAAGATCCAGGTGATCTATGCCGAGACCCCGGGTATCGGCCGCTCCTACGAGCTCGCACGGCACTACGCGCCGTTCTTCCGCGATTACTTCGCCTGCCTCGGTTACGAGTTCGAGGTCTCGCACCGCGATCAAATGGTCTTTCTGCGCGTGCCGCCAGAGGGTGCACGGCACGATGCGCCCGCGGAACGCCTGCGCAAGGACGAGACGCTCGTCCTGCTCGCGCTCAGGCTCGCCTACGAGGAAGGCCTGCGAGACCACCGCGTCACCACTGACGGCGTGGTGGAATGCACCACCGACGATATTGCCGAGGCAATCCGTACTGCGGCCCGCAGTGATCCCCCCGAGGAGACCCGCCTCACCGAGATTCTGCGGCTTTTCGCGAGGAAGGGAGCCGTGAGACTCGGTGAACGCGACAGGCCGGAGCGTGTGACACCGCTGATGGTTCTGCCGGGCATCGCCATCCTTTCGCCGGATGCCTGGATGGACCAAGTTCAGGCCTGGGCAGCCTCTGCAGGCGACGCTGATACGTGAGCCGGCCAAACCTGCGGCCGAAGGCATGGTCACCTAGCGGCGGACTCGTCACGGAACGTCGCCAGAGAGCCATAAGTCCAGTTGCCGGCTACCGCGCACTCATGACATTTGATGTGGCCGCCGCATTCAATCACGGGTAGTCCGCTCGACATGCGTCACGGCTCAGCCTAGCGTCGAACGGCTTGGCCTTTTTCGGGAAAGCCGCCAAAATCTTATGGACCAATGACCAAGATCGAGGCCGGCATCGGCATCAACCGGCGCTACCTGCACGACGAGGTGGCCGAGCGCATGCGCGAGCTCATCCAGACGGGCGAACTGGAGCCGAAGGCGCGCATCAACGAGGGCGAGCTGACCGAGCGCTTCGGGATCTCGCGCACGCCCCTGCGCGAGGCCATCAAGATCCTTGCCACGGAAGGGCTGCTGGAACTCCTACCGAACCGGGGCGCCCGGGTCGCCAGCATCTCGGAAGCTGAGATCGAGGAGATGATCGAGGTGATCGCCGGGCTCGAGGCGACAGCGTGCGACATCGCCTGTCGAACGATCGATCAGGAGGAAATCGTCGCGATTGAGGAGAAGCACGCCAGCATGATTGCAGCCTGGCACGCGCGAGACGAGGTCGAATATTTTCGTCTGAACCGTGAGATCCACGAAGCGATCATGAGCGCGAGCCGCAATGCGACGCTGCAATCGATCTATGGCAGTCTCAGCGGCCGCACGCAGCGCTCACGCTACAAGGCGCATCAAACCGACGAACAATGGGCCATGGCTGTCGAGGAACACGAGGGCCTGATGGATCGGTTGCGCGCGCGCGACAGCGAGGGTCTGGCCAAGCGGATGCGCGAGCATATCCGCGGTAAGAAGCCGGTCATCGTCGCGAGTTACGGCGATCAAGGCACGGAGCCGGCCAACGGCGTGTGACGCCACTATCCCTTTGTTTTTGGGAGGGCATCGGCTCGCAGCTCAGCGACCCTCCCATTTCGGGGGGCGCTTACCGAGGAAGGCTTCCATGCCCTCACGGAAATCGCGGCTCATATAGGTCATCAGGATAAGGTCGTCGCCCGGTCGGGCTTCGCCCTGAGCAGCGTCCTCCTCAGCAAGCCGGCGCAGGCCTTCCTTCGTTGCCTGGAGCGTGAGGGGGGCATGGCCAGCCAGCAGCTTCGCCAGCTCCGTCGCACGCTGTCCGAGGGCAGCGGCATCCTCAACCACCTCGTTGACGAGACCGATTGACAGCGCCTCCTCCGCACCGATGAGGCGAGCGGTGAACAGGATGTCCTTCACGCGGGCCGGCCCGATCAGGCTCGATAGTCGCTTCAGGTTGCCCAGCGACAGGCAGTTGCCGAGTGTGCGCGCGATGGGAAACCCGAAGCGGGCGTCGCGCGTCGCGATCCGCATGTCGCAAGCCGCTGCAATGGCGGCACCGCCCCCAGTACAGGCTCCGGCCACCGCCGCGATGGTCGGCACGCGCAGGCGCTCGAGCGTTCCGAGCACACGGTCCATGAAGCGCTCGTAGCCGAGCGCGTCCTCCGGTTTCTCGAAGCCTCGGAATTGGGCGATGTCGGTGCCGGCAGCGAAGGCCTTTTCGCCGGCCCCCGTGATGATCACGGCCTTGACCGAACGATCCTCCTCGATCCGTTGAGACAGGGCGACCAATCCTTCGTACATCGCGAAAGTGAGCGCGTTGCGCGCCTGCGGCCGGTTGAGTGTGATGCGGGCGATCCCGGCATCGTCGGTCTCGAACAGCAGCTCGTCGACTGGAACGGAGTCGGGCACGCTCATCGCAGGACTACCTCAGATGTTGAACGGGTCGCTGCGAACCCTGTCGCGCGTTGATCCGTGGCGATCAAGCCTGTGGCCCTGCGCCAGGGAGCGTGGCCCTGTGATCTTCCGGCACTCCGGTGTTCGTGCTACCGCCGTCTACGGTGGGACTTCGGCACTTCCTAAGGATGACGCGCGTGAGAGCGACGACGATCGGGTTCATCGCAGCGGGGCTGCTCGCCGGGCTTGCGGCGGTTCCGGCCGAAGCGGGCTGCGCCCGGAAAATCGTGAACAAGTCGGCGCTCACGGCCCTCGTCAGCCGCGACGGCGGCCCCTGGGTCGCCGTTCCGCCGCACCGGTCGCAATCAATCCGGTTCAATCAGCCCGGTAAAGTCGACTTCGCCCTCATTTGCGGCCGCGGTGGCCCCGAGAATGCTGTCTATCGCTCCTCGCTCAGCTACTCGGCGATCATCGACCGCTGCTACTATGAGATCGGTAACGGCTTCTTCGAAGAGCAACTCGGCCCCGGCTTTGCGCTCGGCGTCGAGGATACTGCGCCGCTCACCGTCAATACGCCGCGTCAGGGCGACGTGGTGATCGGCCCCCGTGTCGAGGCACGCTGCCCGGCAGAGTTCCGGGCGGCGGTGAGTTCGCGGTACTGACCCAACGGCCCGTCATTGTGGCGCTGCAAAGCGGAAGCCGGAATGATGGGGTGGTGTGCCGGCCTCAGACCGGCCAGTCCGCCTCGCGATAAGCGGAGTCCCAGAACATCCATTCGAGCTGGCACGCCCTCGTGAAGCTCGCATGCATGGCAGCAAGCTCCTTCGGGCCGGACTGCGCCGCCCGCGCATCCGTCACGGCAATCATCGCGTCGACGGCGTTCGAAAAATCCTCGCCGGCATAGGTATCGATCCAGGATCGGTACGGATTGTCCGCTGCCGCACTCGTATGGATGTCGTTGCCGATCTCCCGGTAGATCCAGAAGCAGGGCAGCATCGCCGCGAGATGTACGGCGAGAGGCTCGCGAAAGCCGCTGGCGATCAGGAACGATTGGTAGTGATGCGCCACCGGTGTCGGCGGCGTGGCAGCGACCTCGGCATCGCTCACGCCGAAGCGGCGGAAATAGTCGGTGTGCAGCGAGCGCTCGACCTCGATCGCCACCGAGGCTGCGCCGCAGAACTGCACGATGTGGTCGGGCTCGTCCGACTTTGCCGCGGCCACCGCAAGCGCCTGTGCGAAGGCGACGAGGTAGTGCGAATCCTGGATCATGTAGTGGCGGAATGCCGGCATCGGCAGCGTGCCGGCGGCGAGCTGCCGGTTGAAAGAGTGCGTACGCGTCGCCTCGTAGATCGCAGCGTTTCGTATCCAGGCATCGGTCGAGAACACGGGCAGTTCCTTTAGGATCGGACGGCGGCTGTCGTCGTGCGGCCCCGCAAGGACCGATGCCCGCCATTAACCCCGATGTGCGCGGCGGCACAGCCCGAATGGTCGCGCTGTTTCAGAGAGGGGAGGCAAGTCCAGACTGTTTGCAAAAGCAGTCACCGGGGGAGCCCAGACGATCGAGGAGTTTGCCGATGGCGTCTAAGGTGTCTTTCCACTGGCTGTTGACGCTTCTCGCATTGGTGGTCCCCTCTGCACTCGGCCCCTGCCGCTCCGCGAAGGACAGCGAGGCTGCAGCGACCGCGCAGCCAGCGGCTTCGGACGTCGTCTTCCGGCACTATCTCTGACAGGCTCCTCCCGTGCGATCGACCGCACGGCGGTTGGGTCGCTGCGCGCACCGTGCTAACTCGCGGGCCGTTCAGCAGCAGCCAGGACATCACCGATCCATGCGCTCGACCCTCTTCGCCGGAGCCATAGCCCTCGCCATGACAGCAGCCGCGTCCGCCGCCTCTCCCGTCACCACGCCCTCGGGCCTCACCTATACCGACGAGGTCGTCGGCACCGGTGCGGAAGCCAAATCCGGCCAGCAGGTCAGCGTGCACTACACCGGCTGGCTCGATGAGGGCGGCAAGAAGGGCAAGAAGTTCGACTCGTCGCGCGACCGGGGCCAGCCCTTCGGCTTCTCGCTCGGCGGCGGCCAGGTTATCCGCGGCTGGGACGAGGGCGTCGCCGGCATGAAGGTCGGCGGCAAGCGCACGCTGCTCATCCCGGCCGCGCTCGGCTACGGCGCCCGCGGTGCGGGCGGCGTCATCCCTCCGAATGCGACGCTGATCTTCGACGTCGAACTGCTCGGCGTGAAGTAAGGCCTACGCACCATTAAACCCGTCATTCCGGTGCCGCGCAGCGGGACGGGATGACGGTCGGGGCTTCACCAACCCATCGTCCCCGGCCCGCCCTTGAACGGGCCGGCGACGTAGGGTGTGATCCAGCCGCCATAGAAGCTGCCGGGCTGAGGCTCGGCACGCACCTCGCCGACGAGGCAGGCCTCCATCGGCCCGGCGTAAAATGCCACTGCTCCCGCGATCTCGCGGAAGCCTGGCGTCGGGTCGGGATAGGCCCAGGCAGCCCCGGGCGCCGTGCACACGCCGAACATGACGTCGAAGATCACCGCGCGACCCTTCCATTCGCAGATACCCGCGCGCCGAGCACGCCCGGTGCGACCGCATCCGGCGGGAAGTAGTAGGTCGGTGGGTGGCTCGTCTCGAGCACGCGCCAGCCCGCGGTGGTGTCCGCGATGGTCTGGCCCGCAAACACCGCCCGCAGCCGCCGGTCGACACGTTCGAGCCGGGGAGGGCGGGGATAGTTCCAGACGCTTTCCTGTCCGGGAGACGGCGGGATCGGATCCGGTCTGCGCATCGGCATATTGCCTTTCGAAGCCTCCGCCCAAGCTAGCGCCCTGACGAGTCTCCGAAAGGACCCCGCGTGAGTGAGCCCGCCGCCTTTGCCGTTTTCCTCGATTTCGACGGCACGCTCGCCGAACTCGCGCCGACGCCCGACGCGGTCCAGGTCGACCCGACCCTGGTTCCGAACCTCGAGAGCCTGAAGAGCCGCCTCGGGGGCGCTCTGGCCATCGTGACCGGACGGCCGGTGGATGTGATCGACCAGTTCCTGGCGCCGTCGCGGTTCGATATCGCCGGCCTCCACGGCGTCGAGCGCCGGGTCGAGGGCCGGCTCAGCGGCGGCCGGCCCGAGGATCACCCGGCACTGCGCGCCGGTGTGGAGCGCCTGAAGGCGCAGACCGCCGCACTCGACAAGGTGCTGATCGAGGACAAGGGTGCCTCGGTCGCCGTGCATTGGCGCCTTGCCAACGAGGCCGATACCGAAACCGCGCAGGGCATCGTCAAGGCGCTCGCGTCGGAGCTTGGCTCCGCCTACCGGCTGCAGCTCGGCAAGGCGGTGGGCGAGGTTGTGCCGGCCAACGCCACCAAGGGTCACGCCATCCGTGCCTTCATGGAGCACCCGCCCTATGCGGGGCGCCGCGCCATCTTTTTCGGCGACGACAAGACCGACGAACTCGCCTTCGAGTCCGTCAATGCCGATGGCGGCGTCAGCGTCCGTATTGGCGACGAAGAGACCATCGCCCGCCGCCGCCTCGCGGCCCCGGCCGACGTTCGCGCACTCATCGCGGCCTGGGCAAACGGCGCAAAGATCGATCCCGACACGCTTCCGCCCGCCTGAGGCGACAAGCCTGTCGACCGGTAAACCCTGCCTCTGGTAGCCTTCCCATGCCGGCACGGCAGGTGAGACAACGGCGCGCGATGTTCGAATTTCCGGTCCTCGTCGGCGATATCGGCGGCACCAATGCCCGCTTCGGCGTGATCGACGAGCGTGGCGCCGTGCCCCGCGTGCTGTCCCACGAGCCGACCAAGGGGCACCCGGACATCAGCGCGGCGATCCGTGCCTCGCTGGAGAAGGGCGGCAATCCGACGCCGCGCTCTGCGGTGCTTGCCATCGCCGGCCGGGTCGATGCCCCCTCGGTGCAGCTCACCAACGCGAGTTGGGTGATCGAGGCCGAGCGCATCGGCCGGGATTTCGGTCTCTCGCGAGTCGTCGTGGTCAACGACTACGTGCCCGTCGCGGCCGGTGCCGCCGGCATCGCGCCGACGGACCTCTCGCCGATCGGCGAAGCGACAGATCCCGGTCGCGGCGCCCGCCTCGTGCTCGGCCCCGGCACCGGCTTCGGCGCCGCCGCGCTGGTGCCGTACGAGGACCGCCTCGCCATCGTCTCGACGGAGGCCGGCCACACCGATTTCGGTCCCGTCGACGACGAGGATTTCGAGATCTGGCCGGGGATCGAACGGCTGGACGGCCGCGTCACGGTCGAGGCCCTGCTCTCGGGCCCGGGCCTGTCGCGTCTCCACGCCGCCGTGAGGCGCGCGCGGGCCGGTGGCGACGGATCGCAGATCGACCCGGCCCAGATCACCGAGACCGGGCTTTCCGGCGAGGACCCGTATGCGGCCGAGGCGATCCGACTGTTCGGCAAGTATCTCGGCCGGGTCTGCGGCGACCTCGCGCTGACCTTCCTGGCGACGGGCGGCGTCTATATCGGCGGTGGCATCGCCCCGCGCATCCTGACGGCACTCAAGGCCGGCAGCTTCCGCCAGAGCTTCGAGCACAAGCCGCCCTTTGCCCAGATGATGCGCGGCATCCCGACCAGCGTCATCACCGTGCACGACCCGGCGCTGGGCGGCCTCGCGGCGTTGGCGAGCGAGGGCGACCGGTTCATCTATCACGGCCAGAACTGGGGAAGTTGAGAGCCGAGGCCTCGCCCAGACGAGGTCCGGCGTCAGAGCGCCCCGTCGCGCACCGCCCCCGGATCGGCCAGCGTGTGCAGCAACCCCGCGGCGTAATGCGCGAACCGCAGCGTCACCGCCTTGCGCCGCGCTCCGCTGAGCGGATGCTCCGCCGGCTCGCGGAGAATCGCGGCGCCGAAGGCATCGGCGACGATGAGGCCGCATTCTTCAGGGATCAGGCCCTCCGGCACCGTGTCGGGAATCGCGAACAGGAAGCGGTCGCAGAAGTCGCGATAATCCGGCCATTTCCGGTCGGCCCGGAAATCCGCGACGCTCGACTTGATCTCGACGATGGTCAGCCGCCCGGCCGGGCACAGGGCGATCACGTCGGCGCGGCGGCCATTCGCCAGCGAGAACTCGGGCAGCGAGACGCAGCCCATCCCGGCGAACAGCCGGCGCACGCCGCGCTGGACGTGCAGGGCCGTCGCCGACTGGCGGCGGTCGGGCGGCAGGACGACGTGGGCGAGGGCAGCGGACATGGGCAGCGAAGCAGGGGGGAGGCGGCCCGGGGACTGAATCAGCTCAGCCTCGCCTTGTCATCCCCCGTCACCTGCCACCGTTCGAATGGTCGCAGCCGCGGACGCCGTCGAGCCCACCGCTCCGGCGCGACAGCCACTGGCTCGAAAACCCCGGCGCGGCGGCTTTTCGCTGCCGGACCAGGTCGACAAAGTCCTGCGGGCGCTCGAGACGCCATCCGCGCACGCCCGGCGTGTTCAAGCTTCCGACCAGCTCGCGAGAGCCGCCCGAATCGCCGCGAACCCGTCGGTCAGCGCCGCCGGCCCCGGCTGCAGGATCAGCGGCGATTTGATCTCGTGGATCCGCCCCGCCGCGACGGCAGGGATCGCGTCCCAGCCCGGCCGGGACCGGATGCGCTCGATGTTGACCTTCTTGCCGCACCAGGAGGCGAGGATCACGTCGGGCGCGGCAGCGATGACCTGCTCCGAGGTGACGATCCGGTCCTTGGCTCCCTGCGCCCGCGCGCGTTCCGGAAAAACATCATCGCCGCCGGCCGCGCGGATCAGGTCGCTGACCCAGCCGATGCCCGAGATCATCGGCTCGTCCCACTCCTCGAAATAGACGCGGGGTCTTGGCCGGCCGCGGCTCGCCTCGGCTGCGGCGGCCAGTTCCCGTTCATAGCCCTGCGCCAGGGCCTCGGCCCGCTCCGAGGCGCCCACGAGCGCGCCCAGCGTCCGGATCATCGCGAGGCAGCCGGCGAGGTCCCGCTGGTTGAACAGATGCACCGCGATGCCGGCGCGGGCGAGATCGGCGACGATGTCGGCCTGGAGGTCGGAGAAGGCGAGAACGAGGTCCGGCTCGAGCGCCACGATCTTCGGCAGGTCCGCGCTGGTGAAGGCCGAGACGCGCGGCTTCTCCCGGCGCACCTGCGGCGGCCGCACCGCGTAGCCGGAAACGCCGACAATGCGGTCCTGCTCACCGAGCAGGTAGAGCGTCTCGACAGTCTCCTCCGTGAGGCAGACGATGCGCTCGGGCGGAAAGCGCCGCATGGCGCGGCTAGCCCTGGAACCAGGAGAGCAGCCCAGCCCCTGGCGCCAGCAGCACGAAGGCCCAGACCGCCGCCGAGAGCACGTTCGCCACCTGGAAGGGTAGGCGGTTCACGTCGAAAATACCGGCGATGAGCGGGATCACCGCACGCACCGGCCCGAAGAACCGGCCGATCGCTACGGCCCCCGCACCCCAGCGCCGCAGGAAGTCCTCGGCGCGCCGGGTCGGCTCCGGGTAGCGGCTCATCGGCCAGAAGCCCTTGGCGTCTTCCTTGAAGTAGCGGCCGAACTCGTAGGACAGCCAGTCGCCGAGAGCCGCGCCGACGGCAGCCGCGATCACCACCGGCCAGAACGGGATTTCGCTCGCCCCGATCAGCGCGCCGATCCCCACGAGGATCACCGTTGCCGGCACGAGAATGGACAGGAATGCGAGGGATTCGCAGAAGGCGAGCGCGCCGGCCACCAGCGGCGTCCAGGCCTTGTGCAGCTCGACAAAGCCGAGGACGGATTGGCGGATAGCGTCGAAATCCATGCTCGGCAGTCTTTTGTGAGGGAGCCAAGCATGTGGCCGGACTGGGCGCCGCCCGCAAGGACCGGCGATCAGGCGATGCGCGGCTCGGGGCTCGCCGCGACCGAGGGAACACGGCCTCCAGCTTCCATCGCGCGGTAGCGTCGTAGCAAGGTCCGCGTCATCGGCCGCTCGACAGAACGGTAGATCAGCAGGCTCACGAGCACCGCGGCGAGGCTCGACACGAGCATGAAGAACGGGACGGAGGCGGCGCTGAGCCAGAGCCGCTTCCAGACCAGGAAGACGCCACGCAGCACGAAAGTATGGGTCAGGTAGAGGCTGTAGGAGGCATCACCGACGGCCGCGAGCCAGCGACCGGCAAGGGTCTCGCGCGGCGGCGGGCGCAGCACCGTGCCGGCGACGACGAGCAGGGCCGGAACGCCCGCGACCCAGGGCGCGGAGCCCTGCAGATCGGCGAGCAGCCATGCAATGCCGGCGACGATGGCCGCCGCCGCGATCGGCCAGGACAGCCGCAGGCCCTTCTCATGCGCAAGGCCGAGCCCGCAGCCGAACAGAAACACGATGAGCAGCCCGTCGGTGACGCTGTAGAAGATCGGCGTCGCGACCGTCGCATCCCGGCCGATCCAGGCGAGCGCCAGGAAGGCCGCCGCCAGCGCGGGCAGTCCGAGCCGGCGCGGAAGCAGCATCGCCAGGGCGAAGGAGAGATAGAAGAACATCTCGTAGTTCAGGGTCCAACCCTGGCCGAGGATCGGTCGCATGTCGCCCGCCACCCGCAGCGTGGGGATGAACAGGTAGGACTTCACGATGTAGGCGAGCGTGCCCGTCTCGATGACCTGACTCGACGGGACCAGGATCAGGGCGATCACCGAGACCGTGGTCAGCAGCCAGTAGAGCGGCACGATCCGGATGATCCGGCGCGCGAGGAAACGCCGCGACGCGCCCGGCACCCCGAAATCCGGGCTCGCCCGCACCATCAGGAAGCCGGAGATCACGAAGAACAGGTAGATGCCGAACCACCAGCAGTTCAGGCCGAGAAAGTCGGCGGGCGGCAGGTTGAGCGCCTCGCGCAGCCCGCTCCAGTGGAAGTTGGCGTGGTGGAACACGACCATGATGGCCGCGACGGCACGCAGCCACTGCACCTGGATCAGGATCTTCGCGTCCGATGCCGCGGACGGCGCAACCACGGATGTCGACACGGTCGGCGTCCTCCCGCGATCCACGAAGGGGCTCGCTCTGACTCACGATCCGTACGCGGATTTCAGCCGGCGCCTACGACTTCGTTGTTTTAGGATTAATGGCGTCGCCGGCGGTTGTCCGGGATCGGGACATTCCGGCGATCACGATGCGCGGGCCTCGCTCAGTCGGGTGTGCCGTTTGCCAAACTCGGCTATCAGGCAGCGGCTTTGCTCATCGGCGGGAGCGCCATGAAGGTCCTCTCCATCCAGTCCCACGTCGCCTACGGCCATGTCGGCAACGCCTCCGCGGTGTTCCCGATGCAGCGCATGGGCGTGGAGGTCCTGCCGGTCCATACGGTGCAGTTCTCCAATCATACCGGCTACGGCGCCTGGCGGGGGCGTGTGTTCGATGGGCCGGCGATCGAGGAGGTCGTGCAGGGCATCGAGGAGCGCGGCGTGCTTGGCGGGTGCGATGCGGTCCTCTCGGGTTATATGGGCTCGCCCGATATCGGCACGGCCATCCTCGATGCCGTCGCCAAGGTGCGCGCCGCCAACCCGAAGGCGCTGTATTGCTGCGACCCAGTGATCGGCGACACCTATTCGGGGGTCTATGTCCGCCCCGGCATCGCCGAGCTGATGCGCGAGCGCGCCGTGCCCGCCGCCGACATCGTCACGCCGAACCAGTTCGAGCTGAACCTGCTCTCCGGGCAGCCGACGGGTACCCTCGCCGAGGCCAAGGCGGCGGCCTCTGCCATCCAGGCGCTCGGTCCACGTGTGGTGCTCGTCACCTCCGTCACCACTGACGTCACCCCCGAGGGCGCCATCGACATGATGGCAGGTGAGGGAGGGCAGTTCTGGCGGGTGCGCACACCACGGCTCGAACTCAAGGCGGTCAGTGGAGCCGGCGACGCGGTCGCCGCGCTCTTTCTCGTCCACTACCTGCGCAGCGGCTCGGCCGCGACGGCCCTCGGAATGGCCGCCGCCTCGATCCACGGCCTGCTGAAGCAGACGGCGGAGGCGGGATCGATGGAGCTTCTCACGGTCGAGGCACAGGATGAGTTCGTGAGCCCGACCAAGACGTTTCCGATCGAGGCGGTGTGAGCGATCGGGCAGGCGGCGCCGAACTGTCTTCGGTGCCTGCCGCCGCATCTTGGCCTTGACGGACCTACCTGATCTCTGTCGCTTGGCGGTCTGCAGACCGAGATGAGCCGTATGACTCAGCGCCGCTTCTTCACCCTCGACGTCTTCACGGAGGAGCCCTTCGCGGGCAATCCGCTTGCCGTGGTCCTGGACGCCGAAGGCCTCGACGATGCGGCGATGCAGGCCATCGCGCGCGAGTTCAACCTGTCGGAGACGGTCTTCGTCCTACCGCCCGAGCAGCCCCGCCACCGGGCGCGCCTGCGCATCTTCACGCCGCTGAGCGAACTGCCCTTCGCCGGCCATCCGACGATCGGCACCGCCGTGCTGCTCGCGCTGCGGGATCGCTCCGCGCACAAGACCGAGAACCACGCCGACGCCACCGCCTTCGGGCTGGAGGAGACGATTGGCATCGTTCCCTGCGTCGTCGAGACCGGGAAGGGCAGGGGCCGCGCCCGCTTTAAGGTTCCGAGCCTGCCGGTCTTCGCCGGGGAGGGGCTGGAGGCGAGCACGCTCGCCGGGATGCTCGGGCTCAAATCCGAGAACATCGGCTATTTCCGGCACAAGGCGAGCCGCCACGGCACGGGCGAGCCCTTCACCTTCGTGCCGATCGCAAGCCGCGAGGCCCTCGACCGGGCGAAGCTCGACACCGCCTCGTTCGACCGCGCGCATGCGTCGGGCAAGACCGGCGCGCTCTACCTCTACACACCCGATCCCGCGCCCGTTGGCCGGCGCTACCAGGCGCGGATGTTCGCGCCGCACAAGGGCATCCCCGAGGATCCCGCGACGGGTTCGGCGGCGGCGGCCTTTGCCGGCGTGCTGATGCAGTTCGAGCAGCTCGGCAACGGCACGCACGACGTCCTCATCCGACAAGGCTGCGCCATGGGCCGACCGAGCGAGATCGAGCTGCAGGTGATGGTCGAGGGAGGCACCCTGCGCTCCGTCGAGATCGGCGGCGCGGCCGTCGTGATGAGCGAGGGCAAGCTGCTTGCGCGAGGATAAGCCGCACGGCGCCAGCCTCACGCATCTCGCGACCATCTCCGGCAGGCTCACCGAGCACGACTGGGCCTGGGCGCGGGACAACGCGGAGGCGATCGATCGGCATTGGCAGCGCCGCGTCGCCGAGCGGCCGGGCATGTTCGACGGCCCGGTGCTGCTGAGCCTGGACTGCGCGATCGCGGGCGACACCTGCGAGGTCACGTTCTTCGAGACGCGCTACTCGCGCTTCATCGCCACCCGCGACTGGGATTCGCCCGAGACGGGCGTGCTCAACGCCTTCTCGGCGATCGTGCCGTGCACGAGCGACGGCGCGGTGCTGCTCGGGCAGATGGGGGCGCATACGGCCAATGCCGGCCAGGTCTATTTCGCCTGCGGTACGCCGGACCGCGACGACATCCGCGAGGGCGGCATCGTCGATCTCGCCGGCAGCGCGGCACGGGAATTCGAGGAGGAGACCGGCCTGACGCTGCCCGAGGGCGCGCATGATGCGCCGTGGGTGCTCGTGCGGGTCGGGGATCTCCTGGCGTTCCTTCGCCCGGTCCACTTCGATGCATCGGCAGAGGACCTCGTCCGTCGGATCGCGGCCTATCACGCGGACGACGATGAACCGGAACTCGCGCAGATGGTGATCGTGCGCAGGCTCTCGGACCTCGATCCCGAGCGGATGCCCGTCTACGTCCGCGCCTACCTCGAAACCCTGTTCTGACGGCGACGCGGTCGTTACCTCGGGAGCCCTGCCTCAGCGCGGCAAGGCACCGATCTCCCTGAGATAGTCGACGGTTGCCGGATGCAGCCACTCCACCTTGGTCGCGCCCGGCAGGTTGCGCGGGTCGCTCTCGCCTCCCTGGGCGTAGAGCTGCGCCAGCTTCGCCTTGCCCTTGTCGATCGCGCGGACGAGCCGCGAGACCACGGCCGGGTCGAGGCCCGGCTTGCCCATCGTGAAGCTCCAGGAGCCGACGGTCTCGATCGCCGCCTCCTGCCCCTTGAACGCGTTGGCCGGAACGGTCAGGCGGCGCAGTGAGGGCCGCAGCGCCAGGATAGAGGCCACGGCCTCGGGTGCCGGGCCGAAGAACCGCGCACCGCCTGGCGCCGCGGCCATCGTCTTGAAGCCCGGCCAGCCGACGCTGCCGCCCCAGAGGGCCGCCGCCTTGCCCTCGATGACCATCGTCGGCCCGTCGCCGGCGCGGTCGAGCAGGATCGGCGTGATGTCGTGCTCGGGATCGATGCCCGAGCCCTTCAGGACGGCTCGCGCCATGACGGTGAGGCCCGAGCTGTGCGTGCCCAGCGCGACGGCTTTGCCGCGGAGGTCGGAGACGGCGTGGATCGCGCTCGCGGCCGGCACGACGAACATGCCGGGCGTCGTATCGACGGGCGCGACCACCGTGAGCCCCGGCGCGTTGCCCTGCGCGGCAAGCGCGTCATAGGCGTACTCGCCCTGGACGAGGGCGAGATCGAGCTTGCCCTCCCTCAGCAGGACGAGGTTTTCCGTCGAGCCCTTCGTCGTGCGCAGCTCGATCGTGAGGGCGGGATCAGCCTCGTGTACGGCGGCTGCCAGCGCCTCGCCATAGGCCGGGAAACCGCCGCCCGGCGTGGCCGTGCCGAGGTCGACGCGAACCGCTGGCTCCGCATGGGCGGCCGCGAGGGTCGCCAGTACCGACAGCGCTGCGAGCGACAAGCATTTCAGCATCAATCATCCGCCTTCACGGACGACGTTGCGTCGTCCGGCGGGCGATCATCTAGCGCGCAGCTTTGGGAAAGGGATGACGGTGCTACCGGTATCCGTAGCGGGACTTGGCCGCCGCGAGCAGGCGCAGCCCCTCGGCACTGCGTCCGGCCGCGCAGGCCGCCGCTGCACCGTCGAGATCGGCGGCGAAGCGCTTGCCGACAGAGGCGTTCAGGTTCTCGGTGGCGATGTCGCTGTCCACGATCGCCCGCGTATGCGCGATGGTCGGGCCACAACCGCTGCCCTTGGCCAGATCGGCGACGGGTGCCGCCGCGGGCTCGGCGGGCAGGGCAGCCGCAGCCGTCGGACCGGGGACGCTGGAGACGCTGTTGCAGGCTCCCAGGGAGCTGACGGCGATGAGAGCGGCGAGGGCGAGACCCGTAGGGCGGATCGACATAGCAGACGTCTCCGGAACTGCGAGGACGTGGGGGGCACTTTCGAACGAGGAAGCTGAGCCGTCGGCCCGGGCCGGTCAATCGCGGCGGCTGCGGACGGTTGCCGCAAACCCTCCGTTTCCCGGCAGGTGCGGCCAGTGCGCATCACCTGTCGAAAACCGCACGCTTGTCAGGCTCCGACGGCAAAGTTAGATACGGCGCTCAGGGATCGGCAACATGCCGGGTTGCCCCAGTCGAGGAGAGACGAGCCGTGGCTTTCGCCGGCTCAGCGCTGACGATCTCGAACGCCGCTTCCGCGGCGGCGAACGTGCGCGCCCAGCTCCTTCTTGCAGGCCTTCTCCTTACCCGCCCCTGAGGGCCGCCCGGGCGTGGCCGCCTGGGCCTTCAGGGGACGCGCTTCGGAAAACGGATCCCGGGTTTCGGTGCCTTCCCCGCTGATGGGGACCTGCACCGCGAGAAGGTAGCAACGACCATGACCAGCACCACGGACAAGGATCGCGTCGTCATCTTCGACACGACGCTGCGCGACGGCGAGCAATGCCCCGGCGCCACGATGAATCTCGACGAGAAGCTCGCGGTGGCCGAGCTGCTCGACACGATGGGCGTCGACATCATCGAGGCCGGCTTCCCCATCGCCTCGAACGGCGACTTCGAAGCCGTCAGCGAGATCGCCAAGCGCACCAAGCGCGCGACCGTCGCCGGCCTCGCCCGCGCCATCCCGGCCGATATCGCGCGGGCCGGCGAAGCCGTGCGGCATGCTCAGCGCGGCCGCATCCACACTTTCGTCTCGACCTCGCCGATTCACCTCGCGCACCAGATGCGCAAGAGCGAGGACGAGGTCGTTGAGATCATCCTGAAAACCGTCGCCCAGGCCCGCGACCTCGTCGAGGACGTCGAGTGGTCGGCCATGGACGCGACCCGCACCGGTATCGACTACCTGTGCCGTTGCGTTGAGGCGGCGATCCGCATGGGTGCCACCACGATCAACCTGCCCGACACCGTCGGCTACGCCACGCCCGAGGAATACCGGGACATGTTCCGGCAGGTGCGTGAGCGCGTGCCGAATGCCGACAAGGCGATCTTCTCGACCCATTGCCACGACGATATCGGCCTGGCCGTCGCCAACTCACTGGCGGGCGTCGAGGGCGGCGCGCGCCAGATCGAGTGCACCATCAACGGCATCGGCGAGCGGGCCGGCAACGCGGCGCTCGAAGAGGTCGTGATGGCCCTGCGCACCCGCGGTGACGTGCTGCCCTACGATACCGGCATCGACTCGACGATGCTCACCCGCGCCTCGAAGCTCGTCAGCCATGCGACGAACTTCCCGGTGCAGTACAACAAGGCGATCGTCGGCCGGAATGCCTTCGCGCATGAGAGCGGCATCCACCAGGACGGCATGCTGAAGCACGCCAACACCTACGAGATCATGACGCCAGCCTCCGTCGGGCTGACCAAGACCTCGCTGGTGATGGGCAAGCATTCCGGCCGCGCCGCCTTCCGCGCCAAGCTGACGGAGTTGGGACTGTCGCTGTCCGACAACCAGCTGCAGGACGTGTTCGAGCGCTTCAAGGACCTCGCCGACCGCAAGAAGCACGTCTACGACGAGGACATCGAGGCGCTGGTCGATGAGAACCTCGCCACGGCCCATGACCGCATCAAGCTGCTCTCACTCTCAGTGATCGCCGGCACCCGCGGACCTCAGCGTGCCACCATGAAGATCGACATGGACGGCCGCACCTTCACGGAGGAAGCGGACGGCAACGGTCCGGTGGATGCGGTCTTCAACTGCATCAAGGCCATGGTGCCGCACGACGCCATGCTCGAGCTCTACCAGGTTCACGCCGTCACCGAGGGCACGGACGCCCAGGCGGAGGTCTCCGTACGCCTCAAGGCCGGCGAGCGCTCGATGACCGCACGCGGTGCCGATCCGGACACTTTAGTCGCTTCCGCGAAGGCCTATCTCTCGGCGCTGAACAAGCTCTCGGCCACGTCCGTACGGCTGCACGCACAGCACGCCGCAACGGTCTGAAGAAAACTCGGCCGTCAGGGGTAGACAGCCCCTGATGGCATTGCTATCAGCCCTCCACTCGCGGGGGACTGGTGACTCCCGCGTCGTCGTTTCGGCGACGGGCGCATAGCTCAGTTGGTAGAGCAGCTGACTCTTAATCAGCGGGTCCTAGGTTCGAACCCTAGTGCGCCCACCAATCATTCCCATACATTCAATCATGGTCCTGATGCCGGTTTCGGCATTGGTGCAGGCTGCCTCACCGCGGCTCCTCTCCCCTGCTCAAGCCCGGCATCTCGCGATTTGCCGGCGTCAGCGCGCAGGCTCCTCGAGGCGACGCGAAACCGTCTTGCCATGAACGCCGTTGCCTCTCCGACATAGAACGGAGCGTCACAATGGGCCTTCTCGAAATCCTCCTGATCATTCTGATCCTGATCGCATTCGGAGGAGGCAATTTCGGCTTCGGCGGCGCCTATCGCGGACCAGGCAACATCGTCGGATTGCTTCTGACCGTGCTGTTGGTGATCCTGATCGTGCGAGCGCTTCAGGGCGCGGGAGCATAGCCGGCGCGGGCAGCCCCGATCGCCCCACGATCCCGTCGATCGGCGTCGCGCAGCAAGGGGACGGCGCGAGGCATCGACAGGTCGGTCATGCGGGAATATCAAAATTCCCCAGGAGATTTGTGCATGGATCTCAGGGGTTTCCTTCCTCTATCGTGGCATGCCCGCGTCACGGCGAGCATACTGAGGGATCGGCGCGCGCACCGTCGGCACGGATGGCCCGGGGCAGGGGACCCAGCGAGATGGTGAGTATGCTTCACGCGCCGACCGAGCAGACCGAGCCGAACGGGGAGCTTCGCGATCCGCTGCTCCTCGACAATCAGCTCTGCTACGCGCTCTACGCCGCCGCGCACCGCATGACGAAGTCGTACCGTCCGATGCTGGAGCGGATGGGACTGACCTATCCGCAATACCTCGTGCTGCTGGTGCTCTGGGAAACCGACGGCGTGACGGTCTCGGAGATCGGCCGGCGGCTCAGACTCGACTCAGGTACTTTGACTCCGGTGCTCAAGCGTCTGGAGACGGCCGGGTTCGTCGTCCGCAGCCGACGGCGTACGGATGAGCGCGAGGTGGAGGTTTCCGTGACCGCGAGCGGGCGGGCGTTGCGCGAAGAGGCGCTCGCGGTGCGGCAGTCCGTGATGTGCCAACTTCACATGACCGAACCGGAGATCCAGGCCATGCGTGCCGATCTCAATGCGCTGATCGAGAATCTCAGCATCGTTCCCTGAGGCGGTCCGACGTTGGATCGGGCCGTGCCATCGCGGTTTGCCCGCATGAATCTCGGGGCGTAGCGCACATCGTCGTGAACGCGTCACGGGACGGCCTTCGTATTCGGAACGAGGCACCCGAAAATGTTTTGCCAGGTAAATTTCTGCTTGAGCGCTCGTGCCGGCCCTGGATACTGAGTTCATGGCCTTGAACTCACGACAGCCGACGCGATCCATGCCCGCACAGCGCTGGTACCGGCCGGTCGGATCCTTGGCGTGAGTTTGGTCCCCATGGAGTCGGTTTCCGAGCCACGCCGCCAGGTCGGTGCTCTCCCCTTCCGGCGGATGCCCGATGGCAGCTTCTCGATCTTCCTGATCACCTCTCGCGAGAGCCGCCGCTGGGTGATCCCGAAGGGCTGGCCGATGAAGGGGCGCAAGCCCTATGAGGCGGCTGCCCGCGAGGCCTACGAAGAGGCGGGGCTCGTCGGCCGTATCGGCAAGCGTCCGCTGGGCTTCTACTTCTACGACAAGCGCTTGAAGAGCCGCGATTCCGTGCTCTGCCAAGTGAAAGTGTTTCCGCTGGAGGTACGCAAACAGCTCAAGGCCTGGCCCGAAAAGGGTCAGCGCGAGGGGCAATGGTTCTCACCCGCCGATGCCGCCGAAGCCGTTGCAGAGGCCGGGCTGTCGGGCATCATCCGAGCGGCATGCAAGCGCGAGGCGGGCACCGCCGGCTGACCCGTCCGCTCAGTTCTCCAGCGCCCTCGCCATTTCGAGCGGCCCGTCCTCCCGAACCGCCCCCCTCACGGCGTCGAGCGTGACCACACGCGACGGACCGACGTCGTCGAAGGCGAGTCGGTCGGTGCCGGAGGCGAGCATCAGGGCGAGCGCATCCGCGAGGGAGGCCTCACAATCGATGCGGGCCGCGCGGGGTGCCTCCCCCGGTGACGCGACTTCGCTTGCAGCGACGAGGGAGAGGCGGCGCAGGATCCGGTCGGCGCCGATGAAATCCGACGCGAAGGCATTGGCCGGTTTCGCCAGAAATCGCTCCGGCGTGTCGGCTTGAACGCTCGCGCCGTCGCGCATCAGCACGATCCGGTCACCCATCAGCAGCGCTTCGGAGAGGTCGTGCGTGACGATCATCACCGTCTTGCCGAGCTGCCGCAGGATCGCGCCGATCTCGCTCTGGAGCCGGCCCCGCGCCACCGGGTCGACGGCACCGAACGGCTCATCCATCAGCAGGATGGGTGGATCGGCAGCCAGGGCCCGCGCCACGCCGACACGCTGGCGCTGCCCGCCCGAGAGGGTGTCCGGACGCCTGTCGCGATACTCGCCGGGATCGAGGCCGACGACGGCGAGCATGGCGTCGACGCGCTCGTCGATCCGTCGCCGCGGCCAGCCCAGGAGCGCCGGCACCGTGGCCACGTTCCGGGCCACGCTGCGGTGGGGAAACAGTCCGACCCCCTGCAGAACGTAGCCGATACCGCGGCGCAGCTGCACCGGATCGACTTCCGCCACGTCCCGACCGTTCACGAGCACCCGGCCCGCATCCGGTTCGACGAGCCGGTTGACCATGCGCAGCGTCGTCGACTTGCCGCAGCCGGATGGCCCGAGCAGGATGCAGGTCGATCCCTCCGGGACGGTGAGGTCGAGACCATCGACGGCTGGCCGCTCGGCGCCTGCGAAACGCTTGGAAACGCCCTCGAACCGGATCATGGCGCGCGGCGCGAGCAGGCGTCGAACGCTGTCAGCAGCCCGAGCAGATCGAGCCCATGGTCCGGCGCATCTTCGAATCCCAGGCCTTCTCGCGCGCGGCGGCGGCCTTCTGCGCCTTCAGCATGTCGGCTCCAACGGACGACTCGCCCGAGCCGCCATCGGCTGCGGGTCGACGACCGCTCGCCGGCGGCATCACGCGGCCGGTCGCCGAAACGTTGCGGCCCGCACTCGGAGCGGGCGGCACGACCGCGCCGGTCGACGGGGAACCTGACGGAGCCTCCGACGGCGTGCCTTGCGCAGAGGCCGGGGAGCCAAGACTGAGAACCGTCAGCGCGGCGGCAAGGATGAGTGGGGATGCTGCGAGAGAGCGGCGCATGGCATCATGGTTCCAAGAGAAGGGCGCGGCGGCGCCAGGATCTGCAACGCCAGCCCCAGGGTTCGACGACAGTGACATCGGCGTCGCCGGGTCGCAAGCGTAAGCCGCCGCTTGGCCGCGACCGGAAGGGATTGTTGTGCAATGAGTTCGACACGGCACATGTCCGCGCTGCCGCGAAACCGGCGGGAGGCTATCGCCGAAGCCCTGGCTCGGCTCGCGCCGCGTCTTCCAGGCTTCGAGGCCGAGGCCGCTCTCGAACGGGCCTTGTCGAGCCCCGGTCTGCGCGGCGCCATCCCGGAAACGGCCGCCTGGCTCGCCCTCGTCGCCTATGCCCGCCACGTCTTCACTGAGTACGATTCGCTTCTCGACGACGGCTACGATCGCGACAGCGCACGCCATTTCGTCCTCGACGATCTGAACGCTGTGCTCTCCGAGTGGGGCTGCCGACGGACGGTCTCGGATGACCCCGAGGCGGAGGAGGAGGCCGCGCCGTGAGACCGCTTGATCGCGTGCTGAAGACGGATCAGAACGGCGCCAGCCATTCGCAGCCGTCGGGCATCGAAGGAACGGACCTGTCATGTAGATCAGCGCGCGCAACGTCCTCAAGGGCAAGATCGTCTCGATCGAGAAGGGCGCCACCACCGCGCATGTGAAGATCGAGGTCGCCCCAGGCCAGGTCATCACCTCGTCGATCACCAACGCATCGGTGGACAGCCTCAAGCTCACCATCGGGGCCGAGGCCTACGCGGTGGTCAAGAGTTCCGACGTCATGATCGCCGTGGACTGAACGCCGTGCGCGCGTCTGCCTCGGCCCTTCTCGTTCTGATCGCCCTCGCCGGCGGTGCCGCCGCGGCGGACGAACCGGCCAAGCCCGAGGCAGATGTCTGCGCCAGCTTCGACTGGCCGCTGGCGCGCGAACTGGCCTGGTTCTCCGCGCCCGACCTGCCGACGGCGGCCTCCGGGGCGACCCTGCCGGCCGACCGGCCGGCGGTGCTGCTCACGCTGAAGCCTGCCGCCGAGGCGGACCTGCCGCAGGCGCCTAGTCGCGAGCCGAAGCCCGGCAGTTTTGCCGGCTATGTCCGCGTCCCCGCACCCGCCGCTCCGGGAGAGGTTCAGGTGACGTTGTCGGGCGAGGGTTGGATCGACGTGGCGCCGGAGGGGGGTGCCGTGCTCAAGCCCGGCGCCCATAGCGGGCGCAAGGGTTGCGCCACGCTCCGCAAGAGCGTGCGTTTCAAGGTCGATGCCAAGCCGCTCGTCGTCAGCGTCAGCAACGCGCCAGCCGAGACGGTCCGCATCGCAGTGACGCCCGTCGAGAAGTAGCCTGATCGGCTTCAGCCCTGGAGGCTGAGGCCGACCCCGTGCAGGGCTTGGGCGCCGGGTGCGAGCAGGCGCTGCGAGTCGCGCTCGGCGAGCTCGCCCTCGAAGCCGGCACGGTCGGCGTGCCCGGTCCAGCATTCGAGCGACAGGAACGGGGCCGTCGGCTTCGTCCAGATGGCAAAATGCGGGAAATCCTCGACGGCCATGGCGATCGCTTTGTCGTCCGGGCCGACGAAGCGCATCGAACGGCTCTTCGCATCGAGGAACACCAGCGCTTCCTTGAACATCTCGGGATCGAGCGGCAGCGTGTTGTCGGTCAGCGGCACGGCCCGCGTCTCGGCCGCGATGAGGCCGCCCTCGGCGATCTCCGGAACGTCCGGCACCTCGGCCTCGTCGAACACCACGTGATAGCCGCCACCGGCCCGGCGCTCGCCTTCGGCGAAGGGCCAGGGGAACGCGGGGTGGAAGCCGACCGCGTAGGGCAGGGGCGCTTCGCCGGTATTCTCCACCTTCACCACGAAGAGCAGCCGCGCAGCATCGACCCGCACGTCGATGTCCAGGCGGAAGGCGAAGGGATAGTGGGCGCGGGTCTCGTCGCTGTCCTCCAGCCGCAGGGTCACCGCATCCTCGGACTGCGTGACGACGGCAAAGGTGAGGTCACGGGCGAAGCCGTGCTGCGCCATCGGATAGGTCTGGCCATCGACACGCACGACACCGCCGGCCGAGGCTCCGACCACCGGGAAGAGCCACGGCGCATGCCGGTTCCAGTGCTCGGGATCGCCGCTCCAGAGGTATTCGCGGCCGCCGACCTGCCAGGAGACCGGCTCGGCGCCGCGCAGTGCGATGCGGGCGCTCGTGCCGTCCGCGGCCCGGATCTCGATGGTCTCGCTCATGTCTGCGCCCTCCCTTCGACGCCACGCGACGGGTTCGGCCTGTTCCGTCGAGGCCTACGCCCGCACAGGATCGACAGCGGAGCAGAGTCCCAAACCCGGTAATGATGCATAACCGATCACCACCCTGGTAGGCGAGCGCATCGGGATATGGCCCGGCTGACGACCCGGAAACGCAGCCCCTGGCCCGCGATACGGCTTCCCTATCGAGGACCTGCGATCGGAGTGGGCGGCAGAACCGTCGCGCGTCGGGCTTCCAGGACCTGCCAGGCGATCAGGGACGGCAGGCCGAGAACCACATCGGGCACGCGCTTCACCAGCGACAGGGCGATGGCGGTCCCCGCATCGATCCCGAACAGGGCGCCGATCAGCACGAAGCCGCCCTCCTGAACGCCGAGCCCGCTCGGCACCGGGAAAGCCGCGGACTTGATCGCCTGGGAGAGCGATTCCAGCACGATCACGTCGGAGACACTGATCTCGATGCCGATGCAGGCCAGCGCGATCCAGATCTCGGCAGCGCCGAGGCACCAGGCCGCGAGATGCAGCAGAAAGGCCTTGGCGAGATCGAGCCGTCGGCCGCGCGCCCAGACCGCATCCAAGGCCGCCTGAACGCCCGGTTCGGCACATCCATCGCTCGCCGGAGCAGCGGAGACCTGCCGCCCCCACGAGACGACGCGCCGCTCGATGCGCCGGGCCGCCCCGGATCGCTGCAGGGCGAAGAATGCCGCGAGCAGAACCGCGGCCACTGCGAGGACTTCGAGCGTCCAACCCGCGAGAGACGCCGCCTGCTCACCCTCGAGCTTTTGCAGCAGCAAGACGCCCATGACGACGAAGGTCATCTCGGTGGCCACCTGGATCAGCATGTCGGCGAGGACCGATGCGGCGGCCAGGGTGCCGGTGACGCCCCAGAACGTCAGAAGCCGCCCTCCCACGAACTCCCCGCCGACGGATGCCACCGGCAGCAGGACGTTGATGCCCTCGCGGACGAAGCGAAGAATGACGAAGGGCGCGCTTCCGACAGTGACGACCCCCTGGAGGACGCGCGCCCAGGCCAGACCGCACAGGAGGATCACCGCCACGCGCACCAGGACGACGGCCGCCAGGCCGAGGAAGCCGATCCGACCAAATGCTGCACCGATCGCGGCGACATCGTTCGTGGAGATCAGCCAGAGCGCCAGTCCGATACCGAGCACGGTACCGGCAAGCGGCAGCCGGCGCAGCAGCGCCCGCCCGGGACCGGCCATGACACGCGCGCTCACCGTTTGCCACTCCCGACATTCACCGCCGGTGGGCTCGCCGCAGCATCGAGGCCGAGATCGGGAAGCAATCCTTGGACGTCCGGTGCAGGCAGCGCGGGATCGATCAGCATCACACGCTTGCGGCCCATGGAAGGCTGGGTCGCGACGGCGATCAGCCGCTTCGGACAGGGGCCGAAGCAGCCCGTTTCCACGACCTTGATCTTGCGGCCGCGGACCTCGCGCCTGAATGCCTTCTTCAGCGAGCGGCCGAAATCACGCTTGGCGAAGCCCTGGCGCTTGGCGCATTTCGCACAGACCACGACGATGCCATCGAAATCGACCTTGGCTGTCCGCATCATCGTTCCGGTCGCAGGCATCGCGCCCTGAACTGCCTTCTTGCCCAAGCGGGGCCCCCCTCGCGCCGCGCGGGCGCGGTGATGTCGTCACCACCCCGTATCGCGGAAGCGCCGTTCCGGCACCACTGCCTCGGTGCTGCGCCAGTGCCGCATGCGCCACAAAAAGGGCCGAAAAAAACGAGACCTGCCTAAGAGGCGAGAGCGATCCGGCTCATCGACCGTGGTAGGGCTTTCGTATCCGGGGCGTGACGGCTCGTACCCGCCGATGGCTCCGCAGGGACCCGATTGAATGAACGCCGACGAGGTCAAGGACCGCGAGGCCAAGACGAGGCCGAGCAATGGTCTGCAAGGCCTGATGGATTTGGCCCGCAACTCCGTCCCGGAGCTGCGCCGCAACATCGAGACGCTGGAACCGCTCAAGCCAAAGGGCGCCGTAGCCCTGCTGCGCCGCGCCCGGGAGAAGCTCGACTGGCAGCGTCTGCCGGGAATTCGCCCGAGTCCGCCCAAGCCCGAAGAGAAGCTTCAGGTGGTTCTCGCCAAGCGCGTGGCGGCCTTCGTGCTGCTGCCGACGGCGCTCATGGCAGTCTACCTGTTCGTCTTTGCATCCGACCAATACGTCGCCGAGGCCAAGTTCGCCGTGCGCGGTAATGTCGAGCCGATGGGCGAGGCCACCGGCGGCGGCGAGTTCGCCGGCCTCATCGGCAAGCACAACAGTCAGGACAGCTTCATCGTCCGCGACTTCGTGCAGAGCCGGGCCATGGCGGAAATGGCGCAGAAAGAGCTGAACGTCTCGGGGATGTTCTCGCGCCGCGAGGCCGATTTCTGGGCGCGCTACCGCAGCGGGCAGCCCATGGAGGAGCTGGCCAAGTACTGGCTCCAGCACGTCAACGCCCATATCGAGATGGTGTCGGGCGTGATCACCGTGACCGTGCGTGCCTTCACACCGGAGGATGCGCTGGCGATCTCCAAGCTGGTCATCGACCGCTCCGAACGTCTCGTCAACGACATCTCCCGCCGCGCCCAGGCCGACCTCGTCGCCCATGCAGAGCGGGACGTCCAAGCCTCGGAGGACCGGCTGAAGAAGGCCCGGGCCGCTCTGCAGAACTTCCGGAACACCTGGGGCATCATCGACCCGGTCAAGTCGGCCGAGGCGACGCTGAAGACGATCGCCGACTTGCAGAAGGACAAGCTGAAGGCCGAGAACGACCTGCAGGTGCTGCGCGGCTCGCGGCTCGATGAGAATTCTCGCGGCATCCAGACGCTCGTCGCGACGGTCGCGGCGGTCGATGGCCAGATCAAGCGGTTGAGGAGTCAGCTCACCAACGAGGGGCTCGCTGCAGGCGCACCGAACAACATCACGCAGGCGCTCCTCGAATTCGAGGGGCTGAAGGTCGAACAGACCATCGCCGAGAAGCTGAACGAGTCTCTGAACCTGATGCTGGACCGGGCACGCATCGCCGCGAGCAAGCAGCAGGTCTATCTGGCGACCTTCGTGCCGCCGACGATCCCGGCCTCCTCGATCTACCCCGAGCGGGGACACGCACTCCTGATCACGTTCTTCTGCTGCTTCGCCCTGTGGAGCTCCGCATCGCTGCTGATCAGCGGCGTCAAGGACCAGCGGATCTGATCACGCCCGCCGACCGCTGGATCGCGGGCGAGCTCCTCTGGTAGAGGCTCGCGAGGGACTTCTGCCGTCACAGGCCTCATGTCGGATTTCACAGATCTCGTCGCACGTGCAGTCAACCCGTCGATGAGTCGGGAAGAGCGCGATGCCGTCTACAACGTCGTGCGCCAGGCCGTTCTACGTCTGCAGGAACGTGAGAACCTCGATCCGCGCGACCCACGGCGCAGCCTGCAGCGGCATCTCGTCGAGGAGACGATCCGCGACATCGAGATCGATATCGTCCGGCACCTCACGCTGAAGAAGCTGGCCGAGGTGGCCGCCCGGCAGGACGCAGAGGCCGAAGCGCGATCCGGGCGCCACCGCTGATCCCACCTTAGCCGTAGGCGGCAGCAGCGCGCACGCTGCCCGGCTCGGCCACGCCGATCCCGGCCGAGACGTACTCGTTGAGCTTGTTGCGCAGGGTGCGGATCGAGATGCCGAGGATCTTGGCTGCATGCGTGCGATTGCCGAGGCAATGGTCCAGCGTGTCGAGGATCAGGTCGCGCTCCACGTCGGCAACCGTGCGGCCCACGAGCCCGCGCGTCGCGGCCTCGGCGACCTGAGCCGCCCGTTCGGCCGGTCCGACGACGGCGCCGATCGCATCGCCCTCCGGCGTAAGGACCGCGTCCTCACCGATCTCCGCACCGGAGGCGAGCAGGACGGCACGGTGGATCGTGTTCTCCAGCTCGCGCACGTTGCCGCGCCAGGGGCTCTTCGTGACGAGCGCCGTCGCCTCGCGCGAGAGCGGACGGACCGGCAGGCCGTTGGCCTCGGCGTATTTCTTCGCGAAGTGCCCGGCGAGTTCCATGATGTCAGCCGGGCGCTCGCGGAGCGCCGGGATGCGCAGATGGACGACGTTGAGCCGATAATAGAGATCTTCGCGAAACGTGCCCTTCTTGACCTCTTCGGCGAGCTGCCGGTTCGACGTGGCGAGCACGCGGATGTCGACCTTCACGGGGGCCGAGCCGCCGACGCGGTCGATGACACGCTCCTGAAGCGCGCGCAGCAGCTTGGACTGCAGGCGCACATCCATTTCCGAGATCTCGTCGAGCAGCAGCGTGCCGCCATTGGCCTCCTCGAAGCGGCCGATACGGCGAGCGACAGCGCCGGTGAAGGCGCCCTTCTCGTGGCCGAACAGCTCGGATTCAAGCAACGCCTCGGGTATCGCGGCGCAGTTCACGGAGACGAACGGCTTGCTCGCCCGGTTCGAGCGCGCGTGGACGTGGCGGGCGAGCACCTCCTTGCCAGTGCCGCTTTCGCCGGTGATCAGCACGGAGGCGTCCGAGCGGGCGATCTGCTCAGCGAGCTTGACGACGCGCTCCATGGACGGATCGCGCCAGACGAAGCTGCGGCCATCGGCGGCAACGGCCTCGAGCACCGCTGCGATCATTTCCGGATCGGGCGGGAGCGGAATGTACTCCTTCGCGCCGGCCTGGATCGCGGCGACCGCCGCCTTCGCATCCGAGGTGATGCCGCAGGCGACCACCGGGGTGCGGATGCGCTCCTCGGCCAGCGCAGTGACGAAGCGACGGATATCGAGGCTGACCTCGATCATCACCAGGTCGCCGCCGCGTGCACGCAGCACCGCGAGGCCCTGCTCGATGCCGTCCGCGTGGGTCACCGCGGCGCCGCGGTTCATGGCGATCTTCGAGGCGGTGACGAGCTCTCCCGAGAGCCGTCCGACGATGAGGAGCCGCATGATTCAGACTTTCGGTTCGCGCAGCAGGCCTCGCGGCCCGGCGCCGTGTCAGTGATCGTTCTTGATGATCTCGGTCATGGTGACGCCGAGGCGCTCCTCGACGAGGACGACCTCGCCGCGTGCGACGAGGCGGTTGTTCACGAAGATGTCGATGGCCTCGCCGACCTTGCGGTCGAGCTCCAGCACGGCGCCGGGCTCGAGGCGGAGCAGATCACCGATCGGCATGCGCGAGGAGCCGAGCACCGCGGAGACGACGACCGGCACGTCGAAGACCTGTTCGAGATCCGAGGCGGTCTTCGGCGTCGTGGGCGCGTCGAGCACGGATTCCGGGCCGGCTCCGTCGAAGGATTGATCCAGCTCTCCGAGCTGCGGCAGGTGGAAATCGTCGCCAGCCATGATGGAGGTGCCTCAACCGAACCGTGATGTGAGAATGCCCGCGGCGTCGAGCGCCGCGGCTTCGACCCGTGCGCGCTCGCGGACGATGCCGCCGTCGGCCCATTCGATGCGCGCGTCACCCTCTGGAAGCTCCGGCTCGCCGAGCACCACGAGGCGGCCCTCGAAGCCGCGCTCGCGGGCGAGCCGCTTCATCAAGGTTTCCGCCTCATCGACGATGGCGTCGTTCACGCGCACGACGAGGTGCGGGACGCCGCGCACGTGCTGGAGGGCAGAGCGTGCCGCCTCCTCGACGGCAGCGAGAGGGCTCGCGGCGAGAGCATCGCCCGCGAGCTTGCGGGCCAGCGCCGTGGCAAAGGTGATCGCCTGGTCCTCGCGCTCGGCATCGCGGGCATCGGACTGGGAAAGCAATCCGGAGGCGGCGAGGGCGAGGCGGTTCAGCGCGTCGGAGAGCCGGGCCTGGGCCTGGGCGTGAGCCTGGGCGCGGCCCTCTTCCAGCCCGCGGGCATAGGCCCGCGCCTCGGCATCTGCGACCGCCGCAGCCTCGCGCGCGGCGCCCTGAGCGTTCGGCCGCCGGAAGTCCGTGTCGAACAGGAACGGGCGCGAGTTCAATAGACCAGCTCCTCTTCGCCACCGTTCTTGGCGATCATGATCTCACCCTTCTCGGCGAGCTCCTTGGCGAGTTCGGTCATCTTGGCCTGTGCCTCATCCACCTCCTTGAGGCGGATCGGACCCATCGATTCCATCTCGTCGGTGAGGTTCTTCGCGGCACGGGTCGACATCTGGGCCATGAAGAAGCCGCGCACGCGCTCGTCGGCGCCCTTGAGCGCGCGGCAGAGCGTGTCATTGTCGACCCTGCGCATCAGCGTCTGCACCGAGCCCGGATCGAGCTTGAGCAGATCCTCGAAGGTGAACATGAGTTCGCGGATCCGCTTGGCCGACCCGCGGTTGCCCTGGTCGAGGGCGGCAAGGAATCGCGTCTCGGTCTGTCGGTCGAAGGCGTTGAAGACGTCGGCCATGAGCTCGTGCGCGTCGCGGCGCGTGCTCTGGGCGATGGTCGAGACGAACTCGACGCGCAAAGTCTCTTCGATGTGGCGCAGGGCCTCCTTCTGCACCGTCTCCATCCGCAGCATGCGGTTGAGCACATCGATGGCGAACTCTTCCGGCAGGATGGTGAGCACGCGCGCCGCGTAATCGGGCCGAACCTTCGAGAGCACGACGGCGACGGTCTGCGGGTACTCGTTGCGCAGGAAGGCGGCGAGGATGTCGGGGTCGATCTGGGTCAGGCTGCCCCAGACGCGCTTGGCCGAGGCGCCCTTGATCTCGGCCATGATCGACGTGACCTGCTCGGCCGGGAAGATCTTGAGCAGCAGGGACTCGGTTCGCTCGTAGTTCGAGGTGATGCCGCCACCGGATGGCAGCCGCGACACGAAGTCGACGATCAGCCGCTCGATAGTCTCGGCCTCGAGCGAGCCGAGCTGCACCATCGCGTGCGAGACCTTCTTGACCTCCTCCTCGTCGAGCAGGCGCCAGATCGCGGCGCCCTCGGCCTCGCCGAGCAGCAGCAGGAGCGTCGCGGCGCGCTGCGCGCCCGTGAGCTGATCGAAGCCAGCGCCGGAATCGGAATTCAGGGTAGCGAGGCTCAGGCCGGCAGCCATGACGGGTTCCTCTCAGGACGGGATAGGGAGGCGCTCATCTCAGTTGTCGTGGATCCAGTTGCGCAGAACCTCGGCAGTCTCGTTCGGGTTAGCCCGCACCATGTCGACCACGCGCTCGACGGTCTCGGCCTGGATCTTCCCGTTCAGCTTGGCGTGTTCGAGAAAGGTCGCAGTGCGATTCTCGACGGCGATCGCGGGCACGTCGATCTCGGGGCCGCCGGCCGTGGCCGCGACAGGACCGGCGAGCATCGCTGCAGGGGCATCCGATTCGAGGACGCGCTTCACGAGCGGACGGACGACGGCCATCAGGACAAGCACCGTGAGCGCGGAGAGCACCGCGAGCTCAACCCAGCGCATCACGTCTTCCTTGCTCGGCGTGAGCAGCGACTGCATCAGCGACGGCTCGACGAATTCGGGGCTCGACGGCGCCTCGGCGAAGCGCAGGTTGACCACCTCGACCTGATCGCCGCGCGCCTTGTCGAAGCCGATAGCGGTGCGCACCAGCGCCGTGATCCGGTCAATCTCCTGGGCCGGACGCGGCTGGTAGGTGGGCTTGCCGTCTGCGCCGGGCACGTAGACGCCATCGACGAGCACGGCGACCGACAGGCGCTTCACACGGCCGGCCTCAACCACTTCGGTCTTGGTGACGCGGGAGATCTCGTAATTCGTGGTCTCCTCGTTCTTCTGGCTCTGGTCCTTCTGGCTCGGCTGCTTCTCCGGCTGATTGGCCCCGGGAAGTTCGTTGCCGACGGTGACCTGTCCTTCGCTGCCGCCCGTCAGCGAATTCTCGCTGCGAGTCTGGCTGGAGCGCACGACGCGGCTCTCGGGGTCGAAGGTCTCCGAGCGGCTCTCGATGCGGTTTACGTCGAGATCAGCTGAGACCTGCACGCGGGCGCGGCCCTGACCGACGACGCCGGCGACGATCTCCTCGATCTGCGAGCGCAGTCGGCGCTCGATCCCGGTCTGCTTCTCCTCGTATCCCACCGCACCGTCGGCCTCGGCGCCGCGCGCGCCGTCGGCCAGCAGCCGGCCGCGCTCGTCGACGATCGAGACACGCTCCGGCTTCAGGCCCTCGACGGACGAGGCCGCGAGGTGGCGGATCGCGCGCACCTGGGAGGAATCGAGGTCACCCGCGAGTTTCAGGACGATCGCGGCGCTCGGGGCCTCGCGGTCGCGCTCGAACAGGCGGCGCTCGGGCAGGACGAGATGGACGCGTGCCGCCTGTACGCGGCCAATGGCGCGAATCGAGCGGGCAAGTTCGCCCTCGAGGGCGCGCAGGTGGTTGACGTTCTGGACGAAGCTCGTCGACGAGAAGGCGTCGCCCTTGTCGAAGATCTCGTAGCCGACGCCGCCCTGCTGCGGCAGGCCCTTGCCGGCGAGGTCCATGCGGAGGCGTGCGAGATCCTGGCGCGGTGCGAGGATGGTCTGGCCGGCATCGCCCCTGGTCTCGTAGGCGATGCCGCGCGAATCGAGGTCGCGGATCACCGAGGCCGAATCCTGCATCGACAGGTCGGAGAAGAGCACGCCCATATCCGGGCGCGACATCCGCAGGATCACGAAGGCGAAGAAGCCGATCAGGGTCAGCGTCACCGCCGCCATGGCGGCGAGCCGTGCCGGTCCGAGCTTCGTCACCAGTTCGAGGACCGACTTCACCGACCGTACGCCCACGAAAGCGATCGCGGCGCCCCGCGGCCCGCTCGGCAAGATTTGCCGGGTCCATGGTTAGCGGGTGGTTAAGAAAGCTCTCCTCGGGCCCGGAAACGGAAAGAGCCGCGCCCGCATGTGCGGACACGGCTCAGCCTTGCAGAATGACTCTTCCGGCGGCCCGAGGGCCGTTCCTCAGTGACGGTAGTGCTGGATGCGCGTGGTGCGCAGGCCGGCAAGGCCGTGCTGATCGATGGAGAACTGCCAGCTCAGAAATTCTTCGGTGGTCAGGGTGTAGCGCTGGCAGGCCTCTTCGAGGCTCAGCAGCCCGCCGCGGACGGCGGCCACGACCTCCGCCTTGCGGCGGATAACCCAACGACGGGTGGAAACGGGGGGAAGGTCCGCGATCGTCAGCGGGGACCCGTCTGGCCCAATGACGTACTTCACTCTCGGGCGCGGTGTCTCGGTCATGCTACGCTCTACACTCGACTGACCTGTCGAGACGGAAGCTACTTGCGCCCGCTTAAAATATGTTGAAGCGGCCTGCTCGAATGTGATTCGAATTTGCGTACAATATGTGGAAAACATCCTAAGCGCCTGCCGCAGAGAGGTTTTTCACGCTCGACAGCGGCAACTTCGCCGTTCCGACCGAGAGCACGGGTTCACTTCCGCTGAGATCCACGCTGTCGACAGTACCGGTCACGGACGTGCTGACTGCGACTGTCGCACCGGTGGCGTCCGAGGCGTCGACCTTGATGGAATAGGTTCCGTCGGCCTGGGTGAATCCGGACGAGCCACGGCCGTCCCAGCTGTAGGACTGGGGGCCTGCCGCGAGCGTCGTGGACTGGGTGGCGACGACGTTGCCGTTGGCGTCGCTAATCGTGATGGTGGCCTTCGTCGCCGCGCGGGCAGGCGTTAGCGTCCAGGTCGCGTCACCGTCCGACAGCGTAGATTTCGTTCCGTCCGCGGTGATTGTCTTGCCGATGAAGCTCGAGGCGGTTGCCGAGGCGGAAGCCTTGGCGTTGGTGAGGATCGAATCGAGGCGGTCGTTGGTCTTGAGCTGCTGCTCGACGCCAGCGAACTGCACCAGCTGCTGCGTGAACTGGTTGGTATCCATCGGATCGAGCGGGTTCTGATTCTGAAGCTGCGTCGTGAGCAGCGTCAGGAACTGCTGGAAGTTGCCGGCGATCGCCTGGGTGCTCGCCCCTGCCGCCGCGGAGGACGAGGCTGTACTGGCAATGTTGGAGATGCCTGAGGCCATGAGCGTGTCTCCTTAAATTCGGATGTCGACGCGACCGAGCCCGGCGAGCGAGCGAAGCGGCACGAGGTCGATGGGGGTCTGGTCGGTCCCGGCCTGCTGGCCGGTGCGATCGGATTGGCTGGCACCGTGTTGCTGGCCGTTGGCGCCGAAGGCGTTGCCGTTGCCCTGCCCAGTGCCGTCGCCGCGCAGGGAGAGGGCGATACCGGCGCTGGCGTCGAGGCCGGTCTGGGACAGAGCCTGCTGGAGGCTCGACGCATCTCGCTGGAGGAGCGCGAGCGTCTCCGGCCGATCCACGACGAGGCGCGCACCGACGGTGCCGCTCTGTTTGTCGATGTCGATCGATACGTCGATGCGGCCGAGTTCCTTCGGATCGAGCCGGATCTCGAAGCGATTCGACTCACCGAGCGCGCGCAGCCCAATCGTCATCGGCACGGCACCGAGCGGCACCGGAGCCGCGGCTGGTGTGGCGGCCGCCTGCTGATGCGCTGCCGCGGCGGCCTTGGCCTCTGTCGGCGCAGATGAGGCCGCGGGTGCCCCGGCAGCGGCAACAGCATCGGCAGCCGGTGCGGCAACCTGCTGGGCTGCATCGGGCTGAGCCGCTGCGGCCGCGTCGCCGAGCATCGCCTGAAATTCGGGCTTGGCCGTGCCTGCAGCGTTAGATGCCGCACCGGGCTTGAGGTCGGATGTCGCTGCCCCCTTCGTAGCGCCCTGATCGGTCTCGATCTCGGATGCATCCTCGGTCATCGCATCGCCACCACCAAGGGTCGTCGCGGGAGGCGGCGGGGGAGCGGCAGCAGGCGGAGAGACGAACAGGGCAATGATCGAGGACGTATCGGGCAACGCGCTCGCCTCGGGCGCCGAAGCGGGTGCAGGTTCACCGCCGGCCGCGTCCGACGTTCCGAGACCCTCGGCTGTCAGTTCACCTTTCGATGTTTCGGCGGTCTCCCGCTGCGCATCAGCGGCGCCCTGCGTTTTGCCAGGTTGGCCGGGTCCTGTCGGCTTCCTCGGGGCATCGGGACGATCGGCCTGCTTCGCCTCGGGCTTTGCCTCTGTGCCGCTTTTGGCCCGCGCCGGATCGTCCTGCCGCCCGGGCGGGTCGGCCCGGGAGCCTCGCGTCTTTGTGGCATCAGCGTGGTCGGATGGGTGCCGCGTCTGAGTAGCCGGCCGCTCGGATGCATCGACAGCGAAACGCTCGCGTCCGCTCTGGCCTGCAGAGCGCGGATCGGCGGCGTCCCGACGCAGGCCTGATGCGCGCAGACGCATCTGGTTCTCCACCACATCCTTCAACGTCAGCGACATCCGGCGCGCACTCCTTCACCGGGACATCAGCAAGCGCCGAGCCATTCCAGAGATTTTATAAGCTATTGATTTTCATAGACTTCGCATGAACGACTTGTCGGCATGCTCGGATGAGATTGCCGCAGCCCGGCAGATTCTTCCCGGCGCGGCAGTTCTCGCTCGGGCCGCCGCAGCGCGGGCAAGCCGCATCACGTCGTTTGACAGCTATGTCTCTGTGCCGTCACGGGATCGCTGGAAACCCGGCATCCAGACCGCTATACCCAGCCGCATCCGGCTCGGCCGGCCGTATGCTGCCGTGATGAATTCGCTCGATCTTCCGAAGCCTCCCGACGAGACACGCGTTGTCGTCGCCATGTCCGGCGGCGTCGATTCCTCTGTCGTGGCCGGATTGCTGAAGCGCGAGGGCTACGAGGTCGTCGGCGTCACGCTGCAGCTCTACGACCATGGCGCCGCGATCCATCGCAAGGGCGCCTGCTGCGCTGGGCAGGATATCAACGATGCCCGCCGCGTGGCCGAGGCGTTGGGCATCCCGCATTACGTGCTCGATTACGAGGACCGCTTCCGCGAGGCGGTGATCGACCGCTTCGCCGAGAGCTACCTCGCCGGCGAGACGCCGATCCCCTGTGTCGAGTGCAATCGCTCGGTCAAGTTCCGTGATCTGCTGGGCATGGCCCACGATCTCGGTGCCGACGCCCTGGCGACGGGTCACTACGTCGCGAGTCGCCCGCGGGCGGGGGGAGGGCGCGACCTCTACCGTGCGCTCGATCCGGCCCGCGACCAGAGCTATTTCCTCTACGCGACCACGTCCGCTCAGCTCGACTTCCTGCGCTTCCCCCTCGGCGAGATGGGCAAGGACAAG
This sequence comes from Methylobacterium gnaphalii, assembly GCF_007992215.1. Classification (GTDB taxonomy): domain Bacteria; phylum Pseudomonadota; class Alphaproteobacteria; order Rhizobiales; family Beijerinckiaceae; genus Methylobacterium; species Methylobacterium gnaphalii. The sequence continues at coordinate 149,462 of NZ_BJZV01000002.1, read as the reverse complement.
ACGCGCCGGCTCGCGCGCGACTTCGGCCTGTCTGTCGCGGAGAAGGCCGACAGCCAGGACATCTGCTTCGTGCCCCAGGGCCGCTACGCCGACGTGATCGCCAAGCTGCGCCCGGATGCGACCCGCCCTGGCGAGATCGTCGATCTCGAAGGACGCGCTCTCGGTCGTCATGAAGGCATCATCCATTACACCATCGGTCAGCGCCGAGGCCTCGGCGTCGCGGCCTCGGCGCCGCTCTACGTCGTGCGGCTGGAGCCGGAGACCGCCCGCGTCGTGGTCGGCCCCCGCGAGGCGCTAGCGACGAGTCGCATCCGGCTGGACGATGTGAACTGGCTCGGCGAGCAGCCGCTGCAGGAGCTTCGCGGCGCTGAAGTCGCCGTGCGCGTCCGTTCCACGCGGCCGCCGCGGCCGGCGCATCTCGACTGGAACGCCGAGGCCGGCTGCGCCGAGGTCGTGCTGGCGACGCCGGAGGACGGCGTCTCCCCCGGCCAGGCCTGCGTGATCTACGCCGACACCACTGAGCGGTCCCGCGTCCTCGGCGGAGGCACCATCCGCCGCGTCCAGTCGCACGCGGCCGCCGATGCCGGCGCCCGGGCCGCCTGACGCGCCAAAAGCATCCTTCCGGAGACAATCGACCACATGCGGAGCGAGCGAGTGCCCGAGGCGAACACGGCCGGACCCAGCACGGCCCTGATGCGCAAGGCCTATGCCCGCTGGGCGCCGGTCTACGACGTGATCTACGACAAGCTCACCGAGCCTGCTGCCCGTGCCGCCGTCGAGGCAGCCGTCGAGCATGGGCCCCGCATTCTGGAGGCCGGCGTCGGCACCGGCCTGTCGCTCGGCTACTATCCCAAGGGAAGCTTCGTCTGTGGCGTCGACCTGTCCGAGGACATGCTGAAGCGCGCCCGGGCCAAGGTGCTCCGCCGCGGCCTCGCCCATGTCCACGGCCTTCAGGTGATGGATGTCTGCCGCCTCGGCTATGCCGACAATTGCTTCGACGCCGTGGTCGCGCAGTTCCTGATCACCCTGGTGCCCGACCCCGAGGCGGCGCTCTCCGAGTTCCTGCGGGTGGTGCGGCCGGGCGGCGGCATCATCCTCGCCAATCATTTCGGGCAGACCAATGGACCGGTGGCGCGGGTCGAGGAAATCGTTGCACCGCTCTGCACCAAGATCGGCTGGTCATCCGATTTCAAGTCGACGCGGATCGAGGCCTGGGCGCGCCGCAACAGCGTCGAGTTCATCGGCGTCGCACCAACCTTCCCCGGCGGGTTCTTCAAGATCCTGCGGATGCGGAAGGCAGGCTAGCCAACAGCACACGCAGCACCGCCATGACCAGCGCCGAGGAGCCGCGCCCGGAGACACCGCGCAGGGCGTGGTTGCGCTGGCTGCCGCTCATCCTGCTCGTCTGCATCTCGCTCGCGATCCTCGTCTCAGGTGGAGCGCACCTGCTCGACATGGACAGGTTGATGGCCTCACGCGCCTGGCTGCATGAGGCCGTCGCGGACAATCGACCGCGGGCGATCGCGGCAGCGGCGGCCGTCTACGTCGCCTGCGTGGTTGTCTCGGTGCCCGCGAGCCTCGTGCTGAGCATGATCTGCGGCTTCCTGTTCGGCACGGTGACCGGTGCGCTGACGGCGATCGCCTCGGCGACCACGGGGGCGGCGATCGTCTTTTCGATCGGGCGCTACGCGGCGCGCGATATGCTCCTGCGCCGTGCCGGCTCCCGGCTCGGGCGGCTCGCCGAGGGTTTTCGGCGCGATGCCTTCGGTTACGTGGCCTTCCTGCGGCTGCTGCCCCTGTTTCCGTTCTGGATGACCAATCTCGGGCCAGCCATCTTCGGCGTCCGGCCGCGCACCTTCATCCTCGCCACGCTGCTCGGCCTGACGCCGGGCGCCTTCGTCTACGCGGCCACGGGGGCCGGGCTCGAGGAGATCGTCGGTGCGCACGAGGCTGCCAAGACCGCCTGCCTCGCCCGAGGCGATGCCGCCTGCGATGCCGCGCTCGACCTGCGCGGCCTCGTCACGCCGGGCATGATCGCCGGCCTCGTCGCGCTCGCGGTGTTCGCGCTGCTATCGGTCGGTTTGCGCCGGTGGCTGGCCAGAAGAGGCCTGCAGGCCTGACTTCCGGACCGATGACGGACGGGAGGGCGGGAGGAATCACCGGAACAGGCGAGACCTAGCCGGTTCCCAATACGCAAGGCCTCGGCAAGAACGCGACGGCTGCGGCCGTCCGAGGCCGCTGCCTACTCTGCGGCGGCGAGCGTCATCTCCGGCACGGTGACGCCGATGTCACGCAGCAGCGCCGCATCCTCGTCGCCCTCGTTGTTGGCCGTAGTGAGCAGGCGCTCGCCGTAGAAGATCGAGTTGGCGCCGGCGAGGAAGCACAGAATCTGCGCCTCGCGCGTCAATCCTTTGCGTCCGGCGCTGAGACGTACGCGGGCCTTCGGCATCACGATACGGGCCGTAGCACACATCCGCACGAGGTCGAGCGGATCAACCGGCGGCCGATCCTCCAGCGGCGTCCCCTCGACAGCGACCAGCGCATTGATCGGCACACTCTCGGGATGCGGCGCGTGATTCGCCAGCAGTTGCAGCATCTCGACCCGGTCGCGCACCCGCTCGCCCATGCCGACGATGCCGCCGCAGCAGACGCCGATGCCGGCCTGCCGCACGTGGTCGAGGGTCTTCAGGCGGTCCTCGTAGGTCCGCGTCGAGATGATGTCGCCGTAGAATTCAGGGCCGGTATCGAGGTTGTGGTTGTAGGAGGTCAGCCCCGCCTCGGCGAGCCGCTCGGCCTGTGAGGCGGTGAGCATGCCCAGCGTCACGCAGGCCTCCATGCCCATGCCCCGCACGCCGCGCACCATGTCGAGCACCTGGTCGAATTCCGGCCCGTCCTTCGGCTGGCGCCATGCGGCACCCATGCAGAAGCGGTGCGCGCCTTGAGCCTTCGCCGCGGCAGCCTCGCGCAAAACGGCCTCGACCGGCATCAGGCGCTGGCGCGTCATGCCGGCTTCCTTGTGGTGAGCCGATTGCGGACAATAGGCGCAATCCTCTGGGCAACCGCCGGTCTTGATGGAGAGAAGCGCGGCGCGCTGGATGTCGGCCGGGTCGTTATGCGCCCGATGCACCGTGCCGGCGCGATGGATGAGATCCAGCAGCGGCAGGTCGTGAATGGCCTGTACCTCGGCCAGCGTCCAGTCGTGACGGATCGCGTTGGTGTCGAGGCGGGAAAGGGGTGTCGGCTCGGTCATGCGCCCATCAGGCGAATCCCAGCCCGAAAATCAAGCCGGGGTGGCTACAACCAGCCGAGCTTCGGTTGCCGACGAACGGCAACAATCCTAAATCGACGCTCCCCGCAGCCGATGCGCCTGTGACGGTATCGCGAGCTCGAACGGGCCTGCTTGGCAGTGGGGCTTGCAGTGACGGAGCGGCCGCGGACCAGTTCTCTGCGCCGCATCTGTGAGGCTCAGTGGGCCGAGTCGCTGCCGGAGTGTCGGGCGCGCGGGGAACAGGAACCGCGGTCCCGGCGCATGGCCCACAGAATTCTGTCGGATCTGTCTCACGGCGAGACGCCGAACGCGGGGGTGTGAGAAGCTTCATTCACGCTTCCGCGCAACTCTAGGCCCGACACGGGGAACCCTCTGCGTCCTGTTGCGTCTCTTCGGGCCATTGATCATGCGGCGCCTTCTCACAGGCGGCATCAAGGCGATTCTCGCCATCGCCGCTCTCTCCACCGCGGCCCATTGGGCCCTGCGCATTCAGCGCGACCCGGCCGACTCCGCGCCGGCACCGGCCATGGCCGCGATCCCCGATCCCGTCACCACGGGCTCGATCACCCCGCGCAAGGTCGAGCGCGCCAACGCCATGTCGGAATCTGTCACGCAGGGTCTCGACCAGGGTCACCTGCTCAAACTGATCTCCAGCACCACACCCGAGAGGGCGCAGAAAGCCGTCGTCGCGAAGCGCTGAGCCTCTTCAGCGCGCCGGCCTGCCCCATCCGTCGAGCGGCGCCAGCCGGGGCTCCTCGGCGAGCACGGTCACAGCTGCTTTTCGGCGCCGCGAGAACAACTGCGTCAGCTCAGTCAAATTGGGCGTCGCCGCATCGCCCATTCCGTAGACCGTCCGATCGAGCGCCGACAGCGCGGCCGCCGCGTCCGGGTCGGCGCGCCAAACCCGCGCGAGGTCCGGCTCGGCCTGCATCGCCCGCCCGAGTGCCGCACGGAACGCGACGGCGTCACCCGCTGCCGCGGCGCGGCGCAACGCCTGCCGCCCGCCGCGGCTGAGGCGCAGGACCGGCCGGCGCGCGCCGAAGCCGATGAGCGCCAGCCCCAGGCCAAAGGCCGCCAAGGCGGCTGCCGCAATCGTCGCCCAGGAGGCTGGACTCGGCGGCTTCAGGTCGTCCTCGCGGTCGGGCAGGCCACCGCCGATCTGGCGGGCAGGAATCTCTGTCACACGCATGGTGCGCGAGAGGGTGTCGTACCAGGGGATCTGGATGCCCTCGAGGGCGATCACCTCGGGGACACCCTTCTTGAGGTCCCACTGGTAGGTTGCGCGTGCGACGGGACCGCTCGGCGTGATGATGGTCTCGCGCTTCACCGGTCCCGCGAAGGTGACGATGCCGCGGGTGCGCATGATCGGCCGCGGCGGCAGGCCTTCGGCGAGCATTCCCTGCGCTTCGAGGGTCACGATGCGGCGTGCAGTGTCACCCTGGTTGACCGTCTCCGGGTCGGGATCCCAGGAATCCGTGATCGTGACGTCGCGGGCCGGCAGCCACCATGGCTCGGGCGCATCCGGGCCGCCGGTCTCGGCCGTCCATTTGGCGACAGGAAACTCGATCGGCTCCGAGCGCACCTCGACGAGCTTGCGTTCGCCATTGTCGTTGATGGTCAACTTGTGGACGAACGGCTCGATGGTGAAGGTGCCGGTGTGCTGCGGAAAGATCGCGACCGTGCGCTCGAACTGGAGCGCCATCTGTCCATCCGGCAACTGCGTGCGGCTCCAGCTGTCGCGGCCGAGCTGGGTCCAGGAGAAATTGGTCAGGGCCGGCTGCCGCACGTCTTCGAGCAGGATCTGCGTGCGATAGACCCCACGCAGCTTCAGCAAGACCATCTCGCGGGCATAGGGCTGCGCGTTGCCGGAGAGTTCCGGCGTGACCGTGAGGGTCAAGTCGCCCGGCTCGATGGCGCGGGCAGGGATTTGTCCAAGGAGGAGTGCGAGCAGCACTGCCAAAACCCTTCCCATACTGTGGGCGAGGGTTCGCTGTGCGAGAACTCTCAGAAACGTCACCACGGGTTGCTGCCTCCCGGAATCGCCGTTCCGGCCTCGATCCGGCGGGCCTGCTCGGCCTTCAGCCGCAGCTTGAGGAAGCGGCCAGGCTCGTCCGGCAGGGTCTGAAGCCAGAGCCGGTCCGGGTGAATCTCGTGCGCCTCGAAGCTCTTGGTAACGCGGCGGGCCTCGCGCTCGGGCGCGGCGGCAACCATGGCGGAGCCGGCGCCTTGGCGGCCGCGGCCGGCAGCGTCGCTGGCCGACCCACGCGCCTGGCCCTTGCCGGAATCGACGGATTGCTGCTCCGAGCGGCCGCGACGGGCGACCGGGCTATTGCCGGGCAGCGACTCACTGGAGCCGGCCTCCTTGTTGCCGGCGAGGCCTTCGCCGCTCGAGGTGGCCCTGATGTCGTCGGCCTTGTCCTGGTTCTGGGTGTTGCCGAAGCGGGCGCTGTACTGGGCCGAGGCGTTGGCGATGCCACCTCCCTTGCCGCGGTCGATCTCCTCCTCGAGCAGCTTGGCGACGAGGGAGCGGTTGGCCTGCGCGTCGGCGTCACGCGGGTTGTAGGCGAGGGCTTCGTCGTAGGCATCGACAGCGCCTTGGAGGTCGCCCGAGCGGGCCAGCGCGTTCCCGAGATTGTAGGCGCTGCGCTTTCCCTGCGCCCGGAAGATCGCGATCGCTTCGGCGTAGCGGCCGGCCTCGTAGAGGGCAGCGGCCCGCCAGCCGTCATTGGTCATCACGTCAGCCGCCATGGATGGCAGGCCGCCGGCCATCAGTAATCGGCCGAAGCTCGTGCGGGGATCATAGACGAGGACGAGCGACAGGATGGCTGCTCCCACCACTCCGAGCCCGGCGATGCGTGCGTATCGCTGCAAGCGCCGCCGGATCGCCGGCCGTCGGAAGGGCAGGGCAGCGCGGAACAGGCGATGGTCGGGGGCGGCGGCCATCAGGCGCTCCTCCGGAACAGGACCAGTGCCGGCAGTAGCGCCAACAGCAGCAGCCAGCGGCCGAGATCTTGGAAAGCGAGCACGCTGTAGCCGCCGGCGGCGAGGTGCTGCGCCGTGCTCGCACCGACGCGGTCGAGCACGGGCTCGGCCGAGTCGATATCCGCGACCCGGCCTCCGCCTTCCGAGGCGAGTCGATCGAGGGCGGCGCGGTCCGGCTTCGGTGTGCCCGGCATCAGGGCCCTGCCGGCGGGAACGAAGAGGGCGTGCAGGTGCCAGCCCTTGTCACGAATGGCGGCGGCCTCGCGCTCGGCAGCCTGGCCGATACCGTCTCCGTCGCTGATCAAGACCACGTCGGCCGCCACGACATTGGCCTCGCCGAGGATCTTCCGGGCGAGGGTCAGGCCGCGCTCGGGGTGGCTGCCGCGGTCGGGCACGGTATCGGAATCGAGCGCGAACAGCGTGGTGCCGATCGAGTCCCGGTCGGTGGTGGGCGAGACCGCAGTGTAGGCATCGCCCGCATAGATCACCAGGGCGACCGAACGGCTGCCGGCGGCCTGCGCCACCGCCTCGGCCGCCTGCCGGGCTTCCTTGAATCGACCGCCCTCGGTGACCGAGCGCGAGACGTCGAGCACCACCACGGTGGCGTCGAGGTTGCGGAAAGTCGACGCGTTGGGGCGCTCGAAGGCCGGCCCGGTCAGCGCAAGCGCGATCAGCCCGGCAGCGACGGCCGCGACGATGTTGGCCTGGCGGCGGCCACCGAGCACGGCCCCGCGCTGCGCCAGCATCGCCATCAGCGTCGGATCGACCGCCTTGACCCAGTCGCCAAGCGGTGCCGAACGCCAAGCTGCACGCAGGGCGAGCAGGGCGATGACAGGGATGGCGATGAGCCAGAGGGGACGGAGAAGGGCGTAGGCGTCGAGGCTCACTGCACACTCCTGCCTGTCGCATCGTCATTGCGGGCCGCACGCGAGGCAATCCAGAGCCAACGCTCCGCCCTCGCGGGTACAGTCCCGGACTCCTGCGATGCGCTTGCCATGACGCTCATCCGAATCACGCGTCCCGCCTCACAGCGAGCAGCCCGCAGGCGCAGAGCAGGGCGAGCGCAGCCGGCCAGGGCCAGAGGTCGCGCCACAGCGGCACTGGGGGGGCCTGGGCGCGGCCGCCTTCGAGCTGGTCGATGGAATCGGCGACCGCGTTCAGGTCGTCCGTGGTCTTGACCCGGAACGCCTTGCCGCCGCTGATCTCCGCCATTTCGCGGAGCGTCTCGACGTCGACGACGTCCTGCTCGTTGTTCGGATTGTCGGCCATGTCGATCGGCCCGAGGGCGATCGTGTAGACCCTGACGCCGAGCTCCTTGGCCAGGGCTGCGACGTCCTTCGGCGCAGTCTGGCCCGCATTGTTGGCGCCATCCGAGAGCAGCACCACGACCTTGTCGGAGGCTGGCAGCGGCCCGCCCACATCGGCGCTCGCGACTTGGGCGGGCGCAAGCCGCTTCAACGCGAGGCCGAGCCCGTCGCCGATCCCGGTCGAGCGGCCGACCAGGCCGATATTCGCCTCCTCCAGTGTGCGCGCCACGGAAGCGGTGTCGAAGGTCGGCGCGGCAGCCACATAGGCCTGGTCGGCGAAGGCCACGAGACCAATTCGGTCGCCCGCACGGCGGCGGATGAAGCCGGCACCCACACGCTTGACCGCCGCCAGCCGGCTCACGGTTTCGCCATCGAGCGAAAAGTCCTTGCGCTCCATGCTGCCCGAGAGATCGAGCGTCAGGATGATCTCGCGCCCCGAGGCGGGCAGGGCATTGGCCGAGAGTACGATGCGCGGACCGCTAAGCGCCGCGACAAGGGCGATCCAGAGTGTCCAGATCAGCCAGATGCGTCGGCGGCCCCGAGCGATCACGCTCTCGCCGCGATCGGCTCCGCCGACGAGGGAGTGCGGCACCCGCAGCGCCCCGCTGGTTCCCTCGCGCTCGGCCGGCATCAGCCGGGCGAACAACAAGGGTGCCGGCAGCAGCAGGAGCGCGTAGGGCGCAGCGAGGTCGAAGGCCGAGACGAGGGCGGAAAGCCAGGACGGCATGTCAGCCCTTGATCCGGGAGAAAAGGCGGGCGAGTTCGGCATCGATCGCGGCCGGGTCGATCACTCCGGGGCGGCGATACAGGCCGTCGACGAGCACCTGGCCCGCGCCGCGGCTGAAGAAATCGGTCGAGAAGGTGCGATCGAGCGTGCCGGCCCAGGCGGTGCCGCGCGTCGTGGCAGCTTCGTCGCCGGCGAGCGTGCGGACCACGCGGCGCAAGAGCCCGGCCTGCGCAGTCAGCCGCGCCTGCGGCTCGAGGCTTCCGGCGAGGCTCAGTTCGCGAAGCGCTGCGCGACGCACGGTGGCGCGCCTGCGCGCCAGCAGAAGGCGCACAGCGCCGAGGATCAGCGCAGCGGCGAAGCCGAGCGCGATCGCGGCGATGATCTCACCCTGGAGAAGGCTGCCGCCGCCGGTGGGGAGGTGCAGACCACGGAGGGCGGAGAGATCGGGATTCATGGCTGCACCTGCCACTCTCCCCAGCGAGCGAGGAGAGGGGATGGCGTCGCGGACAGCTCGCGCTCACAGCATCGCATCGAGCCGCTCCATCAGGGGCGCATAGGCCTCCGGTCCACTCTCGACGTCGATGCGCAGGCCCTCGATGCCGCGGCGGTGCATGTCGGCGAGGCGGTCGTCGGCCGCTCGGAATTGATTCTCCCGGCGCGTCGCCTGGATGGTGCCGCGCTGCCCGTCAGGCGTCGCGAAAGGATAGTAGCCGGGCATCCGAATGCGCTCGAATGCGTCCGAGACCAGCAGCAGCCGGATCGAGAGACGCTCGGCGAGGATCGTCAGAAGGCTATCGAAATCCGCCCCCGGCGCGTCGAGGGCCGTCGCCATCACAAGGTGTCCGCCGGACGGCAGCAGCGACCGGGCGAGCGTCAGCATCGCGCCAAGCGGTGGGTCGTCCTTGGCCGAGGTCCCGAGCGCTACGGCATGGGCCTGTGCCATCGCGCCGGTGACCGCGATCATCGCGCGCTCGCCGCCACCAGGTCGGATCACCACCGGCTCGCCCGCGCCCGCAACGATCAACCCGACGCGGCCGCCATCGCCGACGACGCGCCAGCCGAGCAGGGCCAGGGCCTCGGCAGCGGCGACCGAGCGCAGCGCGCGTCGCGTGCCGAACAGCATGGACGGGCGGAAATCGGCGAGCAGAACCACGGCCCGGTCGCGCTCGTCGTGATGGGTGCGCACATGCAGCTCGCCGGTGCGCGCGGTGGCATTGCGGTCGATGAAGCGCATGTCGTCGCCTTCCGACCACAGGCGAACGTCGTCGGGCTCGGAGCCGCGCCCGCGCTTTTTGGTGACGATGCCGCCGGGCAGCCCGGCCAGCGTGCGGGACGAGGGCGAGACACCGCGCCGGGCGAGATGGCGCAGGCCCATCAGCGTCTCACCGGACAGGTGAATGCCGGGGGCCTGGAAGGCATCGGACGGGGCAGGGGAGCCGGTCATGACGGGAGGCGAAACCTCCGCATCCCATTCACATCCTCCTCCCTGGATGCCGCGCAAGCAGCCTCCGAGGAGAGGTTCAGATACCGCAGGGCTATCTGCAGCCTTCCATCGAGGCTGACGCTGCGCACCAGCGCCTGGTGACGAGAGGCAAGGCAGGATGCAAGAATCCGCATCGCCCTCAAAGCGCCCGTGTCTGCGCCACGAGCCCCTCGATGATGCCGCGTGCCGTGCGTCCTTCGGCCGCCGCCCGCCAAGTCAGTCCGATGCGGTGGGCAAGCGCGTCGCTCGCCAGAGCGGCGACGTCCTCGGGAATGACGTGGTCGCGGCCGTGCAGGTAGGCCCGTGCCTTGCCGGCGACCATCAGGGCGAGGGTGCCGCGAGGCGAAGCCGGGTGCTCGATGGCGGCGCGCAGTTCGGGCGAGACGGAATCGCCTCGCGTTCCGGCGACGAGCCGCACGAGATAGTCCTTCAGGGCCGGCGAGACGTAGGTGGCCAGGGCCGCCTCGCGCGCCGCGCGGATTTCCTCCAACGAGAGCTTCACCGTCATCGCATCCGCGTGATGGGTCAGCTCTCCCTCAACGAGGTCGAGGATTTTCCGCTCCGACGCCTCGTCGGGCATGTCGACGACGATGTGGAGCAGGAAGCGGTCGAGCTGGGCCTCGGGCAGCGGGAAAGTGCCGGCATGCTCGATCGGGTTCTGCGTCGCCACAACCATGAAAGGGTCCGGCAGCCTGTGGGTGTGGCCGGCCACGGTGATCTGGCTCTCGGCCATGGATTCGAGGAGAGCCGACTGCACCTTGGGCGGAGCGCGGTTCACCTCGTCGACTAAGATAAGAGAGTGGAAGAGCGGGCCGGGCAGGAACTCGAAAATCCCGGCATCCTGGCGCCACACCGTCGTGCCGGTGAGATCGGCCGGCATCAGGTCGGGCGTGCACTGGACGCGCGCGAAGGAGCCGTCGAGCCCCTCCGACAGGCGCTTCACCGCGCGGGTCTTGGCGAGACCCGGTGCGCCCTCGATCAGCAGATGGCCGCCGCTCAGCAGGCCGATCAGCAGCCGCTCGACGAGGCCGGTGCAGCCGATCAGGCCGTGCTCGAGGCCGTCGCGCAGGGCGAGGATACGGGAATGCAGCCCTCCGTCGGAGGATGGCGCGGCAACAGGGCGCTCGGCCAAGGTCGCACCGCTCATGAGTGCTTCGCCCGACTGGACAGGGCAGGGCCGATCATCGGCATATGACGCGTCTCCTCGATATGGCTTCTTATGAGGGCCACATGCAGCGGATGTGCCCGTTGCCTGGGCCGGGCGTCAATCCCGGGAAGGTCAGGCGCGGCCGATCCGGTCAATTTGCCCGCGGGAGAACAGAGGCTATCGCCTTCACCGAACCGTCATGCCGCCGAGCCATGCAGAGCCGATGCCCGGTCCTTTTCCATCCCCCACCCCGGAAGCCCTCAACTCGGCGGTGAGCCTTGTCGTCGCCTTCGGCCTCGGCACGCTGATCGGCGCTGAGCGGCAGTACAGGCAGCGCACCGCAGGGCTGCGGACGGCAGTGCTCGTCGCTGTCGGCGCTGCGGCCTTCGTCGATCTCGGGATGCGGCTGACCGGCGGCGACGGGGCGACGCGCACGGTGGCCTATGTCATCTCCGGCATCGGTTTCCTCGGCGCCGGCGTCATTATGAAAGAGGGCATGAACGTGCGTGGCCTCAACACGGCCGCCACGCTCTGGTGCTCGGCCGCAGTCGGCGCCTTCGCTGGTGCGGATCTGCCGCTTGAGGCCGCCTTCGTCACTGCCGCGGTTCTCGCCGGCAACACGCTGCTGCGGCCGCTCGTCAACCTAATTGACCGCATCCCGATCGACGAGAGTGCGACGGAGGCAACGTACGAGGTGCTGGTGACGACGGAGGCGGGATCGGCAGGCCCCGTGCGCGATCTCCTCGTCGGGCGGCTGGAGGCGGCATCCTATCCCGTGAGCGGCGTTGCGGTGGAGGAACGCGGCGAGGAGGTGGTCGAGGTGGTCGCCACGCTCACTGCAACGGCCGTCGATTCTAGGGAGCTCGACGCGGTGGTGGCTGAACTCGCCAGGCAGCCAGGGATCCGGCACGCGACTTGGTCGGTGCAGACTGGCGATTGAGGCGCCATCCGTCGCGGCTCGGGCGGGAACCGGCGCCCAGGCTCTTTCGTATCCCGCACCCGTGCGGGCAGCGCCAGCCTGGGAGCATGGCCTCACAAGGAATCGATCATGACAGGGGCGAGAAAGACCGCGCTGATCGTGGGGGCCTCGCGGGGCCTCGGCCTCGGGCTCGTAGACACCTTCCTCGCGCGCGGGTGGCAGGTAACGGCGACCGAGCGCACGGCATCGCCGGGGCTCGCAGCTCTGGACGGTGACGCGCTCACCATCGAATCGGTCGATATCGACGACGATGACGCTGTTTCCGAGCTTCGCACGCGTCTCGGACAGAAGAGCTTCGACCTGATCTTTGTCGTCGCTGGGGTAGCGACTCGGATCGACGACCCGCTTCATAAGGTCCCGCGGGAGGTCGCGGTCCAAGTCTACCTGACGAATGCCGTCAGCCCGATCCGTTTCGCGGAGGTTTTCGTCGACCGCGTATCGCCGGGCGGTACCATCGCGTTCATGAGTTCGATCCTCGGCAGCGTTTCGCTGAACGAGGCCGGCGGCTCGGACACCTATCGGGCCAGCAAGGCCGCTCTGAATACCTACGCCCGTACTTTCGAGAGCCGCCACCGCGCGCGACCCTTCGGCGTACTGCTGATGCACCCCGGCTGGGTGAGTACAGACATGGGAGGCGTCGGGGCAGACTTGGACGTCGCCACGAGCGTTGCAGGCATGGCGGATGTCATCGAGAGCCGCTCGGGCCAGCGCGGCATTGCCTATCTCGACTACGCTGGGCGGACGCTGGCCTGGTAGGATTCTGAGAATCGCGGTGGTGTCATCAGCCGTTCGTGCGTTCTTTCACCTCGATCACCCTCCGTACAAACAACTGAGACTGTGATGCGGCGAGAAAGCGCACAGTCGGGCCACGAGCTTCCAGCATCCATCCGTACACCAAGCTGTTTGTCCGTTGCCTCACCGGCTCAATTGCGCCGCGTCGGACAACTCGACGCCAAAACTGCATTTAAACCTACCATATGCGACGCTGCCCTACCGTTCGCTCATACCCTAACTCGCGCTTGCCGCGCGACATGCGCTCTCAGCATGCGATAAAGCGAATCCTTCCAAACGGTTTTGCTACGTTAATTCGTTATAGTGCAGCGCAGCATAACAATTGTGCGCGGCACTGCCAGCTTGACCTTTAGTATTCCGTGCACAGCGACTTGACCGTGTCTTTGTCGCAGGCTGCTGAAGCGAGTTGACGGCGTCGGTTTTTTTCTTAGAGTTCGTTCAAGCTTCGGATCCAAGAGGGGCTCGCCCAGGGATGGCGACCCTAGCCCGACAGGTGCTTTTACGCTTTGCGTTGAAGGACTTGTCGCGAGCTGCCGCGGCGAAACTCGATCCCTGTCGTAAACAACGGGCCAACCTACGCTTGCGGTGTGATGCCGATGGGCGAGGCAATAAGGCTTGTCGGAGGAATCCATGAGAGCGGTACATCTTCTCGCACTGGGTGCGGGCCTCGCGGCGGCGACGCCGGCGCTCGCAAACGAAAGCGTCCTGAAGGGCATCGCCAACCCGGCGGAGCAGGTGCTTCAGACGGTTGACTATGCCAACACCCGTTATTCCAAGCTCGACCAGATCAACGCCTCGAACGTGAAGAACCTCCAGGTTGCCTGGACCTTCTCCACCGGCGTGCTGCGCGGCCACGAGGGCTCGCCGCTCGTCGTCGGCAACATCATGTACGTTCACACCCCCTTCCCGAACATCGTCTACGCTCTGGACCTGGACCAGGGCTCGAAGATCGTCTGGAAGTACGAGCCGAAGCAGGACCCGGCTGTTATCCCGGTGATGTGCTGTGACACGGTGAACCGTGGTCTGGCCTATGCCGACGGCGCCATCCTCCTCCACCAGGCTGACACCACGCTCGTCTCGCTCGACGCGAAGACCGGCAAGGTGAACTGGTCGGTGAAGAACGGCGATCCGTCCAAGGGTGAGACCAACACCGCCACCGTTCTCCCGGTGAAGGACAAGGTCATCGTCGGTATCTCGGGTGGTGAGTTCGGCGTGAACTGCCACGTCACGGCCTACAGCCTGAAGGACGGCAAGAAGATCTGGCGCGGTCACTCGCAGGGCCCGGACAGCGACATGCTGATCGACCCGGAGAAGACCACCTCGCTGGGCAAGCCGGTCGGCAAGGACTCTTCGCTGAAGACCTGGGAAGGCGATCAGTGGAAGACGGGCGGCGGCTGCACCTGGGGCTGGTACAGCTACGATCCCAAGCTGGACCTCTTCTACTACGGCTCGGGCAACCCCTCGACCTGGAACCCCAAGCAGCGTCCGGGCGACAACAAGTGGTCGATGACCATCTGGGCACGTAACCCGGATACCGGCGTCGCCAAGTGGGTCTACCAGATGACCCCGCACGACGAGTGGGACTTCGACGGCATCAACGAGATGATCCTCACGGATCAGAAGGTTGACGGCAAGGAACGCCCCCTGCTGACGCACTTCGATCGTAACGGCCTCGGCTACACGCTCGATCGCGCCACCGGTGAGCTCCTGGTCGCCCAGAAGTACGACCCGGCCGTGAACTGGACCACGGGCGTGGACATGAAGACCGGCCGTCCGGCCGTCGTCGCCAAGTACTCGACCGAGCAGAACGGCGAGGACGTGAACTCGAAGGGCATCTGCCCTGCGGCTCTCGGCTCCAAGGACCAGCAGCCTGCGGCTTACTCGCCGAAGACCCAGCTGTTCTACGTGCCCACCAACCACGTCTGCATGGACTACGAGCCCTTCAAGGTTTCGTACACCCCGGGTCAGCCGTACGTTGGCGCCACCCTGTCGATGTACCCCGCGCCGAACAGCCATGGCGGCATGGGTAACTTCATCGCTTGGGACGGTGTGAAGGGTCAGATCAAGTGGTCGAACCCCGAGCAGTTCTCGGCCTGGGGCGGCGCGCTCGCCACGGCTGGCGACGTGGTCTTCTACGGCACGCTGGAAGGCTACCTGAAGGCCGTCGACTCGAAGACGGGTAAGGAACTCTACAAGTTCAAGACCCCGTCGGGCATCATCGGCAACGTGATGACCTACGAGCACAAGGGCAAGCAGTACATCGCCGTCCTGTCGGGCGTCGGTGGCTGGGCCGGCATCGGCCTCGCGGCCGGCCTGACCGACCCGAACGCTGGTCTCGGCGCGGTCGGCGGTTACGCCGCTCTGTCGAGCTACACCAACCTCGGTGGTCAGCTGACGGCGTTCGCTCTGCCGAACAACTAAGTCGCACTTGAGACGTGACTAATGGGTGCCGGCGCGGGTTTCCGCGCCGGCACCTTTATGATTATGTCCTGACGTTCAAAGTTGGCGCGGTGGCTTTTGTTGCAGCGCAATAACAAACTGGGAGAAACCCGTTGCTCTATACGAAGAAGTCCGCGCTCGGGATGGCCGCAGCCGCCCTTGCATTCGGGATGGTGGCGACCGCTGCTGTGCGAGCCGAGGATGCCAAGCCTGCCGACGCATCGCTCGCCAACAAGCTCGATCCCAATGCCAAGGAAATCGACGACAAGGTTCTCGCGGCCAGCGCGGCTGTGAAGGTCGAGGACGGCAAGTACAAGGACAAGGACGGCGATCCCACCTTCCACATCGTCAATGACGGCAAGAAGGTCGACTGGTTCACCTATTCCGGCTACCGCCGCTACCACGCCGAGTGCCACGTCTGCCACGGCCCCGACGCCATGGGTTCGACCTACGCTCCGGCTCTCAAGGATTCGCTGAAGCACCTGAACTACAGCGAGTTCATGGGCATCCTCGCCGGCGGCAAGCAGGACGTGAACTCGTCCGACCAGAAGGTCATGCCGGCCTTCGCCGACAACAAGAACGTCATGTGCTACGCGGACGATCTGTATGTCTACCTGCGCGCGCGGGCTGCCGGCGCCTGGGGTCGTGCGCGCCCGGGTGAGAAGGAAGAGAAGCCCGACTCCGCCAAGACGACCGAGAAGGAGTGCCTGGGCGGCTGATGCTTATCCGCGCATCGCTTCACGCAGCGCTCAGCGCGCTCCTGCTGGGGACAGTAGGAGCGCGCACCGCTTTGGCGCAGCATCTGCCCGACATGGTCACCACGGACACGCTGCGTGTCTGCTCCGACCCCGGAAACATGCCGTTCTCGGAGCGCAAGGCCGACGGGTTCGAGAACAAGATCGCCGAAATCATCGCCGACGAGCTCAAGGTCAAGCTCCGCTATTACTGGCTGACGCAGGGCCCCGGCTTCGTTCGCAACACCCTCGGCACAGGCCTGTGCGACGTCATCATCGGCACGTCCGGCGGCGACATCATCCAGCCGACCAATCCCTATTATCGCTCTGCCTACGTGCTGATCTCACGTCAGGGCGAGCTGTCGGGCGTCACGTCACTCGACGACCCCCGGCTGAAGGACAAGCAGATCGGTATCGTCGCGGGCACCCCGCCCGCGGACCGGATCGGCGCCCTCGGGCTGACAGCACAGGCGCATTCCTATGCAGCCTACTCATTCGGATCGGACCGCAAGTTTCAAACCGTCGCCGCCGAGATCATCGCCGACGTGGCGTCGAAAAAGCTCGACGTCGCCCTGTTGTGGGGGCCGGCCGGCGGATGGCTGGCAAAGCAGAGCGGCGTCGCGATGGACGTGGTTCCCCTGCTGAAGGAGCCCGACCGGCCGCCAATGGCCTTCCGCGTCTCCATGGGCGTGCGCCAGAACGAGAACGATTGGAAGCGCACGCTCAACACTGTCCTGCGCAAGCGCAAGGCGGATATCGAGAAGGTACTGCGGGAGTACCACGTGCCACTCCTCGACGAGGAAGAGAACAAGCCTCTGAGTTCGTCAGCAGAATAAGCACCACCGCCGCCATTCCGGCTCGCGAAAGCGAGGACCCGGAATGGCGGGTTGGGGGACATCACTTCACAGGCACGATGCCTGTCCGGTCGAGCTTCGCCAGCGCTTCGCTCACCGTCTCCCCGCCGATGACGAGATCGGGTGCGATCTCGGCGAGCGGCACCAGGACGAAGGCTCGCTCCCTCACGAAGCGGTGCGGCAGAATAAGGCGCTCATCGCTGACCTCCGCGCCCTCGTAGGAGAGCACATCGATATCGATCAGGCGCGGCCCCCAGCGGCGCTCGCGCACGCGCCCGAGTGCGGCCTCAATCGCGAGCCCGGCTTCGAGCAGGTCATGCGGTGAAAGCGCTGTCTCGACCCCGATAGCCGCATTGAGGAACCAGTCCTGATCCGTGTCGCCCCAGGGCGGCGTGCGGTAATCGTGAGAGCGGGCAACGACCGAAATCCCTGGCGTTTCGTCGAGCCGTTTCACCGCCTCGGCAAGCATCGCGGCCTTGTCGCCGACATTGCTGCCGAGTCCGAGATAAGCGCGGGTCATCGGGCTTCTCCGGCGCGGTAGCGAGTGATCTCGACACTGACGCCGTCGATGACAGCGGCCACGGGCGCGCTCGGCTTATCGACCCGGATGCTCACGCGCTCGATCACTGCGAAACGCGCCAGGATCTCGCTCGCGATGGCTTCGGCCAGAGCCTCGATCAGGGCGAAACGCCTGTTGGAGGCGATAGCGACGGCGATCTCCGTGAGATCGGCGTAGCTGACCGTTTGCATGACGTCGTCCGACGCCCCGGCCTGCGAGAGATCGAGGCTGCAATCGAGCGAGACGTAGAAGCGCTGCCCGAGCCGCGCCTCCTCGGGCAGCACGCCGTGATAGGCGAAAACCGCGATACGGTGGACGAGAATGCGATCAGACATGAACCGTCCCCGGCCGCAGCACGGCATCGACCACGCGCAGCGCGTCGACATGCGGCCTCACGTCGTGGACGCGCAGGATGTCGGCCCCGAGCGTTCCGGCCAGAACATGCGCGGCGATCGAGCCATAGAGGCGGTCGCTCGGCGCGGTCTCCTTGTCGTGCAGGCGGCCGAGCAGGGATTTTCGCGAGACGCCGACGAGGATCGGGAAGCCGAGCGCCTTGATCTCCGGTAGCCGCCGCAGGGCTTCGAGATGTTGCTCCCAGGATTTGCCGAAACCGATCCCGGGATCGAGCACGATATCCTCGTCGGGAATACCGGCGCGTCGAGCGATCGAAAGCGACCGGTCGAAGAAGGCCAGCATGTCGGCGACGATGTCGATGCCGGGATCGATCGTCTCGCGGTTGTGCATGGCGATGACCGGCGCGCCGTGCTCGGCCGCAACTCGGGCGATATCGGGATCGCGCTGCAAACCCCAGACGTCGTTGACGATGGCAGCTCCGGCGTTCAGCGCAGCGGCGGCGGTCGAGGCTTTGTAGGTATCGATGGAGATCGGGACCGAGAGATGCCCCGCCAGAGCAGCGATTACCGGGACAACGCGGGCCTGCTCGTCCTCGGCCGAGACCGGGACATGACCAGGACGGGTCGATTCACCACCGATATCGACGAGCGCCGCCCCTTCGCCTGCAAGGGCTTCGGCCTGCGCCCGCGCAGCGTCCGGCTTCTCAAACCGTCCACCGTCCGAGAACGAGTCCGGGGTAACGTTGAGAATGCCCATGACGAGGCATCGGCGACCAAGATCGGGCAGCAGGTCGCGAAGGCTTCGACGCTGGGCGGACGGGGCAGGGGACACGACGGCTCCGGCTGAAGGATCAGAACCGGTCATGTGCCCGTCCTGCACAGTCCCGGCAATGGCTGTACCGAGCCGTCGCGACGATGAACGTCAGGCGCCGCCGCGATAGCAGCGGATCTCGGCCTCGGCCTGGGCGCGGCGCAGGTCGGCGACCTTGTCGTCGTAGGCCTTGGTGGACTTGAACGCCATCTGGCGCTGGCCGCCTTGACCCTGGCGCATCGAGAGGATGGTGCTGGCCGACACGTACTTGTCGTAGGGTAGGATCGCAGCGAGCTGATCCACCGAGCAGGAGCACTTCTCCATCGATTCGCGGGTCTGTCCGTTGGCGGCCATGCAGCCGAACACGTAGTCCACCCGCGCATCCGTCGGGTAGTCGTTCTCGAGCCCCTCGGATGCAGCCGGCCCCGCAAACGCGGCGAGGCAGAAGATGAGCGCGCCGCTCTTAGCCAGCGTTCTGATCATAGCTCAGCCTTTCCTCGAGCAATTCGCCCCCATCCGGCTTCTTGGCCTGCGCCTCGATCGAGACGATCTCGCCAGGAACATCAGGGGAGGTGACGAAGGTGTAGGTGATGCCGTCGAAGCCGCGCATCTTCGCGGTCTCGGGGTCGCCCTCGAACGGCTTGGTCACGACGCGCCAGCCGTCGACCTGCTTGCCCTTGAAATCGACCTTGGTCGCAGTGACCGTCGCCTTGTTGCGCAGGCCGATCCGGATCGCGTTCTTGATGTAGCGTGGGTTCGCCTCCAGCAGGGCCGCGAGACCCTTCATATGGTTCTCGAGGAAGAGAGGCAGGACCGGGTTGCCCGCCATATCATCGAACGGGCCGGCAGGCGCGCGATTGGCGCCGGAGAACATCTGCACCTGAATGTCGCGGGCATCGGCGTTCTTGCCAGACTCAATCTTGAGCTTGATCTCATCTTCCATCGGCGGCCCGTAGGGGCCCCGTGTGATGCCGCTGCGCCGCAGGTAAACGTAGCGGAGCGTGGTACCCGGCTGCGTATTCTTCATCTGCGGCTGCTCGAACAGCACGTCAGCGGCGTCGGGCGTCCCGTTGGTCGCGGCCGGCACGGGAGCAGGTTTGTCATCAGGGGCAGCCCCCGCAAGCGAGGGCAGCGTAGCCAGCATCAGGGCAGCGGCGAAGGCGATCGGTTTCAAAGAGGTGCCTTTTCCTTCAGGGGGGATTGCACATTACTCCCGATCGTCCGGTAGATGTAGTCCGGCGGGTTCTCGGCGGCCTCTTCTGTGGCAAGATCTCGCATCTTTCCGTGGAGGGGCGAGAGCGAGCAGGCCGGATCGGTTGCGGCCGCGTCGCCCGCGAGGGCGAGAGCCTGGCAGCGGCAGCCACCCCAATCCTTCTCGCGGCGGTCACAGGAGCGGCAGGGCTCCTTCATCCAGGACGTGCCGCGATAGGCGTTGAAGGCCGGCGACTGCGTCCAGATCTCGCCGAGCGAATGCTCCGTGACGTACCAGAATTCCAGGCCGGGGATCGTCTCGGCGGCGTGGCAGGGCAGCACCTTGCCCTGCGGCGTGACGTTCATGAGCTTGCGGCCCCAGCCGCCGGCGCAGGCCTTTGGATATTTCGCGTAGTAGTCCGGCACGACGAGATCGATGACGAGTTCGCCCTTGAGCTGCTCGCGGGCGCGCTCGACCACGCGAATCGACTCGTCGACCTGGGCCTTGTTCGGCATCAGCGAGGCGCGGTTCACGTAGGCCCAACCGTAATACTGGGTATGGGCGACCTCGAGCCGCTTGGCGCCGAGCTTCACCGCGAGATCGATGAAGCCGGGTACCTCGTGGATGTTGCCGCGGTGAATTACCGAGTTGAGGGTCAGCGGCAGGCCGAGTTCGGTCACACGCGCGGCGAAGGTCATCTTCTGCGGCTGTGCGTTCTTGAGACCACCGATTTTCTCGGCATTGGCCGCGTCGACGCCCTGCACCGAGAGCTGAACGTGGTCGAGGCCGGCATCGTAGAGCGCGTCGAGCTTACCGAGCGCCCCGCCGACCCCGGACGTGATCAGGTTCGAGTAGAGGCCGAGCTCGGCACATTTGGCCGTGATCTCGACGATGTCCTGGCGCGCCGTAGGCTCGCCGCCGGAGAGATGGACATGGAGGACGCCGAGCTTCGCGGCCTCGGTCAACACCCGCAACCACGTCGCCGTATCGAGTTCGGCCGAGCGCCGGTCCAACTCCATCGGATTGGAGCAGTAAGGGCAGCGCAAGGGGCAGCGATGGGTCAGCTCTGCGAGCAGACCAACCGGCGCCGGAATGACCTCGGCGGGGACGGGGGTGGGTGTCGGTGCGTTCATCGCTCCAGGACCCTCTTCTGTGCGAGATCGGCGAGCATCACGCCGATATCGGCCTCGATGACGGAACGATCGGCGGCGTAGATGGCTGCAAGCTCGCCGGCGATGTCGCCGACCGAGCGCTGGCCGTCGACTAGCTTCAAGACGGCAACGGCGTTGTCATCGAGATCGAAGGTGCGCTCCGGCGCGAGCAGGACGTGCTTCCCGCGGACGTCGTCGAAGCGCAGACGGACGCCGCGCGGCAGACGGGGCACATCACCCGTGACGAAAGGGCCACGGGCCGCTCCGGTTGCCGCCGCAGTCTCCTCGACGAGGCCCTCGCCCGGCTGCCAAGCATCCGGCGGCACCATGCCGGGGGCGACATAAGCGAAGTACAGCGCGTCGAGCTGCGTCCAGAGCACGTTGCACTTGAAGGTGAGCGCCGCCATCGCCTGCCGCTGCAGCTCCGGCGTCGTGGCGTGCTGCTTGACGTAATCGAGAGCGAAATCGGCGTCGCGCGGCGCCTGGGTGAGGCGCTTGTCGAAATAGGCGAGCGTGTCCTTCGTGATGAAATCGTAGTTCTTGAGCATGCCCGAGACGCGCTCGGAGATGATCGTCGGCGAGAACATCTCGGTGAGCGAGGATGCGATCGCCTCAAGCAGCGACTTCTCTTTCACGAAGTGGACATAGGCCTCGACCGAGAACTTCGTCGCCGACAGGATGCCCCTGGTCGAAAGCACGTAATCGCGGCGGAATCCGACGCCCTCAGCGAGCTTCAGCCAGCGCTCGATGCCGCCATCGCCAGGAGCGTCGCCGTCATGGTCGACGATGCGCTGGCGCCAGATGCGGCGCAGCTCGGCATCGTGCATGCGGGCGAGGACGGCCGCGTCCTTCACCGGGATCATCGCCTGATAGTAGTAGCGGTTGAGCGCCCAGGCGCGAACCTGATCCTTGCTCAGCTTGCCGTCGTGCAGCAGGCGATGGAACGGATGGAGGTTGTGGTAGCGCCGCGCGCCGATGTCGCGAAGCGCCGCCTCCAGCTCGTCGGGGCTCAGGAGGCGCTGATCGTCGCCGGTAACGGGGGTCGGGAATGGGGCGGTCATGGCGTCGTCGCGGTCCGTCTCGTGCGTTTCCTGGAGCGTTTCTTAAATGAGCCTCTGGCGATGCCGGGCCATCGATCAAAGCGACACAATTAGATCGTGTAAAATGTAGTGCTCAAGCGGGCGATTTCCAGGTCTTCCCATCGCGGTCCGTTATGCTTCAAGTTGATCTCAGGTTACTGAGCCAGCATGCATAACAATACGCGAACTCAGTACCTCCGCCCTGAGAAAGCTCTTAGAGCTCCAGGCTCAAACCGTCATGCGCCACCGTCCAGCCGCGCTCCTCGACGCTCGCTCGCTCGGGTGAGCCCTCGACCAGCACCGGGTTGGTGTTGTTGATATGTACGAAGACCCGGCGTCCGATCTCGACTTCTGCGAGGGAAGCGATCGAGCCGGTTTCGCCGTTCATCTGGATATGGCCCATACGCCAGCCGGTCTTGGTGCCGACCCCAGCGCGGATCATGTCGTCGTCTTCGAGCACCGTGCCATCGAAGAGCAGAGCGTCGACCCCCGCGATGCGCTGCTTCAAGCCATCGGTGACGCGGGCGCAGCCCGGGATGTAGGCGAGGCGCTTGCCGTCCGCCTCGATCATGGCGCCGACCGTTGTCTCGGTCTCGGCACCGATCTCCATGCTGGCATCTTCCAGCCAGAGCGGCACCTTGCCGGGCACGGAGAACAGCGTGACGTTCAGACCCAGCACCGGCTCGAAGGTTTTGTCGACTGCGATTGGCTGGCGCGTGACGACGTTGGTAGCCATCACGTCAAACACGCGGTTGTCGCCGACGGAGCCGAGGATGTCGGCTGTACCGTAGAGCGTGAAGGCTTGGCCCTCGCGCAAGGTCAGCAGACCGGCCACGTGGTCGACGTCGCCATTGGTGAGCAGCACCGAATGGATCGGCGAGTGCCGCAATCCCTCGCGCGGAAACATCGCGCGGTTGGCCTGGATCTGCTGGCGGATATCCGGTGAGGCATTCACGAGGAGCCAACGCTCTCCATCCGGAGAGACCGCGATGCTCGACTGCGTGCGGGGCTTTACGCGGGGATCACCGTCCCACGCGAGAGAACAAATGGAGCAACGGCAGTTCCACTGGGGGACGCCGCCACCGGCAGCCGAGCCGAGGATTACGACATGCATGGCAAAACCCGCTGCCTCTAATCCCCGGCCGGCGCTACACCTTAGTTGAAGGTGTCGATCTCAGCCGACTCGTAGCTCGTGACTTCCATGCCGACGCAGATCTCGGAAACGACGGGGGCGGCCCACTTCATGGCATCTCTCCAATTTTTCTAGAACGTCAGCAGCATCTGCAAAGCTCTCTAAGAGAATGCTAAGACACTGACGGCGCTAAGATTTCTTGCGCGAGAGCTATATCGCCAATTCCACCCGGAGCCGCAAGAGCCAAATTGCCGGATTTACCCAGATTCAGGGATCTGGCCGCCGGAATCTCAGTGGCGGAAGTCTTGTCCGCGCAGGTCCAGCATGAAGCCCTTGCCTCGCACCGTGGTAATTACCGGGCCGCCGAAACGGACGAAATCCGAGAGTTTGCTGCGCAGGTAACCCACGTAGACATCGACGACATTCAGCGAGAGGCCGCCTTGGGTTGCCCAGAGCTTGTCGAAGATGTCGCCACGCGAGATCGGTTTGTTCACCTGGTCCATTAGCAGCGCCAGCAGCTCTGCCTCGCGGGGGGTGAGGCGCGCCGACGCATCCCCGAAGCTCACCTGTCGGACGGTAAGATCGAGCACGAGCCGTCCTGCCGTCACGATGGTGCGCGGTGAATCGGCTTCCTTGCGGCGCAAGAGGTGGGTCTGCAGGCGAGCGAGCAGTTCGTCGAAGACGAACGGCTTGACGATGTAGTCATCGGCGCCGAGCGCCAGCCCTTCGGCCCGGTCGCGGATCTCGTCGCGGGCGCTCAGGAACAGGATTGCGCCGGGATAGCCACCCTCGCGCAGGGACCGGCAGACGTCATGGCCTGAGCCGTCGGGGAGGGTGATGTCGAGAACCACGGCCTCGGGTGCATTTTCTCGCGCGGCAACGAGCGCATCGTCGACCCGCTCCGCAACGCCGACGGAAAATCCCTCGGCTTCGAGACCGCGCGCAAGCATGCCGCGGATGTCGCTGTCGTCCTCAACGATCAGAACGCGTGTCATGCGGCGCCAGTCCTTACCCGTTCGCGATCGGCCCTTGGCTCTGCCGCCGTTTCTTCGGCGATCGGAAGGTCGATCGTCACCCGCGCACCTCGGCCGTCCTCGCCGGAACCCAGGCTGATCGAGCCATCATGACGCTCGATCACCCAGCGCGCTAGAGCCAAGCCTATGCCGAAGCCCGGTACGCCGGCATGAGCGTCACGGCGGAACCGCTCGAATAACCCGTCACCCTGCTCGGGAAACCCCGGACCATCGTCGGTCACGGTCAGCCTCGCGCGGACGCCGCCGGCCACCCGCACCTCGTCGAGGGCGATGACGATCCGGGTCAGCCCGGTCGCATGACGCAGGGCGTTGTCGGTAAGGCTTTCCACGACTTGGCGAAGCCATTCCGGGTCGGCCCGCAGTTCCATGTCGCGCTCGCCCGGTTCCAGGGTCAAGGCGACCCGGCGTTTCGCAGCCTCGGATGCGGTTCCCTCCACCGCCGCGGTCAGTACGGCGAGCGCGCTGACGGGCCGCCGGTCGAGCTCGATCTGGCCGGATTCGGATCGGGCGACCCGCAGCAAGTCCTCGACCCGCCGCTTGAGCCCCTGCGCCCGCTTGCGGATCGTCGCGAAGACCGGTCCGTAATCGACGCTCTTGTTCTGCGTGCGAGTCGCGAGATCGCACTCGCCGAGAATGACCGTCAGCGGGGTGCGCAGCTCGTGGCTGACGTCGGCGAAGAAGCGACGCCGCGAGCGGTCGACCATCTCAAGTCGCTCGTTGGCCGCGCGGAGATCTGCCGTGCGCGCCTCGATCGTGTCTTCGAGGGCGGCACGATCCGCCGCGACATGCCGCTCGCGCCGGCCGAGCCGGGCGGCCATGCGGTTGAAGTTTGCTACCAACAGACCGAGTTCGTCCCGGGTCGCCACCGAGAGCCGCGTATCGAGGGCACCGCTACCAACAGCGCCGGCCGCCTTGCGAACGGCCTCGATACGCGCAAGCGTCGGTCGCGTCACACTCCGGTAGAGGACCCCTACAAGGCTGAACGCGATGGCGAGGCCGAGGAGCGACAGAATTCGCATACGTTGCGAGATGGCACGGGCCTCCTCCGAGCCGGCCGTCATCGCGCGCCTTTCCGCCTCGATCAGCAGCGAGAGCGGTTGCCCGGTCATGGCGCCGAAGCCGTTCAGGGTGCCCTGAATCATGCTCTTGCGCTTGTCCGGATCGAGCTCACGCTGGATCAGCGAGACTTGCCGGTCGAGGATCACGCGCGCTGCGCGGAGCTTCGCCAGTGGTCGGGTCCGGGCCACGTACCGGAACTGCTCGGCCTGATCCGCCGTCGCGGCGATGCTGCCGCCGATTGCCGCCTCAACCTTGTTGAGGGCTTTGTCCACCGCATCGCGGGTGACAGACAGCGCTTCGGGCGGCGTATCTGGATTACCGAGGGTCTCGACAGCGGCGAGCCCATATTGCGTCAGCCGCCCCGAAACTTCCGCGAGCAATTCGAGGCGATGCTGGGCCGCGAGCACGCGATCAATCGTGCGCTCGGACAGGGTCGTCGACCAGAACACCCCCGCTGCCGCGAACACCACGAGCAGGGCGGTGCCGATCAACAGTAGCGCGAACCGAACCTTGAGCGAGCGCATCGTCCCCTGTCCCATCGGCCCACAGCCGTGAGTGGGACAGTGTCACTGCCGTGAGACGAGGCCAAGCGGCGATCGCGATGCCGTTCCCGCCCACCGCCTCCTCCTGGCTCACCGTCCGCGGCATTCCAGACGGTCGGGAAGAGAGCGCGTGTCCGTTACAGATCGTTCTGCAGTTTTGCCTTCGTCGCGCAGCGCCACGACCTGATGGTGAGGTCGGGATGCTCGCCGGCCCATTGCGCCAGCGTTGCCTGCGAATTGCGCAGGCAGATCGCCGGATTAGGATTGCCGAAGGACAGGTTGATGCGCTCCTCGTGGCACTTCGACGGCTCAGCGAGGAGGCAAACGGATAACAGCAGGAACATCGTTGCAGGCCTCGCGTCCTGATCACGGGCCCGCACGGCCCGAAGCCTGCAACTTGGGACAATCCGGAAAGCTGACAAGAGATATTGTGCAGGTCGGACCGGGCAACTTTACCCGACCGGCGTGAACAGCTCGCCCTTGCCGATGGTGGCGAGATCGCCGGAGTAGCGGCGCATCGGCCCGTTCAGCAGCTCGAGGTTCTTGTACCCGAGGGGGCCGAGCGACCGAGCGAGCAGACGCAGGAAGACGAGGTCTGGCGTACCGGTCTCGGCGAAGGTCGGGAGCAGGGCACCATGGCTGCCCGCGACGATGGTGCCGCGGCGCATGCCATAGCCCGGCTCGTCGCCGACGGCTCCGGCTACAATCGTGCCGGCGATCATGCGCTGGCCCGCGCGGGCACCGGCCTTCTGGACGAGGATGATGCCGCGGCGCATGCGGTCGCCGAGGCCGTCGCCCGCGCTGCCGTTGATGATCAGGGTCGCGCCGTCGAGACCAGCCTTGGCGGCGTAAACCGCGCCGCCGGCATGGTCGCCGGCATTGCCCTCGATGGTGATGGTGCCGCCGGTGGCGCCAGTGGCAGCGAAGGGGCCGGCCGATCCGGTCACCGTCAGATGACCGCCGGCCATACCTTCCCCGAGACGCTGGCCGACATCGCCCTCGACGCGCATCGTGCCCTCGGACAGGGCCGCACCAACACGATCGAGGCGCGACGAACCACCCTCGATCAC
Source organism: Methylobacterium gnaphalii (assembly GCF_007992215.1). Taxonomy (GTDB): domain Bacteria; phylum Pseudomonadota; class Alphaproteobacteria; order Rhizobiales; family Beijerinckiaceae; genus Methylobacterium; species Methylobacterium gnaphalii. The sequence continues at coordinate 122,768 of NZ_BJZV01000002.1, read as the reverse complement.
GAGGCTGTCGGACCCGTCGAGCTTGATCGCGAAGACATCGCCGAGCGTGAGCCCGCGGCGGCTGGTGCCAACCGGGAGCTTGGCGGCATCCCCGTGCGAGAGGCTGCTCAGCGCCAACGGCGTGATGTTCAGCAGGTCGATGCGCTCGGGCGGCTCGGAGCGCAGGGTGAGGATGCTCATGCGATCGGCGCCTCTCCGAGCAGGTCCTTGAGGTGGTAGTGGTGGCGTCCGAGGTTGCCGCCGTAATTGCCGGCCGTCACCGCGATCAGGCCATGGGCCTCGCCGGCCTGCGTAGCGGCGTGCAGCCCCCGGCGCATGGACTCGGCCACTGCCTTCGAGGTGAGGGCGTCGATGACGATCTCGAGCACTACGCCGCATTCGGGCGGCAGTTCTGAGCCTGCGCGGCCCTTCAGCGTCGGGCAATAGGCATCATTGGTGGAGGCCATCATGCCCTTGGTGCGACCGCCGACCTTCGAGCCGGAGCGGACGATGCCGCCGGGGAAAGGCAGGATCGCACCAGGCACAGACTTTGCCGCCTCCACCGCGATCTCCGCGACCTTCAGCGTCTCGGAATGTACCCGGCCCAGGAAGAGCAGGTTGCCGCCGCCGACCGCGCCATCGACCGACCGGACCGAATCTTCACAGAGGAATTCGCCGTCCATCACCGGAACGCGCCAGTAGCGGCGCAGCTTGCCCTGTGCGTCGGGCAGGCGCTTGGCCACGGCGAAACCGTCGCCGAAATAACGGATCGCGCCACCGAGTTTGATCTTGGTGGGGCCTTCGACACCGGCGTAGCAGGCGGTGCCGGGGCAGGTGAGGATGCACTGGCCGACACGTTTGAGGAGTTGATCCTTCAGCCCGTTCGGCTCGAAGCCGAACAGCAGGATGCGCACGCCCGGGCGACCGTCCGGCGTTTCTTCCGGTGAGAGTTCGGCATCGATGCCGGCCTCGGCGCCGCAGCCGATCACCGAGGTCGCGAAGCCTGTCATCACCGTCGCCGCGATCATCGCCCATTTGGGCGTGTCGTTGGTAACGATGATCGCCGTGCCGGCGACGTCGAAGGCCTCGGCGAAAGTGTCGACGACCCGGATGCCGTTGAGGGTAAAGTCAGCCATCTCAGTCGCCCGCCCCGGTTCGGTCACGCATCACGCCCGGCATGCGACGTCCTCGAAGTTCTCGGTCTCGGGGAAGGCCGCGTCGGGCACCGCGAAGCTGTCGAGCCCCTGGCCGAAGCGATCCTGCAGGTACGCCTCGCTGCGCCGGACGATCGCGGCATCCGCCTCGACGTCGAGCTCCAGCGTGCGGCCGAAGCGCCAGGTCGTGATCTCGCCATCCTCGACGATGGTCTCGCCGTCCTTGAGAACCAGCTTGGCACGCGAAAACATCGCAGTGCGGTCCGGGCTGTCACGATACACTGCGACGTCCGCCTTGGCGCCGACGCGCAGGTGGCCGCGATCGGTCAGGCCGAGCAGTTTTGCGGGTCCCGAGCGGGTGAGCTGGGCGATCTCGCTGAGGCTGTATTCTCGCTCGATCGTCGGCAGGCTCGACCGCTCGCCGACGACAGCCGGCAGTGTCGCGATCTCCTTCTCGCGCTCCTCACGGCTCATCAGCAGATGGATGATGCGCGGATACTCGGTGAAGACGCCGCCATTCGGGTGATCGGTGGTCAGGATGGTGCGCTCGGGATCCTTCGACAGGAGCATCAGTTCCAGGCCGATCGCCCATTGCAACGACGAGACGCCGCCGCGCGGCTTGTAGAGGAACGGGACCACGCCGCCGCCCTCGGCATCGCCCGCGGTGAGCACCCACTTCTTCGGATTCGCGCCTTTGCGGCCAGCAAATTGGCGCAGGATGTCGAGCGAGATCGTCACTGTCTGGCCGAACACCACTTGGCCGACGTCGAAGGTCGCGTTCGGGTGCGCCTCCATCGCCTCGGTGATGCGCTCGGCCGCGGAACGGAAGCCGCCGGTGAGCGGGTTCTCCTTGTCGACTGCGCCGTAGGCATAGAACTGCGCATGGGCGAAGTGGATGCGACGGCCCTCGGCCGCATCCAGCGTTGCGACGAAGGAATCATCCGCGCCCGGCAGGCCGAGATTGTTGCAGTGGACGTGCAGCGGGTGCGGCACGCCGATTTCCTCGACCGCGTCGAGCAGTGCCGTCATGATCTTGCGGGTCGAGAGCCCGTAGACCGGGATCTCGTCGTCGAGGCTGAGCTTCAGCACGCCGTCCTTGAAGGCCGAGGCGCCGCCGGCATTGATGCACTTCACGCCAAGTCCGCGGGCATGGGACAGCGTGTGGGCGACGAGGTCGCGGACAGCGTTCTTGCCCTCGCCATCGCGAAGGATCTGCAGCAGGTGATCATCGTTGCCGAGCACGGCAAGCGCACCGCGGTCGAGCAGGGGGATGTCGGCGAGTTCGAGATGCGTGGCGAGCGCGTTTGAGGGCGGCAGGGCCGGCTCGACGGCGGTGGTGTAGCCCATCTTGGCGTAGTTCGCGCCGACCCAGGACCCCGAGCCGCCAGCATGGGCGAAGGGGTGGCCATTCGGCGCCGATTCGCTGACGTAGAGATCGGGCAGCAGCAGGCGGCTCATCACCACGTTGCCGCCGGCGATATGCGAGTGAACCTCGACGCCACCCGCCATGACCACGCAGCCCGTGGCATCGACGGTGCGATCGGGAGTGCGCTCGGAGGGGGCGACGATCCGGCCGTTCTCGATCCAGACGTCGCCGACGGCATCGCGCCCGTCGGTCGGATCGACGACCCGTCCGCCCTGGATGCGGATCAGCATGAGGCGCCCTTCTGTTCGATCTTCTTCGCGATATCCGCGATCACGTCCGCGGCCGTGTCGGCGGTGGCCTGGCCGCTCGCTGGGACGTAGCCGATCACGCCGCGGCGCTCGTTCCAGACCGACCCGCCGATGGAAGAGCCAGGCACGCCGACCGTGATCACGATCTCGGCCGTTTCGGGTCGCGCATCGGCACTGCCCTCGCCGACGATGGCGACGGTCGGCAGGCTGCCGAGCCAGTTCGGGCGAGGCGAGGGGAGGGAGGAGAGCCAGAGCGCAGCATCCACCTCGCCCGCGGCGACCTGACGATCGCTGTCGAAGCACCAGGGATCATGCTCGGGCAGGTGGCGGCCGAAGCCGACGCGCGGTGCCTGTCCCGTGGTCCAGGCCGAGAGCTGCGTCACGGCGCGGCCCTGGAACGGGTCAGCCAGCGGCAATGCAAAGAACCGGGTGGTCTCGGCAAGATCCTTGAGCAGGCCAAGCAGCATCTCGGTGCCGGCATCACCGATCTCGCCGGCATCGAAGAGCACGACGCCGAACTTCGCGGCCGCGAGGCGCTTGGCGAGGTCGCCGAAAGCGTCTTCACCGGCGAGGTTACCGCGCACGAACGCCCGCAGGTGGCCGATGGCGACGTCGAGGCTTGCATTACCGACGCCGTAGGCGACGTGGCGGCTCGCGCCATTAGCCGGTCCGCCCAGCGAGAGCACCGATCGCTCCTCGCCGGCTGCACGCCCGCGCACGGGCTTGGACTTGGCGATCTCGGCGACGAGATCGCCATCCCAGGGGCGGTTGCCGATGACGAGGACGGTGTCGGCACGGCCGAGCGTTTCAGGTGCCGTCGTCGTCAGCGCGCCACCTGTGGCGATCGTGCCGAGCTCGGCGTAGAGACCATCTCCCGCCACCGGGTCGAGCGAGGCGCCGATGCGGTCAGCGAGACGGTAGGCGGCGCGGATCGCGGCGAGCTCGGCGCTCAAGCCTGCGAAGACCGGCGTGTGTGCGGTTGCGAGCAAGGTTGCAGCGGCATCTACCGCCGCGTCCTTATCGGCCGCGTTTCCTTTGACCCAGGCTGCCATCGTCCTCCCCGTCCGAACCTTGAGCCGCGACCACCTTGGACCGGGGCTGGCCGCCCGTCCCCGGCGGGGAGAAGAGCGTTCCGAAACGATTGCTTCTGCACGAGGCAGGCGAAGCGGGTTTTGCATCCGCGGCCCTCGCCCGGCAAGCCCTGCCGGGGAGATTTCGCAAGCATGGTCCGTGGGATCGGCACGAGGCGAGGGCTTGACAAGAATGGACTTTTCAGAGGCTTGAAGCCCTTGAGGAGATAGGCCCACAGGGCCGATCTTGATCGACGATGCCGGTTGTTCCCGAAGGCTCCTCGTGGGAAAAGCCGCCGTGTTCGACCCGCGCGAGAGGCGTGGGCAGCTCGGAATTGGAGAGGATCGTCGTGGCCGGATCCGCGGACAGGATGGGCGCAACCACGACGGGTTCCGTGAGGCCGGCCCAGGCTCCCGCCGTTCGGGTGCGCGCTCCGGCCCGGCTGCATTTCGGCTTCCTCGACATGCATGGCGGCCTCGGCCGGCGCTTCGGCAGCATCGGGCTCGCCATCGACACCCCCGCGATACAGATCAGGGCGAGCGCCGCGCCGCACGCCTCGGCCATGGGGCCGGAGGCCGAGCGCATCCGCACCTACCTGTTCGCCGCCGCCGCCCATCTCGGCGTCTCGGACGCCGTGGCCATCGAGGTCGAGGAGGCCATCCCGGCCCATGCCGGCTTCGGCTCGGGCACACAGCTCGCTCTCGCGGTCGCGGCGGCCCTCGCACGGCTCAACGGCATGACGGTGGACGTCTTCGACTTCGCCGATGTGCTCGAACGCGGCAATCGTTCCGGCGTCGGCCTCGCGGCCTTCACCGAGGGGGGCCTGATTGTCGATGGCGGACGCGACGGCACCGGCGCACCGCCGCCGGTGATTGCACGCCTCCCCTGGCCTGAGCCCTGGCGGGTGGTGCTGATCCTCGACGAGGGCGTTACCGGCGTGCACGGCGACCACGAGACGGAAGCGTTTCGTGATCTGCCCCCGTTCGAGGAGGCACGCGCGGCTGAGATCTGCCGCATCACGCTGATGCAGGTGTTGCCCGCTGCCGCCACCGCCGACATCGATACCTTCGGCAGGGGCATCACCGCGATCCAAGACCGAATCGGCGATTATTTCGCGCCTCATCAGGGCGGCCGCTACGCCAGCGCCGCCGTGGCCGAGGTGCTGCAGGCCGTGGCGGCACAGGGCATATCGGGCTACGGCCAGAGCTCTTGGGGGCCGACCGGCTTCGCCCTCATGCCCTCGGAGCAGGATGCGCAAGCGCTGGTCGCATCCCTCAAGCAGCCCGGTCGCCTGCGCTTCGTCATCGCGAAGGGCCGCAACAGCGGCGCATCGGTTTCGGATATCTAGAGTTTTTCTTTCACGCCGTTCAAGAAACCTGCGCTTGACCGGCGCCAGCCCCATCGGCTTTGCACGGCACGTCTTTGCCGACGACCGACGTGCCTGGGACAAGAGGACACCGCATCATGGCCCGTTCGATCCTGCACATGCTGACGCCGCTCAAGTACATGAGCCCGTTCGACGTCAACATGGCGGTAGACGCCGGCTTCGAGACGATCGTCACCTATGCCGAGGTCAGCCTCGCCGACGTGGTCTCGCTGACCCAGGATTCGATCTTCTCCCGCGCGCCACAGGACGGCGTGCGCACCGGCATCTTCATCGGCGGCAAGAACGCCGAGGACGCCCTCGACATGGTCGACCGGGCCAAGAAGGCCTTCGTGCCGCCCTTCGCCAACCACATCTTCGCCGATCCGGCCGGCTCCTTCACCACGGGCGCGGCCATGGTGGCCGAGGTATCGCGCGCGCTGAAGTCCAAGTTCGGCACCGATCTCAAGGGCAAGCGCATCGTGATCTTCGGGGGCGCCGGCGTCGTCGCCTATGTCGCCGCGGTGATCGGTGCGCTCGAAGGCGCCAAGACCGTGCTCGTCGGTCATGACGGCGAAGAGCGCGTCTCGAAGATCGCCTTCACGATGAAATGGCGCTTTGGCATCGAAGTCGGCGCTGTCGACGGCACTACGCCAGAGGACCGACGCAAGGCCATCGCCGATGCCGACGTGATCCTCTCCGCCGGCCCCGCCGGCATCCCGATCCTCTCGGCCGAAGATCTGAAATCCGCGCCAGGGCTTCTCGTCGCCTCCGACGTCAACGCGGTGCCCCCGGCCGGCATCGCCGGCATCGACGTCAACGCAAAGGATGTGGCGCTTCCCACTGGCAAGGGCGTCGGCATCGGCGCTCTGGCCGTGGGCAACGTCAAATATCAGACGCAGTGCCAGCTCTTCCGGCGCATGCTGGAAGCGAAGGAGCCGCTCTGCCTCGACTTCCGGGATGCCTATAAGCTCGCCGTCGAGGTGGCGGGCTGAGACGTTCGAGTCCCATGCGCGATGCGGTTCTGATCGCCGCCCAGTCCGGGCGGGCGCTGGCCCAGGCGGCCCGGCGCGCCGGGCTGCGGCCCTATGTGCTCGACCTGTTCGGTGACGAGGACACGCTGGAGCTCGCCGCGGCCCATCGCACGCTGCCCGGACGTTTCGGCATGGCTCGGCGCGGAGCCGAGCCGGTCCTGGCTGGGCTCGCAGCACTGACCGAGATGGCCGGTGATCGCGTGCTCGGCGTGCTCCTCGGCAGCGGCTTCGAGGATGCGCCCGAGCTGATGGCTCGTATCGCCGCGCGCCATCGGCTCATCGGCGCCGGCCCCGGCACGGTGGCCGCGCTCAAGGACCCGCTCCTGTTCGCGGCCCTCTGCCAGCGTCTTTCGATCCCGCATCCCCGCGTCACCACCGAGCCGGTCGCGAACCGCCGAGGCTGGCTACTGAAGAGGAGCGGCGGCTCCGGCGGCAGCCATATCCGGGCAGCGACAGCAGGCTGCGCGCCGCCTGACCATTATTTCCAGCAGCGCGTCGCGGGCCGCGCCTTCGCGCTAAATTTTCTGGCGGATGGGCGCGGAATCGCCACGCTCGCGCTGACCGAGCAATGGAGCCGTCCGAGCGCGGTCCGTCGATACCGCTATGCCGGCGCCGTCGCCCCCGGAAGCGGCGAGCCGCCTCCGCTGGCCGACGAACTGCTCAACGAAGTCATTTCCGCGGTGGCACGGCTCGCCGAGGCAACGGCACTGCGCGGGCTCGCGAGCGCCGACCTGCTGCTGGATGGCGCGCGCTGGTGGCTGCTCGAGATCAACCCGCGTCCCGGCGCCACGCTCGACCTGCTCGATCGGCGGCGGACACCGCTACTGGCCCAGCACATCGAGGCGAGCCTCGGCAGCCTGCCGTCGCTCGACCCATCACCTGTTGATGCGGCCGGTTCGGAAATCTGTTACGCGCCGCAGCGTTACGCCTCCGTGCCGCCGCTCGATTGGCCCGATTTCACGCGCGATCGTCCGCGTGCGGGCTCGCTGGTGGCGCGGGACGCGCCGTTCTGCACGGTCACGGCCGGCGGCCCAGATTCCAGGGCCGTCCAACAATCATTGCGGGACAGGGCCGGCGCCATCGCCGCTCTGCTCGATGGGAGAGAGGACACCCATGGCTACCGACATCACGCCGCCGAGCATCAACGCGCTGGCCGCGCCGCTGGTCGACCGTCTGGTCACTGACGCCGGGGCGCTGCGCCTCGCCGTCTCGCAGGAGAACGGCGCGCGCACGGTCGATGCGGGCTCGCAGGCGCGCGGCTCGATCGAGGCCGGGCGCCGCATCGCGGAGATCTGCCTCGGCGGCCTCGGCACGGTGACCATTGCGCCGACCGGACCGATCGCCTCCTGGCCCTACTCGGTCGTCGTCCACTCGGCCGATCCCGTGCTGGCCTGCCTCGGCAGCCAGTATGCCGGCTGGAGCCTCGCCGACGAGACCGGCGATTCCGGCTTCTTCGCGCTGGGCTCCGGTCCCGGCCGTGCCATCGCCGTGGTCGAGGAGCTCTACCAGGAGCTCGGCTACCGCGACTCCGCCACCAGCACCGCGCTCGTCCTCGAATCGGGCAGCGCCCCGCCGGCATCGGTCGTCCAGAAGGTTGCCGAGGCCACGGGGCTGCGGCCCGAGCAGCTCACCTTCATCTATGCTCCGACCCAGAGTCTCGCCGGCGCGACGCAGGTCGTAGCCCGCGTGCTCGAGGTCGCGCTCCACAAGGCGCACACGGTTGGGTTCGATCTGCACGCCATCGTCGACGGCATCGGCTCGGCGCCGCTCTCGCCGCAGCACCCCGATTTCGTGAAGGCCATGGGCCGCACCAACGACGCCATCATCTATGGCGGCCGCGTGCAGCTCTTCGTGGATGCGGACGATGCCGATGCCCGGCAGCTCGCCGAGCAGCTTCCCTCGACGACGTCGAGCGACCATGGCGCGCCCTTCGCCGAGATCTTCTCCCGCGTGAACGGGGATTTCTATAAGATCGACGGCGCCCTGTTCTCGCCAGCCGAGGCGATTGTCACCTCGATCCGCACCGGCAGCACGTTCCGGGGCGGCCGGCTGGAGCCGACGCTCGTCGACGCATCGTTCGCGTAAGCCATCAAAAAGCACATGCGGATCGGGCTCGCCGCCGATAACGGCAATTGGCACAAGGCGCGGCTGCGCAGCGCCCTCGAATCTTTCGGGATCGAGCCGGTGCTGTTCTCGCTCGCCGACGTTGCGATTGTCACTGGCAGCGGCGAGCCGCTGCGCGTGCCGGGCTTCGAGGACGGCCTGCCCGACGGCGTGCTGCTCAGGACCATCGCGGGCGGCACCTTCGAGGCGACGACGATGCGGCTCGGCGTGCTGCACGCCCTGGTCTCCGCGGGCGTCACCGTCTGGAACTCGCCGAGCGCGATCGAGCGCTCGGTCGACAAGGCGGCGACCAGCCTCGCCGTTGCCCGCGCTGGCCTGCCGACGCCCGACACCTTCGTCTTCTCGAAGCGCGAGGCGGCGGCCGAGCTGATAGCCCGCGAGGCTCGGCCCGGCCGACCAATCGTGCTGAAGCCGCTGTTCGGCTCGCAGGGCGAGGGGCTGATGCTGATCGAGCGCCCTGAGGAATTACCGCCGGAAGAAGCGGTCAACCGCGTCTACTATCTGCAGCGCTACGTACCGCGCCGCGACGGGCTCTGGCGCGACTACCGGGTCTTCGTCTGCGAGGGGCGCGCCATCGCCGGCATGATCCGCGAGGGCGACGGCTGGATCACCAACGTCCATCGCGGGGGCCGGCCTTTCTCCTGGGACGTGCCGGCCCGGGCCGCAGAGCTGGCAGAGGCCGCGGCGGCCTCGATCGGCGTCGATTATACCGGCGTCGACCTCGTCGAGGACGGGGAGGGCGGGTTCCTGGTGCTCGAAGTCAACTCGATGCCGGCCTGGTCGGGCCTGCAGCAGGTGACCGAGGTCGACATCGCGGCGAGCGTCGTGCGTGGATTTCTCGGTGCGGTGCGGACGGCACGGCCGCCGCGACTGGTGGTGGCGCAGGCTTGAGCGGCGCCGCCCTCTCGTCGGCGATGGTCGCTGATCTCTATCGTGCCGCCTGCCTCGCCGAGCTCGATGCCCTCAAGGTCGGCAATGTCCACGCCTACGCCCCCGGCCATCGGATGGAGGTGGCAGACTTCCTCACCAGCGCCGAGGTCTCCGCGCCGCATCTGGCTCGAGCCGGCGCACGGATCGGTGAGAGGGTTCACGGCGGCGTCGAGGCGACGATGTCGGCGGTCGGACAGAATACGAATCTCGGTATCTTGTTGCTCTGCGCTCCGCTCGCGTTAGCGGCCGAGGAGGAAGGCTCGCTGGGGGTCAATCTCGGGCTAGCGCTCGACACCCTCGATGAGAGCGACGGCGCGCAAGTTTTTGCTGCAATCCGGCGCGCCAATCCCGGCGGCCTCGGCCAAGCCGAGCGTCACGATGTCACCACGGATGGTCCGGCCGTGACGCTCGGCTCCGCCATGGCGGAAGCCGCAGCCCGGGACCGCATCGCCCGCGCCTACGTCACCGGCTTCGAGGACGTCTTCGAGATCGGACTGCCTGCCCTCACAGCGGCACGACGGCAGGGCTTGACCGCACCGTGGACGACGACGGCCGTCCATCTCGCGTTTCTGACGAGCGTCCCTGACAGCCACATCGCCCGCAAATACGGGGCCGACAAGGCGGAACGGGTCCGGCAGGAGGCCGCGGCGGCGCTCGGCCGGATCGACCTGCGAACCGAGCCGGTCGCGGCGCTGCTCGCCCATGACCGGCTGCTGAAGGACGCGGGGCTCAACCCGGGAACCAGCGCCGATTTTACGGTCGGAACCCTCTTCGCCGACGCGATCCTGAGGGCGCGCGGTTAGATCATGCTGCGTTTTCGACCGCACCGGTCAAAACCGCAGAAAACATAATCAATCCAAAGAGTGAGAGCAGGATCGCAATGAAAAACCGTTCCACGTTTCGCAGTCTGGTCGGGGCCCGCCGACCGAGCCGTGGTCCGAAAGCGGACTCTTGCAGAGGCCTCATCGCGGGGACCCGAAAAATTACCCATCTCAGGGCCTTGCCCGGGTTGTTCCGGCAAATGGCCCGCTGTAGGGTCCGCGCCGCTGTCCGGGCTAACCGGCTCGGCTCCTCATCGAGCACCGACAACAAGGATGGCTTTGGCCGCATCTTCTAGGAGAGGGCGGCCTTTCTCCGAGGAAATCCAGGGAGAATCCCGAATGGCAACGATCAACAAAGTTCAGGTCGGCGAAGCACTCGTCGGCGACGGCAACGAAGTCGCTCACATCGACCTCATCATCGGACCCCGCGGTTCGCCGGCCGAGACGGCTTTCTGCAACGGCCTCGTGAACAACAAGCACGGCTTCACCAGCCTGCTCGCGGTCATCGCGCCGAACCTGCCGTGCAAGCCCAACACCCTGATGTTCAACAAGGTCACCATCAACGACGCCCGTCAGGCCGTCCAGATGTTTGGCCCTGCCCAGCACGGTGTCGCTAAGGCCGTCCAGGACGCGGTTGCCGAAGGCATCATCCCGGCGTCTGAGGCCGACGACCTGTTCATCCTGGTCGGCGTGTTCATCCACTGGGAAGCGGCCGACGACGCCAAGATCCAGAAGTACAACTACGAGGCCACCAAGCTGTCGATTCAGCGCGCCGTGAACGGCGAGCCGAAGGCTGCGACCGTGACCGAGCAGCGTAACTCCGCGCAGCACCCCTTCGCAGCCAACGCTTAGATTGGGGACAGTCCTGGGCAGAGCGAGCCTCCGCCCGCACCGCGGGGCCTGCTCCAGCGACTGGCCTCCATCTTCCTTGGACGCTGATGCAGATCGGGACGGCGAAAGCCGTCCCTTTCTTTTTGGGCTCAGAGGCTTGAGCGCCGATATGGTGACGGGGAAAAAGCGGAATGCGTGACGAGGGCGCCAAGCGGATCCTGGTAACGGGGGGCGCCGGCTTCCTCGGATCGCATCTCTGCGAGCGCCTGCTCGCTGAGGGGCACGACGTGCTCTGCGTCGACAACTTCTTCACCGGAACACGGCGCAATGTCGTCCATTTGCTGGGCGACCCGCATTTCGAGCTGTTGCGCCACGACGTGACCTTCCCGCTCTACGTGGAGGTCGACGAGATCTACAATCTCGCCTGCCCGGCCTCGCCGGTGCACTACCAGCACGACCCGGTTCAAACCACGAAGACCAGCGTCATCGGCGCGATCAACATGCTCGGCCTCGCCAAGCGGCTCAGAGCGAGAATCCTGCAGGCCTCGACCTCAGAGGTCTATGGCGATCCGGAGATCCATCCGCAGACGGAAGGATACTGGGGCAACGTCAACCCGATCGGCTTCCGCTCCTGCTACGACGAAGGCAAGCGCTGCGCCGAGACGTTGTTCTTCGACTATCGCCGGCAACACCAGCTCGAGACGAAGGTCATACGGATCTTCAACACCTTCGGCCCTCGCATGCACCCCAACGATGGCCGCGTGGTCTCGAACCTGATCATGCAAGCGCTCCGGGCCGAGGACATCACTCTCTACGGCAATGGCGAGCAGACCCGATCGTTCTGCTACGTCGACGATCTGGTCGAAGGCATGGTCCGGATGATGGGAACCGGTCCGGACGTCACAGGTCCGATCAATATCGGCAATCCGGTCGAGAGCACGATCCGCGAGCTTGCCGACACGATCATCGATCTTACCGGCTCAGCGTCGAAGCTCGTCTACCATCCGCTCCCGCCGGATGATCCGCGCCAGCGGCGGCCGGATATCGGCATGGCGAGGAAGGTGCTCGGATGGGAGCCGCGGGTCGCCCTCCGCGAGGGGCTGATGCGGACGATCGCTTATTTCGAGAACGTGCTCGCTGGTCGTCCCTGAACTCGCACCGTCAACCGCGCAGACGGCCGTCATGGATCGCCGAGGCGACGAGCGCCCCCGCAGCGCCGAGCGACTGCAGAGTCTCGATATCCTCCGGCCCGCGCACGCCGCCGGCCGCATAGACCGCCGAGCCGCCCGCTGCGCTTATGACCCGGGTGAGCGCTGCGACATCGGGCCCGCTACCGGCTCCAACGCTCGCCAAGCTCATCACGATGATGTCGCGGGGCCAGCACGATGGGTCGTCGTGCAGTTCACGCGGCCCCAGCATTTCGCCGCGCCGGCTGTCGAGGGAGAGTACCGCACGGTCGCCGAGCGCGCGGACAAGACCTGAATCGACCTGACTCTCGCTCCCGAGCACCGGCCGCCCGAGACCTTCGGCGAGAAAGGCCCCGACGGCCGGCATCGACGAAAACCCCGCGTCGAGCCAGAGCCACGCGGTGGGGCAGGCCGCCTGGATCGCACGCAGGCTCGTGAGGTCGGGCGCGCTATGGTCCACGATGGCATCGAGATCGGCGACGTAGAGAACCTCCGCCGGACAGGCCGCGAGCAACCCGCGAGCGATGTCTGCGGGTGCCGACCCGCTGGCCAAAGGGGTACGGATCGGGGCATAGGCGTCGCGGTCGCCCGCACGCGCTCGCACGACGAGGCCGCCGCGCAAGTCGATCACCGGGATCACCCGGAACGTCATCCGTCCACCGTTTCAGCGAGCCGCCCGTGAGCCAGTCCCGGCACGACCCATTAGCTCCGACGGTGGGGTGGGATCTCGGCGGGGTGCATGTCAAGGCGGCTCTCGTCGAAGGCGGCCGGGTGCGGGAGGCGGTGCAGGCGCCGTGCAAACTCTGGCGCGGCATCCCGGCTCTCGACGAGACCTTCTCGCAACTCCCCGATTGGGCGCGCGGGGGAGCCCATCACGCCGTCACCATGACCGGCGAGCTGACCGATTGCTTCCGAGACCGCACCGACGGCGTCGCACAGCTTGCAGCCTGGGCCGCCACAAATCTGAAAGGCACCGTGCGGATCTATGCCGGCCGCGCCGGCTACGTCGCGCCGGACGCCGCCGAGGGTCACGCCGCCGACATCGCCTCCGCGAACTGGCACGCCACCGCTGCCCTGGTTGGGCGATACCTCGGCAGCGCGCTCCTCGTCGATATCGGCTCGACCACCTCCGATCTGATCCCGGTTGTCGACGGACGGCCCGCGGCCTCCGGCTACAGCGACGCCGAGCGTCTGGAGACGGGCGAACTCGTCTATTCCGGCGTCGTACGGACCGCGCTGCCGGCGCTTGCCACGCATGCGCCCTGGCGCGGCCGGCGCACCGCCTTGATGGCCGAGGCTTTTGCCACCACCGCCGACATCTACCGGCTGCTCGGAGAGCTGCCTGAAGGGGCCGACCAGCAGCACAGCGCCGATCTCAAGGGGAAATCCATCGCGGAATCGGAGACGCGCCTTGCCCGGATCATCGGCCGAGACCATGGGGAAGGATCGTCCGCGCAATGGCGGGCATTGGCAGCGTGGTTCGCGGAGGCGCAGCTGCGTCCGCTCCACGACGCGGCCGCGATGCTCCTGTCACGGGCAGACCTCCCGGAGGATGCGCCGCTCGTCGTCTGCGGCGCCGGTGCCTTCCTGGCCGAGCGTCTCGCCTACCGGCTCGGTCGCCGCTGTCTCGCCTTCACCGATGTCATCGCCGATGGTTTGACCGATCGCGATGCCGATTGGGTCTCGACCTGCGGCCCGGCCGTGGCGGTAGCTCTGATCGCCTGAGGCGGCATGCCGAACCCGTAAGACGTCAGTGTAGGCGGCGACCTTTCCTCTCCTGTCCTCGGACGACGAGGTTACCCCCAGCCGAAAGACCGCTCGGCACGCGCTGCATGGCCGTAGGTGGTGCTCCGCCTACGGCGTTTTGCAGGACAGCACTCCCGCGGCTTCGACGACGCTGAGCGCCTGGCCGCGGACATCCGGTGTCACGCCCGGCTGGTCGGCGACGGCTGCAGCCTCCCGTGCCAGCACCCGGTCGCAGGCGCAGGACGCGTAGCCGGCGGCGTCGTAACAGGCGTCGTGGCGCATGCAGGCGGCATCGAGCTGGTCCGTCGGCGGCAGGCCTTCGCCACGTTGGCCGGCGCCGCAATAGTTGCCGTGGAACAGTTCCTTGCCCGCCAGCACGTTGCCGAGATTTTTGCGCGGCTGCGGTACCTGGTTCGCGCTGCCGGCATTGAGATCGTTGGCTGGGCCGCCAGCCTTCGTTCCGGAACTGCGAAGCGCCTTCGGGATCGTAGAACGCGGCCCCGGCTCGGACAGGCTCTCCGCGCTGCGCGTATTCGGATCGGACAGATCGGGCAAGGGTGGCGGAGGACCGGGAACCGGCTCCTCCTGCACGGGCGCGGGCGTGGGAACGGGGGGAGGCTCCTCGGTTTGCGCCAGCGCAGTCGAGGCTGCGAGCAGCAGGGTGAGGGCGAGTATGGATTTGCGAGGGATCACGATGGCGGCATCCGGTTGAACAGCACCAGAAAGCGCCGGCTCGACAATACGGTTCCGCTTGTGCTTTGCGGATATCATCCCGCGGCGAACCCGCCTCGATTGTCAGACATCCGCCAAAGGGGCCTCGCGCATGAGCGCTGCCAAGAAACTCATCCGCATCCTGGCCGCCCGCAGCGGCGAGGCCATCGAACTCGCCTTCGCCACGGCTGACGGCAACACCGTCAAGGTGCTGGCGAGCGAGGATCAGATCGATCGGCTGGTCGACGAGCTGGAGGATCTCCTGAACTCGCCGGCGGATGAGGATTGAAGGACACGGCGCTATCGCAAAAAGTCGCCGAAAGCCCGTGGACCGTCCGGCACCGCGATCTTGCCGGTCACCTTCAGCGTTGCGGCGTCGATCACGCTGAGTGTGTTGTCGCCCCAATTGGCGACGTAGAGCGTCTTGCCATCCCTTGATGCAGCGATGCCCTCGGGGTGGTCCTCGACGTCGAGGCTGCCGGCCGGCTTGAGGTCGGCGAGGGTGAAGGCGGTGACACTGTTCGAATATTGGTCGGTGACGAATCCACGACCACCGGCCAGCGCTACCACATAGGGCCTGTCCCCCGTCGCGATGCGGCCAACCTCGCGGTGGCCGGGCACGTCGATCACGGACACGTCGTTCGAGGTTACATTGGCCGTGTAGGCTCGGCTGCCATCCGCCGACAGCGTCAGGCCGAACGGATGCTGGCCCACCGCGACGACGTGCGCCTCCTTCGCCGTAGCGAGATCGACCACCGAGACCGTATCCGCCTCCCGGTTCGCCACCAGCAGGGTCCCGCCGTCCGGCGTGACGGCGAGCCCGGAGGGCGACTTACCGACGGCAATCTCCCCGGTCTGCGTCAGGCCATCAGCCGAGGGCTCCAGCACGACGACGCGGCTCGCATACCAATCGGCGACGTAGACCGCGCCGGTCTTCGGGTTGACAGCGATGCCGAGGGGGCCGCCATGCACCGCGACGCTCGCAGTGACCCGGCGTTGGTCGAGGTCGATCACCGCAACCGACTGTCCCTCGGGCCGCGTGACATAGGCCGTCTTGCGATCCGGCGAGAGGGCGATCCCGGCGGGCGCGCCATCGACCGCGATGTGGGCGATCACCTTGCCCGCGCCGAGATCTACGACGGCGACCTCGTTCGCGAGCTGCGCGGTGACGTAGGCCTCCTGCGCCGAGGACGGCGCGACCGCTGCCAGCAACAGGGCGGCAAGACAGAAAGGGCCGGCTTTAGGCCGGCCCTTCCAAGACATCAGCCCGTGGGCGTGCCGCCTCACGAACCCTTCTCGACCTTGGCCTTCAGGTTGTCGAGGCTGGCGCGGTAGAGACCGAGCACGGCCTTCTTGGAGGCTTCGTCGTTCAGTTCGGGCGGCGGATCGTTGTTCATGTAGCCGCGGTAGAAGGCGCCCTTCCAGGTAACCTTGGTCTTGCCGCCTTCATCCTCGACCTCGATGGTCGAAGAGTAGTCGTTCACCGGCAACGTCTTCACGTCGACCTTGTTGATCCGGTACATGAAGGTCTTCTTGGCGGCATCGTACTTGGCGAGCTCTTCCTCGACCGTGGCGCCGCCCTTGAGCGTCAGCGTGCGGGTCGCCTTGACCTCGTTACCGCCCTTGCCCTCGGTCTTCTCGACCACCGGGATCCAGCTGCCATCCTGGAAATTGCCGACCACGGCCCAGACCTTGTCGGCCGGCGCGTTAATCTCGACCTGTTCCGACACCTTCTGTCGGCTCGGGCCATGGGCCTGAGCGGCGAACGACACCGTGGCCAGCAGCGCCACCGCGGCCGTCGTGACATATCTCATCGTCATCGTCTCTCCCTTATGCACCGCCACGACGGCGGCGGTCGTTGTCTTCGGCTCCGACCGACGCCTCATCCCATCAAGAGGCGCTCTTCTCAAGCTGCGCCTTGAGATTGGCGAGGCTCTTTTGAACCCAGGCTTTCACGGCCTTCTCGGAGTTCTCGTCGTTCAGCTCCGGCGGCGGGTCGTTGTTCATGTAGCCGCGGTAGAACGCGGCCTTCCACTCGACCTTCGCCTTGCCGTCACCCTCGGCCTCGACGGTGACGTTCGACGAGAAGTCGTTCACCGGCAGGTCGGACACATCGATCTTGTCGATGAAATAGCCGAACAGCATTCGGTCGGGCTTGTAGTTGGTGCCTTCCTCTTCGACCGAATGGCCGTTCTTGAGGGTCAGCGTGCGCTTCGACTTGCCCGGATCGTCGCCATGCGCCTCGGTCTTGGCGACATTCTCGACCCAGTTGGAATCCTTGAAGTTGCCGACGACCGCCCAGACCTTGTCGGCGGGCGCGTTGATCTCGATGGACTCGCTGATCTTTCGCCGGGTCGGGCCGTGGGCCTGGGCCGTGACCGCGAGAACGCTCGCGGTGGCGAGAGCCGCCGCAGCCGTCAGGGTTCGTCTGGTCGTCTTACGCATCGATTGTCTGCTCCGTCTGCCGCCTCACGCGGCGGGTTCGGCTCGTGGGAGAACACGCTCGCTGCGGCCGAGCGCGGCGGCGACCTTGTCCTCGATCCAGTCCCAGGCCTCGCGCTCGGCGGGCCCGGCCGTCTTTGAAATGGCGATGGCGTGGTAGGCCATCTCGGTCAGGATCTTCTCAGGCTCCAGCATCTTGAGGCGCGTCGACAGGATTGCCGCCTCCAGTACCGCGGCCTGCGCCCGGTTGTAGCCGAGGAAGGGTTTGTGAGCCGCCGCATGCAGCATTCGGCCGCGGTAGCGCGGGCGCTGCGCATCGTCGTCCTTGTCGATTACCTCGAACTCGGCATGGCCGAAGCAAGAGGCCAGCCGCCTGCCGCGGATTTTCTCGCAATCGACGACCGGCCAGTCGCGCCGCCCCGTCACCACTCCGGCGATGACGCGCACGTCGGTCGGGGCCGAGGCCGCGAAGAAGGGTGAGGCCTCGAGGTTCAGGATGGTCGGCGAGGGCCGGAACGGGGCCAGTACGTAATCGTCGCCCTCGCGGATCAGCCCGAACGGTACGAGGTGCAGCTCGCCTTCCGGCGACAGTGTGGTGACGATGGTCTCGAGGATGAACGGCACGCTGTCTCAGGCCTCGTCCGGCACGAATTGGCCGCAGATGACGCGGCCCTTGGGTCGCTCGGCGGCGGGCGTCGCGTCGCGGGTACCCGGCGGCGGCGCGTCGGGACCGCTATGCTTGGTGTGGCCGGCCTTCTTGAACGCGGTGGTATCTTCCTTTTCGCGATCGGCGGCGCAGCCCCAGTCCAGCGGCTCGTCCTGGACGTAGCGCTTGCCGAGGCGGAACGCGGTCTCGGCCTTGGCGAGTTCGCCGCCGAGATAGAAGGCATGTGCACCGTCGCTGGCGACGTCCAAGTCCGGAAAGAAAGCCATCGCGTCGGTGCCGACCTTGTGGATCGCGCGGTTGTAGACGTGAATGCCGTCCTCGGTGACCGCGACGCGGTAATTGGGATCGCGAACCTCGGCCGCCAGTGCGGCGATTTCGTCCGGCGTCTGGGCGAAAGGTCGTTTGTCGTGAAGCGCCAGGAGTTCGCGGCCATAGCCCTTGGGCAGGGCGGAATCGGCCTTGGCCGCGAACATTACGCGACGCGCCGCGTCATGCTCCTCCACCGTGCGGCGGGTATGGTTGGAGACCTGCACGATCAGCACGTTGCGGATCGACAACTCCGAACACATGCCGGCGAGCAGCGCGGTGACGCCGAGACTGTCGGCCTCGGTCAGCTCGGTGAGATTGCCGGTGCCCATCATCATCTCGATGTCGGGCCAGCGCTTGCGAACGTCGTTATAGCGGGCGATCGACTCGACGAAGCCGAAATGGATCGGCTCCAGGATCGGGTCTGCCATGTAAGGTAGCCCGGCTTTCTCCATCCGCTCGATGGCGCGGTCGAGGGAGGGCGTGTCGTCCGGCCGCATCGGCACCAGCACCGGCACCGCGCCGATCTCGAAGGCGAGGTCGAGAGTCTCCTCGTTGAGGCTGAGCAGGTAATCCGCGCCGGCCTTCGCGCCCCGTGTGAGCTCGTCGAGCGAGAAGGAATCGACGCTGACGGTCAGACCCGCGCGCTTCATCTCTCGAACGGCGTCTTCGAGATGCGGGAAGGGCGTATCCGGCAATCCACCGAGATCGATCACGTCCGAGCCACGGCGGGCGAGGTCGAGGCCCTTCGCCACGATCTGGTCGACGCTCATCTTCGAGGCATCGACGATCTCGGAGAAGATGCGCAGGTCATGCCGCGACAGATCGACCTTGCGGCCTGCCAAGCCAAGAAAGGCCGGCAAATCGACGATCTCGTCGGGCCCGCGCTCGACGGGCAGCTTGAAATGCTCTGCCAGGGCCGCTGGATTGGCCCGGCAGCGGCCCGGCAGCACGATGCGCGTCGCGCCTTCGGGGATGGTGATGC
The DNA here is from genome assembly GCF_007992215.1 of Methylobacterium gnaphalii. GTDB lineage: Bacteria > Pseudomonadota > Alphaproteobacteria > Rhizobiales > Beijerinckiaceae > Methylobacterium > Methylobacterium gnaphalii. Next base: position 103,743 of record NZ_BJZV01000002.1, on the reverse strand, counting down.
GACGCTTGATGATCTCTTCCGTCATCAGCGCGGCGACCTTCACGCCCGCATCAGCGATCGACCAGGTAAAGCGATCGGCCGGCAGGGTGTTGGCAACCTTTTCCAGCCGGGCATGCGCCAGCTTGCCGGTGATGAAGACGATGTGGTCGCGCGGGCTGTCGGAGGCGCCGCTCATGCCGCGGCCTCCTGCGGTCCGGATGCGGGTTCTGGCCCGCGCAGCGCGATCGCGCCTCGGAATGAGCGCGCGAAGCCCGGAAATGCCCGGTCGACCAACCCCAATCGTGCGAGTTCATCCGGCGGGGTGTCGACGGGGCAGGGCGCCGACTTGATCAGGATGCAGCGTTCGGCACCGAGCGCCGTCGCCAGCCAGAGCGCGAGGCTGTCGGAGGTGACGTCCCAACGCTCGGGAAGGTCGGGATGCCCCTGCCGCAGGGCGACGGGATCCCAGAGGCAGACGCCGTCCCGCGCGGCTGCGTCCTCGACGCTGCGGACCATCGCCAGCCGAGGCTCGATCTCTGCAAACACCTCGGCCATCCGGCCCATCGCGTCGAGGGCCAGCCGGTGAGCGAGGGCATCCGAATAGCCAAGCTTCGCCTGCGAGGCGCGCACGGCATCGGCGAACGGCCCGCCGCCGGGCACGATCACCGCGCGCCCCTCAGCGCCCTCGGCCAGGGAGGCGAGCACAGCGCGCAGACGGGGCGGGCTGGAGACGAGACTGCCTCCGATCTTGACGACGCTCAGGGAACTTGCGGCTGCCATTGTCACGCGGCGTCGCGCCGGCCGAGGGCGCGTAGGGCTTCCAGCGCGGCATTCACTCTGAGCGGGTCGAGCGCATTGCGGCGGTCGCCGTTGCGGCAGAGGCCGCCGCGAAATCCGAGATAGCCCGGCGCGTGGGCAGCGAGCGCCGGAATGTCGTCTACATCGAGCGAGCCCGCGAGCCCCGAGAGCAAACCGTGCGCATGGCACGCTGCAACGAAGGCGGCGAGGTCGTCCGGGAGCAGCAGGTCGCCGAGGCGACGTCCATCCTTCGATCGCGTGTCGATCATCGCCCCGCGAAAGCCGGCGGCGGCGAGGCGCGGCACGATATTCAGCCCGAAGACGTCGCCCGCGAACAACACGCCGATCAACCGCCCGCCTGCGGCCTCGGCCGCCTCCGCGAGGGCGGCATCGGGATGCTCGGAGCGCACGGCGACCTTTACGTAGTCGACGCCCGTGCTCGCCATGGCGGCGACGCAGGGAGCGAGCGCGGAGGCAGTGTCCGGCTCACCGGCCACGGCGCTGGTCGTGACCGAGGCGCCGACACGGGCAACGATGGCACGCACCGCATCGACCGGCAGGGCGCCGAGTGCCCCATTCGCCGGGTCCTTGGCATCCACCAGATCGGCGCCAGCCGCGCAGGCGAGGGAGGCTTCGTCGGCATCGCGCACGCTGACGAGGAGCTGGGGGCGGCTGGTGGATGGCTTGGGCACGGGACGCATCAAAACTCGGGGATCGCGAGCCGGCCGCCTCGCCGTTCAGGAGGCGTTCGGCAGCGGCTCCGCCAGCAGGCGGTTCTTGACCACCGAGCGCGCGGCATGCGCCCAGTCGTCGTCGGAATTCGCGTTTATCACGACGATGCCCTTCCGCACGACCTTTCCGGATGCAACCTCGGTGATCGTCACCGAGAGGTTGAAGAGCTGCGGCCCGCCTTTCTCGGCCACGGTCGTGACCGCGTAATCCGCGCCGAGCGCCTTGGCGATGTCTGGCACGCACCCGTTGCACTTGAACAGCGGCGCCTGCTTCTTGATCTCCTCGGACTGCGGGACGAGGTCGACGCTCTCGAGCTTGCCCTTGTCCACCAGGGTCTTGCGCAGCTCGTCCGTGATCAGGTCGAGACGCTTCAGCACGGCCGGCGGCGGCTTGCGGCCATAGGGCAGCATGGGGTCGTCGAGTTCAGCGGTGAAGACCGCGGCCTTCCGTCCGGCCTCCGCGCTCGCTGCGGCGGGAAGCAGCGGCACCATCGCGACGGCAGCCAGCGCGAGACGGCGAAACGCGCGCATCGGGCGCTGGGTCATGAGGGGTGCCCTTTCATCACGCACGAGGGACGGCTCGCGCTTGCCTTGCGTAAGGTCGGGCGCGACGGTCATTTGGCAACTGCGCGCTCGCTGGCTCCTGCTCGCGGCAGCCGGATTTATGGCGGTGCAACCGCACCCGCCTCGCGCTGCGAGCTTAGACAATCCTTATACTTCAACCGTTGAGCGGCATGCCGAGATGTTGTTAGCGTCCGCCGGCATGCGTTTTCCTGCCCTTCGCCTCTTCGCCCTGCCCATCGCCGTCGCCGCTCTCATCGGCGGCTCACCGGGGCTCATGGCGCAGGAGCCAAAGGCCGAGATCGGCGAGTCGGCGCCCGGCTCCCTGCCCGCGCAGCAGCCGGCGACGATGCCGGCCAGCGAGACGCATATCGCCTTCCTCTACCGCCCGGTGCCGGCACCCTCCTCCTACGATGCGGAGGCGGACCCTGAGGATCTCGGCGTCGCCGGCGCGCGCATGGCGGTGAAGGACAACAACTCCACGGGCCGCTTCACCAAGCAGACCTATACCCTCGACGAGGTTGCGCTGGAGGAGGGCAAGAGCGCCGTCGACGCCGCGAAGGAACTCGCCGGCAAGGGCGTGAAGTACTTCGTGGTCGCCTTGCCTTCCGCCGAACTGCTGGCGGTCGCCGATGCGCTGAAGGACGACGGCGTGGCCGTGTTCAATGCCGGTGCGCCGGACGATTCCCTGCGTGGCGCCGATTGCCGCATCAACGTCTTCCACACCATTCCGAGCCGCGCGATGCAGACCGATGCGATCGCGCAATACATGACCCTGATGCGCTGGCGGAAGATCTTCCTGATCGTCGGCCCGAGCGAACGCGACAAGGCCTATGCCGAGGCGATGAAGAACTCGGCGCGCAAGTTCGGGCTGAAGATCACCGCGGAGAAGCCCTGGACCTTCGGCCCGCTGATGAAGGCGCGCGGAGACACGCCGACCCGGGCCGAGGCGATGATCTTCACCCGCGGCATCGACTACGACATGGCGGTCGTCGCCGATGAGGAGCAGGATTGGGGCGAGTACGTCCCGTACCGCACCGTCGATCCGCGGCCGATCGCCGGCACAGCCGGACTGGTGGCGACCACCTGGCATCCGACGCTGGAGACCTGGGGCGCGGCCCAGGCGCAGAACCGTTTCCGCCGACTCTCCGGCCGGCTGATGCGCCCGCTTGATTACCAGGCCTGGGCCGGCGTGCGCAGCGTCGGCGAGGCGGCCACGCAGAAGAAGACGACCGAGGCGGCGACGCTCGTCCCCTACCTGGTCGATCCAGCCTTCAACCTGCCCGCCTACAAAGGTGTCTCGCTGAGCTACCGGCCCTGGGACCACCAGCTGCGCCAGCCGATCATCGTGGTTCAGCCGAAGGCGATGGTGTCGGTGGCACCCGAGCAGGGCTTCATCCATCAGCGCACACCGCTCGACACGCTCGGCACGGACCAGCCCGAGACGACGTGCAAGTTCAAGTAACCGAGCCGTGTGATGCGGCAATGAAGCGCTGCCCTCGCAGGCGAACGCGGCCCATAGCCGATGTCCGTTCGGTCGAAATGCGCTAGATCATGTCGTGCTTCGACGGGATCCGTTGAAACACAGAAAAACATGATCGATTCAAAGAGTTAGAGCAGGCTTTCAGCGAAAAACCGTTTCCACTTTTTCGCAGCCTGCTCTAGATCGCCGAGGCGAATGCGCGAAACAGCGCGCGCGACAGGGAGGATGCTGATGGGCCACCGCTGGAAGGCGAGCGTGAGCGTTGTGGTGCTCGCCGGAGCCTGGCTCGGACTCGCGAGCGGCGCGGAGGCGTTCACGGCCTACGTGACCAACGAGAAGGGTAACTCCGTCTCGGTCATCGACACCACGACCATGGCCGTCACCGCCACCTGGAAGGTGGGCCGCCGCCCGCGCGGCGTCACGCTCTCGAAGGACGACAAGGAGCTCTTCGTCTGCGCCAGCGACGACGACCGCATCGACGTCCTGGACACGGCCACCGGCAAGGTCACCCGCTCCCTGCGCTCCGGGCCCGACCCGGAACAGTTCATCCTCGCGGCCTCCGGCAACCCGCTCTACGTCGCCAACGAGGACGACAGCCAGGTCACCATCATCGACATCGAGAAGAACAAGGTGCTGGCCGAGGTGCCGGTCGGGGTCGAGCCGGAGGGCATGGGCCTGTCGCCGGATGGCAAGGTTCTCGTGAACACCTCCGAGACCACCAACATGGCCCACTTCATCGACACCAAGACCTTCGAGGTGATCGACAACGTGCTCGTGGATGCCCGCCCGCGCTTCGCGGAGTTCTCGGGCGACGGCAAGATGCTCTGGGTCTCCGCCGAGGTCGGCGGCACGGTTTCGGTGATCGACGTTGCGACCCGGAAGGTCGTGAAGAAGGTGACTTTCAAGATTCCGAGCGTGAACGACGAGCAGATCCAGCCGGTCGGCGTGCGCCTGACCAAGGACGGCACGAAGGCCTTCGTCGCCCTCGGGCCGGCGAACCGCGTCGCCGTGGTGAACACCAAGACCTACGAGGTCGAGAAATACCTGCCGGTCGGCCAGCGCGTCTGGCAGCTCGCCTTCACGCCGGACGAGAAGCAACTCTACACCACGAACGGCACCTCGAACGACGTCTCGGTCATCGACGTCGAGAGCCTGAAGGTCGTGAAGAGCATCCCGACGGGATTGCTGCCCTGGGGCGTCGCGATCTCGAAGAAGTAGGTTCCACCCACCACGCTTATCCTAAGACGCCCGCGGCCTCGAACGAGGGCTCCAGGGTTCGCGGCGGCTACCGGAGCCCTTCTTCGAGGCTTCCGCTTCGCTCCGGCACCTCCCGACGAGGGGCTCGGGCCGGATTGAGACCCATACGGATCGGACCGCCGGAAAACGGCGGCAGGAGGAGACGGTATGAAACTCTGGACACTCGCCACAGCGCTCGGCAGCGCGCTGCTGTTTGCGGCGCCCGCCAGCGCGCTCGACCTCACCAAGAAGCGCCAGAACCTGCCCGACCTCGTCCTCGGCAACGAGGAAGGCAACGACTTCGTGGTCGAGAACAAGGACATCGAGCTGGAGGCCGGAAAGGCCTACCGGCTGCGGATCGTCGCCAAGGGGCGACAGGAGTACAAGTTCTACGCGCCGGAATTCTTCCGGAACATCTGGTTCAACCAGATCGTCATCGAGCACAAGGAGATCCATGGCGGCGGCCCGCCGGATCACCTCGAATTCGATGATCCGGGCGAGATTGCCATCGAGTTCGTGGCCATCAGGCCTGGCGAGTACAAGTGGTACTCGCAGGGGCTGGAGGCCAAGGGCCTGACCGGCACGATTTCGGTGAAGTGATGCCTGCAGTTCATGATCTGGATGCTCGACCCGCTTCCCTCTCCCCTGATGGGAAGAGGGTTTTGGCCGGCGCGCTCCTTCTCGGTGCCCTCGCCACGCCGGCCTTCGCCGACGACAAGGCCGATTGCGCTGCTGGCATCACCATGATCCAGGGCGAGCTCGCCAAGAATCCAGCCGAGCCGGTCCTCGCCAAGCTCAAGCGCGCGTTGAAGAACGCTGAGCGCGAGCAGCGGGAGGGCGAGTTCGACGAGTGCATGGATGCCGTCGGCGACGCCAAGCGGGCACTGAAATGACCGCGGACCCGCGCGAAGGCGCTGCCCTCGACATCGCCAATGTCAGCCACAATTTCGGCCAGCGCGCGGCTCTGTCGAACGTCTCGCTGCGGGTCGAGCGCGGCAGCTTCACCGCTCTGCTTGGACCGAACGGCGCCGGCAAGACGACGCTCTTCTCCGTCGTCACGCGGCTCTACAACAACCAGCACGGCCGGGTCTCGATCCTCGGCCATCCCCTCGACCGCGAGCCGTCACGCGCACTGGCCCGGCTCGGCGTGGTCTTCCAGGCCCGCACGCTGGATACGGATCTCACCGTCGCGCAGAACCTGTTTTACCACGCAAGCCTGCACGGTATCGCGCGCCGCGCAGCGCGCGACCGGATCGACGTGCTCCTGAACCGCGTCGGCCTTGCCGACAGGCGCAACGACAAGATCCGCACCCTCTCGGGCGGCCAGTCGCGCCGCATCGAGATCGCCCGCTCGCTGATCCACGAGCCGCGCCTGCTGCTGCTCGATGAGCCCACCGTCGGCCTCGATCTCGAATCCCGCGCCGACATCGTCGGCATCGTGCGGGCGCTGGTGCGGGAGGAGGGGCTCTCGGTGCTCTGGGCGACCCACATCTTCGAGGAAATCTCGCCCGAGGACGACGTCGTGGTGCTTCACAGGGGGCAGGTCGTGGCACGCGGGCTTGCCGGCGGCATCGGGGAGGCGGGCGAGAGCCTGGAGACCACGTTCCGCCGCCTCGTCGCCGAACCCACCAAGGGTGCATCGAGGGCCGCCGCATGAGCCATCCTCTCGAAGCTGCCGCGCCGGTCGCGGCCCCGGCACGCGACGCCCGGCCCGCGCCGCATCTGGGCCGGCTCGATTTCGTGGGCTACCTGCGGGCGCTCGGCGGCATCGTCCGGCGCGAATTGCTGCGCTTCTTCAATCAGAAGGAGCGGTTCTTCTCCGCGCTGGTGCGCCCGCTGGTCTGGCTCTTCATCTTCGCGGCGGGCTTTCGCAACACGCTCGGCGTCTCGATCACGCCCCCATACGAGACCTACGTGCTCTACGAGGTCTACGTGGTGCCGGGGCTGGCCGTGATGATCCAGCTCTTCAACGGCATGCAGTCCTCGCTCTCGATGGTCTACGACCGTGAGGTCGGCTCGATGAAGGTGCTGCTGACCTCGCCTTATCCGCGCTGGACGCTGCTCCTCGCCAAGCTCGTGGCCGGTGTCTCGGTCTCGATCGTCCAGGCCTACGCCTTCCTCGCGGTCGCCTGGTTCTGGGAGACCGATATCCCGCCGCTCGGCTACCTGACGGCGCTGCCGGCCTTCATTGCAGCGGGCCTGATGCTCGGTGCCATCGGCCTGTTCCTGTCCTCGTTGGTGCGCCAGCTCGAGAACTTCGCCAGCGTGATGAACTTCGTGATCTTCCCGATGTTCTTTGCCTCTTCTGCCCTATATCCGCTCTGGCGGATCCGGGAATCCAGCGAGACGCTGTACTGGATCTGCGAGGCCAACCCGTTCACGCACGCGGTCGAGTTGGTGCGCTTCGCCCTCTACGCGAAGTTCGAGCCGCTCGCCTGCGCCGTCGTCCTCGGGACCGGCCTCGTCTTCTTCACCCTTGCCGTCGTCGCTTACGATCCCGGCCGCGGCATCATGGCCCGGCGCGGCGGTCCGGCAGGCGCGGCGAGCTGAGCCTCGATGAGGATAACCGCATGATCCGTCCGACCCTCGCCGCCGGCCTCGCCCTGATGGCCCTTGCCGCGCCGGCCCTCGCGCAGCCCAAAGCCGATCCCGACTGGCCCTGTGCCCAGCGCAAGGTGTCGACCCTTGGCTACGGCTCGTTCTGGACCGGTCCCGACATCCAGGCCGCAGGAGAGTGGGGCAATGACCGCGAGGCGGCGCAATTCGCCCGCAAGCTCGCCTCGCGACGCACCGAGCTCAGCGACGTCGACGGGCTGATCGACGATTTCATCAAGGACATCAAAGACAAAGACGAGAGGGAGAAGCGCCTCACCCGCGTCTTCGCCGGGGTGTTCGAGGTTCTCAATGGCGAGCGCAACGCCGTCGTTGCGGGCATCGTCCGGTACGCGCAGGGCCAGCAGCGCCTTGCCCAGCGGATCCGCGACGAGGCCGACAAGATCAGCGAAACCCGAGAGGGACCGGCCGAGGACGCCACCAAGGTCGCGACCAAGGAGGCGACCGACCTCGAAAACAGCTTCAACTGGGATCGCCGGATCTTCGAGGAGCGCAACCGCTCGGTCACCTATGTCTGCGAGGTGCCGACCCTGCTGGAACAGCGCCTCGGTGAGATCGCCCGGAAGATCCAGGCGAAACTCTAGCACGACGAACAACCGAGATTTTTGACGCGTGCCGAATGCGCTGCAGCGACTCGGCACGCGTCATTTTTCGCGTCTTCACCGAACCATCGGGCGAAGATCTGAGCCGTCGTGCGTGCAGTGGAATGGATTGCCAAATGCTCCCGAAATAACTGCCGGATTATCCCTAAGTCACTGAATTCGTTTAGAAATATGTTGCTTGAGCGCCACGCATCGCGGCCATCGCCGACGAAGGCACTCCTTCCGGCCTGAAAACGTCGTCCAGGCAATTGCTGAGCTTCACGTCCCCGTGAACAGTCCCGGCACACCCCGAATACGGGGGCGCCACATAAGAAGGGGCTGGGAAAAATGACGATGCGTGTGCTGCGAGGCAGCCTCATTGCTTCGGTCGCGCTACTGCCGGGAGCAGGCTTCGCACAGGAAACGGCTGCGCTCGACGAGATCAGCGTCGTGGCGACGACGCCCGTCGGCGCGTCGAGCGGTTCGGGCTATGGCCGCCGCGGCGCCGCCTCCGGGCCGTTCGGGGATCAGACCGGACGACCGGTGGAGCCGCGCCTGCGTGCCGGCGCGCTGCCGCTCTACAAGATTCCCAGCACAGTCGAGACGGTCACCGCTGCCGAGATCGAGCGTGATACCGGCACCTTCAACGCGGTGGCGACGCTTGCCCGCATCACGCCGGGACTGAACCTCTCGGACTCGCAAGGCAACAACAACCGCGTCGACGTGAACTACCGCGGCTTCACCGCCTCGCCGGTCCAGGGCATCGCTCAGGGCCTCGCCGTCTATCAGAACGGCGTGCGCATCAACGAGGCTTTCGGCGACACTGTCCAGTTCGACCTGATCCCGCCCTCGGCGATCCAGCGCATCGACATCGTCACCGGCAACCCGATCTTCGGCCTCAACGCGCTCGGTGGCGCCGTGAACATCCAGATGAAGAACGGCTTCACCTGGCAGGGCACCGAACTCACCGTGTTGGGCGGTTCGGACGCCCGCATTGGCGGCAACCTGGAATACGGCAAGCAGATCGGGGACTGGAGCTTCTACTTCAACGGCGACGGGCTGAACGATCGCGGCTGGCGCTACCAGAGCCCGAGCACCATCGGCCGCATCTACACCGACCTCGGCTACCGCACGCAGGACTCGGAGTTCCACATCATCGGCCAGTTCGCGCGCACCTATTTCGGTGCCGCCGCCGCAGCGCCGGTCGACTTCACCCGTGTCGATCCGCGCGCGATCTTCACCTACCCGCAGACCACGACGACCGAGATGGGTACGCTTCAGGTCACAGGCCGCGTTGATCTCTCGCCGACCTGGGATCTGTCCGGCAACGCCTATTTCCGCCGCTTCAGCAACCAGTACGTCGACGGCAACGATGCCGAATTCGAGAACTGCAGCACCCGCTCGAACTTCCGTGGCCGTCTCTGCTTCGAGGATGACGGCTTCGAGCGGGCACCCGGCCAGACTGATGCCCAGTTCCGCAACCAGTTCCTGATGCTCGGCCGCGGCACCCCGGCGAACGGCATCCCGTTCACGGCTGGCGTCCCCTACGGCACGCTCGACGTGACCAAGACCGAGGCCACCGGCTACGGTGGCTCGCTGCAGGCGGCCAACCGCGACCGTGTCTTCGGCTTCGGCAACAGCTTCGTCGTCGGCGGCAGCATCGACGTGGCCGATTACTCGTTCAAGTCATCGAGCACGCTCGGCGTGATCAATCCAGACCTCTCGGTGACCACGAACCCGAACAACCCGACCTACGGCAACATTCCGGGCCTCGGCACGGAGTTCCTCCGCACGGCCGCCGCGCTCGGCATCGCTCCGAGTTCGGTGATCGGTTCGTCGCTGTCGATGGGCCTGTATGTCTCGGACACGATCGACCTGACCGACCGCCTGTCCCTCACGGCTGGCGCGCGCCTGAACTTCTCGCGTGTGTCGGCAGTGGACCAGACCGGGTTCTCGCCCGACGTCACGGGCACCCACTACTTCACGAAGATCAACCCGGTCGCGGGCCTGACCTATCGCCTGAACCCCGGCCTGTCGCTCTACGGCGGCTATTCGGAATCCAACCGCACGCCCACGCCGCTCGAGCTCGCTTGCTCGAACCCGGACCGGCCCTGCCTGCTGCCGAACTCCCTCGTGGCCGATCCTCCGCTCAAGCAGGTCACCGCGCAGAACTACGAGGTCGGTATTCGCGGCTCGATCCCGAACTTCTACGACGGCGGCGTGCTGTCTTATAAGATCGGCGCGTTCCGCAACGATCTGGCCAACGATATCCTGCAGCTCTCCACCCCAGGGAACGCGGCCCGAGGATACTACGTCAACGTGCCAGCAACGCGGCGCGAGGGCATCGAGATCGCGGGTGAGTACAGCCGCGGCGATCTCTCGGTCTATGCCAACTACGCTCTGATCAACCCGACCTTCCGGTTCAATGGCGAGTTGTCATCGCCCAACAACCCTCTGACTGACGAGGGTGAAGATCCGATCATCGTGCGTCCGGGCAACCAGATCCCGCTGATCCCGAACCACCAGTTCAAGGTTGGCTTCGACTATATGGTTCTCCCCGGCTGGCGCGTCGGCATGAACCTGCAGGCCTTCTCGTCCTCCTACTATCGCGGCGACGAAGGCAATCAGCTGCCGAAGCTTCCCGCGTACTATGTGCTTGGTTTGAACACGAGCTACCAGGTCACGAAGAACCTCCAGGTCTTCGGTCTCATCACCAACCTGACCAACAACAAGTACGCGAATTTCGGGACGTTCTTTGAGCCAGGTCTCGTCGCCGGCCGCTACCCGGTCAACGACTACCGGACGACGACCTTGGCTCAGCCGCTCTCGATCTACGCCGGTCTCCGCTACCGCTTCGGCGACGATCCGGTTCCGATGGAAGAGCCGGTCATCCGCAAGTACTGAAGCGGACAATCATCACATCCAAGCGGCGCGGCTCTCCGGAGCTGCGCCGTTTTCTTTTGGCCGAAGGAGCGCAGAAGGAGCGCAGAAAGACGCCAGTCATCTGTCCTAACGTCCCGAATTTCCTACAGCCCATTGCCAAATGCTCCCGGCGACGTTACGCAATCGCAACGAGGTCGGGGCCGAGCGCCGCAGCATCAGGCTGCATTGAGGGCGCCGCCTCGACCGTTTCTCTTATGTGGGCCGCCTGGCGGCCATCTTTTTCAGGAGTGATCGACCCATGGCATTCAAACTCACCAGCGCCGCTTTTCTCGCCGCCATCGTCACCGTCGGCGCGGCGGCTCCGCTCGCCGCCGCCCCGGCCATGACAAAGGTCGACATCGCTGCCTTCGACCCGGACAAGGACGGCACGATCGACGCCAAGGAGGTCGAGACCGCCGCTGCCGCCGCCTTCGCCAAGCTCGAGAAGGACAAAGACGGCACCCTCGACGCCAAGGAACTCGAAGGCCGCCTGACCGCCGCCGATCTCAAGAAGGCAGACCCCGACAACGACGGCACCCTCGACCAGAAGGAATACGTCGCTTTGGCGTTGGGCCTGTTCAAGGCCGCCGACCCCGACAACGACGGCACCGTCGATGCGCGAGAGCTGTCGAGCCCGGCCGGCTCGGCCCTGGTGCAGGTGATCCGCTGAATCAAGCCTCAAGCCGGCAGGGGACAGTCACCAGAGCACTGAGCCGCAGAAGCGGCCGACCATTCCCGCCAGGCTGCGAGAGGGGCGCGGATCTCAGGATCCGCGCCCCTTTTCGCATTCTTGGGCAGACGGAGCAGGCCAGGACGTCGCGGCCCCGGAACATCCTCTTCGCGGCGATACTTCCCGCCCGAGATCCGCCCGCTGCGAGCGGGCGAACTGGAGGAGAATCCTGACCGATGCGTATCGCGATCGCCGTTCCCGTCGCCCTATCAGCCCTGCTCGCCGGCAGCCTGCCGGCCTTTGCCATCTCCTGTAAGGAGGAGATCGCGACGATCGAGCGGCGGCTGAACTCGTCCGGTGCGGCTGAGGTGACCAAGAAGGAGCCGCCAGGCGGCACGACCTCTTCGGACTCGGCGAAGGCCCTAGACAAGCCTCCATCCGGCAAGCCGTCAGATCCCGCCGTCCAGCCGAGCGCCGCCGGCGTCGAGGAAGCCCGCAAGCTGATCGATACCGCCAGGTCTCAGGAGAAGGCGGGCCAGGAGCAGGCCTGCCAGGACACCATGACCAAGGCGAAGCAGAAGGCCGGCGCTCTGCCGTAGAACCGGCTCGAACCGGTGGTGAGGGGAGGGCTGCACGGGATGCCGTCGCAGCCCTTCGCCGTTCAGTAGGCGTTCTCGGTCTTCATCAGTGCGAAGGGCGTCGTCGCGAGGATCTGGATGTCGAGCAGGATCGACCAGTTCTCGATGTAGTAGAGGTCGTGCTCGACGCGCCGCTGCAGTTTTTCCGAGGTATCGGTCTCGCCGCGCCAACCGTTGATCTGCGCCCAGCCGGTGATGCCGGGCTTGACCTTGTGGCGAGCGAAGTAGCCGTCGACGACCTGGTCGTAGAGCGTGTTCGCGGCCTTGGCCTGGAGCGCGTGCGGCCGGGGACCGACGAGCGAGAGGTTACCCTTCAACACGTTGAAGAGCTGCGGCAACTCGTCGAGCGAGGTCTTGCGGATGAAGCGCCCGACCGGTGTCACGCGGGGGTCCCCCTTGGTGACGAGTTTCGCTGCACCTGCATCGCCTAGGTCGACATACATCGAGCGGAACTTGAAGACCTCGATGAGCTCATTGTTGAAGCCGTAACGCTTCTGCTTGAACAGCACCGGCCCCTTCGAGCCGAGCTTCACCGCAAGCGCGACGCCGAGCATCACCGGGGACAGGGCGATCAGCGCCAACGTGGCGACTACCTTGTCGAAGACGTTCTTGAGGATGACGTCCCAGTCGGCGAGCGGCTTGTCGAAAACGTCGAGCACCGGCACGGCGCCGAGGTAGGAATAGGCGCGCGGGCGCAGTCGCAGCTTTGTCGCGTGCGCCGAGAGCCGGATGTCGATCGGCAGCACCCAGAGCTTGGCGAGCATCTGCAGGATGCGCGTCTCGGCCGAGATCGGGATCGTGAAGACGATGAGATCGATGCGGGCCCGCCGCGCATAGGCGACGAGGTCGTTGACGTTGCCAAGCTTTGGATGGCCCGCGACGACGTCGGTCGAACGGTTGTCGCCGCGGTCGTCGAACACGCCGACGATGCGGATGCTGCTGTCGGCCGAGGCCTCGAGCGAGCGGATCAGCTCCTCCGCAGCCGGGCCGCCGCCGACGATGGCCGTGCGGCGATCGAACAAGCCCTTGCGCATTTGCACGCTGGTGAACACGAACAGCGCCACGCGGCCGAGGATCAGCAGGCCGAGGCCTCCGGCGTAGAAGCTCGCCAGCCAGACCCGCGAGTAATGGTCGGCGACCTTGGCGAGCACCATGGCGGTCGCCACGACCAGGAAGGCAAGGGACCAGCCGAATGCGATCTTTGCGATCGTCTTTGCGAGGCTGCGGAAGGCAGCGATCCGGTAGCAGCCACCCATCTGGAAGGCCGCGCCCGCGAGGCCGGCAATCGCGAGGATGGCCACGACGTAGGGCCAGCCGAGCGGCACGACGCCGCGGAGGGTGATCTCCTGAATGGCGAAGCCCAGCACGACGAGCGACAGGATCTCGAGGCCGCGCACGCATCCCGCGAGCACCACGGGCGTAAGGGTCGGACCCTTCAGTACCGGCGCCAGCGCTTCGGCCGGCGGCTGGGCCGAGGCCGGCGGCCCCGACGCGAGGGCGCCCTGATCCTCGGGGTTGCCTTGCTTGGCGATGCCGGGCGCACCTGCCGCGTCGAGCAGATCACGAACTCCGAAAGCACTCATCGCGGACATCCAGGCTCAATCGCGGAATGGTCGGCGCCGGTTCGCGAACCGAGCGCGCCGACGTTCTCGAAAGGTTGAATGCGGTCCGCCGCATCAGGCGGATTTCGGCGCAGTGGCGCGGGCCACTGCGGAGGAGGGCATGGCGGCGCTTCGCGCAGCGAAGGCCGCGGCGTAGCCCGAGAGCACGTCGGCCCCCATGCGGGTCATGGAGAAACGTGCTTGGACGAAGTCGCTCAAGGCGGCGCAACGGGCATCGCGCGCCTCCGGCGGTTCGTCGAAGATCTTGGCGATTGCGCCACTCAGGGCGCCGGCATCCCGGGGCGGAACCAGCTCGAAGGCGCTCGGCCCGAAGATTTCGGGGATGCCACCGACATTCGTCGCCACGAGCGGCTGTCCGGCAGCGGCTGCCTCCAGCACGACATAGGGCAGCGATTCCGCCAGCGATGGCACCACCATCAGCCGTCCGCGCGCGAGAACGGGGCGAATGGGCTGCGGCGGCTCGAAGGTCACGGCCTCGGCGAGGCCGAGCCGCGCGGCATATGCCTGCAGCGACTCGGCATCCGGGCCCGAACCCACCATGAGGAGCCGCAAGGCGCGGCCCTGGTTGCGCAGCATCGCCAGCGCATCGAGGAGCCAGGGGATACCCTTCGCCTCCCGCAGCTCACCGATATAGACGAGATCGTACCGGTCGGCGGCTGGAGCGATCGGCACGAATTCGGCCTCACCGATCCCGTTATGGACGATGCGCATCTGGCATTTTGGCTCGCCGACGAAGGTACGGTGGCGCGCAGCCACGTATTCGCTCTCGAACAGGAACACGTCGGTCCGGCGGGCGAGAACGCCTTCCGCCGCCATGTAGCCGCGGTGGGACAGGCTCCCGGGCCGATAATTGTAGCTGCCGCCATGCGGGGTGTAGGCGCGGATCGGGCCTGGCACGCCGTCATCGCCCCGCACCGGCGCGAGCCGGGCATAGACGCCGCCCTTGGCGCCGTGGCCGTGCAACACGCCGGCGCGGACGCGCTCGGCCACATCCCGGACGCTCATCATCGCCGAGAGGTCGGAGGGGTGGGGGTTGCGCCGCATGGGGACCCGGGTCGCGCCGAGCGCCAGGCACGGCAGAAGGTCGCGTAGGGCCTCCTCGGCGCGGGACCCACCAGTCGTCGAGTCGCAGACGATGCCGACGCGGTGCCCCGCCGCGCTCTGGAGGCGTGCCAGATCGACGACGTGCCGAAACAGGCCGCCGATCGGGGCACGGAAGACGTGCAGGATCCGAAGCGGCTGAGCGGCTTCCTGCGGACGAACGGACGCAACCACGGCGAGACCCCTCAATGGACGGCCAGCGGCCAGCCCGAGAGTTCTGGGGCACGAGGTGTGGGATAGCGGTTAAAGCAGCCGCAGCAATGGCCGCCCTACGCCTTTCCGGCACGATCTTTCCGAGAGCACGGTAAGCGGCCGGCTAACGCGGTCCGCGGCTTTCGAGCGAGCCTCCGCCATCGGTGCGCCGCACAAAAAAATCTGCCGGCGAAGCACCACTCTGAGCGCTGTCAAGAATGGTTCGACGTCGAATGGCTTCTAGCTTGGCCATTCTGCGAAGGAGACAGTGATGAGCGCGCGAACCGCATCCAAAGTCATTCGGAAGGGCCGGCTCCTCTGGGTCGCCCCACGCAGAGCCTTGCCGGCGAGCCCGCCGCTTCCGACGGGGCACACCGATGCGCTGCCCGTGAAACCACTGACGGCCGCCGATCTCATCGCGATGGCGCGGGCGGCCCGCATACCCCGACCGGTCTCGGGCGAGCCGGCGGCGCGCGATCTGGGCGGCCGCCGGATCGTGTCCGAGCCGTGAGGAGCGCCGTCCTCAGACGTCGAGGTTCGCCACGCTCAGCGCATTCTCCTGGATGAACTCACGCCGCGGCTCGACGATGTCGCCCATCAACTTCACGAACAGGTCGTCGGCGTCCTGGGTGTCCTTGATCTTCACCTGCAGCAGCGAGCGCGTCTCGCGGTCCAGCGTCGTCTCGAAGAGCTGGTGAGGGTTCATCTCGCCGAGACCCTTGTAGCGCTGCAGCTGCAGGCCCTTGCGCCCGAAGGCCATGATGGTCTCGAACAGCCCGACAGGGCCGTGCAGCACCTGCTCGTCGCCCTTGCGAGCGAGGGTGACCGGCTCGTGGTAGATCTCACGCAGCGCCGGCGCGCGAGAGTGCAGCCGGCGAGCCTCCTGCGAGGAGACCAGCGGCGCATCGAGAGTCGAGACCTGGCGCACGCCGCGCAGCGTCCGGCTGAAGGCGTAGCCGCCCTCGCTGGCCTCGCCGACCCAGCCACGCTCGATATCCTCGGCGATCCGGTCGAGGCGCTTGGCAACGATGTCGGCCAGGGCCTCCGCCTCGCCGGTATTCTCGGCGATCTCCGGCGACAGGGCGCCCGCCAGCACGGTCTGCTCGACGACCGCACGGTCGTAGCGGGTGTGCAGCCCCTGCAGGGTGGTGCGGAAGGCGCGGGCCTCCTCGACGAGCACCTTCAGCTGGTCGCCGCCGAACTCGGTGCCAGAGGCGAGCCGCAGCACGGCGCCCTCGACCCCCTGGTCGATCAGGTAGTCTTCGAGCGCGCGCTCGTCCTTGAGATAGATCACCTTGCGGCCGCGCTCGGCTTTGTAGAGCGGCGGCTGCGCGATGTAGAGGTGACCGCGCTCGATCAACTCCGGCATCTGGCGGAAGAAGAAGGTCAGCAGCAGCGTGCGGATGTGCGAGCCATCGACGTCGGCGTCCGTCATGATGATGATGCGGTGGTAGCGCAGCTTCTCCGCATTGAAGCCCTCGCGGTCGGTCGAGGACCGGCCGATGCCGGCGCCGAGCGCAGTGATCAGCGTGCCGATCTCGGCCGAGGACAGCATCCGGTCGGCGCGCACGCGCTCGACGTTCAGGATCTTTCCGCGCAGCGGCAGAACGGCCTGGAAGGTGCGGTCGCGGCCCTGCTTGGCCGAGCCGCCGGCCGAGTCGCCCTCGACCAGCAGGATCTCGCACTTGGTGGGATCGCGCTCCTGACAATCGGCGAGCTTGCCGGGCAGCGAGGCGATGTCGAGCGCGCCCTTGCGGGTGATGGTCTCACGCGCCTTGCGGGCCGCCTCGCGCGCGGCTGCGGCGAGCACGACTTTCGCCATCACCGACTTGGCCTGCGACGGGTTCTCTTCCAGCCAGGTCGCGAGACCCTGGTTCACGATGTTCTCGACCGCCGGACGCACCTCGGACGAGACCAGCTTGTCCTTGGTCTGCGAGGAGAATTTTGGATCCGGGACCTGCACGGAGATGATCGCGGTCAGGCCCTCGCGGCAATCGTCGCCGGTGAGGGAGACCTTCTCCCTCTTCGAGACCCCGGAGGAATCCGCGTAGCTGGTGAGCTGACGCGTCAGCGCCGCGCGGAACCCCGCCATGTGGGTGCCGCCGTCGCGCTGCGGGATGTTGTTGGTGAAGGGCAGCACGGTCTCGTTGAACGAATCGTTCCACCACAGGGCGCATTCGACCCGGATGCCGTCGCGCTCGCCGGTCACCATCAGCGGCTTGGTGACGCCCTCGATCGGTTTGCGCGAGCGGTCGAGGTAGCGCACGAAGGCCTCGACGCCGCCCTCGTACCAGAGCTCCTCGCGCTTGTGCTCGGCGTGCCGGGCATCGGTGAGGACGATGCGCACGCCGGAATTCAGGAAGGCGAGCTCGCGCAGCCGCTTCTCCAGCGTGGCGTAGTCGAACTCGACCATCGAGAAGGTGTCGGTCGAGGCCAGGAACGAGACCTCGGTGCCGCGGCGTCCGTTTCCGGGACCGACCACAGCGAGCGGCGCCACGGCCTCGCCGTGACGGAACTCCATCGTGTACTCCTGGTCATTGCGCCAGATGCGCAGGCGCAGCCATTGCGAGAGCGCGTTGACCACGGACACGCCGACGCCGTGCAGGCCGCCGGAGACCTTGTAGGAGTTCTGGTCGAACTTACCGCCGGCATGGAGCTGGGTCATGATGACCTCGGCCGCCGACACGCCCTCTTCCTTGTGGATGTCGACCGGGATGCCGCGGCCATTGTCCGAGACCGTGACCGAGCCGTCGGCGTTAAGGGTCACCGTGACGAGGTCGGCATGGCCGGCGAGGGCCTCGTCGATCGCGTTGTCGACGACCTCGTAGACCATGTGGTGCAGGCCCGACCCATCGTCGGTGTCGCCGATATACATTCCGGGGCGTTTGCGGACGGCGTCGAGGCCCTTGAGCACTCGGATCGACTCGGCGCCATACGCCTCGGCGCCGATGGAATTCTCGTTGTCGGACATGAACTTCCTCTAGCAGGCGAGGTGTTCGGTCAAAGGTGTTTTGGCCCGGCGACGTGAGGGGGTGCGTCGGGCGCGCGCCTGCGATGTGTGTGCTTGGCTGATATAAGCGTTCCGCCTTGCAAATGCATCGATTTTCGACCGCGTTCGGCCAAGGACCGGGGATACTTTTCGCCGGCCGCGTCAGAGCCTCTTGCCGGCGAAAAAAGTGAGCCTCGCCCTACGCCATTGCGGGCGATGGGTACAGCGTCAGCCCTGCAGGAAGGGGTTGGTCTCGCGCTCTTCGCCGAGGGTGCCGGTCGGGCCGTGGCCGGGGATGAAGGACACGTCGTCGCCAAGCGGCAGCACCTTGTCGAGGATCGCGCGGATCAGCTGCTCGTGGTTGCCGCCGGGCAGGTCCGTGCGGCCGACCGAGCCGCGAAAGACCACGTCGCCGACGAGGGCGAGCCGCGCGTCGCGGCTCATGAACACCACGCTGCCCGGCGAATGTCCGGGCGCGTGCAGGATGTCGAAGGTGAGCCCCGAGACGGTGACCTGATCGCCCTCGTCGAGCCAGCGGTCCGGTGTCACCGGGCGGGCACCGGCGATGCCGTACTCGGCGCCGGTCTGCGGCAGCCGGTCGAGCAGGAAACCGTCTGCCTGGTGCGGCCCCTCGATCGGCACGCCGCCGAGCCGCTCCTTCAGCTCGGCCGCACCGCCGGCATGATCGATATGGCCGTGGGTGAGCAGGATCTTCTCGATGGTCAGGCCCTGGTCCTTGATGGCCGCCTCGATCCGGTCGAGGTCGCCGCCGGGATCGACCACGGCGCCTGACTTGGTTGCCTCGTCCCAGATCAGCGTGCAGTTCTGCTGGAAGGGCGTGACCGGAATGATGCCGGCGCGAAGGGTTGCAGTCATGGATGTCCGAAGGGATCTCGGGTGGGCTGAGCTGTTCTAGCCGCAATGCGCGCGCGGCGCATCCATGCCGGGCTCAGCTCGTGCTGCGCCGGAGCAGGGCGTCGAGGCCGCCGACCCGGTACCAGCGGTAGCCGTAGCCCTCGATCAGCACCCGGTGCCGGCCGTCCTCACCCGCCTCGGCGCGCTCGCCGGTGAGGAGGTCGACCAGCACCCGGCCCTCCTCGCCCTCCACGCCCGTCTTGAAGTGCAGTTCGAGCGGCCTGGCTTCGAAGTTGTGCAGGCACAGGACCGAGTTGTTGCGCCAGTCGTAGCGGAGGGCCAGGGCCGCGTTCTCGCCGGTCTCGATCACCTCGAAATCGCCCCAGCCGATCTCCGGCGCCTCCTTGCGCTGGCGGATGATGCTCTGCATCCAGTGGAGCAGCGAGCCGTGCTCGTGGCGCTGGTTGGCGACGTTGACGTGCTCGTAGCCGTAGGCGCCTCCGCTGATCGGCCGGCTCACCGGTCGGGTGCCCCTGGTGAAGCCGCCCTGGGCGTCCGCAGTCCACTGCATCGGCGTGCGGGCGCAGTCGCGCTCGGGGATCGAGAGGTCGTCGCCCATGCCGATCTCGTCGCCGTAGCGCAACACCGGCGTACCGGGCAGCGAGAACATCAGCGAATAGGCCAGCTCGATCCGGCGCCGGTCGCCGTCGAGCATCGGCGCGAGCCGGCGGCGGATGCCGCGGTCGTAGAGCTGCATGTCCTTGTCCGGCCCGAATTTCTCGAAAACCGTCTGGCGCTGCTTCTCGGTGAGCCGGCCGAGATCCAGCTCGTCGTGGTTGCGCAGAAACATCGCCCATTGCGCCGAGGGCGGCCGGTTCCAGGTCTTGTTCAGCGCCTTGACCAGGGGCCGCACGTCCGAGGCAGCCAGGGCGTAGAACAACGCCTGGTTGACCTGGAAGTTGAACATCATGTGCATGCGGTCGTTGTCATCGCCGAAATACGCCATGTCGTCCTTGGGCAGGACGTTGGCCTCGGCGAGGATGATGGCATCGCCCGAGCGCCATTGCAGGAACTCGCGGAAGTCGCGCAGCCACTCGAAATGCTCCTTCGGCGCGCCCTTCACCTCCGGCCCCTTCTCGGCGATGACGAAAGGCACCGCGTCCATCCGGAAGCCCGCGACGCCAAGTTCGAGCCAGAAGCCCATGATCTTCAGGATCTCGGCCTGGACCTCGGGATTGGCCGTGTTGAGATCGGGCTGGAAGTTGAAGAAGCGGTGGAAGTACCAGGCCTTGGCCGTCTCGTCGTAGGTCCAGGTCGCCTTCTGCACGCCTGGAAACACCATGCCTTCGTCGTAAGCGGCGGGCCGCTTGTTCGACCAGACGTACCAATCCCGATAGCGCGAGGCGGGGTCCGAGCGGGCCTCCTGGAACCAGCGATGCTGGTCGGAGGTGTGGTTCACGACGAGATCGATGATGACCTTGAGGCCTCGCTGCTTGGCCGCATGGGTGAAGGATACGAAGTCGCCGAGCGAGCCATAGACCGGATCGACACCATAATAATCGCTGATGTCGTAGCCGTGGTCGCGCTGCGGGGAGGGCTGGAAAGGGTGCAGCCAGATCGCGGTGACGCCGAGGCTGAGCAGGTAGTCGAGCCGCCGCTCCAGCCCCGCAAAATCGCCGGTCCCGTCACCATCCGCATCCATGAAGGTGCCGACCGACAGGCAGTAGAACACGGCGTTCTTGTACCAGAGGTCCTGGATCACGCTGGGTTTCACTCGGAACCTCCCGCTCTGGCGGCACCCTAACGGCGGCGGCAACTTGAGCGTTCCAGGGTGAAGCGCGCCGATGATTTCGCGCGAGGCGCGTGACGCGGTGTCCGGCTCACTGGAGTGGTGCGCGTGGCTCAACCGCAGGATAATCCACCTGGAATGCGATGTAAGAAAAACATCTTATATCTTGACATCTGTCTTATTCTATGATTGAAGTCCGTCACCAGCCTCCCGCCCGTCGGGCGAGCGCCGCAGGGTCGAGGGCGGTGTTCCGGGGAGGCTTGGGCGATGCCCGCGTCGGTGGTCTCACCCATCGCCGCCCCGGGCGGGAAGGGTCGACGCAAGGTCTGCCCGGGCTGTGGCGGGGTTCGGCGAGGAAATGCGCCGGGCTTTGGCCGACCCTGCCTGGGCGACACCGAGATGCTGTCGGCATCGTCCACTACGGGGCGGTGCGCACGGAAGGAGGTAGCCACGCAACTTCCTCGGGATGGGGGCGTCCTGCCAGACAGGAGCCCGGCACCGGGGCGTGTTGAGCGACAGGTCGACATCACCGAAGACATCGCGACGCAAAACCGGTCCGGCCGCCCCTCACGACGGGCGCCAGGACCGCGGGACGCCGGGGACCCCCGCCTCTCGTGACCACGCGTGTCGACATGGGTCCGCGGCGTCCCGCGTCTCCCCGATCCATAACCACGGCGGAGATCGTCCGCGCGGGGACGAAGACGCTTGTCCCGAGGAAATCCGGGATCTCACCGTGCTCGGGAGCACCGCAGCAGACGACGCGCCATCTTAAAACAGCCGCGTTGTGCACCGCATATGCGGGGCTCGGGCGTTCTCTTCGGAGAGCGCCTTCGTTTGCGTCCTTGCCCGCGGTGCCCATCGCCCGATGAACGCCATCCTGATCAAGCTGTTCGCGACCGCGCTGACCCTCAGCCAGGTCACGACGCGGCCGGAGGCGGTGAAGACGGGGTTCGACCCGGTGGCCGACCGCGATCAGGTTGTGCAGATCCTGCGCGACGGCTGCGCACATATGCGCAAGGCCTTCGACATCGAGGACATCAACCTCGACGAGTTGATCACCACGGCGATGGAGGATCCGTCCACGGTGGCGGGCGACAACGCGCCCAAGATCCTGCACGGACTCGATCTCGGTGAGCTGAACACGAGCTACAAGCAGTTCTGCAAGGGCGAGAACCCGGCGAACTCGCCCTTCGACGCCCGCGCGGTGATCGAGTTCTACAATAACGCGGTGAAGGACTTACCCTCGGCCGAGGCGCTAAAGGATTCGAAGCTGCCGGGCGCGAGCACGATCCTCGACAATTCGGGAAAAACCTACTCCGAGGCCTTCGAGGCCAACGGGCGCCGCCGCGTGCTGCCGATCGCCGAGATCCCGGACATGGTGCAGAAGGCCTTCGTCGCGGCGGAGGACAAGCGCTTCTACCAGCACCACGGCATCGACGAGCGCGGCGTGATCCGCGCCTTCATCGGAAATCTCGCCTCGCCAGGGCGCCCGGCCGGCGGCTCGACCATCACGCAGCAGGTGGTGAAGAACCTCTCAGTGGGCGACGACGTCACCTACGAGCGCAAGATCCGCGAGATGATCGTCGCCAGCCGCCTGGAGCAGATCCAGACCAAGCCGCAGATCCTCGGCCTCTACCTCAACGGCATCTATCTCGGCCGCGGCTCCTACGGCGTCGAAATGGCGGCGAAGAGCTGGTTCGGGAAGTCGGTGGGCCAGCTCAGCGTTGCGGAGGCGGCGCTCCTCGCTGGCCTGCCCAAGGGGCCGAACTACTACAACCCCGAAAAGTACCCCGACCGCGCCCGCGAGCGCCGCGGCTACGTCCTGTCCCGGATGAAGGAGGACGGTGTCATCACTGAGGAGCAGCTCGCCGAGGCGCAGAAGAGCGACCTCGGCATCAGGCCTTTCGAGACGGTGCGGCGCGATTCCGGCTTCTATTTCGTCGAGCATCTCGGCCGCGAGGCACGCACCTTCGCCGGCCTGGAATCGCTGACCAGCGCCTCCTACACGGTGCGCTCGACGGTCAATGCCGGCCTCCAGACCGCCGTCGAAGCCGCCCTGCAGGACGGTCTCGCGAATTACGAGCGGGGCGTCGGCCGGGTCTTCTACGACGGGCCGGAGGTGAACCTCGCGGAATCCGTGAAGCGGTTCGAGGCGATGCCCCCGGTCATGGAAACGGCGTTGCCGCCTCCACCGCCCGAACCTGTGCCCCCGCGCGGCAGGAAGGCCGCCCTCAAGCAACCTCAGCCCGTCAAGCCAGCCGGACCGAAACCGGCCTGGCAGCGCGCCCTCCAGGCTGCGCGGCCGCTGCTCTATGACGTGCACTGGCCGCTGGCCGTCGTGCTCTCCACTAGCAAGTCCGGTACCAAGGTCGGCCTCGCGGATGGCCGCGTCGCGAATCTCGATGCTGGCGGCGCGCGTGGCCGCCTGCAGCTCTACGATGCAGTGCGGGTGAAACTCATCGATCCCTTGTCCCGCGCTCCCCGCGCACAGCTCCGCGTCCGCCCGGCCGTCCAGGGCGCGGCGGTCGTGCTGGAGAACAAGACCGGCCGCATCCTGGCGATGACCGGCGGCTTCTCCTATCCGCTGAGCCAGCTCAACCGGGTCACGCAGACCGTGCGCCAGCCCGGCTCGACCCTGAAGCCGCTGACCTATCTCGCTGCGCTCAATGCCGGCCTGCAGCCGAATACCCTGGTGATGGACAGTCCCGTGACCCTGCCGCCTATCGGCGGGGCAGGGGATTCCTGGTCACCCAAGAACTATGATGGCGGCGGCTCCGGCCCGATCACCCTGCGGCGCGGCCTCGAATTTTCGAAGAACCTCGTCACCGCGCGCCTGTTGCAAGGCGGCATCGCCGAGAAGGCGCCGGCCAGCCTGAAGCGCGTCTGCGACATCGCGCTGGAAGCGCAGCTCTACGCCGAGTGCGAAAACTACTATCCCTTCGTCCTTGGCGCGCAGCCGGTGCGGATGATCGACCTCGCGAGCTTCTATGCGGCCATCGCCAACGAGGGCGCACGCCCGAGCGCCTACGCCCTCGAATCCGTGGAGAAGGACGGCAAGGCCGTGTTCACGCACGCGGCCAAGGCGCCGGTGCGGATCGGCTCGGCCGACCGCGTCGCCTTCTACCAGCTCAAGACCATGCTGCAGGGCGTGACCCAGCACGGCACCGCGGCGGCGATGTCCGGCATCTCGCAATATGTGGCCGGCAAGACCGGCACCTCGGAGAACGAGAACGACGCCTGGTTCGCCGGCTTCACCAACGAGATCAGCGTCGTGGTCTGGGTCGGCTATGACAATGCCGACGGCATCCGAAAGACCCTCGGACGCGGCCAGACCGGCGGCCATGTCTCGGTGCCGATCGCCAAGGCAATCTTCCAGGCAGCCTGGGCCAACGGCGTGCCGCGCACAGCGCTCGCGCCGCCGTCGCCCGAGGCGCTCGGCCAGATCGCCGACCTGCCGATCGATCCGCGCTCCGGGCAGCGTCTCTCCGGCGGTGGGTTCCTGGAGCATTTCCGCAAGAAGAACGGCCAGGTCGCCGACACGCAGTACAACCTCGTGCCGCGCGAGACGATGTACGCGATGCGGCCCGATTCCGAGGATGGCGACTTCGGCAATTCCGAGAACGGGGCCGATGTCGCCGGCGACTATTATAGCAATCGCCCCGGCCGCAGCGGCAGCGACCTGCTCGACCCCTTCGCGCAGAACGACGCCGATCCCTATGCCTCGCGGCGCACGCAGCAGCGCTACGATCCCTACCAGAACTGGCCGGGCCGGAGCCGTTACGGCCAGACGCAGCCCTCTCCGTTCGGAGATGACGAAGGCTATCCGCGGCCGCGCCGGCGCGATCCGGACTACCTGTTCGGCGACGATCCGCGCTACTGAGCGCGGCCTCTCAGAGCCCTCCACGACCCAAGGATGCGACGTGCTGAAGCAGCTTTCGGCGACCCTTCTCTTCGCCCTTGCGGCGGCGGCCGTCCCGGCAGCCGCGCAGGAGACCATCAAGCTGCAGGCGCCGCCCCCGCCCTCGGCGACCGTGCCCTCCAATGTGAAGGACGTCGGGACGCTGGACGCAGCCGACGTCGCCACGCTGAAGCCCGGTACGATCCTGTTCACGGACTATCGCGACAAGGCGTCGACCAACCCCGAGAGCGGGCTGATCGCCTACAATGACTGGGTGAAGACGCGGCCCGCCGAGGCCGCGGCGCTGGCGCCCTTTCCGGGCTACGCCGAGCCCGATTACAGCCAGACCGTCAACGGGGTGACGAAGCAGCGCCACGAGACCCTGAAGGTCTATGTCGCGGAAGGGCGCTTCGTGGTGAACAAGGCGCCCGGCAGCATCGCCCTGTCGCGCTACGCGACCCTCGACTTCGTCTCGAAAATGGACGGCGCCATCCGCCACAAGGCGCTGAACCCGGCCGACGTCACGCCAACGAAAGACCCGGCCGCCGCCTTCGCCAAGCGTCCCGACCGGGCCTGGTGCGACGCGCCCGGCGCGGTCTGCCTGGAATCGCGCTACGACCTCGAAGGCAAGCTGCCGCTCGGCGTGCGGCTGGCCAACAAGCTCGAACTCGGTTCGACCAAGAAGGTCGCGGAGTTCGTGTCGTTCCAGAGCGAGCTACGCGTGCTGCCGGCCGGCGAGGCCGCCGGCCTGACGTCGCTGACGAAGATCGACACCCCGGTCGCGGGAGCACTCGAACAGACGATCTTCTGGGTCAACCAGATTCTGCGCTTCGGCAAGTTCCTGGCAATCGTCCAACCTGTGCCGAACGATCCGGGCACGTCGGTGGTCACCACCTACATGGCGCTCGCGGTGAAGGCCGACGTGCTCGACCGCAAGCAGGAATATGCGCGGGTGCCGGTGCTTAAGAACCTGCTGCCGGTGCAGGTGCTGATGGGAAATTCCTCGTTTAACACCGGCTCGTCGATCAGCGCCGGCCTGCCGACCTATTCCCGCAACCGCATCGGAGCCTTCGCCGAGGCGCTGGCGAAGAACTGACGACCGCTCAGCCCTTGGCGTCGGGCTCGGTGACACGGCGCAGTCGGCCCTGGCGCTTCTCGTAGCGGAAGATCGAGGTGAGCGCCTCGCTCGCCTCCTGCGCCTCCACACTCTCCTCCGTCGGGGCTGGCTTACCAACCGCGGCCCGGCCGAGGGCACCGAGGGCGACCTCGCGGTCCCGGCGCAGAGCGGCGATCAATGCCGGCGGCATCCGCGCGACGATCATGGTGCCGTCTGCGAAGGCGATCTCCACGACGGCGGGCTCGTCCTGATCCGGCCCCAGCCCTTCCTCGATCACGCCGAGCCCGGCACGCACGGTCGAGACGGCGAGCCGCGCCGGCATCGCGAGGCGACCGGCAGTGGGTAGCGCCTTGCGCAGGCTTCCCAGGAAGCCCGGCAGGGCGCTGCCACGCGAAGGGGCGGAGCGGCGACTGAGCCGCGCAATCGTCTCGACGCCGCGCGCGGTGCCGTCCGGAAGTGTGAACAGCCCGGCCTCGTAGGAGCCGGCCCCCGCGCCGCATGGGCCTTCGTCGATCGAGAACCCGCTCATGCCGTGGCCCGTCGCGCGCCCCCGGATCAGAAGCCGCGGTTCGAGATCGTCGGCAGCGTAGGCTGCGTGAACTGACGGTTCACGTCCGGCCGGGTCTGGGTGCCGTTGGTGTTTTCTGAGCGGCGGTAATTGTCGAGATTGAAGCTCTCCGAGAGCCCACTGCCACTCGGGCCGGAATCCGTGCTGTTGCAGCCGGAGAGCGCGGAGGTGGCGAGGACGGCGGCGATGAGGGCGAAGGTCAGGCGCATCGGTGGATTCCCGTTAACAAGTTATGCGGCTCACTGGCCGTCGTGCGCAGGCCGTGCAAGTCTGGAGGGCCTTAGCGCTGCCGGACGGATCCCATCGCCCACCCCTGGCCTGCGACCCGGGGCCGTCCTCGTCAAGCAACTCTGTACCGTTCCCTAACGGTTTCGCTTAGATGTGATGTCGAGCGGCCACGCGAGGCTTACCACGCCGAACGGAACACGGGGTGATAGGCCGGAAGTCCCTGGCATTCGTGTGGAGGAAGCCGGGCGGATGATGGCAGACTGGGGCGAAATCCTCGAAAGGCTCGCCCCATGAGCAACGTCGTTCCCTTCCGCCGTCCGGCATCCATCACAATCCGCGCCCGCTGCGACGTGGTCTCGGTTGCCGACGATCTGTTCGCAGCGCTTGACGGACTTCAGGATCTGGCCGAGCGGGCCGCGTTGATGAACCGACCGGCTCCCGAGATCGACGCGATGGTTCAGGGACTGCTCGAAGCGGTCGGTGCGGTCGAGCGCGCGCTCGACTGTCTCGGCGAGGGCAGTGAGGCCGCCCCCGGCTGAACGGAGGCCGTCAGTTGCCGGCGGCGAGCACGCTGGTGACGATCGTGCCGTAGTGGCAGCAGGCTGCCGCCAGCACGAAGGCATGCCAGATCGCGTTCTGGAAGGGCAGGCTCCGCCAGACGTGGAAGACGACGCCGAAGGAGTAGAGCAGGCCGCCCACGGCGAGCATCCAGAAGGCCGCCGGAGAGAGGCCCGCGATCGTTGACTCGTAGGCGAGCACGCCGCTCCAGCCGAGCATGAGGTAGAGAACGATCGAGAGGCGGTCCCAACGGCCGGGCATCAGCAACTTGATCGCGATGCCAACTGCCGCCACCGTCCAGATCAGCGCGAGTAGGCTCCAGGCAACCAGCCCATTACCCACCAGTGCGATGAGCGGCGTATAGGTGCCCGCGATCATCAGGTAGATGAAGGCGTGGTCGAGCCGGCGCAGGATCCATTTGCGCGGCGAGACAGGCCACATGTTGTAGGCGGCGGAGGCACCGAGCATCGCGACGAGAGCACCGGCATAGATGAGGATCGAGGCGCGCTCCATCCAGCCGAGATGGGTCAGCGTGGCGATCGCCGCCAGAGCGACCGCGCCGGCTATGCCGAGGGCGACCCCCAGGAGATGCACGGCGCCGTCGGCCATCATCTCCTCGCGGGTGTAGTGCCAAGTCAGCGCGAGCGGCCTTCCGTCTTCCGCCAGGAACATCTCAGGCTCCTCATCGATCGGTCCATCATAAGTCACAGGCCGCCCAAGTTGTTCCGCACTAGAAATACCGAGATGCACTGGCTCTGTGCAAAACTCGAATGAACAGTCGATTCGAGACGCGTGTGCAGCGCGGTAACGACTATTTCGCTGTAGCACTTTGCCTTAGTCGACAGGCTCCACAGCCCGATCTTGCGTCGGCCTGATCGAGGAGCCTGCACAGAGCGTGCCGCGCTGGATTCCCGAAGCGGAACGCCGGGCTCCCCGTCAGGTGGTGCGGCCCGCGAGCGGTTCGAAGCCGAACGGCACGACCGGCTCGCCGACCGCCGTCGCGACCGCAACATGGCCGCGGCTGAGCCTGGCGTGAGCCGTGGCCATGGTCAGGACCGCCATGGCGAAGACCTGGTGCGCGAGCGCCGCCCAGAGCGGAACTGCGAGCAACAGCGTGGCAATGCCGAGACCCATCTGTGCGAGAGCGAGGATCGCGACGCCCGCCGCCCGCCGCGCCGCCCCTGTGCCGGGCGCGCTGAGCCGCGCATCGAACGCGTGCAGAACGGCCAAGATAACGACGAGGTAGGCCACCATCCGGTGGTTGAACTGCACCAGGGTGAGGTTGTCGACGAAGTTCTCGATCCAGGGCACCGTCGCGAAGAGAACGTCCAGCGGTGGTACAAACCGGCCGTTCATGGTCGGCCAGGTGTTATAGGCGAGCCCGGCATGCGACCCCGCGACAAGGCCGCCGAGCGCGATCTGCACCAGGACAAGCAGCATCAGCGCGACGGATCCCGCGCGGATACGGCCTGGCGCCGGCGCGAGCGCTACGGAACGGGTTCCGGCGGCGAGCCATACGAGGCCAGCCAGGATCACGCTTGCCGTGGTCAGATGCAGCGCGAGCTTCACCGGCGCCACCGCGGTCATGCCGGGCTGAAGGCCCGAGGCCACCATGATCCAGCCGATCGCACCCTGGAAGGCGCCGACCACGCCGAGCGCCACGAGGCCGAGGCCGAGCCGCCGGTCGAGCGCGCCGCGCAGCCAGAATACGATCAGCGGCAGGAAAAACGCGAGGCCGATCAACCGCCCGAGCAGGCGATGCGCCCATTCCCACCAATAGAGCGCCTTGAAGGAATCGAGGCCCATGCCGTCATTGAGGATCTTGTATTGCGGCGTCCCACGATACTTCTCGAACTCCGCCGCCCAATCTGCTGCCGAGAGGGGCGGGATCGCACCGGTGACCGGTTTCCACTCGGTGATCGACAGACCCGATCCGGTCAGCCGTGTGGCGCCCCCGAGCGCAACCATGGCGACGACGAGGCCGGCAAGCAGATAGAGCCAGATCCGCACCGCGCGACGATGCGGACGAATGGCTGCGCTCCGGATAGAGGGGGAAGAGGGCATGAGGCTCGGCGATGTCCAATGAAGGCTCGCGCCGGACTGTCCGGCATCTCGGAATGCTTTAGGCCGCGCCCGGGTCGTGGAGCAACGCCGGCGGGGTCGCAGTGGCATCGCGCGCGTTGCCAGGGTCGCACAGGGGCTTTAGGCCTGCCCTCCTCGTCGAGACACGCCTTCGGAACTGCCCCATGCGCCGCCGCACCCGCGCCCTGATCGGCACCATCGCGATCCTGGCCTTCGTGATCGTCTACGCGCCGCTCGCAATGGCGCTCGCGGACAGCCGCATCGCGGAAACGCCGGCGCTGGTCCAGGCGCTGCTCTACTCGATCCTGGGCATCGCCTGGATCTTTCCACTGATGCCGCTGATCCGTTGGATGGAGCGCCCGGACGATCCGGTCTGATCCTCCTTTTTTCGCCGCACTCCGTCTTCAGAAGGCCGCGACCCTGGCCCACACACAATCCCGAAGCCGACCGCGCCCGATGCCCCGCCTGCCCGTATCGACGATCCGTGCCCTTGGAACCGCAGGTCTGTTGTCCCTCGTCGCGTCCGTTGCCGTCGCCCAGAACGCGCCGCGGTCCATGGCTGATTGCGAGCGGCTGAAGAACGACCTCGCGTATAACCAGTGCCTCGCGATGTTCGGGCCTGCCGCCAAGGGCGTCTCGGGCAGCGAGGGAATAGGGCCGGGCCCTGCGATCACCGTGCCGCCACCAACCCCGTCGGCCATCGCCGGCATGCCGGCCCTGGAAGAGCCCGTGATCGACGAGACGCCCCGGCGAGGCCGGCGCGGGCGGTATTCACGCAGTGGGGGACGGCAGAGCGCGAGCTTCGACATCGGAAGCGCGAGCGAGGGCGGATCGAGCCGCCGGAGACGGCACCGCCGTCATTGAACGAGCGTAC
Source organism: Methylobacterium gnaphalii (assembly GCF_007992215.1). Classification (GTDB taxonomy): domain Bacteria; phylum Pseudomonadota; class Alphaproteobacteria; order Rhizobiales; family Beijerinckiaceae; genus Methylobacterium; species Methylobacterium gnaphalii. The sequence continues at coordinate 73,658 of NZ_BJZV01000002.1, read as the reverse complement.
CTACAGGTCGCGGGCGACGCGGAAACCGTTGGTGTAGTAGCGGACGTCGCGATCGTAGCGAAACCTTGCGGACGAGCGTACGGCACTGGCCTTGTTGGCGAAAGCACCGCCGCGAAGCACCCGCATCTGGCACTGCCCGGTGCGCCAGGACGAGCCGTCCGACGGCGCGCTGCGATAGGAGCCGTTCCAGCAATCGTCGACCCATTCGGCTGCGTTGCCAGCTGTGTCGAACAGCCCGAAGGCATTGGGCCGGAAACTGCCGACCGGCAATGTCGTCCGCGCGGGATTGCCGGAGCAGTCATCACAATTAGCCTTGGCGTTGCCGACAGTGGCTCCCCACGGAAAGACCGAACGGGACCCGGCCCGCGCCGCGTATTCCCACTCGGCTTCGGTGGGCAGCCGATAGGTCTGCTTCGTCTGTGACGACAGCCATTTCACGAAGGCTTGCGCCTCGTCCCAGCTTACGTCGATGACCGGCCGGTCGGCGCGTCCGAAGCCATGGTCGTCGATGTCTGCGCGGCAGGCTTTGGCGGCGGCGCAGGCATCCCATTGCGCGAAGGTGACTTCATAGCGGCCAACCGCGAAGGGCTTCGCCAGAACCACGCGGTGTTGCGGCTTCTCGAATTCGCTATCGGTCGAGCCCATGGCGAATTCACCGGAAGGAACGACCACCAGTTCGGGGCAGGTGTCGCAATCCCGAAAGGTCTCGCCCGCCTGTGGGCTGGCCTCCTTCACCGCGCCGTCGCCATCCGCTGTCGCGCCGGCCGCAGATGGCGCGACAGCCGGCACGTTCGCGGTGATGTAGAAGTCGCTCGTTAGGGAGGACGACACCAAGGGGACCTGCCGGCCCGCCGTAGCCTTGGCAACGGCGTTTCGCGTCTTGGCGAAGGCCTGCTCGAGCGTGACGTTGGGAATGGACGTCTGACGCAGCAGCTCCGGTAGGAACAGATCGACCGCGGCGCCGGCCGTACCCTGCAAGCCCTTCTGCGGTTCCGTGCTCGTGTTGACGATCGCAAGCGTTCCCTCGTGCAGTTCCAGCGCTGGGGGCGAACCGCGCGGGATCCCAAAGGCTTCCGCCGCGGCACCGCTGCCCACGGCGTCGACGATGATAATTTTTGTCGATGCGCCGCGTTGGGAGAGATCGCTTTCGATCGCGTTCAGGTCGATCCCGACGGAACGCGCCGCTTCCTCCGAGGCGCCCCGTGCGTCGGAAGGCAGCAGAATGTTTGACTGGCCCAGTCTCAGCATCGCGCCGCGGAACAGAAACAGAGTGGTCGAGCCGTGGCGAGCCTTCGCAACGAAGCTGCGCACAGCCTCGGCCATGCGCTGCGTATCCGCGTTCTCGATCATGGTCGTAGCAAAGCCGAGCCGACCGAGCTGCGCGCCGATCCCCTGGAGGTCGTTGCCGAGCAGCAAGGCTATGCGTGAGGATGAATCGATTGATGTCGGCTGCTGGGCATGGATCTGAACCGTCGCCGAGATCACCAGCAGCAGGAGCGCAAGTCCCGTCGCCAACCTCTTCCGCATGTCTTTCGAAGATCCTCGACGCGCGCTCGAAAGCCGCCCACGGAAACTGACAGGATTCGCGATGTCTGCATAGATAGCAGCTTGCCATTGTGTTCAGTCGGGACGAAAGTCTTGCGGAGACTGTATCCCTCATTCGCTACCGCCGGGAACCATGCTGTGCACCGAATAGCGATGCGGCAAACATTTTGGATCGCGGTCGTACTAGTTGCACAGTCCGGCGCCGTGTTGGGCCAAAGCGGACAGGCAGGCGGCCCGAGCGCCTCTCCGCCGGGTGCGGCGGTATACTTCATCGACCTCAAGAACGGCGCCACCATCCCACCCTCGAGCGTGGTGCATTTCGGCCTTCGCGGCATGGGCGTGACAGCGGCCGGACTGCAGAAGGACAATTCAGGCCATCATCATCTGCTCATCGACACGGACCTGCCGAAGCTGAACGAGCCGATCCCGAACGATCTTAACCATCTGCATTTCGGCGCAGGGCAGACAGAGGCAACTCTCGACTTGCCGCCAGGCGAACACACGCTTCAACTGCTGCTGGCCGACCACAAGCACATCCCGCACTCGCCGCCCGTGATGTCGGAACGCATCAAGGTCATGGTCAAGGAGGCTGGGGCCGCCGAACCCGCGACGGCGCAGAAGGGAAGCCGGCATCCCTCACCGAAGGACGCCAAGGTCTACATCGTCAGCCCACGCGACGGCAGCTATGTCTCGCGTACGCCGCTGATTCGGTTCGGTCTCGAGAACATGGGTGTCGCGCCGGCGGGCTTCGCGAAGGCGAATACCGGCCATCACCACCTCCTCATTGACATGGACCTGCCGCCGCTGGACCGGCCGATTCCCAACGATGCCAACCATCTTCATTTCGGCGCAGGGCAGACCGAAGCCAAGGTGTCGCTGCCACTCGGCCAGCACAAGCTACAGCTCGTCCTGGCCGACGAGAACCACGTGGCGCACGACCCGCCGGTCGTCTCGAAGCCGATCACGGTCAACGTGACGGCATCCGGACAGGCGCCCCGCCGCAAACGTCACAAGCGCCGGCGATGACGAGCGATCGAGCACATCTGCGACCGGGTTCGCGCGCACCATTCCTGAGCGGTTGGCTCTTGCACGTGCTGATGCTGGCCTGCTTCATACTTTCGACGGCCGGTCTGCAGGTACAGGCGGCTGAGCGACGAGTAGCGCTGGTGATCGGCAACTCGGCCTATCGCAACGCGCCGGTCCTCTCCAACCCGGTCCGCGACGCGTTGTCGGTCGCCGAGATGTTCAAGAAGGCCGGCTTCACGACAGTAGAGCTGAAGCAGGACCTCGAAAGTCTGGAACTGAAGCGCGCCATCCGCGCCTTCCTGGGGATCACCAAAGATTCCGAGATTGCCGTCGTGTTCTTTGCCGGACACGGGATTGAGGTGAACGGCGCCAACTACATCATCCCGGTCGATGCGCGGCTCAAAACGGATTTCGACGCTGAGGACGAAGGCGTGGCGCTGGAGAGGATCATCCGCGCCGTCGAGCCCGCGCGGCGTCTGCGGCTCATCATACTGGATGCTTGCCGAGACAACCCGTTCATCCCGCAAATGCAGCGCACGGTCAGTCTACGCGGGATCACGGCGGGGCTCGGGAAGGTCGAGCCTGCTGCGAGCGATACGCTCGTCGCCTATGCCGCCCGGGCGGGCTCGGTGGCAGATGACGGCCAGACGGACCATTCGCCCTTCACCACGGCACTGCTCAAGCATTTGACGACGCCCGGTCTCGACATCCGTGTCGCCCTCGGCCGCGTCCGCGACGACGTCGTGCGCGATACCGGCGGCAAGCAGGAGCCTTTCGTCTACGGTTCGCTCGGCGGCTCGACGGTGAGCCTCGTTCCGGACAAGCCGGCTCCGGCGGTATCGCAGGCAGACCCGGGTGCCGACGGCCCGCGCGACTACATGCTCGCCGATCGGATCGGAACGCGCGATGCCTGGAATCACTTCCTACGAGCGCATCCCACCGGCTTTCTGGCCGATCTCGCACGCGCACAGCTTCAGAAACTGCCAGGTGATCCGGCTCCGGCAACCGCGACGCCTGCCGATCTCGCCAAGGCGGCAAACAAACGCCCCAGCGCGGAGCCGACGCCGGCCATCAGGATGGAAGCCCGGCGGCACGACCCCGGCAAGGTCGAACCGGAGATGGCTCAGGTCGTGCCGCGCAGCACTTGCGATCGTGACCGTGAAACCCTCGCCATGCTCCGGGAAAGGCAGGTGGCAGAGAAAATCGCCGCGTTCGCTCGCGACCTGACATGCGAGGCACTTCGGCCGCAGGTGACACGACTTCTCGAAAGCACCGGCTCGGCCGACAGCGCTAAGCCGTCACTCCCCGCGGCTGCGCCGAAGCCCGCTGCCGGCACACCGGCCATTCCCGTGTCGCTGGGGACCAATCGCTCCGCACCGAACTGCGAGGACGAGAGCAGGGCGCTCGCCCGCCTCAGGGCTGCACCGAACCTAATGGCGGTCGAGACGTTCGAGCAGAACCTGACCTGCAAAGCCCTGCAACCTCAGGTCTCACGGTTGCGCGAAAGCCTGCATGAGAACTGAATGAGACGGCGGTGTTGGCAGCCGGTGCTCACATCAGCCGACATTGACCCGTCGGCCGCGGTTCCAGACCAGGAATGGCACGCCCGAGATCAGGCTCGCCAGCGCCGCGTCAGTCTGATGCAGGCCATTGATCGACACCCGCGGCAGCGCGTGGAGGTGGCCCGCATGGTCGGCGAAGAGGTGGCCCGGCCGCGTCGTCACCGCGGTCGCGAAGCCTAGCTCTCGCGCGATGGCGAATTCGCGTGGCCCCGCCGAGGTCGGGTCGCCCACCGGGAAGGACAGATGGCGGATCTCACGGCCGAGCTGCGATGCGATCCGGTCGCGGCTCTCAGCGATCTCGCGCCGTGCGAACATCAGGTCGTGCTTGGCGAGCATCGGGTGACTGATCGTGTGGGCACCGATCGTCACAGCGGGATCGGCGGCCAGCGCGCGCAGCTCGTCCCATGACAGGCAAAGCTCTTCGGCGATCTGTCCCGGCGGGAATCCGGCCTGCTCGCAGAGCACTGCAATCGTCGCGAGCAGGCGGTCTTCCGGGGCTGACCGCAGGAGCCGATAGATCACGTCGAAGGCGGCCGACTTCTCCGCGGCATCACGCGCCGGCAGATCGATTGCGAACCCTCCGGTCTCCTCGGGCGAGAGGCGCACGCGGTCGAGACGGCCGATGGCGCGCTCCAACTCGATCCACCAGAGCCGGCCGCGCCCCTCCGCGAAATCGCTCGCGACGTAAAGCGTCCAAGGCGCGCCATGGTGCGCGAGCACCGGTGCAGCGAATGCGACGTTGTCGCGATAGCCATCGTCAAAGGTGAGGACGGCGAAGGGAGCCTTTGGCGCCGGATCGCTCAGCCGTGCCGGAACGTCGTCGAGACCGATCAGCTCGAACCCGCGCGCTCGCAGAAGCGTCAGCGTGCGATGGAGAAAGTCCGGGGTGATGGCGAGCAGCCCGTTCGGCGCGTAGGGCGCCGGTGCCTCGGGGCGGACGTGATGGAAGGTCAGGATCAGCCCGCGTCCACGCGCAGCCGGCGCCAGCCAGCGATCTGCCCCGACGAGCGACACGGCCGAGAATCCCGCCTTGAACAGCCGGTGACGGTTTCGCGACGACAGCATCGGTGAGCCCTGCGGACGGAGATCCGGCAGCGACGCTAGCGGTCGAGTGCACAAGCTTTCGTTACCCATCCGGCGAGATCGTCAGTGACGGTTCCCGGAGGATCGGGTTGCTTCAATCCGGAGTTCAACTCTCGAGAGCTATCCGGACAGGACCGGGAACGAGGGATGGTCGGCGAGGGCGGGTCGATGACGAGTCTGGCACAGGACCTGACGAGTGCGGGCATGATCCGTGACAGCATGTGCGGCGGCCTGAAGGCGGAAGTCTTCGTCGACCTCGCGAGCGTCGAAGCGCTCTGGCGCGGCATGGAGACCGCGCCGGATGCCCTCGCGACGCCGTATCAGCGCTTCGACTGGGTCGCCTCCTTCGTACGAGGGCTCGAGGTGCAGGATCGCCTGCGCGTCCTCGTGCTGCGAGATGAGGCCGGGCGGCCGGCGATGCTGCTGCCGCTGCTGCTCTCGCGGATGCGCGGGCTCACAGTCGCGCGGGTCGCGGGCGCCAAGCACGCGAACTACCACATGCCGCTCTATGCCTCGCGACAGGCGGCGGGGCTGTTCGCAGAGGAGGTCGAGGCCGCGCTTGTAGCGGCGGGCCGCGAAGCGGGAATCGATGCCTATGCCCTCGACCACCAGCCACGCTTCTGGGACGGCATCGCCAACCCACTGAGCACCAAGGGCGCCCCCTGCGCCAGCGACGCCTATGGCCTCATGCTCGGCCCCGACGCCGAAGCCACGGTGAAACGCGCCTTCAGCGGCGACGCCCGCAAGAAGCTTCGCGCCAAGGAGCGCAAACTCGTCGAGGCACTCGGCCCCGTGGACTACGTCCAGGCGACGACCCCCGAGACCATCGTCGCGATCCTCGATGCCTTCTACGAACAGAAGCGCTCGCGCTTCACCATGATGGGCATCGCCAACCCTTACGCCGACGACGATGTCAGACGCTTCATTGCCGCCGCCACCGCTCCGGGCCAAGCGCGCCCGGCGATCGAGCTGCACGCGCTGATCGCAAAGAATGACGGGCGCGTGCTCGCGACCTTCGGCGGCGCCATCAACGACAACCGCTTCAGCGGGATGTGGACCTCGTTCGACCCCGATCCCGAGATCGGTCGCTTCAGCCCCGGCGACCTGCTGCTGCACCACCTGATCAACCAGCAGACCAGTGCCGGGCGCCGCGCCTTCGACCTCGGCGTCGGCGAGGCGCGCTACAAGTCCAGCATCTGCGACGAAACCATCGAGCTCGTCGAGGTGCTGATCCCGGTGACCCTGCGCGGGCACCTCTTCGCGCAAGCGACGGACGCGGCCTTGCGACTGAAGCGCCGCATCAAGCGTTCGCCGCGCCTGTGGCAGGCGGTGAGCCGCCTGCGGGCACTGCGGCGTTCATAAAGTCTCAGGCCGACAGGCGCAGCTCCATCTGCGTCTCGGCTGCTTCAGCGAGCGGGCCTCGGGCAACGAGCACCTGTCCCGCGCCGGCCTCGGTAGCGAGGCCGTACAGGGCAACGAGGCCGGCATCGTCCGGCTCGGCGTCGGAGGCGATCACCACCGAGTCCATGCAGGCCGAAAGAGCGGAGACCAGATCGTCGGCTGGCTCGGCCGTCGGCGCGACGAGGCGGCAAATCACCCAGTCATAGGCCTGCACCATGGCGTTGAGGGCGATGGCGAGGCCGTGCGGCTCGTCGAGCAGCACCGATCGGTCGGCGAGGCCAGTACGGATCGCATGGTGACGCGAGCCCGCGACGCGGTGGATCACGTCGAGGAAGGCGGCCTCGCCGACGACGAGATCGGTCAAGCCCGGCTGGCCACGGCCGGTCGGCTCGCCGCCGACATCCACGAGCAGGGTCGAGGCGCGGGGCGCGAGGGCACGGACGAGACCGGAGGCGAGGCCGTCCGTGACAGCGGCCGGCTCGGTGGTCTCGATCACGAGAACACAGCGGCCACCCTGGCTGGTCGTCGTGTCGAGCCGGTCGATCAGGGCCTGCAGGGCGTAGCGGTCGTCCTGTGCCGCGGCGGGCTGAGCCTGCGGACGCGCCTCGCCGGTGCGCGGAGCGGGTGCCTCGGCGACGAGCCGCGGAAAGGCGGCCTGGGCGGCGACCGGTGCTTCGAAGCTGCCGAAGGCGGGAACGATGCGGGGCGGCTCACGGCGACCCCGGGGCGGCATCGGCTCGGGATAGTCGTTGCGGTCGGCGGCGCGCCCCATCGGGCTTGACGGGTCACGGCCCGGACCGCCTGGGGCGGCCTGCCAGTCGAGGTGATCCTCCGGCGTGGCGAGCAGGTGGCGGCCGAGCACGGCGGCGATGGCGAGCATCAGCGTCAGGATCGAGGCGAAGCCGACGATCGGGATTTTCTTCGGGAAGGAGGGCAGCTCCGGCACCATCGCCCGCGACACGATCCGGGCATCGGCCGGCGTCGCGCTCTCGCCATCGCGCGCGGCAGCCTCGCGATAGCGCGAGAGGTAGGATTCGAGCTGCTCGCGCTGCACCTTGGCCTCGCGCTCCAGGGCGCGGAGCTGGATCTCGCTGGAATTGCCCTTGGCGACGACGTCGCTCTGGCCCTGTACCGCAACCTGGAGGCTGTCGACGCGGGCACCGGCGATCTTGGCGTCGTTCTCCAGCGTGCGCACGATGCGCTCGGCGGCGGCCTTGATCTGGGCGTCGAGATCCTCGACCTGCGCAGTCAGCTCCTTGATGCGCGGATGCGCCGGAAGCAGCGTCCGGGATTCGAGGGCGAGCTGGGCGCGCAGCGTCATCCGGCTCTCGACCGTGCGGCGGATCAGCTCGTTGTTGGCGACATCGGGGATCTCGAAGGCGCGGCCTTCCTTGATCATCTCCTTGAGCACCTTCACGCGACCGCTGAGGTCGGCCTTGATGGTGCGGGCCTGCGAGAGCTGGCTCGACAATTCGCCGAGCTGCTGGCCGCTCAGCGAAGTGCCGGAGGTGTTGGCCGAGCCGATCAGACCGTTCTTGGCGCGGTAGGCTTCGACCTTCGCCTCGGCGTCGGCGACGCGCGCGCGGAGGGTGTCAATGTTGCTGCCGAGCCAAGTCGACGCATAGCGCGCGGTGTCGACCTTCGCGGCCTCGAGCGAGGCGATGTAGAGTTCGGAAATGGTGTTCGCGGCCCTGGCGGCGAGTTCCGGATCGCCCGACTTGAATTCGACCTGCAGGATACGGGATTTGCCGGCCGGGTAGACCAGCAGCCGGTCGAAATAGGTGTCGAGAACGCGATCCTCGGGCTTCGCGTCGAGGGCCGGCTTGCTCAGGCCCGCCAGCATCAGCAGGCGCCGGATCGGGCCGGGCTCGCCGGCCGTCGGATCGAATTCGGGATTGCCGACGAGACCGAGCCTGCGCACCGCCTGCCGGGCGAGGTCGCGCGACATCACCACCTGGACCTGGCTCGCCACGGCCTGCTCGTCGATCGGCTGAGCCTGGTCGCCGCGTTCGGTCGCTGTGCGAGCGAAGGACGGGTCCCGGGTCTCGAGCAGGATCTTGGATTCCGCCGTGTAGCGAGGAGGGACGACCTGCACGAAGACGCCCGCGCCGGCCGCGACCAGCACGGTCGGGATCAGGATCCAGGCCCAGGACCGCCTCAGGATCGGGGCGACCTGCGACAGCGTCAGCCCGTCCCGCGCCGAGGGCGGATAGGCCAAGTGCGGCGAGGGATCGATGGTCGAGGAGCGACGAGGCATGGCAACCGTCTTTACGCAAGGCAAGACTTCGGGAGCCCGGAGGCCCGCTTAACCAATAAGGCTCACCATGGTTTACTGACAGTTAAGCCCGCTCATTATGACTGCCTGCGCAAGCAGGACGTCAGCTTTCATTAACCATATCGCCGTAAAGCCGGGTCAGTCATTTCGTAACGACGGCGTATCGCATGAACCGGCGAGCACTGATCCTGGCTCTCGCGTCCACGCTGGCGCTCGGAGGCTGCCTGCGCCCGGACTTCCGGACGAATGAGCTCGACTCCACCGGCACCGGCTCCATCGCCGCCCACTACACGCTTTCGGCGGGCGACAAGCTGCGCATCATCGTTTTCGGTCAGGACAATCTCTCGAATATCTACGCCGTCGATGGCGGTGGCCGCGTGGCGCTGCCGCTGGTCGGGACCGTCCAGGTCGGCGGCCAGACGACCGCGCAGGCCGCGCGGCTGATCGAGAGCAGGCTTTCGAACGGCTTCCTGCGCGAGCCGCATGTGACCGTCGAAATCGACGCCTACCGGCCGTTCTACATCCTCGGCGAGGTCACGACCTCGGGTCAGTACCAGTACGTCAACGGCATGACGGTGGAGACGGCGGTTGCCATCGCTGCCGGCTTCGGGGCGAGGGCGGCGCGGGATTACGCCGTGCTGACGCGCGAGGGGCCGGGCGGCCTCGTCAACGGCATCGTGCCGATGAGCTATCCCGTGCGTCCGGGCGACACCATCGTGATCAAGGAGCGCTTCTTCTAGGAGCCTTCGCCAACTGGACCCGGTCGACCGCGCGAAGCATAAAGGACACGCAATCGAATCGGGGGAAAGCGTCGATGGATGAGGCGGTTGTCGAGACCGAGCCGAAGGGCGAGCTCACCGTCCGCACCATCGCAATGCCCGCCGACACCAACGCCAACGGCGATATCTTCGGTGGCTGGGTTCTCTCACAGATGGACCAGGCCGGCGGCATCGCCGGCGTCGACCGCGCGCAGGGCAGGGTGGTTACAGTTGCCCTCGACGCGATGACCTTCATCCGCCCGGTGCATGTGGGCGACGTACTCTGCGTCTATACGCGCATCGGTCGCGTCGGCCGCACCTCGATGACGATCGAGGTCGAGGCCTGGGCCCGTCGCTTCCGCACGCAGGTTCGCGAAAAGGTCACCGCGGCGACCTTCGTGTTCGTCGCGATCGATGATGAGGGGAAGCCGCGGCCGCTCCCAGCCTGAATCAGCAGAACCGTCGGAGTGTTCGCGCCGATCGTCGCCGCTCCGGACGCCTTTGGCTGATGCTGACGCCTCACGTTGCGGGCCAGCCGAGCCAATCCAGCCTACCGCAAACCAGGGCAACGCCCAGCAAAAAGGGCCGGGAGATCCCGGCCCTTCGCAAGTGCAGTGAGTACCGCCGCGCTCAGCGACCGCCAGCGGAACCGCCGGATGTTCCCGTGCCACTCGCACCGCTCGAGGCCGGTGAGCCGCCGGTCGTGCCCTTCATACCGGTGCCCGCACCGTTGCTGCTCCCCGTAGCCCGTCCGTTGCCCGGCACATTACCCGGCTCGGAGGTGGAGGACTTCGTCGTGGAACCGCCCGTGACGTTGCCGCCTGACCCGTTGCCGCCGGGGGCGCCTTGGGCCCAGGCCGCGCTGGTCAGAGCAAGAGCGAGCGAGGCGGCGGCTGCGATGGTCGTGATCCGCATGGTGCGTTTCTCCTGAATGGGTTGGTTGCCCTGGAGAACCACGCCGATTGTGGATTGTTCACGGCGACGAACAGCGTGGAGGCCAGCCCGAGACACCGTCGCCGTCACGCCGATGAACATGGGAAACCGAATGCCTTCCCGACCGTTCGTCCCGTGGACATGAGGAGATGAGCGATGGATCGCGAGCGCGACCGGGATAGTGCGGAAGAGTTGATCGAGGAGCACGACGACAAAGTCGGGCGGAGCGAGCCCGAGAGAGAACGGCCTGGCCAGGACGATGCCGCGAGCCGTCCGGTCGACGGGCAGAAGCTGCAGTCCGAAGAGACCCGCAAGCCCGAGCCCAAACCGGCTCCGAGTTCCAATCCGGGGCCGTTCGCGCCGCATTGATCTGAGCCGGCGCGGCAGGTTCTCATACCGACCGTGCCGGCCCGTACGACGACTCAGCGGCTACCTGTCATCCTTGCCCTCATCGTCGGCAGGCTTCGATCGGGGCACGGTGACGTTCCGATCAGCCTCTAGGGCCCGGTCGCTCTGGACCTTCTGCGGCCCGCTGCGGACGGGGGTGTGCAGCCCAGGATGCTGCTGCTCGACATTCGTGTCTCCGTCCTCGGTGCGCCTCACGGTATCAGTCTTGGGCTGGGTCAAGGATGGCTCCTCTAATGGTAGCGGGCCTGGCAGCCCTCGGCTTACCAACGGAAACCCAGCAGGCCAGAGCCGGTTCGCCTTGAGCGACCGGTAAGCGGCGTCCGTCAAAGGCAATGCCGGTGAACGCGCACAAAAAAGCCCGGCTCGGCGGGTGCCGGCCGGGCCATCGCACTCAAGAAAGCTGACTCATTCGCAGACGCGGACTCGGCGGAAATAGACGTCGCCGTAGGGATCGATGATGCGGCGACGCTCGAAGTGGCAGACCGGGCCGACATCTTCCTCGACATAGACGGGACGGGGCGCACGATAGACCGGCCGTCCGGGATAATAGGCGTCGTTCGACGCGGCGATGGCACCGCCGACGGCTAGGCCGCCGAGCACGCCGAGGGCTGCGGCACCGCCGGCACTGATACCGTCGCGAGCGTGTGCCGCCGGCGCGAGAACCGTGAGGCTCCCGAAGATCAGGGCCGTCGCGATCGTCTTTTTCATAATCTTACCTTGCCTTCAAACCGGGAGCGCCTCTCGGTCTTTCCAGCATCGGACTTGGATCTGGTTTTGCGGCGAATCTTCGGCCGGTCGAACTCGGCTGAAGCAACGCCGCGACACCGATTGCAACGCAGCCGCCTGCCTTCGCCGCGTGCGTCGGGCTGTCCGGCACAATGTCGATTGTTCGAAGAAGGATTGGCTCCCCGAGCAGATGTAAAATAGCGGAGCAAGTTCAGGCACCTGCCTCCCGCACCCGCTCTTCGAGCACCCATTGACGCGCAAGGGTTATTTTCGCCTCCGCCCGCACCCGCGACGGCGCTCAACTGACAGGCTCATGCGCGGTCCGCATCATCGCATCGTTCGTGAAGGGTTCCGCGATGTTGTTGCCGGTGACCCGACGCCAGACGCAACGGGTTAGCATTGTTCAACCCGCTCGACGGCAGCTTGCGAAGCCGTGCCAGCGCGCTGATCCTTCAACACGCGTTCCCAATCGATGCAATCACCGACTGCGCGAGCCACATGTCTCGGCTACTTCCCAGGAGACCTTCGTTGAGCTCCTAGGCGAACCACCGCGACGCACGGCCGTCGACGGCTCACTTTTTGTGACTTGTGGTAAAAAACACCGCTCAAGCGCTCTTACGTCACTTGTGTGACGTGGCTCGGCTGTGGGCATGTGTGCTCACGTTTGTGAATGCGCGAACCGGAGCCAAACCATCCATGCCCGCGCTTGGCAGTCTATGTTTCTTCAACAATAAAGGAGGCGTCGGAAAAACGACGCTTGCATGCAATATTGCATCTTACCTTTCCGAGACACAGAACATAACAGTACTACTCGTCGATGCAGACCCGCAATGTAACGCCACACAATTAGTCTTGCCAGACGAAACCACTGAGAATCTATACGGGTCGACTACTAATTCTTCGGGAATCGATTCGCTAAAACAAGTTCTGCTTCCTCTGTTGAGAGGCGATGCATCCCTTGAAACGTCTCACAAGATTGCCGGGCCGGAATCGAACCGGTTTGGTATTTCTGTACTGCCTGGGCATCCACATGTTGCGCTTATCGAAGATCGTTTGAGCACGAACTGGAGCCTTTTCTTAGGGGGAGACCTTGGCGGAGCACGAGTATCGAACTGGAATACTCAACTTCTAAGCCATATTAAACAACAATATGATCTAGTTATTTATGACGTAGGCCCAAGTCTTGGAGCACTAAATCGATCGATACTTATTGGCGTTGATTGCTTCATGGCGCCAATGGGCTGCGATATATTTAGCTTGATCGGCATCGACAACATAGCGGAATGGATCAAGCAGTGGCAAAATAATTACAACGACGCCTATGCAAGGATGAAAACTATGCATGGCGACGTTACTAAAGATTTCGGCAAAGAAATTAGACCTGACGCATCAAAGATGGCTCGCTTTGCCGGGTATACGGTCCAACAATATATAACTAAGACAATTAGAAATGAAAAACGCGCTACTGGGGCATACGAAAAAATACTAGCTCAGATACCAGAAGAGATAGCCAGGAGCTTGGGCCAGTTCATCGCTGCGCCTTTAAATAACGATGACGTCCATCTCGGCGATGTGCCACACATGTTCAGCTTGGTCCCGCTTGCGCAAACAGCGCATGCCCCGATCCATAAACTTACCCGAGCCGATGGATTGTCGGGCGGCCAGTTTCAGCAACAGGCTCAATACAAAGATTTCATCAAAGCACTAGCAGAAACATTAATGAAAAATCTTCGCCGGAGCGCGGAGCTTCGAAATGATTAGTTGGCCGGAAGATTTGGTCCGGGACATCGCGGCTAGACAATCTGTATTGTTTCTAGGAGCTGGGGTATCTCGCAATGCCGCAAATGCGCAAGGTCAGCATCCCCGCGGATGGATAGATTTTCTAAGTCATCTTGCGTCTCTGATAACAAATATAGGTCATAAACGCGAAGTAGAAGCCTGTATTACGGAAGGCGACATGCTTACAGCTTGCGAACTCGCCCGCAAGCATTTGTCAGGATCAGTTTTTCGGACGGAGATTTTGCGGGAGTTCCTGAGTAACGGATATCGCCCCGCAAAAATTCATGACGATCTGTCTCGAGTGGATTCGAGATTAGTTATGACCACCAATTTCGACAAACTATATGAAAACAGGGCAAATGCACTTCAAGACAACACCGTCTTAGTCAAAAACTATTATGACAGAGATGTGGCTGATGTTTTCAGGCGGCAGGATCGTGTTGTGCTCAAAATTCACGGTACGATTGACTCACCTGAACAGACTATTTTCACAAGATCTCAATATGCGCTGGCGCGGCGTGATTACGGCCATTTTTATCAGCTGATGCGCGGACTTTTTGTTACACACACCTTTGTGTTTCTCGGCGCATCGATGCGCGATCCAGATATACAACTATTACTTGAAGACCACGCGTATCGATTTGAGGGCACACGACCCCATTACATCGTAATGCCCGAGGATGCAGCCCGCGCTGGATCCCTTCGTGTCCTGGAGGAGACGATGAATTTGAGTGCGCTGCTGTATGATCCATCAAGCCACCATCAAGCCTTAGCGGACTCAGTGGCCGCTTTGGTGACCAAGGTGGAGGTTGCTCGCGAAGAAATCGCAGCAACGGCAGGGTGGTAGCCGTGAGTAGCCAGATCTTCTCCCACGTTGAACTAGCGCCGTCCTCTTGGCAGCAGTCGGCCTTGCAGACAGATTGCAAGCTGCATCAGCTTGCGCCTTATATCGGCAAGTTAAAACCGAATATAGCCCGTCATTTGCTAAGTAACTTTACCAACAGAGGCGATACAATTCTTGACTGCTTCGCTGGGTCTGGAACGATACCCTTAGAAGCGGCGCTATTAGGTCGAAAAGTTTTGGCATTTGACAGTAACCCGTACGCAATAAATTTGACGCGCGCCAAACTCGAAGCGCCTAGAACGCTTATTTTAGCAAACGAGCGATTGAAGCAGACACTTGATGCTTCTAAGCGCCGTATGCGTTACGACGAGAGCCAGATACCCGAATGGGTACGTAAATTTTTTCATCCGGAAACACTTCAGAATGCTCTGAGGTTTTGCGACGAGTGCATCGAAAGGTCAGATAACTTTCTGTTAGCATGTTTGCTAAGCGTGCTTCATCATCAGCGGCCAGGATTTTTATCTTATCCAAGCAGCCATCTCGTGCCTTACCTTCGCGACCGCAAGTACTCGCGCGAAGAATTCCCAGATATGTACACTGAACGAGATTTAGAGCCAAGGCTTTCTGCAAAGATTACTCGAACCTACAGAGATCTTGAACCGGCAAATCGTGATAACGTGATCACTATAGAGCAAATTAGCGTTGAAAAGCTGAAGCTTGACCGAGAAGTTGATGCTATTGTTACGAGCCCGCCCTACATGAACGCGCTCGATTACATTCGCGACAACCGGCTCAGAATGTGGTTTCTTGACCGCAATACACAAAATTACTCGCCCGAGCCAACTGACAAAGCCAACAGGTTCGATGATATGACCGCGGCATTTGCCGACAATGCCTTCAAATTTTTACGGTCTGGCGGCCGTTGTATATTAGTCGTTGGCGAAACAGTGTCGCGCAAACGTATGACGAGCCATCCGGCTGAGCGGCTCTATCAGAGGCTCCTTAAGCAACATCCAGATTTACGTTTGGAACATGTTATTCAAGATAACATTCCGGATGTCAGACGTTCCCGCAAGTCTGGTGCTGCCACCAAAAGAGAGCTGATCCTTGTATTGCAAAAAGCGGGATAAAATCACCGGGCGATGAGTTGGATCAGCGGAGCAAGTTGCCTCAGAACAAGAAATCGCCCCGAGACCTGAGTCTCGGGGCGCTGATCGGACGTGAAGGGATAAGCGATATCTTTTATGCCGGCATCTGAATGGACGCGGCTTTGGCGCTTTGTCCGAACGGATCGCCGGCTTGGCCGTCCGGATATTTGCGCTGGAAAACGGGCTCGCTGACGAGCTGCACGCTGGTCGTGGTCTGGCCTTCGGGGGTCTGCGAACAGGTAACCGACCACACCCGCAGCTGCTGGGTGTCGACGCGGCCGAAGGCCATCGGAGAGCGAACGGTTACCTTGTCACCGAGCTCCCAGAGATCCGTCGTGCCGGGCTTGAACCAGCCGTGGTGCGTCACCGTGCAACGCAGCGTGTCGAGCAGGATCTGCTGCGCATATGCGTCGGTCGCGATCTTATTTTCCTGCGGGTTGAGAGGCTGATCAGCGAGAACCCGAGCCGTCAGACCACTGCCAGGTCCGCCATTAATCTGTGCCGTCGATGCGACCTCGGCCGCCGTCCGGCCGGACATCCCGTCCGAGCCAGGCGTCTGTGCAACGCCCAGCAATTTATCCATCCAAGGCTGCTCGATGTAGCAGTTGCAGGAGAGGATGTTGCGGCCCTCTTCCAAGGTAGCGCCGGAGCCGCCATCGGGCACGCCGCCGACGAGGTCGCCGTTTGCCGCGGCCGTGAGGATGATCCCGCGGGCACGTGCGAGGCGTCTCAGGAAATGCCAGTCCGTTTCTCCATGGGACGGAATGACGTTGGGGAACGGCAGGTTGGCACCGTCTGGCGGGTTCACCATCCGGAAGCTGACACCGTACTTCTGCGCCACCTTCCTGGCGATCGCGTCGAAGGCATAGCCTCGATACTGGCCCGGATCGGCGCTCGCCTGCTGGATGTTTCCCGCGGCTGAGAGGCCGGTGATCTGTACGCCGTGCCGGTTGGCATCGTAGCCGACCTGCCGGATCTTGATGAACCCGTTCTCGATGACGCGGCGGCCGGCGAGATCGATGTTGACGCGATCGCCCGGGACGAGTTTGAGCGCGGCTTTGGCGGCGCTCGGCTCGGCGCAGCTCAAGGCGAAGTGGCGAAGCGGCTCGGTATCATCGCAGGTGTAGGATACCGCGACGGTCAGCCAGTTCGAGAAGATGCCGCCGGCCGCGTAGACCTGGCAGACGAGATCGGGATCGGGCATCGCAGCTTGGCCTAGAGGTTGGACATCTCGGACGATCGGTGGCGCGAGACGGTGACGCCGCGAAACAGGCCGTCCATGTCGTGCGAAATCCTGGTGCCCGGGGATGCGCCCTCGAGCTTGATATGCAGGGTACCCTGGCCGCCAGAGGCATCCGACCCCGCTGTCGGCGCTCCCCCACTCGGGGTACCGGAGCCGTAGAAGCGCTTCATCAGGCTGGCGCCGGGGTCAGTCGACCATGGCTTGGTCTGCTCGAAGCCATCGCCCATCACGTGACCAGGGACGCTTTTGTCGCCGGCCATGGATTTGGGCTTGAGCACGCGCGGCGCGCCGTTGGGGAAGAAGCCGCCATCGTCGCCTGAGGCCGTGGGTCCCTGCTGCGTAGGGCCGACCCGCATGGCGTTCTGCACGGCGCCTGCGCGATGATTGATGACGGCAGGGCCTTCGAACTCCCTGGTGATCGTGTTCGTATGCTCGGCGCCACCACCGCTCATCAAAATGCGCTTGGTGTTCGGATAACTGCCGGACATGGCTTCGTGCGCCATGTAGCGCATCTGCCCCTCGGCCGAGTTGCGGGCGTAGCCGTTTTTCTCCAGCCACTTCACCATATGCGACCGGCGAGCACCCTTGTAGTCGCCCCAGCCTTTTGGGTCGCGCGCGCCATAGATGCCGTATCCGGTACCGCCGTCATGTGTCTTGTTCGGATCGAGCCCCGACTCCATCGTGGCCTGGCCGACGAGATGGGCCGCGGCCTGCCTCAGGTTCGCTTCCGGTACGCCTTCACGACGAAGCTGATCCATCGCGTAGGCCATCATGTCGCCGGTGCGGGCCGCCCGCGAATTTCCTCGGCCTGTTCCACGCGGCGTGTTGGCCGTGGTCTGGCCACCGGTCGCGCCCGCGCTGCTGCTCCCAAACGGGATTCCTTGAAAGCCGCCGCCGTTCTCGGGGGCGTCAGATGATCTCGAAGCGCGGGATGTACCGCCTCGGCCAAAAACCGACCCGGAGCTGCCACCATAGCCGCCGCCGACGAAAGGCGACCCGCCGTATGCGGCTTTCTGGATCAGAGACTTCACGCCGTCTGATCCGTCAAAGCTGGACGGGCTGACACTGGCCCCGCCTTGTTCGCGAAGTTTCTGGAGCTCGTCGGCGACCCGCTTGAGCTCGTCGACCATCCGGTCATGCTTGCGTTGGTATTCGCTGCTGCGGGGGCCAGCCTCGAGCAGCTCGAGCTGCCGCTGGACCTGGCTGCGCCGACCTTCGAGCTTCTCACGCGATACTGCGGCGGGCGCCTTACCAATCGAGCCGAAGCCGAGATCCGTTGCCTGATCGAGCGCTTTCAATGCGTCGAGCGGATGACCGGATCGAAGCTTCTCAGCCGCGTCGGCGATACCGCCCATCGTCTTGACGGCGCCCTCGAGCAACGGCGTTAAGGCCCAGATCTTGGCTTTTCCGAGCGCGGCATCCCACCGCCCCACCATATCCTCAAATTCTCGCGCAGCCTTTTGTGCCTCGGGACCGATCGTCCCGACCTGCCCGCGTATTTCTTGCAGCTTTTTTGCAGCATCGTTCCCGTATTCCTGTATGATACGGTCGATATCTTCGGTGCCGAAGAACATCGTCAAAACACGACGGCGCGCTTCGATGTTGCTGATTTTCGGAAGCCCTTCGAAGAGTTTGTTCATCATCTCTTCGGCAGACTTGGCGCTCCTCAAATCGTCCAACAGCCAGCGCAAATTCATGTTGGGCAGCGACTGGATGGCTTCGCTGTACCCGCGCTTAAGCTGGGCCGCCGCACGGGAAAAATTATCGGCCGCACTAAGCATCGTGGTGCCGGCAATGCCGACGCGGCCACCCATGTTTTCCAGGGCGCGTAGGCTCTCGACGGTCAAGCCGGTCTGCTTAGACAGGATTTCTAGCGACTGCGTGCTCTTGGAGAAGTCCCGCAACGCGCTGCCAGCCGCCGCCAGTGACAGCGCAGCACCGCCGCCGGCGAGGCCGAGCGCGGACAGCGGAGCTGCCATTCCGGAGATCGCCGTGTTCGTGGTTCCCAGCACCGCTCGGAACCCCTCCCACTCCTTGCGCATCGCCGCAGCGCCGTCGCGGCCCTGGTTGCTGGTGCGCTTGAGCGCGCCCTCGACTTTGCCGAGCGGGCCAGTGACCTGGTCGTCGAGTTTGGCGACAAGGCGTAGGGTATCGTCGGACACGATCGATCCGTCTCAGTTAGTGGGGAGGGCTGCCGGCGCTCGCCAGGTCAGTCGTCATCATCACCGCGGCGGTCAGCCTCGGCCGCGAGCCCCGCCATCCTTGCCTCGATGTACGCGAGGTCGCCGGCGGAGAGCTGGTCTGGCGGCAGGCTGAACGGCCAACTCCTGTTCCAGAGCAGGCCATGCCGGATGATTTGGTCGATACGCGCCGTCAGGCCGCCGCCTGGCTGAAAAAACGGTTCAGGCGGACCGAGAGCGCGATGATGTCGGCGCCCGCAATCTTGTCGAGCAGGGGAGGCGCGATGCCGGCGAGCTGGCCGACAAGCCCGCGCACCTGGTCCTCGGCAAGGCCAGTGAGCAGACCAAACCGGAATACCTCCTTCGCGGTCGGCTCTTGAAGGATGAGAACGGCTGTCGTCTCCTGCCCATCGTCGATCGGCCTCGAGAGAGGGAATTCGTACGGCCACTTCGTGATCTGGGGCGCCTGCATAGCCTTGAGGCAGTCGGGGATGCTGGCATTGATAGGATCGGCCACGGGAGGTCTCCTATGAGGTGCCCTGCAAGGGCACAGGGGTGCATTTCCGGAGCCGTACAACGGCCCGGATTAGGGGGCGGCCGGTAGGCCGCGATCGGTGAAAGATGCTGGTCGACGGCCGTCAGGCAGCCGCAGCTCCGCGCAGATGCCGGGCCGGTTTAGCGACACACAGCGAGGCAGATTTTACTTCTGACGAGAGTTTTCGATCGGCGCCGGCGATATCGCTCCGTTCGACGAAGTCTATTTGTTAGAGGCTCTTACGCTCAGCGCCGGCGATGCTCGGCCGGCGAAAGTGGGGGCCGGTCATAAACAACAACCCCGGTTCGAAAAATTCTCAGAGGGTGAACCCGTGCGGTCCGAATTCCCCTTGGGCGGCCACCCCCCTGGGAAGGACCCTGGAATTCAGAGCGCGTCACCGAACAGCTCAAGCATGCGCTCGCGATTGGCTTGCTGCGCCGCTTCAACGGACGGCCAGAGGCGCTTCAGGTGCGGCATCAGCCGATCCGTCCGCTTCAGGATATCGCGCACCTCTGCAGGTGGCATCGAACCCGCTGGGCGATCGAACGGCGACGCTGAATAGAGGATGCCTATCGCGAGCTTCTGGTCGAGCTCGTCGAGTTCCTCAAGCTTGAAGGTGTCTTGGGTCATTCTCCACCTCGATGCAGGGACGCAGACGACCCTCTAGGCTCGGCGGTCTCCCGCCCGCCGATCCCGGTCTCTATTCCGTCAACGGAAATCGGTTGTGTCAGCGCCGGCCGAGCGCACGCTGCGCTTCCTTTGCCCCACGAGACACCTCCTTGGAGAAGCTCGGCTGATCGTGGAGTTTGCGCGCACCAGGCTTGCCCTGCCGCTCCCGCAGTGCCCTCCTGAACTCGCGGACCGACGTACCATAATCGACATGACGTCGGCCGAAGTTCGATAGGCCAGCGGCGCGGGCGAGCTCCATGATCGTCGAAGATCGGACCCGGTCCGCCTCGACGGCAGCGCGTACCGTGGCCTTGCGTGACCCACGGCCCGAGCGAGCGGTATCGTCATCCTCTTCGTCGTCCCCGGCTTCGACCAGGATCTCGCCCATATCGTCGTCGCTGCCCGCATCGGTCGCAGGCTCTTCCAGCGTTTGGGCGGTGTTGTCAGCCTCACTCTGATCTTCCGGATTCGCGTCGTCGCGGCTCTTGCCAGCTCGCTTCAAAAGAGCCCGAGCTTCCTCTGCAGCGGCCATCGCTTGGCGGCTGGTTGCGGAAGGGTGATTACGGTTCGGCATAGTCGTACTCCTGCAGGTACAAACGAGATCGAATGTTCAGCGTGCGGCCGGCGGCCAGAAGGGAGCATCGTCCCAGGCGAGGCCTGGCAGCGTTACCGACTTGTCGAGGGGTGGCACGTCGATGCCGGCAGAACCTGCGATGTAGACTTGGCGCTGGCGGATCTCCTGACGCAGCCCAGCGCCGTGGCCACTGACATGCATCGCTGGGCCGCCGTCGTCCCGATCGCCGCCGCGATCGCGGTCACTCTCGGCGCGGATCACCGAGTGCACCACCGTGCCATCCTCCTCGACCGTCACGACATGCGGACGCATCTCGTAGCGGCTGGCCTCCGCTGGCCGCCCGCGGAAGGCATCCGGGTTCAGCTGCTCGCCAGTGGCTGGCAAGTCGGCGTTGGCGAGGCTGACGATCGCTCGCAGCTCCGCGAGCCGCCTCATGATCGCAGCCACCTTGCCGGCCATCGGGCCGTACTCGTCGCGCATCAAGCGCTCGGCTTCCGCTGCGGCCTTTTTGCCTGCAGCATAGCGGCGTAGGCGCTCCGGCTCCTTTGCGGCCTCACGTGCCGCAGCGTCCGAAATCTTGCGCTCGGCTGCTTCGATCACGGCGGCGGCTCGCTCGACGCGAATACGAGCGGCGCCAATCTCCGCATCCTTCTTTGTGATGGATTCAACGCTGGCGCTGGCCAGCATGCGTGTCCGGTCGGTCGCAAGACGTGACGCGGCGGTCTGAGCGGCGGCGTGTTCCTCGCGCCACCGGGTCAGGTCGTGATCATTCTGGATGTTCGTCGGCAGTGGCGCGGCCGGCCGATCGACGCGGAAGACTGTCGGGTGCATGTAGCCTCGATGGATCTGAAGAATGCGGCCCGCGCATAGCTTGACCCTCCGCGACCCGAAGGTCGGCGCGAGGCAGGGAGCCGTGCTTTCCGGTGTTCGAGGGGGCCGCTTGCCCCGTCACGAAGCGCCTCGCGCTATCCCGTGCCGGCATGGAGTGCCGGAAGTCCGAATCGGTAAAGGGGCGGCTGCCCGAGCCGGATGAGGCGCGCATGCACGCCCTCGGCCGACGCACCCGCAGCCGGGGTCCGGCTTCGGGCAGCCTAGCCGCACCCTCCAGGCAACCAACCGGCCAGGCGCGGATCGAAATTTCGTCTGAGGAGCACTGGCGCGTGCGGTCTAATCGCTACCGATCGCGCGTTATGCGGCAGACAAGCCTGCTCGGTTTACTTCCGACAAGGAACATTATCGGAAGCAATCATACAGCGGCCGGCGCGTGAAAGAGGGCGCAGAAACACGAACGCCCCGCAGCCGGTGTCCGCCAGAGCGGGGCGCTCGTCAGGTCGACATGTCGTCGGGAGGGAAGTTGCCGCCGCGGCGCTCGAGGCGCGGGTGATCCACCCTCGAAGGAGGGGCCTGGTGGCTGGGATCTGCGGGCGGTGATGGCAGGCGTGCGCTTGTCGCGTCTTCGTCGAGCCCGTGCCAACCGGGCGGCGACGTGCCTGCGTTACGAAAAAGCCCCGCGGCGATCGCCAGCGGGGCTTCAGAGACCTTGTGGTCCGCATTGAGGTATACGCAAGCCGTTTTCCGCTATCAAGCGGACGGCTAGGCGGTCTCGAGTTCGACCGCGGGCGGCGGCACCGATCGCCGGGTGCTGACCGGTGCACCCCGCTTGGCAGGGGCCCTGCGCGCCCGCTGTGCAGATCCTTCGTGCACCACCGGAGGAGGGCTCGCCAGGCGCTCCAGGATGCGCCGAGGCTTGCTGCCGTCGACGTTACCCGCCCAAGGCCGCTGGGCGGCCGCCGGCGGCAACACCGCGATCGTCTCAAGCTTGCCCTTCAGCTCGTGCGCCAGCAGGTCGAGGGCCGCCCACCAAGCCGCGTAGGTCGCCCGCTCGAGCAGGATGGTCTGCGGGTTATCCCAGTCGATGCAGCAATAGGCGCCGTTCGGGTACCGGTTCGCGCCGACGGCGCCGCAGCGCTCCTCGACCAGGTGCGGTCGCAGGATCCCGGCCGCGTCGGCGCGCATCTCCGTCCGGAGCATGCAGATGATCGGCTTGCCGGTCTTGCCGACGACCGCGGCGGGGAGGGGCGAGTTGACGAAGGTCGGCCGGGCGCTGAGCCTCGCCTGAATCTGAACGGTGGCGGCCAGCTGCGACATCGCCCGGCCGATCGCCGCGTGTTCGTTCTGGCCCGGTGGGAGATTGGTCAGGAGGCCGAGATCGCCTTCGAAGCGATGCTCGGCGAAGCGCGCGAGCTCGAGCACGGCCGCCTCGACGATCAGCGCGTCCGGATGCGGCTCGCCCATCGCCGCCGGCATGCCGGGCTCGCGGCTGAAGTTCTCCACGCGTACGCCGAGGTCGGCATGCCGGAACATCGGCGATACGGGTGAGAAGCCGAGGCGCGGGCCCCGGTCGTCGTCACGGCGCTTCGTCAGCTCGTGGCGGAAGGCCCAGCTCAGCACGTCCTCAATGTCGAGCGGCCGCTTCGTCGAAAGGCCGGGCTTCCGTCTGGACGCTGGCGCCGCGTGGGTCCGGACTTGGCGCACGCCGGCTGCGTGGTGCGCGCCTGGTCGAGCATAGCCTCTGTGTTGAGAGATCGAAGTCGAGGCGATCAAGGATGAAACCCCCAAGGTGATGCACCTGGAGATCTTCGTGTCGCCAGTCTGCAGATCAGCGGTCCGACGCTACCTGCGTCATTGTCAATGGATATTGTGCCGGTGTGAGAAGACAGGGGGATATCTTGAACACCATGTCCTAGGTGTCCTAATTCGAGTCCAACTTAGGACAGCTCTAAATGCTTGATTTCATTGACGATGTCCCAAGTGTCCTAAGTGTCCTATTGAAAGTTGAAGTGCGACCATTTGCAGAAAATCGGCGGCAGGTAGCAGAGGGCTTAGCAAGCGGCCTCATCCTCATTTCACGCACGCGCGTACGCGAGGGAAAACATAGGACACTTAGGACACTTAGGACATCGTCTGTAATTTCATAGATTTACGGCGGTCCTAAGTGGAACTTGTCATAGGACACTTAGGACACCTCAATCGACATGGCCGGGATCGTCCACAGGCGAATCCTCGTCGTCACCCCAGAGGACCTTCTGCCCGACCGCCTTTTCGAAGGCTGTGCGACAGTCCAACAGGCTGGGCAACGCGTAGAACCACACGCGCCGTCGACCGACATCTATATCTTCGTAGCGACGGATCCGATTGAGGACCGGGACTAGCTTGTTAAGCTTCTTCCCGAAAACAATCTCCGAGCTCTTGTTCTTCAATCCTCGTCGCTCGGAGGCCGCGAAGTAATCGTCGCGCATCTCGTCGACGCCGATCTCGTGCGGCCAGTGATCGAGCTTGCTGGTCGGCGAGCCGGACATCAGCCGATCGAGCCACCAGGCGTCGACGTCGCGCAGCGAATGGATTTTCTGCTCGAGCAACGCGTCGGTGCGAGGCACATGTCGAATGTCGACCCGTGATAGGTCGAACGTCAGAAGGTCGTGCAGCAGGGCCTCGCGGCCGCCGTTGCGCAGCTCGGCATCCATCTCAGCGAAGTAGGCACTGTTCTGGGCAACGCGCGGATTGACGTCGAGGACGCAGTAGCGCCGGCCGTCCTTGCCGACGGGCACCACGAAGTCCTCGTTCGAGGTCATCAGCACGCGGACATAGTTTCGTAGGCTGATCGGATCGACGCCCTTCGATTCGATCATCTGCTCGCCGGCTGTGATCAAGCCCTTGAGGCGACCCTCGGCCGTTTTGTCCCCCGTCCAGACCGCCTCGTCTGCCTGAAGGAGGAGGCAGGAGGCCATGTGGGCGTTGAATTGGCCGGTCAGGTAGCGCGGCGAGTCGATCAGGAAGTAGTGGCTCGGGATCAGCGAGCCGAAGACTTCGCCGATCTTGGTCTTGCCCGAGCCCTCGCCGCCGCGGAGGATGATCGAATTGCCGATACGCTCGCGTGGCCATTGCAGGATGTGTGCGAACCACGCGAAGACCCAGAGGTAGAGCTGCTCGTCCCCATTGCAGACGTTGTTCAGCAGGTGGTCGCGGAAGGTCGCGTACGAGCCGCCACGCTTCGGCGCGCAGCTCCAGCCGCGCCAGAGATTGTAATAGCCCGGCGTGCCGCCGGCCTGGCTCGGATCCGGGTTCCGATCCGGATGGAACTCGACGCCGTCGTACTGCCGGCGCTGGCGATCGCCGAGCCAGCGCTTGGCCCAGGACATCTTTTTCACGTCCTTGGCCTCGGGATCCCAGGCCTCGGTGAAGAGGTTCAGCGACCACTGCCGGAAGGCCTCGAGTGTGAGGAAGCGGATGCGCTGATTGACCGGCGCGTCCGCCTTCTCGCGAATGATAACCGCCTTCGAACCGACGAGCAGGAAGGCGAACTCGTCGTTCATCAGGTCGAGGCTGTAGCCGCCGGCGTCGATGTCGACGTCCTCGGGCCTGCGCGCCTTCTTCTTCGACTTCTTGGCCTGAGAGAGGAGTGTGACCGCCGCCGTCATGCGGTTCCCTCGATCGGCGTGCACAGGAGGGTCGATGCCTGCGGGGCGGCCTCTCTCAGCAGCTCCATCCACGCGCCCTCATGCTCGGGACGCGTTTCGACGATCAGCATGTTGAAACCGAGCGCCGCGCCGGCGGCCGCGGTGACGTACGCCTCGTGCACGATGTCGGACGCGATGATCGCGATCGAGGAGACCTGCGCCGCCATTCGCCGAACGGACTTGCGATGGAAGCCGGCCGGTCCGAGTGCACGATCGGTGTCGTCCGCGAGGAGGGCGACGAACGGGCGGCCCTTGATGGCGTCGAAGCGACCAGCATTCTGGGCGACGAGCAGGAAGCCGACCAGACCATTCGCCATGGCACCGTAGATCGGACGCAGATGGGGAGCGCCGGTGCGCGCGAGCTGCTGCAGACGTGCTTGCGAAATCGACGTCTCGACCCGGCAGGGGCCATACCCAGCGAAAACGCCGCCCGCTGGCGACACCTGGTGGCTTCGGCTATGATCTGTACCGCGTTGGGTTCGCATCGAGCGCATCTTTCTCCGCCGCTTCCGGCTGCACCCGGGGCGGCGGTTCTCGTTTCGGGGACCGGTTCAGCGCGGCTGATCAGGCTCCTGCAGCCAAGGGGCGATCCAGAGCGCTAGCCCGCGAGCCCATCGGAGGATCCGCTTCGCGACACCCGTCCGCACTCCAAACGCCAGCGGTCGTGTCGCAGGCGGCGATGAGGGCTGTGACGGCTCGAAATTCATCGCGGGCTTGCTCCATGGCGCGAGCGTCGCGCGCGGCTTGTCTCAGGCGGTCCATCTCTTCGGACCGGATCGATCGCGCTTCCTGGTGCCAGATCCCGCGGATGCGGCGATCGGGCAGGCCGGTTGCACGCGAGACGCGCGACAGAGCGCCTTTCACGTTCTCACCAAGCCGAAGCGGGCCCGCGATCATCTCGACGAGAGATCGGGCCTCGGCAGTCGCAGTCGTCATGACAGCCTCGGGTGATTTACCCGCGCTCGCGGGTGACCTTCCCAACATCTCGGGTGGCTCCTGTGGTGGGATGAAACCGACCGAAGCACGGGAGCCGAGAGATGGAGGTGAGTGAGAAGGACAGGGACGACGTCACGGGATCTGCCGGCCGCCGTAGTCTTGGCGGGCTTGGGTGGTCGGCAGGACCGGATGGGAGAGTTGGACACGTCAGCGCGAAGGCTGTCGCTGAAACGCTGGCGATCCTGATGATGGACCTCGTCGGCGTACTGCCGATCAGCGACCGCACCGCTGTGCTCGAGCGGCTGACGAACCGCCTCGACGAACAAGGCCGGACGCCGGGCGGCCGCGAGACGGCCGCGCTTCTCGGCAGTGTGGCCGTGGGGCTGATGGGGCTTGAAGTGTGAAGCCTGCATCATGCGCGTGCCTCGACAGAAGGACCAATCGGTGGCGGCTCCTGCAGATGCGAGAGGAATGTGTCTCTCACTGAAGCCCATGCAACCGCTGAAACTGCACCGGCGCTTTCGGCCTCGATCTTAGCCACGACACGTATGGGCGGCTGACGTTCGCCCAGTTCCCAACGGCTCCAGGTCCGAGCGGGGTTACGCCCAGAGACGCCGGCGAGCTCAGCGGCTTGTCGCTGCGAAAGCTCTCGGCTTTTCCGCCATTCCAAGGGAGTCATAAGGCCGACATAGCCATATTGGCTGTTGCGGTGTCAAGCCTGCCATAGCCAATATGGGCATGGCGTGGTTCGCATGACTAAGCTGAATAGGCTTTATGAAGAAGCAGAATCCAAATCGGATAAGCGAGCTACGACTGAGGCGCGGCTGGAGCCAGCCAGAGCTCGGAGAGCGGGTCGGCGCACATTGGGTCACGATCTCCAAGCTCGAACGCGGGTTGATGCGGCTTACCCAGGATTGGATGGAGCGGCTGGGCGCGACGCTAGGCGTTCAGCCGGCTGAGTTAATCGCCGATCCCCCTACAGTCCTTACCGTCTATTCTAGAGGCAATATCGATGACGGCGGACTAGTAGATCCGATATTCGACTATGAAGATGCGGCTATCGAAGATAATGCTGTTCCCTTCGATATTGAGATCGGTACCGTAGGATCAGAGAGAACGGCCTGGTATTTCGTATCGACCGAAAATTTTTATCCCTTTTTTCGAATAGGTGACTTGGTAAGGTTCACCTACCGAGATAACCAATCTCACGAAGAATACTTCGGTCGACTTTGTCTTTTACATCTAGACACAAATGATAAGAGAGTGGTGATTGGGGTACCAAACCGAGGCTCTGATCCTGGTCACTTCGATATTCAAATCATCGGTGGGGCGCCTCTTCGGAATGCGCCGGTGAAGGAAATAGCGGTCGCATCCATGGCACTTTTCGATCCAAACGTCATACGAGACGAGGACGGCTACCCGTCACCATAGCCGATATGGCTTTCTTGGTTGACAGGAACAAAGCCAATATGGCTATGTTGAGCTTCCAAGTGGTGGAGCTCGATCATGTCTGCATCAGCCGTCCGCGCCATCTCGCGCGCACCTCGTCGTCTACAGTACAATAAGACCGACGCTGCGATCGCCCGCATGGTCGCGGGCCAAACCGAACCGCATCCGGACGCCGAGCTCCTGGTGCTCGGCGAGCGCTTCGCGGCTGCGGAGGCTGCCTATCGCGCGGCTTGTCGGCATGCTTCCGAACTTCACTCGGTCTGCCCAGAACCGCCAGCCGAGATCTTCGTCGCTGACGGGGACCATGCTCTCAAGATTGAGGGCTATTCGATCGAGCGCCCCGACGGCCGCCGCATGTATATCGTCGAGGACGCCAACGCGGAATGGAGAGGTCTCCGTCGAGAGCATTGGTGCTGGCAGAGGCGCCCCGCCACGCCTGCAGATCGGCTTCCGGCTGGCGGTCATACGGTCGAGGAGCGCGTTCCATGGCCCGAAGCGCAGGCCCGGGCGGATGAGATCGTTTCCGCCTACGATCGATGGAAGGGAGAGTGTGCCCTAGCCGAGAAGACGAGCGGTCTGGCCGAGGCTGAAGAGGCCTGCAGCCGTGCCGCGCAGGATCTGAGCGACGTCGAATTCGCGATCGAGCGGGCCACGGCCCGCACCCTAGACGGCATCCTGGTCAAGGCGCGGTTCGCCAAGCGAGACATCGACTCTGAGTTCGAGGTCGATCGGCTCCTCTACAAAGGACTGATCCGTGACATCCTGGCCCTCGGAGGTCTCATATGATCCCGGCCGACCACGCGCCGGCGATCGCCCGCTTTCTGACTGAGTCTCACGCGGCGAGCGTGCCGGGCTTCGACCTGCGCGCCGCCCTCGATGAGCACTGGCCAGCCGCCACGGCCGAGGAGATCGAGCGCGGCCTGCAGATCGCGGCCGAGTGTGTGGATGGGCGGCTGGCCGAGATCCGAGCCGAGAACGCCGAGCACGCCGTTGCCCGTCTCGCGCCGGCGACGCGCGCGGAGATGCTCGACGACGTCGCCGCGGCTGTGTCTGGCCTCGGCCGCCTCGACGAGCTGATCGCTGCGCTGGAGCCGATCGGCGCCCGCTGGCCGGATCTGCCCTGGCTGGTCTTCATGGACGGTGTGCGGCGAGGGGCCCGTGCCGCGTAGAGCCGCCAGCGTCACCCAGGCCGACATTGCTCGAGCAATCCGCGCTGTGAAGGCGGAAGGCCTGCCGGTGCTGCGCGTCATCGTGCGAGCCGACGGCGTGGCGGTCGAAACAACGGGAGAATCGGTCGCCAGCCAGCTTGCCGACAAGGGCAGGGTAGTGGTCCTGTGACCGACGACATGCCGCGTCGTCGTCCGCCCCACCTACAGAAAGAGACCACGCGCCACGGATCGACCGTCTGGTACGTCCGTCGCGGTACCGGGCCTCGCATTCGGTTGCGGGATCCATACGGGACGAAGGCGTTTTGGCAGGCCTATGAAGACGCCTTGAAGGGACGGGCGCCGAACTCGGCGACAACGAAGGGCGTGGCTGCCGGCACCGTCGCCTGGGTCGTCGACGCCTATACGAAGAGTCGGGAGTGGAGCGAGGATCTGTCGGCCGCGACGCGCGCTCAGCGCCACGGCCTGCTCAAGGCCATGATTGACGTCGCCGGACACGAGCGGCTCGACGCGATCAATCGGCGATCGATCCAGGAAGGCATGGATCGCCGGAAGGCCAAGCCGCACGGCGCCAACAACTGGCTGAAAACGATGCGGGGGCTGTTCGGCTGGGCGGTCGATCGAGAGTTCATCGGCGCGGATCCGACCCGCGGCGTGAAGCTGATGGCGGGCGCAAACGACCGGAACGGCTTCCACACGTGGTCGGAGGAGGAGGTCGCGAAGTTCGAGCGGCGCTGGGATCTCGGCACGCGCGAACGGCTCGCGCTCGACATCCTGCTTTATACAGGACTGCGCCGGGGTGACGCAGCTCGCCTCGGCCGGCAGCACGTCCGGGACGGCAAGATCCGGATCGTGACCGAGAAGACACAGCAGGAAGTAACGATCCGGATCCTGCTGCCGCTCGCAAAATCGATTGCCGCGGCGCCGATTGGGGATCTCTCTTTCATCACGGGCGAGCGCGGCCGGCCGATGACGAAGGAAAGCTTCGGCAACTGGTTCCGAGACGCGTGTGTCAGCGCCAAGGTGCCGGGAAGGGCCCACGGCCTTCGCAAGGCCGGCGCTCGACGGGCGGCCGAGAACGGCGCGACAGAGGCCGAACTCAATGCGTGGTTCGGATGGGCCGACGGTTCGCGAGAAAGCGCGACTTACGTGCGCGGAGCGAACCGCGCGAAGATCGCCGAGAACCTCGCAAATCGCATGGCCGAGCGAGACGCTATTCCCGCACCTGCCGACCCGGTGCGGGGGCGAGCGCGAAAAAACCAACGTTTGCAGATGGTTGGAAAAAGGATGGCTCCCCGAGCAGGACTCGAACCTGCGACAAGGCGATTAACAGTCGCCTGCTCTACCAACTGAGCTATCGGGGATCACCGGTGCCGCTTTCGCGATCACGGCGCGGTCCTTAGCCCATCGCCGGCGAACAACGCAAGTGGTCTTAGCGCTACGATCGTGCGGGATGTGGCCGGTATGCAGAGTCGGCTCCATGCGGAGGTTGGGGGACGACGAAACCATCGGCATGGGCCCGGAATTCCCGTTGCCGATCGGCCTGCGGCTCTGCTAGAGACCCGTCCTCCCCGATCGGCCGCCCGGTCGGAGGCGACGGCTGCACCCCGGTGCGGCCAACGGGACGGCCTCGTGGCGGAGTGGTTACGCAGAGGACTGCAAATCCTTGCACCCCGGTTCGATTCCGGGCGAGGCCTCCATTTTTCTTCCAGCTATATTGGCTCAACGGGATTGCATCGAGGACGGCGTACGCCTTCCTCTGATCTCGCCCCGGGACAGCATCCGGCGCAACCCTGCGCCATAGTCCGCCCATCCCGACCACCCTGTGATCGCATTCCCACGCGCCCACAGTTCGGCTGCCTGCGAGACGCGCGAAAATCTTGCCTTTTCGGAACCGATCCACGACAACCCGGCGCGCCGGAGCGGCGAGCGACCACGGGGGTCGCTTGAGGCCTGCACCGGCGCCTTCCGAAGGGTTGCAGCCTCCATGCTCGATTACGCTCAGGCTCGGCAGCTCATGGTCGATTGCCAGCTGCGCACCTTCGACGTGAACGACGTCGCGGTGCTCGAAGCCTTCGCCACCGTGCCCCGTGAGCGCTTCGTGCAGCCGGGAACGGAGGACTTCGCCTATATCGACCGCACCCTGCGGCTGTCAGGCAGTGAGGCGTCCTCACGGGCGATGCCGGCGCCGATGGTGCTCGCCCGCATGATCCAGGCGCTCAAGATCCGGCCCGGTATGCGCGTACTCGACGTGGCTGCGGGCTACGGCTACGGCACCGCGCTGCTCACTGAACTCAAGGCACGCGCCGTGGCTCTCGAGTCCGACGCGGATCTTGCGCAGGTCGCGCGTGAGCGCCTCGGGGCGACAGCCGAGGTGATCACCGGTCCACTCGGAGAGGGGGCTGCGGCGCAAGGACCTTACGACGCGATCCTCGTTCAGGGCCGAGTCGAGACACGGCCGCAGGCGCTACTCGACCAACTGCGCGATGACGGGCGCTTGGTGTGCGTGCTCGGCGAGGATCGTGGCGCGAAGGCCACACTTTTCGTGCGGGCCGGCGATGCCTTCGGGGCACGCCCGCTCTTCGACGCCAACCTGCCGGCCCTGGCGGATTTTGCCGTCGCGCACGGTTTCGCGTTCTGAGTGGCGACCGCAGCGCAGGTTGAGCGAGTGTCGCCTTTATGCGCCACCGTCGCGCAATCGCCGGCGGGAAGCCTTCACCATATGGCCCACGGCATTGCTGATCGGCTAAGCTCGCACTGAGGCGGGCAAGCCGGCAACGCATTGAAGTCGCAATTTCAGTGGCGACTGCCGGTACTTTCAGAAACCGCAAGGGCTGATGAGCGTGAGTGTACGGACACCTGCGGCGCGGTTGGCGCGTCGGTTGTCGAGCGCCGCTGTCTTGGCGCTCGCGACCGTCGGACCGGCTGGGGCCGAAACCCTGGAAAGCGCGCTGTCGCGGGCCTATGCCGCGAATCCCGCGCTGAATTCGGAGCGAGCACGGCTGCGCTCGGTCGACGAGACCGTGAGCCAAGCGCAGGCCGGCTATCGGCCGACCGTGTCCATCGATGCCGATATCGGCCTCACTCGGACTCAGGGCCAGGTCTCCGGCCAGCGGCTCGACCAGACGACGCGTCCGGGCGGCGCCGGCCTGACCATCAATCAGACGCTCTTCAACGGATTTCGCACCGACAGCCAAACCCGTCAGGCCGAATCGAACGTGCTGTCGAACCGCGAGGGCATCCGCCTCACGGAGATGACGACGCTGTTCAATGCCGCGCAGGCCTACATGCAGGTCCTCAGCGCGACCGCTAATCTCGAGCTTCAGCGCAACAACGTCGAGGTGCTCGAGGAGCAACTCCGGCAGACCCGCGACCGCTTCAACGTGGGCGAGGTCACTCGCACCGACGTCGCTCAGGCCGAGGCGCGCCTGTCGGGAGCCCGCTCCAGCGTGAGCGGCGCCGAGTCGCAGCTGCGGTCGGCCATCGGCATCTATCGTCAGAACATCGGCGTCGAGCCGCGACAGCTCGCACCGGGCCGTCCGCTCGACCGCTTCGTGCCCAGAAGCCTTCAGGAGGCCATCGATATTGGCCTGCGTGAGCACCCGCAGATCCTAGCATCGCTGCATGCGGTCGATGCTGCGGAGCTGCAGGTGAAGGTCGCCGAGAGCCAGTTGTCGCCGACAGCCGCAATCCAGGGCTCGGTGCAGCAACGGTACGATTCGCAGTTTCCCGGCGACAATTTCGCCGCTGCCTCCATCGTCGGTCGCCTGTCGATTCCAATTTACCAGGGCGGCAGCGAGTACTCGCAGATCCGCCAGGCCAAGGAACTGGTCGGCCAGGCCCGGCTGATCGCCGAGCGCGACCGCGACAGCGTGCGCTCCGTGATCGTGCAGGCCTGGGGACGACTGGAAGCCGCCAAGGCACAGGTTCTAGCCTCTCAGGCGCAGGTTCAGGCCAACGAGGTCGCGCTGAACGGTGTCCGCGAGGAGGCCCGCGTCGGCCAGCGCACGACCCTCGACGTGCTCAACGCGCAGCAGGAACTCCTCAGCTCGCGCGTGAACCTGATCCTGGCCCAACGCGACCGTGTCATCTTTTCCTATGACGTGGTGCAGGCCATCGGTCGTCTCACGGTGCGCTACACCTCGCTGCCGGTCACGCCGTACAGTCCGAAGGAGCATTACGACCAGATCAAGGACCTCTGGTACGGCGTCTCGACGCCGGACGGTCGTTGATGTGATCGGGTCGGGGGCGGGGAAGCGATTCCCTGTCTCTCGACGCATGCGGATGTTCGGCCTCGCGTCTCCGAGTGAATTGTTAACCATCTTCTCCGATTCTCTTCTGCACCCCCTCGCGTGAGTCGTCGTCAGGATGAGTGCTGCAAGCCCCAAGTTCCCGGAGACGATGAAGGAGCCCGCCGCCGGCGAGCCCTCGATGGAGGAGATACTCGCCTCCATCCGCCGCATCATCGCAGACGACACCGCCGACGAGGCCCCGCCCGAGCCGCCGCCGGCTACGAAGCCCCGTGCCGATGACGTGCTCGATCTCGCCCAGGTCGCCAAGCCCGTGCGCCGCCCCGAGCCCGTCGCTTTCGAGCCGCCGGAGGTCGATTTCGGCTTCGAAGACATTGATTTCACGACGGCCGAGCTGGAGCCCGAGCCGGTCGCTCTGCGGAAGGCCGACCCCACCCCGCAGAGCGCGCCGCAGCGCCTTCAGACGGCGGTCGAGGACGAGGTGGTGGACCGTCTGGTGTCGAAGGATACAGACGACGCCGTCAGCCAGCACTTCACGATGCTCGCGCACACCATGTTGACGAGCAACACGCGGACGCTGGAAGACCTCGTCAAGGACATGCTCCGGCCGATGCTCAAGACTTGGCTCGACGAGAACCTGCCGGCGATGGTCGAGCGGCTGGTCCGTGCCGAGATCGAGCGGGTCGCCAGAGGCCGCTGAGACGCTGCCCAATGGTTGACGCCGGGGCGGCGAAGGGTTGAAAGCGGCGGCTTCTCCAAGAAGACCGCCCGCACGATCGGCCCGACCGCCCCATGATGGACAAGACCTTCGATCCCGCCGCAGTCGAGGCGCGCGTCGGCGCAGCCTGGGAAGCAGAGGGCGCGTTCCGCGCTGGCCGCTCCGAGCGCGCGGGCGCCGAGCCCTACTGCATCGTCATCCCGCCGCCGAACGTGACCGGCTCACTGCATATCGGCCACGCGCTCAACAACACGCTGCAGGACATCCTCTGCCGGTTCGAGCGCATGCGCGGGCGCGACGTGCTCTGGCAACCGGGCACCGACCATGCCGGCATCGCCACCCAGATGGTGGTAGAGCGCCAGCTCATGGAGAGCCAGCAGCCTGGTCGGCGCGAGCTCGGTCGCGAGGCTTTCCTGGAGAAGGTCTGGGCCTGGAAAGCCGAGTCCGGCGGCGCGATCGTCGGGCAGTTGAAGCGCCTTGGCGCCTCCTGCGACTGGTCGCGTGAGCGCTTCACCATGGACGAGGGCCTGTCGGAGGCTGTCCTCAAGACCTTCGTCGATCTGCACGCGCAGGGCCTGATCTATCGCGACAAGCGCCTCGTGAACTGGGACCCGAAGTTCCAGACCGCGATCTCGGATCTTGAAGTCCTGCAGGTCGAGACCAAGGGCAACCTCTGGTACTTCGACTATCCGGTCGTCGACGATAACGGCGCACTCACCGGCGAGACCATCACCGTCGCCACCACCCGCCCTGAGACCATGCTCGGCGACACCGCCGTCGCGGTCCACCCGGAGGACGAGCGCTACACGGCCTTGATCGGCGAGAAGGTGCTGCTGCCGATGGTCCGGCGCGCGATCCCGATCGTCGCCGACACCTACTCCGACCCGGAAAAGGGAACCGGCGCGGTGAAGATCACCCCGGCCCACGATTTCAACGACTTCGAGGTCGGCAAGCGCCATGGTTTGCGCGCCATCAACGTGCTCGACGAGGAGGGGCAGATGCTGCTCGTCGGCAACGAGGCCTTCTTCCAGGATGCCGAGCCTGAGCCCGAGGTGCTCGAGCTGCATGGTCTCGATCGCGCCGTTGCTCGCAAGCGCGTGGTTGCGCTGATGGAGGAGAAGGGCCTGCTTCTGAAGATCGAGCCCAACGTCCACGCGGTGCCGCATGGCGACCGCTCGGGCGTGGTTATCGAGCCCTACCTCACTGACCAGTGGTACGTGAACGTGAAGCCGCTCGCCGAGCGCGCCCTCCAGGCCGTGCGCGACGGGCAGACCCGCTTTGTCCCGGAAAACAACGAAAAGGTCTTCTTCCAGTGGCTCACCAACATCGAGCCCTGGTGCATCTCCCGCCAACTCTGGTGGGGCCACCAGATTCCGGCCTGGTTTGATGATGAGGGCAGCATCTACGTCGCGCTGAACGAGGAAGAGGCGCAGGCCAAGGCGTCGGCGGTGCGCGGAGGTCCGGTGACCCTGCGCCGCGACGAGGACGTCCTCGACACATGGTTCTCGTCGGCGCTGTGGCCGTTCTCTACCCTCGGCTGGCCTGAGGCGACGCCCGAACTTGCCCGCTACTACCCCACCAATACCTTGGTAACCGGCAAGGACATCCTGTTCTTCTGGGTCGCCCGCATGATGATGATGGGCCTGCACCTCACCGACAAGGCACCATTCGACACCGTCTACCTGCATGCCCTGGTGCGCGACGCCACCGGAGCCAAGATGTCGAAATCGAAGGGCAATGTCGTCGATCCGCTCGGCCTGATCGAGCAATACGGCGCCGACGCACTCCGCTACACGCTCGCCGCTTTGGCCGCGCCGGGCCGCGACATCAAGCTCGGGACCAATCAGGTCGAGAGCTACCGCAACTTCGCGACAAAGCTCTGGAACGCCTCGCGCTTCGCCGAGATGAACGGCTGCCGCCTCGATCCTGCCTTCCAGCCGGAGGCGGCGAAGGCCGTCCTCAACCGCTGGGCGCTGGGGGAGGCCGCCCGCGCAGTCTCCGAGGTGGCAACGGCGCTCGATGCCTATCGCTTCAACGATGCAGCGGCTGCAGCCTACCGCTTCGTCTGGAATATTTTCTGTGACTGGTATCTGGAGCTGGCCAAGCCCGTGCTTCAGGGTGAGAGCGTCGACCCGGCGCTGAAGGACGAGACGCAGAAGTCGATCGCCTACCTGATCGATCAGATCGCGAAGCTGCTGCACCCGTTCATGCCGTTCCTCACGGAGGAACTCTGGGCGATCAAGGGGGAGGGGATCGCCGACCGCGGGCTTCTCACGCTCGCCTCCTGGCCTGACCTTGCCGGCTTGTCGGATGCCGCTGCCGAAGCCGAGGTCGGTTTCGTGGTCGACCTCATCGCCGAAATCCGCTCGGCCCGTTCCGAGACCAACGTGCCTGCGGGCGCGCAGATTCCGCTGGTCCTCGTCGGCGTCGAGGAGACCGTGCGCCAGCGCGTCGCGCTTTGGCAGGACACTCTGCTACGCCTCGCTCGCCTCTCGGAGATCCGCTTCGAAAACGATGCGCCGAAGAACTCGGTGCAGCTCCTTGTGCGCGGCTCCGTTGCGGCTCTGCCACTGGAGGGCATCGTCGATCTCGCTGCGGAGGTTGAGCGCCTGCGCAAGGAGGAGGGTAAGACGGCAGGCGAGATCAAGAAGCTCGACGCCAAGCTCGGCAACGCCGATTTCGTCGCGCGCGCCCCCGAGGAGGTCGTCGAAGAGCAGCGCGAGCGCCGCGATAGCGAAGCAGCCCGCCTGGAGAAAATCCGCGAGGCGCTGACGCGGCTGTCGGATCAGGGGTGAACTTCGGGATCATCTCCGTCACGGCGGGCGCAGCGAAGCAGTCCAAGCCCAACTCACAGACGGTGCGGGAGTGGCCCTGGATTGCTTTGCTACGCTTGCGACGACGGCCAAGCGTGCGCCACCTCGTGGCTACAACTCACCGGCCGAAAACCTGATGAATCGGCTGCGATGGCCGCGCCGCCTCGGCCTCGCAGTGGCAGGTATCTGCGCGGCCTTCCTGTTCGCCGTTGTTGTAACGGCGAAGTCCGGCGACCCTGCGCTTTATCCGGCCGACGACGCGGACTCGCAGATCATCCACCTCGTCAGCCATGGCTGGCATTCTGGCATCGTGCTGCCACGCGGGGCTCTGACCGGGGAGGACACAGGCGCGGCGTTGCGCAACGTCGCAACCCGGTTCCGAGACTACGAAAAAATCGAGTTCGGCTGGGGCGAGGCACGATTTTATCGTTCGACGCCGGCAGTCTCGGATGTCGATTGGGTCCTGGCGGCGAAGGCGTTGTTCACGCCGGGCGGCAGTCCAGCCGTGGTGCATGTGGTCGGCCTGCCGGATGACCTTCGCTCAACATTCCCCAATGCCGAAATCGCCTCGATCCGCGTCTCCTCAGCCGGCCTAGCGCGGCTGATCGCCCAGCTCGATGCGTCTTTTCGGTTGCGTGACGGGCAGCCGGTGGAGGACGGACCCGGCCTCTACGGGCCGAGCCTGTTCTATGCCGGCACCGGCCGCTTCTCGGTCGTCAATGTCTGCAACCACTGGACGGCCGGCCTGCTCAACACGGCCGGGCTGCCCATCGCTCCCGTGCTCGATAGCTACCCGCGCGGTCTGATCCTCGACCTCGCCTGGCGCTCGGGTGCGACAGTCCTGCCGCTTCCGTAAGGCTCACTCCGCGAATTTAAGCCCGAGGATACCGGTCACGACGAGAGCGATGCAGCCTATGCGCATCGCGGTCACGGGCTCGGCGAACAATACGATGCCCAGGATCACGGTGCCGACCGTGCCGATGCCGGTCCAGACTGCGTAGCCCGTGCCAAGCGGCAGCGACTTCACCGCGAGGGACAGCAACACCACGCTCACCACCATGCTGACCAGCGTCCAGATGGATGGCCAGAGCCGCGTGAACCCCTCGGCGTATTTCAGTCCGATGGCCCAACCGACCTCGAACAGGCCTGCGACGACGAGAATGGCCCAGGCCATGACGGTCTCCGCGCCCGGCTGCGACGGAGCGCCGGACTTCTGAGGCCGACCATGCCGGGCATCCGGCGTGTGCTTTGTGCCGAAGCGCACATCGGAGCGCGATGCGGCGTCAGCTTTCCAGCGGGCTGTCCCAGTACAGGAAGTCGAGCCAGGTGTTGTGAAGCTCGTTCTTCGCCTTGGGCAGGCGCCGGGCGATGGCGTCGAGCTGGTAGGGCGAGGGCTCGAACGGCTGCCGGCGCAGGTGCTGACCGCTCTGCGCCAGCGAGCGGTTGCCCTTGCGCAGATTGTCGGCGCTGCAGCTCGCGACGATATTCGTCCAGACCGACTCGCCGCCCTTGGAGCGCGGGTTGACATGATCGAAGGTCAGTTCCTGCGGCGGAAAGCGCTCACCGCAATACTGGCAGGTGAATTCATCGCGCAGGAAGAGGTGGTATCGCGTAAAGGCGACCTTCTTTCGCCGATGATAGCTCTTGAGGGCCACCACCGAGGGGACCTGGAAGGACTGACTCGCCGAATGCACCTCGACGTCGTCGTAGGTCTTCACCTGGATGACGCGTTCCTGCAGCACGGCGACCAGGGCGTCCTGCCAGTTCCAAACCGAGAGTGGCGCCCAGCTCACCGGCTGCATGTCGGCGTTGAGCACCAGCGTGCGGAGGTTGCCGACATGCGCGTTCATGTCGACCTCCGTCGACTGCAGGCTTCGCCGAGCAATCGTTCGAGGCAGACCGCTGCTGGGAGGGCGACCGTGAAGACTAGGGCACTCGTCATTGACGCAACTCTCTGATCGCGTTCACGAGCTCTGACCCCGTGATTTGGTCCAATACTCCGATACGGCACGACATGGCACCCCCAGCCATTCTTCCGATCTGCAGAAGCTTGGCCATTACAGTTCTGGCAACACTGTTCGGAGCGGGAGCGGAATGGAAACGCCGGCGACAGCTGCCGGGGAGGGGCAGCCGGTGAGACGCGGGCAGCGTGGCGTCGGACTGTGTCACGACGGTCGTCGCTGCCCGGCAGCGGAACGACAGGGCCATGTCCATTGCTGCTCAGTCTAATATCGACGTGACAGGGTTGTGAAGGTCGACACTGGAGGCGAGACGTCGCGTACAAGGATTTTGGGCCCGAAGTGCCCAGTGCGCGCCCGCCTGCACCGTTTCGCCCCATTGATTCGCGACGGAGGGCACGGCGGCGGGTGCGGTTTTCGCGAGTTGCCCCATCTCTGTCGCGGATGATGTCTCCGCCGTGATCGCGGCGTTGCCCTCGCATAAGGACGATAATGGTTCGATCGACCCTTCGCGCCGCGCGCATCGCGGCCTTCTCAGCAATCCTGGCCGGGGCGGCACTCGTCGTACCGACCGGTGTGCTGAGTCAGGGGACGGCGCCGGCTCAGACCCAGGAGCAGAAGGCGGCTCCCGCGCCACAGACCGGCAGCGACAAGACGCAACCGGCACAGAACGCGGCGCCGGCCGCGGCGCCGGCCGCGGCGGCTCCCGCAGCCAAGCCGGTCGCGAAGCCGGCAGTCTCCGAGGGAATCAAGACGGTCCGCGAGCGGCTCGACCAGATCAAGAACGACCTCGACAGCCGCGAGAAACGGATCACCGGCCGGGATGTCAGCACTGGCGCCCTCACGACCGCTCGTGACGGACTTGAAGCCGTTTCCGATCGGATCCGTGCGATTATCGCAGCCCTAGAACCGCGCCTGGAGGCCGCGCGCGAGCGCCTGACCCAGCTCGGCCCCAAGCCGAAGGATACCGAGGAGGGCGAGGACGTCGCCAAGGAGCGCGTCGAGCGCGGCCATGCCGTCGCCGAGATCGACGAGACGCAGCGGCTGGCCAAATCGCTGCTGGTCCAGAGCGACCAGATCGTCGACCAGATCACCAACAAGCGTCGAGCCGCCTTTACGCGCGGGTTGTTCGAGCGCTCCTCGGCGCTGTTCAGTCCCGATCTCTGGGTGAAGATCGGCGCCGACCTGCCGCGCGACCTGAAATCGCTTCAATCCGCGCTTGAGGACATCCTTGATCTGTTTTCGCGCAACGGCAGCCTGTGGAACCTGCTGATCCTCGGGGCCGCCTTCGGCATCTCGTTCGCGCTGTATTTCGGCCGGCGCAACATCGCGCCGAAACTTGGCCGGCGCGACGTCAAGGTCACCGATCCGTCCCGTCGTGCCAAGCTGCTCGCCGCCTGGCGCGTATTCCTGTTGGGCACGGTGCCGGCCGTGGCTGGAAGCTACACCGTCTACTACGCCCTCGACGCCACGAATCTTTTGCCGACCCGGCTGATGCCGGTGGCGAGCGCCATCCTGATCGGGCTCGCCTTCATCGCCTTCGTCCAGGCACTCTGCGACGCGCTGCTCGCGGTCGGCAAGCCGGCTTGGCGCCCGACGCCGATCAGCGATGCCGCCGCCTGGCGCGTTCAGCTCCTCGCCGTGAGCATCGCGGTGGTCATCACCATCTCGAAATCCACCGAGGCGCTCAATTCCGGCATCTACGCCGCCCTCTCGATCTCAATCGCTACCCGCGGCATCGGCGCCATCACCGCGGCGCTTCTGCTGGCCATCGGCCTGCACCGCTTCGCCGATACGGCGGAGAAGGAGGAGGCCTGCTTCGGGCCCTATGTCGGGACCGAGACATCGAGCAGCATCGGCGGTCCACTGCGCCTGCTCGGTTGGGCTGCGACCGTCCTCGTCGGCGCCAGCGCGATCGTCGGCTACGTCGCGCTCGCCTCCTTCCTCGTAGACCAGCTGATCTGGACCGCGAGCCTGTTCGTCCTGTTCTGGCTGCTGATAGCCAGCGCCGACGTGTTCATCGGCGGCTCGCTCAGCGACGATACCAAGATCGCCACGGCGCTGCAGGCGAATACCGGCCTGCGCAAGCGCTCACTCAATCAGATTGCGGTTCTGGCGACGGGCGTCGCCCGCGTCGTGCTGGTGGCGGTGGCGGTGCTGCTGGCGCTGGCGCCCTGGGGCCTCGATTCGAATGACGTCTTCTCGTCGCTGCGCTCGGCCTTCTTCGGCTTCAAGGTTGGCGACGTCACGATCTCGCTCTCGGCGATCGTGTTCGGGCTGGGCATCCTGGCGATCGGCATCTTCATCACCCGCTCGATCCAGCACTGGCTGGAGAACACCTACCTGCCGGCAACCGACATGGATGCGGGCCTGCGCAACTCGATCTCGACGGTGGCCGGCTATTGCGGCTTCCTGCTCGCGCTGGCCACGGCCTTCTCCTATCTCGGCCTGAGCCTCGAAAAACTCACCATTGTCGCCGGTGCGCTCTCGGTCGGTATCGGTTTCGGGCTCCAATCCATCGTCAATAACTTCGTCTCGGGTCTGCTCCTCCTCTGGGAACGCCCGATCCGCGTCGGCGACCAGGTGGTGATCGGCGACTCGGAGGGCATCGTGAAGCGCATCTCGGTGCGCTCCACCGAAATCCAGACCTTCGACCGCTCGGCCGTGATCGTGCCGAACTCCAACCTGATCTCGGGCGTGGTCAAGAACCGCGTGCGCGGCGACCGCAGCGGTCGGGTGATCATCTCGGTCAACGTCCTGCGCAACCAGGATCCGGTCCGGGCTGCCGAGATGCTGATCGAATGCGCCAAGGCGCATGCGGACGTGCTCAAGCAGCCGCCACCGCGCGTGGTCTTCAAGAAGATCGGCGATCCGTTCTTGGAATTTGATTTGATCGCCATGATCAGCGACGTGAATCTCGGGTCCAGCGTGCAGAGCGACCTGAACTTTGCGGTGTTCAAGACCCTCTCCGATGCCGGCTTCATCCCGGCGATGGGTCCGGCCTCGAGCTTCATCACCGTGCAGGGCCTCGAGCCGGTACGCGACGCGCTCGGGCAGATCGCGAGCGCCGTCGGCACCGGCTCCGTGCGCAAGGGCGGCGCGGACAAGCAGACGGCTCAGCGCGACGGCGAGGGTGCGAACCCCGTTCGGCGCAAGCTCGGCACGGCGCCTTCTTGACGCCGATTGCGGGCGAGCACGGGGGCATCGATGCGCTAGCGGCATCGCTCGCGCGGAAGGGCGTACGGCACGGCTCTTGCCGGATGTGCAAGCCCGCTCCTAACTGCCAAACGCGATCCTCCAGGAGGATGCCCGATGTCCGCCCGCGATCGATGCCGCGCGCTGCTCGCCGCCGCTCTCTCCATTGGTGCGATCGTGGCGGCATCCGTCACCGCGAC
This sequence comes from Methylobacterium gnaphalii, assembly GCF_007992215.1. Taxonomy (GTDB): domain Bacteria; phylum Pseudomonadota; class Alphaproteobacteria; order Rhizobiales; family Beijerinckiaceae; genus Methylobacterium; species Methylobacterium gnaphalii. The sequence goes on along the minus strand of NZ_BJZV01000002.1, from coordinate 31,767 downwards.
GGCGGAGGAGGGTTACCCCAGCCGACCGATCTCGCTTGTGGTGCCATTCGCGGCCGGCGGGCCGACAGACACGATCGCCCGGATCATCGCGCCACCCATGGCGAAGGCGCTCGGCCGGCCGATCACGATCGCGAACATTCCCGGCGGCGGCGGCACCACGGGCATCACCGAGGCCTCGCGGGCCAAGCCTGACGGCTACACCATCATGGTCGGCCATATGGGCACGCACGGGGCAGCGCCGGCCCTGTTCCGCACCCTGAAATACGATCCGGCCCGCACCTTCGATCCGATCGGCGTCGCCGCGGGCACGCCGGTGGTGATCGTCGCACGCAAGGACTTCCCAGCAGCCGACCTCCACGGCTTCATCGAGGCGCTGCAGACGAAGGGCTCGACCTACAACCAGGCGCATGCCGGCGTGGGCTCGGTGTCCCACTCGACAGGAATGCTGTTCGACGCGATCGCCAATGCGAGGCCAACCTTCGTCGTCTATCGCGGCACCGGTCCCGCGATGAACGACCTGATCTCCGGCCAGGTCGACTTCCTGACCGACCAGATCGTCAACGTCGTCCCTCATCTTCAGGCCGGAACGATCCGGGCCTACGCCATCGCGACGCCGGAACGCTCGCCGGCGCTGCCGAGCGTTCCGACGACGCGGGAGGCCGGGCTTCCCAATTTCGAGGTCAGTGCCTGGAACGCCGTCTTTGCGCCGAAGAACCTGCCGAAGGACGTGCATGCGAAACTCGTCGACGCCCTCGACAAGGCCCTCGACGACCCCACGGTGCGGGAGCGGCTGCTCAAGCTCGGCGGCAGGATCCCGGAGGGCGGCGAGCGCGGCCCCGCGGCCCTGCAGAAGCTCGTGGAGAGCGAAGTCGCACGCTGGACCCCAGCCCTGCGTGCGGCGGTCGACAGCGAATGAGCCTTGCGCCGCTCCCGCGCCGGCGCAGCTCGAACCCGTTCCCATGAACCGCAGCTCGGCCGTGATTGACGGGGCGCCCGAGACTTCGTCTAAGCGCGCCAACGAGAAGGCGCGTGCATGTCGGATCAGGCCGGTCCTGAAATCATTCTGGAAAAGCGGGGCGCCGCTGGCCTTATCACTCTCAATCGGCCAAAGGCGCTGAATGCCCTGACGCTGCCGATGATCCGGGCCATGCACGAGCAGTTGCGGGCCTGGGAGAGTGACGACGCCGTCAGCCGCGTCGTCATCCGTGGTGCCGGCGGACGCGCCTTCTGCGCGGGCGGCGACATCCGGCAGATCTACGAGCTCGGCAGGGCCGGCCGGGTCGACGAGACCATGGCTTTCTGGATCGGCGAGTACCAGCTCGACGCCTACGTGAAGCGCTATCCGAAGCCCTACATCGCCCTGATCGACGGCGTGGTGATGGGCGGGGGCGTCGGGCTCTCCCTGCACGGTGACGTGCGCGTGGCCTCGGAGAACTACATGTTCGCCATGCCCGAGACCGGCATCGGCTACTTTCCCGATGTCGGCATGACCTATTCGCTGCCGCGCCTGCCCGGACGCACCGGCACCTATCTCGCCGTGACGGGTGCCCGCGTCGGAGCGGGCGATGCCCTCGCGCTCGGCCTCGCCACCCATTCCGCGAAGTCTGCCGATTTCGAGGCCATCGCCAGCGCGCTGGCAGGGGGAGAGGACATCGAGAGCACGCTTGCCGCCTTCGAGGCCGCGGCGCCCGAGACCGGCCCACTCGTCATGGAGCGGAGCACGATCGACGAGTGTTTCTCGGCCCCGAGCCTGCACGACGTGCTCGGCCGCCTCGACGTAGCCGCCTCCTCTGGTGCATCCTTCCCGGCGGAGACGGCGACCCTGATCCGCTCGCGCTCACCGACGAGCGTGCTCATCGCCTTCGAGCAAATGCGGCGAGGGATCGAGCTGAGCTTTGAGGAGGCGATGCTGACGGAGTTCCGTCTCTGTAACCGCGTGATGAACGGGAACGACTTCTTCGAAGGCGTGCGCTCGGTCATCGTCGACAAGGACGGTGCGCCGCGCTGGCAGCCCGCCACGATCGACGCGGTCGATCCGGCAACGATCGCCGCCGCCTTCGAACCCCTCGACGGCCCCGAGCCGTCCTTCGCGTGAGCGGGATCCTCCGGTGAAAGCCCTGACCAAAGTCGGCACGACGCGAGACGGCCGGGGGCGCCTCGGAAGCGCCGAGGGCACGAATGACCGCATCGAGCGTGCCGAGCGCCGGCAGACGCACTGGGACACGGTGCTGGTGTGGTTCATGCGGATCGTGGCGCTGGTCTGGGTCGGCAAGGGTGTGCTGACCTGGGCCGACATCGTCGACGTCCTGCCCGGCACGCCCCCGTTCGAGAGCGAGCCGATCGGCCGGCAGACGGTGATGGTCTATTTTGCGGTGATCGACTTCACCGCGGCCGTGGGACTCTGGCTGACCAGCGCCTGGGGCGGCGTCGTCTGGCTCCTGGCAGCCACCAGCGGCATCACGCTTGCCGTGTTGACGCCCCAACTCCTGCCGATGCCGATCCCGCTCATTGCGCTGCAGGGCGCAGCGATCATCATCTACTTCACGCTGTCCTGGCTCGCTGCCCGCGAGAACCAGTAACGCGCGTCTGCGTCGATCGGATCGGCCTGCGCGCCTTCGATCACGCCGGCGGGGGGTAAGAGAGCGGAACGGACCGGCGTTCGTCTTACCGGAAAATGGGACGAACGTCCCGCCTGTCCCAGGCCGTCCCACGCGCCTCGAAGGCTAAAACTGTCTCCCTCGTCACGTGCGTGAGGCGGCGTCGCGGGATTGACAGGGCGACGCTCCTATGCTATTTTTCCTAAATCCTTCAGAAATGTGACTGGCTTCGTCTGCGGGCCGGGCCGCCACGCGGACAACCCTTGCCCCCCTCTGTGAGGATCACGGCAGCCGCGGGGACCGCCGATTGCCGCCACTCGCGCCACTCGGCATAGTCAGCCGAGAGCGAAGCGGGACGGCCGGACATGCTGTTGTCGATGCTGGCAACCCAGCCGATCTGGCTCTCCGGCACCCTCCTCGTCGGCGTGATGACGGCGCTCGCGATGGCTGCCCCCTACCTCGTGCGTCGGCGCGTCGGCCTGGAGCGGCTGCGGGTCAACAATGAGGTCGCCGGCTTCATCTTCGCGGCGGTCGGCGTGCTCTACGCGGTGCTGCTCGCCTTCGCGGTCATCATCGCCTGGGAGAAGTTCAGCGAGGCGGAGGGCGCCGCCGCGAAGGAAGCCGGCTCGGTCGCGACGCTCTACCGCCGGTCGCAGGGCATAGCGGGCGAACCCGGCGCCGCCTTCCGCACCGCCCTGACCCACTACGGCAGGACGATCATCGCCGATGATTGGCCCGCCATGGAGCGCGGGAAGGGCAGCCGCACCGCAACCCGGGCGCTCGACGGGGCCTACGCGGACCTGTTGGCCTTCCATCCCGCCGATGGCCGCGGCAACGCCGTGCTGGCCGAGGCCCTCGACCAGCTCGACGGCGTGACCCAGGCCCGCCGCCTGCGGCTCGTGCTGGCGCCGGGCGTGGTGCCGCGGGTGCTGTGGTTCATCCTATCCAGCGGCGCGATCCTGACGCTCCTCTTCACGCTGTTCTTCGGAGCCCCAAACCTGCGCGCCCAGATCTTGATGACCGGGATCCTGGCCTTCCTGATTTCTTCCGGCCTCCTCGTCATCACCGCCATCGATCGGCCGTTCGCAGGCGCGGTGAAGGTGGCGCCGCACGCGATGGAGGCCGTGCTGGGGGATTTTGAAGGCCGGGAGCGCTGAGAGCCTCGTTTAAGCTCGGCTCAAATATCCAGCTCCGCCCCATCCGCGAACGCAGCCCGCTCCTGAATAAACGCGAACCGCGCCTCCGGCTTGTTTCCCATCAGCCGCTCCACCGTGTCACCCGTCGATTCCCGCGCCTCGTCCAGCACGGCGACGCGCAGAAGCGTGCGCTTCTTCGGGTCCATCGTGGTTTCCTTGAGCTGGGACGGGTTCATCTCGCCGAGGCCCTTGAAGCGGCTGATGTCGACTTTGCCGTTCTTGAACACCGTCTTCACCACGCGCTCGCGATCGGCATCGTCGCGGGCATAGGCGATCTTCGAGCCCTGCTGCAGCCGGTAGAGCGGCGGCATGGCGAGGTAGAGATGCCCCTTGTCGATGAGGCGCGGCATCTGCCGGTAGAAGAAGGTGATCAGCAGCGAGGCGATGTGGGCGCCGTCGACATCGGCGTCGGTCATGATGATCACGCGCTCGTAGCGCAGATCGCCCTCCTTGAACTGCGAGCCGGTGCCGCAGCCGAGCGCGAGCGTCAGGTCGCCGATGAGCTGGTTGGCGGCGAGCTTGTCGCGCGTCGCCGAGGCGACGTTCAGGATCTTGCCGCGCAGGGGCAGAATGGCCTGCGTCGCCCGATCACGCGCCTGCTTGGCGGAGCCGCCGGCGGAGTCGCCCTCGACGATGAAGATCTCGGAGTTCGTGGTGCCGGCATTGGAGCAATCGGCGAGCTTGCCGGGCAGGCGTAGCTTCCGGGTAGCGCTTTTGCGGGCGACCTCCTTCTCCTGGCGGCGGCGCATGCGCTCGTCGCAGCGCTCGATCACCCAGTCGAGCAGCCGGTTGGCCTGGGCCGGGGAGGCGGCGAGCCAATGGTCGAAGGCGTCGCGGATCGCGGTCTCGACGATGCGCGAGGCCTCGACGGTGGCGAGCTTGTCCTTGGTCTGGCCCTGGAACTCCGGCTCGCGGATGAAGACGGAGAGCATGGAGGCGCAGGTCGCCATCACGTCGTCCGTGGTGACGTTGGCCATGCGCTTGGACTGGTTCACCCGCTCGGCATGCTCGCGCAGCGCCCTGAGCAGGGCGACGCGCAGGCCGGATTCGTGAGTGCCGCCCTCCGGGGTCGGGATCGTGTTGCAGTAGGAGGACGAGACGCCGTCATCCTGCACCATCCAGGCGACGGCCCATTCCAGCGAGCCGTGCGAGCCGGGCTTGGTGATCTTGCCGGAGAAGATCGCGTCGGTGACGAGTTCCTTGCCCTCGATCTCGCGGGCGAGATAGTCGCGCAGGCCCCCGGGGAACTTGTGGACGGCCTCGGCTGGCACGCCCTCCATGCCCTCGACGAGGGACGGCGCACAGCGCCAGCGGATCTCGACGCCGCCGAACAGGTAGGCCTTGGAGCGGGCCATCTTGAAGAGGCGGCGCGGATCGAAATGGTGAGCGCCGAAGATCTGCGCATCGGGGTGGAAGCGCGTGCGCGTGCCGCGCCGGTTGTTGACGCGGCCGACCTCGACCAGCGGTCCCTGCGGCAGGCCGCGCGAGAACGTCTGGCGGTAGAGCGTCTGGTTGCGGGCCACCTCGACCTCCAGCAGGTCGGAGAGGGCATTTACCACCGAGATGCCGACGCCGTGCAGGCCGCCGGAGGTCTCGTAGACCTTCGAGTCGAATTTTCCGCCGGCATGCAGCGTGGTCATGATGACCTCGAGCGCCGACTTGCCCGGAAATTTCGGGTGTGGGTCGATCGGGATGCCGCGGCCGTTGTCGGTAACGACCAGCGTGCCGCCTTCCTCCAGCTCGACCTCGATGAAGCTGGCATGGCCCGCCACCGCCTCGTCCATCGAGTTGTCGATGACCTCGGCGAAGAGGTGATGCAGGGCGCGGTCGTCGGTGCCGCCGATATACATGCCCGGCCGGCGCCGCACCGGCTCCAGCCCCTCCAGCACCTCGATGGCCGAGGCGTCGTAGCCGGCTTCGGCACTCGCGGGGGAGGGTGGGACGACGATGGGCTTCCGGCGAGCCTCGGCGGCGTCCTTTGCGGCCTTCGCTCCGGGTCCGAACAGATCGCGCGCAGGGTCACTCACGCGGCGGCTCCGTACGGCAGGAAGGGGTCGCGCAGCATTCGCTTTCATACCTCGTCATGTACCGGAACAAACCAGAAACAGAAAGCCATTTCCCGAGGGCCGTTGACGCCGCACCATCGCATGGTTGCAGGAGGTGGGACCAGTGATTGGCCGCAACGCACGCGTGCTGCGTGAGCCAGGTGTCATCGAACTGTCGGACGGCCATGGTTAAAATCGCGCCACCCGCACGTTATCCCCGGAACCGTGGAGGGCATGGCGCGTTGATTTCCGAACGCTTAAGCTTCGCAGCCGACTCGGCTGACAGGGAGACGCCTCGATGCCCACCGCCGCCGCCCAAGCGCGTCATCTTTCCCTCGTCCGCCTCGAACAGGCCGCAGGCCAAGCCTTCGGATGCGCCGAAGAGGTGGAGAAGGCTGTCACCTCGCGCGCCATGACGCTCCTGACCCCAACGACGATCACCCTGGCGACCGTGGCTACGGCGGTTGCGGCGACGATCACCTATCTGGTCTGACGCCTCACCCATCCTTGCGAGGTTAAGCGAGGCAAGGGCGGTTCAGGCAGCCGCCAGGGCGGCACATTCGCGAATGTCGCGGGCCAGCGCATCGACCCGCTCGGGCGCCGTATCCCAGGCGAACATGAACCGCGCTCCGCCTCCGATGAAGGTGTAGAAGCGCCAGCCCTTCAGCCGCAGAGCCTCCAGCGTCGCCGGCGGGGCGGAAAGAAACACGGCGTTCGCCTCTACGGGGAAGATCGCGGCGACGCCCGGCACGTCCGCCACGGCATCCGCAAGCCTGCGGGCACAGGCATTGGCATGGCGCGCGTTGTTCAGCCAGGCCCCACTCTCCAGCATCCCGACCCAGGGCGCCGAGAGGTAGCGCATCTTCGAGGCGAGCTGCCCGGCCTGCTTGCAGCGGTAGTCGAAATCCTCGGCCAGCGCGCGATCAAAGAAGAGGATCGCCTCGCCCACCGCCATGCCATTCTTGGTGCCGCCGAAGCAGAGCACATCGATTCCGGCCTTCCAGGTCAGCTCGGCCGGCGAGAGCGAGAGCGCGGCGCAGGCATTGGCGAAGCGCGCCCCGTCCATGTGCAGGCGCAGCCCAAGGCTGCGGCAGGTCTCCGACAGCGCCTGCAGCTCTGCGACGGAATAGACCCGGCCGGTCTCGGTGGATTGGGTGATCGTGACCGCGCGGGGCTTCGGATAGTGGATGTCGCTGCGCCGCTCGGCCACCGCTCGCATGGCGTCCGGCGTCAGTAGGCCGTCCGCGCTCGGGGCGACCAGCAGCTTCGAGCCGTTGGAGAAGAATTCCGGCGCGCCGCATTCGTCGGTCTCCACATGCGCGCTCTCGGCACAGATCACGCTGTGGTAGCTGCGGCAGAGCGCGGCCAGGGCCATCGAGTTCGCCGCCGTGCCGTTGAAGGCGAAGAACACGTCGCAATCCGTCTCGAACAGCTCCCGGAAGGCGTCGGAGGCGCGCTGCGTCCAGGCATCAGCGCCGTAGGCCGGCGCGTGGCCGGCATTGGCCTGCTCCATCGCCGCCCAGGCCTCCGGGCAAATGCCGGAATAGTTGTCGCTGGCAAATTGCTGCTCGGAGAGGATGTCGGCCACGCGCGCTGTCCCGTTCGGATGGGCTGACGCGCGGCGAAGTCCCCGTTGGTTGCCGGACCGGCCGCATCCCGTCGCAAGGAAGGCGCCACCTTGCCGGGAGGCAGGTTGGCGTTGAGCGTCGGCTCAACTCGTGATGCTGAGATGAAAGGTTATGCGGGGGAGTGGGGCGCTGCAAGCACCCCTCCAACCCGCAGCCTCACCCTAGGGCACCGGAGCCGTAGCAACGGCACCTTAGGATGAGGCTCCGGGTGAGCGTGGGGAGTATTGGCTAGCTCGCGCTCTTCTTCGCAGCCGGCTTCTTGGCGGCAGGCTTCTTCGCGGGGGCTTTCTTGCTGGCAGCCGCCGTCTTGGCAGGAGCCTTGCGCCCCCGCGCCGGGGCCTTCTTGCCGCCGCCACCCGCGGCGCGCTTGGCATTCACCAGGTCGATGGCTTGGGCGAGCGTCAGCGAGTCCGAGGACATGGACTTCGGCAGCGTGGCGTTGGCCTCGCCATCGGTGACATAGGGGCCGTACCGGCCGGCCTTCACCACGAGGTCGCGGCCGGAGGTCTCGTCCTTGCCCAGCGCCCGGCCCGGATCGCTCGACGGGCGGCTGCGGCCGCCGCCCTGTTCCTTGGCGACGATGAGGTCGATGGCGCGGTTGCCGCCGATCTCCAGCACGTCGTCGTCCTTGCCGAGATTGGCGTAGGTCTTTCCGTGCTGCACGTAGGGGCCGTAGCGGCCGATATTGGCGAGGATCGGCTCGCCGCTCTCGGGATGCTTGGCCACCTCGCGCGGCAACGCGAGCAGCTTCAGGGCGGTCTCGAGCGTGACATCGCCCGCCGACAGGCCACGCGGCAGCGAAGACCGCTTGGGTTTCTCGGCATCCTTCTCGGCGGATTGCTCGCCGAGCTGGACGAAGGGGCCGAAGCGGCCGTCGCGCAGGGTCACGGGCAGGCCGGTCTTGGGATCGTCACCGAGCACGCGCACGCCTGGCTGGCTGCCCTCGGAGGTTCCCTCGCCATCGCCCTCCACGCCCGTCGCGGAGAGCTGACGGGTGTATTTGCACTCCGGATAGTTCGAGCAGCCGATGAAGGCGCCGAACTTGCCGAGCTTCAGCGAGAGCTGGCCCGAGCCGCAGGTCGGGCAGGTGCGCGGGTTCGAGCCGTCCGCCTTCTCGGGGAAGATGTGCGGACCGAGCAGCCCATTCAGTGCCTCGAGCACTTCGGTGACGCGCAACTCCTTGGTGCCGTCGATTGCGGCCGTGAAGTCGCGCCAGAAATCGCGCAAGACCTGCCGCCAGTCGATCTCGGCGTTGGAGACCCGGTCGAGCTGCTCTTCCAGATCGGCCGTGAAATCGTACTCCACGTAGCGCTTGAAGAAGCTTTCCAGGAAGCCGGTGACGAGGCGGCCCTTGTCCTCGGGCTGGAGGCGCTTCTTCTCGATCTTCACGTATTCGCGGTCGCGCAGCGTCTGCAGCACCGCGGCGTAGGTCGAGGGCCGGCCGATGCCGAGCTCTTCCATGCGCTTGACGAGGCTCGCCTCGGAATAGCGCGGCGGTGGCTCGGTGAAGTGCTGGGTCGAGGCGATGCGCTCGCGCTTGAGCGGGTCACCCGCCTTCATCGGCGGCAGGCGCTTGCCCTCCTCGTCCTCTTCGTCGTCCTTGCCCTCCTGGTAGAGGGTGAGGAAGCCGTCGAACTTCACGACCTGTCCGGTCGCCCGGAGTTCGATCGTGCGCGGGCCGACCTTGGCGGTGATGTCGACGGTGGTGCGCTCGAGCTCGGCCGATTCCATCTGGCTGGCGACGGTGCGCGTCCAGATCAGCTCATAGAGCCGGGCCTGCTCGGCATCCAGCATCCGCGCGACCTGCTTGGGCAGCCGGCCCATATCGGTGGGGCGCACGGCCTCGTGGGCCTCCTGCGCATTCTTCGCCTTCACAGAATATTTGCGCGGGACATCCGGTACGTAGCGGTCGCCGTATTCCCGGCCGATTACGGAACGGGCATCGCGGATCGCCTCCGGCGCCATGTCGACGCCGTCCGTTCGCATGTAGGTGATGAGGCCGACGGTCTCGCCGCCGATATCGATCCCCTCGTAGAGACGCTGCGCGACCCGCATGGTCTGTGCTGGCGCCATCCCGAGCTTGCGCGAGGCCTCCTGCTGCAGCGTCGAGGTGGTGAAGGGCGGAGCCGGGTGGCGCTTGGCGGGCTTGGCCTCGACGGAGGAGACCTGGAAGGTCGCGAGTTCGAGATCCTTCTTGAACTGGGCCGCCTCTTCGCCCGTGCCGACATCGAGGCGCTGGATGCGCTTGCCGTCGGCCCCGACGAGGCGCGCCTCGAACACCGCGCCCTCGGCGGTCGAGAGCGTGGCGACGATGGACCAGTACTCGCGCGGCTTGAACCGCTCGATCTCCATCTCGCGCTCGACGACGAGGCGAAGCGCGACCGACTGCACACGCCCGGCCGACTTGGCACCGGGCAGCTTGCGCCAGAGCACGGGCGAGAGATTGAAGCCGACGAGATAGTCCAGAGCCCGGCGCGCCAGATAGGCATCGACCAGCGCCTGGTCGATCTCGCGCGGCTTGCGCATCGCCGCGTCAACCGATGCCTTGGTAATTGCGTTGAACGTCACCCGCTCGATCGGAATGCCCTTGAGCGCCTTCTTGGCAGTCAGCGCCTCGACGACATGCCAGGAAATCGCCTCGCCCTCGCGATCCGGGTCGGTGGCGAGGATCAGTTTCTCCGCACCCTTGACCGCCTTGGCGATCTCCGAGACGCGCTGCGAACCCTTGTCCTGCAGCTCCCAAAGCATCGCGAAGTCGGCCTCCGGGTCGACCGAGCCGTCCTTGGGCGGCAGGTCGCGGATATGACCGAACGAGGCAAGGACAGAGTAGTCCTTGCCAAGATACTTGTTGATCGTCTTGGCCTTGGCCGGCGACTCGACGACGACAACTTTCATGAACCTCTGCCCCTGACGAAGCCTCGGCGCGACGACCTGTTTTTAGGAGTGGCGCAGATGCGCTCCCGGCAACGGCCGGGGCCTCGCGCCGGGGAGAAGTGGGTTAGGCGGCGCGGCTTGTCAAATCGGCTTGGATCGCGACAGAACGCCAGGAAGCCGGCATGCATCCGGCCGACGAACCGTATCGCGGGGATTCAAATCCCCGCGTACCACTCGTAGCCGTTATCCTCCCAGTACCCGCCGTTGCCTTGGCCGACATGGCCGAGGCTGTCGGTGACCTCGATGCGCATGATGTACTTGGCCTGCTTGTAGCCGAGCTGACGCTCGACGCGCAGGCGCAGAGGGGCACCGTTCGAGATAGGAAGCGGGTGGCCGTTCATGTCGTAGGCGAGGATGGTCTGCGGGTGGAATGCGTCGGTGAGGTCGATGCTCTCGTAGTAGCGGATCGGCTTGCCCGCCGGCGCGTCGCCGTCACCCTGCGCATCGGCGGCATCGGCCGGTGCGTATTCCATCGTGTCGGCGCAGTGGAACACGATGTAGCGCGCCTGCGGCTTGAGGCTGGCCTTCTTGAGCAGCTCGGCGAGCGGCACGCCGGTCCACTTGCCGATGGCGCTCCAGCCCTCGACGCAGTCGTGCCGGGTGATCTGGGTACGGGCGGGGAGAGTGCGCAACTCGTCCAGGGACAGATCGAGCGAGTTCTCGACGAGCCCGTCGACACGAAGCGTGTAGGTCGAGAAATTCTTCGCGGCCAAGGCTTTGTAGGGCGTGTCCTCGGGGTCGATCGTACCGTTCGGCTTGAACCACTTCGAGATGTCGGTTTCCGCGAACTCACGGGCGAGCGAACTGGGCGTGAGCAACAGCCGCTGAACGTAGAGGTTCGCGTCCTCGCCGGCCTTCAAGGTGCGGGTGCCCCAGGCGCTGTTGGCGATCTTGTCGCACCCACCGAGCGAGGCGGTGCCGAACAGGCCGGCCATACCTGCGAGAAAGCCACGGCGGTTGGGGGAGGGGATGGTGAGACGGCGCTTCATCGGACGATCTCCCCGTCGCGCCGCGTCTCGCCTTCGATCGCGTACCAGCCAGTCACCATCGAGCGCATGTTGTTCCAGAGGCCGGAGACGATCACCAGGAGCACGTGCACGATCACGAACAGCACCAGCAGGTTCACGGTGATGAAGTGGAGCGTGCGGGCCGATTGCCGGCCGCCCAGCACATCGAGAATCACGGGGAAGGCCGCGTTCACGCCGGGCGACATGCCGAGCCCGGTCAGCAGCATCATCGGCAGCAGCACCAGCACTACGACGAGGTAAGTGAGCTTCTGCAGCACATTGTAGCGCCGGGCTTCCTCACCCTTGGGAAAGCGCAGCAGGATGTGCTCGCGGATCGAGGCGCCGAAATGCCGGATCTGGTCACCATCGGGGATGATCCGCCGGCGCAGCTGTCCGCTGCCGATCCCGTAGAGGAGGTAGATCAGGCCGTTGATCACGAAAGCCCAGGCAAACAAGAAATGCCAGCGCCGCCCCTGCGCCAGGTTCTGGTTGGCCGGCAGGGTGATCCAGGCCGGGAAGGCGCGCGACAGGGTCTCGCCCTGGTAGGTCGAGAGGCCGAGCCAGCCGGTGGTGTCGAAGGTGTGCCCGCCGATTTGCATGATGCCGCGTGAGGCGCCGCTGTCGGTCTGATCGTCGGTGATCGCGAGGGCGGGGGTGTCGAAGGTCGATTGCGAGCCCCAATAGAGGGCCGGATGGGCGTTGAAGATCTGCAGCCCACTCATCAGCAGCACAGCGAGGCAGACGACATTGATCCAGTGGGCCACCCGGATCACGAGGGGATGCCTGAACATCCATTGCCGCCGAGGCGGATTGAGGGTGTTGGGCGGAGCAGGCATCGCGCTGGCGGACACGGGCTGTCTCGTTCAATTGCCGAAAGGATTGCCGCCCGTCCGGTCGGCCGGACGGGCGAACATCAGCCTTTACGTCTGAACGGACGGGAAGGTTACATCCCGTCGCCAGCGGCGCCAGGGGCACCCTGCTCCATGCCCGGGTCCTGCGTCGCCCGCTGCTTGGAGTGCATCTTCTGGCTCTTCATGGATTTCTTCATCTTCTTCTTAGGAGCGGCGCGCTTGGCCGGGCGCTGCTCCTGGCCCATGTCGTGGCCCATCTGGCCCTGCTCCATGCCGGGCTGACCCTGCGGCTGCATCCCCTGCGCCGTGGCGACGGAGGATAGGCCGAGGCCGAGCGAAAGGGCGCCGGCGGTGGCGAGAAGTCGAATGTTCATGGTGGACCTTTCCGGTTGCGCGGGACGGCACGCGCTGCGTGAAGTTGCCCGCCGGATACCCGCACAAATGGGATGAGCCAGCGATCCTTCAACTTTTTTTGGGAAATCGGCCAAGCCGAAGAGAAAAACCTTTAGCGCGCAGGAAGATGGAGCGGCACCGTTCTGAGACGCCCCTCGCCTTGCTGCCCCGCGCCGCGACGCCTATAGCCATCGCCTCAATATGACGCCCGCCGCATCCCCGCCGAGCTTTCCCCATCGCCATCTCCTCGGCATCGAGGGGCTGTCGCGCCTCGATATCGAGGGATTGCTCGACCAAGCCGAGTCGGCCGTCGCGCTCTCCCGGCAGGTCGAGAAGAAGCGCAGCGTCCTGCGCGGGCGCACACAGATCAATCTGTTCTTCGAGCCCTCGACCCGCACGCAATCCTCGTTCGAGCTCGCCGGGAAGCGACTCGGCGCGGACGTCATGAACATGTCGGTCGCTTCCTCTTCGGTGAAGAAGGGCGAGACGCTGATCGACACCGCTGCGACGCTGAACGCCATGCGGCCGGACATCATCGTGGTGCGCCACCACGCGGCCGGTGCCGTGCATCTCCTTGCCCGCAAGGTCGATTGTGCCGTGGTCAATGCCGGCGACGGAGCCCACGAGCACCCGACCCAGGCGTTGCTCGACGCGCTCACCATCCGCCGCAACAAGGGCCGGATCGAAGGCCTCACCGTCGCGATCTGCGGTGACGTCCTGCACTCGCGCGTCGCCCGCTCGAACATCATCCTGCTCCAAGCGCTCGGGGCCCGCGTGCGGGTCATCGGCCCCTCGAACCTGCTGCCGCCCGGCATCGCGCGCTTCGGCGTCGAGGTCTTCACGAACATGCGCGAGGGCCTGAAGGGTTGCGACATCGTCATGATGCTGCGCCTGCAGCGCGAGCGCATGCACGGCTCCTTCGTGCCGAGCGTGAAGGAGTATTTTCGCTATTACGGGCTCGATGCCGACAAGCTGGCGCTCGCCGCTCCCGACGCCCTGGTGATGCATCCCGGCCCGATGAACCGCGGCGTCGAGATCTCGTCCGAGATCGCGGATGGAGCACAGTCGCTGATCCGCGAGCAGGTCGAGATGGGCGTCGCCGTGCGCATGGCCGTGCTTGAAGCTCTCGCGACGCATCTGCCGAACGGTTGACACGGATGGCCCAGCGTCCCGCTCTCCTCACCACCACCCGCCTGCTCGACCCGTCCACCGGGCGCGAGGGGCCCGGTTCCGTCCTGGTCGTCGACGGCCGCATCGCCGAGGTGTCCTGGGGTGCGACTCCCGGCGTGCCGGAGGACTGCGAGCGCATCGAATGCGGTCATTCGGTGCTTGCCCCCGGCCTGATCGACCTGCGCGCCTTCGTCGGCGAGCCCGGTGCCGAGCATCGCGAGACCCTGGCTTCGGCGAGTGCCGCGGCGGCGGCCGGCGGCGTCACGACGCTCGTCTGCATGCCCGACACCAATCCAGTGATCGACGGCGCCCCGATCGTCGACTTCGTGCTGCGCCGGGCGCGCGACACGGCGAGCGTCAACGTGCTCCCCTCGGCCGCCATCACCAAGGGGCTGGCCGGTAGGGAGATGACGGAGTTCGGCCTGCTCCAGGAGGCCGGCGCCGTCGCCTTCACCGACGGCCTCAAGGCTGTGACCAACGCGCAGCTCATGCGCCGTGCCCTGACCTATGCCCGCGATTTCGGCGCGCTGCTGATGCAGCACGTCGAGGAGCCGGATCTCGTCGGCGACGGCGTGATGAACGAGGGGGAGATGGCCTCGCGGCTCGGCCTGCACGGCATCCCGCGCGAGGCCGAGACGGTGATGCTGGAGCGCGACATCCGCCTCGTGCGCCTGACCGGCGCCCGCTACCACGCGGCGATGATCTCCTGCGCCGACTCGGTCGAGATCGTGCGCCGGGCCAAGCAGGACGGCCTGCCCGTGACCTGCGGCGTCTCGGTGAACAACCTCGTCCTGAACGAGGGCGACATCGGCCACTACCGGACCTTCTGCAAGCTCTCGCCGCCTTTGCGCAGCGAGGCCGACCGGCACGCGGTGATCGCCGCCCTGAACGAGGGCGTGATCGACGTCATCGTCTCCGACCACAACCCGCAGGACGTCGAGACCAAGCGACTGCCCTTCGCCGAGGCCGCCGATGGAGCGCTCGGCATCGAGACGCTGCTCGGCGCAGCCTTGCGCCTCGTCCATACCGGCGATGTTTCGCTCGCACGCCTTCTCGCGGCTGTTTCGACGAATCCCGCCAAGCTCCTCGGGCGAGAGGCGGGCCGGCTCGCGCCCGGAGCGCCGGCCGACCTCGTGCTGATCGACACGGACGTCCCCTACGTCATCGACAAGCGGCAGTTGAAGTCGCGCTCCAAGAACTCGCCCTTCGATGAGGCCCGGCTGCAGGGCGCCGCCATGATGACCATGGTCGGCGGCCGCATCGTCCACCGCTCCGATCTGTCCGGGGCTGCCGCCTGATGCCCGGTGCCGGCTGGCCGCTCCTTCTCGCCGGTCTCGCGTTCGGCTACGCTTGCGGCTCGATCCCGTTCGGCCTGATCCTGACGAAGCTTGCCGGGCTTGGCGATGTGCGGGCTATCGGCTCGGGCAATATCGGCGCGACCAACGTCCTGCGTACCGGCCGCAAGGGACTCGCGGCCGCGACGCTCCTGCTCGATGCCCTCAAGGGCACGGTGCCGGTGCTGATTGCCGGGCAATGGGGGGAGGGGCCGGCGCTGGCGGCTGGCCTCGGTGCCTTCCTCGGCCACCTCTTCCCCGTCTGGCTCGGCTTCAGGGGCGGCAAGGGCGTCGCGACCTTCCTGGGCGTCCTGCTGGCGCTCAGCCCACTGGCGCTGCTGGCCTTCGCGGCGATCTGGCTCGGGCTCGCCTTCGCGTTGAAGTACTCCTCACTCGCTGCGCTCGCGGCCTCCGCGGCGACGCCCTTGATCCTGTGGGCACTCGGACATCCGCAGGTTGCGCTGCTGTTCCTGGTGCTCGCCGCCCTGCTATGGTGGAAACACACGCCCAACATCCGCCGGCTGATCGCCGGAACGGAAGGGCGGATCGGGCAGAAGGGCTGAGTTCGCCGCCTCTCTCGGATCGAGGGGCCGGATGCGGATCACCGACGCGCAGCGCCTCGACTGGCTGCGCCTGATCCGCACCGACGGCGTCGGCCCCCGCACGTTCCGCAACTTGATCAACCGGTTCGGCGGAGCCGCCGGTGCGCTGGAGGCTCTCCCCGCGATCACCGGCCGTGCCGGCAAGCGCGTGACCCCACCCACGAGGGCCGAGATTGAGAAGGAGATGGCGGCTGCCGCACGTCTCGGCGTGCGCTTAATCGCCATCGGCGAGGATGCCTATCCGCGAAGCCTCCAGGCCACCGATGCCGCCTCGCCGCTGATCGCCGTTCGCGGCAATCTCGAGGCCTTGAGGAAGCCCGCCCTGGCCGTGGTCGGCTCCCGCAACGCTTCGGCGGCCGGCCTGACCTTGACGGAAAGGCTGGCGCGCGGGCTTGGGGACGCCGGTCTCGTCGTCGTCTCGGGACTGGCCCGCGGCATCGATGCCAGTGCGCACAAAGCCTCGCTCGCCACCGGGACCGTGGCCGTGCTGGCCGGCGGCCACGATCGGATCTACCCGTCGAACCACATCGCGCTTGTCGAGAGCATCCTGGCGGCGGGAGGAGCGCTTGTCACCGAGATGCCGATGGGCTGGGAGCCGCGCGGGCGCGATTTCCTGAGGCGCAACCGGGTTATCTCGGGGCTCGGCCTCGGCACGCTGGTGGTCGAGGCCGCGCGGCGCTCGGGCTCGCTGATTACGGCGCGCTACGCCCTGGAGCAGGGGCGGGCGGTTTTCGCGGCGCTGGGCTCGCCGCTCGATCCGCGCGCCGAGGGCACCAACGACCTGATCCGTCAGGGCGCGACCCTGGTCGCGGAGGCGGAGCACATCCTCACCGTCATCGCTCCGCTCATCGAGCGGGGCGATCCGTTCGAGGAAGGGCAGGCCTCCAGCCTCATGCGCCAGATGCTCGAAGAGCAGCCCCAGTTCTGGGACGAGATCGACCTCGACGGATCGAGCCCCGCAGGCCCAAATACGTCTCCCGACGCCGCCAAGGAGACCGCTCCCCCCGCTCGGCGACCGCGCTCGGTTGCTCTCGTTCCTGAGCCCGACGCCGATCGTCACGCACGAGCTCTCGCGCGCCGCCGACCTGCCGGTGCGCGTTGTCCAGACGGCTCTGCTGGAACTGGAACTCGACGGGCGGGTCGAGCGGCACGGCAACGGCGCATTCTCGCTCGCCGCATTCTGATGCCGGGTCAGGCTTTCAGCCGGTCGGCGACCAGGGCCTGCAAGCGCCAGAGATGCGGATCGTGGATGCCGTGCTCGGCGCAAGCCGCCACGGTATGGAACAGGTACTCGGCGCTCGGCCCGAGATGCCCGCATCCGGCGGCGATGAGATCGGCGATGGCTGCCTCGTCGAGGCGGCCCGTATAGCGGTCGCTGGCCCTGTTCACGACGAAGGTCAGGGCCGTGACTGGACCGTCCTCGGTCGCCACCTCGACCCAGCGCCCTTCATAGCCGCGGCCCTTCATCTCGCGACGCCAGACCGGCATCAGCGTCGCATGGCGATCGAGCCCGTCGAGCCGGTAGGCGACGCCGCGGCATGATCCGCCCCGCTCCAGCGCCAGGACCACGCCCGGCTTCTCGGGCGTGCCGCGGAACCGGCGCTGCAGCAGACAGAACCGGCGGTGCCAGCCGTGGACGCGGCCGATCCGCTGCTCGGCCACCGCGAATTCCGGGCTCCACATCAGCGAGCCGTAGGCGAAGACCCAGAGCGCGGCCGACTTCGCCGCACGGGCGGTGATCGCCCTGGTGAGCCCCGGAGCGAGTTCCGCATCCGACATCACTGCCAAGGCCGCCTCGTCGTCGGCGACAGAATCGGGATGGGCGCGGGCGATCAATTCCGCAGTGAGGGCGAGGGGTCGCGAGGGCATTCTCACATCCTCTACTGCGAGGCAGCGCTGGCAAGGGCTCGATCCGTGAGCGGACAGTCGTCTCCCGTGCATGGCTGCCGGGCGGACGGCGACCGGGCCTGCGGCGACTGGATGGGCTATGCCTGCAACATCCTGCCAATTCGGAAGCGAAGACGACGCCCTTGACCCTCCAAATCGGCTTTCTGACGTTTCCCAGGGTTCAGCAGCTGGACCTCACCGGCCCTTACGAGGTCTTCGCGCTGCTGCCCGACGTCGAGGTGCATCTCGTCGCGAAGAGCCTCACACCGGTGACGAGCTCGACAGGCATGGCGATCACGCCGACTGCCACTTTTGCGGATTGTCCGCGGCTCGACGTGATCTGCGTACCCGGCGGCCCCGGCATCAACCCGCTCCTCACCGACGAGACGGTGCTCGACTTCATCCGCCAGCAGGCGGAACGCGCGCGCTACATCACCTCCGTCTGCACCGGCTCACTGGTGCTCGGCGCCGCCGGCCTGCTCAAGGAGCGCAGGGCGACGACGCATTGGGGCGCCCATGACCTACTCGCCGCCTTCGGCGCGATTCCGACGCAGGGCCGGGTGGTCCAGGACGGTAACATCGTCACCGGCGGCGGCGTGACGGCAGGTATCGATTTCGCGCTGACGCTGATCGCTGAGCTCGTCAACGACGACGCTGCAAGGGCAATTCAGCTTCATCTCGAATACGCCCCGGCGCCGCCCTTCGAATCCGGCACCCCGGAACGGGCCCGTCCCGGCATCGTGGCTGCGGTCAAGGAAAAGCTGGCAGCCAGCCGCCGCGAGCGCGAGGCGGTGATCGCCCGCATCACGCACTAGCGGAATCCTCGGCGTCCAACGCCATCACCTCCCGCATCACGTCGAGAAATGACTGCAGGATGTAGGCAGCGGCGAGCTTGTCCACGAGTTCGCCGCGCCGGGCACGGGAAGCATCCGCCTCGATCAGCATGCGGTTGATCACGGCGCTCGACAGGCGCTCGTCCTGGAAAAAGACCGGCAGCGGCAGGATCGGCTTCAGGTTACGCACGAAGCTGCGTGTGGACTGAACCCGCGGGCCCTCCGACCCATCCATGTTGAGCGGCAGGCCGATCACAAGGCCGCCGACGCGATGCTGCGCACAGAGCTCCGCCAGCCGTCCCGCATCCGGCGTGAATTTCACACGCCGGATCGTCTCGAGCGGCGAGGCGATCTGCCGGCCGACATCGGACAGCGCCAAGCCGATCGTCTTCGTGCCGAGGTCGAGCCCCATCAGCCGGGGAGCGCCTGACGACGCCTCGGCGAAACCCCCGATTTCGTCTCGGTTCACGCCTCGAGATCTCCGGCCGGAGCCTCGAGCGCCAGCCGCGCGAGCGCCGCCTCGTCGTCGCCCTCGAACAGCGAGGGCAGGGGGGCATCGGCACCACCGAGAATGTGCAGGATTTCCGCGCCCTGAAGCCCGCGCACTAGGGCGAGCAGATCGGTCCCGCCGAAATGGATCGTCTCGAGATCGGCGTCGAGCGCCCAGATCTCGTACTCCTCGGAACCCGCCGTGACGTCCCAGAACAGGAAGCTGCCGCCCGATGTCTCGCCGAAGAAGGCGGCATGCTCCATCAAGGCTGCATCGGCATCGCCCTCGATGGTGAAGCGGTGCGGCTCGTCCCGGGTGAGCGGATTCTCGGCGAGGCTGTCGATCGCCACGGCGACGCTGTGCGCGATGACATGCGCCCGCGTGACAACGTCGGCGGAGGGCACGGGCACCGGCGTGGCGATACGAAGCTGACCGCCGATCCGGCCGGCCCCGCATTCCTGCGCGAAGGCGCGATAGGAAGCCGGCAGCGCGAAGCCGAGTTCGGCCTCGGCGCGTGAGAGATCCGCCTCGGTCGAGAGCAGGCCCGGCCGGAACTCGGCGAAAACGCCCTGCCACATGATCGGCCTCCCGGAATGCCGTGGATCGAGCCCCGGCTTACGTCTGCCGCCGACGGGTTGTCCACCGGCCCGTTCACCATCGGTGAAAAATGGGGTGGCGCCAAAGGGATCGGGCTCGGCTATATAGCGTTTAATGATCTGTTAACCCTCCCGAGCAGCGTCCTTGATGACCGCATCCAGTCGTCTCGCGATCCACGAACAGCCGCAGTGGCGTCCGACGACTCTGCGAGGGGTTGGATTGAAGCGGAAGCACGTGCTCATGCTGGCCCTCGCGATCGAGGTTCTGGCCTTCGGCATCAGTCATGCCGATCGCTATCAGCGGCCGGGAATCACGGTCGATCAGCCCGCGACTGTCGGGCACGCGATCGTTTGACCAACCGCTTGATCGAGCGACCGCCCGCGGCGTTGCTCGTCTCCGAAACCCGATGCTATAGCCGCGCCGACCCGCGGTCTCTCGGCCGCGCGACTGGATTTGGCACGGCAAGGACGCGATGTCGGTCGACGAAAAGACGGTGCGGCGCATCGCGCATCTGGCGCGGATCGCGGTTGCGGATGAAGACGTGGCGCCGCTCCAGGGCGAGCTGAACGCCATCCTCGCTTTCGTCGAGCAGCTCAACGAGGTCGACGTGGAGGGTGTCCAGCCCATGACCTCCGTCACCCCGATGACTATGAAGAAGCGCGTCGACACGGTCACCGAAGGTGGACGCGCAGCCGATATCGTCGCGAACGCGCCGGAGACCGAGGACAATTACTTCCTCGTGCCAAAGGTCGTCGAGTAGCGGCACCACGGCGCGCAACATCCTTTCTTCCTCCTTGCAACGGCGAGGAGAGCGCCCCGGGAATGGGCGGACCAGCTGGATCGGGAATGACGGCACTCAACGAACTCACACTGGCCGAGGCTCGCGACGGGCTGAGCGCGAAGCGCTTCTCGGCGCGCGAGATCACGCAGGCGCATATCGATGCGCTGGAGAAGGCGAGGGTGCTCAACGCCTATCTCGTCGAGACGCCCGACCGCGCCCTGAAGATGGCCGAGGTCAGCGACGAGAAGATCGCCAAGGGCGAGGCTCGCCCTCTCGAAGGCCTGCCGCTCGGCATCAAGGACCTGTTCTGCACGCAGGGCGTCCACACCACCGCAGGCTCCAAGATCCTCGAGGGCTTCGAGCCGCACTACGAGTCGAACGTCTCGGCACAGCTCTGGCGCGACGGCGCCGTAATGCTCGGCAAGCTCAACCTCGATGAGTTCGCCATGGGCTCCTCGAACGAGACCAGCGCCTATGGCAGCGTGATCTCGCCCTGGCGGCGCAACGGCTCCGACGCCAAGCTCGTCCCCGGCGGATCCTCCGGCGGTTCCTCGGCGGCGGTGGCCGCACATCTCTGCCTCGGCGCAACCGCCACCGATACCGGCGGCTCGATTCGCCAGCCGGCCGCCTTCACCGGCACGGTCGGCATCAAGCCGACCTACGGCCGCTGCTCGCGATGGGGCATCGTCGCCTACGCTTCGTCGCTCGATCAAGCCGGACCGATCGCCCGCACCACGCGCGACTGCGCGATCCTGCTCGGCTCTATGGCTGGACACGACCCGCGCGATACCACCTCGGTGGACCTGCCCGTCCCGAACTTCGAGGCGGCCGTCTCGCGCGGGGTCAAGGGCCTGACCATCGGCATCCCGCGGGAGTACCGGGTCGACGGCATGTCACCCGAGATCCTGAAGCTCTGGGACCAGGGCGCGGAATGGCTCAAGGCGGCTGGCGCGACGGTCAAGGAGATCTCGCTGCCGCACACGAAATACGCCCTGCCGGCCTATTACATCGTTGCCCCGGCCGAGGCCTCCTCGAACTTGGCCCGCTACGACGGCGTGCGCTACGGCCTCCGCGTTCCCGGCAAGGATATCGCCGGCATGTACGAGAACACCCGCGCTGCCGGTTTCGGACGCGAGGTGAAGCGTCGCATCATGATCGGCACCTACGTGCTCTCGGCCGGCTACTACGACGCCTACTACGTGCGCGCCCAGCGCATCCGCACGCTGATCAAGCGCGACTTCGAAGAGGCCTACGCTTCCGGCGTCGATGCCATCCTGACGCCGGCCACCCCGTCGGCTGCCTTCGGCATCGGCGAGAAGGCCAGCGCCGACCCGGTCGAGATGTACCTCAACGACGTGTTCACGGTGACGGTGAACATGGCCGGGCTTCCCGGCATCTCGGTGCCGGCCGGTCTCGACGCGCAGGGCCTGCCGCTGGGCCTTCAGCTCATCGGGCGACCCTTCGACGAAGAGACGCTGTTTGCCGCCTCCCAGGTCATCGAGGAATCGGCCGGGCGCGTGAGCCTGCCCAAGGCGTGGTGGGCGTGACCCCCGCCGAGCATCTCAGCGTCCCGGTCTATCCGTTCGCCGTCTGGATCATGGCGGCGTTCGATCCGGGCCTGATCGGCGTCTCGGCTTTTCTCGGTTGGAAGGCGGACCAGTTCGGCAAGCTGATTGTTGCGGCGATCGCGGGCTTTGCCGTCGCAGTGCTGTTCTCGTGGGCGGTCACGGCCATCGGCATCCCCTGGCCGGCACCCATCAGCCACGACGGACCGACCTTCTTTCCGGTACGGATCGTGGCGGCGTTCGTTTGGGCGTTAGTCGGGTATGGGGTGCGGCGGGTGGCGCGTTCCAGGGGCGCCTGAGCCTGCTGGACGACCCTTCGAGGCCCGCTGCGCGGGCACTTCAGCGTGAGGTCGTTGGGTTGGGCGAAGTTCTTTGAGCCGAGGGCCGTTTGGTCAGAAACTGAAGTCTTTCCCAGTTTTCGGCAATCAGCGCCTCCTTCGCGCGGCTCCAGCCCTTGTTCTGCCGCTCGGCTGCAATGGCATCCGTGATCCGCTCGAACCAGTCGGCATGAACCAACTCGACCGGTCGCCGGTGATCGGTGTGGCCGGGATACTTGCCTGACTGATGCTCGCCGATCCGCTTGTCGGGCTCTGCCCGCAGGCAGAGCCGACATCATAACTACCGTCAGAGCACTTCAGGATGTAGCCGAAGGCGTTCATGGCTTGGCTCCACAGGCACGACCGCCTTGGAACCTAACCCCATTCCTCATGCTGAGTGCCCGCGAAAGCGGGCCTCGAAGCATGCACTACGCCGATCCCATCCTACTCTGCCGGCACTGAATGCCCGGCGGGTAGGGTCTGATCCTTGGCGTCTTCCCCCGCCGCCACATCCTTCCGCCTGAACACCCGCATCACGACCACGAAAAACACCGGCACGAAGAAAACCGCCAGCACCGTCGCCGAGATCATGCCGCCCATCACGCCGGTGCCGATTGCCTGCTGACTCTTCGAGGCGGCGCCCGTCGCGACGGCGAGCGGCACGACACCGAAGATGAACGCCAGCGAAGTCATCACGATCGGGCGGAAGCGCAGGCGCGCTGCGGTGACCGTCGCGTCAATGATGGAGGTGCCCGGTCTCCAGAGGTCACGGGCGAATTCCACGATCAGGATCGCGTTCTTGGCCGAGAGACCGATGATCGTGATGAGCCCGATCTTGAAATACACGTCGTTCGGCATGCCACGCAGGTAGACCGCGGCCACCGACCCGATCACGCCGAGCGGGATCACCAGAAGCACCGAGAACGGGATCGCCCAGCTCTCGTAGAGCGCCGCGAGGCAAAGGAAGACGATCAGCACCGAGAGCGCGAGCAGCAAGGTCGCCTGCGAACCGGCCTCCTTCTCCTGCAGCGACTGACCCGTCCAGGCGTAGCCGAAACCCTTCGGCAGGAAGCTCATCAGCCGCTCCATTTCCTTGATGGTATCGCCCGAGGTGTAGCCGGGTGCCGGTTCGCCGGTGAAGCGCACCGATTGGTAACCGTTGAAGCCGACGATCTGCGCGGGTCCGACGCTCCATTTCAGGTCAGCGAAGGACGACATTGGCACCATGGTGCCCTGCGCGTTCTTCACCGCGTAGTTCAGGAGGTCGGCTGCATTGAGACGCTGCAGATCGTCGGACTGGACGATCACGCGCTGCATCTTCCCGCGATTGGGGAAGTCGTTCACGTAGACCGAGCCGAGATTGACCTGGATCGTCTCGTTGATGTCCTCGAAAGCCACGCCGAGCGCGGCCGCCTTCTCGCGATCGATCACGAGTTCCGCCTGCGGTGCGGGCGGAAGGCCCTCGATCTTCATCTTGGTGAGAACCGGGCTCTTCTTGGCGAGCGAGAGCAGCTGCTCCTGCGCGGCCAGCAGCGCCGTGTAGCCCTTCTGCGCGCGGTCCTGCAGCCGGAACGAGAAGCCGGCGGCGTTGCCGAGGTTGTCGATCGGCGGGGGTTCCTGCGCATCGAACACCGCGTCGCGGTAGTTCGCCAACGCGTCGTTGGTGCCCTTCACGAGCTTCGCGGCGGATTGGCTCGCGTCGCGCTCTCCCCAAGGCTTGAGCGTGACGAAGGCCTGGCTCGTCATCTGGCCCTGGCCCGAGAACGAGAAGCCGTTGATCATCGTCACCGTGGCGACGCCCGGCTGCGCCATCAGGTGGTCCTCGACCTTCTTCACCGCTGAGATGGTGCGGTTGTAGGACGAGCCCGGCGGCGTCTGGATGTCGACCGTGAAGAAGCCCTGATCCTCCAGCGGCAGGAAGCCCTCGGGCATCCGGACGAAGGCGAAGCCGACGCCCGCGACCAGCGCGACATAGATCATCATCACCCGGCCGGACTTCTTGACGAACCAGCCGACGCCGCGGCCGTAGCGTGCGGTCTCGCGATCGACGAAGCGGTTGAACCAGCCGAAAAAGCCGCCCTTGGCGTGGCCATGACCCTTCTCGATGGGCTTTAACAGCGTCGCGCAGAGCGCTGGCGTCAGCGAGAGGGCAAGCAGCGCCGAGAAGGCGATGGAGGTGACCATCGCGATCGAGAACTGCCGGTAGATGATGCCCACCGAGCCGGGGAAGAACGCCATCGGGATGAACACCGCGATCAACACCAGCGTGATGCCGATGATCGCGCCGGTGATCTGGCCCATGGCCTTCTTGGTGGCCTCCTTCGGCGGAAGGCCCTCCTCGTTCATAATGCGCTCGACGTTCTCGACCACGACGATGGCATCGTCGACGAGGATGCCGATGGCGAGCACCATGCCGAACATGGTCAGCACGTTCACCGAGAAGCCGGCGAGCAGCATGACCATGCATGTGCCGAGCAGCGCGATCGGCACGACGATGGTGGGGATCAGCGTGTATCTGATGTTCTGAAGGAACAGGAACATCACGATGAAGACTAGCACCACTGCCTCGACCAGCGTGTGCAGCACCTTCTCAATCGAGGCCTCGACCGCCGGGGTGATGTCGTAGGGAATGTCCCACTTCACCGTATCCGGGAAGAACTGAGACAGTTCGTTCATTTTGGCCCGGATGGCCTTGGCGGTCTCCATGGCGTTGCCGTCGGGCGCCAGTGTCACCGAGATGCCGGCTGCGGGACCACCGTTCAGGCGTGTCGTGAACTTGTAGTCGTCGCCGCCGAGCTCGATGCGCGAGACGTCGCGCAGGCGCACGTTCGAGCCGTCGGGATTGGCCCTGAGCACGATGGCACCGAAGGCATCCGGCTCGGTCATCTGACCCTTGACGATGATCGGGTAGTTGACCGCGTGGTTCTCGGGGCTCGGCTGCGCGCCGACGGCGCCCGAGGCGATCTGAACGTTCTGGCGGCCGATCGCCTTGGTGACGTCTGCGGCGTTCAGCGAGAGGCCGCGCAGCTTGTCCGCATCGATCCAGATGCGAAGTGACCGCTCAGTCGAGTAAAGCGTGGCGCGCCCGACGCCTGGGATGCGCCGAATCTCATTGATGACGTTGCGGATCAGGAAGTCGCCAAGGCCAACTTCGTCGGTCTTCCCGTCGGTCGAGACAAGGGTGATGATGTTCAGCGTGGCGGCCGAGGCTTCCTCGACCAGGATGCCCTGCTGGCGCACTTCCGCCGGCAAGCGCGCTTCGACGCGCTTCAGCCGGTTCTGCACCTCGACGCCCGCGTAACCGGGATCGGTGCCAGGCTTGAAGTTCGCAGTGATCTCGATGACGCCGAAGCCGTCTGAGGCGGATTCAAAGCTGAGGATGTTAGCCGCGCCGTTCAGCTCGTCTTCGATCAGGCGCGTCGTGCCCGTGTAGAGGTTCTCCACCGAGGCGCCGGGATACTGCGTGTTGAGCGCGATCGCGGGCGGTGCGATGATCGGGTACTGGGCTACCGGCAACTGCGGAATCGCGAGCGCGCCGCCCAGCATGATGAAGAGCGCGACGACCCAGGCGAAGACTGGCCGGTCGATGAAGAAGCGAGCCATGACGTTCTCGCGCCCTCAGCGTGCTTGAGCGACGGGCTGCTTCAGCATGTCGCTCGAAGCAGTGTCCGTGTCCGAGGCGTCGGCATCGTGCGGCTTGTCCTCGGCCGGTGCCTCGAGCTTCCAGGGCCGGGTCTTCACCTCCATCCCAGCGGCGATCTTCTGGAACCCTTCCACGACGACGTTCTGCCCGGGTGCCAGCCCCTCGCGAACGACCCAACTTCCATCGACCACCGGGCCAACTTCTACGGGCTGAAGCATCACGCGGCCGTCCGGCTTCACCAGCCAGACCTCCGGCTTGCCCTCGTCGGTACGCTGGATAGCCTGCTGGGGCACGGCGATGGCGTCGGAGTCGATCCCCTGCTTGATACGCGCCCGGACATACATGCCCGGAAAGAGTTCGTCGTGCGGGTTCGGGATCTGCACACGCAGGGTGACCTGGCCGGTGCTCGGATCGGCGGTGACGTCCGAGAACAGCAGCCGACCGGCGGAGCCATAGAGCGTGCCATCATCCATGATCAGGTGGACATTGGCGGCGTCGTGCGAGAGCCGGTCGAGCTCGCCGCTGGCGAAGTCGCGGCGCAGCTTGTTCAGCTCACCGACCGACTGGGTGATGTCGACATAGATCGGATGGAGCTGCTGGACCGTTGCCAGCACGCCGGTCGAGCCCTGCTCGATCAACGTGCCCTCGGTGAGCAGGGCGCGTCCGATACGGCCGGAGATCGGGGCACGCACGTCGGTCCAGGACAGATTGAGTCGGGCACGATCACGCGTCGCCTTGGCGCCGGCGACCTCGGCAGCAGCCTGCTTCCGAGCCGCATCGGCGGCATCGTACTGAGCCTGGCTCGCGGTGTTACGGGCGAGCAGCGTCTCCAACCGCTCGGCCTGCTGGGTCGCGAGCACCAGAGCTGCTTCGGTGCGGGCGAGCGCTGCTTCCGCGCTGGCGAGCTCGACCTCGTAGGGAGCGGGATCGATCTTGTAGAGAATGTCGCCTTCGCGGACTGCGCTGCCCTGCTCGAACAGGCGCTTGATGACGAGACCCGAGACGCGCGAGCGCACCTCAGCGATCCGCATGGGTGCCACACGACCCGGCAGGTCGCGCAGATAGGGGATCGGCTGCGCCTTCACTTTGATGACGCTGACTTCCGGCGGCGGCGTCGGGACGGGTGCGGTCGCCTTCTGGTCGTTGCAGGCCGACACGGCGACCATCACCAGGCTGACGGC
Organism: Methylobacterium gnaphalii; assembly: GCF_007992215.1. Taxonomy (GTDB): domain Bacteria; phylum Pseudomonadota; class Alphaproteobacteria; order Rhizobiales; family Beijerinckiaceae; genus Methylobacterium; species Methylobacterium gnaphalii. The sequence goes on along the minus strand of NZ_BJZV01000002.1, from coordinate 4,716 downwards.
GAGCGTGGCGCTTCGGGTCCAGCCATTGCGGGTCGTGCGGCGAAGGCTCGGGCGAGACGGCGTCACGATGGGTTCGCTCCTGCGATACGTTCGGACGGAGGCACTTGGCCTCCTGGATTCCGGCTGGTCGGCAGTTCGGGGCGCTTCGCCGGGCGAAGCGCGGACGTCTCGAAGCCGAAAACTTATCAAGTCTTGTGCGTCAGCCGGCCAAACAGGCGGGCGCGCCATATGCGGACACTAGCCATACCGCAGGTTACCGAGCGATCTCGGCAATCCTACGACAACGCTCAGGATCCAGGTTCAAGAGCTCACGCCATTGCGGCGCGAAATCAGCCGCGCGGCGGTCGTTCGGGCAACGTGCTTTCGGCGAAGGCTGAACCGGCGTCGCTCAAGGCAAGGCGCCTGCTCGAAACCGGACTGACCATCGCGACGCCGTCACCGGTCCGCGGAAGACGGCCATGCTCGAACGGGTTGTCCGCGTCGGTAGCTCGATCGACGATCGGTGACGGCGCATGCCGGTCGCTCTTCGCGACCGTTGCGATTCCAGGACGCAGAGCCGGTCCAGCACTGGCAGTGGACGCAGAGGCGTCCGCCAGCGCGAACAGGGCGGTCGTCAGGAGACAAAGCAGGGCGAACAGCGCACAACCGGCGGCCCGGCTTGTCCGCTTCGAGATGAGCGTAGCCGTCACAGGCGGGAGACTGGGGAGGACACTGCTTCCTTGCAATCCTCTGCGACATTCTGCCCGACCCACGTTCGTCAGCGTCGATCGAACAAGGACCCAAGCGTTCTGCCGCGGTCTCGGCAACGCTGTGCAAGGAGTCGGAGCCGCATGTCGGCACGTTTCATTCGGTCTGTCAGAGAGCTCCAGCCTCCACGATCCGGGTTGTCCCGCTCGTGCGGTTTTGCCCTGCTGTTGCCTGAAGCGCACAGGCATGCCTCCCTTCTGCCCCAACTCGACCGGCAAAGCTGAAGCACTCGCGCGTGGTCTCAAGGTGGCTACGCGCACCGACGAGGAGCAAACTCGGCATGACCATCCGCCACACACTCGCACCGGCCGCTCTGGCCGCCGCGCTGTGCCTGGGCTCGATGCCTGAGGCACGCGCCAACCCGCTCGATAGCGGGCCGCTCGCCGACTTCATCAATGTTTTCAAGACTCAGGCCATACCGCGCGAGACCGTTGCTTGGCGCGGCAAGGAGAAGCCGGGCACCGTCGTCGTATCAACGAGCGAGCGCCGGCTCTACTACATCCTGCCGCGCGGCGAGGCGATCCGTTATGGCGTCGGCGTCGGCCGGGCAGGCTTCTCGTGGTCGGGCGTGAAGACCGTGACCATGAAAAAGGAATGGCCGGACTGGCGTCCGCCGCAGCAGATGCTCGCGCGCCGCCCTGATCTGCCGCGCTACATGGCCGGCGGCCAGGACAATCCGCTCGGCGCGCGCGCGATGTATCTCGGCTCGTCGCTGTACCGCATCCACGGCTCGAATGAACCCGAGACCATGGGCGCCGCCGTCTCATCGGGTTGCATCCGCATGACCAACAAGGACGTAACCGACCTCTACGATCGCGTTCGGGTCGGCACGAAGGTGGTCGTCCGTAACTGACGGACCTCGACCCGCGCCCGTTGCACGGCGCACGGGGAACTGCGGCGAGCCTCCACACACGAGGCCTCGCTTACCAGCAGCCCCCGACAGGCTAAGGCAAGCTCTCGCCATCCCGGCCCGGAGTGTCTGATCGCGTGCACGTCGTCCTACCAGCCATAGTGCGCCACGCATGATCGCCAGTGTCGATCCCGGTACGCTCGCCGGATTGTTCGGAGTTGCCGTCGTCGCGGGCTGCTTCGATGCCATTGCCGGGGGAGGGGGACTGCTGACGCTGCCGGCCCTGCTGCTCGCCGGCTTCGATCCGGTCAGCGCCATCGCCACGAACAAGCTGCAGAGCAGTGCCGGCTCCGTGTCGGCCAGTGTCGCCTTCGCGCGCCGCAATCTGATCCGATGGCCCGAAGCGCTACCCGCTGCCCTCGCCGCCGGAGCGGCATCGGTGGTCGGCGCGCTCTGCGTCAGCCTGCTGCCCCGCGGCGCTCTCGATGCGGCAGTGCCGGTCCTGCTGGTCGCCATCGCTCTGTACTTCGCTACTGCTCGCCGCATCAGCAACGAAGACGCGACGGCTCGGATGACGCCGACGCTGTTCGCCATGACGCTGGCACCCGCCGTCGGCTTCTACGACGGAGTGTTCGGGCCGGGCGCCGGCTCCTTCTACATGATCGGATTCGTGACTCTGCTCGGGCTGGGCGTGGTGCGCGCCACGGCGCATACCAAGCTGTGCAATGCGGCGAGCAATCTTGGCGGCCTCGCGCTGTTCGCGGCTCAGGGTGCGGTGGTGTGGCCTGTCGGCCTCGCCATGGCCGTGGGCGCCTTCATCGGGGCACAAGCCGGATCGGCGCTGGCGGTCAGGCTCGGCGCCCGCCTGATCCGCCCGCTCATCGTCGTCATCGCCTGCGCGATGGCCGTGCGGCTGCTCGCCAACCCGGAAAACCCCTTGCGGCGCGTCGTTCTCGGTGGGTTGGGGTTCTAGCGCGGGATGTAAGCCCAGTAGTCGAGATCAAGGATCACGGCCGGGTCGTAGCCGTCGCCCTGGCGGTCGGGAAAGTTGCTGCAGATCTGGTTCTTGGTGGCGACGGTGCGCAGGCGCAGCGCGCCGATATCCGTACGGCCGAGAAGCTCGGCAGTCTCCAGCACCTCGCTCCAGGCATAGACCGTGTCGCCCGCGAAGAGCGGCGCGACGTGGCGCCCGGCATTGATGCCGGCGAGCGCGAAGGCGTTGGCGAGACCGTTGAAGCTCAGCGCGCGGGCGAGTGAGATGACATGGCCGCCATAGATCAGGCGACGGCCGAAGCGCGTCTCCTTCGTGGCATGGGCGTCGAAATGCACCTTCGCGGTGTTCTGGAACAAGCGCGTAGCGATCTGGTGTTCGGCCTCCTCGACGGTCATGCCATCGACGTGGTCGATGCGCTCGCCGGCCGCATAATCGGAGAAGCGGTAGGGGCTGCCAGCCAGGTCGAGATCGTAGGCCTTGGCCGAGAGCGGCGGCAGCGAATGCGCGAGATCGGCCGGATCGACCACCTTGGCGAGATCGGGCACGCGCTCCTCGGCGATCTTCGCCTCAGGATCGCGCTTCTTCACCAGCACCCAGCGGCAATAGCTCAACACGGTCTTGCCGGCGGCGTCCGACCCGGTCGAGCGGACGTAGACCACGCCGGTCTGGCGGTTCGAACTCTCCTTGAGGCCGATCACTTCGGAGACGGTGGAGAGCGTTTCCCCAGGATAGACCGGCCGGTGGAAGCCGCCCTCGGCATAGCCGAGATTGGCCAGCGCGTTCAGCGAGATGTCAGGCACGGTCTTGCCGAAGACGACGTGGAAAGTCAGCAGATCGTCGAGCGGGCTCGCGGGGTAGCCGATTGCCTTGGCGAAGGCATCGGAGGATTGCACCGCGAAACGCGGGCCGTAGAGCGCCGTATAGAGCGCCACGTCACCGGTGGTGACGGTCCGCGGGGTCGCATGGCGGATCGTCTCGCCCAGGCGGAAATCCTCGAAGAAGCGGCCAGGATTGGTCTTCATGCTGATCGTCGTCCCAGGACTGGATAAGGTCCGCGCGGCGCGCGGTGAGGAGGCATGCGCCGCAACGGGGCGTTGCCATGAAACGCCCGCCGGGGTCGATGTCTCAGAGGGAAAGGCGCGCCCGCCAATTCCCCCGGCTTAGTAGGCGAGCTGGATCACAAGGTCGCTCACGAGCTTCTGCACGAAGAGCAGCAATAGGATGAGGATGACCGGCGATACGTCCACGCCGCCGAGATTGGGCAGCAGGTTGCGGATCGGACGCAGGACTGGCTCGGTCACCTGATACAGGAACTCCCCGATCTGCGAGACCACCGGCGAGCGTAGGTTCACCACGTTGAACGCAATGAGCCAGCTCAGCACGGCGCTCGCGATCAGGATGTAGATGTAGAGCTGGATGATGGTGTTGAAGAGCCAGAGAAGAGCGTTCATCCGGGGCTTGCTGATCCGCGCGCCCGCACACCCGCAGCGGCACGTCCAAAGGAGCGGCCGGGGGCCCTTGCGGCAATTGACAGTGCGACGCGCCCAAGCCTACAAGGCCGGCGCCTCGACGGGGCTGTAGCTCAGATGGGAGAGCGCCGCAATCGCACTGCGGAGGTCAGGGGTTCGAATCCCCTCAGCTCCACCAGGCAGTCCGGCGGAAACAGCCTTCGCTCACTCCCTAGTCCACAATTTCGAAGCTGACGGGCGGCTTGCCTAATGGGCCTGCGGTCTCACGGCGGGCTTCAGCCCACAGAACGCGCCGATTCTGCAAGCATTGAAGACCGCCATTCTCGCTGAGAATGTTCAGCTTTCCGCGAGCGGTGATTGCGACCGCTGGAGATAAGTTCGGTCATTCTGAGAGACGCAGTTCGTGCGCGCCTCTCGAATGGCGCAGCTAAAACCATGGCCGCAGCGCCAAGCGTTTCTGTCACGATGCCAGGCGGTGAGAGAGCCAGATCACGGCTACTGAGCACCCATTTCGACCGCTGAGCAGATCCTGGCATTTTCTCCGAAGCGGACGTCGAAGAAGTACAGCTTGTGGGTCGCAGTTGCGCCATGAGCTGAAGTTGGCGCGCCACCCGGTAGCGGACATTCAGCTGCGCTAGGCCGCCCGTCCGGTGTCG
>NZ_BJZV01000001.1 GCF_007992215.1 Methylobacterium gnaphalii | reverse complement strand
GCCGCGCCGGTCCGCGCAGGCGTCGAGCGACACCGATGCAGGTGCCGTGATAGGAGATGGCATGTCCGCGCGCGATCAGCTCCCGAGAAGCCATATCAGCGAGGCGGCCTTACCGAGTGACGGCGGCTGCTGATGGCCACCGACCCCACCCGTGAAGCGCAACGGCTCGCGGCTCTCCGCAGCTACGACATTCTCGACACCCCGCCCGAGGCCGAGTTCGATGACATGGCTCAGATGGCCGCGCAGGCCTGCGGCACGGCGATGGCGCACATTAACTTCATTGATGCCGACCGGCAGTGGATCAAGGCGGCAGTCGGGCACGATGAACGCGAAATGCCGCTCCGCTACGGCTTCTGCATCGATACCATGGAGAAGCGCGATCTTCTGATCCTGCCGGACATAGCGAAGGAGCCGGGCCTAGGCGACAATCCGCTGGTCGCCGGGCCGCCCCATCTGCGCTTCTATGCCGGTGTTCCTCTGACCTCTCCGGACGGATGGATCATCGGGACGCTCTGCGTGATCGACCAGGTGCCGCACGAACTCGACGCGCAGCAGATCTTCATCCTGCGCGCGCTGGCCCGCACGATCATGGCTCAGCTCGAAATGCGCCGCTCCGACAAGGCCCTGCGCCGCAGCGAGGCCCGGCTGCGCCTCGCCCTGTCCGCAGCCGACCAGGGCGATTGGGAACTCGATCTGCAAACCATGGAGCTGCAGGCCTCGGAGACCTGCCAAGGCCATTTCGGGCAGCCTCCCGATCAATCGTTCGGCTACGCGGACCTACTGGCGAGTGCGCATCCCGACGATTGCGAGCGCATGCGGAGCGAAGTGGCGCGCGCCATCGCCGAGCTGGCCGACTACGATATCGAGTACCGCTGCATCCGACCTGACGGCAGCGAGCGCTGGATACACCTCCACGGACGGCCGAGCTTCGCCGAGGACGGCCGGCCGCTCAATTTGGTCGGCATCTCCTCCGACGTCACGGCTCGGCGTCGGACCGAGACAGCTTTGCGCGCCAGCGAGACACGGCTCTCGGCAAGCGAGGCACGCCACGCCTTCCTGCTCGACCTCGCTGACCGGATCCGCGCTCTCACCGATCCGCGCGCCATCATGCAGGTCGCCGTCGCGGCCATCGGCCGCCATCTCAATGTCAGTCGAACGGGCTATGGCCGCGTTCAGCCGGACGGCCGCACAATCGTGAGCGAGGTCGGCTACGCCCATGGCGTCGAGCCAGCGGACGATCCGCCGGACATCGAGGCTTTCGGCAGCCTCGCGATCGGCAGGCTCCGCAGTGGCGAGACTGTGACCGCGTCCGATATTCTGGCGGACTACGCCTCCGTCGCCTCAAGTGACCCCTTGATCTGGCAGGCGCTCGCCGTGCGTGCCTTCATCGCCGTGCCGCTGGTGCGCGACGGGGATCTGATTGCAGTCCTCTACGCCGCCGACAACGAAGTCCGCACCTGGAGCGGCGACGACGTTACGCTGGTGGAGGACGTTGCGGCGCGCACCTGGGATGCAGTCGAGCGCGCCGGCGCCGAGGCAGCCATGCGCGACAGCGCGATCCGGCATCGCCAGATTCTCGACAGCGCCATCGACTACGCCATCATGGCCATGAATGGTGACGGCGTCATCACGGAATGGAACGAGGGCGCCCGCCGCATCCTCGGCTGGGACGAGGCCGAGATGATCGGCGAGACCACCGAGCGCTTCTTCACGCCCGAGGATCGCGCCAAGGGGTTGGTCGAGGCTGAGATGCGGTCGGCCGCCGGGAGCGGCGTCGGGACCGATGAGCGCTGGCATCTGCGCAAGGGCGGCCAGCGCTTCTGGGCGAGCGGCGAGATGACGCCGATCCGCGACGAAACCGGCCGGACCATCGGCTTCGTGAAGGTTCTGCGCGACCGCACGGCCGACGAACTCGCCCGGGAAGCGCTCGACGAGGTCAGGCAGCGCCAGGAAATCGCCCTCGATACTAGCCGCGTCGGCTTCTTCGACTGGAACGTCGAGCGTGGCGTGATTGAGGGCGATCGGCGCTTCGCGGCCTTCTTCGGGCTGGATTCCTCGCTGGTCACGACCGGGCTGCCCCTCGAGAATTTTCTCGATCGGATTCATCCCGAGGATCGGGCCTCCGTCACGCAGGATATCGACGCCGCGTTCTCCACGCTCCGCGATTACGCCAAGGAGTACCGGGTCGGCGGAGACGGCAACTATCGCTGGCTCATGGAGCGTGGGCGCTGCTACGCCAGCGCCCACGGCAGGCCGCTCCGCTACGCCGGCACCGTCATCGACGTGACCGAGCAGAAAACGACGCAGCTGCGTCTGCACGAGAGCGAGGAGCGGTATCGGTCTCTCTTCGAATCGATCGATGCTGGCTTCTGCATCATCGAGATGATCTTCGATGATGACGGAACGCCGTCCGACTACCGTTTCCTCGAGGTCAACCCGGCCTTCGAGCGGCATACGGGGCTGACGGATGCCGTCGGGAGGCGGGTTCGCGAGTTCGCACCCGCCCACGAGCAGCACTGGTTCGACACCTATGGGCGCGTGGCGCTCACCGGCGAGTCTCACCGTTTCGAGAACGTCGCCGAAGCCCTCGATGGCCGCTGGTACGACGTCTACGCGTTCCGCAGCGGCGACCCGGATTCGCGCCGGGTCGCCGTCCTGTTCAATGACGTGTCACAGCGGCGGCGGCTGGAGCTGCAACTGCGACGGCTCAACGAGACGCTGGAGACTCAGGTCGCCGAACGCACGGCCGAGCGTGACCGCGTCTGGCGCAACGCGCGCGACCTGCTTGCGGTGCTCGACCGGTCCGGCATCTTCCGGGCCGTCAACCCGGCCTGGGAGGCGACGCTGGGCTTCCGGTCGGACGAGATCCTGGGCAAGAGCTTCCTCGATTTTCTGGCGCCCGAGGATGTCGAGCGCAGCCGCGATGCGCATGCTGCGGCCACAAACGAGAGCCTGTCGAATTTCGAGAACCGCTACCGACACGTCGACGGCAGCTTCCGGACCATCGCTTGGCAGACCTCGGTCGAAGGCGATCTCGTCTACGCCTACGGCCGCGACGTCACCACCGAGCGCGAACGCCAGGAGCAGCTGGCTCATGCTCAGGAGGCCTTGCGCCAGTCGCAGAAGATGGAGGCCGTCGGCCAGCTCACGGGCGGGGTTGCGCACGACTTCAACAATCTCCTGACGATTATCCGCTCCTCTGTCGACTTCCTGCGCCGGCCCGACCTCCCGGACGACCGTCGCAAGCGCTACATGGATGCCGTTTCAGATACGGTGGACAGGGCCGCGAAGCTCACCGGCCAGCTCCTCGCCTTCGCGAGGCGCCAAGCCCTGAAGCCCGAAGTGTTCGATGTCGGCGCCCGGCTCGGAAGCGTCGCCGACATGCTCGACACGGTCACGGGGGCACGCATCAAGGTGGTGACGCAGCTGTCGAGCGGCCCCTGCTTCGTGCGGGCCGATCTCAGCCAGTTCGAGACGGCTCTGGTGAACATGGCGGTGAATGCGCGCGACGCCATGGATGGCGAAGGCACGCTGACGCTCCGGCTCGACTGCTCGGTGGCAATGCCGGCCCTGCGCGGCCATGTCGGTGCACGGGGCCCCTTCGCCGCGGTGTCGCTTCACGACACCGGCTCGGGCATATCCGCTCAGACGCTCGGCCGCATCTTCGAGCCATTCTTCACCACGAAGGAGGTCGGGCGCGGCACCGGGCTTGGCCTCAGTCAGGTTTTCGGCTTCGCCAAGCAGTCCGGCGGTGATGTCGCCGTAGCGAGCGAGCCCGGTCAGGGGACCACCTTCACGCTCTACCTGCCCGAGATCGAAGCCCCGGAAGAGAACGAGCCAGTTCGCGGCGACGTGGCCGACCCCGCCGCCGACGGTACGGGGCAGCGGGTGCTGGTGGTCGAGGACAATATCGAGGTCGGCCAGTTTGCCACCCAGATTCTGCAGGACCTCGGCTACGACACGGTCTGGGCAGCCAATGCCGAGGAGGCGCTCGATATGCTGGGAACCGACGGCGCTGGCGTCGACGTCGTGTTCTCGGACGTCGTGATGCCCGGCATGGGCGGCCTCGCTCTGGCGGAGGAGCTGCGCCGGCGTCTGCCCAACCTTCCGGTGGTGCTCGCCTCCGGCTACAGCCACGTACTTGCCCAGGAGGGCGCACACGGCTTCGAATTGCTGCACAAGCCCTACTCGGCCGAGCAGCTCTCGCGCATCCTGCGGCGCGTCAGCGCGCGGGGCCGAAGGGTCAACGTGGGGTAGCCGTCCATGGCCAGTGAGAAAGGGCTGATCGCACGCCTCGTCGATGCGCCGCCCCTGTCCAATCCCGACCAGGCCAGGCAGCTCGTCTCCGACATCGCAGACACGCTGCCGGCACGGCTGCGCAATGGGCTGGCCCACGACCTGCTCCTCACCGTCGCCGATCACTCACCCTTCCTGTGGGGGCTCGCCAGCCGCGATCCGGAGCGCCTCGGCCGGCTGTTCGCGGAGGAGCCGGAAGCCGCGAACGCCCGGATCGTGAGCGACCAGCGCGCGGCCGGGCGGTCGTCGGCCGATCTCGACGAGATCGGTGCCCGCCTGCGCAACAACAGGGCAGAGCACGCCCTTCTCGTCGCCCTCGCCGATCTCGGCGGCGTCTGGCCCGTAAAGACCGTGACGGAAGCGCTCGCCGATTTCGCGGACGCCTCGGTCTCTGCCGCCGCCGACGCGATGCTGCTGCAGGCCGCTGCCGCAGGTCGCTTCCTCCCGAAAGACCAGGCGAGACCGCAGGACGCCTCCGGCCTCGTCATGCTGGGATTAGGCAAGCTCGGCGGACGCGAGCTGAACTATTCCAGCGACATCGACCTGATCGTCCTCTTCGACGGCGAGGCTGCGCCGCTGAAAGAGGGCCTGGAGCCGACGCAGTTTTTCTCACGACTGGCGCAGGGAATGGCGAAGCTCCTGCAGGAGCGCACCGCTGAGGGCTACGTCCACCGCGTCGACTACCGGCTGCGTCCCGATCCGGGTTCGACCCCGACGGCCCTGAGCCTCGCCTCGGCCTATCACTACTACGAGACCACTGGCCAGAACTGGGAGCGCGCCGCCTTCATCAAGGCGCGGCCGATCGCGGGCGACATCGCCGTGGGCGAGCATTTTCTGAACGATCTCAAGCCCTTCGTCTGGCGCAAGTATTTCGACTTTGCAGCCATCGCCGACGTCCACGCCATGAAGCGGCAGATCCATGCCGTACGCGGCCACGAAGCGCTGGCGGTCGCCGGCCACGACATTAAGCTCGGGCGCGGTGGCATCCGTGAGATCGAGTTCTTCGTACAGACCCAGCAGCTCGTCTTCGGAGGCCGCCGGCCTGACCTGCGCGGGCGCAGCACCATCCCGATGCTGTCCGCCCTGCACGAGGACGGCTGGATCTCGGCTGAGGCCCGCGACGAACTCGGCGCAGCCTATGGCTTCCTGCGCACCATCGAGCACCGCCTGCAGATGATGCGCGACGAGCAGACCCAGCGCTTGCCGACCGACGGCACCGAGATCGAGCGCTTCTCCCGGTTTGCCGGTTACGAGACTCGGAAGGACTTCGAGCAGGCGCTCCTCGGCCATGCCCGCCGAGTCCAGGCGCATTACGCCCTGCTGTTTGAGGCCGCGCCGGACCTCTCCTCCGAGATCGGCGACCTCGTCTTCTCGGGCTCGGAGGATGACCCCGCGACGCTGGAGACCTTGAGAAAACTCGGGTTCCGCGAGCCCGAACGGGTGGCCGAGACTGTGCGCGGCTGGCATTTCGGACGTCGCTCTGCCGTGCGCAGCGCCCGTGCCCGCGAAGTGCTGACGGAGTTGGTGCCGGTGCTGATCCAGGCGCTTGCCGGGACGCACGACCCGGACAACGCTCTGGACAATCTCGACCGCGCCTTCGGCCGTATGCCTGCAGCCGTCGAGCTTCTCACGATCCTGCGGGAGCGCGAACGGCTACGCACGCTCTTCGCCGACCTGCTCGGCAGCGCGCCGCGTCTCGCGGACGTCGTCGCTTTCAGCCCGCATGTGCTCGATGCGGTGATCGATCCGGGTTTCGTCGAGCCGACGACGGATGCGGCGGAAATCGCCGCTCATTACCGCAGCCTTCTCGGTAAGCCCGACAGTCACGAGATCTTTCTCGACCGCTCACGCGACGCTGCCCGCCAGCTCCGCTTTGTCACTGGCGCGCGCTTGCTCTCCGGCATTCTGACGCCAGAGGGCGCGGGCCGCGCTTTCTCCGCGATCGCCGACGCCGTCGTCGCGAGTTCGCTCGAAGAGGTGGCGCGGCATTTCGAGGCCGAGCACGGCACTGTTCCGGGTGGCCGGATGGCAGTGCTCGGCTTCGGTCGGCTCGGCTCGCATCAGCTCACGGCGGAATCCGATCTCGATCTCGTCGTTCTCTACGATTTTGATGAGGAGAATCGCGTCAGCACCGGCCGACGTGCGCTCGATGCGGCGATGTATTTCAATCGGCTGACGCAGCGCCTCGTCGCAGCGCTTACGGTTCCGACCCGGCGCGGCGGCCTCTACGAAGTCGATCTGCGCCTGCGCCCCGGCGGCGGCCAGGGTTCGGTGGCGACGCAGTTTCGCAGCTTCCGCGCCTATCAAGGCGAGGAGGCCGAGCTGTGGGAGCACATGGCTCTCACCCGCGCCCGGGTCGTCGCCGGAGATGCGGGTCTCGCCGAGGAGGCGTCCGCGGTGATCCGCGAGGCGCTGATGATGAAGCGTGACCCGAAGACCGTGGACCGCGCGGTGCGGGACATGCGCGCGCTCGTCGCCAAGGAAAAGGGCGACGATGGGCCCTTCGACCTCAAACTCGCTGCCGGTGGGTTGCTCGATCTCGACTTCCTGGCGCAGGCTCTGGTGCTCGGGCATGCGAGCGAGATCCCGGATCTGATCGGGCTCGACGCGCCGTCCGTCTTCCGGCTTGCGTCGGAACACGACGTCCTGACGGGAGCCGATGCAGAGTTCCTCGTGGGCGCCTACCGCCTCCTCGACGATGTTCACCACTGGCAGCGCCTGATGGTCGAGGGCGATCCGACTGGAGCGACACCCGTGGCGCTGGCCCGCCTCGCACGGGCCGTGAACCTGCCGGATGCGCGCGCGCTGGAGACGGAGTTGGACACCCGACGGACGTCGGTACGCAGGCTGTTCGACTCCCTGCTCAAAGCCGGGCATTGAGGGCCGGCACAGCTCTGCCATCGCGCCTTCGCGCCGCGCCACGAGGCACCATGACCTTCCGCTCCGGCAACCCGGTCGTCGACCGCTATATCGCCGAGGACTACGAGAGCGTGCGCGGCATGTCCTCGCGCTTCGCAGCGACGATCTGCGCGCACGTGATCCGCCGGCAGAGCGACCTCGGCATCGAGGGTCATTTCGCCGAGATCGGCACCTTCGAGGGCCGCTTCTTCATCGCCATGGCGCTCGGCCTCGGGCCGACGGAGAAGGCGCTGGGCATCGACACTTTCGACTGGCCGGATGCAGGGCTGATCGACCGCTTCCACCGGCACTGTGCCCGCCTCGGTCTCGACGAGGAGCGATACATAACGATCAAGGCGGCCGCCCGAGACCTCCCCCCCGATGATGTCGCCATGGCCCTCGGTGGGCCGGTGCGGTTCTGGCACATCGACGGCGATCACACGCCGAAGAGTCTCAGCGCCGATCTCGACCTCGCCGTGCAGAGCCTCCATCCCAAGGGCATCCTCTGCCTCGATGACATGCTGCACCCCGGCTACCCGCTGCTCATCGCAGCCCTGCAGGCCTGGCTCGACCGTCATCCCGAGATGAGGGTGCTCGCCGTGATCGACCGAGAAGACATCGTTGCCGCCGCCAAGGTCATGATCTGCCGAGAAGACGCGATCGATCTCTACGGCCAGGATCTCGTCGACACCTTTCCCGCCCATCACTGGAAGCTCGGGGCCGATTGGGGCGACTATTTCGCGGTCGTGCTGACGCCAAAGCCGCGCCTCGCAACGGTGGAGTGAACGGCCCTTCCGTCATTGCGGGCGCAGCGAAGCAAACCAGGACCAAGTCACCGACGTTGGTGGAACGGCTTCGGATTGCTTCGCTGCGCCCGCAACGACGGCGGCTATCCAATCGGCGGGCATCTCGAACCAGTCCCTTTGGACAGCCGCTCTTTCGGATGCGCCTCCGGATATTTACCTCTATAAGCCCGGCCAACGCATGCTGATGGTGCCGTTTCGGCATCTCGCAGGCCGCACTTTCGAAGTCCGTAGGTTCACGATGCTCGGCTCCATCGCCAAGAAGATTTTCGGCTCGGCCAACGACCGTCGGGTCAAGGGCTACCGTCCGCGCGTCGACCAGATCAACAGGCTGGAGCCGGAAATCTCGGCCCTGACGGACGAACAGCTTCGCGAGCGGACCATGGCGCTGAAGGCCGAGGTCGCCGCCGGCAAGAGCCTCGACGACGTGCTGGTGCCAACCTTTGCCATCGTTCGCGAGGCCGCCAAGCGCGTGCTCGGCCAGCGCCACTTCGACGTGCAGCTCATGGGCGGCATGGTGCTTCACGAGAGCGGCATTGCCGAGATGAAGACCGGCGAGGGCAAGACGCAGGTGGCGACGCTTGCCGTCGTGCTGAACGCGCTCTCGGGCAAAGGCGTGCATGTGGTGACGGTGAACGACTATCTCGCCTCGCGCGATGCCGAGTGGATGGGCCGCATCTACAAGTTCCTGGGGCTCACCGTCGGCACCATCGTTCACGGACTCGACGACGACCAGCGCAGGGAAAGCTACGCCTGCGACATCACCTACGGCACCAACAACGAGTTCGGCTTCGACTACCTACGCGACAACATGAAGTACGAACTCTCGGCGATGACACAGCGAGGGCACAACTTCGCGATCGTCGACGAGGTCGACTCGATCCTGATCGACGAGGCGCGCACGCCGCTGATCATCTCCGGCCCCGTTGACGACCGCTCCGAGCTGTACATGGCGGTCGATGCGCTGATGTCGCATCTCGTGCCCGAGCATTACGACCTCGACGAGAAGCAACGCACCGTCTCGCTCACCGAGGCGGGCAACGAATTTATGGAGGAGGCCCTGCGCGACGCTGGCATCCTCAAAGAGGGTGACCTCTACGACGCGCACAACGTCACGATCGTCGCTCACGTCACGCAGGCGCTGCGCGCGCACACTCTGTTCACGTTGGACAAGGACTACATTGTCAAGAATGACGAGGTGGTGATCATCGACGAGTTCACCGGCCGTATGATGCAGGGCCGGCGCTACTCCGAGGGCTTGCACCAAGCGCTTGAGGCCAAGGAAAAGGTCACGATCCAGCCCGAGAACCAGACGCTCGCCTCGATCACCTTTCAGAACTACTTCCGCCTCTACAAGAAGCTCGCCGGCATGACCGGCACGGCCGCGACCGAGGCGGACGAGTTCGCCGAGATCTACAAGCTCGAGGTCGTCGAGATCCCAACCAACAAGCCGATCGAGCGCGTCGACGAGGACGATCAGGTCTACCGGACCGTTCAGGAGAAGTACGACGCGATCATCCAGGAGATCGACAGGGCCCACGAGCGCCACCAGCCGGTCCTGGTCGGAACGGGCTCGATCGAGAAGTCCGAGTTGATCGGCGAATTGCTGATCAAGCACGGCTACACCCTGCTCGACTACTCGGACCCGAACGCGCTGACCGACGTCTACCAGGCCGCCCGCGAGAACCGGGTGACCAAGCGCTTCGCGGTGCTGAATGCCCGCTTCCACGAGCAGGAAGCCTACATCGTGGCCGAGGCCGGCGTGCCCGGCGCCATCACCATTGCGACCAACATGGCCGGCCGTGGCACCGACATCAAACTCGGCGGCAACCTCGACATGCGCATTGAGAAGGAGCTCGCGCATCTCGAACCGGGCCCGGAGCGCGAGGCCGCCATCGAGGCATTGCGCGCCGAGATCGCCGAGAACCGCGAGAAGGTGCTGAATTCCGGCGAGAAGGCCAACCCGGAAACCGGCCTGAAGAAAGATCTGCCAGGCGGCCTCTACATCATCGGCACCGAGCGCCACGAATCCCGCCGCATCGATAACCAGCTGCGTGGCCGCGGTGGCCGCCAGGGTGATCCTGGCCGCTCCAAGTTCTTCCTGTCGCTGCAGGACGACCTGATGCGGATCTTCGGCTCTGACCGCATGGACGGCATGCTGACCAAGCTCGGCCTGCAGCAGGGCGAGGCCATCATCCACCCCTGGATCAACAAGGCGATCGAGAAGGCGCAGCAGAAGGTCGAAGCGCGCAACTTCGACATGCGCAAGAACGTGCTCAAGTACGACAACGTCATGAACGACCAGCGCAAGGTCGTCTTCGAGCAGCGTCGCGACCTGATGGGCCAGGAAAGCGTCCGCGAGACGGTCGACGAGATGCGCGAGGGCGTGATCGACGATCTCGTCGCCGTCCACGTTCCCGAGAACGCCTATGCCGAGCAATGGGATATCCAGGGGCTCAAGGAACGCACCCAGGAAGTGCTCAACCTCGACCTGCCGGTGCAGGATTGGGCGGCCGAAGAAGGCATTGCCGATGAGGAGATGCGCGAGCGCCTGAAGAAGGCGGCTGAGGAGGCCTATGCTGCGCGCACCGAGAAGAACACGCCCGAAGTGATGGCCTATGTCGAGAAGCAGGTTGTCCTGCAGACTCTCGACCATCTCTGGCGTGAGCACCTCGTCACCCTCGACCACTTGCGGCAGGTGATCGGCTGGCGCGGCATCGCTCAGCGCGACCCGCTCAACGAGTATAAGTCCGAGGCCTTCGACCTCTTCAATCAGTTGGTGACAGCGCTTCGCGAGCAGGTCACCGGCCAGCTCTCGCGCATCGAGATCATGTATCAGGAGTCGGAGGGCGCCGACGGTTCTTCCGCGAGCTTCGAACAGGCCGGCCTCGGCCATCCTCAGCTTCCGCCGATGTTCGCCCAACATCTCGATCCGGTCACCGGCGAGAACGAATTCGGCCGCGGCTCCGGAAGTGACGGTGGCGGTGGCCCGGCCTACGGCTATGCCGCGCGCGATCTCTCGGCCGACACCGCTGTGCTGGAGCGCAACCCCGACGACAGCACCACGTGGGGCAAAGTCGGCCGTAACGAACCTTGCCCCTGTGGCTCGGGAAAGAAGTACAAGCACTGCCACGGCGCATTCATTACGGAGGCTTGATCGAGGGCGATGTGCGCGGCGGGCTTCGTCTACGGCGTCGAGCCAGCCTTAAGCGCGGCGGAGTTCCGCCGCGTCCTCGTCAACTCCGGTCTCGACGCGCGCCGCCCCGCCGAGGATCTCGCTCGCCTGGAGCGGATGCTGCGCGGCGCGGGCCTCATCGTCACCGCACGCGCCTATACGCCTGAGCGGACGCTGGTCGGCGTCGCTCGGACACTGACCGACTTCTCGTATTGTGCCTACGTGTCGGATCTGGCCGTCGCCAAGCCGCAGCAGGGGTTGGGGATCGGTCGTGGCCTGCTCGAAGCCGTTCGGAAGCAGGTCGGTCCGGAGGTCTCCGTGATCCTGCTCTCAGCCCCTGGTATCGAGGCCTACTACGAAAAGATCGGCATGCGCTCGGCTACGAACGCTTTTGTCTCGGATCGCGAGCGGTAGAATCGAGGCCCGGACAACGTCACCCCGGCTGCCCAGCTGGCACCAGGATCGACGACCGCATGCGCGCTTTGACGCGTCGCACCTGCTGCACCGCCACAGGCCTGTAGAGCTGCTTGGTGGCATCGATGACGTGCACGCCTGCGAAGGGCAGCGACAGACTGGTTCCGAGCCATTCCCAGGTGCTCGCCGATTGCAGCATCAACCGCGAGCGGACCGGCGGCATATACAGTGTTTCGGTCCAGCCCTCAGGCGAGAAGAGGGTATCGCGCATCAGCCGGGACAGCTGTGAGCGGCTGTAGGGCTGGCCATGGCCAAAGGGGGTCGCGTCACGCCGCGCCCAGACGCCGGTGCGGTTCGGGACGACAAGGATCATTCGGCCGCCGGGCGTGAGCACGCGCCAGACCTCGGCGAGCAACTCGCTCGGGCTCTCGACTCCCTCCAATGCGTGAACGAGGACGACGCGGTCGACCGCAGCCTCTGGTAGGGGCAACATGGTCGGATCGGCCAGCGCGGTGACTGAGCGGCCGGTGGCGGGCCAGTTCACCACCCCGTGCGTCGCCGGCATGAAGGCCAGCGTTCGTTCGGCGATGACGTGGACCGGTCCGAGATACGGCGTGACGTAGCCGAGCCCAAGGATGCGCAGACCCGAGACCGATCCGAGGAATCCCTCGATCGCCCGTGCCACGAACCTGTGCGTGACCAAGCCGAGCGGGCTTGCATAGAAAGTCCGAAGGTCGTTGACGTCGAGACGCATCGGTACGGGTTCCGGCACGGCCGGTTTCCTCTGCCGGGCAGCTTGGAGCATGAATGGGGATTGCCGCGGGCTCGGGCAAGCGTGGTGCCCCTCACCTGCTCGGAACTGCGGTGGGCAACCACCCGTTCTCCCGCGCAATCCGATTTCCCACAGGACGTGAGGCTTCATGAGCGCCGCCGGACCCTGGATCCGCACCTTCCTCTGCCGCAGCGACAACATCGGCGTGCTGATCCGCGATCCCGCCACGGGCGACTGCGCGGCCATCGACGTGCCGGAGGCCGCTCCCGTGCTCGCCGCGCTTGCCGAGACGGGTTGGCGGCTCACGGACATCCTCGTGACGCACCGGCACGCCGATCACGTCGAGGGCATCCCCGAGGTTAAGGCACGCACCGGCGCGAGAGTGACGGCGCCAGCCAAGGCTGGTGACGCTGTGCCGGACGTGGATCGCACTATCGCGGAGGGCGATAGGGTGCGGGTCGGCGAGTTGGAGGCGGAGGTCTGGGAGACGCCGGGCCATTGTGCGGACCACGTCAGCTACATCTTTCGCGATGCCGGTGTGGCTTTCGCCGGCGACACGCTGTTCACGCTGGGCTGCGGTCGGGTGATGGAAGCCGAGCCCGCGACCCTCTGGCGCTCGCTCGAACGCTTTCTCGCCTTGCCGGACGCAACCGAGGTTTATAGCGGCCACGATTATGTGCTCTCCAATGCCCGGTTCGCCCTGGCCGCCGACCCCGACAACGCGGCGCTCAAGGAGCGCATGGCGGAGGCTGAACGACTCAAGGCGCAGGACCGCTTTCTGATCCCTTCCACCATCGGCATGGAGAAGGCGACGAACCCGTTCCTGCGTGCCGCCGAGCCGGCGCTCGCCCGTTCCGTTGATCTCGCACCGGGCGCGGAAACAGAAGCCGTGTTCAACGCGCTTCGAGCCTGGAAGAATCGGTTCTAAGCCCCGGTCCTTCCCTTAGCGAGGGAGCGACGAGCGCTTCATGATCTTTCCAGCCACCACAGCCTTTTTCGCCGGCCTGCTCGGACTTCTCCATGTCGGCCTCACAGGATGGGTGGTGGCGGGACGCGTTCAGGGCAAGGTCCTGCACGGCACCGGTAACGATCAGTTGCTGAAGCGCATCCGCTCGCAGGGCAATTTCTCGGAAAACGTCCCGCTCGCGCTCCTGCTGACGGGGTTTGTGGAAGGCAAGGGTACGACGCACTGGATCGTTGAAGCCCTACTCGTGGTGCTGCTCGTCGGGCGCATCCTGCACCCGATCGGCATGTTCGCCTCTCCGAATTCGCCCCGGCAGTTCGCCTGCCGCGGCGGCGGCATTATCTCTACGCTTCTCGTGATCGTGATCGCGGCGATCCTGCTACTGATCTAATCGCCTCCAGCGAGCTTTCGCTTGCCAAGTGCCGAGCCAATGCAGAGGGTCGGCCAGGGGCAAGGAGGCGCGACGGCGCAGGGCCATGCAATCGGTGGCGAGTATCGAGGCGGGCGCCGTGGCCCCGGATGAGCCGGAGCGGACTGAGAGCGCGAGCATTCGCTCGACGGGACGAACGACCCGTCTCAGCGGGCCGGCCGCGCGGGCGAGACCAACACCCATCTCCACCGATGCGCGTCTCCTCGCCATCGCCTCAGAGCACCTCGCCCGACTCGGGCCGAAGGGCGTCACCGTTGTGGCGGTAGCGGCTGAGGCGGGCATGACCCATGCCAACGTCTACCGATACTTTCCCTCGAAGGACGCGCTGCTCGACGCTGTCGCGGGGCGGTGGCTGCGGGACGTCGAGACCCGACTGGCCGGCATCGCCGATGCGCCGGACCCTGCCGAAGACAAAATCGAGCGCTTCATCATCGCGTTGAGCCTCGCTCAACGTGAGGCGCTCTCCGCCGAGCCGAACGTCTTCTCTGTGCATCTCGACGCCACGGTCGCCTCGCGGCCAATCGCGCGGCGCCACCGCGTCCGGCTTCGGACCCTGGTAGAGCGGGTCGTCGAGGAAGGTATCGCCAGCGGAGCCTTCGTCGCCCGCGACCGCGAACGAGCGATCGCCTGCATTTTCGACGCAAGCTACCGCTTTACTCATCCGCTTGCGATTCAGCAGGATGCCGAGGTGCCGCGCGACCTGCTCGAGGCGCGGCTCGGCGCGGTCATCCAGGCGATCCAGCGGATCCTCCGCTCGGGCGCATTCTAGTAACGGCTGGGCGCTCAGTGACAAATCGCGCCCGCTGTCACCGCCGCCAATCTGCTGCATCGCCGTTTCGGCGATGCAACTAAGCTGCTCGATTCATTACGCTTTCTGCGAAAATGGCTTTCCGTCATACCCCTCTTCGGGCCGCGGGCGGCACGGGGGGGTGGGTCGCCTTTGGGTTGAAGCAGCATGGCTTTTCCGCCAAACCAGCGCCCGCAACTCGACCGGCCTGTCAGACTCGCCGATCCGGCGGATATTCCTCTCCTCCGGCGGCCTGACTAGGCACCCTTCGGACCGGAGATTTTTCGCTCATGGCACGCAGCAAGATCGCGCTCATCGGCGCCGGACAGATCGGCGGAACCCTCGCGCATCTCGCCGGCCTGAAGGAGCTCGGGGACGTCGTCCTGTTCGACATCGTCGACGGCGTGCCTCAGGGCAAGGCCCTCGACATCGCAGAATCGGCCCCGGTCGACGGTTTCGACGCCAAGTATTCCGGCGCGAGCGACTACTCGGCCATCGCAGGCGCTGACGTGGTGATCGTCACCGCTGGCGTGCCGCGTAAGCCCGGCATGAGCCGCGACGACCTGATCGGCATCAACCTCAAGGTGATGGAGGCCGTCGGCACCGGCATCAAGGAGCATGCACCGGATGCCTTTGTGATCTGCATCACCAATCCGCTCGATGCGATGGTGTGGGCTCTGCAGAAGTTCTCTGGCCTTCCGACCAACAAGGTCGTGGGCATGGCCGGCGTGCTCGACTCTGCCCGCTTCCGCCACTTCCTCGCCGAGGAGTTCAAGGTATCGGTCGAGGATGTGACGGCCTTCGTGCTCGGTGGTCACGGCGACGACATGGTGCCGCTGACCCGCTACTCGACGGTGGCCGGCGTGCCGCTGACCGATCTGGTCAAGCTCGGCTGGACCACTCAAGAGAAGCTTGACGCCATGGTCGAGCGTACCCGCAAGGGCGGCGGCGAGATCGTCAATCTGCTCAAGACCGGTTCGGCGTTCTACGCGCCTGCCGCCTCTGCCATCGCAATGGCCGAAAGCTACCTGCGCGACAAGAAGCGCGTCCTGCCCTGCGCTGCCTATCTCGACGGCCAGTACGGCGTAAACGGGATGTATGTCGGCGTGCCGGTGGTCATCGGCGAGAATGGCGTCGAGCGCGTCCTCGAAGTGACCTTCGACGAGGCCGAAAAGGCCATGTTCGAGAAGTCGGTTGGCGCCGTGAATACGCTGATCGCCGCCTGCAAGGACATCAACAAGTCCCTGGCTTGAGAACCGGAGCGAGCGTCGGCACCGGCGCTCGTCAGCCCGCCCCGTCGTCCGTCTGAGAGAATGCGATGAACATCCACGAATACCAGGCCAAGGCGGTCCTCAGGGAGTTCGGCCTGCCGGTCTCCCGGGGCGTAGCGATCTTCAAGCCCGAGGAAGCTGAGGCGGCTGCCAAGGAACTCGGCGGCCCGGTTTGGGTGGTGAAGTCGCAGATCCATGCGGGTGGCCGCGGCAAGGGCACCTTCAAGGGCGCGCCAGAAGGCGCCAAGGGCGGCGTGCGCGTCACCAAGTCGATCGACGAGGTGAAGCAGTATGCCGGCGAGATGCTCGGCCAGACGCTGGTGACGATCCAGACCGGCCCGGCCGGCAAGCAGGTGAACCGCCTCTACATCGAGGAAGGCGCGCAGATCGCCGCCGAATTCTACCTGTCAATGCTGGTTGATCGCGAGACCGGACAGGTCGCCTTCGTCGTCTCCACGGAAGGCGGCATGGATATCGAGACAGTGGCCCACGACACTCCTGAGAAGATCGTCACCTTCTCGGTCGATCCGGCCACCGGCATCATGCCCCACCATGGCCGCGCCGTCGCCAAGGCGCTTGGCCTCACCGGCCCGCAGGCGAAGGAAGCCGGCGAACTCACCACCAAGCTCTATACGGCCTTCACGGCCAAGGACATGAGCATGCTGGAGATCAACCCATTGGTGCTGACCGGCGACGGCCATCTCAAATGCCTCGACGCCAAGATCTCCTTTGATTCCAACGCTCTCTACCGTCACCCGGACATCGTCGCGCTGCGCGACGAGACCGAGGAAGACGCCAAGGAGATCGAGGCCTCCAAGTACGACCTCGCCTACATCGCGCTGGACGGAACGATCGGCTGCATGGTCAACGGAGCCGGCCTGGCCATGGCGACCCTCGACATCATCAAGCTCTACGGCGAGGAGCCAGCGAACTTCCTCGATGTCGGCGGAGGCGCCAGCGAGGAAAAGGTCACTGCAGCCTTCAAGATCATCACTGCGGATCCGCAGGTGAAGGGCATTCTCGTCAACATCTTCGGCGGGATCATGAAGTGCGATGTCATCGCACGCGGTGTGATCGCTGCGGTGAAGGCGGTCGGCCTCGAAGTACCGCTGGTGGTGCGCCTCGAGGGTACCAATGTCGAGCAGGGCAAGGAGATCATCCGCACCTCGGGTCTCAACGTGATCCCAGCGGACGATCTTGACGACGCCGCTCAGAAAATCGTCGCCGCCGTGAAGAAGGGCTGAGCCGAAACCATGTCCATTCTGATCGACGCGAACACCCGGGTCATCTGCCAGGGCTTTACCGGCAAGAACGGCACGTTCCATTCGGAGCAAGCCATTGCCTACGGCACCAAGATGGTCGGCGGCACCTCGCCGGGTAAGGGTGGTTCGAGCCATCTCGGCCTGCCGGTCTTCGATACGGTGGCGGAGGCCCGCGAGGCCACCGGCGCCGATGCCTCCGTCGTCTATGTGCCGCCACCCGGCGCCGCCGACGCGATCTGCGAGGCCATCGCTGCCGAGATCCCGCTGATCGTCTGCATCACGGAGGGCATCCCGGTGCTCGACATGGTGCGCGTCAAACGCGCCCTCGAAGGCTCCAAGTCGCGCCTGATCGGCCCCAACTGCCCGGGCGTCGTCACGGCGGGCGAGTCGAAGATCGGCATCATGCCGGCCAACATCTTCAAGCCGGGCTCGGTCGGCATCGTCTCGCGCTCCGGCACGCTGACCTACGAGGCCGTATTCCAGACCACCACCGCAGGCCTCGGCCAGACCACGGCCGTCGGCATCGGCGGCGATCCCGTGAAGGGCACCGAGTTCATCTCGATGCTGGAGCTGTTCCTGGCCGATCCAAAGACCGAGTCGATCGTGATGATCGGCGAAATCGGCGGCTCAGCCGAGGAAGACGCCGCGCAGTTCCTCGCCGACGAGGCGAAGAAGTGTCGCAAGAAGCCCATGGTCGGCTTCATCGCCGGCCGCACGGCGCCTCCGGGCCGCCGCATGGGCCACGCTGGCGCGATCATCTCGGGCGGCAAGGGCGGCGCCGAGGACAAGATCGCGGCGATGGAACGGGCCGGCATCCGGGTCTCGCCCTCACCGGCGCGGCTCGGCTCGACGCTGGTCGAGGTCTTGAAGGGCTGAGCTGGCGACGTGCCTGCGCTGCAGCACATGCGGCGGCGACATGCCCATCTAGGAGATCGGGGCTGATGGCATCCCCGGTCTGAAAGAAAGAGGCGGCCGCGCCGGCGGTCGAGTTTGAGGACACCAAGCGATGGCACGCCAGGACGCGAACGACGCCTTCCTCGAAACCTCCTTCCTTTACGGCGGCAACGCCGCCTACATCGAGGAGCTTCAGGCCGCCTACGCCCGCGATCCCAATTCGGTTGATCCTGAGTGGCAGCGCTTTTTCAGAGAACTCGGCGAGGAGAACGCCCTCGTCGAGAAGAGCGCGGCCGGCGCCTCCTGGGAGAAGCCGCATTGGCCGGTCCCGGCGAACGGCGAGCTCGTTTCGGCGCTGGACGGCGACTGGAGCAGTATCGAGAAGGCCGTCGGCGAGAAGATCCAGGCCAAGGCCGGCAAGCCGGTCGATGGAGCCGGCAAGGGCGCCGACATTGTCGGCAAGACCGGCGTCTCCGTCGAGCAGGCCACGAAGGATTCCGTGCGCGCGATCATGTTGATCCGCGCCTACCGCATGCGCGGCCATCTCCACGCCAAGCTCGACCCGCTCGGCCTGACCAAGCGCGGCGATCACGAGGAGCTGCATCCGCAGCATTACGGCTTCAAGGAAGAGTCGGACTGGGACCGCCCGATCTTCCTCGACAATGTGCTCGGCATGGAGTTCTCGACGATCCGCGAGATCGTCGCGATCCTGGAGCGCACCTACTGCCAGACGCTCGGCGTCGAGTTCATGCATATCTCCGATCCAGAGGAGAAGGCTTGGATCCAGGAGCGAATCGAGGGCAAGGACAAGGAGATTTCCTTCACCCCCGAGGGCCGACGCGCGATCCTGAACAAGCTGATTGAGGCCGAGGGCTTCGAGAAGTTCTTGGACACCAAGTACACCGGCACCAAGCGCTTCGGCCTCGACGGCGGCGAGTCGATGGTCCCGGCACTAGAGCAGATCATCAAGCGCGGCGGCGCGCTCGGCGTCGAGGAGATCGTGCTGGGCATGGCCCATCGCGGCCGTCTCAACGTGCTCACCAACGTGATGGCCAAACCCTTCCGTGCGGTGTTCAATGAGTTCAAGGGCGGCTCGGCCAATCCGGCCGAAGTCGAGGGCTCCGGCGACGTGAAGTACCATCTCGGCGCCTCGTCTGATCGCGCCTTCGACGACAACCATGTCCACCTGTCGCTGACTGCCAACCCCTCGCACCTCGAGATCGTCGATCCCGTGGTGTTGGGGAAGGTGCGCGCCAAACAGGACCAACTCGCCAAGCCGAATGTCGAGCGCCGCAAGGTGCTGCCGCTCCTGATCCACGGCGACGCCGCTTTCGCCGGCCAGGGCGTGGTGGCCGAATGCCTCGGCCTGTCGGGCCTGAAGGGTCACCGCACCGGCGGCTCGATCCACTTCATCATCAACAACCAGATCGGCTTCACCACCGACCCGCGTTTTTCGCGGTCTTCGCCCTACCCATCCGACGTGGCGAAAATGGTCGAGGCACCGATATTTCACTGCAACGGCGACGATCCGGAGGCAGTGACCTTCGCCGCAAAGGTCGCCGCAGAGTATCGCCAGAAATTTGGCAAACCGGTCGTCGTCGACATGCTGTGCTACCGTCGCTTCGGCCACAACGAGGGCGATGAACCGGCCTTCACGCAGCCGAAGATGTACCAGCTCATCCGCAAGCACCCGACGGTCCTGGAGACCTACGGCAAGAAGCTCGTCGCACAAGGCGACCTGACCCAGGAGCAGCTCGACGCCCGCAAGGCCGAGTTCCGTCAGATGCTCGATGACGAACTCGAGGCAGCCGGAAGCTACAAGGCCAACAAGGCGGATTGGCTCGACGGACGCTGGTCCGGCTTCAAGGCGGTGCGCGAGGAGATGGATGATCCCCGCCGCGGCCAGACTGGTGTGCCGGAAGCGACGCTCCGCGAAATCGCGCAGAAGATCACAACGCCGCCTCCCGGCTTCCACCTGCACCGCACGATCCAGCGCTTCTTCGACAACCGCGCCAAGGCGGTCGAAACCGGAATTGGTATCGACTGGGCGACCGCCGAGGCTCTGGCCTTCGGGTCGCTGCTCGTCGAAGGCCATCGGGTCCGACTCTCGGGCCAGGACGTCGAGCGCGGCACCTTCTCGCAGCGCCACGCCGTGGTCATCGATCAGGAGAACGAGCAGCGCTACACGCCGCTGAACTCCGTGAAGGAGGGCCAGGCCCGCATCGAGGTCATCAACTCGATGCTGTCCGAGGAGGCCGTGCTCGGCTTCGAATACGGCTACTCCGCCGCCGAGCCGAACGCCCTTGTTCTGTGGGAGGCGCAGTTCGGCGACTTCGCCAACGGCGCTCAGGTCGTCATCGACCAGTTCATCTCGTCCGGCGAGCGCAAGTGGCTGCGCATGTCCGGCCTCGTGATGCTGCTGCCGCACGGCTACGAGGGCCAGGGCCCGGAGCACTCCTCCGCCCGCCTGGAGCGCTATCTGCAGATGTGCGCCGAGGACAACATGCAGGTCGCCAACTGCACGACGCCCTCGAACTACTTCCACATCCTTCGCCGACAGCTGAAGCGCGATTTCCGCAAGCCGCTCGTGCTGATGACGCCGAAGTCGCTGCTGCGCCATAAGCGAGCCGTCTCGCGCCTCTCAGAAATATCCGAGGATTCGACCTTCCACCGCGTGCTTTGGGACGATGCCGAGCAGGACGAGCAAGGCATCAAACTGGTGAAGGACGACAAGATCCGGCGTGTCGTGCTCTGCTCGGGCAAGGTCTATTACGACCTCTACGAGGAGCGCGAGAAGCGCGGCATCAACGACGTCTACATCATGCGCGTCGAGCAGCTCTATCCGTTCCCACTCAAAGCACTGGCGAACGAGATGAGCCGGTTCCGCAACGCCGAGGTGGTGTGGTGCCAGGAGGAACCCAAGAACATGGGCGCCTGGGCTTTCGTCGACGACTATCTGGAATGGGTGCTCGGCCAAGCCGGCTCCTCAGTGAAGCGCGCACGCTATGTCGGCCGCCCGGCCTCGGCCTCGACCGCGGTCGGCCTAATGTCGAAGCACGTCGCGCAGCTCCAGGCCTTCCTCAACGAAGCCCTCACGGTCTGACCCTTTCCAGGGGCCGGCCCTCCCCGGACCCGCCGACACGAACGCTGGAAGACGAACGACATGGCCACCGACATCCTCGTCCCGACGCTCGGCGAATCCGTGAGCGAAGCCACGATCGGCCGCTGGTTCAAGAAGCCCGGCGACACCGTCGCCGCCGACGAGCCGCTGGTGGAGCTTGAGACCGACAAGGTCACCCTCGAGGTCAATGCTCCAGCGGCCGGTGAACTCGGCGAGATCCTCGTCAAGGACGGAGAGACCGTAGAGCCAGGCGCGCTGCTCGGCTCGATTGTTGAGGCTGGCGAGGGCGGCGGCGCTAAGAAGCCGGCGGCTGCAAAGAGCGCCGAGAAGCCGGAGAAAGCCCAGCAGGCGACGGAAGCGAGCGCTCCGAAGGAAACCTCCGCCTCCTACGGCAGCCACGGTGATGCTCCGCCCACGGCCGGACGCTCTGCCGACGAGAGCGGCCCGGCCGTCGCCAAGTTCGCCCGCGAGACCGGCATCGATCCTTCAACGCTGAACGGCTCCGGCAAGGATGGCCGCGTCACCAAGGGCGACATGCTGGCCGCCAAGGAGGGCCGGCCCGCTCCCGCCGCTCCGGCGCAGGAGGCCCGCACGCCCGCACCGCCGCGCGCGCCTTCGGCTCCGGACGATGCCGCGCGCGAAGAGCGCGTGAAGATGACGAAGCTTCGTCAAACGATCGCGAAGCGCCTCAAGAGCGCACAGGACACGGCCGCGATGCTCACCACGTTCAACGACGTGGACATGAGCGCCGTGATGGCGATGCGCGCGCAGTACAAGGACATTTTCGAGAAGAAGCACGGCACGAAGCTCGGCTTCATGGGCTTCTTCACCAAGGCGGTGATCGGCGCTCTCAAGGACGTGCCGGCGGTCAATGCCGAGATCGACGGCACCGACCTCGTCTATAAGAACTACTATCACATCGGCATCGCCGTCGGGACCGATAAGGGTCTCGTAGTGCCCGTGGTGCGCGACGCCGACGACCTGTCGATCGCCGGGATAGAGAAGAAGATCGCTGGATTCGGCAAGAAGGCCCGCGAGGGGAAGCTCTCCATCGAAGAGATGCAGGGCGGCACCTTCACCATTACGAATGGCGGCATCTACGGTTCGCTGATGTCGACGCCGATCCTCAATGCCCCGCAATCCGGTATCCTTGGCATGCACCGCATCGAGGAACGCCCGGTCGTCCGCGGCGGCAAGATCGAGGCGCGGCCGATGATGTACCTCGCCCTCTCCTACGATCACCGCATCGTCGACGGGAAGGAGGCCGTGACCTTCCTGGTGCGGGTGAAGGAAGCTCTGGAGGATCCGGCGCGTCTCGTGCTGGATCTCTGAGCCGCCTCACGTGGGAGACACCTCCGACAAGGTCGCCGTCGTCACCGGCGGGAGCCGCGGCATCGGCCGCGCGGTTTCGCTGCTCCTGGCAGAGCGGGGCTATCGCGTCTGTCTGAGCTATGTCGCGAACGAAACCGCAGCCGCCGAGGTCCTGGCGGCGATCGAGGCGAGAGGAGGCCGGGGTGTCGCGGTCCAGTGCGACGTGGCGGAAGAGAAGGATGTCGTGGCGCTGTTCGAGGCCGCTAATAGACTCGGCCGGCTTGCCGCACTGGTGAACAACGCGGGCATCGTCGACGTCACATGCCGTGTCGATGCGATGAGCGCCCAGCGGCTGCAGCGCATGATGGCGACGAATGTCATCGGCAGCCTGCTCTGCACCCGCGAGGCAGTACGGCGGATGTCGACCCGGCATGGCGGCCGAGGTGGCGCCATCGTCAATCTATCCTCGATCGCGGCCAAGCTTGGTGGCGCCGGGCAGTATGTCGACTACGCCGCCTCGAAAGGCGCGATCGACAGCTTCACGATCGGGCTTGCCCGCGAGGTCGCGGACGAAGGCATCCGCGTGAACGCCGTCTCGCCCGGTGTCATCGACACCGAGATCCATGCCAGCGGCGGCAATCCCGACCGCGCCCGCGCGTTGGCGCCCGACATCCCGATGAAGCGAGCCGGCAGGCCGGAGGAGATTGCCGCCCCGATCGCCTGGCTGCTGTCAGAGGAGGCGTCCTACATGACGGGGACGATCATCGACGCGGCCGGAGGGCGTTGACCGTCCCGTCCCCGATGCCCCGTCGTCTCGCCTTCGAAGCGCCCCCGCAGATTCCCGCCTTGAGTCCGGCTCCGCGCCGAACCGAACCTAGGATCCGCCCATCATGAGCAGCAGCTACGATCTCGTCGTCATCGGCACCGGCCCTGGCGGCTATGTCTGTGCCATTCGCGCCGCGCAGCTCGGCCTGAAGACCGCCGTCGTCGAGAAGCGCGCCACCCATGGCGGCACCTGCCTCAATGTGGGCTGCATCCCGTCGAAGGCCCTCCTTCACGCCTCCGAGGCCTTCGAGGAGGCCAACCATCATTTCGCGGATCTCGGCATTCAGGTTGGAACGCCGAAGCTCGATCTCGCCAAGATGCAGGCATTCAAGCAGGGCGGCGTCGACGGCAACACCAAGGGCGTCGAGTTCCTGCTGAAGAAGAACAAGATCGATGCCTACCACGGCACAGGCCGCATCGCAGGCGCCGGCCGCGTCGAGGTCGTCTCCAAGGATGGCGGCAATCATCTCCTAGAGGCGAAGAACATCGTCATCGCCACCGGCTCGGATGTGGCGCGGCTCCCCGGCGTCGAGATCGACGAGAAGGTCATCGTCTCTTCGACGGGCGCGCTTGAGCTCCCCAAGGTGCCAAAGAAGCTTCTGGTTATTGGTGCGGGCGTGATCGGCCTCGAACTCGGCTCGGTCTGGCGCCGCCTCGGTGCCGAGGTGATTGTCGTCGAATATCTCGACCGCGTCCTGCCCGGCATGGATGGCGAAGTCGGCAAGCAGTTCCAGAAGATCCTCACAAAGCAGGGCATCGCCTTCAAGCTGTCCTCGAAGGTGACCGGCGTCGAGGTCGGAAAATCCGGCGCGACCGTCACTGTTGAGCCGGCTGCCGGCGGCGAAGCCGAGACCCTCAAGGCCGACGTCGTGCTCGTGGCGATCGGGCGCGTGCCCTACACGCAGGGGCTCGGCCTGGAAACCGTTGGCGTGCAGCTCGACAACCGTGGCCGTGTCCAGACCGACAGCCACTACGCCACCAACGTGACCGGCATTTATGCCATCGGAGACGTGATCGCCGGGCCGATGCTCGCCCACAAGGCCGAGGACGAGGGTGTGGCGCTGGCCGAGATCTTGGCTGGCCAGTCGGGCCATGTGAATTATGGCGTGATCCCGAACGTGGTCTACACCTTCCCAGAGGTCGCCTCGGTCGGTCGCACCGAGGAGGAACTGAAGAAGGACGCGACCGCCTACAACGTCGGCAAGTTCCCCTTCACCGCCAACGGCCGCGCTAAGGCCAACGGCACCACAGACGGCTTCGTGAAGATCCTGGCAGACGCCCAGACGGATAAGGTGCTCGGCGTCCACATCGTCGGCGCCGATGCCGGCAACCTCATCGCCGAGGTTGCGGTGGCCATGGAATTTTCTGCTTCCGCCGAAGACATCGCCCGGACCTGCCACGCCCACCCGACCCTGACCGAGGCCGTGAAGGAAGCTGCGCTCGCCGTCGACAAGCGCGCTATCCATATTTGACGCCGTCATTCAGGCGGCGCGCGGCGGAACGCGGATCCAAAGGCGCGCGAGAGGCGTAAGATCCATGACTAGCCGTGACGGCAAGCGTGAGCATCATAGGTAGAATTCGGGTACTCGCCTGCGGCGAGACCCCGAATGACGACGGACAGGGCGCAAAAAACTACGTCTCTACCAGTCCGCTGCTCGATCCCGATGCCTCGGAATTGCCGCCGCCATGCGGCAATCCGAGGTATTCGCTCGATCGCATCTCGATGAGCCGCGAGGCCGTGCGCTCGAACTCGAAGGCCTCGCGGCCCTCGGTGCCGGTGTAAAGATCCGTTGCATCTGCCGCGGCGGAGGCGATCAGCTTCACGTGCGCATCATACAGCGTGTCGATCAGCGTGATGAAGCGCTTGGCCTCGTTGCGGGTCTCGGGGCTTATCACCGGAATCCCTGAGACGATCACCGTATGGAAGGTGCTGGCGATCGCCATGTAGTCGGAGGCACCAAGCGGCCGCGCGCAGAGATCTGCAAAGCTGAAGCGCGCTACGCCGCCCGCCTCTTCCGGCACGGAAACCTCGCGGCCCTTCACCCGTACTAAGCCGGGCTGCCCTTTAGCCTTGCCGGTAAGTGCCTTGAAGGCCTGGTCGAGGGCCTCCTCCGCCCCACCCTCCCAGATGAGGTGGTAGACCGAGCTGCCGCCAAGCTTTTCGAGGCGGAAATCCGTGCGGGAATCAAGCCGCATCACCGTGACCCGCTCCCGCAGTACAGCGATGAAGGGCAGGAACAGCGCCCGGTTCAGACCGCCCTCGTAGAGCCTGTCCGGCTCGACGTTCGAGGTGGCCACCACCGTCACGCCGCGCTTGAACAGAGCGCCGAATAGACGGCCAAGCAGCATTGCGTCGGCGATGTCGGTCACGGTGAACTCGTCGAAGCAGAGCAAAGTCGCCTCGGCTGCCAGCGCGTCCGCGACGGGCGGAATCGGATCGTCGCCCTTGGCTGTGCCGGCCTTCACTGCCTGCCGGTGAGCGTGGATGCGCTCGTGCACGTCTGCCATGAAGCCGTGAAAGTGGATGCGCCGCTTTGGCGACGGCGCGGCTTCGTGGAACAGGTCCATCAGCATGGTCTTGCCGCGGCCGACCGAGCCCCAGACATAGAGGCCCTTCACTGGCCCCGCATCGTCCTCGTTGCGCCTGAACAGCCAGCCGAGCGCACTGCCCTTGCTCGCGCGCTTGCGGCGATCGAGATCGAGAAGCAGCCTGTCGAGCGCCTTGACCAGATGAAGCTGAGCAGGGTCCTTTTCAATTGCGCCTGAGCGCACCAGTGCTTCGTAGCGGTCGAAGACCGGTCCGGGAGAGACGGCGCCGGTCCGTGCGTGCTCCGAGGGGGACGGCCTTGCAGTCTCACTCACGTCGAAACGATCCTGCCCTGCACAACGCTACGCCCGATCGACGATCCGTGAGAGCGGGCAAACCGAACACACCTGTGCCGTGCTCGTCCGATGTGATCAAGACAAGGAACGCTCGGGCTTCGTGCCAACAACACTGGTTCGTGCTCAAACGGTCTCGCCAGGCCAGGGCACGATGCGGTCGACGAGTTCGTCCTCGGTGAACTCTTCCTCGTTCCCCGAAACACGCCCGCGTACCGAGATGCCGGCCTCGTGAACGCTCGCCCTGCGCCCCGTCACCAGTGGATGCCAGGGCAGCAGATCCCGGCCCTCGCGCACGAGCCGATAGGCGCAAGTTGGCGGCAGCCAGGGGATCTCGCGTACGGCGTCAGGCGTCAGACGTACGCAATCCGGCACCCGCTTGGCGCGGTTGCGGTAGTCGCGGCAGCGACAGGCATGCGCGTCGAGCAGCGTGCAGCCGATATCGGTGTGGTGAATCTCGCCGGTGTCGTCGTCTTCGAGCTTGAGCAGACAGCAGCGCCCACAGCCGTCGCACAGGCTCTCCCACTCGGCCGAGGTCATCTCGTCGAGGGACTTGGTTCGCCAGAAAGGGGGCTGACCGATCTGCGCCATTGTGTGCTCGTGCCGCAGGCAGATCCATGAGGCAAGGGCTGCCGATGCCGCGCAGGCCGCGGTCACCTGGCCGCCCCATTCCAACGTCAAGGTTAACGAGAGCTTTCCGAGCGTCGACGCGGCCAAGCCGCGTTTCCAGGCGTTAGTGAGGCGATCGCGAACCTCGCGCAGGGTCGCGAGGCTTGATACAAGAACGTCTGTCGGGTTCGGCCCAGCGCCCTCAGCGCGCCTGGCCAGCTCATGACCGGGTCATCCGAGGAACCGGACAAAGCCGTGCGCCTGCCCAGCCTCACCGCGATCAAGACCCGGATCAGCCGCGCGGCCCTCGCCTTCGACGCCTGGGTCAATGCTAGCCTGTACGAGTCCGGTCGCTCCTCGGGCGAGTCCTATGAGCGCTTTCGCGAGCGTATGGCGGTCTTCGCCTTTAGAGGCTGGAAGCGCTTCGTGCTGGATCTGACGAGCGAGGCGGCAACCATCGGTGCGGCCGGCGCCCTGTTCGTGCTCTTCCTCGCGCAATCGGCCTTCAATCTGACCAGCGAGCAGGGCTGGCTGAAGGAGCAGGACCTCGCCGTTACCTTCCTCGACCGCTATGGCAACGAGGTCGGGCGGCGCGGCATCAAGCACGACGACTCGCTGAAGCTCAACGACTTCCCGGACCTGATGATCAAGGCGCTGCTGTCCACTGAGGATCGGCGCTTCTACGAGCATTACGGCATCGACCCGATCGGTACCGCGCGTGCGCTCGTCTCCAATTCGAGCGGCAAGGGCAACGTGCAGGGCGGCTCGACGCTGACGCAGCAGCTCGCCAAGAACCTTTTCCTGTCCAACGAGCGCTCACTGGAGCGCAAGATCAACGAGGCGTTCCTTGCCTTCTGGCTCGAGAACCATCTCACCAAGAACGAGATTTTGAAGCTCTACCTCGACCGCGCCTATATGGGCGGCGGCACTTTCGGCGCGGTGGCGGCGGCCGACTATTATTTCGGCAAGCGCCTGCAAGACGTGACGCTGGCCGAGGCAGCGATGCTCGCCGGCCTGTTCAAGGCGCCAACGAAATACTCGCCCAACGTCAATCTGCCGGCCGCTCGCAGCCGCGCCGTCGATGTGCTGCACAACATGGTCGAGGCCGGGTTCGTCACCGAGGGCCAGATCCAGACGGCGTTGCGCAACCCGGCGACGCCGGTCGTGCGCGCCAAGGACGTCACGGCCGATTACTATCTCGACTGGGCCTTCACCGAGGTGAAGCGGCTGGCCGACGCAGGCAAGCTGAAGAACGACCGGGTGCTTACGGTGAAGACCGCCCTGGACATCCGCATCCAGAAGAGCGCGGATCAAGCGGTCGAGAACATCCTGCGCCGCTTCGGCGACAGCTACGATGTCGACGAGGCCGGTGTGGTGATCACCGATCCGGATGGCGGCGTGCGGGCCATGGTCGGCGGCGCCGATTACGGCGAGAGTCAGTTCAACCGAGCCGTCGACGCGCTGCGCCAGCCCGGCTCGTCGTTCAAACCCTACGTCTACGCGGCGGCGCTCTCCTCCGGCCTGTTCAAGCCGGAGACGACGGTGGTCGATTCGCCGGTCTGTGTCGGCAACTGGTGCCCGCAGAACTACGGACGATCCTATTCCGGCCGCCAGCCGATGTGGCTCGCCGTGGCGAAGTCGATCAACACGATCCCGATCAAGATCTCGATCGCCCTCGGCAAGGGCATGGGCATCACCAACGAGTGGAAGGCCGCCAAGGCCGGGCGCGACAAGATCGCCGAGACGGCCAAGGCCATGGGCGTGCTCTCACCGCTGCCGGACACGGTGTCGATGCCGATCGGCGCCGACGACATCACGGTGCTGGACCAAGCCTCGGGCTTCGCCGTCTTCGCCAATGGTGGCCGCTATGCCAGGGCCTTCGCAGCGACCGAGATCAAGAATTCGAGCGGAGAGGTGATCTACCGCCGCAGCGACGAACCCGCTCCGCAGGTATTGTCGAGCAAGGTCACCGCCGACATGAACTATATGCTGAACAAAGTGGTCGAGGAGGGCACCGCCCGGAAAGCTCAAATCGAGGGCTGGAAGGTCGCGGGCAAGACTGGCACCACCAATAATTACCGCGACGCCTGGTTCGTCGGCTATACCGGCGCGCTTGTCGGTGCGGTCTGGTTCGGCAACGACGATCACAGCACGACGAACAAGATGACCGGCGGTTCGCTTCCCGCGATGACATGGCACGAGATCATGGAGCCGGCCCATCAGGGGATTGAGGTTAAGCCTTTGCCAGGCCTCGACGAACGGTCGAAGCCCGCCCAGGTCGCCCAGACGGCACCGGGTCCGGCGCCGATCAATGCGGCGGCGAGCGCGGCGGGCAAGCTGTCGCGGCGCTCCTTCGAGGTGATGTCGGGCATCAACGGGCTGTTCCGCTCGATCGACGGCGGTGAGGCGGCTGCGAAGCCGGATCAGGCCAAGCCGCTCAAGTCCGGAGCCGTCACGCCGGCCCGCTCTCCCATCGATGTGGCCCAGGGCGGCCGCTTCGGAACGCCGTGAGCCGGCCATCCGTGAACGCACGCACCCGCATCATGTTCGGCGCGATCATCCCGCGCACCAGGCGCACGCCGAAAGGGGCGGACGAGTCGCTCGGCGCGCGTGGCGCCCGGATCAGCGGCGCGCTGGGCGGTTTTCTGCGCCGGACGTCGCGGACCGGCTTCGTGCTCTACGCGCTCGCGCTCGGCGCGGCCCTCGGCTTGGCGAGCGCCGATTTCGCGACCAGCGGCGGCTATCCGGTCGGCGGCACCACGATCGGTGCCTGGACGGCCTGGGCGAAGACCGGCTCGGTCGATGCCGATCCCTATTCGCGCGCCGTGAATGCGCGGCGTGGCGAGATCCCCCTCGCGATTGGCGAAGGCCTGCTGCTGACGGCCGCGACGGATGATGACGGCCGCCGCCTCGATGCGTCCTGTACCTACGCCGTCGGCGGCGCCGTTCCCCCGGCGCGGGCCTGGACGCTGACGATCGGCGGGCGCGGCGCGGTCGATCCGGCAGCCAGGCCCGTGCGCGAGGCCTTCACCTCCACCGAGATCCTGCGCGAGGCGGATGACCGCTTCGTCATCACGATCGCCAAGGAGGTCCAGAGCGGAAACTGGCTGCCGATGCCGCGCCCGAGCGGCCCGGTGCGCCTGGCGCTGCGGCTCTACGACACGCCGGTCGCGGCGAGCGTCGGCAGCCTCGACCGCAATACAGTGCCGGCGATCACGCGCCTCGGATGCAAATGATGAGCACCCGCAGCCGCTTCATCCTGGCGACCCTGTGCGCGCTGGTGCTCGCCGGCATCGTCCACATCGTGACGGTCCGGGCGATCCCCTATTTCGCGGAAGGGGATGCCTTCTCCCAGGCCCGCAAGAGCGAGAGCCTCGACCATCCCCTGCGCATCCACAGCCTCGCCGTGGCCGGAACGCCCGCGCCGCCGGAGGAATGGCTCCCGGTGCCCGACCCGGCGGTGGCCGTCGGCGTCTGCGCCTACGATCTCGAGGACGGCCCGATGCGCGTCTCGGCGCGAGTCTCGTCGCTGAACCTGTCGATCGCCGTGCACAATCGGAAGGGCGCGTTCTACGCCGTGACCGATCAGGCAGCGGTGCGCGGCTCCCTCGACCTCGTGATCATGACGCGCGCCCAGTTCGACGAGGCCCTGGCCTCGGCGGACGAGAACCAGGTCAACCGCGACGTGCGCATCATAGCGCCCGATCGAGAGGGCTTCGCGGTGGTGCGGGTGATCGCCGGCCTGCCGAGCCAGAACGCCATGGCCAACGAGGCGGTCGACGCCGTGTCCTGCTCGATCGACGCGCCGGACGAGCCGACCGGCCCGGATGCCAAGCCGGGCGGTTGAGGCTCAAGCCTTCATCCGCGGCAGCGGCCTGCTGACGAAGCGCGAGCCGGCGAGCAGGAAACGCCAGGGCGTCTCAACCCCGCGGCTGATGCCGATGCGCCTGCCCGCCTCGACGACCACGGGTGCTGCCGGCCGACGCCACGTGAAAGGCGCGCGGTCGAGCGGCGACCCGTCCTGCGCCAGGGTGACGCCGAGCGCCTGCGACAGCCGGCCGGGCCCGGCGCAGAGCAGCCGCGGATCGCTCAGGCCCCTGCGCTCCCGCATCACGTCCAGGCCATCGGTCGGCTCGATGGCGCGCAACAGCACGGCGCTGCCCGGCTCGCAGACGAGGTTCAGGCACCAGTGCAGGCCGTAGGAGCGATAGACATAGGCGTGGCCGGGCGGGCCGAACATTCTCGCATTGCGTCGGGTCGGCCCCGTGAAACTGTGCGAGGCTGGGTCGTCCCGGTCATAGGCCTCGGTCTCGACGACGATGCCGCCGACGCCCCCGACCAGGAGTGTGTGGCCGATTAGGTCCGCCGCAACCTCTGCCGCCGGCCGGTGGAAGAAGCCTGGGCTCACGCCGGTGGTCAGAGCAGCTGGCCGGACGGCTGCGCGCTCTCCAGCGCGACCTCCTTGCGGATGCGCGCGACCCGTTCCGGGCCGAGTTCGAGGGCGAACCGCAGCGCCTCCTCGACAAACGCCTCCTGAGGAAGACCGGCCCGCTCGGCGGCTTGCGCAATCCGGGCCGCCAATTCGGCATCAACCATCATCGCTGTGGCAGAGGCCGCCGCCGTCGCGGCCGGCCGCTTTCCGGGCCGCGCCTCCTCTTCCGTCGCGGGCAAGCCGAGCGCCATGCGCCGGCCGAGGGCAGCAAGCCGGTCGGCCCGCTCGTTACCCGCCTCGCCGGAATGGCCGCGCACCCAGGTCCAACGCACGTCGCGGGTGCGGGCGAGCGCATCGAGCCGCTCCATCAGATCGACGTTCTTCACCGGGCCACTCGCGGTCCGCCAGCCGCGCCGCTTCCAGCCCGGAATCCACTCGGTGACGGATTTCACGACATACTGGCTGTC
Organism: Methylobacterium gnaphalii; assembly: GCF_007992215.1. GTDB lineage: Bacteria > Pseudomonadota > Alphaproteobacteria > Rhizobiales > Beijerinckiaceae > Methylobacterium > Methylobacterium gnaphalii. The sequence continues at coordinate 377,985 of NZ_BJZV01000001.1, read as the reverse complement.
GCAGCGCATCTCGACCGCCGCGCCCTCCGGGAAATATTCGAGCGCGGAAATCGCCGCAGTCAGCTCCATGCGGTTGTTCGTGGTGACGAGTTCGCCGCCATGCAGCTCGACCGGGCCGTCGGGCGCCTGGATGACGACCCCCCAGCCGCCGGGACCGGGATTGGGGTCGCAGCCCCCGTCGGCATAGACGATGGTTCGCATGTCTGGTCTCGAAGATCGGGAATCGGCCGGCGGAGGGCTTCAGTACTTCGCGACCACCGGCGGGGCCAGCCCGACCAGCGGCGCTTCGAGCCGGACGAGGCCACAGCGTGCCTCGGCCTCGGGCGGCAGCAGGCCGGCGAGGATCTGGCGGCGCTCGTCGAGAAAGGCCACGGCGCGCTCGGCGCCGACAGCTTCCCGGCCCGGCATCTCGACGATGAAATGTTCGAGTGCGTAGCGATAGCGGCCGACGCGCAGGCCGGTTTCCAGCCGGACCCAGGCGATCAGGCAGCGGTTCTCGGCGACCCGCATGGCAGCGTTGCGCACGTCATCGTCGTTGAGGCTACGGGTGAAGGGCAGACTGTGCAGCCGCAGCTTGTCGGCCTCAATCACCCGCGCGGCGAAGGCGGCGAAGGGCGGGATCAGCCGGCCATCCGCGGTGGCGTCATCCGAGAGCCGGGCATAGCGCGAGACGGGCGAGCGGAAGGAGCCGGCGAGCAGATCGTCGTGATAGCCCTCGATATCGTACTCCCGCCAGTTCGGCGGCAGCACGCGGGCGCGCGTCAGGTTCGCGAGAACGTCGAGGAAGGCGGCCCGTCCCTGCGCCGGCATCAAGAATCGCCAAGCCCGGTCGCGGAGCTGCTGCTCATCGTCTGTGAGCGGGAACGGCGAGGACGGCTCGTCACGGAGGCGGGCCGCGATGGAGCCGGTGGAATCGATGAGCGTGTTCCAGGCGCCGGGCGCCGGTCGTCCAAAATCACCTTCCTGGGCACAGCCGCCGATCAGGGCGAGGCCGGCGATCGCGAGGAAACGAGGCAGGGTGGTATCGAAGGCCGTGGTCACGAGCGCTTGCGCTGCCGGACCGTCGGCTCCTCCTGCACGTCCGGCATCCGCTCGTAGCGGACACCGGTGAAGAACAGGATGCGGCCCATGGGTTCGGCATCCGACGGGTCGCGCCGGAAGCGGCGCGTAGCCGGCTGCGAGAGGGCGATCACCGTAGCCGACGGGCGAAGCTCCGCCGGACGGCCTGTGTGCAGGGTGCTGCGGGAGTTCATGCGGAAGATCCCGTCCGGTTCCATGCGGCTGTCGTCCCGGCCGGCTGCCCGGATGGGAACAGTCGGTGGGACATCGCCGGACAAGAGCGCCGCCCGGCTTGGTGCGGGCCAAGATCAGCACGGCATCGTTAACGGAGAGTTTCCAAGCGACGTTCGCGATCGTCCCGAAACATCTCTGCAACAGCGGCGTCAGGCGACCGGCGATAGCGCGAGGGGGCGACGGATCTGGTCGGACGCCGTCCTGGAATGGCACGGCGGCGCGGCTTGGCACACGACTTGCCTCTGGAGATGCGCCCAAGGCGGGCGTTTCCTCCCTTCCACTTCGGCCCCGCTCACCCCAGAGCGGGGCCTCTTCGTATCGGCGAGCATCCCGCAGCGTGTGTTGCCTGCAAGCGACCCCGTCGCCCATCGGATGGTTCGGGCGATCCGACGCGCTTGCTTACGCTCGGCGGCGCCCGATATGCCGTCCCGAAACGCCACGAGCGTAAGCGCATAAGGACATCGGTATGAATCTGGATACGGCACGATTCCCGAGGCCGACGAAGGGCCTGTCGACGGTTCTGAAGATTGCGCCGTTCGCCCTCGTCCTCGCCGCAACGAGCCCCGCCCTCGCGCAACGTGACGATCCAGGCCTTCAGCTGAACTGCGCCAACGACTTCTTCCGCCTCTGCGCCGGCGTCGATCCGAACAGCTCGGAGGCCGACAATTGCATGAACCGCAACCGGCCCCGGCTTTCGGCGGAGTGCAAAGCGGCCATCGGCGATTATGATCGCCGCGCTTCTGGCAAGACCGGCAGGAGATAAAGCAGGCTGGGACAAGCGGAGACGGGTTTCGCGCCGCGCCTGCGCACAGATATGGAATCGATGACGCTGGGTTTCGGCCGCTCCGGTCGAGGCACCGCGTGATCGAGAGCCCGACCAACGGCCGGAGGGGGCCACCTCCCACCAACGATCGAGGATACCCATGGCCCTCACCGTCGCGGTCCAGATGGATCCGATTCAGGCGATCCGCATCGCCGGGGACACCACCTTCGCACTGATGCTGGAAGCTCAGGCGCGCGGGCACCGGCTTCTCTACTACACGCCCGACCGGCTCTCGATGCAGGGCCGCCGCGTGGTCGCTCGCGTCGAGCCGGTGACGGTGCAGGACGTCGAGGGCGCGCATGCCGTGCTCGGTCCCATCGAGCGGATCGAGCTGACGGACGCGGACGTGGTGCTGATGCGCCAGGATCCGCCCTTCGACATGGCCTACATCACGGCCACACACATACTCGAGGCGATCGTCGACAAGACCCTGGTGGTCAACAACCCGGCCGAGGTCCGCAACGCGCCCGAGAAGCTGTTCGTCCTCGACTTCCCCGAGCTGATGCCGCCGACGCTGATCTCGCGCGACAAGGCGGAGATCGAGCGGTTCCGCAAGGAGCACGGCACCATCGCGATGAAGCCGCTGCATGGGCATGGCGGCGCCGCCGTGTTCCGTGTGACCGAGGACGATCCGAATTTCGGCTCGATGTTCGATCTCTTCGCCGCGACCTTCCGCGAGCAATGGGTGGTGCAGCGATTCCTCGACAAGGTCAGCGAGGGCGACAAGCGCATCATCCTCGTCGACGGCGAGCCGATGGGCGCGATCAACCGCGTGCCGGCCAAGGGCGATATCCGCTCCAACATGGTGCGCGGCGGCGCGGCCGGCGCATCCGAACTCACCGATCGCGAGCGTGAGATCTGCGCAACGATCGGTCCGGAGCTGAAGCGGCGCGGCCTGATCCTCGTCGGCATCGACGTGATCGACGGGCATCTCACCGAGATCAACGTCACCTCGCCCACCGGCATCCGCGCCATCAAGCGGCTCGGCGGCCCGGATCTCGCGGTATCGGTCTGGGACGCGATCGAGGCGCGGGTCGGCCGCGGCTGACCCGTCTCGGTGGGCGCTCGGGCCCACGCTCGCCGGCCGCTTCAGCCGTACTTCTGCAAGATCGCGCTCGCTCTCGAGCGCGCACGGAACCGAGACGTGGATCCGGGTCTCGCGGTGGGGCCTGCTCCGCGTCCCGCGCCATGCGGGGCGAGGCCCCTCGGAGCAGGCCCGGATGCCTCAAAAGCCTCCTCGAGATCAGGTTTCGGCCCGCGGCGTCGCGCTCAGCTCGGTCCAGTCGAATTCCTGCTCCAGGATGAAGAACGCATCGTCGCCGATCTCCCCCGTCCGGCGCAGCGCGAGGACCCGCTCGCGGGCAGCCTGGATCGCCCGGCGGCGGGCGTCGTCCGCCGGCAGCTTCTCCGGCGCGAGGCCCTCCTCGTGCTCCTCCGCCTCCTCGACGACGAGGCGGAACTCCCGTCGAAGCGCCTTGGCGATGTCGGAATCGTCACCCTCGAGGCTGCTGATCGCAGCGCCATAGGCCTCGGCCCGACCCCAGCCGACCTCATGCCCGACCGGATCGGTGTCCTCCAGCTTCAGCCATGCGAGGAGCGGACGCAGCGTCAGCCCCTGGATCACCAGCGTGCCGAGCACCACGGTAAAGGCGGTGAGCACGATCAGGTCGCGATAGGGGAAACCGCCGTTCGGTCCGCTCTCCGGCAATGCCAGGGCGCCGGCGATGGTGACGAGGCCGCGCATCCCCGCCCAGGACACCGCGAAGCCGGCACCCGGCCCAAGATCGGGCGGCTCGCGTCCGCCGGCCGCGATCCCCTTTCGGAAGGCGTCGCCGAGATCGGACGACTCTCCCTTCGGCACGCGCGCCTTCGCCGCGAAGCCCATACGCCGGATACCGCTCGCCGGCAGGACCCAGGCAATCCGCACCAGAACCACCGTCAGCAGCACGGAGCCCGCGACGAGGGCGTGCGACAGGTGCTGGTCGGCGTGAAGCCTTTCGATGATCGGGCCGATCTGGTTGCCGATCAGCACGAAGGCCATGACGTTGAGGACGAAGATCGCCGTTTCCCAGACCGCGTAGGACAGGACGCGCGGGCGCGGCGCCGTGCGCTCGGGGCTGTAGCGCGCCACCGTGACCGCGAAGGTCACGACCGTGAGAACGGCCGACAGCCCCGCCGCCTCGGCTGCGATCCACACGCCGAAGGCGGCCGCGAATTGCAGGATGATGCTGCTCGCGGGATCGGGCACCCAGCGGATCGACCAGAGGTAGAGGCGGGCGAAGACAGGCCCGGCAATGAGACTGCCGACCACGCCGAGCAGGAAGGCCGGCGCCACCTCCGATAGGGTGAAATGGCCGGTGGCCGCCGCGGTAACGCCGAGCCGGTAGATCAGCAGCGAGGCGGCATCGTTGAGCAGGCTCTCGCCGCGCAGGATGGTGGTGAGCCGGTGCGGCAGCGGCACATGCGCGAGCACCGAGAGCGCCGCCACGGCATCGGGCGGCGCCACGATCGCGCCGAGGACGATGGCCGCCGAGATCGGGATATCCGCCACGAGCAGCTTGACCACGATCGCCACCGCGACCGTGGTCGCCGCGACTGCACCGACGGCGAGACCGGCGATCGGCCGCCAGTTGATGCGCATGTCGCGCAGCGAAGTGCCGTAGCCCGCATCGACCAGGACGGGCGCCAGGAAGAGAGTCAGCGCGAGTTCGGGATCGAGCCGCAGGTTCGGGACGCCCGGCATCACGGCCAGCACCACCCCGCCAAGCGCGAGGAAGGCGGGGTACGGCGCGCCCACGCGTCGCGCGAGGGCCGCCAGCAGCACGGCCCCGACCAAAACCCCGACGACCCATTCGAACACAAACATGCCGGACGGGAGATAGGGCGCGGATGGGTTGGGACGAGAATCCTTCGAACGATGGTCCGGCGGTGAGCGCGCGAACCGCTACTGGGCCGGCTTCGCCGCGGGAGGCGTGGCGGGGGCCTGCTCGTCCGCCGGCACCGGCTGGAGCACGTTCTTGGCGATATTGCCCTGCGGGCCGTACTCGCCGGCAACCGCGATGCAGGACTGCTCGCGATGCAGGGCCATGTCGTTCGACATCATCGTGAACATGCCCTGGATATGGGACCCGAACGCCCCGCGCGGCCCGACATCCTCGGCCTTGGTGTTCATCTTGGCCAGGAGCGCGTCGAATTCGGGCACGCCGATCCGGTATCCGCAGACATTCGAGGCGGCATAGACATAGGCCGCGAGCTGAAGGGCCTGCGGGGCCGGCGCATTCCGGATGGGCTTCGGGGGCGCTGCATCCTCCGCCGCGGCGGGAACCGTGGCACCCGCGAGGAGACTGGCGATCAGGAGGTGTCGGAGCATCATCGTGGGCGTTCCTCGGATCGGGCGGCTTCTTGTGAGCCGCTCACAACGCGTGGGACATAGCCTGCGCGCTCGCCGGCCTCCAAGGGACAAGAGCGCGCAGATCGAGCCTTCTCGGGAGATGCAGCCGCTGCGCCTACTTCACCCGCGTCCAGGTCTGGCTCTTGCACAGCACGCGCAGCACGCAGCCCGCCACCGCGAGGTGGTCCGGCCCCTTCGGCGTCATCGAGCCGGAATAGGTCTTGCCGTCATTGGGATTGTACAGCGACCCCTCGAAGCCGTCGCCGCTCGGCGCCGTGGCCGTCAGGATCTGGACGCCGACGAGCTTGCGGCTCTTCAGCGCCGGATCGGGATTGTTGACGTCGAGGCCCGACCCGGTGGTGCTGGCCAGCGTGCCGCAATAGCCGCCGCCGCAGCGCGCCACCCGCACCCGCGCGCCACTCTCGGTCAGCCACGTCCCGCTCGGATCGCCGCCCCGCTGCGCGAGCCCGGGACCGGCGGCGAGCATGGCCAGGGCCGCAAGAGCAAGGGATCGCAGGGCGCGGCTGGCGGTCATGGTTCCTCCTCGGGCTGCGTTCGATGCGAAGCCTCTCGCAGCATCGGTAGCCCGCGACCCCGCGACCGTGCAAGCCGACCCGGAGGCCGCCGCAGCGAGGGTTTGCAGGCCGACCGTCAGTGCTCGCCGCGTGCCAGAACGGCCCCGGTATAGGTCTCGGCGACCTCGCAGAACGGCAGTCCGGCCGCCGTCGAGAGCACGGCCTCGACGAAGAACAGCTTCCGCTCCGGACCCGGCGGCTCGGCCTCCGTCGGCGTCCACAGCATCTTCAGGGAGAGATTGCGCCGGCTCGGCAGAAGCGGATGGACCACGCGGCCGAACGGCGTCTGCGTGGTTTCCAGAACGGTGTTCATCTCCGGGGTCAGTCGGCCCGGCACGTACCAGTTGTCGGCCTCCGAGAGCACGTGCCCGCCGCAGGTCAGCCGCACCCGACGGTAGCGGACCGGTTCGTCGGGGCCAATTTGCAACCGTTCGCGCTGAGCGGCGGAAAGCGGCTTGTCCCGGCCGGGCACGCGGACGGCCGTCAGGTGCGGATCGGTCGCGAGGCCGCGCTCGGCGCACCAGGCTTCCAGGACAGCGGTGGCGCTGTGGGCGGCAAGCAGACGCGCACTCAGGGTCTCGATCAAGCGCTCGGTCCCGGTTTTCGCATCGGATGGACGGATCGCTGCCGGTTCTTCCGCCACGGCGCCCGGCACCACCGCAGTACTGCCCACGGTTGCCGCCAGAGCCAAGGCCGCGATTCGTTTGCCACGCTCAGGTCTCATCGTACCATCGGCATCCGCATCCATTGTGCTGCGCAATACGGCGTCCGGCCGAAGACGTCCATCGGCACGGACGCGCAGACTGCATGCGGTGCTCACGCGCGAGCTTGAGAGTACCTTGCGGAACACTTGAGGAACGTTTAACGTGTTCGCGGTTTGTTTCGGCGATCGCGCCCTCGGTGATCGCTCTATCCCAGGTGGCTCGCATGTTGACGCGCAAGCAGTTGGAGCTGCTCCAGTTCATCCAGCAGAGGTTGAGCGAGAGCGGCGTCCCTCCGTCCTTCGACGAGATGAAGGATGCGCTCGACCTGCGCTCGAAATCCGGCATCCACCGGCTGATCACGGCCCTTGAGGAGCGCGGCTTCCTGCGGCGGCTGCCGAACCGGGCCAGGGCCATCGAGATCATCCGCATCCCCGAGGCCGTGGCAAGCCGGCCGCAGCCGGCGCCTCAGGCCGAGATCCGCCGCTTCACACCGAGCGTGGTCGAGGGCGGCCGCGCCAAGGCCACGCCGCCGAAGCCGGCGCAGACGCAGATCTTCGACCAGGACGGCCGGTCGGTCATGGTGCCGGTCATGGGCCGGATCGCCGCCGGTACGCCGATCTCGGCCATCCAGAACGAGAGCCATTCGGTGGCGATGTCGCCGGATTTCCTCGCGGGCGGCGAGCATTACGCGCTGGAGGTGCGCGGCGATTCGATGGTCGATGCCGGCATCCTGGACGGCGACCTCGTCGTGATCCGCAAGCAGGATACGGCGCAGACCGGCGACATCATCGTCGCTCTGATCGACGACGAGGAGGCGACCTTGAAGCGCCTGCGCCGCCGCGGTTCATCGATCGCGCTGGAAGCGGCCAACCCCGCTTACGAAACCCGCGTGCTCGGGCCCGACCGGGTCCAGATCCAGGGCCGCCTCGTGAGCCTCGTTCGCCGCTACTGAAGCGGCTCGACGGGCGCATCGTCGGCCGGCGGTTCGGGCTCCTCCCCAGGTTTCTTCGCCCAGGCCGCAAAGCCGGACGGCAGATCAACGGCGGCAGCCGGATTGTCCGGCGGCTTGACCGCCGAAGCGGCCCGCCATGGCGATGGTGGGCCGGGTTTGCGAACCGTGGCGAGCACCGGCCCAGCAGGATCGAGCCGGATCGTCACCGCGCCGTGCTCGGCGAGGAACTTCCGGTCGACGATCAGGGCGGCTGCACAGCCCGGCGGCGCGTCCCGGCGGCTGATCAGGATATCGGCGCGGGCGCAGTCTTCGTGGAAGGCGCGCTTGTCCGTCGCGAGCGCAATGGACCGGCCATCCGCGGCGCGCATCGTGCAGCCGAGCCGATCGCAGTGCCCGCCCTCCCCCGCCGCGACCTGATCGGGACGCCGTCCGTCGCCATCCGCTTTCAGCCACTGCTCCAGCACGAAGTTCGGCGGCTTGCCCAGGATCGCGAGCCGGCCGACGGCACCGCGCACCGCAGCCCCTGCCCCCTCCCGATCGATGAAGACGTCATGGCGCGTTGGCGCCGCGGCCAGCGCCACGCCGCTCAAGGCCGGAAGGAGCGCCAGCCATCGCAGGCGGGATACCGAGAGCGTCGCCACGAGCAGGGCCCCGGCGAGCAGCGCCACGGCCGCCGGGCCGAAGGCCGGCACCACGAGATTCGCTTGGCCGAAGCCGGCGATCCAGGTCGAGATCGCCAGCATGCCGCGCACCGCCTGCCCCATCAGCCACTAGATCGGCTGATCGAGGGCGAAGGGATAGGCGAGAATGCCGAGCACGGCGGATGGCATCACCGCGAGCGAGACGAGCGGCAGCGTCAGGGCATTGCCGACGAGGCCGAAGGGCTGGACGGTCTGGAAATGGAAGGTGGAGAACGGGGCCGTGGCGATCTGCGCGACGAGGGTTGTCGCCAGCGTCCCGGCCACCGCCGTCACCACGAACGAGACGCTGCGGCCGAGCCAGCCGCGCCGCTCCCCGGCGAAGAGCCGTGCACTCAGCAGGGGCGAGCAGGCGATGAGCCCCGCCACGGCCCCGAACGACATCTGGAAGCTCGGCCCGAGCAGCGCCTCCGGCTCGCGGGCCAGCGCGATCATCGCCGCCAGGGCGAGATTGCGCATGCTCAGCGCCGGCCGGTCGACGACGATGGCGCCGAGCATCACCATGGTCATGATCCAGGAGCGCTCGGCGGCAACGTCCCACCCCGAGAAGATGCAATAGGCCGTGACGCCGAGCATCGCCGCGCCGGCCGCAATCTTCTTGACCGGCCAGGTCAGGGCCAGGATCGGCACCAGGGCCAGCAGCGCGCGCACCAGCCAGAACACCACGCCGGCTGCCAGCACCATGTGGAGCCCGGAGATGGAAACGACGTGATAGATCCCCGCGGCGCGCAGGACGTCGTTGGTTTGCGGCGAGATCAGCCCGCGCTTGCCCGTGACCAGGGCGGCAGCCACGGCACCGGCCTGCCCTCCGGTCGCGTCGGTGATGCGGCGGGTGACCGCGTTGCGGGCATCGTCGACAGCAGCGGCGAGACGCAGGTCCCAGGGCAGCGGCTCGGTGGAGGGGATCACGTCGATCCGCCCGGTCAGGGAGCCGACCGCGCCGATCCCGCGAAAGTAAGCGTCGCGGGCGAAATCGTAGCCGCCCGGTCGCGCGGCCTCGGGCGGGGGCAGCAGGCGAGCGCTGGCGCTGATCCGGTCGCCGGGCCGGATCGCCTGCGCCTTGCGATAGGAGACCCGCACCCGCGTCGGTCGCACGCCCTCCTCCAGGGAGCCGAGGGCGATCACCCTGACAATGAGCCGTGCGCCCTGCTCGCGCTCGTCGAGCGCCTCGACCAGGCCGGTGAGAGGCGCGATCGTGGTATGGGCAAGGACCGGGCTCGCCACGCTGGCCACGCGATAGGCAGCGGCCGCGAAACCGAGAAGGACGGCGGCGAGGCCGAGCATCAACGCCAGCGCCACCGGCCGAGCGCGCAGCGCGAGTGTCGCCGCGAGGGCGAGGCCCGCGCCGGCCAGCGGCGCGGCGAGGTTCGGCTGCCCTTGGGTCGCGGTGAGCTCGATGAGGATGCCGGCGCCGAAGGCTACCGCGAGCCACGGAAAAAGCCGGCGCTGGCCGGCCTCCAGGGCGATGGCGCCCGTGAAGCCGTCGCGCAGCGCGTCAAGGTTGAGCGAGGGCAGCGGCAGGCGACCGGCGGCGCGGGCCGGAAGGCCTCGTATCGCCGCTGCCGCGCGCTCCCCAGCCATCGTCCGGCCCCGTCACGGCGCCATGCGCCGGGCCGCGTCACGCTTTCTTAACGCATCGGCTCGCCCGTGCTACAGGCCCGAACCGGATCGGGCTCCGGACCCCGCCAAACGGCGCGGTCGATCCACAGATCCTGCCATCTCACACCCTCTCAGCAGTCAGCCTCTCGATGCCGTCCAACGTCGTTACGCGTTTCGCGCCCTCGCCCACGGGCTACCTGCATATCGGCGGGGCGCGCACGGCCCTGTTCAACTGGCTCTATGCCCGCCGCTTCGGCGGCCGGATGCTGCTGCGCATCGAGGATACCGACCGCGAGCGCTCCACGCAGGGCGCCATCGACGCGATCCTCGACGGCATGCGCTGGCTCGGCCTCGACTGGGACAGCGAGCCGATCTTCCAGTTCGCCCGCGCCGAGCGCCATCGAGAGGCCGCGGAATCGCTGCTCGCCGCCGGCCATGCCTATCGCTGCTTCGCCACGGCCGAAGAGCTCCAGCAGATGCGCGATCAGGCCCGTGCCGAGGGCCGCGCCCCGCGCTACGATGGCCGCTGGCGCGACCGTGACCCGTCCGAGGCGCCGGCCGGCGCCAAGTCGGTGATCCGCCTGCGTGCCCCGAGCGAGGGCGAGACGGTGGTCGAGGACGCCGTGCAGGGCCGCGTCACCTGGCAGAACAAGGATCTCGACGATCTCGTCCTGCTGCGCTCGGACGGCACGCCGACCTACATGCTCGCCGTCGTCGTCGACGACCACGACATGGGCGTCACCCAGATCATCCGCGGCGACGACCATCTCACCAATGCGGCCCGTCAGGCGCAGATCTACAAGGCCTTGGGCTGGGACGTGCCGGCCATGGCGCATATTCCGCTGATCCACGGTGCAGACGGGGCCAAGCTCTCGAAGCGCCACGGCGCGCTCGGTGTCGATGCCTATCGCGACCTCGGCTACCTGCCCGCAGCGCTCCGCAACTATCTCGTGCGCCTCGGCTGGAGCCACGGCGACCAGGAGGTCTTCTCCACCGAGGAGATGGTCGCGGCCTTCGATCTCAAGGCGATCGGCCGCTCGCCGGCACGGTTCGATTTCGCCAAGCTCGAGAACCTCAACGGCCGCTACATCCGCGAGAGCGAGGACGCCGCCCTGGTCGAGGCGATCCAGCGCATCGTGCCGGAGCCGATGGCGCCGGATCTTCGCGAAAAATTGATCGCGGCGATGCCGGGCCTGAAGGAGCGCGCCAAGACGCTCGTCGAACTCATCGACAGCGCCTATTACCTCACCGCTGCTCGGCCGCTGGCGCTGGACGACAAGGCCAAGGGCCTGCTCGGCGAGGACGCGCGAGCGCGCCTGCGCCTGGCGCTCCCGGCCCTGGAAGCCCTGACCGAATGGACGGCGGCGAGCACCGAGGGCGAGATCCGCCGGCTCGCGGAGGCACAGGGCCTGAAGCTCGGCCAGCTCGCGCAGCCCCTGCGCGCGGCGCTCACCGGACGGGCGACCTCGCCGCCGCTCTTCGACGTTATGGCCGTGCTCGGGCGCGAGGAGGCCCTGGCGCGCCTGCGCGACCAAATCGGGCAGTGACAATAGTCTCCGATCGTAAAGGTTTTGCAACGCAACACACTGGCAACGGGACCCGCCCCGTTGCTGGCTGCGCATCGATCCGCTAACCCGTGCACCAGTGAGCAACTGCAGCAAAGCTGCGGTTCCGCTTCTGTCCGGAGGGTTCGCCCCGGCGATCTCCGGACCGGTGCTGCCCGTCGCGAGAAAGGGTCCGCGCGTCCATGAGCGTTTCCGCCAGCTCCATCACCGTCGACGGCAAGAACGTCGAACTTCCCATCAAGACCGGCACGATCGGTCCGAGCGTCGTCGATATCGGCAAGCTCTACGGCCAGACCGGCGCCTTCACCTTCGATCCGGGATTTACCTCGACTGCCTCCTGCGAGTCGGCGATCACCTATATCGACGGTGACGAGGGCGTGCTGCTCTATCGCGGCTACCCGATCGAGCAGCTCGCCGAGCAGGGCGACTTCCTTGAGACCGCCTATCTGATGCTGTTCGGCGAATTGCCGACACCCGCCCAGAAGGCCGATTTCGACTACCGGGTCACGCGCCACACCATGGTGCACGACCAGATGAACCGCTTCTTCCAGGGTTTCCGCCGCGACGCGCACCCGATGGCGATCATGGTCGCCTGTGTCGGCGCGCTCTCGGCCTTCTACCACGACTCGACCGACATCTCGGACGAGAACCAGCGGATGATCGCCAGCTTGCGCATGATCGCCAAGATGCCGACGCTCGCTGCGATGGCCTACAAGTACTCGATCGGCCAGCCGTTCGTATATCCGAAGAACGACCTCGACTATACCTCGAACTTCCTGCGCATGTGCTTCGCGGTGCCGTGCGAGGAATTCCAGGTCAACCCGATCTACGCCCGGGCGCTGGACAAGATCTTCATCCTGCACGCCGACCACGAGCAGAACGCCTCGACCTCGACGGTGCGCTTGGCCGGCTCCTCGGGTGCCAATCCCTTTGCCTGTATCGCCGCCGGCATCGCCTGCCTGTGGGGCCCGGCCCATGGCGGTGCCAACGAGGCGGCACTGAAGATGCTGATGGAGATCGGCACGCCGGACAACGTCGCCAAATACGTCGCCAAGGCCAAGGACAAGAACGATCCGTTCCGCCTGATGGGCTTCGGCCACCGCGTCTACAAGAACTACGATCCGCGCGCGCGCATCATGCAGAAGACCACGCATGAGGTGCTGAAGGAGCTGAACATCAAGGACGACCTCCTCGAGGTCGCCGTGCAGCTCGAGCAGATCGCGCTGAAGGACGAGTACTTCATCGAGAAGAAGCTCTACCCGAACATCGACTTCTACTCGGGCATCACCCTGAAGGCGCTCGGCTTCCCGACCTCGATGTTCACGGTGCTGTTCGCTGTGGCCCGTACCACCGGCTGGATCGCCCAGTGGGCGGAGATGATCCAGGACCCGGCCCAGAAGATCGGTCGCCCCCGCCAGCTCTATGTCGGCCCGGCCGAGCGCGACTACATCCCCATCGGCCAGCGCGGCTGAGGGCTTCGGACTCTCTTTCCAGCCCAACCACCTCAGCCCGAGGGGCCCGCTTCGGCGGGCCTCGAAGGACCCGGATCGAAGCTGTGGACAGGTGCCGCCACCGCATCGGTTGTGGCCGGCCCGCACTCTTCGCCCTGCACGGGCATAGCTACGCTCCGGCCCCGGAGGCGAGCGTCACGATGGGCACGAACCGGTCAGCGTTGCGAGTTGTCCTGGCGGCCGGTCTCGGCGCCGTGGGGCTTCCAGCCGGCGGCTGCATGAAGGCCGATCCAGGAAAGCCCGCTCCCGCCGCCGCCGGAACCACGCGCGAGCGCGTCGCGGCACTCGCCCTGAGGCAGGTCGATTTCGGCGCGATCTCGCTGATCCCGGTCCGCTTCGAGAAGAGCCGCATCGCCGGTCCGTTCGAGGATGGCGGGCGCATCCTCTACTGCGTGACCAGCCACATGACAGGCCGCAGCTTCGGCAAGGGCGAGCGGCCGAAGGCGGTGATCCGCGACGAGGGCGGCGTCCTGACCATCCTCCGCGACGAGAACGAGGTCTGCGAAGGGCACCGGACGGAGCCGTTCACGGAGCTCGATTCCGCGAAGGGCTGAGCACGTCCCCTCACCCGCGCCGCCCCCACTCATCCTGAGGATAGTATGCGGGCTCGCGGCACGAGGCTCCTCTACCCATCCGGCGAGGACAGCCCTACTTCCGCGGTCACGCCGCCATCGAAGACGGGACACGCGCATGACCGACACGCCGAAGCTGATCCATTCCATGATCCGCATCCGTGACGAGGGGCGCTCGCTCGATTTCTACCGCAAGGCCTTCGGGCTCGAGATCGCCGACCGCCTCGATTTCGAGACGTTCACCCTGATCTACCTGTCGAACGCCGCCTCGGGCTTCGAGCTGGAACTGACGGTCAACAAGAGCCAGAGCGAGGCCTACGATCTCGGCAACGGCTACGGCCACATCGCCTTCTCGGTCGCCGACCTCGACGCCACGCATGCCCGGATCGCGGCCGAGGGCCTGGCGCCGAAGGACATCAAGGAACTCGCCCATTCCAGCGGTGGAAAGGCCAGGTTCTTCTTCATCGAGGATCCGGACGGGTACAAGATCGAGGTGCTGCAGCGCGGGTGGCGGTTCCAGTAGGCCCCATCGTCATTCCGGGGCTCGCGAAGCGAGAACCCGGAATGACGGTGAGAGGTGCTGGCCGCCCTAACTCACCTCCACCTGCACAACCCCGGGCACCGCCCGCAGCGCTCCGGCGACCTGCGGACCGGCTTGATATTTGCCCGGCAGTTTCACCTCGACCTCGCGCTCGCCGCCGTCGAGGATCAGGATCAGCGAGACTTCCCCCTCGCCGCGCATGGTCAGGCGCTGCTGTACCGATCCGATCGGACGGTCGTCGCGCAGGAAGATGCGCATGCCCTTCTGGTGCTTGGCCACCGCCGCATCGAGGGGCTCGGCGGTGGTGATGCGGGCGCGAACGTCCTCGCCTTCGAGGTTGGCCTGAAGCGTCAGCACCAACGGCTTTCCGGGCTCCAGGATGTCCCGGTAGTGGACCAGCCCCTCCTGGAAGATGATCGCCTCGAAGTGGCCGGTGCGGTCCGAGAGCGTGACGATGCCCATCTTGTTGCCGCTCTTGGTACGGCGCTCGGCGCGGTCGAGCACGGAGGCTGCGACGCGGCCGAAACCGCCGCCATTGGCGCGCACCGACTGGCAGAACTCGGCCCAGCTCTGGACGCGCAGCTTCTGCAGGAGGTCGCCGTACTCGTCGAGCGGGTGGCCCGAGAGGAAGAAGCCGATGGCGTCGTATTCGCGCTTGAGCGTGTCGGCCGTCGGCCAGAGCTCGTGGCTGGGGATGCGCAGCTCCACGCCGCTCGCCGCGACGCCGCCGAACATATCGTCGATGCCGGTGCTCTCGGCCTCGGCCGCGCCCTGCGCCATCTTCATCATCGGCTCGACGGCGGCCCAGGCATGGGAACGGTCGGGCTCGATGCAGTCGAGCGCGCCGGCAGCGATCAGCGCCTCCAGGGTGCGCTTGTTGACGTGGCGCGGATTCATGCGCCGAGCGAGGCAGGCGAGATCCTTGAAGGGCCGGTCGCCGCGCGCCTCGACCAGGGACTCGACGGCGGCGCGGCCGACGCCCTTGATCGCGGCGAGCGCGTAATAGATCCGGCCCTCGCGCACCTCGAAGGTGACACCCGACTCGTTGATCGAGGGCGGCACCACGGTGATCTTGAGGCGCTGCGCGTCCTGCCGGAACTCGGCGAGCTTGTCGGTGACGTCCATGTCGAGGTTCATCGCGGCGGCGAGGAACTCGACCGGATAGTTCGCCTTGAGGTAGCCGGTCTGGTAGGTCAGCAGCGCGTAGGCCGCCGCGTGGCTCTTGTTGAAGCCGTAATCGGCGAACTTGGCGAGCAGGTCGAAGATCTCGTTGGCCTTGGCCTTGGTGAGGTCGCGCTCGACGCAGCCCTTCACGAAGCGCTCGCGCTGGGCGTCCATCTCCGCGCGGATCTTCTTGCCCATGGCGCGGCGGAGCATGTCGGCCTCGCCGAGCGAGTAGCCGGCGAGCACCTTGGCGATCTCCATCACCTGCTCTTGGTAGACGATGATGCCGAAGGTCTCCTTCAGCACCGGCGCGATCTTCTCGTGCGGGTACCAGGCCGCCTCGTTGCCGGCGTCGCGACCGAGCTTGCGCTCGCAATAGACCGGGATGTTGGCCATCGGGCCCGGGCGGTAGAGCGCGACGAGGGCGATGATGTCCTCGAAGCGGTCGGCCTGCATCTCGACCAGCGCCTTGCGCATGCCGGCGGATTCCACCTGGAACACGCCGACCGTCTCGCCCCGGCCCATCGGCGCGTAGGTGCTCTTGTCGTCGAGGGGGAGCGAGGCGAGGTCGATATGGATGTCGCGCTGCTTCAAGAGATCGGTGCAGCACCTGAGCATCGTCAGGGTCTTGAGACCGAGGAAGTCGAACTTCACGAGGCCGGCCTGCTCAACCCACTTCATGTTGAACTGGGTCACCCGCATGCCCGTCTTCGGGTCTCGGTAGAGCGGGACGAGCTGCTCGAGCGGGCGGTCGCCGATCACCACGCCGGCCGCGTGGGTCGAGGCGTGGCGGTGCAGGCCCTCGAGCTTTTTCGCAATCTCCATGAGGCGGGCCACGATGGGCTCCTCCTCGATGGCCGATTGCAGCTTCGGCTCACCCTCGATGGCCTGGGCCAGCGTGACCGGGTTGGCCGGGTTCTGCGGCACGAGCTTGGTCAGTTTGTCGACCTGGCCGTAGGGCATTTCGAGCACGCGGCCGACATCGCGCAGCACGCCGCGGGCGAGCAGCGTACCGAAGGTGATGATCTGCGCGACCTGCTCCTCGCCGTAACGCTCCTGCACGTAGCGGATGACGCGCTCGCGGCCCTCGACGCAGAAGTCGATGTCGAAGTCCGGCATCGAGACGCGTTCGGGATTGAGGAAGCGCTCGAAGAGCAAACCGAAGCGCAAGGGGTCGAGGTCGGTGATCAGCAGCGACCAGGCCACCACCGAGCCGGCGCCCGAGCCGCGGCCCGGCCCGACGGGAATGTCGTGGTCCTTGGCCCATTTGATGAAGTCGGAGACGATCAGGAAGTAGCCCGGAAACTTCATCCGGGTGATCACGTCGAGCTCGAAGGCGAGGCGCGTGCGATAATCGTCCTCGGTGAAGCCCGGCGCGGTGCCGTGCTGCTTCAAGCGCAGCTCCAGCCCGGCCTCGGCCTGCCGGCGCAGCTCGGTCGGTTCATCGGCCGCCACCGGCTCGGGCACGGTGCTGGCGGCATCCGCGATGGCGTCGGCCATGTTCGGTGTCTCACCGGCCGCGACCCGCGAAAAATTCGGCAGGATCGGCTTCTGCGTGCGCACGCGGACGGCGCAGCGCATCGCGATCTCGACGGTCGCGGTGAGCGCCTCCGGCAGATCGGCGAACAGAGCCTTCATGTCTGCCCGCGACAGGAAGGCATGTTTCGGGGTCAGCCGGCGGCGGCGCTCGTCGGAGACGACGCGACCTTCGGCGATGGCAAGCAGCGCGTCGTGCGCGTCGTAATCGGCGGATTTCGAGAAGAACGGCTCGTTGGCCGCCACCAGTCCGAGGCCGTGCCGATCGGCGAGGCCGATCAGCTCACGCTCGATCATGCGCTCGTCGTCGAGTCCGTGGCGCTGCAGCTCGACGTAGAGGTTCTCCTCGCCGAAGGCCTCCTTGAGCCGGGTGAGCCGGCGCAGGGCGAGCTCGGCCTTGCCGGCCCGCAGGGCGGAGTCGAGCGGTCCGCTGCCGCCGCCGGTCAGCGCGATCAGCCCCGCGCTGGACTCACGCAGGGCTTCGGCCATCACGCGGGGCGGCTCGCCGAGGGGCACGTCGAAATAGGCCCGGCTCGCCAGCCGAAGCAGGTTGCCGTAGCCGGCAGCGTCCTGCGCCAGCAGCACGAGGTTGCCCGTGCCGGCCGTGGAGCCGCGCACCTTCGGGTCGGGCTCCTCGAAACAGACCGTGAGCTGTATCCCCGCGATCGGCTGCAGCCCCGAGCCGGCGGCCTTCTCCGAGAATTCGAGGGCGCCAAACAGGTTGTTCGTGTCGGTGAGCGCCAGGGCCGGCTGCCGGTCCGCGACCGCCGCCTTCACCAGATCGGCGACCTTCAGGGCACCTTCGAGCAGGGAATAGGAGGAATGGACATGGAGGTGGACGAAGCCGACCTCCTTCAACACGCGCGCCATGAGAAGCCTTCGTTGCGGCCGGCCACCATCGGCGAGTCTGCGCCGAGGGTCGATGCGGCCGGAGGGCTTTGGACTCGATATCCACCGCGCGTGCTCCTGCGGCATCTGCGCCTGGGCTGGGCCTTCCCGTCAGCATACGCGCGAACGCATTCCGCTGTGGACGGATCTTCGGCGGAAACCCTTGGTCAGTGGATCGGGGTCAAGGCTACGACCCAGAGACCGATCGCACCCGAGAAAAGGCTGAATGCCGTGAACTCGACCAGGCTGGTGAGAAGCTTGTTCCGGATCATGACTGCGCTTGCTCCCGTTTGATGGAGCGATTTTTGTTCTTGCTTTGTTCTGTGTAAAGCCTGTGGGCGAGGCGATGTCGGGCTGTGGTTAACGATGGCAGCGCCAGCGTTCGCCGAACCGGCCGCTCTGCCGCTCGGTTCGTCATATGATTGCGGCAACCGGCACGTTCTGGCTGCGCACACCGCTCGACATGGTGATATTGGACTACAGTCAGATCATTGGACGCGGCGCAAAGTAGCGTCGTCACGCATGCGTGCTTAGGGTCGGTACCGCGCCCGAGCGACAGAGAGCACCCCTCATGGCATCCGTCCGCAAACCCGAGAGAGCAGCCCAACCGGCTCTGCAATCCGCTCTGAATGCCTGCGGCTTCGTCGGCACCTGGGAGACCGATCTCGAGACCAAAACGGTCTATCCGTCCGGAGCCTTCGCCGGCCTGATCGGCGTCGACGACGAGGCCGCACAAGCGGGCATCTCGCTGGACACTTTCTTCGAGGGCGTGCACCCGGAGGACCGGGAGCGCGTCTGCGATGCCGTGACGGTCGCGCACCGGACGGCCGGCCGCTTCGAGTCCCAATTTCGCATGATCGGCGGCACCGGGACCTATCGTTGGGTAGCGGCGCGCGGACAGGTGGAGAAGGACGAGGAGGGCCGAGGCTTCCGTTGCCTTGGCGTCGCCGTCGATGTCACCGATACGCGGGGCGACGGCAAATGGCAGGGTCCCGATGCGATCCGGGTCATCAACCACCTGCTGGACTCGGTGCTCGCAGCACGCATCGCAATCACCTCGCTTGGTACGCCGATCCTCAAGAACCTGATCGACATGCTCCTCATCGAGTTGCAGCGGGAACTGAAGGTCAGGACGCGCCCGCCGGGTGATCAGCGGCTGCAGTGAGCCGCAACACGTCCGTATTCCGGTCATTTCTCGGCTGAAATCGACCCATCCGGCATCCTTGGCGCGCCGCAGCGAGCATCGGGGAGCGCTGGTCGGGCGCAGACCCGCACAGTCGCGTATCAGCCATTGGAACGTTCGACCTCAAGACTGCGTGAGTAATCCCAAAGCTGGCCTGGATTGAAGGCGCCTCCCCACCTCGCAATCCATGCCAGGGGCAGTCGCGATATTGTTGGCCGGACCTAGCTAGTGCCCGCACCATTTCAGTTGTACAAAACTGAGCTTCCAGCAATCTGAAGCCATCGCGTCGCGCAGGAGTCCCGGATGACCGGTGGGAACGGCAAGCCCTCACTCGATTGGATCTCGCGCCCGGACTGGGCTCGCGGTGAGACTGAGAGCCTGAATACGAATGCGACCGCGGCGAATGACGGCGATCTGTCGTTCTCGACAGAGGCCCGGATGGCGCACGAGCTCGTATCGCTGTTCCTCACCATCACTGATGAAGGCACGCGCGAGCGCTGCCTCGCCTTCGTCCGCGAACAGGCCGACGGCAGCGCGGAGTAAACGCGGCCGGCGACCGAACTCCCCGCCCCGACCAAGCGGCGTTCAGAGAGAGAGCGTCAGTCGATCTGCTCTATCAGCCCGTCCCGGATGGTCACCCGGCGGTCCATGCGCGAGGCGAGATCCATGTTGTGGGTCGCAATCAGCGCCGCGAGGCCCGAGGCCCGCACCAGCGACAGCAGAATCCCAAAGACATGGCCCGCGGTCTGCGGATCGAGGTTGCCGGTCGGCTCGTCGGCCAAGAGGAGGCGCGGTCCATTGGCCACGGCGCGGGCGATGGCGACACGCTGCTGCTCGCCGCCCGACAGCTCGGCCGGGCGGTGCGTCATGCGCTCGCCGAGGCCGAGGAAGCTCAGCAGCTCCGCCGCGCGCGTGCGCGCCTCACCGCGTCCGAGGCCGCGGATGAGCTGGGGCATCACCACGTTCTCCTGCGCCGAGAACTCGGGCAGCAGGTGGTGGAACTGGTAGACGAAACCCATCTCCTCGCGACGGATGCGGGTGCGCTCGGCATCGGACATGGCCGAGGTCGGCCGACCGCCGATGAAGACCTCGCCGCCATCGGGCCGCTCCAGCAGGCCGGCGACGTGCAGCAGCGTCGACTTGCCGGTGCCCGACGGTGCCACCAGCGCGACAAGCTCCCCCGGCCAGATCGCGAGGTCGGCGCCCCGCAGGATCTCGAGCGCGCCTTTGGCCTGCGTGTAGCGCCGCTCGACGCGGGCGAAGAACAGTGCAGGCACCGGCTGTGCGCCGGCCGCCGCTTCGGTGGCCATGGTGGTCGGTCCGTGTTCAGCCATATCGTAGCGCCTGCACCGGATCGGTCCGGGCGGCGCGCCAGGAGGGATAGAGGGTCGCCACGAGGGCGAGCGCGATCGAGGTCAGCACGATCGTCGTGACCTCGCCGGTGTTCATCTCGGCCGGGATCTCGGCGAGGAAGCGCACCGTCGGGTCCCAGGCGCCGGGGAAGAGCGTGCGCTGGATCGGCTTGATGTTCAGCGTGAAGACCACGCCGAGCACCAGCCCGGCGAGGCTGCCGACGATGCCGATGAGCGCGCCGTTCAGCAGAAACACGCGCATGATCGTGCCTGGCGTCGCGCCCATGGTGCGCAGGATGGCGATGTCGCTCGACTTGTCCTTCACCAGCAGGATCAGGCCGGAAATGATGTTCAGCGTCGCCACGATCACGATGAGGTTGAGGATCAGGAACATCACGTTCCGCTCCACCTCGAGCGCGCCGAAGAAGGTGCGGTTGCGCTGGCGCCAGTCGGTGAGCAGCACCGGGCGCTCTGCCGCCATCTCTAGGTCGCTGCGCAGCTCGGCCACGGAATCGGCATTGTCGAGATAGATCTCGATATGGCTGACGTCGCCCTCGCGGTTGAAGAAGGCCTGGGACTCGGTCAGCGGCATGAACACGAAGGTCTGGTCGAACTCGGTCATGCCGATCTCGAACACCGCCTTGACCGTGTAGGTTTTCTGCCGCGGCGCCGTGCCGAACGGCGTGGTCGCCCCCTTCGGCGTCGAGAGGGTGATCTGGTCGCCGGATTGCAGCCCGAGGCTGTCGGCGAGCCGCGCACCGATGGCGACGCCGGTGCCGTCGTCGAAGCCGTGCAGCGTGCCGCTCTTCAGGTTCTTCGAGACGGTAGCGATCTTGTCGAGATCCTCAGCCCGAACGCCGCGCACCAGCACGCCGCTGCCGCCATAGGGCGAGGAGGCGAAGGCCTGCCCCTCGACGAGGGGGATCGCCGAGCGCACGCCGGCCACCTTCTCCAGGCGGTCGGCGAGGTCGGCGTAATCGGTGAGCGCGCGATCGATCGGCGTGACGAAGACATGGCCGTTGAGGCCGACGATCTTCGAGAGCAGCTCGGAGCGGAAGCCGTTCATCACCGAGAGCACGATGATGAGGTTCGCGACGCCGAGCGCAATGCCGATCACCGAGAACAGAGCCACCACGGAGACGCCGCCGCCACGGCGACGCGCGCGCAGGTAGCGCAGAGCGATCATCCACTCGAAGCCGCAGAAGGGCAGCGTCGCGCCCTTCCCGAGCCCGCCGGCGAACCGCTTCACACGCCCGGCGAGCCCCGCCGCTCCCTCCATCGTCAATCCCGCCACGTGATGATCCGCCTCGTCCTGGTCATGAGAGCCGTCATCCGAGGCGGCAAGGATCGACACCGGCTCCGCCGGCCCTTGACCCATGGCAGGGGAAACGCTGCAACATTGTGGCCACCGAGGCCGAACCGTTTCTTTTTGTCACTCTGGGGCAGTCCTGCCACCAATGCCGCTCCTCGCGCTGACATGCTCGCGAAGCGAGCCTCGAAGCACGATCGACCGCCCCGCCATCCTTCAAGCGTGGTCGGGACGGTTTCCCGGATCAGAGTCGCTTCAGCCGGGAGACCAGATCGACCGGCGCGATCAGCTCGCGCTCGCCGGTAGCGCGGCGCTTCAGTTCCACTTTGCCGTCGGCGAGCCCCTTCGGCCCGACGATCACCTGCCAGGGCAGACCGATCAGGTCGGCGGTCGCGAATTTCGCGCCGGGCCGCTCGTCGCGATCGTCGTAGAGCACGGTGAGGCCCGCGGACTGGAGCTCGCTCTCGATCTCGGCGCAGGCCGCGTCGACCGCAGCGTCACCGACCTTGAGGTTGATCAGCGCGACGTCGAAGGGCGCAACGGAATCCGGCCAGATGATACCGGCCTCGTCGTGGCTCGCCTCGATGATCGCAGGCACCAGACGGCTCGGCCCGATGCCGTAGGAGCCCATATGCACGGGCACTTCCTTGCCGTCGGGACCGGTGACCACGGCCTTCATGGGCGCCGAGTACTTCGTGCCGAAATAGAAGATGTGGCCGACCTCGATGCCGCGCGCGGACATGCGCGCCTCCTCCGGCACCTCGGCGAAGACCGCCTCGTCGTGCATCTCGTCCGTGGCCGCGTAGTGCGAGGTCCAGGAATCCACCGTGCCCTGCAGCCCTGGGATATCGTCGAAGTCGATGTTGGCGGCCGGGATCTCGAAATCGAGATAGGCGCGGTCGCAGAACACCTCGCTTTCGCCGGTCTGGGCGAGGATGATGAACTCGTGGCTGAGATCGCCGCCGATCGGGCCCGTATCGGCCCGCATCGGGATGGCGCGCAGGCCCATCGCCGCGAAGGTGCGCAGGTAGGCGACGAACATCTTGTTGTAGGCGTGCCGTGCGCCGGCCTGGTCCAGATCGAAGGAATAGGCATCCTTCATCAGGAACTCGCGCGAGCGCATGGTGCCGAAGCGCGGGCGCACCTCGTCCCGGAACTTCCAGGAGATCTGGTAGAGGTTCTTCGGAAGATCCTTGTACGACCGTGCGCTCGCCCGGAAGATCTCGGTGACGACTTCCTCGGCGGTCGGACCGTAGAGGATGTCTCGGTCGTGCCGATCCTTGATGCGCAGCATCTCCTTGCCATACGCCTCGTAGCGGCCGGACTCGCGCCAGAGATCGGCCGACTGAATGGTCGGCATCAGGATCTCGATGGCGCCCGAGCGGTTCTGCTCTTCGCGGATGATCGCGCAGACCTTGTCCAGCACGCGAAGGCCGAGTGGCAGCCAGGCATAGATACCAGCGGCTTCCTGGCGGATCAGCCCGGCACGCAGCATCAGGCGGTGCGAGACGATCTCGGCTTCCTTGGGCGTCTCGCGGAGCGTCGGCAGGAAGTAGCGGGTGAGACGCATCGAAGGCCTATACTGAGCGGTCGCGGCGCCGGGCGAGCCCCGAAACGCGCGAGCGCACACAACACAAGGCACCCTGAAAAGACAAGCGTTCTTGGGATACGGCCGAGGCAGAACGCCGGACCGGTCGGTGCTGCAGGCATTCGGTTCGACGAGCCCGGCCGCAACCATTGGAGCAGAGTGTCGCGGTTTGAGCAAAAAAACGCAGCATAACGCTCTACCCCCCGTGACAGACGGAAATGTTCTTCCTATAAGCACCGCCGTGATGGTCGCAGCCCTACTTGTGGCAGCGCACGGTCCGAGTCTCGGGAGGAACAAACAGCCGCCACGTCGCAAGAAGAACGTGAGAAAATATAGGCTGGACGACTTTTTATTGCTCAAAAGCAAGGCTCAGTGCCTTGCTTTTTTATTTGGACGCTCTGCCCGCCACTCGGCAGATCGGGCCGCTACGCTCCCGGGCAAGCTCTTGGCGCAGATGGGCGAAGGCGCAGCCGGCAACGCAGGGCTGCCAGGCGACCGAGGCGAAAGCGTCACCTTCCCCCGGCGCCACCGTATTCTCCCGACCGAGGGGTGCGGCCCCTATCGAAAGTGTCGAAATCGCTCTCGCGTCTGCCACTCAACGATGGGGCGAGCGGCGGCGTTGCGGTGAGCCAGTCAGCCCTCGATCGAGAGCCGGCGCATGCCGGCCGCGATGGCAGCCGCCGATCCTGGGTTGAACCCTTGTGCGAGCGTCGCGGCCCGCCAGGCCGCAATGTCAGCGTCGCGCCGTTCGCGGTAAGTGGTCTCGTCCCAGGCGTCGCGCAGGTCCAGTCCGGCCCGTGCCAGCTGAGTGAGGAGGCGATCGGGCCGGAGCACGCTGATCCCGCGTACCAGATCCGGGCGGCCCGAGGGCTGGAGGCCGTGGATCATGCCACGCAGGGCGTGGATGTAGGTCAGCGAGCGGGCGCGTGGCCGCAGTGCCTCCGAGGCGAGCCGCGTCCAGCGCCGACGCGCGATCACGACGATGTCGGCCCGCAGACGCCCGAGCAGTTGCAGCCCGTGCAGCGCCGAGCCCTCGGAGAAGATCAGGGTGCGCGCCTGCCGGTAGATCGTCAGCTGCTCGGTGAGGGAGAGGTCCTCGGGATGGATGATCCTGACGCCACGCGCGGCCAGAAGCTCCTCGATGTAGGATTCTCCCGCGATCTCGCCGGCCAGGAAGATCCGGCTCTGCCGGAGCCGCGAGCGCGAGACGTAGACTTGGTTGCCCTCATCCCCCGGCTCCGCACCTCCGACCACGGCGTCCATGAGATCCAGATGCCGGGCACTCGGCCCGAAGCCGCCGCGTCGCTCGGCCTGCGGGAAGACGTGGAGCCGGCGCACCAGCACCGGCTCACGCACCATCAAGACACGCGCGCGGTCGACCTGCAGATGGTCGAGCATTTGCCAGAAGAAGGGCGGCGGATCGAGGCCGTCGGTGAGCAGCATGGCGAACAGCAGCGGCTGCGTCGGGTCCGCATGGGCCGACTGGGCGATGCGCATCCCGAAATCCGCGACGGCATGCCCGAAATGGAACGAGATCGGCCCGCACCACGTCGCCGTATCGAGCGTTCCGCTCGGCACCGGCATGGTCCGCGGCCGGGCGTCTTTCGGCCAGGGCGTAAGACCGGTCGCGTGCCGCGCGCGGATCTGCAGGGCGTAGTTCGGCCAGATCGGGCCGCCGTGGAACATGGCCCCCCGGTGGAAGGACTCGATCGGCGCGACGACGACGTTCTCGAAGGTTTTTCGCGCGCGCAGCAGGTCGGGAAAGGGGCCCGTACCGGCACGCGCCTCGCTCAGTGCCGACACGCTAGAGCCGCGCGAGCGGGAAGACAACGAGGGCGATAAAGAACGCGAAGGCCGCAGCAACGGTGGTCAGGAGCGCCTTCTCCCGCAGCCGCGGGCGGGCCGGAGCCCCCGGATCCTGCCCCCGCACGACCCGGCTCGGGTCGGTCTCTGCTTGGTTGCCCAGCGGCAGTACCGCGAACAGGAAGGTCCACCACAGCACGAAGAACAGCGCCAGTGCGCCGAACACGGTGAGGTCGAAACCCTTCACCGCCACCGCCGTGATGGCCGCGATCGCAAGGACGAGGACGGCGAGGGTTCTCACCGTCGAGGAGGCGACCGACAGAAACAGCGCCTTCACGGGCTCAGACCTGCTCCAGCTCGACCAGCGTGCCGAGGAAGTCCTTGGGATGCAGGAAGATCACAGGCTTGCCGTGGGCGCCGATCTTGGGCTCGCCCGTGCCGAGCACGCGGGCGCCCTGCGCCGTCATCCTGTCACGGGCAGCGATGATGTCGTCGACCTCGTAACAGACGTGGTGGATGCCACCGGCGGGGTTCTTGTCGACGAAGCCCTGGATCGTCGAGTTCTCGCCGAGCGGGGACATTAGCTCGACCTTCGAGTTCGGCAGCTCGACGAAGACCACGGTAACGCCGTGCTCGGGCTGCGGCAGCGGCTCGGTGACCTTCGCGCCAAGGGTATCGCGATAGATCGCGGTCGCCGCGTCGAGGTCCTTCACAGCGATGGCGACGTGGTTGAGCCGGCCGATCATGTGTCTGCTCCCGTAGAAATTGTCCTTGGCCTGTTCCTACCGTCATTGCGAGCCGAAGGCGAAGCAATCCAGGGCCGCACCTGCAACGGTCGGCGCTTTGGCCTTGGATGGCTCCGCTCACGCTCGCAATGATGGCGAGAGGTCTTCGGTCAGACCTCCACCACCTGTACGTGGCAGGCAGGCTTCTTGCCCCAGACGTCGTTCATCGCCGAACGGATCGCGCGGTCGACGGCGTTCTCGACTGCCTCGGAGTCGCGGCGCTTGCCCGGAGACAAACCCGCAAGCGTGCGCGACACGGTCTCCGCCACGGTGTCGATCAACGCCTCGCCGCCGCGGCCGCGATTGGGCAGGCCCATGATGTCGACGGCCGGGGTGCCGAGCACGGTGCCGCGCGCGTCGATGGCAATGGCCACCGAGACCACGCCGGCCTGGGCGAGCTTGCGCCGCTCGGGGATCGCGCGGTCCTTCGCGTCGATTAGGACGTTGGCGTCTTTGTAGAGGCGGCCGGCGCGGACATGCTCGATCACCTCGGGCTTGCCGGGCGCCAGACGGATCAGGCTGCCGTTGCGGGCCTTCACCACCGTCTCGACGCCCTGAGCGCGGGCAAAACGGGCATGCTCGTCGAGGTGGAGCGCCTCGCCATGCACCGGGATCGCGGCCTTCGGGCGCGTCCATTCGTACATCGACACCATCTCGTCGCGGCGCGGATGGCCCGAGACGTGAACGAGCTCGGTGCGATCGGTGATGACCTCGACGCCCATCTCGATCAGGTCGTTGATGATGGCGCCGACGTCGCGCTCGTTGCCAGGGATGGCGCGCGAGGAGAAGATGACGCGGTCGCCAGCCGTCAGCGACACGGCCGGATGGTCCTCACGGGAGACGCGGGCCATCGCCGCCCGAGCCTCGCCCTGCGAACCGGTGAGCAGGCAGACCACCTTCTCGCGTGGGAGGTGGCTGAACGAGTCGCCAGGGAGAATGTCCGGCACACCGTCGAGGTAGCCGCATTCCTTCGCGACGTCGATCACCCGGTCCATGGCGCGGCCCACCGCCAGCACCTGGCGTCCGCAGGCCTGCGCGGCTTCGGCCACGGCACGGATGCGGGCGACGTTGGAGGCGAAGGTTGTCACTGCCACGCGGTGCGGCGCTTCCTCGATCAACCGCTTCAGGGTCGCCGCGACCTCGGACTCGCTCGGGGAACGGCCCTCACGCACGACATTGGTGGAGTCGCAGACGAGCGCCAGGATGCCCTCGTCTCCGAGCGCGCGGAAGGCCTCGGGCGAGGTGGTGTCGCCGGCAACCGGGGTGTCGTCGAGCTTCCAATCGCCCGTATGCAGCACGAGGCCATGCTCGGTGCGGATGGCGACGGCGTTCGACTCGGGGATGGAGTGCGAGACCGGCACGAATTCGATCTCGAACGGGCCGAGCGTGAGGCGCTGGCCAGGGGTAATCTGCTTCAGCACCACCTTCGGCGCGCCCGGCTCCGAGAGGCGCCGCGTCTCGAGCAGCTGCTTGGCGAAGCGCGTGGCGTAGACTGGCGCCTTCAGCTTCGACCACAACTCGCTCACGGCACCGATATGGTCCTCGTGCGCGTGCGTGATGAAGATGCCGAGCAGATCCTGCTTGCGCTCCTCGATAAAGGTGAGGTCCGGGAACATCAGCTCGATGCCCGGCAGACCTTCCTCACCGGCGAAACCCATGCCCAGATCGACCATGATCCATTTGCGGCTCTTCTCGGGACCGATCCCGTAGAGCGCCGCGTTCATGCCGATCTCGCCCACGCCGCCGAGCGGCACGAAGACGAGCTCGTCCTGCCGTGAAGTCATATTGCTTTCAGTCCAACATCAGGCCGCCGTCGCGGCACCTCCGAAATGCACCTCACCCGCCGTCACGGTATGCGTTTGTCCGTCCGGGGCGAGGATCATGAGCCGCCCCCCCTCGTCGATTCCATCGTGAAGACCGTGGAGCGTCCTGTCGGGCAGACGCACCGTCACGGGCGCCCCGATCCCGGCGGCGCGCTGAAGCCAGCGCTGCCGGACGTTCGAAAATCCGCGCCCCTTGTTCCAGATCCGGGCCGCTTCCACAAACCGGCATGACAGCGCAGCGAGCACGTCCGCCGCATCCGCGTCACAACCCAGCGCAGCAAGGGATGTCGCCGCATACGGCAATCCGTCCGGCGCCGCCAGCACGTTGACGCCGAAACCAATCACCACCGCACGCTTGCCTGCCCCTTCGAGCAGGATGCCGGCAAGTTTCTCGCCATGGGCAAGGACGTCGTTCGGCCATTTCAGGCGGAACACCTCGCCCGTCGCACCACCCTGAGGTGGTGGGCGGGCACAGGACGCCGCAACGTCGTCCAGCGCGCTCACTAGCGCCAGCCCGGCGACGAAACCGAGCGTCGCCACATGTTCCGGCGCCACGCCCGCAACCGGGTAGAGCAGGCTTGCGGCGAGGTTGCCCTCCGGCGAGAACCAGGCCGCCCCGCGACGACCCCTGCCCTCGCTCTGGCGATGAGCCGCGATCCAAAGGAGCCCGGTCTCGCTGCCTTGCGCTTGCGCGAGGGCCTCGGTGTTGGTCGAGCCGAGGGTATCGTGGGCGTGCAGCCGGTGCCCCGCCTCGCGCGCCTCGGGGCTCAGGCGGAAGCCCATGCTCCACCTCCCGTCATTCCGGGGCCGCACAGCGGAACCCGAAATCCTCGACTGGGCGAGCCATCCTGAGGAGATCGCACGCCTCCGGCAAATCCCCCCAGGTGCGGGTTCTTGCCCTCGGCGAGTCCCGGAATGACGAGCGCAGGGCGCGTCAACTCTAGAACAGCGACTTCGCGGCCGCCCCCGCTGCAGCCACCAGCGGCGCCGGCACCAGGAAGAACAGCACCACGACGGCGCTCGACAGGCCGAGCACGATCCGCAGCCCCGGACTCATCGGCTCGTAGGGCGCCTGCGGCTCATCGAAGTACATCACCTTGACGAGGCGCAGATAGTAGAAGGCGCCCACGACGCTGGTGACCACGCCGATCACGGCGAGCGTGACGAGGCCCGCCTTGATGGCGGCGGCGAAGACGTAGAACTTCGCGAAGAAGCCGGCGAGCGGCGGGATGCCAGCGAGCGAGAACATCATCGCAGCGAGGCTGAAGGCCAGCCACGGATGCGTGCGCGAGAGCCCCGACAGGTCGTCGATTGTCTCGAACATCTGGTTCTTGCGGCGCAGGGCCAGCAGCACCGCGAATCCGCCGAGCGTCGTCGCGAGATAGATCAGCATGTAGACGACGACGCCGCGGATGCCCTCCTCGGAGCCGGCCGCGAGGCCGATCAGCGCGTAGCCGACATTGCCGATCGAGGAATAGGCGAGCAGGCGCTTGATGTTCCGCTGGCCGATGGCTGCGAAGGAGCCGAGCGCCATCGAGGCAATCGAGACGAAGATGATGATCTGCTGCCAGATCGCGGTGACGTCCGGGAAGGCACCGATGAAGACGCGCACCGTCATCGCCATGGCGGCCATCTTCGGCGCGGAGGCGAAGAAGGCGGTCACCGGCGTCGGCGCGCCCTCGTAGACGTCCGGCGTCCACATGTGGAACGGTACGGCCGCGAGCTTGAAGCAGACGCCGGCGGCGATGAACACGATGCCGAGCACGATACCGAGGCCGGTCGAGTCGGCGTTCAACGCGGTGACGATGCCCGGGAAGGAGACAGTCCCGGTGAAGCCATAGACCAGCGAGGCGCCGTAGAGGAGCATGCCGGAGGAGAGCGCACCGAGCACGAAGTACTTCAGGCCCGCCTCCGTCGACTTCACGTCGTCGCGGTGGAAGGCGGCGATGACGTAGGCGGCGAGCGATTGCAGCTCGAGGCCGAGATAGAGCGAGATCAGGTCGTTGGCCGAGGCCATGACCATCATGCCGATCGTGCAGAGCAGGATCATCACCGGATACTCGAACCGGTCGATGCGCTCACGCTGGAAGTAGTCCCGCGAGAGCAGGATCGTCGCCGCCGATCCGATGAGGATCAGGGCCTTCATGATCCGCGAGAAGTTGTCGGAGATGAAGGCGCCCGACAGGGTCGTGATCTTGCCGTGGCCGGAGACCACCACGAAGAAGGTTAGGATCAACAGGATCAGCGCGCCGACATTGACGCCCTCGACGGAACGGTCGCCGCGGAAGGCGCCGTACATCAGGAGCGCCATCGCCCCGAGCGCCATCATGATCTCGGGCAGCAGCGGGCCGATCGTCGGCATCACGGAATGCAGATGGGTCATCGCGCTGCGATCTCGGCCTTGCCCGCGGCCGCGCGCTCGGCGGCCTGCGTGTTGGACAGGGATGTCTTCATGCTGGTCATCAGCGCCTCGGTAGAGGGCGCGAAGGCATCGAGGATCGGCGAGGGATGCACGCCGTACCAGATCGTCAGCGCGACCAGCGGCGCGATGATGATCTTCTCACGCAGGTCGAGGTCGAGGATGCCCTGGAGGTTCGGCTTCTCGAGCTTCCCGTAGATCACGCGGGCATAGAGCCAGAGCGCGTAGCCGGCCGAGAGGATGATGCCGAAGACCGAGAAGAAGGCGACCATCGGGTTCGCCCGGAAGGCGCCCATCATCGACAGGAACTCGCCGACGAAGCCCGAGGTGCCCGGCAGGCCGACATTGGCCATGGTGAAGACCATCATCGCTGCTGCGTAGAGCGGCATGCGTTTCACGAGGCCGCCATAGGCCGCGATCTCGCGGGTGTGCATCCGGTCGTAGACCACGCCGACGCAGAGGAAGAGCGCGCCCGACACGATGCCGTGCGAGATCATCAGGAACAGCGCGCCCTGGATGCCCTGCTCGTTCAGCGTGAACAGGCCGAGCGTCACGAAGCCCATATGGGCCACCGACGAGTAGGCGATCAGCTTCTTGATGTCGGTCTGCATCATCGCGGTGAGCGAGGTGAAGATGATCGCGATCACCGAGAGCGCGAACACGAAGTTCGCGAAATAGGCACTCGCATCCGGCAGCATCGGCAGCGAGATCCGGATGAAGCCGTATCCACCCATCTTCAGCAGGATGCCGGCCAGGATGACCGAGCCTGCGGTGGGCGCCTCGACGTGCGCGTCGGGAAGCCAGGTATGGACCGGCCACATCGGCATCTTCACCGCGAAGGAGGCGAAGAAGGCGAGCCACAGCCAGGTCTGCATGTGGACCGGGAAGCGGTGCGTCAGCAGGGTCGGGATGTCGGTGGTGCCGGCCTCCCAGTACATCGCCATGATGGCGAGCAGCATCAGCACCGAGCCGAGCAGCGTGTAGAGGAAGAACTTGAAGCTCGCGTAGATACGCCGCTTGCCACCCCAGATGCCGATGATGAGGAACATCGGGATCAGGCCTGCCTCGAAGAACAGGTAGAACAGCACCAGGTCGAGGGCGCAGAACACGCCGATCATCGTCGTTTCCAGCACCAGGAAGGCGACGAAGTACTCCTTCACGCGGGTCTCGACCGAGAGCCACGAGGCCCCGATGCAGAACGGCATCAGGAAGGTCGTCAGCAGGATCAGCGGCATCGAGAAGCCGTCGACGCCGAGCTTGAACCTGATGGTCTCGGCCAGCCAACCATGCGTCTCGACGAGCTGGAAGCTCGGGCTCGCGATGTCGTAGCGCGACCAGGCAGCCAGCGAGAGCAGGAAGGTGACGACCGTCGTGATCAGCGCCGCCCAGCGGGCGTT
The DNA here is from genome assembly GCF_007992215.1 of Methylobacterium gnaphalii. Taxonomy (GTDB): domain Bacteria; phylum Pseudomonadota; class Alphaproteobacteria; order Rhizobiales; family Beijerinckiaceae; genus Methylobacterium; species Methylobacterium gnaphalii. The sequence continues at coordinate 346,514 of NZ_BJZV01000001.1, read as the reverse complement.
GCGCTTCACGGCCTCGGTCTCCTCACCCAGGGTGAGGATAAAGGCCGCGCCGCAGAGCGGGACGATCAGGAGACCGGAGAGGATCCCGAGGCCGAGCATCAATGGGCTCCCCCGGCGGCGCCGGTCAGCATGTACCAGGTGATCAGGCCGGCGACGCCGACCAGCATGACGAAGGCGTAGTGGTAGACGTAGCCGGTCTGCAGACGCACGACGCCGCGGGTGACGTCGACCACGCGGGCCGAGATGCCGTCGGGGCCCATCCCGTCGATGATGCGGCCGTCACCCTCCTTCCAGAGGAAGAGGCCGAACTTCTTGGCCGGGCGGACGAAGATCGCGTCGTAGATCTCGTCGAAGTACCACTTGTTGAGCAGGAATTGGTACAGGCTCGGCTGCTGCCGGGCGAGCTGACCGGGCAGTTCAGGCCGGCGGATATACATCCAGAAGGCCAGCACGAAGCCCAACGTCAGCATGATGAACGGCGAGAGCGAGACCCAGCCGGGCGCCTCGTGGATCTTGTGCATGATGTGGTTCTCGGAATGCGCCAGGGTATGGCCCCAGAACGCCTCCATGTCGTGCCCGATGAACCGCTCCTTGAAGATTAGGCCGGCGAAGAGCGCGCCGAAGGCGAGGATCGCCAGCGGCAGCGTCATCACGATCGGGCTCTCATGCGGCGTGTGCGCGTGATGCTCGTCGTGGTGCTCGAGCGCGCTGTGCGAGGCGGGCTCGATGTCGTGGCCCTTGTCGTCGTGGGCGACGCCCTCGTGGTGGCCCGGTGCGCCGTCGGCGGCATGAGACGAGGCGGCGTGCGCATGCGCGTCGACATGAGCATGGTCGTCATGCCCGTGTGCGCCGTGCTGCGTGGCCCAACGGGCCGGCCCCTCGAAGGTCAGGAAGAACAGGCGCCAGGAATAGAACGAGGTCATCAGCGCGGCGATCACGGTGGCGAGGAACGCCAACACGTGGCCCGGGCGGTCGGACATGTAGGCCGCCTCGATGATCGCGTCCTTCGAGTAGTAGCCGGCCGTATAGGGGAAGCCGATCAGCGCGAGGGTGCCGATCGTCATCATCGCCGTGGTGAAGGGGATGAATTTGCGCAAGGCACCCATGTTCCGCATGTCCTGCTCGTGGTGCATCGCGTGGATGACCGAGCCGGCCCCGAGGAACAGCAGCGCCTTGAAGAAGGCGTGGGTGAAGAGGTGGAACACGCCGGCCGAGTAGGCGCCGACGCCGAGCGCCACGAACATGTAGCCGAGCTGCGAGCAGGTCGAGTAGGCGATGACCCGCTTGATGTCGTTCTGCACGAGGCCGACCGTCGCCGCGAAGAAGGCGGTGATCGCGCCGATCACGGTGACGACCGAGAGGGCGACGGGTGCCAGCTCGAAGAGCGGCGACAGCCTTGCGACCATGAAAACGCCGGCGGTGACCATGGTGGCTGCGTGGATCAACGCCGAAACCGGGGTCGGGCCTTCCATCGCGTCCGGCAGCCAGGTGTGCAGCAGGAACTGCGCCGACTTGCCCATGGCGCCCATGAAGAGCAGCAGGCAGGTGAGCGTCAGGGCGTTCCAGTCGTAGCCGAGGAAGTGGAAGGTCGCGTCCTTCAGCTCCGGTGCCTTCGCAAAGATCGCGTCGAAGGAGACCGAGCCGGTCAGCACGAAGACCAGGAAGATGCCGAGTGAGAAGCCGAAATCGCCGACGCGGTTGACGATGAAGGCCTTCATCGCGGCGGCATTGGCCGAGGGCTTCTCGTACCAGAACCCGATCAGCAGGTAGGAGGCGAGGCCAACGCCTTCCCAGCCGAAGAACATCTGCACGAGGTTGTCGGCCGTCACCAGCATCAGCATGGCGAAGGTGAACAGCGACAGATAGGCGAAGAAGCGCGGCCGGTGAGGATCCTCCTCCATGTAGCCGATGGAGTAGATGTGCACGAGGGTCGAGACGGTAGTGACGACCACCAGCATCACGCAGGTCAGCGTGTCGACCTTGAAGGCCCAGTCGACCGTCAGGTCGCCGGCAGCGAACCACTGCGCCACCTGTACGCGCTCGGCATGGCCGTGCTCGCCGGTCACCAGGAAGAACGCGCCCCAGGCGAGCAGACAGGCGAATGCGAGGCAGCTCGTCGTGACGTACTCGCTCAGTCGCGCGCCGATATAGCGCCCGAACAGGCCGGCGATGAGCGCGCCGATCAGGGGGAAGAAAACAATGGCGTGATACATGGTTCTGTGCGGCCTCGCAGCAGGCGGACGAAGGAGCGACCGGGGCGGGTCAACCCTTCATCATGCTCACGTCCTCGACGGCGATGGAGCCGCGGTTCCGGAAGAAGACGACCAGGATGGCGAGGCCGATGGCGGCCTCGGCCGCGGCCACGGTCAGCACGAAGAGCGCGAAGACCTGGCCGGTGATGTCGTCGAGATGGGTCGAGAACGCCACCAGGTTGATGTTCACGGCGAGCAGGATCAGCTCGACAGACATCAGGATGACGATGACGTTCTTGCGATTGATGAAGATGCCGAGCACGCCGAGCGTGAACAGGATCGCGGCAACCGTGAGGTAGTGGCTGAGGCCGATCATGGTGCTTAGACCTCCACGCCCTGACGCGAGGGCACCTTGCGGTTCTCCACCGCCATGCCCTGCGTGCGCGCATTCTGGACGGCGATGTTTTGGCGCTTGACGCCGGGCCGGTCGCGCAGCGTCAGCACGATGGCGCCGATCATCGCGACGAGCAGCACCAGGCCGGCGATCTGAAAGAAGTAGGCGTAGTCGGTGTAGAGCACGCGGCCGAGCGCCTGGGTGTTGGTCAGCGCCTCGCTCGCGGCGGTCTGGCCGATCGGCGTGCGCACGATGCCCGGATCGATCGCCCAGGAGCCGACGACGAGAATCAGCTCGATCGCGAAGATCGCGCCGATCAGGCCGCCGATCGGCAGGTATTGCTGGAAGCCCTGGCGAAGTGCGGCGAAGTCCACGTCGAGCATCATCACGACGAACAGGAAGAGCACCGCCACCGCGCCGACATAGACGACCACCAGGATCATCGCGAGAAACTCGGCGCCCATCAGCACGAAGAGGCCCGCCGCGTTCACGAAGGCGAGGATCAGGAAGAGCACCGACGTCACGGGGTTGCGTGCGGCGATCACCATGAATCCGCTGGCGATCGCGAAGCCTGCGAACAGGTAGAAGAAGGCGGCGGCTGCGGTCATGCGGTGATCAGGTCAGCCGCTGAAACAGCGGCTCCTTCTGCCTTGAAGCCAACGGCCGGCGGGAGGCGGGCCGTCTATAGAACTCGGGTCTGCGGCGCACAACCGGCGCGCCGCGGGGCATCAGCGGTAAGGCGCGTCCGCCGCGAGGTTGCGCGCGATCTCGCGCTCCCAGCGGTCGCCGTTATCGAGCAGCTTCTGCTTGTCGTAGAGCAGCTCCTCGCGGGTCTCGACGGAGAACTCGAAGTTCGGCCCCTCGACGATGGCATCCACCGGGCAGGCCTCCTGGCACATGCCGCAATAGATGCACTTCACCATGTCGATGTCGTACCGGGTCGTGCGGCGCGTGCCGTCGTTGCGGCGCGGGCCGGCCTCGATGGTGATGGCCTGGGCCGGGCAGATCGCCTCGCAGAGCTTGCAGGCGATGCAGCGCTCTTCGCCGTTGGGGTAGCGGCGCAGGGCGTGCTCGCCCCTGAAACGCGGCCCGCGATGGCCCATTTCGAAGGGGTAGTTGATCGTGGCCTTCGGCTTGAAGAAGTACTTCATGGCGAGGACGAACCCCGACACGAACTCCTTCAGCAGGAGACCTCTGGCGACCTGATCGAGCTTCATGCTCGGATCTCCGATACTTCTGCGGTCATGCCCCCGGCGCGAGGCCGGTGAGCTTGAGGACGAAGGCGACGACGATGACCGAGATCAGCGAGAGCGGAAGGAAGACCTTCCAGCCCAGCCGCATGAGCTGGTCGTAGCGATAGCGGGGCACCATGGCCTTCACCATGGCGATCATGAAGAACAGGAAGCTCGCCTTCAGCGTGAACCAGATCAGGCCCGGCACCCAGGTGAAGGGTGCGAAGGGGATCGGCGAGAGCCAGCCGCCGAGGAACAGTACGGTTCCGAGCGCGCACATGGTCATGATCGCCACGTACTCGCCGAGCATGAACAGCAGGTACGGCGTCGAGGAATACTCGACCATGTAGCCCGCGACGAGTTCCGACTCGGCTTCCGGCAGGTCGAAGGGTGGGCGGTTCGTCTCGGCGAGCGCCGAGATGAAGAACACCACGAACATCGGGAACAGCCAGAGCCAGTACCAGCCGAAAAGGCCAAGCGAGGTGTCCTGCGCCATGACGATGCGCGAGAGGTTCAGCGAACCGGCGCAGAGCAGCACACATATGATCACGAAGCCGAGCGAGACCTCGTAGGAGATCATCTGCGCGGCGGAGCGCAGCGCTCCGAGGAAGGCGTATTTCGAGTTCGACGCCCAGCCGCCCATGATGACGCCGTACACGCCGAGCGAGGAGATCGCGAAGATGTAGGTGATGCCGACATTGATGTCGGCGATGGCCCAGCCGTCAGCGAGCGGAATCACCGCCCAGCTCGCCAGCGCCAGGGTTGCGAACACCATCGGGGCCAGCAGGAAGATCGCCTTGTTGGCGCCGGCCGGGATCACCGGCTCCTTGATCACGAACTTGATCAGGTCGGCGAAGGACTGGAACAGGCCGAAGGGACCGACCACGTTCGGGCCGCGGCGGAGCTGCACCGCCGCCCAGATCTTGCGGTCGGCGAGCAGCGCGAAGGCGATGAAAACGAGCAGCGCCGAGAGCATCACGAGGCTCTTCAGCGCGGTCAGCGCAACGAGGCAGAAGGTTTCCCAGAAGGTCATGGGGTCCTCACTCGGCCGCCTGGAGCGTGCGCCCTTGGGCGACGCTCGAACATTCGGCCATCACGCGCGAGGCGCGGGCGATGGGGTTCGTCATGTAGAAGTCGGCGAAGGCGGGACCGAAGGCCTCCTTGCCAAGACTTCCGCCGAGACCGGCGAGGGTCTCGACCGCCTGCACCACATCGGCCGTCTCGACCCTGTCGATGCCGGCGAGATGCGGATGCGTGGCGTAGAGCGCGCGGCGCAGCGCACCGAGCGAGTCGTAGGGTAGCTTGTGGCCGAGCACGTCGGAGAGCGCGCGCAGGATCGCCCAATCCTCGCGTGCGTCACCCGGTGGGAAGCCGGCGCGGTTGGTCATCTGCACGCGGCCTTCCGTGTTCACGTAGGTCGCGGATTTCTCGGTGTAGGCAGCGCCCGGCAGGATCACGTCGGCGCGCATCGCGCCACGGTCGCCATGCGTGCCCTGGTAGATCACGAAGGCCCCTGCCCCGCCATCGACCTCGTCGGCGCCGAGGTTGAACACCACATCGAGGGCGCCCGGCGCGGTGATGCCGGCAAAGTCGAGACCACCTTCCCCCGGCACGAAGCCGAGATCGAGCGCACCGACGCGAGCGGCCGCCGAATGCAGGACGGCGAAGCCGTTCCACTCGGCCGTGACGGCACCGACGCTCTTGGCGAGCGCAGCGGCAGCGGCAAGCACCGCGGCGCCGTCGGCACGCGCCAGCGCAGCGCTGCCGACAATGACGAGCGGGCGCTCGGCCTTCGACAGGGTCTCGGCGAAGCTGTGCTTGCCGGCGGCGAGGTCGGATAGCGTGTCCGGACCGGCGCCGAGATAGAGGTGCGGATAGGTGAGGTCGACATCCTCGCCGATCAGGCCGACCGCGAGCGGAGCCATGCGCCAGCGCTTCCGGATGCGGACGTTCAGCAGCGAGGCCTCGAGGCGCGGATTGGTACCGACGAGCAGGATGGCGTCGGCCTCTTCGATCCCCGGAATGGTCGGGTTGAAGGTGTAGGCGCCGCGGCCCCAGGCCGGGTCGATCTTCTCGCCGCCCTGGCGGCAATCGATATTGGTCGTGCCGAGCGAGCCCATCAGCTCCTTGAGCGCGAAGATCTCCTCGACGCCTGCGAGATCACCGACAACCGCGCCGATGCGCTTCGGGTCGGCGCCCTTCACCTTGGCGGCGATCGCCGCGAACGCCTCGCCCCAGGAGGCGGGACGCAGGCGGCCATTCTCGCGCACGAAGGGACGATCGAGACGCTGCATGCGCAGGCCGTCGACGATCTGGCGCGTCTTGTCGGAGATCCACTCCTCGTTGATGTCCTCGTTGATCCGCGGGTTGATCTGCATGACCTCGCGGCCGCGCGCATCGACACGGATCGCCGATCCGACGGCATCCATCACGTCGATGGAATCGGTCTTCGACAACTCCCAGGGGCGGACATTGTAGCTCTGCGGCTTCGGCACCAGCGCACCGACGGGGCAGAGATCGGCGACGTTGCCCTGGAGCTCCGAGCCCATCGCGTTCTCGAGATAGCTCGTGATCTCCATGTCCTCGCCGCGGCCGATGGCGCCGAGGTCCGGCACGCCGGCGACTTCCGCCAGGAAGCGAACGCAGCGGGTGCAGTGGATGCAGCGGTTCATCGCCGTGCGCACCAGCGGGCCGATATACTTCTCCTCGACCGCGCGCTTGTTCTCCTTGTAGCGCGTCGAGTCGACGCCATAGGCCATGGCCTGATCCTGCAGGTCGCAATGGCCGCCCTGGTCGCAGATCGGGCAGTCGAGCGGGTGGTTGATGAGGAGGAACTCCATCACCCCCTCGCGGGCCTTCTTGGTGAGGCCCGAGCGCGTCAGCACCTCCGGCGGCTCGCCGTTCGGGCCGGGGCGGCAATCCTTCACCGCATAGGCACAGGAGGCGACGGGCTTCGGCGCGCCCTTCAGCTCGACGAGGCACATCCGGCAATTGCCGGCAATGGACAGGCGCTCGTGGAAGCAGAAGCGCGGGATCTCAGCACCGGCGACCTCGCAGGCCTGCAGGAGCGTGAAATCGGCCGGGACATCGACCTCGGTGCCGTCGACGAGAAGCTTTGTCATCGGGTCATCTCGGAATGGTCGCGCCGCATCGTCCTCACTCCGCCGCCATCGGCACGGCTTCGGAATGCGGGTTGGCGCTGTACTGGTCGATGCGCTTCTCGATCTCGGGGCGGAAATGCCGGATCAGGCCTTGGACCGGCCAAGCCGCAGCATCGCCCAGCGCGCAGATCGTGTGGCCCTCGATCTGCTTCGTGACCTCGAACAGCATGTCGATCTCGCGCTTCTGCGCGCGGCCCTGGGACATGCGCTGCAGGACCCGCCACATCCAGCCGGTGCCCTCGCGGCACGGCGTGCACTGGCCGCAGCTCTCGTGCTTGTAGAAGTACGAGATGCGCGTGATCGCCGAAACGATGTCGGTCGAGCGGTCGAGAACGATCACCGCCGCGGTGCCGAGGCCCGAGCCAAGGTCGCGCAGGGTGTCGAAATCCATCTTGGCGTCGATGATCTGCTCGGCCGGTACCAGCGGAACCGATGATCCGCCCGGAATCGAGCAGAGCAGGTTGTCCCAGCCGCCGCGCATGCCGCCGCAATGTTTATCGATGAGCTCACGGAAGGTGATGCCCATCTCCTCCTCGACGTTGCACGGCTTGTTGACGTGTCCGGAGACGCAGAACAGCTTCGTGCCGGTATTGTTCGTCCCGCCGAGGCCCGCAAACCACGCTCCGCCGCGGCGCAGGATGGTGCCGGCCACAGCGATCGACTCGACATTGTTGACGGTCGTAGGGCAGCCGTAGAGGCCCATATTGGCCGGGAATGGCGGCTTCAGCCGCGGCATGCCCTTCTTGCCCTCGAGGCTCTCGATCAGCGCCGTCTCTTCGCCGCAGATATACGCGCCTGCACCGTGATGGACGTAGATGTCGAACGGGTAGCCGTGGACATTGTCCTTGCCGACGAGCCGGGCCTCATAGGCCTCGTCCACCGCGCGCTGCAGCGCGAATTTTTCCGCAACGTACTCGCCGCGCAGATAGACGTAACAGGCATGCGCGCCCATCGCGAAGGAGGCGAGCAGGCAGCCTTCGATCAGGAGATGCGGATCGTGCCGCATGATCTCCCGGTCCTTGCAGGTGCCCGGCTCCGACTCGTCGGCATTGACGACGAGGTAGTGCGGGCGCCCGTCGGACTTCTTGGGCATGAAGGACCACTTGAGGCCGGTCGGGAAGCCGGCGCCGCCGCGGCCGCGCAGGCCCGAGCCCTTCATCTCGTCGATGATCCAGTCCCGGCCCATTTCGAGCAGGAACTTGGTGCCGTCCCAGGCGCCGCGCTTCTTCGCCGCGTCGAGATCCGGCGAGTGCAGGCCGTAGAGGTTTGTGAAGATGCGATCCTGATCGGAGAGCATGACCTCAGCCCTTCTTCTCGGCGAGCGTGCCCGCCTGGCCGACCCAGTCCTCGCGGTCGATACGGCCCGGGAACGCAAGATAGGCGCCGACCCAGGCGATCTCCGCCGGAGTCCAGGCGGCGATCTGGTCGTAGTGCCACACGCCGAGATCGTTCAGGCGGCGGCTGTTCACCGGGCCGATACCCCTGATCTTGGTCAGGTCGTCGGGACGGTCATCGCGTGCCGCCGCGATGCCAGCCGGACGCGTACCAGCGGCATTGGCCCGCTCTTCCGGGCTCTGCTCCTGATGCACTTCGTCGTCGGCACCTGAGGCAACCGGCTGCTGCGGCGGCTCGGTGCGCAGCGTGGCATCCTCCGCGACAGCCTGCTCGTCCTCGGCGATGCGTGCGGACGTACCGGCCGGCTTCGGAGCGCCGACCTGATCGGCGACCTGGGGCGCAGCCGACGACGTTTCGGGCTCCGCAGCCTTCGCCCTCTCATCGGGCCTGACCGGCTCCTTGCCATCGATGACGCGCTGCACCGGCGTTTCGACGGCCTGGGTCTCGGAGGCGCGACCGGCCTGGGGACGGGCCGGCTTGGTCTCGTCCTTGGCGCGGGCTTCGGTCGAGGCAGACTCTTCCTTCTTGACCGCGGCATCGCCCTTATCGCCGCCGTGACGCATGTGCTCGAAGCGCTTGCGCCAGGCGCCGACGCGTGAGCCGTCGAACAGCGTCGGATCCGTCAGGGTATTGATCGCATCCTTAGGCTCGGAGGAAATCCGGCCGGTCTGCGAGCCAATCTTCACTGGGCGGCCCGCGGCGAGGTCGTCCATGAGCGCGTTGAGGCTCTCGGGCGTGAGGTCCTCGTAGTAGTCCTGGTTGATCTGCACCATCGGTGCGTTGCAGCAGGCGCCGAGGCACTCGACCTCAAGCCAGGAGAAGTTGCCGTCCGCCGAGACATGCCCCGGGGGTCCGAGGCGCTCGTGCAGCGCGTCCTTCAGCTCGCGCGCGCCGCAACTATCGCACGGCACCGTGCCGCAGAGCTGGATCCAGAATCGGCCGACCGGCTCCAGGGCGAACATCGTGTAGAAGGTCGCGACTTCGAGCACGCGGATATGCGGCATGCCGAGCTGGTCGGCGACAGCCTCGATGGCCTTCTGCGGCAGCCAGCCGCCATTCTGCTCCTGTGCCTTCCACAGGAGCGGGATCACGGCCGAGGCCTGACGGCCTTCCGGATACTTCTCGATCTGGCCGCGGGCCCATTCCGCGTTCTCGGGAGAGAACGCGAAGCTTTCGGGCTGCTCGGCGGCGGGGGCTAGCCTGCGGTTCGCCATGACGTCTCGGCTGTCCTCTCAGCGGTCCACTTCGCCGAACACAATGTCGAGCGTGCCGAGCACGCAGGACACGTCGGCGAGGAGGTGGCCGCGGCACATCCAGTCCATCGCCTGCAGATGGGCGAAGCCTGGAGCGCGGATCTTGCAGCGGTAGGGTTTGTTGGTGCCGTCCGAGACCAGATAGACGCCGAACTCGCCCTTTGGCGCCTCGACGGCGGCATAGACCTCACCGGCCGGCACGTGGAAGCCCTCGGTATAGAGCTTGAAGTGGTGGATGAGCGCCTCCATCGAGCGCTTCATCTCGCGGCGCGGCGGCGGCGCGAACTTGCCGTCCGTCGCGGCGATCGGGCCCTGACCGGCGGGCTCACGGAGCTTGGCCACGCACTGTTTCATGATCTTCACAGATTCCCGCATCTCTTCCATGCGGATGACCTGACGATCGTAGGTATCGCCGTTCTTCCCGACGGGGACGTCGAATTCCATCTCTTCGTAGGCCTCATAGGGCTGCGACTTGCGCAGGTCCCACGGGATGCCGGAGCCGCGCACCATCACGCCCGAGAAGCCCCAGGCCAGGGCCTCGTCCTGAGTCACGATGCCGATATCGACGTTGCGCTGCTTGAAGATGCGATTGGCCATGACGAGGTCGTCGAGATCGTCGACCACCTGGAGGAACGGGTCGCAGAAGGCCTCGATGTCGTCGATCAGCGCCGGCGGCAGGTCCTGGTGGACACCGCCCGGGCGGAAGTAGTTGGCGTGGAGACGAGCGCCCGAGGCGCGCTCGTAGAAGATCATCAGCTTCTCGCGCTCCTCGAAGCCCCAGAGCGGAGGCGTGAGCGCGCCGACGTCCATCGCCTGCGTGGTCACGTTGAGAAGGTGTGACAGCAGCCGGCCGATCTCGCAGAACAGCGTACGGATCAGCTGCGCCCGACGCGGCACCTGGATGCCGGCGAGCTTCTCGATCGCCAGGCAGAAGGCGTGCTCCTGGTTCATCGGCGCGACATAGTCGAGCCGGTCGAAATAGGGCGTCGCCTGCAGGTAGGTCTTGTGCTCGATCAGCTTCTCGGTGCCGCGGTGCAGCAGCCCGATATGCGGGTCGACGCGCTCCACGACCTCGCCGTCGAGTTCGAGGACGAGCCGAAGCACGCCGTGAGCCGCAGGGTGCTGCGGCCCGAAATTGATCGCGAAGTTCCGGATGTTATGCTCGGCCATCCTGAGACCTCAGCTCGACTTCTTCTCATCGCCCGGCAGCACGTAATCCGTGCCTTCCCAGGGCGAGAGAAAATCGAAATTCCTAAATTCCTGCTGGAGCTTGACTGGCTCGTAGACCACGCGAGCCTCGTCTTGGTCGTAGCGGACCTCAACAAAGCCGGTGAGCGGGAAGTCCTTGCGGAGCGGATGCCCCTCGAAACCGTAGTCCGTCAGCATCCGGCGCAGGTCCGGGTGGCCGGAGAACAGGATGCCGTAAAGGTCGTAGGTCTCGCGCTCGTACCAGTTCGCAGCCGGGAAGACCGAGATCACGGACGGTACCGGCGTGGTCTCGTCGGTCGCCACCTTCACGCGGATGCGCGCGTTATGGCGCAGCGAGAGCAGGTGATAGACGACGTCGAAGCGCCGGGCGCGCTCGGGATAATCGGCGCCGCAGATGTCGATGAAGCAACGGAAGGCACAGGCCGGCTCGTCGCGCAGATAGGTCAGCGCGTAGACGATATCCGATCCCTGGACCGTCAGCGTCAGCTCGCCATGGGCGATCTTGGTGTTGGTCACGGCTGGCCCGAGAGCCGCGCCGATGCGCTCGGCCATGGCCTTCAGCGCCGCGTCGCCCTGAGCGACCTCGATGTTCGAGCGAAGCTTGATGCCGTTGGTGGTGACAGCCTCTGTCATGCCGCTCACCGCTCGATCGTGCCGAGACGACGGATCTTCTTCTGAAGAAGAAGCACGCCGTAGAGCAGGGCCTCGGCGGTTGGCGGGCAGCCCGGCACGTAGATGTCGACGGGCACGACCCGGTCACAGCCACGCACGACCGAGTAGGAATAGTGATAGTAGCCGCCGCCATTGGCGCACGAGCCCATCGAGATGACGTAGCGCGGCTCCGGCATCTGGTCGTAGACCTTGCGGAGAGCGGGGGCCATCTTGTTGGTGAGCGTGCCGGCAACGATCATGACGTCGGACTGACGCGGCGAGCCGCGCGGCGCGAAGCCGAAGCGCTCGCAATCGTAGCGCGGCATCGACATCTGCATCATCTCGACGGCGCAGCAGGCAAGGCCGAACGTCATCCACATCAGCGAGCCGGTGCGGGCCCAGTTGATGAGCTCGTCCGCGCTCGTGACGAGGAAGCCGCGATCGGCCAGCTCATCGTTGATCGACAGGAACATCGGATCGGTCGCGCCCACCGGGCGTCCGGTATTGGGATCGATGATCCCCTTCGGCGCCGGTGCGACTTCCGGGACGCGGTCGAATGTCGGGGTCAGGGCCATGTGCGCCTCTGAGGGTGATGCGGGTGCGGCAGGCGGCTCAATCCCATTCGAGCGCTCCCTTCCGCCATTCGTAGATGAAGCCGACGGTGAGCACGCCGAGGAACACCATCATCGACCAGAACCCGAACCAGCCGAGCTCACCGAAGGTGATTGCCCAGGGAAACAGGAAGGCGACCTCGAGGTCGAAGATGATGAACAGGATCGCGACGAGGTAGAACCGCACATCGAACTTCATGCGGGCGTCGTCGAAGGCGTTGAAGCCGCACTCGTAGGCCGAAAGCTTCTCAGGATCCGGCGCCGAATAGGCGACCAGGAACGGTGCCACGAGCAGCGCGACGGCAATGAACAGGGAGACGCCGATGAAGACGATAAGCGGCAGGTAGTCCGCCAGCAGGCCCGTCATGCGACACCTCCAATTCCCGGCAAAAACCGATCGCGCTCGCCCTCCGCATGCGCGGCGTTCTGGAATTGATCAATTCCAGTCTGAGCACGGCGGACGCTTAGACGACAGCCCCCAGCGAAACAAGGGCGTTCGGCGCCGCACAATCGAAAGGGTATGCGTGTAACATGGGTCATTTCCCGCACCGGTCAGCAGGACCAAACCGCACACGCGCAACGGAGGTATAGGCAACCGTTTCGGGGGCATTGCGTGGCCGATGAAGCCTCCGGCCGAAATCTCTCTCCAAAGCTGCGACGGAGCGCCTTGACAGCGACGGCCACCCGCCCCTAAACCCCGGCCGTCGCCGAGCGGAACACGCAACGGCGGCCCTTACGCGGGCGTAGCTCAGTCGGTTAGAGTGCCGGCCTGTCACGCCGGAGGTCGCGGGTTCGAGCCCCGTCGCCCGCGCCAGAGATCATCTCTGCTTTCTTCCTGAAACCATGTGACGCGGACCTGCATCGAGCAGGACTGGACTTCGGGGCATCAGCCTTGGCCGGCCGAGAGACCCGCTACGGCAGAGCGTGACTGCGCCGTCACACTCGTCTCGGAAGTCTCGGCGCTCGATACCGGGCGCCCCGCTTTCGCCTCACCCGGCCCGGACAGGCTGTGCGACGATTCCCTCCACATCGCGCTGGCCGTCATGCCGTTTTCGAGAACCATCCGCTCCCTCGCCGCTGCCACGGCCTTCGCCGCCCTCGCGCTCGGTGGCTGCGGCACCGGAACACCCATGCTCGATGGCGTCGGGCCGGTCAGCCCGGTCGTGCTCAACGAGCAGGCGGCAGCTGCAGCGATCTCGCACTATCGCTCGCAGCACGGGCTCGGCCCGGTCGTGCTCGATTCCAGCCTGATCAAGGCCGCCTCCTATGAGGCCGCGGCCAATGCGCGGGCCGGCCAGCTCAGCCACGATCACGGCGGCAGCTTCGAGTCGCGCATGGCGAGCGCCGGCTTCGGCCGCCGCTACGCCGCCGAGAACCTCAGCGCCGGCTCCGAGACCTTCGACCAAGTGCTTGGGCGCTGGAAGGCCTCGCCCGCCCATAACAGCAACATGCTGATGCCGCAGGCCCGGCGCATCGGCATTGCCCGAGTCGACGCGCCCGGCAGCCGCTACAAGCGCTACTGGGCGCTGGTGCTCGCCGGCGACTGAACGCCCGACCCCACAACCTTACGAAAAGGCCCGCCGCATCGCTGCAGCGGGCCTTTTTCTCGTCGCAGGGTCGAGGTGCTCAGGCGGTGAGCGGACCGGGGATCGCAGCCTCGGCCTTTACGAGCAGGCGCTGCTCGTGGCGGCGCATGAACAGCCACAGGGCGAGACCGCCGAACACCACGAAGGCCAGAAGCGCCAGCCCGACCGGGCCGACGATGTGCTCGATCGAACGCCCGCAGAAATAGGCGCCGAAGCCCATGATCGAGGCCCAGGCAACACCGCCGAGCCCATTGAAGATCATGAAGCGACGGGCATCGAGCTTGTTCACCCCGGCGAGCACGGCGGCATAGGCCCGCAGCATCGCGGTGAAGCGGCCGAAGAACACGATCTTCCCGCCGTGCTCACGGAACAGGTACTGGCCAAGCTTGAGCCTGCCATGGTCGAGGGCGATCATGTGACCGTGCTTCAGCAGCAGCGGCATGCCCCAGCGGCGGCCGACCCAGTAGCCGAGGTTGTCGCCTAGGATCGCCGCGGCGGCAGCGGCGAGCACGATCACGAAGATGCTCAGGTTACCCGTACTGCCGGCATAGACGGCGGAGGAGATCAGGATGGTCTCACCCGGCAGCGGCACGCCCGCGCTCTCCAGCATGATCACGACGAAGATTGCGAGATAGCCGTAGGACGCGATGAGCTCGGTCACCGGCAGCTCGTGGAGAAAGGACATACAAGACGACTCTGCGGTTTTCGGTGCGGCCAGTCTCGCGATGAACATGGCCGTACCGGGGCGGGCTGCCCTCACAGTGTGATGGACGTCCTACCTTCGGACGCCTCGTCCGCCGGCTCGGCGGCGGACGATTCTGCGGACGTGGAATCGTCGGCCTGCGGGGCGGGCGCAAGCAGCGGGCACAGCATCGCGATTGCAGCAGCGATCCCATGTAGGATGGGGTTGGAGCGCGGCCCTTCATCCGGCGGCATGAGATGGGTGGTGTCGATCATCGTCGTCGAAGCTCTCGGCAGCGTATGCTTACGCTTACCTGCCGAGGAATAAATCACGCCCCTGTCTTCGGTTGCATGGACGGCGCCCGTAAAGTGCGCCGCAGCACGCATGACAGTCTTCAAACAAATTCACGAAGAAGCTGAACCGCAATGGGCGACGAGACGTTGTCCGAAATCTGCAGGAGGCTTTAATGGTTCCCTCCCATCAAACTGCGGAAACTGTCGGCGATGTCGGCAGCCCGACCTTGCTCGGCCTCGCGATCGTCGGCGCGCTGATCACGGTCGGAGCGTATTGGCTCCTCGTCGGCTAGGCCAAGGCGGCTGTCGCAGCAGCAGCCTCGAATTCTGCCTTACGCGTGACAAGCCGCGCCTCGGCCTCCGCGTCGCTGCCCCAGACGCTAGCCTGAAAGGTCTCGTCGACATGGGCAGCGGCCCAGGCTTGCTCCGCAGTCAAACGCCCATGCAAGACAGCGAGCGCGATCAGCAGCGAGCCGGTCAGCGTCGTCATCGCATGAAGCGCAGCGAGCCGGAACGTGCCGTCCACCCGCCCGATCTCCGCACGGATTGCCGCGACCGTCTCATCCGGCTGCGTCACGTGCATCACGCCCTCGGATAGCACCAGCCGCGCCCCGAGTGCGTCTCGCGCCCAGTCGACAATCGGATCCCAGGCCTCGCTCTGCGCCGCGATGAGACGCGGCGGATCGCTGGCCCGGTAGGCAACCAGATCGGTGCCCGCATAGGCGCCCAGATCCGCGGCAACCTCATCGCGGCGCTCGGCCACGCCGTCGATCGCCGAATTGGCGAGCCGCGTGAGCGGCATCTTGGCGGGGTCGATCACCTCGGCCTGCGCCTGCCACTCGGCCGCTACGCGCTCCGCCAGCGCACGGGTCGGCAGCCGCAGGAGGTTTCGAGCCGGCGTGCGCGCCGGGCGTCCGTCGAGGGTCAGCCCGAAGCCGGCTTCGGTCTCACTGAAGCCGGCCTCCTTGTAGAAGCGCTTCGGCAAGACGGGCTTGCCGTGTCCGCGCGCGATCGCGTGGGGATCGGGCGGTTTGATCTCGCCGGGCTCGCCCAGCCAGTCCCGGGTGGCATCGTTCTTCGGGTCGGTCATGGGTGGGCCATAGGCGATCTCGGCGCCGGACGCCAAGCCGTCAGCCGGCTGCGATCTGATCAGCGACGGAGCACGACGATCCGTCGAGAGGACGCGCGATCAGGTCGGCCAAAGCCCCGGCGCTCTCGACGACGGTAACAGCACCGGCGCCGAACAGCGCGCCGGGCGGATGGTAGCCCCAGGCGACCCCAATCGCCGCGACGC
The DNA here is from genome assembly GCF_007992215.1 of Methylobacterium gnaphalii. Lineage (GTDB taxonomy): Bacteria > Pseudomonadota > Alphaproteobacteria > Rhizobiales > Beijerinckiaceae > Methylobacterium > Methylobacterium gnaphalii. The sequence continues at coordinate 330,561 of NZ_BJZV01000001.1, read as the reverse complement.
CCGCACTCCGCGCCATCATCATGTCGTAAGTGGTGTCCCCGATCATCACCGTGCGGCTCGGGCCCGTTTGAGCCTCTTCCATGGCCAGGTGCAGCATCGTCGGGTCCGGCTTGGATGGCGCATCGTCTGCCGTCTGGGTGGTAGCGAACCAGCCATGCCAGCCATGCTTGTCGACGAGATGAGCAACGCCGCGGCGTGACTTGCCCGTAGCGATCCCGAGCCTGACCTCCGGGCGGGCGTGCAGCGCCTCGATCAGTTCGCCCATGCCGGGAAACAAGGGCTCCTCGTAGGCGGGATCGATCCGCAGGGCCTGAAATGCCCGGCGATAGCTATGGGACAGGGCATCGATCGGTCCCGCTTCGCCCACAAGCCGCTTGAACGCCTCCGGCAACGACAAGCCGACGACGGACAGTGCCTCCTTGCGCTCGGGAGCCGTCAGGCCGTGTTCGGCAAAGGCGCGGGCCTGTGCCTCGACGATGAGGTGCTGGCTGTCGACGAGCGTCCCGTCGACGTCGAAGACGACGAGCGTTACCACGGCGGGGCCGCGCCCCGGCTCATGGCCGCTTCGCCGGAGACTGAGGTTGCGGCTGCGACGGAGGCTGAACCGGCTTCGCTGGAATCTGGTTCTGCGGCGGATTCGGCCTCGCCACGGGCGGGGGCAGGGTCTGCGGCTGCGCGCCCTGTGTCGTCGGCTGACCAGGGCGGCGGCGCTCGTAGCCGAGCCTGCACCGGATCAGGAACCGGCGGCGCGCACCACCGCGCAGGCTACGGTTGCGCGACTCTCGGTTGCAGCTCGCATAAGAGCGGCGACGCTTCTCCGCCCCACGGAGCCCGGAGGCTCGGCCGGCGCTGCCCGGAGCAGCCGCGGGAGCAGGCTGTGCCGCAGCAGCCGGCGTCGGCTGGGCGGGCGCAGGCTGCGGTTGCGCGCTCGTTCCGCGCGCCAGGACCGGCGCGCCGAGGCCCCCGACGCCGACGAGTCCGGCGAAGGCGAGGCACATCAAGGTCACAACCCTCATGGATACGGCTCTTCCGGTAGGGCGATCTTCGCCGAGGCGCGACGTCCAACGGTCCATGAGAACCGTCGCGCCGCCTCGGTCGGCCATCAGAGAATAAGCCGCCATCTGCCTTTGCCAAGGCACAAGCGCGGCCGCAGCAGCATCGAGGCAACCTATGCTTAGCTTTCTGGAGCCTCGATGATCGGATCGTACTGGCTCGTATCGAAGCCCATCAAGTTCCAGCTCTGGGCCATATGCGGCGGCAGGGGCGCGCTCACGTCGACGGGCACGCCGGTGCGCGGATGCGGGATCACGATCCGACGAGCGAGCAGGTGCAACCGATTCTGCAGGCCGCCAGGCAGCTCCCAATTCTCGACGTCGAAATATTTCGGATCGCCGACGATGGGGTGGCCGATATGGGCGGCATGCGCGCGCAACTGATGCGTGCGCCCCGTGACGGGCTTCAGAGAAAGCCACGAGACCTTCTGTGCCGCCTGATCGACCACGGCGTAGTAGGTGAGCGCGTGACTGGCGCCGTCATCGCCGTGCTTGACCACCTTCATGCGAGCATCCGCATCGGTGGGCTCGTCCTTGGCGAGGTACGTGGAGATCCGGCCCTGGCGTGTGCGCGGCACCCCGGCGGCGAGCGCCCAGTAGATCTTGCGGGCCGAACGCGAGCGGAAGCTCTTGGCCAGCGTCGCGGCCGCGAGCCGCGTCTTGGCGATGATCAGGCAGCCGGCGGTGTCCTTGTCGAGCCGGTGGACGAGGCGCGGCTTCTGGCCGTCTTTGCCGGTCAGCGAGTCGAGCAGCCCGTCGACGTGACGCACCGTGCCCGAGCCGCCCTGCACGGCAAGGCCGAAGGGCTTGTTCAGGATCATCATGTCCACGTCCTCATAGAGGATCAGCGAACGCAGGAACTCGGCATCGTTCGCCTCGCGGGCCGGATTGCGCGGACGCTCGGTGGGCTCCTCGAGCTTGAGCGGCGGAACCCGAACGCTCATGCCGGGCTCGAGCCGATCGTTCGGCTTCACACGCTTGCCATCGACCCGCAGCTCGCCCTTCCGGACGATGCTCTGCACGCGGGTGAAGGGCAGTTGGGGAAACCGCGTGGTCAGGAAGCGGTCGATCCGCATCCCAGCCTCGTCCTCCTCGACCGTCAGCGTCTGCACGCCGGAGGCGAGCGTCGCGGAGGCCGCTGCCCGCTGCTCGCGGCGCGTCGGTCCCTCAACCGGAGGCGCTACCGGCTTGCGTCCCGAATCGGGCCTCTTGCGAGAGGCCGGATCGGAGAACGCACCGGCGCTGGCCTTCGCCGCGCGCGGAATGGACGGGCGCGGCTTTGCAGGTGCTGCAGCCTTGGGAGCGTTCGTGGCCGCGGCCGGTGCGTCCCAGGGCGAGCGCTCGGACGCATCCTCGCCGCGATTGCGCGCGGCGCGGCGGGCCGCATCGAGAGCGGAGGTGCGTGGCCCCGTGCCCTCGCGCTTCGGCCAGGCGTCGGAGCGCGGACCGCGCCGTCCGGCGCCCTTGCCGGCGCCACTGCGTTGTGGAGGTCTTCCCGTCATCGCTCGCTGCTACCACCCTGCCGCTCGGCCGGAAAGCGATGCGATGCGCCCGAGTGACGTGACCGGGATGATGTTGGCGCGGACGTGTCGTGAAAAATCGCTTCGGCGGTGTCGGGATCGCACCGGATAGGGTGGCCGCGGACCGGGACTCAGCCGGCAGCCGCCAGCATCCGGGCCGGCCCGAACTGCCGCGCCGCCTCGATCGCCAGCCCGACGCCCACCGAGCCGAATGTGTCGCCATCCACGATCCGCGCCTCCGGCACGCAGGCGCAGAGCGCAGCGCGGACATGCGGCAGCCCAGTCGAGCCGCCCGTGAGGAAGATTGCGTCGATGGCATCGGCGGCGAGCCCGGCCTGGGTCAGGCAGCGCCCGATCCGCTCGGCAATCCGTTCGGCCAAGGCGCCAGTCTGCAGGGCCAGACTTGCGCGATCGACGGCAACGGCGAGACCGGGCTCGACCCAATCGAGGTCGATGCGTCCGTGGTCTCTGTCGGATGCTGCGATCTTGGCTCCCTCCACCGCCATGGCCAGCGCATGCCCCCGCTCGACCTCGACGACGGTACGCAGGCGGTCGATCAGTTCGGGACGCGCCGCATCCCGCGCCACTTCCTCCAACTCGCGATAGACCTTGCGGTCGTAGAGTCGGTTGATGCTCGACCAGGTGGCGAGGTCGTGGAAATAGCCGTTCGGCACCAGAAGGTCGGCGCGCTTCATCGGGCTGCCGAGGCCCATCAGCGGCATCACCGTACCGAGGCTGAGCCGCCGGTCGAAATCCGTGCCGCCGATGCGCACGCCGTCATTGGCCAGGATGTCCTCAGCGCGCTCGGCGCGGCGGTGGCGCTCGGGCGAGAGTCGCACGATGGAGAAGTCCGAGGTGCCACCGCCGATATCGGCGATCAGGGCGATCTCTTCACGTTCGACGGATTGCTCGTAATCGAGCGCCGCGGCGATCGGCTCGTACTGGAATCGGACGTGCCGGAAGCCGACCTCACCCGCGATGGCGCGCAGGGTGTCCTCCGCCTTGCGGTCGCCGACCTCGTCGCCATCGACGAAATGGACCGGGCGGCCATGCACCACGGTGTCGAGCTCGATGCCACCGGCTGCCTCGGCTCTCTGCTTCACCGCGGCGAGGTAGCGGGCAATGACCTCGCGGAAGCGCAGGCGCTCGCGGCCGATCGGCGTGCTCTCCTCGATCAGGTTCGAGCCGAGCACCGATTTCAGGCTGCGCATCAGCCGGCCCGCCGTGCCCTCGACATAGGCCTCGATCGCGGCGCGGCCGATGAGGGCCTCGTGGCGCGGGCTAAAGAAGATCGCGCTTGGAATCGTCCGGTGCGCGCCTTCCAGCGGCAGCAGCGAGGGCCGCCCAGCCGTGGCGAGGCCCAGCGTCGTGTTGGACGTGCCGAAGTCGAGGCCGCAAGCCGCCATGTGCGAAAACTCTCTGGCCGGTTTCTGGGAAGGGGCGGCTGCGTACAAGCAACCGCTCGGCCGGTCCAGCGTCTGGAGCCCAGGGCGGCGTCAGGACACGGCAGCGTCGGCGGCATAGCGCCGTTCGAGATGCGCCAGAAAGTCCTCGGCGCCGAGGGGCTTGCCGGTGGCGGCAACGAACAGCTCGTCGGTCTGCAGCACGCTCCCCTTGGCGTGGATATTGTCGCGCAACCAGCCCCGCAACGCCGAAAAATCGCCCTGCGCCAGGGCCGGCCGGATGCCGGGGAGCGCCTCGCAGGCCGCCGCGAAGAGCTGCGCCGCGCCCATCGCGCCGAGGGTGTAGGTCGGGAAGTAGCCGAAGCTGCCGCCGGGCCAGTGGATGTCCTGCAGGCAACCGTCCCGATCATCCGTCACGGTGAGACCGAGGAGCCGGCGCACGCCATCGTTGAAGGCGCCGGGCAGATCGGCCACCGCCAGATCGCCCGCGATCATCGCCGTCTCCAGCTCGTAGCGGAGCAGGATGTGGGCTGGGTATGTCACCTCGTCGGCATCGACGCGGATGAAGCCCGGCTCGACCCGGGTGTAGAGGCGATAGACGTTGTCGGCCTCCCAGGCCGGACCCTCGCCGCCGAAGGCCTCGCGCAAGCGCGGCGCCAAGAAGGCGACGAATTCGCGGCTGCGGCAGGCTTGCATCTCGATGAGGAGCGACTGGCTCTCGTGAAGGCTCATGCCGCGCGCCTGGCTCACCGGCTGATGACGCCAGGCGGCCGGGCGGCCCTGCTCGTAGAGCGCATGCCCCGTCTCGTGCATCACGCCCATCAGGGCACGGGTCGCGTCGGCCTCGTCGTAGCGGGTGGTGATGCGAACATCGTCCGTGGCGCCGCCGCAGAACGGGTGCAGGCTCACATCGAGCCGGCCGCGGTCGAAATCGAAACCCGCCGCCCGCATCAGCGTGAGACCGAGATCCTTCTGGTTCTCGACCGGAAAACGGCCAGGTAACGGAACGGCCTTGGGCTGCGCAGCCTGGCGCGCCTGCGCACGGCCGAGGAGGTCGGGAAGAGTGGCGCGCAGCAGCGCGAAGAGCGGATCGATCCGGGCCTGCCGCATGCCCGGGTCATAGCCGTCGAGAAGGGCATCATAGGGCGAGAGGCCGAGCACAGCACCTTTCACCTCGCCGATCCGCCGCTGCAGACGCAGCGTCTCGGCCAAGTGCGGAGCCAGCATGGCGAAGTTGCCCTGCCGGCGCGCCTCCCGCCAGGCCATCTCCGAACGGGTCGAGGCCTTGGAGCTCGCCTCGACGAGATCCGCGGGCACCGCCGAGGCATGGATGTAGGCTCGGCGCATCTCGCGAAGATTGGCGCGCTCCCACTCGCCGAGTCCCGCAACCTCCTCCTCGGCTTCGGCGAGCGCTTCCGCGGTCTGTGGCGAGGTCAGGATCTCGTGGGCCAGTACGTTCAGGGTCGCAAGCTGTTCGCCGCGCATGTCGGACGCACCGTCCGGCATCAGGGTCTGCATATCCCAGCCGAGGATGCCGGATGCGTCTTCGATGGCGCCGAGCCGCGAGAAGGTTGTGGCGAGGGAACGATAGGCCTGCATCGAGCGCGACTGTCCTTATCCGTCTTTTCGACCGATGGGGGCCTATCACGGCACAGCACGGCCTGACGATGCGGCACGAGGCAAGCCAATTGACAGAAAGGCAGCCTGTCTGTACCGATCGGTACATGTTGTACTGATCGGTACAATTGTTGCCGCCTGGAGCCCGTCATGTCCGAGAGCCGCCCTCCCCTGCCGCCGTTCACCTATGAGAGTGCCGTGAAGAAGGTCCGCGCGGCTGAGGATGGCTGGAATGGCTGCAACCCTGAGAAGGTCTCGCTCGCCTATACGGTCGACAGCCGCTGGCGGAATCGCTCGATGATCTTCCAAGGCCGCGAGGCGATCGTGAACTTCCTGACTCGGAAATGGGAGCATGAGCACGAGTATCGCCTGATCAAGGAGATCTGGGCTCATTCCGAAAACCGCATCGCGGTGCGCTTCGCCTACGAGTACCGCAACGCCTCCGGCAGCTGGTTCCGTGCCTATGGCAACGAGAACTGGGAGTTCGACGAGAAGGGCCTGATGAAGGTAAGGCACGCCAGCATCAACGACATCGCGATCCAGGAGAGCGAGCGGCTCTTTCACTGGGATCGCTCCGCACCGCGGCCGGCCGATCATCCCGGGCTGACCGAATTGGGGCTTTAAGCGAGCACGCGATGGCACGAACCGTGAAGGCCCGCGCGGACGTCCTGCCCGCGCTGGCCGAGGTCTTCCGGGAATACGGCTACGAGGGCGCGAGCCTGTCCCTGATCGGGCAGCGCACGGAGCTGGGCAAAGGCAGCCTCTACAACTTCTTCCCCGGCGGGAAGGAGGAGATGGCCAATGCCGTGCTCGACGAGATCGACGAGTGGTTCGAGACACGGATGTTCAAGCCGCTCCGCGAAGAGGCCGATGCCTCGGCGGCCATCCGCGCCATGCTCGCCGACACGCTCGCCTATTTCCGCTCGGGGCGGCGGGTGTGTCTGATCGGAGCGCTCGCGCTCGGCGATGCGCGCGATCGTTTTGCCGAGCGGATCAACGTCTACTTCGCCGGCTGGCGGGATGCTCTAGCCACGGCCCTCGCCAGACAGGGTCTCGACGAGGCGGAGGCACAGCCGCTGGCGGAAGACGCAGTCGCCCTCATCCAGGGCGGCCTCGTGGCCGCCCGCGCGATGGATGATCCTAGCCTGTTCGAGCGGCTCCTCGCACGCCTGGAGATGCGCCTCCTGCCCGCCCCGAAAAACTAGCCGGCTCAGGTGCCCTTCTCGGCCGCGATCAGATCGAGGGCCTGCATCGTCTCCTCGGACAGTTCCAGATCAGCCGCGGCGAGGTTTTCGCGAAGATGGCCAACCGAGGACGTGCCGGGGATCAGCAGGATGTTCGGCGCGCGCGTCAACAGCCACGCCAGCGCGACCTGCATCGGTGTCGCGCCCAGCTTCGCGGCGACGTCTGAAAGCGCCGTCGATTGCAGAGGCGAGAAGCCACCGAGCGGGAAGAACGGCACATAAGCCGTGCCGGTCGCGGCGAGGCTATCGATCAGCGCGTCATCCTCGCGGTGAGCAAGGTTGTACTGGTTCTGGACGCAGACGATGTCCGTGATCTTGCGGCCATCGGCGACTTGCTTCGCGGTCGCATTGCTCAAGCCGATGTGGCGCACGAGGCCCTGCTTCTGCAATCCCGCCAGGACCGAGAGCGGCTCCTCGATCGGGCCTTCGGCCGGACCGTGCACATCGAACATCAGCCGCAGGTTCACGACGTCGAGGATCTCGACGCCGAGGTTGCGCAGGTTGTCGTGGACCGCGCTCGTCAACTCCGCGGCCGAGAAGGCCTTGTTCCAGGATGCATCCGCGCCGCGCTTGGCCCCGATCTTGGTGACGATCACGAGATCGTCCGGATAGGGATGCAGCGCCTCTCGGATGATCTGGTTGGTGACGTGCGGGCCGTAGAAGTCGCTGGTGTCGATGTGGTCGACGCCGCTCGCCACCGCCTCGCGCAATACCGCGATCGCGGCCTGCCGGTCCTTCGGCGGCCCGAAAACGCCCGGCCCCGCGAGTTGCATCGCGCCGTAGCCGAGACGCTTCACCGTGCGATCGCCGAGCTTGAACGTGCCGGCTTTTGCGATGTCGATCATGGATCATCTCCTCTGGAATGAAGACCCATGTAGCTCGCTCATGGTCGATGGATAATCGGACGCTATCGGCACGGCCTGTTCGATAATCCGCACAATACGGCCCCGCTTCGCTTAGTCCTCGCCGCGCCGTTCCCGGCGCAGCCGCTCCCAATAGGCCAGGCGTTCGCGGTAGCGCGTCTCCATCCCGCGGTCGGTCGGCTCGTAGAAATACTGCCGCCCCAGCTTCTCCGGCCAGTAATCCTGGCCGGAGAAGGCATCCGGCTCGTCGTGGTCGTAGCGGTAGCTGTCACCGTAGCCGATCGCCTTCATCAGCTTGGTCGGCGCGTTGAGGATGACCCGCGGCGGCGGCAGCGAGCCGTTCTCCTTCGCGACCCGCGTCGCCGCCTTGTAGGCGTTGTACACCGCGTTCGATTTGGGGGCGCAGGCGAGATAGACCGTGGCCTGGGCCAGGGCGAGTTCGCCCTCCGGCGAGCCGAGGAAGTCGAAGGCGTCCTTGGCCGCGTTGGCGATCACCAGCGCCTGAGGGTCGGCCAGCCCGATATCCTCCACCGCCATGCGCACGAGCCGCCGGGCGATGAACAGGCGGTCCTCGCCGCCATCGAGCATCCGGCAGAGATAGTAGAGCGCCGCATCCGGGTCCGAGCCGCGCACCGTCTTATGCAGCGCGCTGATCAGGTTGTAGTGGCCCTCCTGCGACTTGTCGTAGATCGGCGCCCGACGCTGGACGAGATCCTGCAGGGTCTCGGCATTCAGCACCTCGCCCGGCTTCGCCGAGCGCCAGACCTCCTCCGCCAATGTCAGCGAGGCACGTCCATCGCCGTCGGCCATGCGCACAAGGACGCCACGGGCCTCCTCGTCGAGGGGCAGCGGCTGCTTGGTCAGCTCCTCGGCGCGGGCGAGCAGCTTGGCGATCGCTCCATCGTTCAGCGCCCGGAACAGCAGGACGCGGGCACGTGAGAGCAAAGCCGCATTGAGCTCGAAGGACGGGTTTTCGGTCGTCGCGCCGACAAGGGTGACGGTGCCATCCTCCATCACCGGCAGGAAGGCATCGAGCTGGGCGCGGTTGAAGCGGTGAATCTCGTCGACGAAGAGCAAAGTGCCCCTGCCGGTCGAGCGGCGGCCGCGCGCGGCCTCGAACACCTTCCGCAGGTCGGCGACACCCGAGAAGATCGCCGAGATCTGCTCGAAGTGCAGGTCGACTTCGTGGGCGAGGAGCCGGGCCACCGTGGTCTTGCCGGTGCCCGGCGGCCCCCAGAAGATCAGCGAGCCGAGCGCCTTTGCGGCGAGCAGCCGCGTCAGCGCGCCATCCGGCCCGGTGAGATGTTCCTGGCCAACGACCTCACCGAGGGTCTGTGGGCGCAGGCGATCCGCGAGGGGGCGCGGCGCGGCGGTGTCGAGGCCAGCCGAGGCGAAGAGATCGGACATCCGGGCATCAACACCGTGGGCTATCCGCTCGGCAAGCCCAAGGACGGCAGCAGGCCGTCGCCTATCCCCGGAAGACCGAGGTCAGCACCGAGCCGCCGCGATTGATCGAGATTTCCCAGATGCCCAGGCTGTCCCGGGTCATCCGTTCGAGGTCCTTCGTCGAGTTCACCGTGCTGCCGTTGATGGCGATGATCACGTCGCCTTTCTTGAAGCCGGCGCGGGCCGCGATCGAGTTCTCGTCGACATCGGTCACCGCAACACCTTCACCGGGCAGATCGACCTGCATCTCCTCGGCCACCGCAGGCGAGGTGTTGACAAGGGTTGCGCCGGCGAAGGGCGATCGGCTCCTCACCTTCAGGACGTCGCGCGGCCGGGTCTCCGGCGCCGGGCCGAGCTTTACCTCGACTGTTTGCTTCTTCGCGCCGCGCTGGACGCCGAAGACGGCCTTTCCGGTAATGCCCTTGAGCGCGAAGCGATAGCCGAAGGCCTCCGGGTCATCGACCGGCTGACCGTCGATGGTGAGAACGATGTCGCCGCGTTTGAGGCCGGATTCCTCCGCCGGGCTCTTCGGCTGCATGCTGGCGACGAGGACGCCGGTCGGTCGGTCGAGGCCGACGCTCTCGGCGATGTCGGGGGTCACCGTCTGGAGGCGCGCACCGAGCCAGGGGCGCCGCACCGTCGTTCCACCGGCCTTGGCCGTCTCGACCACGGCCTTGATCATGCTGGCCGGTATCGCGAAGCCGATGCCGTGGCTGCCTCCGGATTGCGAGTAGATGGCGGTGTTGACGCCGACGAGGTGTCCCTTGAGGTCAACCAGCGCGCCGCCGGAATTGCCGGGATTGATGGCAGCGTCGGTCTGGATGAAGAACTGGTAGTCGGACGAGCCGACCTGCGTGCGCGCCAGTGCTGAGATAATGCCCTGCGTCACCGTCTGGCCGACGCCGAAGGGATTGCCGATCGCCATGACGAAGTCGCCGACCTCGAGATGGTCGGAATCGCCGATCGGCATCGGTGCGACATCGCCCGGCGTCTTGATCTTGAGGACGGCGAGGTCGGTGCGCGGGTCGCGCAGCACGATGCTGGCCTCGAACTCGCGGCGATCGGCGAGCGAGACCTTCACCTCGTTCATGTTCTCGATGACGTGGTTGTTGGTGATGACGAGGCCCGACGCGTCGACGATCACGCCGGAGCCGAGGGAGCGCTGGGCCCGCTCGCCCGGTGTCCCGCCGAGGCCACGGCCAGGCGCGTCCTCTCCGAAGAAGCGGCGCATGAACTCGGCCATGGCACTGGAGCGGGGATTCCGCTTCTCGACATGCGAAGCGTAGACGTTGACGACGGACGGCGCGGCCTTCTTCACGACGGGCGCGAAGGAAAGCTGGATCTCGCCCTTCGAAAGCGGGGGCACCTTCTCGATCGCCGCCCGCTCGGCCGTTGTCTGTGCGAGCAGCGGCAGCGGAGCGAGACAGGCCGAGGCGCCCAGGACGGCGGCCAGAAGGCGGGCCGGCATGGAGGGCGGACGAGGCATGGCAGTCTCCCGAAGGCAGTGAGCTTTCGGGCTATCTATCACGCCCAATCGGGCAGGCGAGTGGCCTAGCCCGAGTACGATGTCACGGCAGGCGTGCGCCGCCAAAGCGGCTCGCGGTGCGCACGATCGCGCTGATGCAGCTCAGCGAGGAATCGGCTGCACGCTGGAACTCGCCCACCTGCAGGCGGATCAGTTCGGCCGGCGACTTCACCTTCGACAGCGCCTGCATGTGAGCCAGTGCAGCCTCGCCTTCCTTGCGGACGAAGGCGAACACGGTCTCGTTGATCTCGGTGAACTGAGCCGAGGAGGCGGAGGCGCCGAATCCGACAACCGCCGCAGCGCCGTACTTCGGTGCCGGCTTCGTGGCCTGCGGTGCCGGCGTCTCCGGAGCTGCGGCAGGCTTCGCCACAGGAACGGGAGCCGGGGCCGGCTCGGCCTCGATCTTGGCCACCGGAGCAGGCCTGGCCTCGACAGGCTTTGCCTCAGCGACCTTGGTCTCGACCTTCGCGGCGGGAGCAGGCGTCTCGACGTTGGAATTCGCAGGCTTCGCCTCGGTTGACGGAGCAGGGCTTGCCTTCGGCGCGGCGCTTGTCGCGGCGGCCGGCTTGCTCTCAACGGGCTTCGATGCCTCGACCTTGGAAGCCACAGGCTTGGCTGCGGCCAGTTCGGGCACCGTCACTGTTGCGGGAACAGCCTTCGGCACGGCCGTAGCAGCCTTCAGGGCTGGAGACTTGGCGGCCGGCTTGTCCTGAATCTTGGTAGGCGCGGCTGCGGCAGCTGGCTTCGGAGCTGGAGCGGCGGCAGGTTTTGCGGCGACCGGCGCGGATTTCAGGGGCGGCTTCGCGATAGCGCCGGCCGGCCTGTTTCCAGCCTTGGCATCCTTCGCGGCAGCACCCGATTTCTCCTTGGGGTCAATGCGCGTCGCCATCAAACCGCCTCCTCGTCATTCCTGTCGATCCGAGGCGTTGTGTGTCGAGCGCCTCCTGGTCTCTTGGCCGAACCCGCGGCCGGTCCGGCCGCGAGTTTAGCGAGAGATGCTTTGTCGTGTCAGGCGCGAAGGCCTTAGTGAGCGGTCTTCTGCGCGAGGGCGCCGTATTCCTTCACCTGCGACTGCAGCGTGGCGAACTGGGACTTCACGTACTCGGACTGCAGCTCGAAAGCCTCGCGGAGGTCGCGGGCGCGGAAGAGCTTCTGGGTGAAATCGAAGGTGGCGTTGGCGTTCGACTGGGCATGGTCGATGCCCTTGAGGATCGCGGCATGGACCGTCGACTGAACGTTCACGCCCGTGCTCTGCAGCTGCTCGGAAGTCTTCAGCGCGCCGCTGAAGAAGCTACCGAAGGCGGTACGAGCCTGCTCGACGCTCTTGTCAGCGAACTCGCGCAGCTCGGTCGGGATCTCGAAACCTTGCGTAGCCAAAGCAATCTCTCCTGTGAGCGTTTCCGTGCGGACGAGGCGACTCATCGCCGCGGCCCGGTGGAGATATGTTGCAACGCAACATGAAAGTCAAGGAGGGTTTTCAGGCCGTTCGCCGACCCGCATCATCGATACTATGCAATTGATCTAAAAATGATTTGTTCATCTTAAGTTACCAATCTGCGCGGGCCGTCGTCAAACTCCCTGAGTAAAGGTCTGACCGTCGGCGGGCGGCATCTGCCGTCCGCATTCATGTTGCCGGATCAATTTCAGCCGGTCGTGAAATTGAATGCAGAATCCATGTTCTTACGGCTGAGCTTGGGTTTAGAATCACGTATCTGAGTTTCGTAGATCCGGATCAGCCCGTCCGCGTGTGCCGAAAGGGTCATCGGCGTGGCCCAGTACCGCGCGTAGGCGGCCTGACCCGTGCGATGCACAATGGTATGGTCGGCGACCTGGGCGAAGGCGGCAGCGAGTGCACCGGCGTCAGGCTCGACCACGAAGCCGTTCACTCCGTCGACGACCTTCTCCGACGCGCCCGAGCGTGCCGATGCAACCACCGGGATGCCGGCCGCCAGCGCCTCGTAGACCGTGAGCGGGCCCGTCTCGTACCAGCGGGAGGGCGCGCAGACCGCGCGGGCACGGGCGCGCAGCACCGCCTCCACCTCGGCCGGGCTGCGCCAGCCCAGCAGCTCGACGCCGGGCATGGCGCGCAGGCGCTCTTCGAGCGGACCGGCTCCGACGAACAGGGCCGGGATTCCTGCTCGCCACGCGGCCTCGGCGACGAGATCCGCACCCTTCTCCTCCGTCAGCCGCCCGACATAGGCGATGGCATCGCCACGAGCCGGATCGGCCGGCTGTCCCTGTGGCGTGCGCACCGGGTTATCGAGGCGGTGATGGCGCAGATCGAAACCCGAGAGCAGCTTTCCGGCCCGGGTTACACTCCCATCGCAGACATGGATCACGTCGAGGCGGCCCGAGCCGATCGCGGTGCGCATCGCAGCTGAGCGCGCGACCCGCACCATCTTGTGCAGCCGGCTCTTCGGATCGCAGGCGGCAGCGACGCAGGAGGCGGAGAGCGGCCTGAGAACACAGGGCTCGCCCTTGTCGAAGCGGTAGTAGAGCCCGTTCGGGCAGGCCAGGAAATATTCGTGCAGGGTCAGCGTCACCGGCACGCCCTGCGCCAGCAGGACCGGCAGCACGGCCGGCGAGAGTGCGCGCGTCCACTGATGCAGGTGGATGCAATCGGCCGGCACCGGCATCGCGGCCAGGACGGCAGCGAGCCGGTGTGCCGCCTCACCGTGCCAGACGCCCGTCACCGCACCCTTCCAGGCCGGCAGGGACCAGACGTCGGCGAGGCCGAGGCCGATCCGCGTGATGCGGGGATGATCGAGCAGGGGGTCGACGGGGCCGTCGATTGCCTGAATGAAACTGACGGCGACCCCGGCTTCGGCGAGGCCGCGTGCGGATTCCACCGCGACCTTCTCGGCGCCCCCGCTCGCGACGGCGAATTCGGCGAGGATGACGACGTGCATGACGGAACGCCCCGGTCGCCGGGCGAACTCACCCGAGCCGATTGCACGGTTTACGCCCGATCAACTGCCGAGCGGTAAAGATGACCGACTTTTCCCGGAATGATCGGGTGTCGTCGTGCATGTCGTCCTCGTTCTCGATCACGCCCATATCAACGGGGGGCAAGCCAAGGTCGCGCTGGATTCGGCACTTGGCCTGAGCGCGCGTGGTCATGCGGTTACGGTCTTCGCGGCCGTCGGCCCGGTCGATCCGCGACTGGAGGCGGCGGGAATCCGCGTCGTCTGCCTCGGCCAGGACGACATCGAATCCACGAAGAACAAACTCGCTTTCGCCGTACAAGCGATCTGGAACCGCAAGGCCTCCGAAGCGCTCGCCGATGAATTGCGGCGCTACGATCCCGCCGACACGCTGGTGCATGTCCACGCCTTCGCAAAGTCGCTATCGCCCTCGATCGGAAGACCGATCCAGGCGTCGGGCTTGCCGTGCCTCTACACGATGCACGAGTTCTTCCTGGTCTGCCCGAATGGCGGCTTCTACGATTATCCGGCGAAGGCGATCTGCCACCGCACGCCGATGTCGCTTTCCTGCCTCGGCACCAATTGCGATGCACGCTCCTACCCCCGTAAGCTCCTGCGGGTGGTGCGCCATGTCGGGCTCGACCATGTCGCGCGGCTGCCCGCGCTGTTCCGCCATGTCATCACGATCAGCGAGCTCCAGGAGCGGGTGATCGCGCCGCTGCTCCCCGAGGCCACAGTCTTTCACCGCGTCGACAACCCGATCTCGGTGGCCAAGGCCCCTGCCCGCTCAGGGCCGCCGGGCGACTTCCTGTTCGTCGGCCGCATCTCCACCGAGAAAGGCGCGCCGATCTTCGCCGAGGCCGCACGGCGGGCCGGCGTGAGACCCGTCTTCGTCGGCGATGGGCCGAGCGCAGCGGAACTCAAGGCGCGCTATCCCGAGAGCGTGATGCTTGGCTGGAAAAATGCCGAGCAGGTGAAGGCGCTGATGCGCGAGGCACGCGCGCTGGTATTCCCTAGCATCTGGTACGAGGGGCAGCCGCTCACCGTGTACGAGGCGCTGGCCGTCGGCTGCCCGGTCATCGTCAGCGATGCCTGTGCGGGCCGCGAGGCGGTCGAGGACGGCGAGAACGGGTTCTGGTTCCGCTCCGGCGATCCGGCGGCGCTGGCTGCCCACCTCTCCCGCCTAACCGACGACGCCCTCGCCGACCGCCTCAGCCGGCAGGCGCATGAGCGCTACTGGGCCGACCCGCTCAGCGTCGATGCTCATCTCGACCGGCTCGAGGAGATCTACGAGCGCGTCGTCCGCGAGGCCGTCGGATCTCGCCGCAGCCTCGCTGGAGAACAGCTGCGCCGCTCCCTGCCATCGCTCCATCCGGAAACACCACCCCGCGCGTTGCGTTGAGACAGCGAGCGCACTGAGCCATGCGCAGCGAAACAGCACAGCGAGTGAGACGGCATGTCCGACACGACCACCCAAAAACCGGGCGACCCGAAAGCCGACGAGCACGGGAAGCCCCGGGGCGACGGCAAGGTCAACGACAACGCGCAGCCCGAAAACAAATCGGGTGAGCTGGACGAGCGTCTCGACGAGGCGCTCGAAGAAACCTTCCCGTCGAGCGATCCGGTCTCGGTGAAGATCACCAAGTAGCGGGGCGACCTCGTCAATGAAAAAGCGCCGGGGCTCCCACCCCGGCGCTTCTATCTCGGTCGCCGCTCGTGAGCGGGCGAGTCTTACTGCTCCAGCAGGCGCCGCGCGATCACCTGGGCCTGGATCTCGGCCGCCCCCTCGAAGATGTTGAGGATGCGGGCGTCGCAGAGAAGGCGGCTCGCCGTGTATTCCAGCGCGAAGCCGTTGCCGCCGTGGATCTGCAGGGCGTTGTCCGCCGCCGCCCAGGCGACGCGGGCACCCAACAGCTTGGCCATGCCGGCCTCGAGGTCGCAACGCTTGCCCTCGTCCTTCTCGCGAGCCGAGAAGTAGGTGAGCTGGCGGGCGATGTTGATCTCAACCGCCATCATCGCGATCTTGTCGGCAACGCGAGGAAACTCGACCAGCGGCTTGCCGAACTGGATGCGCTCCTCGGCATAGCGCAGACCGACGTCGAGCGCGGCCTGGGCGACGCCGATGGCACGGGCCGCCGTCTGGATGCGGGCGGATTCGAAGGTCTGCATGAGCTGGGTGAAGCCCTTGCCCTCGACATCGCCGAGCAGGTTCGCGCCCGGGACCTCGAACCCTTCGAAGGACAGCTCGTACTCCTTCATCCCGCGGTAGCCGAGCACCTCGATCTCACCGCCCGTGAGACCCTCGACCGGGAAGGGCTCGGCATCGGTGCCACGCGGCTTCTCGGCGATGAGCATGGACAGGCCCCTGTGGCCCTTCTCCTCGGGCTTGGTCCGCACCAGCACCGTCATGATGTCGGCGCGCACCGGGTGGGTGATCCAGGTCTTGTTGCCGGTGATCTTCCAGACATCGCCCTCCTTCACTGCGCGCGTGCGCAGGGAGGCGAGGTCGGAGCCGGTATTCGGCTCGGTGAACACGGCCGTCGGCAGGATCTCGCCAGAAGCGAGCTTCGGCAGGAAGCGCTGCTTCTGTTCCTCGGTGCCGCCGCCGAGGATCAGCTCGGCCGCGATCTCGGAGCGGGTGCCGAGCGAGCCGACGCCGATATAGGCGCGCGACAGCTCCTCCGAGACCACGCACATTGCGGCCTTCGGCATGCCCATGCCGCCATATTCCTCGGGGATCGTCAGGCCGAAGACGCCGAGCTCGGCCATCTTCTCGATGATCTCCATCGGAATGTAGTCGTTCTTCAGGTGCCACTCATGCGCCTGCTCGACGACCTCGGCCTTGCCGAAGCGGCGAATCTCGGAGCGGATCGCCTCCATGTCCTCGTCGAGGCCGGACTCGCCGATCGTGGCCGAGCCGGAGCCTTCGCGGATCTTGGCGACGAGGGCCTTGCGGTTGGCAGCGGTGTTGCCGTCGGCGATCACCGCCTCGACGGCCTCGCTGCGGTACTGCACCAGCTCGCTCTGGCTGAAGCCGAGCGACGAGGTCGGGCGCACCATCTCGCCCTGGCTCATCGGGATTCCGCCGAACATCTGATCGAGATATTCGCCGGCGCCGATCTTCACGAGCAGGATCTCGGTCTCGCCGAGCTTGCCCTCGTTCTGGAGGCGTTCGGCATAACCGGCGAGCTCACGCACCGCCTCACCGTAGGTCGCGAGCCAGGCCAGGCCGTGCGCGGCATGCTGCTCGGCCTCAAGCCTAGCCGCGTCGATCTTGCCCTCGGGGGTGAGCACGCGCTTGCGGACCCGCTGCGTGGCCTCGGCGACGAGCTTCTGAACGGATGCGGCCGCGTCGCGGGCCAGGCCGACGAGGTCCTGCATGTCATCGGTCGATTGGACGGCGGGAGAAGCAGCCATGTTTCACTCTCTGAGATCAAAAATCCTTGGGGTCATTATAGGCTCGCGCGGCGTTGCAGTAGAGGGTTATTGCTTTGCCACGCTAAGATCCTGCTTGAATGCAAAATACATTGATCTTGAAGGACCTAGAGCCGGGATAAGCGTGATTGCACTGGGCCTGCGATTGTCGGTCTTTGGTATGATGCCTTGCCTGGCAACGACCCGACGGCCGAGTATCCGGAGAGCGCCTCAAGCACGGCTCGCGAGCGCGACGCCGGCGGCCGCAACCGCCATGCCGGCGATCTGGATCGGGCTCAGCGCCTCACCGAAGAGCGCGTAGGCCATCAGTGCCGAGACCGGCGGGACCAGGAAGAGCAGCGAGGCGACGCCGGCCACCGCCCCGCGCCGGATCAACGCCATCAGGAGCAGAATGCCGGCCACCGAGTTGCCGAGCACCGACCAGGCAAACCCGAGGGCTAGCGGCCAGCCGAGATCGGCGTGCCAATCACCCGCCAACGCTGCCAGCGGCGCCATGAGCAGCGAGGCGCCGGCGAACTGGATGGTGGCGTTCGCGAGAAGATTCGTGCCACCGCCCGTGCGCTTCTGCCACAGCGTGCCGAGCGTCATTGCGACCATCGCGCCAAGACAGACCGAGAGCGCCACCGGCGGGATGCCGGAGGCGTCGACCGCACCGACCTTCGGCGCCAGAACCAGCCCGGCGCCGAGGAAGCCCGCGCCGATGCCGGCCCAGCGTCGTCCGGCGATCCGCTCGCCGAGCAGGGGCCCGGCGATGGCGGCAGTGAGCAGCGGTTGCAGGCTTCCGACCAGAGCGGCGATGCCGGCCGGCAATCCGCGATGAACCGACCAGAACACTCCGGCGACGTAGAGGCCCTGCATCAGCACCCCGGCAACCAGGGCATTCCAGATGTCACGGCGCGACGGCCGCGGCACGCCGCTGGCGAGGCTGATCGCCGCGAGCACCAGAGCCGTCACCATGACGCGCGCGGCCACGAAGGCCAGGGGCTCCGCGTGCGGGGCCACGAACCGTGCCGTGACGAATCCCGTGGCCCAGATCACGACGAACAGGCTTGGGATCAGGGTCGTCGGCAGTGCGACAGATGTCCTCGGCATGATCCAAGGCCTCGAACACGTGTGCGGGCAATGATGCAACCGCAGCGATCGGCAGGCAGCCATGCGCGCGTTGTGACGAGGCGGCCTGCGTTGACGAAACCGCCCAGGTTCCGCGTATGTCGGCAAGGGTCTCCATATGGGCACCTGGACACCATGACGCCGCTGCCGTGAAACCCATCCGCAATGCTCTCGGCGTCGCCGGCGTCGCCGCCCAGCGCTTCGTCGCCCATGATGGATGGGCCATCGCCAGCCATATCGCGCTGTCGATGCTGACCTCGCTGTTTCCGTTCCTGATCCTGCTCGCGGCCCTGGCCGGCCTGCTCGGCTCGGCAACTCTTGCGGACAGCGCCGGAACGCTGATCTTCGATGCCCTCCCCAGCGAGGTGGCCAACCCGATCGCTGGCGAGGTCCACCGCTTGCTCTCCGAGCAGCGCAGCGGCGTGGTGACGGTCGGCCTGATCCTGGCGCTGTATTTCTCGTCGTCGGGCGTGGAATCTCTGCGCGTCGGGCTCAACCGCGCCTATGGCCGCCGCGAGATGCGCGCATGGTGGCTGACCCGGCTCGAATCGATCGGCTACGTGATCTGTGCCGCCATCGCGATGCTGGCCTTCGCGCTGCTGGTGGTGCTCGGGCCCCTGCTCTGGCGGCAGGCGGTGTTCGTGGCACCAGGGCTCGAGACGCTCGGCCTCACCGTCACGATCGGCCGCCTTGGGATCACGGCGGTGCTGATCACGCTGGTCCTAATCATCGCCCACAAGTTCGTCGCGGCTGGCAACCGGCCCGTCGTCGCGGTGCTGCCGGGCATCGGCGTGACGATGGTCCTGTGGTTTCTCGCCGGCCTCGGCTTCGGCTTCTACCTCGACCGCTTTTCCAACGCCTATGTCTCCACCTATGGCGGCCTCGCGACCGCGATGGTGTTCCTGGTCTTCCTCTACTGGTTCGCGGCGATGTTCCTGTTCGGGGGCGAGATTAACGGGACGGTTATCGCCGCACGACGCCAGCGCCTCCAGGCCAAGATGCTGGCCAAGCAGAGCAAGGCGCTGGCCGAGCACGATCAGCGCGCGCGAGGCGGGCAAAGCTGAACGCCAGTCCTGATGGGTTGCACAGAGGGACAAGTCTTCGCGCAGGACCAGCCACGACCCCGGCCGTAGATTCATTCACAACCCCGCGACCGTGACGGAACTCAGTTCCGCCACGGGGCTTTACATCTTGCTCTGTGTGACATCCCTCTGCCTCGACAGGCCTGCTTCCCGGACGGATGGCAGGTCTTTTTTTATGTAGATGAGCAGCGGAAACAGGGGCTAATTCGGCTTCGAGAGATCATACGAACACGCATGTTCGTGATCCGCCTCCGTCATGCGGCGATGGCGTCGATGCCGGTATCGGCCTGCGCCGCCATGAACTGAGCCCGCGCCAGATCGGCGAAGCGGCCATTCTGCGCGACGAGTTCTTCGAAGGTGCCGCTCTCGACGATGCGGCCCTCGTGGAAGACCAGGATGCGGTCGGCATCGCGGATCGTCGCGAGGCGGTGGGCGATCACGAAGGTGGTGCGGCCCTTCATGACCTCCTCCAGAGCGCCCTGGAGCTTGCGCTCGGTGGCCGCGTCGAGGGCACTGGTCGCCTCGTCGAGGATCAACACGGGCGGATTCTTCAGAAGCGCGCGAGCGATCGACAGGCGCTGGCGCTCGCCGCCGGACAGCGAGCGGCCGCGCTCGCCGATGATCGTGTCGAGGCCGTCCGACTGGCGGGCCATGAACTCGGTGGCCTGTGCGCGCTCCAGCGCGTCGAGCATCTCGGCGTCGGTAGCATCGGGGCGTCCGACCTGCAGGTTCTCGCGGATCGAGCGGGCGAACAGCATCGGCTCCTGGAACACCACGCCGATGTTGTGGCGCAGGCTGGTCAGGCCGATGTCGCGGATGTCGGTATCGTCGATGCGGATCGCGCCCGAGCTCGGGTCGAAGCTGCGATGCAGCAGGCCGAGCGTCGTCGACTTGCCCGAGCCGGTAGTGCCGACGAGCGCGATGGTCTGACCGGGCTCAGCCTTGAACGACACACCGTCGAGCGCCTTGCGGCGGCCGTCGTAGGAGAAGCCGACATCCTCGAAGCTGACCTTGCCCTCGAAGCGGGCCACCTGCACGGCGTGCGGCCGGTCGCGCACGGTGGGGACCGTGTCGAGGATCTCGAAGAACTCCCGCATCTTCGGGGCCTGCTGGAACAGGCCGTTCACGAAGGTCACGAAATGATCGAGGCGTGCCACCAGCATGGTAGCGAGGCTCATGAACGCCACGACCTCACCGACGCTGGCCGAGCCATTCTGATGCAGGGCGATACCCGTGACGAAGATCGCGGTCATGGTCAGCGTCGCCGAGGCCTTGGTGGCCACGGCGGCGAGCGCCCACCAGGACAGGACCGGGATCTGCGCCTGCAGCAGATTCCGGATCATGTCGTGCATCGCCTCCTTCTCCGCCTTGGCGCGGGTGAAGGACTGGATTACCGCGACATTGCCGATGGCGTCGGAGGCATGGGCGGCCAGGCCCGAATGAAACTGCTCGACCTTGCCCTGAAGCTGCTCGGTGCGACGCATCACGAAGGCGGTCAGCAGCGTGAAGACCACGACCAGCACGACCAGGATGGAGCCGAGCTGCCAGTTGATGAACAGCGTCATCGGCAGCAGCACGCCAAGCGAGACCAGCGCGGCGAAGTGGTCGCGGAAGAAGCCGAGCCACAGCCACGACATGCCATTGGTGCCCTCCAGCATCGCCTTGAGCACGCGGCCGGAATGGTTCGCCGAGTGAAAGGCGATCGGCAGGTCGAGCACGTGCTCGAAATAGCTCGCCATCACGCTCAGACGGTTGCGATGGGCAAGCCGGTCCGAATGCAGCGCGATGGTCACGCCAGCGCCGATCGTGAAGATGCCGAAGGCGACCCAGGCCGCGATCCACGGCACCAGGGTCGTGAACGCGTTGGAGCCGCGCGAGAGATGCGTCAGGCCATCGATGATGCGGCCCATGACCAGCGGCTCGCCGAAAGCGGCCACCGCGAGCAGGACGTTGGCGACGATGAGGCCGATCGCCAGGCGCTTGTCGGCACCGAGCAGACCCATGACCCGCGCATAGAGACGAACCATCGACATGGTGGACGATCTCCCCAACCCGCCTCGAGAGGCCAGTCCGGGCAGGCGCCGCAGACCTTGTCCTCCCGTCCCTCCGCGAGCCGGGCTCTGATGGCCCTTATCGCCTCGTGACGAAGGACTTATCGCAAGTTGAGGCTGAACGCTGCATGACGCGAGCAACGAATGCGGCAGCCGCTTTTACCGATCGTTCAGTGTATTTTTTTAGACTTAGAACGCTGCTCTGCGGACAAGCGCGGGGCCAAGGGTCGGGCGTGGCTTCATGGATCTCGCAACCGGTGTCGGTCTGCTCGGCGGTTTCGGCGTCGTTTTCACGCTGATCATGATCGATGGAGGCGATTTCGGCGCCTATTACGACAAGCACGCCTTCATCGTGATCTTCGGCGGCGCCACCATGGCGACGATGATGCGCTTCCCGTTCTCGACCATCCTGCACGGCGTGCCGATGGGCCTGCGCTTCGCCTTCACCATGCGCTCGGTGAAGCCGCGCGAGCTGATCGAGGAGATCACCAGGATCGCCGAAGTCGTGCGCAAGTCGGGCCCGATCGCGCTGGAATCGATGGAGATTTCCGACCCGTTCCTGGCTCAGGGAGCCCGCTACATCGCCGACGGCTACGACCGCGAATTCATCCGCGACACGATGGAGCGCGACCGCGACAACTTTCTGATGCATCTCGACGAGGGTTCGAAGATCTACCGTGCCTTCGGCGATTGTGCACCGGCCTGGGGCATGATCGGCACCATCCTCGGCATGGTGACGATGTTCGCACATATGTCGGACCCCTCGAAGCTCGGTCCCGCCATGGCGACGGCGCTGCTCGCCACGCTCTATGGCGCGCTGATCGCGAACATGA
This sequence comes from Methylobacterium gnaphalii, assembly GCF_007992215.1. Taxonomy (GTDB): domain Bacteria; phylum Pseudomonadota; class Alphaproteobacteria; order Rhizobiales; family Beijerinckiaceae; genus Methylobacterium; species Methylobacterium gnaphalii. The sequence continues at coordinate 308,456 of NZ_BJZV01000001.1, read as the reverse complement.
TCGCCCTGCCGCTGGCCGACAAGCTCCACCTCAAGCTCGAGGAGGAGGACGTCTCCCGCTCGCTGATCATCGACGGCATCCTGCTGATCCGTGACCAGAAGAGCGCCACGCTGGTGCGCGAGATGCTCGTCGCCTACCTGCCACACAACCACCGCGACGAATTCTCCGCCGAGGCGGCGTGAATTCAGCAAACCGCCGCACCGCGATGCGGCGCAAGCATGACCGCGACGCCGCTCATGCGGCGGGTCACCTCCGGGCCGATCTGTCGGATCGGAGATGAAGCAAGAGGAGAACCCGGTGGCCAGGAGGAAGCGCGGCGGAGCGCATGGCGGTCACGGCTGGTTTGTGACCTTTGCCGATCTCATGGCGCTCCTGATGAGCTTCTTCGTGATGATCGCCGCCTACTCGACGCAGGACCAGAGGAAGATGCAGCTCGTCGCGGGCTCGATGCGCGACGCCTTCGGCGTGAACCAGGAATCACGCTTCGCCGGCATCATCGAGGTCAATGGCCTGCCCACGGCCGACAAGCTCAAGAACAAGCGCGAGATCCCGCCGGAGCAGGCCTCCGACCACACCACCCCGCCGACGGCCGAGCTCGGCATCGATCAGGGCATCCATGACAACGGCTATCTGGAGGGCTTCGGTCTCGCCGCTGCCTCCCTGCGGCAAGCGATGCAGGATATGCCGGAGATCGCCGAACTGTCGAAGAACATCATGGTCACGCCCTCGCACCGCGGCCTCGACGTCTCGATCGTCGACCAGGATGGCCGCTCGATGTTCGCGGAAGGCTCGACCCGGCCGACCGACCGCACGCGCCGCATCCTGGAGAAGCTCGCGCCGACCCTCGCCAAGATGCCGAACCGCATCAGCATCACCGGCTTCACGGCCAGCGAGAAGCCCGGCCGCCGGCCGCCCGCGCCTCCGTGGGAACTCTCGGCCGGGCGCGCGATCAGTGTGCGCGACATCCTCGCCCAATCCGGCGTGCCCGACGACCGCTTCGCCTCGGTGTCGGGCAAGGCCGACACTGAGCCGATGTTTCCCGACAATCCCTACCTCGCCTCCAACCGCCGCGTGACCGTGACGCTGCTCGCCGAGGCGCCGCCGACGCCGGCCGGAAAGGGTCTGCCCTAGGCCCAGCCCACTTCAGCCGAACAGCTCACGGGTAATCGTACGGTACCAAGCGGCGCCCAGAGCTGCCTCCTTCGCTCTGAAGGCGACCGGCGCTTCGTCCGGACTGAGGCCGCCGGCTCCCAGTACCGAGACCAGGGCATCCCATTCAGGGGCATAGACCCCGGCGACGGAGAAGCCGTAGTCGGGTGCGGCAAGGCTGTAGCAGACGTTGATCAGCCGCGGCTCGTCGGGCTTCCGGCTGCCGCACAGATCGGCGACAGCCTGGGCACAGACCTTGGCCTGCGCGTTGGCCGAGAAGGCGGATTTCGGCATCGCTCCAGCTGCCGAGGCATCACCCAGCACGTGGATACCCGGTACGCGGATCGACTCGAACGTGATCGGATCGATGCGGCACCAGCCATAGGCATCCGCCAGACCGGCCTCGAAGCACAGAGCGGGCGCGCGCTGAGGCGGGATCACGTTCGCGACCGCGGGCGTGAACCGTCCGCCCTCGGCCTCGATCACCATCGCGCCGGCATCGACCTGCTTCAAGCGTCCACCCTTCGCGGCAGGCACCCATTCGAGGTGATCGGGATAGAGCGTCTTCCAGGCCGCCTCGAACAGCGGCTGCTTCGAGAACTTGTCCTTGGCGTCGAGCACGATCACCTTCGAGCGCGGCTTCCGCGTCTTCAGGAAGTGCGCGATCAGGCTGGCGCGCTCGTAGGGGCCGGGCGGGCAGCGATAGGGCATGCCCGGCGCGGAGATCACAACGAGGCCGCCATCCTCCATCGCCGCGAGTTGGCGCATCAGGAGGTCCGTCTGCGCACCGGCCTTCCACGCATGTGGCATCGCCAGGCTCGCAGCCTCGTCGTAGCCGGGGATCGCATCGAAGCGCATCGCGACACCCGGCGACATGACGAGCCGGTCGTAGGCAAGGCTAGCTTCGCCGGCGAGGTGCACGCGGCGGCCATCCGCCTCGATCGCGGTCACCCTATCCTGGACAACGGTGACGCCAGCGCGTCTCACGCCGGCGTAATCGAAGGTCACAGCGGAAAGCGGCATCAAACCGGCGATGACGGCGTTGCTCGACGGGCAGGAGGTATAGGTCGCCGACGGCTCGACCAGCGTGACGCCGAGGCCGAGCCGCACCAGTTCGCGCGCAGCCGTGACACCGCCATAGCCGCCGCCAACCACCACGATGGCAGGCTTGGCCTGCGCGAGCGCCGGTGCGGCGAGCGCCGTCGCGGTCAGTCCACCGAGGATGGTGCGGCGGGTAGCCCGGGCGCTCACGGCTTCGACTGCCGGTCACGCCCAAGGGAGGCGGCGATCGCGCGAGTTTCGGCGGCGGAGAAGCCTTTGGCGATACGGGGCATGATCGTGCCATCGCGCCCGCCCGAGCGATAAGCCTCCAGCGCCGCCTCGATCTCGGCAGCCGTCAGGTTTTCGAGGACGGGGATCTCAGACGCAGCACCGGCATGGCACGACGTGCAGGAGGAGGCGCCAGCCGGCAGCCGCTCGGCGGCCTGCGCCCCCCAACCGAGTGCCACAGCCATCATCGCGATCTGCCACCGGAGGACTGGCTTTCCCATCGAAGAGGATCCCCGACGCTTCATCCTACTAGTCGGTAGACGGCTGAATGCGCAGATGCAAGCCGGGTGGCCGAGCCCATGACGCAGCACTCACTTCGCTACGAGGAGCGCCCAGTAGACCTTGTACTTGGAGCCTGGCGCATAGGCCGTGGCAATGCCCATCCGGGTCGCATCGGGCGAGAGCATCACGGCATTGTGCGGAGCGCTGTCACGCCATCCCGAAAAGGCTTCGGCGAGCGTGTGGTAGCCAGCCGAGAGGTTGGCGCCCGGCGAAGCGTAGCCGAGGCGGCCGATCGCGGCAGCCACGGTACGGCTCTGGCTCGGCCTGTCGGCAACCGCCATCGCGGCGGCCTCAGTCTCGGCCAGCTTCTGCAGTTCCGGATCAACCGTGAGCGGAGCCTCGCCGCGTCCCTTGCGATAGGCAGAGATCATGTCGCGCGCCGCAGCCGTATCGACCGACGCATTCGCCGTAGTGAGCGGAAGGTACAGGCTTGGCAGCGCGGTATTCGCCTGCATGTCGCCGGCACAGCCCGAGAGCAGGCCGGCGGCGAGGCCGAGGCCCATCGCGGTAGCGATACGGCGCAGGAGACGGCGCTCGGTCACGGTCAGGGGTGCTCCACGGCTACGCCCAGGAGATGGGACTGCAGCGTGACCGTCTCAAGTGGCACGGCTCACGCGTCGGTGAATGACCGCTCAGGCCAGCCCCAGCCCCGGCGCCTCGAGGCACCAGGCCAGGATGCCCTTCTGTGCATGCAGGCGGTTCTCGGCCTCGTCGAACACCACCGATTGCGGGCCATCGATCACCTCCACGGTGACCTCCTCGCCGCGATGGGCGGGCAGGCAGTGCATGAAGATCGCGTCCTTGGCAGCGGCCTTCATCAGCTCCGCATCGACCCGGTAGGGTGAGAGCAGGTTGTGACGGTAATGCTCGTCATCGTCGCCCATCGACACCCAGCAATCGGTGACGACAGCATCAGCCCCGTCGACCGCCTCGTAGGCATCGGTCGTGGCGTTGACGCGGGCGCCCTCACGCTTCGCCCAGTCGACGAGCGCGGACGGCATCGCCAGTTCCGGCGGCGCGGCGACGTTGAGGGTGAAGTCAAAGCGGGCCGCGGCATGCACCCAGCTCGCGAGCACGTTGTTGGCATCGCCCGACCAAGCCACGGTGCGGCCCTTGATCGGTCCGCGATGCTCCTCGAAGGTCAGCACGTCGGCCATGATCTGGCACGGATGCGAGACCTTGGTGAGCGCGTTGATGACGGGCACCGAGGCGTTCTCGGCAAGCTCGGCCATCAGGCCGTGATCCAGGATGCGGATCATGATGGCATCGACGTAACGCGAGAGCACACGCGCCGTGTCGGCGACGGTCTCGCCACGGCCGAGCTGCATCTCCTTGCCGGTCAGCATGAGCGTCTCGCCGCCGAGTTCCCGCATGGCAATGTCGAACGAGACGCGGGTACGGGTCGAGGGCCGGTCGAACACCATTGCGAGCTGGCGGCCCGTCAGCGGAAGGTCCGTGGCGCGGCGGCCCTTGCGGCGCGCGCGCTTCATGGCGCTGCTGGCATCGATGATGCGGCGCAGTTCGGCTCCGGAGAAGTCCTTCAGGTCGAGGAAGTGGCGGACGTCCCGTCCCGTCCCATTCGCTGTCGCGGCCATGATCTCGTGCTTTGCTGTTCGTTCGTCTCTCGATCTTGCGGTGGTTCGATTGCATCAATCAAAACAACGCATGGTCGCTTCAAAGAGTGAGTGCAGGGCCTCAGCGAAAACCGTTCCCGCTTTTTCGCAGCCTGCTCTTTGCTCAGGCCGCCCCGCGGACCTGCGCTTCGATGGTGCTGGCCGCCGCATCCAGGCGTTCGACCGCCTGGGCCACGTCGTCCTCCGTGATGATCAGCGGAGGCAGCAATCGCACCACATTGTCGCCGGCCGGGATCACGAGCAGTTTCTGCGCGCGGGCGGCAGCCGTGAAATCGGTATTGAGTACGTTAAGCTTGAGACCGATCATCAGTCCCTGACCACGGATCTCGCTGAAGACGCGGGGGTGCCGGTCGACGAGTTCGGCGAGCCGCTGCTTCAGGTGCAACGCAGTCTGCTGCACGCGATCGAGAAAGCCGTCGGCCAGGATGACGTCGAGCACGGCATTGCCCACGGCCATGGCGAGCGGGTTGCCGCCGAAGGTGGTGCCATGTGTCCCTGCCGTCAGGCCTCTCGCGGCCTCAGCGGTGGCGAGGCAGACGCCGAGTGGGAAGCCGCCGCCGATGCCCTTGGCCACGCTCATGATGTCGGGTGCCACACCGGTCCACTCATGGGCAAAGAACCGCCCTGTGCGCCCGACGCCCGTCTGGACCTCGTCATAGATCAGCAGGAGGCCGTGCTCGTCGCAGATCGCGCGCAGGCGGCGCAGCAGGTCGGCGCCGACGCTGCGCACGCCGCCCTCGCCCTGGATCGGCTCGATCATCAGCGCGGCCGTCTCCGGCCCGATCGCCGCCATCAGCGCCTCGACGTCGCCGACCGGCACCTGATCGAAGCCGTCGACCTTCGGGCCGAAGCCCTCGATGTACTTCGCCTGGCCGCCCGCCGCGATCGTCGCCAGGGTGCGGCCATGGAAGGCGCCCTCGAAGGTGACGATCCGATAGCGCTCGGGATGGCCGCCGGCCGCGTGGTACTTGCGCGCCATCTTAATGGCGGCCTCGTTCGCTTCCGCGCCGGAATTGGCGAAGAAGGCGACATCGGCGAAGGTCGCGTCCACCAGCCGCTGGCCGAGCCTCTCGCCCTCGGGAATCTGGAACAGGTTCGAGGTGTGCCAGACCTTCTGCGCCTGCGCCGTCAGCGCCTCGACGAGATGCGGATGGGCATGTCCGAGCCCGTTCACGGCGATGCCGGCGCCGAAATCCAGGTATCGCTCGCCGTCGCTCGCCACGAGCCAGGCGCCCTCGCCGCGCTCGAAAGCGATCGGCGCGCGGTTATAGGTCGGCACGAGTGCGGAAGAGGGAGCGGATGCCAAGGGGCTCTCCGTGACGAGGCCGCGCAGGGCAGCCATTCTAAAAGAAAGTGCCGCCTCGGGGACGGGCGGCACGCGCGCGATTACTATGACATGCGCACGGCGTGTCAATTGTGACAGGAGCTTGGCTTGCACCAGGACGCCGCCCCGTGCTCGAAGCGCGGGTGACGACAACCCGTTTCGGAGGGCAGCGCATGAGTTCGGTCAAGGAACGTCTGGAGAAGCTCGGGCTCACGCTCCCGAAAGCCGCCGCGCCGGTCGCCAACTACGTCCCGTTCGTGCGCGTCGGCAACCTGGTGATCATCTCCGGCCAGATCTGCTTCGGCCCCGATGGCAAGCTCGCCGATGCCCACAAGGGCAAGCTCGGCGCCGAGGTCTCGGTGGAAGCCGGCATCGCGGCCGCGCGGCTCTGCGCCCTCAACGTGCTGGCCCAGGTCGAGGCCGCCATCGGCGATCTCGACCACGGCGTCGAGCAATGCGTGCGGCTCGGCGGCTTCATCAACGCTGTGCCGAGCTTCGCCGGGCTCGCTCCGATCATGAACGGCGCGTCCGATCTGATGGTCGAGGTGCTCGGCGACCGCGGCCGCCATGCGCGCTCCACCGTCGGCGTCGCCGAGCTGCCGCTCGACGCGGCGGTCGAAGTCGAAGCGATGTTCGAGGTGCGCTGAACGTGGCCGCGCCCGGCTGGCTCATCGCCCGGCCGATCGCCCATCGCGGGCTGCATGACCGCACAGCCGGCATCCCCGAGAACACGATCGCCGCAGCCGAGGCCGCCATTGCCGGCGGCTACGCCATCGAATGCGACGTGCAGCCGAGCCGCGATGGCGAGGCGATGGTGTTTCACGACGAGGCGCTCGGCAGGCTGACGGAGGCGAGCGAGCCGATCGCCTCGCGCGATGCGGCCGATCTCGCGGCGCTCACGGTCGCGGGCAGCGAGCAGCGCATCCCGACGCTGCCCGATTTTCTGCGAGCCATCGCGGGCCGCACGCCCTTGATCATCGAGGTGAAGACGCAGTTCGACGACGATCTGCGGCTCGCCCGCCGCGTCGCCGAGGCTGTCGCAGCCTATGACGGGCCGGTGGCGCTGAAATCCTTCGATCCACACATCGTCGGCGCATTGGCCGACTTCGCTCGAGCGGAAATCCCGCGGGGCATCGTCGCCGAGAGCAGCCAGGAGAACCCGTCCTACGCACGCCTCACGAGTGTGCAGCGCTTCGACCTCGCCAACCTGCTCCACCTGCGGGAGAGCCGGCCCGACTTCCTGTCCTGGCGCGTCGACGATCTGCCCGGCGGCGTCCCCTATCTCTGCCGACAACTCGGGCAGATGCCAGTCATGACCTGGACCGTGCGCACCGACGATCAGCGCCGGAACGCCGCTGCCCATGCCGACCAGATGGTGTTCGAGGGATTTCGCCCGTAGCCGCCCGTGACGCCGTAACGGTGGCCCATGATCGCCGTCTCGCCTCTGACGCGTCCCGGAATGATGGGCGGCAGGGGCGGAATATGAAAACGGCCGGCAGAGCGCCGGCCGTTCGTCGTTGCCGTACAAGCTCCCAGCCGCCGTGCTCGGCGACCGGGCACGCTCCTCAACGGCGGCTGTGCAGGAGCAGGGCAAGGCCGTAGCCGACAGCGCCGGCGATGAGCAGGGCGACCATCGGGTTCTCCTCGACCCGCTCGGTGACCGCGCGATGTCCACCGCGAACATACTCGCCGCCCCGATCATAGGCGTCGCGGGCGTAGTCGGCTCCGCGATCGTAGGCCTCGCGGGCATATTGGCTGCCGCGGTCGAGGGCGTCGTTGGCATAGGCGCCGACATTGTCGGCGACATCGCGCGCCTTGTCCTTGGCTTCGCCAAAGGTCTGTTGCGCCTTGCCCTGCGCGTCGCGGTAACGGCCCTCAAGGGAATCCTGCGACGAGCCGGCAGCATCGCCGACCGCGCTCTGGACCTTGCCGCCAAGTTCCTTGGCGCCGCCGACGACGCGATCCGAATCCACCATGTCCATACTCCTCGATACCGGTCCCATCCGCTTAAGGCGCAGTACGGCGCCGCGGATGGATCGATCACAGAACGTCCGAAACCCGATTGTGTCCCGCGCTGCGGCCGTTTTTCTTGGCAACGCCGAGCGGAGCACGAGAACTCGGCGCCCACCCATGATGACGGCATCGCACGCGCCGTTTCCGGCTTCGCCCTCGCCCGCGCCTTCCTGAACGATCGCTTCCGAGCATCAGCCTGGCCCTCCGACGAGGGGGGAACCGTGCCGGACCGCGACAGTTCTGAACCTTCGAGGCGGGACAGTTTCCGCGTGTCCGGCTGCGTCACGACGTTCGCCGAATGCGTGGGGATGAGAACTTCCTTCGATAAGGAGAACGACGTGGCCTTCATCCCCCTGCGTAGCGCGAGCCGGCGTCTTGCCATGGTGCTCGCACTCTCGTCGGCGTTTGCCGGCACGGCGACCTTGCCGTCCCTTGCTCAGGACCTGCCCAGGTTCGAGGCGCCCGATATCGACATCCCCGAGGCGGACGAACCCTCGGTCGACCTTCCGGACACCAAGGGCGCTCTCGTCTTCCACGGCAATTATTGCGGTCCGGGCAGCCGCGGCGTGGGCCGGCCTCCGGTCGATGCCCTCGACGAGGCCTGCATGCATCACGATGCCTGCTCGCCGCAGGTTGACGCCGGACTGCCCTCCTGTGGCTGCAACGCCCGGCTCGCCCGGGAGGCGAGCCGCGTCGCGCAAAGTCCGCGCATCGACGACGAACAGCGCGTCGCCGCCGAGTTCGTCGCAGCCGGCGCGAGGGTGCTGGCCTGCCGCTGATCACGGTCTGCACGGCGAACGGGCTCGCGCATGACATGCGCGGGCCCCTTCGGCCAGGTTTTGCACCTGCGGCGCCAGGATGTTAGCCCGCCGGCCGCCCGAGCGCGCTGATAACGGGCAGATTTCCGGAGGCCCCGTGACGACAAACTCCATCGGCGGAGCGCTGAGCGACGGCATCCACCGACTGCCCGTACGGGTCTATTACGAGGACACCGACTTTTCCGGCTTCGTCTACCACGCCAGCTACCTGCGCTTCATGGAACGCGGGCGCACCGAGCTGTTGCGCTCCCTTGCCGGCGACCAGTCCGATCTGCATCGGGACGCACGCGGCCTCGTCTTCGTCGTGCGCAAGATGACGCTCGACTTCCTCAAGCCTGCGCGCATGGACGATCTGCTCGACGTTCTGACCTGGTCGAGCGAGCTGAAAGGCGCCTCGATGCACCTGGCGCAGGAGGTACGACGCGGGGACGAGCTGCTGATGAGGGCGGACGTGGTTGTGGCCTGCGTGCGCGATGGCCGGGCCATCCGACTCCCGGATTCGCTCCGGCACTCGCTGACACGCTCAAGCTCCGGACCCGGCTAGCTGCGATGTCCCGATAGATCGTCCGCTCGGAGACGAGCAGCACTTCGACGAGTACGGTTGCCGTCACCGGGCGTAGACGAAACAGGGCGTCGAACAGCGAGGTCAGGACGTCGGTACAGCTCAGTCGATCGGCACCGCAGCTCGTTCAGCCCCACGATCGCCGCGATCGACAACCAATCCTTAACCTTGATGCGTGCCTAAACTAGGTCGCGAAAACCTCGCGACGATCGAACGGCAGCTGCACAAGCTCGGCCCTTACTTTCGACAGATTCGAGAGCGATCTGCTTTGATATCGCTCAAGGATTCGGCGAGAGGGCGGACCCAGCCGGGATGCCGCAGGAATCGCTGCGCCTTAGGGCCATTCGGGATCCGACGACGATGAATCCAGCCGACGCCATGCAGGCGGCTCAAGCCGCTCCCGTCGTGGACATGAGCCTGTTCGGCCTGTTCTGGCAGGCCCATTTCGTCGTGAAGATCGTGATGGTCGGCCTGCTCAGCGCCTCGATCTGGTGCTGGTCGATCATCGTTGACAAGACCCTGCTCTTCCGCCGCACCGAGGCCGAGATGGATGCCTTCGAAGAGGCGTTCTGGTCCGGTCGGTCGCTGGAGGAGCTCTATCGCTCCTACAACGACCGCCAGCCCAACGGTCTCGCCGCCGTCTTCGTCGCAGCGATGCGAGAGTGGAAGCGCAGCTTCGAGGGCTCTGGCCGTCAGGTCCAGTCGCTCAGCCAGCGCATCGAGAAGCAGCTCGACGTCACCATCCATCGTGAGGTCGAGCGCCTCGAATCGCGCCTTCTGTTCCTCGCTTCGATCGGTTCGGCCGGCCCCTATATCGGCCTGTTCGGCACGGTCTGGGGCATCATGACCGCCTTCACCTCGATCGCGGCCTCCAAGAACACCTCGCTCGCCGTCGTGGCGCCGGGCATCGCCGAGGCGCTGTTCGCCACCGCCATCGGCCTGTTCGCGGCGATTCCCGCGGTGCTCGCCTACAACAAGCTCCAGGCCTCGGTGGCGAAGTCGCAGTCGCGTCTCGAAGGCTTCGCCGACGAGTTCTCCGCCATCCTCTCGCGCCAGATCGACGAGCGCCTCTCGCTCGCCGCCTGAGACGGAAGCCGAAGCAGGATCACGCGCAATGGGCATGAGCCACGGAGCGGCACAGGGCGGCAAGCGTCGCCGGCGCGGCAAGCGCGGCGGCGGTCCGATCAACGAGATCAACATGACGCCGTTCATCGACGTCGTGCTCGTGCTGCTGATCATCTTCATGGTGGCCGCGCCGATGATGACGGTCGGCGTGCCGCTCGATCTGCCGCAATCCAAGGCGAGCCCGCTCAATTCCGACGTGAAGCCGATCACGCTGTCGATCCGCCAGACCGGCCAGATCTTCCTCGGCGAGGCCGAACTGAAGGACGACGACATCGTCCCGCACCTCATGCAGGAGGCCAAGGCCGGTACCGAGGATCGCGTCTTCGTGCGCGGCGACAAGCGAGTCGATTACGGCCGCGTCGCGCAGGTGATGGCGATCGTCACCGGCGGCGGCTTCAAGAAGGTGGCGCTCGTCACCGAACCGGACAATTGAGGGAGCGCTGAGCGTGCGCTTTCCGAAGCTCACCTTTGACAAGAGCGAGCCCGGTGTCTGGATTTCCGCAGGCACGCACGGGGCGTTGCTGGCGCTCGCCCTGTTCGCGGTGGCGGCTCCGGCCCTGCCGAATGCCGAAGAGGGCGTGCCGGTCGAAGTGCTGACCGAACAGCAATTCTCCGAATTGACCCGCGGCGAGCGCAACGCCGACAAGCCGCAGGAAAAGCCGAACAAGGCCGATCGCGTCGCCGACAAGGTCGAGGAGCGCGAGCCCGAGAACGCCAAGGTCGACACGCCGGCCCCGCCGACGCGCACGGCCGAGATGAAGCTCGCCTCGGTCGACGAGATTCCCCTGCGCGCCGACACGCCCGACCCCGCCAAGGAAGAAGCCGCGGCCGCTGCGGCGAAAGCCGCCGCAGCCAAGGCAGAAGCCGAGAAGGCCGCCGCAGCAAGAGCCGAGGCGAAGGCCAAGGCCGAAGCGGCTGCAAAGGCAGAGAAGGCCGAAGCCGCCAAGCGCGAGGAGCTTCAGAAGCTCGTCGAGCGCGAGGAGGCCGAGGCCGCCGCGAAGGAAGCCGCCAAGAAGGCCGCCGAGGCCAAGGCGAAAGCCGAAGCCAAGGCCAAGGCAGAAGCGAAGGCCAAGGCCGAAGCCGAGGCCAAGGCAGAGGCGGAAGCCGAGAAAAAGCTCGCGGAAGCCAAGGCGAAGGCCGACGCTGAGGCGAAAGCCAAGGCAGAGGCAACGGCGAAGGCCGAAGCCGCCGCGAAGGCCAAGGCAAAAGCCATGGCCGAGGCGAAGGCCAAGGCGGATGCAGAGGCCAAGGCCAAGAAGCAGGCCGAGCTCGCGAACAAGTACAGCCCCGGCGACATCCGCCAGCTCCTCGCCAATAAGGCGCCGTCGCAATCCACCGGCTCGACGGGCCGCGAGGTCCAGCGCACGGCTTCCCTCGGCACCTCGACGGGCAATGCGCAGAAACTGTCACCGTCGATGCGCGATGCCCTCGTCGGCATGCTGCAGCAGCAGATCGAGCGCTGCTACTCGGCGCCTCCTGGTGCGACGCAGGGCATCATCCTGCCGATGCTCGACATCAAGCTGAACCCGGACGGATCGCTGACCACCGAGCCGCGGATCATGCGCGGCGGCGCGAGCGCGGTCGACCAGTCGATCGCCCAGGCAGCCCTGCGCGCCGTGCGTCGCTGCGCGCCGTATAAGATACCGTCGCAATTCGCGCCGTATTACAACGACTGGAAGGCCATCAACGCGGAGTTCGAGTTCTCGCGAGTGTGAGAACCGAACGTCCCTCCTCCACCTGTGGGGATGGAAGAGCGCGAGCCCGAAGCCTCAGCCTTTTCGGAACCGATTCATGACGACTTTGACGTTCACCCGGCGCTCCCTGGCCGCGGCCTTCACCGCGCTCGGTCTCGTTCTGGCCGCCGCGGCACCCGCCCACGCCCAGCTCCAGCTGCGCATCGGCGGCGGCGCGTTCCAGCCGCTGCCCATCGCCATCGTCGATTTCGCGGGCGATCCGAGCCTCGGCTCGCTGATGTCGAGCGTGGTGACGAACAACCTGCGCCGCTCGGGCTATTTCACGCCGCTGGAGAAGTCGCGCTTCCCGGAAGTCCCGAGCTTCGACGCCGCCCCGAACTTCGACAAGTGGCGCGGGACCGGCGTCCAGGCCCTCGTCACCGGCCGCGTCAGCCGCGATGGCGGCGGCAAGCTCAAGGTCGAGTTCCGGCTCTGGGACGTGACCTCCGGCCAGCAGGTCACCGGTCAGCAATACGGCACCGATCCAGGCAATGCCCGCCGCGCCGGCCACCTGATCTCGGATGTGGTCTACACGAAGATCACCGGTATCGGCGGCTTCTTCGACAGCCGCGTCGCCTTCGTCGACGAGTCGGGTCCGAAAGAGCACCGGCGCAAGCGCCTGATGGTCATGGACCAGGATGGCGCCAATGTGCGCGCGCTGACCAGCGGCGACCTCTCGGTGGTGGCGCCGCGCTACTCGCCGGCCGGGCAGGACATCGCCTTCATGACCCAGGCCTCCGGCCAGCAGCCGCGCGTCCAGATGATCGATCTGGAGAGCGGCACCCGGCAGACGGTCGGCAGCTTCGAATCGATGAGCACCAGCCCGCGCTTCTCGCCTGACGGCCGACGCCTGGTGATGAGCGTCCAGCAGGGTGGCAACGCCGACATCGTCACCGTCGACATCGCCACGAAGGCGCAGCGCCCCATCACCCAGGGCCTCGCCATCGATACCTCGCCGACCTACTCGCCGGACGGCAGCCAGATCGTGTTCGAGTCGGATCGCGGCGGCTCGCAGCAGATCTACGTGATGGGCGCGGACGGCTCGAACCCGCACCGCATCTCGTTCGGCGAGGGCTCGGCCTCACAGCCGGCCTGGTCGCCCAAGGGCGACCTCATCGCCTTCACCCGCCAGCGCAAGGGCGGCTTCGCCATCTGCGTGATGCGCCCTGACGGCTCGGGCGAGCGCGTGCTGACCGAGGGCTTCCACAACGAGGGACCGACCTTCGCGCCGAATGGCCAGTACGTGATGTTCTTCCGCGATCCCGGCGGCCAGGGCGGTGGCAAGCTCTACATGGTCGACATCACCGGCCGCGTGGAGAACCCGGTGCCGACACCATCCTTCGCCTCCGACCCGACCTGGTCACCGCTGTTGGGCGGACGCTGAAATCACTCGCCTGAGACCCTAATTCTGCCGTGCCCGTCCGTGCGGGCAGGGCTCGTCATTTCGACGATCGGGCCCCGATCTCCAACCGCGCTCCGGCCGAGGCAGAAGGCGGCAGCCGTGACCACCGCGAACATGTTCGACGTGATGGCAGGAGATCGGCCTGAGGTGCCGATCTCTCCGCCAGCCGCAACGGTCAATTCTCGGCCATCAGACGATCGCGCGCCCTGAGCGCGGGAAACAGGCGCCCCCAGCAGGCCGCCACCAGCACCGTCGCGACGCCGCCGGCGACCACGGCCGGAACGGCGCCAATCAGCGCGGCCAGGGTGCCGGATTCGAACTCGCCGAGTTCGTTGGAGGCGCCGATGAACACCGTGTTCACCGCCGCCACGCGGCCCCGCATCGCGTCCGGCGTCTCGCCTTGGACGAGGCTCTGGCGGACGAAGACCGAGATCATGTCGGCGGCGCCGATCATGAACAGAGCCGCCATCGACACGAACAGGTTTGAGGAGAGCCCGAACACGATCGTAGCGGCCCCGAACACCGCAACCGCGGCAAGAAGCCGGGGACCGGCCCTGCGGCGAAGCGGCAGCCAGGCCAGCGTGATCGCGGTGGCAACAGCACCCGCGGCCGGCATGCTGCGCAGCACGCCGAGTCCGACCGGGCCAACATGCAGCACCTGCGCAGCGAAGACCGGCAGCAGGGCGGTCGCCCCGCCGAACAGTACCGCGAAGAGATCAAGGCTGATCGCCCCGAGCACCACGGGCTGCGAGCGGATGTAGGAAAGGCCGGCCGAGAGCCCCGCCCAACTGATGCGCGGGCGCTCCGTCACGGGCGCCGGACGATGACTCACGGCCGCGATCAGGCAAGCGGCGAGCGCGAAGGTCGCCGCGCCGGTGCCGAATACGACCGCCGGACCGAGGACGTAGAGCATTCCACCAACGGCGGGTCCGGCGACGGACGAACTCTGCCAAACGGACGAGTTCCAGGCCAGAGCCGAACCGAACTGCGCGCGCGGCACCAGCGTCGGCAACAGCGCCTGCTGCGCCGGGTTGGCGAAGGCCCGACCGATCCCGGTGCCGACGACAAGGCCGTAGACCGGCCATACGGCGTGAGATCCGAGCGCGGCGCTCGCAAAGAGGCCGAGCGCGCGGCGAGGCTGAGGACAGCATAGGCCAGGGCCGCGACAAGCCGCCGGTCCCGCGTATCGGCGACATGCCCCGCGAACAGCGCCGAGACCAGGGCCGGCGCGAAGGCGGCGAGCCCGACGAGGCCCAGGGCCAAGGCACTCTTCGTCAGGTCGTAGACGTACCAGCCGATCGCCACCGCCTGCATCTGATAGCCGAGCCCGGTGAGGAAGCGGGCGCCGATGAGCAGGCGAACGTCGCGGTTGCGCAGGACGGCCCAGCCGTCGCCTGAATCGGGGACGAGCATTGTCAGAAAACGACCCTCAAGATGGCATCAGCTGGATCGTGCGCCGGGAGCGCTGGAAACAGGCGTCCGAGCGCCCGGCCGCTACCGCGAACGCGTGCTCAACCGACTGCGGAGGCTCGGCCATCGCGAGCCGCGCTTGCAACGTGGCGACGGCTGGCGTCAAGAACCAACGGGAGCCCGTCACAGCCAGGACGCCTCCCTTCGGGATCAGTCGAGGCTAACGATCGTGGTAGGCTGCCCATTTCCGGCCCGGGCGCCAGAATGATACGGAAGAACGGCCGCAATGGGCGGCAGGGACGGCAACCGGTGCAGAGGCGCGCGATGCCATGAGAGGCTATGCAGCCAATGCGCAGATCATGGCGGATGTCGCCGCCGTAATCGAGCAGGCGCGCCGCGAGGGTCGCGACGTCGCAACCGCGCTGCGCATCGCGAGGGTCACGCTCGCCTATGTCAGCGGCCCGAACCCCGACCCCGAACAGGCTAAGACGCTCGAGAGCATTGACCAGCACCTGAAAACGATTTCGAGCTGATCGTTATCCGAGTTGGGCAAGCAGCGTCACCGCACCAAAGATCAGCACCGCCGCCACCGCGACAGCCATTACGATCAGTTGCGGACGCGACTCACGGAGGAGGTCGTCGCTCATCCGGCAAGCCTAGATGACGCCGCGGCGTGGTGGAAGCGCGCTCCGGCCGGAATGCTCGATGGCGAAGACCCGCTGCATCAGATCTCGGAAGCCTATCCTGATGGCCGCCAGGATCACTCTGCCGCATTCGAAACTCGAAACGCCTCGATCCCTCGCCTCTCTGGGTTGATCGCCGCCAGAGCACGTTTGGCAGCCTCCAGCGGGTGCTCGGATTCGATGCGCACCGAGGCGAGGTCAGGGCTCTTGTAGACGGTAACGATGGTATCCATCACCTCAGTCAGCGTGGTGCGCTTGTCCTCCGGTGCCGCGATCAGGAGCTGCAAGCCCCAAGCGCGGAACAGGTCGACGAGAGCCTGAGAGTTGCGCACATCGAGCTTCGAGAAGGCCTCGTCGAGGAGACAGAGGCCAAGGCCGGGATGCTCGTGACCGGGGCGGTCGCCGGGGTAATAGGCGGAGGCCAACGAGGCGGCGATGGCAACGTAGAACGGTGCCTGCGCCTCGCCACCCGAGCCGCGGGTTGCGCGGTTCGAGAGCGTGGTGCGATTGCCGGCACCGTCCCGCATGCCGATCTCGTAGACGAAGTAGTTGCGATAATCTGCGAGCCGGGCGGCGCTCTCCTCGCCGGCGATCAGGGCCGAGATCTCCTCCATCGCCGCCGAGAGCGGCCCATCCTCCACCTCCGGCAGCACCGCCTGCGCGGCATCGGGTGAACGGGCGACCTCGGTGGCGAGCGCGTGGACGGCCGCATAGCGCCGATCGACGGAAGCCTCGAAAGCGTAGGTCTGGCCCGTGAATTTTTGGGAGGACAGGCGCTCGTTCAGCGCGTCGAGGCGGTTCCTCACCCGCTCGAAACGGTCGGCGAGACGGGTGAGCAGGTCCTCGGTCGTCAGCCGCCTCATTTCGCGGTTGGCACGCTCAGCCTGCTCGCGATAGCGGCGCAGCTCATGCCCCTCTACCGATTCGAACTCACGCCGGGCCCAGGCATAACCGAAGGAGGCAGCGGCCTCCTCGCGGCCGAGCGGATTGTCGATCCGGCGCTGGACGCAGTACTCGGCGAGATCGCGTTCGGCCGCACGGCCCTCCGTCCGCGCGGTCTCGATCTCGTTGCGCACGGAGGCCCGAGCTGCGCTGGCGAAGGCGGCGAGCTCCTTGGAGTCGAGCACGGCGAGATCGGCCCGCATTTGCCTCAGAATCCCTGGATCGAGGCCCTCCCCCCGCGCCAGTCGGATGCGAAGCGAGTCACCGCCCGCCCAGCGCGCATGGGCCTGGCGGCGCGCAGCGAGGGCGGCTCGCGTCACCTCCTTCGCCGATCCGAGCTTCGCCTTCAGGCCGGCCTCCTCGGCCAGCAACCCGTCACGCTTCGGCTCCAGCACCTGGACCAGCTCGGTGAGATAGGCGGAGCGCTCCTTGGTCAGTTCCTTGATCTCGGCTTCCAGGGTGCCGGTATCGGCCTGACGGAGCTGCTCGTGCTCAGTGGTGAGGCTGCGGCGGCGGCCCTCGATCGCATCGGCCTCGTCACGCAGGGCGGCGACGTCGAGCGTCGTGGCCGAGAGCCGGGCGCGGAGCGATGCGGCGGTGCGCGCAGCCTCGCGCATCACGGTTGCCTCTGTCCGCAGACGGCGCGCGTCCTCGACCGCACTCTCCAGATTACGGCGTCCCTCCGCCGTCGGGCCGCGATGGCCGCGCGTCATCATCAGCTGGACGGGGCGGACCACCGAATAAGCCATGCCCGAGGTCGAGCGCCCGCTCGGGGCCACGGCCCGGCTCATATGCGCGAGCGCCGCGTCGTTCGGAGCGAGGTCATAGCCGCCAAGTCGCGCCGCGAGAAACGCCTCGGCGTGGTCGCTGTCGGTCTCGATCAGCCCGAGCGGACCGTCGTCAAAGCGGCGGGCCGTGCGCCGAGAGGTGTCCGTCGTCTTCACCAAGAGACAGCGGTAGAACCGGGCCTTCTGCTGTTCGAGCAGGCCGAACGCCTTGCTGAGCCGATCCGGCTCCACCACCAGAGCCTCGCGCGCTCCACCGAGCAAGCCTTCAAGTGCCGGCCCCCAAGCCGGATCGACGATCTCGGCCAGCTCGCAGATCGGAACTGCCTCGATACCGATGCGCGCGAGCTCGTCCCGGAAGGCCAGCGTGTGGGGCGAGAGGCGCCCGGCGCTCGCATGGCCCGAGGAAAAGGCGGAGGAGAGGGCCTGCGCCTCACGCTCCGCCGTGCGGGCGCGGACGGCGAGGTCCTCGGCCGCCTCGTCGAGGACGCTCGCTATGTCGGGCAAGTCGGCGAGGCCGGAGATCAGGCGTCCGAGCACGCCGTCGGCCCGCAGCGTGTCCTCCGGCGGGGCGTCGCGGCGGAGCCCCGACCGGGCACAGGCCTCGATCAGCCGGGCCGCCTCCGGTGCGCTGGCGCCGATGGTCGCGGCCACGGTGGCAAGACGACCAGCCTCCTGGACGAGGCCAACGAGCTCGGCCACGCGCGCGCCGAGGTCGCGCCGGTCGCGGGCCACCATGGCAAGGCCGGCATTCGAGGCGGCGAGCCTGCCTTCCGCCGCGCTGCCGACGATCATCGCCTTGCGCTGCGCAATCTCGGCATCGATCTCACGCACGAAACCCTGGCTGGTGGCGACGCTCTCGCGGGCGATGCGCAAGGCCTCGCCTGTCTCAGCGAGCCGCGTGCGGGCACCCGTCCAGTCGACGATACGCCGGCGCAGGTCCGCGCTCGTCGCCCGCAATTCGTCGAGGGCGGCGGCGAGGGTCGCATCGGCCCAGGCCTCATAGCGTCCGACGATGCGGCGCAGATGTGCGAGCCGCGTCTCCAACTCCTCGATGGTCTCGCAGAGCCGGCGCCAATTCTCCACCGATTGCCGGATGCGCTCGACATCGAGGGGCGCGGGCTCCAGCACGAAGCTCTTCACGAAGGCGCTTGGGTCAAAGATCGGCTTGAACGCGACGGCATTCGCGAAGGTGCGCAGGAAGTGGCGCGGCTCGGGCGCCGGCGCGCCCTCACGCATCAGGGCCAGCACCTCGGCGGTGAAGCGCTCGCCGGATGAGCGGAACTGCTCGAAGCGCTCGGCCCGGCGGTTGAGGTCGGCCGCGATCTCGCTCCAGGGCGCGACGAAGCTACCCCGCTCGGTCTCACGCACGTAGTCGGCGATCTCGAAGCGATGCCCGACGGCGACGAAGCGCGAGATCGTCTCCTCGCGCTGCTCGTCGGAGCGCGCCACGAGCGCCAGCCCGACCGAGACGATGCGCCCGCTCGCCTCGTTCTCGAAGGTCAGGGCGATAACGGTCTCGCAGGACTCACGCGTCGGGCGGCCGCCTTCAGCTGGGTCGCTGATCCAGCCAAGGCAGTAATCGCGCACAGTCCGCGAGGAGCGGCCCGAGGCGGAAGCGTTGAGAGCGAGGCGGCTGGCATTGTTGCCAGCGAGCACAGTGCTCACCGCGTCGAAGATCGTCGACTTGCCCGCGCCTGTGGGCCCGACCAGGGCAGCCGCCCCCCGGATCCGGATTTGCTGGCGGCGGATCAGGTACCAGTTGGAGAGAGCGATGTCGGTGAGGAGATACAAAAGGCGTTGGGCCGATGGCGGCTCGGCATCGAGACAGGCCGCGCGGGCTCGCGGACAATGACGATGCGCCGGGAAGGGAGGCTGTTTGCCAGAGCTACAGGATTCGAACGGCTTACGGGAGTCACCTCAAAGACAGCGTCCCCCAAATCGCGCCGTCGCAGCGCCGGAGCAGGCTTGACCAGACAAGCGTAGCTGTTTCAATGCGGGCTCTTTCGACGCCGGGCACAGGAGGCGACGAGTATGATGCGGCGCGCGATCCTGGTTGCCCTGGGCCTCGGCCTGACGGGTTGCACCGGCTTCGAATACATCTCGAAGACCTACGTGTCGCTGCCCGTGCAGGTGGTGACCATCGGCTGCAACGAGCCCTACGAGGTCTACGACAACCGCCAGCGCCGGCGCATGCTCGTAGTCTCGAACTCCCTGCGCGAGGTTGCTGGCTGCGGTATCGGTGAGCGCAACGAGGGCCGAGACCCGAGGGCGTCGCGGGCGGAGCGCTTCCGCACGGCGGCGCGTGCCTTCCTCGACGAGACGGTGCGCGAGGATTGCCAGGTCAAGGGCGAGACGGTGTTCTCCGACCTGCAGACGGAGTTCGCCTATACTTGCGATGCACCGATCGAGCCGCGCGGCGCCTTAACCCCACGGCTGCCCGGCCGCACCAACATCGCGCCGCGCTGATCGCGCGGAGGCCGGCTAGATCTTTTCGGTGCCGGCCGGAAAGGTCCGCTCCGTCGCATCGCCGGCCGCCGCCAGCAGCGCTCGCGCGAAGGCGCGCGCCTCGGTCTTGTCGAGGCGCAGCACCGCCGTCACCGGCGCGCCGCCGAGATCAGGCAGGCCGAGTTCGACCCGTACACCGTCCCCTTCTGCCCGGGCCAGAAGGCTCCAGCCTCGCTCGTTCGCCGAAGATCCACCACCCGGCCCTGCCATACCCCACCTCCCTCATCCGCCTCTGCATGACCGATCGATGCGTGGGAGGCCAGAGCACGCCGCCCGCGAGCGCGACATGCGCGCTGGACGATTGACGGACGATGCCTGGGATGGTGTCTGCGCCCGGCTCGCGCCGGCAACCGGCGCATTTCGAATTCAAGCAGGACGCGACGACGATGGCCGAGATCTGGTTCCGCACGGGCGAGGCGACGGTGCTCGCCGCCGAGGGGCAGTACACCGACGCAATGCCCGAGGTGATGATCGGCTCGACCCGCGGCCCGGTTGGCCAAGCCTTCGCGGGCATGATGGGGCAGGTCCAGGGCCATACCCGCATGTTCGTGGTGCGCGACCTCAACCAGCTCGTGCGCCCGGCCACCATGATGACCACCAAGGTCACAATCCACACAGCCGAGTACGCCGAGCTGCTCGGCGGTGTGGTTCAGGCGGCCACGGGCGACGCCATCATCGACTGCGTGATCGAGGGCATTCTGCCGAAGGACGGGCTCGACGAGCTGTGCATGATCATCATGATCTGGCTGGACGAGCGCTGCGCGGCTGATCCGAACGTCGACCGCAAGGATCTCTACCGCACCAACTACGAGGCGACGAAGCTCGCCATCGGCCGCGCCATGAGGGGCGAGCCGACGATCGACGAGCTGATCGCCAACCGCAAGACGGTGAAGCACTACGCCCTGGAGGACGTGATCGACTACTGATCCGTCGATGCGCCCGGCACGCTGCGACTCGTTCCCGGCAGGGTCCAGAGCCGCTGCGGCCGGGTAAGCCCGCGCAGCGGCACCGTGCCGACCTCCTGCAGAGTATGGGCACAACGCGTGGCGAAGGCATCGGAGATCAGCAGGGGATAGCCGAGGCTCTGGCATTGGCCTTCGATCCGGCTGGCCTCGTTCACGGCACGGCCGATCAGCGTGAAGTCGAGCCGGCGCCCGGTGCCGACATTGCCGTAGACCACCTCGCCGAAGTGAAGGACGAGATCGGCAGAGATTTCCGGCTGGCCCGCCTCCCGGCGCCGCGCGTTGAGGGCGGCGTTGGCGGCCTGCGCGTCCATGGCGGCGGAGAGCGCCTGCCGGCAGATGCTGCAGGGCACTTCGTCCACGTCGGCCACCGTGAAGGCCGCCAGGAAGCCGTCGCCGAGGAACTTCAGGATCTCCCCGCCCCGCTCCGTGACCGGATCGCCTAGCGCATCGAAATGCTCGTTGAGCCAAGTGACCATGTCGAGGGGATCTGAGCGGTCCGACAGGGCCGTGAACCCTCGCAGGTCCGCGAGCAGGATCGCCGCCGACACGGTGCGGCCCTGACCGCGCCGGATGTTTCCCTCGAGCACCTGGCCGGCCGTGACCGGCCCGACATAGGTGCCGAGCACCTCGCGCAGCGTATGCGCGAGGCTGAGCCGGGAGAGCGCAAGTCCGAGCGCCGGCAGGATCGCCTCGATCACCGAGACCGCCCCCTCCTCGAAGCCTCCCGGCTCCCGCGTGGCGAAGGACAGGGCGACGCCACGTAGGGCGAGGCCCGGCGCGAAGGTGACAAGATGCAGGAGATAGTCAGTCCCGCCCATGTCGCGCAGCTCGTGCAGAATCGGGAAGGCTTCCCCGTTGCGTAGGGCCTCGAGCCGGTACCGTGCCGAATGCTCGCCGCTCTCCAGGAGAGCGAAGATTGGACTGCGCAGCCACATCGCCTCGTCCTGCTCGTGCGGGATAAAGGTGAGTGTCATGCCCTCCTGCGCGTACCAAGTCAGACCGACGCTGCGGTGAGCCGGATCGATGGTCGGCCCCGAGACGCTGGCGCGCCACAGCGGCAGGCCGGCCTCGCAGAGGGCCGTGCAGACGCCGTCGAGCAGGGCCTCGCCGTCGTCGCTGACTGTGGCGCGCTCGGTGATCCAGGAACAAAGCCGTGCCGAGAGCCGTTCGGTCTCCATCGCCTCCGGTCGCCCCCTACCCGCCTCCGCAACCGTGGTTTGTTCGCATGAATCGAGCCGGTTACGAAACGGCGTCACTCCGCCGGGGTCGCGCTCAGGCTCCGCTCGCTGCGGCGCGGCGCTCCGCCATCCGCGGCGACGCCATCTCCGAGGAAGCCGCCGGACTGGCGCTGCCAGAGCCGCGCATAGAGGCCCCCACCCTGGATCAACTCCGCATGGCTTCCTTCCTCGACGATGCGTCCGTCGTCGATCACGATCAGCCGGTCCATCGCCGCGATGGTCGAGAGTCGGTGGGCGATAGCGAGCACGGTCTTGCCCCGCATGAGGGTATCGAGGCTTTCCTGGATCGCCGCCTCCACCTCGGAATCGAGGGCTGAAGTCGCCTCATCGAGAATCAGGATCGGAGCGTCCTTCAGGATTACCCGCGCGATGGCGATGCGCTGGCGCTGGCCGCCGGACAGCTTCACGCCGCGCTCGCCGACCTGGGCTTCGTAGCCGCGCCGCCCCTTATGATCGGAAAGACCACGGATGAACGCATCTGCATGGGCGAGCCGGGCTGCCTGCTCGATCTGCTCCGTGGAGGCCTGTGGATCGCCATAGGCGATGTTCTCGCGGATCGAGCGGTGCAAGAGCGAGGTATCCTGGCTCACCATCGCGATGGCACCGCGCAGCGAATCCTGCGTGACCCGCGCGATGTCCTGGCCGTCGATCAGGATGCGACCGCCTTCGACGTCGTGCAGCCGCAGCAGCAGCGAGGTGATGGTGGTTTTGCCGGCGCCGCTTACGCCTACGAGGCCGACGCGCTCGCCGGGCCGGATCGAGAAGGACAGGTTCTCGATGACGCTGGCATCGCCCCGCCCGTAATGGAAATCGACAGCCTCGAAACGGATCTCGCCGGTAGTGACCCGGAGCGTTGCCGCGTTCGGATCGTCGACGAGCGCATGAGGACGCGAGATCGTCTGCATGCTCTCCTGAATCACGCCGACATTCTCGAAAACGCCGCGCACTGTCTGCATGACCCAGCCCGACATGGCGAGCAGCCGCATCACCAGGGCGAGCCCGGCGGCCGCCTCGCCGGTGGTCATGCCGTTGTTCCGCCAGAGCAGGAAGCAGACTGAGGCCGTAGCCGTCAGCAGCACACTGTTCAGAATGCCGAGCAGCGTCGTGGTCGTGGTCGTCAGGCGGAACTGGTGGAGATAGGCACCGGTATTGGCATCGATCGCCTCGCGCACCGCCGCCCGCTCCTCGCGGTCACGCGCGAAGAGCTTCACCGTGAGGATATTGGTGTAGCTGTCGACCACGCGGCCGACGAGGGTCGAACGCGTCTCTGCGCTCTTGTGCGAGCGCTCCCTGGCGCGCGGCACGAACCACGCGGTGAGTGCCGCGTAGGCTGCGACCCAGACGATCACCGGCAGGGCGAGCCAGATCGAAATCGAACTGAACATCGCGACCGCGGTGATCGCGTAGATCGCAACGTAGAGCAGCGTGTCGATGAACACGACGGCGAGCTCGCGCACTGCCGGACCAACCTGGACGATGCGGTTGGCCAGCCGACCGGCGAAGTCCGATTGGAAATACGAGAGCGAGTGGCCGAGCGTGTAGAGATGCGCGCGCCAGCGGATTTGGCTGGAGGTCTGCGGCACAACGAGCTGGTTCGACAGCACCTCGTGCAGCCAGATCGAGAATGGCCGCAGGACGAGCAGGAATAGAGCCGCGAGGGCGATGGCGGCGCCGTGCTCCTGCAAAACCGTCGCCCTGTCGGCGGCGCCCAGCAGGTCGATGAACCAGCGCAGCAGCAGATAGAGCGAGGCTTCGATCGTGCCCGCGACGATCGCGACGATGAACAGCACGAGCAGGGGGCCGCGCACGGGCGTCAGGTAGAACCGGACGAAGCCAAGCACGGTCTTCGGCGGCATCTGCCGGTCGTCGAACGGCGCGAACGGGTCGATGCGGCGCTCGAGCCAATCGAGGAACATGCGGGGAGACAACCATGTGAGCGTGAGGGCCTGACTTAAGTCTTCTTACCGCGGCGCCAAGGCGGAGGCATTGCCACAGGCGGCTCCGGCCAGTCGGCGAAACAGGCGCAGTCATGCGTTCTCTTCCGCGCGCCATCCGCTAAATGGTTCACATCAGGCGGATGCCGACGGAGCCTTGCGTGGCCAATCCCTACGACGTGCTGGGTGTGTCACCTTCCGCCTCGGACGGAGACATTCGCAACGCTTATCGACGGCTCGTCAAAAAGCTGCATCCCGACCTCAACCCCGGCGACAAGGCCGCCGAGGACAAGTTCAAGGAGGTCGCAGGCGCCTATGACCTTCTCGGAGATGCCGACAAACGCAGGCGCTTCGATGCCGGGGAGATTGACGAAACCGGCACCGAGCGCCCGCAACAGCGCTACTACCGAGACTACGCGAGCGGCCCAGGTCATGCCTATGCTGACGATGGCGCCTTTGCCGACTACATGGATGGAGACGACGTCTTCGCGGAGCTGCTGCGGCGGAGCCAGCAGGCAAGAGCCAATCGGCGCGGACAGGATTTGCGCTATCGCCTGGCGATCACGTTCGTCGAATCCATTGCCGGCGCGAATAAGCGCCTGACGCTGCCGGATGGCGGGACACTCGACGTGACGATCCCGCCAGGTCTCATCGATGGCCAAGTCCTCCGGCTGCGCGGCAAGGGCGCGCCCGGTTCCGGGACGGGTAGTGCGGGCGACGCGCTGATCGAGGTCGAAGTCCTGCCCGATCCCCGCTTTGAGCGGGACGGCGACGACATCTCGATCGAGCTGCCGATCTCGCTGACCGAGGCAGTGCGCGGCGGCCGCGTCAGGGCACCGACGCCGACGGGCGAGGTCACCCTGACCGTGCCCAACGGGGCGAATACCGGCACCCGGTTGCGTCTCAAGGGCAAAGGCGCACCACGCCGCGACGGCGGCCACGGCGACGAGTACGTCAAGCTCAAGATCGTGCTGCCGAGGGTACCCGACCCAGACCTCGAAGCCTTCGTGGAGCGCTGGGAAGCCGGTAAATCGTTCAACCCGCGTGAGGATCGATGATCATGAAACGCGAGGAATTCCTGGTCCGATCGGGCCTGCAGGTGGAGACGCTGGAGGTCTGGCTGGAACAGCGTTGGCTCCTGCCGGCAGCCGGCGACGTAGAGTCCGGTTACTCGGAGATCGACATCGCGCGGGCGCATTTCATCCGCGATCTGCAGGGGAATCTCGGCGTCAACGATCCGGGGATCGACGTGATCCTCCACCTCGTCGACCAGTTGCACGGGATGAGACGCGCCTTCGCCGAGCTGAAACAGAGCCAGGCCAAGCCGGGCGACGAGTGACCCCGCCATGACGGCGGAGATCCTGAGCTCCGTCGCCGGATACGCTTAGAATGACGCTTCGCCTCGCCCTCTACCAACCCGACATCCCGCAGAACACCGGCACCATGCTACGCATGACGGCTTGTCTGGGCGTCGCCGTCGAAATTATCGAGCCGGCCGGCTTCGACGTCTCGGACCGGAACCTACGCCGCTCGGGGCTCGACTATCTCGACCACGTCGCGATCACACGGCACCGCTCCTGGGCCGCTTTCGAGGAATGGCGGCGCGAGGCCGGCATCCGGCTCGTGCTCGCCACCACCTCCGGCGCCGTTCCCTACACGGCACACGAATTTCGCGATGGCGACTGCATCCTGATTGGCCGCGAGTCGGCCGGTGTGCCCGAAGCCGTGCACGCGGCGGCCGACACTCGAATCGTCGTGCCGCTCCGGGAGGGAATGCGCTCGCTCAACGTCGCCGTCGCAGCCGCGATGATCATGGGCGAGGCGATCCGTCAGGTCGGTTGAGCGGCGCCGAGTGCCGACAGGATGCGTGCCCAGCTTCGCGTCCCCTTGTGGAAGCTCTTGAGCTCGTACTTCTCGTTCGGCGAGTGGATGCGATCGTCGTCTAAGCCGAAGCCGATCAGCAGGGTGTCGAGACCGAGCAGGCGCTTGAAGTCGCCGACGATAGGGATGGAGCCACCGGCACCGACCGCGATGGCGTCGCGGCCCCATTCTTCGGTCAGCGCGGCCTGCGCCGTGGCGAGCTGCGGCATGTCGTAGGGCAACGCGATGGCGCGCGAGCCCTTGTGGCAGACGATATCGACCCGGCAATCGGCGGGCACACGCTCGCGCACGAAGGCCTCGAAGCTCTTCGCGAGTTTTTCCGGGTCCTGGTCGTCGACCAGCCGGAACGAGACCTTGGCGCTGGCCTGCCCTGCGATCACCGTCTTGGTACCTTCGGCCGTGTAGCCGCCGATGATGCCGTTGACGTCGCAGGCCGGGCGCGACTGGATCAGCTCGATCAGCATGCGCCCGCGCTCGCCGGCCGGCTCCTTGAGGCCAATCGGCCCGAGGAATTTCTCGGCCGTGAAACCGAGCCCCTTCCATTGTTCCAAGACCTCGGGCGGCGGCTCGCGCACGCCCTCGTAAAAGCCCGGGATCGTTACCCGTCCGTCCTCGTCGTGGAGCGCTGCCAGAACTTTCGAGAGGACGTGGATCGGATTGGCGGCGGCGCCACCGAAGAAGCCGGAATGCAGGTCGCGGTCGGCGCAGGTTACCTTCACGTCGAAATACGAGAGTCCGCGCAGCGAAGTGGTGATCTGCGGGGTGTCCCGGTCCCACATCGCAGTGTCGCAGACGAGCGCCACGTCGGCCTTGAGCCGGTCGCGGTTCGCCGCAACCCATTCCGGCAGGCCTTGGGAGCCGCTCTCCTCCGCACCCTCGACCACGATGGTGACGCCGCAGGGCAGCTCGCCGTTCATGGCAAGGTGCGCACGGCAGGCCTCGACAAAGGTCATGACCTGACCTTTGTCGTCGGACGCTCCGCGCGCGACGATCTGCCGTTGATCGCCCTCGCCAATCAGGCGCGGTTCGAAAGGCGGGTGCGTCCAGAGGTTCAGCGGGTCGACCGGTTGCACGTCGTAGTGGCCGTAGAACAGCACGTGCGGCGCGCCCGGCTTGGGCTTGTGCGCGTAGACCACGGGATGGAGTGAGGTTTCCTCCACGCTGGTCTCGAAGCCGAGCGCGGTGAGGTTGCCTTCAAGCCAGTGGGCTGCCTTGCGGCACTCGTCCTTATAGGCGGGGTCAGTCGAGATCGACTCGATGCGCAGGAACGCGAACAGCCGCTCCAGGGCGTTGTCGAGGTCCGTGTCGATGTCGTTCAGGATCGGGTCCAGCGCGGCCATGGCCTGTCCTCAAGCTCTCAGGTGTCGCCGAAGCGTTAGCCGAGGCCCGGGCACAGCGTAACCCCGAAGGGCCCTGCCGAAAGCACCAGTGGAACGGCGTCAGATTGGAACAGTTGTTGAGACGATTCAGCCCGACATCGTGGAAACTGCCATGCTCATCGAAAGCGGCTCGCCCGGAGCCCATGCCAGGATCGGCATCACCCTGACGATCAATGGCGAGAAACGCGAGATCGAGGTCGCGCCCTGGACCACGCTGCTCGACCTCCTGCGCGAACGCCTCGATCTCACGGGCACCAAGAAGGGCTGCGACCACGGCCAGTGCGGCGCCTGTACCGTGCTGGTCAACGGCACCCGCATCAATTCCTGCCTGGCGCTCGCCGTGATGAAGGACGGCGCCGAGATCACCACCGTCGAAGGGCTCGCGGCGCTGGCACATCGCGAGGGCACCAACACGCTGCACCCGATCCAGGAAGCCTTCATCGAGCACGATGCCTTCCAGTGCGGCTACTGTACGCCGGGCCAGCTCTGCTCCTCGGTCGGCCTGATGAATGAGGGTCACGCCAAGTCACGCGACGAGATCCGTGAGGCGATGAGCGGCAATCTCTGCCGATGCGGCGCCTACACCAACATCGTCGACGCGATCGAAGAGGTCATGCAGCAGGGAGCCGTCCGATGAACCGCTTCGACTATGTCCGGGCGGATACGGTGGCGGATGCCATCAAGGCGCTGAGCACCGACCCGAGCGCCCGCTTCATCGCCGGCGGCACTAACCTCGTCGACCTCATGAAGTACAACGTCGAGAAGCCGGGCCGGCTCATCGACATCACCCGACTGCCGCTGAAGAGTATTGAGGAGCACGAGGGCGGCCTGCGCATCGGCGCCCTCGTGAGCAATGCCGATCTCGCCTACGACGCGCGGGTCCAGCGTCGCTATCCGCTCCTGGCGAGCGCGATCCTGGCCGGCGCCTCGGCCCAGTTGCGCAACGCCGCCTCCACGGGCGGCAACCTCAATCAGCGCACGCGCTGCTACTACTTCTACGATGAGGGTACGCCCTGCAATAAGCGTGAGCCGGGCTCGGGATGCCCAGCGATCGGCGGCGTGAACCGCATCCATGCTATCTTCGGGGCGAGCGAGGCCTGCATCGCCACCAACCCGTCCGACATGTGCGTTGCGCTCGCAGCCCTGGAAGCGACGGTTCGAGTGTCGGGCCCTGAAGGCGACCGCGCCATCGCCTTCGCCGATTATCATCGCCTGCCGGGTGATGACCCGTCGAAGGACAACACACTCAAGCCCGGCGAGATCGTCGTCTCCGTCGACCTTCCGGCAACGGATTACGGGGCTCACCACACCTATCTGAAGCTGCGGGACCGGCTCTCCTACGCCTTCGCCCTGGTCTCGGTGGCTGCCGCGCTCGAACTCGACGGGCAGATCATCCGGACGGCACGCGTGGCTCTCGGCGGCGTCGCGCATAAGCCCTGGCGCAACGTCGAGGCGGAGACCCTGCTCCAGGGCAAGCCGGCGACTCGCGAGAGCTTCCGGGCGGCCGCCGATCTAATCGTGGCGGAGGCCAAGCCTCAATCCGAGAACGGCTTCAAGATCGAGCTGGCCCGGCGCGCCATCGTGCGCAGCCTCGAACAGGCCGCTGCCGGCACGCCGCAATCCCAGTCCGACAAGCGCATCCAGTAAGGAGCCACGTCATGGCAACGCAGTTCAGCACCGGTGCCGGCGAAGACCGTTTCGTCGGTCGTGCGGTCAGCCGGGTCGATGGCCCCGCCAAAGTCACCGGGCTCGCCAAATATGCCGGTGAGTTCTCGGCTGAGAACCTCGCACACGGTTACGTGGTCTCGAGTTCGATCGCTCGGGGCCGGATCACGTCGATCGATACCGCCGCCGCAGA
Source organism: Methylobacterium gnaphalii (assembly GCF_007992215.1). Classification (GTDB taxonomy): domain Bacteria; phylum Pseudomonadota; class Alphaproteobacteria; order Rhizobiales; family Beijerinckiaceae; genus Methylobacterium; species Methylobacterium gnaphalii. The sequence continues at coordinate 279,502 of NZ_BJZV01000001.1, read as the reverse complement.
GGCGGTGCCTGGCGTACTCAAGGTGATCACGCACAAGAACCGGCCGAGCGTCGCGGGCCAGTCGAAGGCCTATCAGGACATGGTGGCGCCGCCGGGCTCTCCGTTCCGCGCCCTCTACGACGAGACCATCGTCTTCTCCGGCCAGCCGGTCGCGCTCGTCGTGGCCGAGGATTTCGATACGGCGCGCCATGCGGCCTCACTTGTGACGGTCGCGTACGAGGCCGAACCACCGCGAACCGATATCGATGCCCTGAGCGGCGACGCCTACAAGCCACCGATGGAACGCGAGGGCATCAAGCCGCCGCCGGAGCCGCGAGGCGATGCCGAGGCAGCCTTCGGCAAGGCGCCGATCCGGGTCGAGGGGCAGTACCGGCTTGCCGACGAGCATCACAACCCGATGGAGCCGCACGCCTCGACAGTGGTCGTCGAGGACGACGGCACTTACACCGTCTACGACAAGATCCAGGGCGTCGCGAATACGCAGCTCTACTTGACGAACGTCTTCGGCCTGAAGCCCGAGCAGGTTCGCTGCCTCAATCCCTATCTCGGCGGCGGTTTCGGTTCGGGCCTGCGCCCGCAATATCAGCTTTTCCTGGCGATGCTCGCTGCGCAGGATCTGAAGCGCTCGGTGCGGGTCACGCTCACCCGCGACCAGATGTGGAGCTTCACCTTCCGCTCGCAGGCGGTGCAGACCATCTCGCTCGGAGCCGATGAGAATGGCGGATTGCAGGCCATCCGGCACGACGCCGTGCAGGGCACCTCGACCTACGAGGATTACCAGGAGGTCGTCGTCAACTGGTCGGGCGTCCTCTACAAGTGCGACAACGTCAAGCTCAGCTACAAGCTGGTCAAGCTCGACACACCCACGCCCGGCGACATGCGCGCGCCCGGCGCTGTCTCCGGCGTCTTCGCCATCGAGACGGCGATGGACGAGATGGCCTGCGCGACGGGCCTCGACCCGATCGAACTGCGTCTCAAGAACTACACTGAGGCTGACCAGACTGAGGGCAAGCCCTTCGGGTCGAAGGCACTGAAATCCTGCTTCAGCGAGGGAGCAGAGCGCTTCGGGTGGTCGAAGCGGAGCCCCGAGCCGCGCTCGATGCGCGACGGCAAGGAGCTCGTCGGCTGGGGCATGGCGAGCGGCATCTGGGAATCGATGATGATGAAGTCGAGCGCCCAGGCGACACTCACGGCGGACGGCCGGCTAGAGATCGGCAACTCGACCGGCGACATCGGCACCGGTACCTACACGATCCTGACACAGATCGCCGCCGACACGCTCGGGCTGCCGATCGAGCACATCACGACCAAGCTCGGCGACACCGAACTGGCGCAGGCCCCGGTGGCTGGCGGATCCTGGACGGCGGCCTCATCCGGTACCGCCGTCATGAAGGCGTGCCGGACCATCGCCGAGCAAGTGTTCAAGCTGGCGCGCGGCCTGCCCGATTCCCCACTCGCCAACGTCGACTTCGAACGTGCGGTCTTCACCAACGGGCGCATCGAGGTCGCCGGCGATCCGTCGCGGAGCGTGGGCATCGTCGATGTCCTGAAGACGACCGGCACCGACAAGCTCGAAGCTACCGAGACCGCCAGTCCCGACAAGGATTTCAAGAAGCAGTTCGAGGCCTATACCCATTCGGCGATCTTCGCCGAGGTGAAGGTCGACGAGGAACTCGGGCGCATTCGCGTCACCCGCATCGTCTCCGCGATCGCGGCCGGCAAGATTCTCAACACCAAGACTGCGCGGAGCCAGATCCTCGGCGGCGTCGTGATGGGCATCGGTTCAGCCCTGCACGAGGAATCCATGCTCGACCACCGGCTCGGCCGTTTCATGAACCACAATCTCGGCGAGTATCACGTGCCGGCGCATGCCGACATCTACGATATCGACGTGATCTTCGTGGATGAGGAGGACATGGCCAATCCGCTCGGTGTGAAGGGGCTGGGCGAGATCGGCATCGTCGGGACGGCAGCGGCCATCGGCAACGCCGTCTACCACGCCACCGGCAAGCGCATTCGGAATCTGCCGATCACCGTGGACAAGATCCTCGGCTAGGATGCAGCGATCGAGCCGGCAGCCGATGCGGCTGCCGGTTCTCCTTTCGAAGCGATCAACGCGCCCGCATTGCGGCCGACGGACGCTGCACGCTATCGCCTGCCGGTCCGCAACGATCGTCGATTGCCCTGATGAACCCCCTGCTCGTCTTTCTCGGTGCCGGTATCGGCGGCGTGCTGCGCCATGGCGTGAACATGATGGCATTTCGTCTGGGATCGAGCTTCCCTTGGGGGACTCTGACGATCAACGTCGTGGGCTCCATCGTCATGGGGCTCGTGACCGGCTGGTTCGCCCTGCGGGGCGGCAGCATGCAGGCCCGGCTCTTCATCGCAACCGGCATTCTCGGCGGTTTCACCACATTCTCGACCTTCTCGCTCGAGACCTTCGCGCTGTTCGAGCGCGGGGAGACGATTGCGGCGCTCGGCTACGTTCTCGCCTCGCTCATTGTTGGGATCGGCGGTCTCGCGCTCGGTCTGCTGCTGATGCGCCAAATCCTGTAAGCGAAGGCGATGGTCGACCTGCTGCAATCCTGGCGGTTCTGGGCGCTACTCTCGGCAGGATTTGCAGCCCTGACAGCGATCCTGGCCAAAGTCGGTGTCACGGGTGTCGATTCCGATGTGGCGACCTTCGTACGCACCGTCGTCATTCTTTTCCTCACCGGCGCGATCGTTGTCGCAGCCGGGCAGACCCAGGCCCTCGGCCAGCTCCCCGGGCGCAGCGCGCTGTTCCTGGTGCTGTCGGGCCTTGCCACGGGCGCCTCGTGGCTCTGCTACTTCCGTGCGCTGTCGCTCGGCGATGCCGGCCGCGTCGCGCCGATCGACAAGCTCAGCGTCGTTTTGGTGGCGATCTTCGGCGTGGTCATCCTCGGTGAGCGCCTCTCGGGCATGAACTGGCTCGGCGTCATGCTGATCGGGGTTGGTGCCGTGCTGGTGGCATACCGATGATGAATAGGTGGCTGACTCTGTTCGCAGCGCTTTGTGCGGGGTGGTCGTCGGCCCGGGCAGGCAGTCCGTTCGTAGACGCCGCCAGCATCGTACCGGGCCTCAGCGTTGAGATGCGCTATGCCGGCTCGCACAACTTCGTCGGCCGACCGATCGCCGGCTATGAGGCGCCGCGCTGCCTGCTGACGCGACAGGCCGCACGGGCACTGGCCAGAGCGCAGGCCGATCTCGCCCGCCGCGGCTATGGCCTCAAGGTTTTCGACTGCTACCGGCCGACCCGCGCCGTCGCCGACTTCATGGCTTGGGCCGCCGATCCTGCCGAGACCCGGATGAAGGCCGAGTTCTATCCGCGCATCGACAAGCGCGACCTGTTTCGGCTCGGCTACATCGCGACGCACTCCGCACATTCACGTGGCTCCACGGTCGACCTCACCCTGATGCGCCTCAACCGCGGGGAGGTCGATATGGGCACACCCTTCGACTGGTTCGGCCCGGAATCGGCGCCGGGCTGGCGGCGTCTCGACCCGGCGCAGCTGGTGGCGCGCGGCACCCTGCGCGCGGCGATGATTCGTGCCGGCTTCCGGCCCTACGCACAGGAATGGTGGCATTTCACGCTGGCCGGCGAGCCTCATCCCACCACTGCCTTCGACCAACTCGTGCGCTGAGGCCCACCCGGTCGCGGCGCCAAGCCAATGCAGCGTTTCGCATTTCCGCGATATATTTAATTCTTCTAATTCTGCAGATCAGATCTAATCAAAACTGGCTGATTTTTAGTATTTCCAATATTTTTGCAAAGACTTGATCAGACTGACAGCTTCGTTCACTAAAACGCTCATGTCGAAAGCGTTCAGCCCGATCGATATTCAGCCATCCCGTGCTTCTGTGGCCCTGACGGCGCCGCTGCCATGGCGCCTCGACCTCGGCAGCCTCGACGATGAAGTGGCACGGATCTTCGACGCGATCAGAGAATGCGCGCGGATCGCGTGGTGGGACGGATCCGCCATCGGCCTTCAACTGAATGGCGTCCTGGGCTTGTTCGATATGCTCGACGCAGATCCCGCCTCGGACAGAGGAGACAAACTTTGAGTGCCGGATCGTCGATCGCGGTTCGCCCCGCCGAGGAGCGTTGCCGCCAATCGTCGCTGGAGCGCGCGCTCACCTGTGCGTTCTGGCGGACCGTGCAGAATGAGCCGATGCCGGTGATGGCAGCGCTCGAAGCGGCGGCTCGCGCGCTCGGCCGTCTCTACCGCCAGACCGCGGCCGCGCACGGCCCCGGCGGGAGCTGCGGCTGCGGCTGGCAGCCCGATCCGGAGGCTGACCTGATTGTGCTGGAGGCCATGCTCGCCGCCGCTATGATGCAGCAGCCCGTCGAGGATCTCGCCGAGATGGAAGTCGCGGGCCGGGCCTAACCGGCCCTCAACCCCGAGCCAGCGCTGTCTCGATCGACCGCGCCACGGCGAGCGCCTGCCCGTCCCGACCGAACCGCGCGATGATCTGCACTCCGAGCGGCAATCCATCGCCCGGTACCGGCAGGTTCACGCAGGGCACACCCATCAGGGTCCAGAGCCGGTTGAAGCGCGCGTCTCCCGTCGAGGTAAGCCCGCGCGGCGCGCGACCCGGGGCGGAGTAGGTCAGGATCGCGTCGAACTCTCCGAAAACGTCTTTGAGCTGGCGGCGGGCATGGTGCGCTTCACGCCGCGCCGCGTCGTATTGCGCGGCCGTGAGCGCCTGCGCGCGATCGAGTTGCGGCCCGAGCAGGATGGGCAGGGCCTCGCGGTGGTTTGCGTATTCCCAGGCCAGCGCCTGGCGCGCTTCGAAATCCTGAATGATGGGGTGCAGTTCCCAGGCTCGCGCAAAGGCATCCGGCAGCGTCAGATCCGTGACGATGGCGCCCGCCGCTTCAGCGGCGCGCGCGGCGCGCGACAGTGCCTCCGCAGCATCTGGGTCCGCCTCTCCGGCAAACCCCTGCAGGCACAGGCCAATGCGGGACGCGCGCGGCGCATCGTCGGCGAGGTCGATCTCCGGGCGGTCAGCGATCAGCGCGAGCGCGCGGGCGATGTCTGGGATCGATGCGCCGAACAGGCCAAGCGTGTCGAGCGCCCATGAAAAGGTCTTGACCCCAACCGTCGGCAGCAGGCGGAACGAAGCCTTGATCGCGGCGACGCCGCAGAAAGCGGCCGGCCGGATCACCGAGCCGCCGGTCTGCGTCCCGAGAGCCAGCGGCAGCATGCCGGCCGCAACCGCGGCGGCAGTCCCTGAAGACGAGCCGCCCGGCGTATGGCCATGGTCGTGCGGGTTGACGGTTGCCGCCGGATCGAGACCGGCGAAGGCGGTCGTTGCGGTCTTCACCAGGGGCACCGCACCGAGGCTCCGCAGCCTCGAGACGATGGCCGCATCGGCCCTCGGCTGCCAGCCCCGATAGATCGGCGAGCCCATCTGCGTCGGCAGGTGCGCTGTATCGATGATGTCCTTGATGCCGACGGCGATGCCGGCGAGCGGCCCCTCCTCCGGCACGATCGGCTCCGGATCGCTGCTGACGATCGCGCCGATGATGGGATCGCGCTCGGCGATAGCCGCCTGCACCTCGGCCACAGCTTGTCGGGGCGCGAGCCGGCCTTCGTTGATGCGCGTGCGGAGTTCGGTCAGGGAAAGCATGGCAATCGTTCTGGAGGCCCGACGGTCGCTGTCAACACTTGTCCACCACCGCCACAGCTGACTGGCGGCAATGTTAGCGGCTCGTTTACGCGAGCCTTCGCATTGTCGCGACCATGTGGCGTATCGTACTCGCATTCTCGATTCCGGCGGTGTTCCTCGCCGGGCTGGCCGGTTGCGCCGTCAACCGGTTCGAGGCCCGTGCGCCCTGGCGCGACAAGGCCGAGAGCATGTGCATTGCCCGCGGGCTGGTTCAACCAACGGCCTATGTCTCGCTCGGCAAGGAGATCGACGGTCCCGGCCCCTGCGGCATCCAGCAACCGTTCAAGATCACGCGGCTCGGAAACGGCAGCGTCGCCCTCAAGCAGCGCATGACCCTCGGCTGCTCCGCCCTGGCCGAAACCGAGGCTTGGCTCGCCGACACGATCCAGCCAGCGGCGAACCTGTATTTCGGCGTGCCGGTGACAGAGATCAACGCTGGAACCTATTCCTGCCGCGGCCAGAACAATCAGGTCGGCGCCAAGCTGTCGGAGCATTCCTACGGCAATGCCATCGACATCATGTCTTTCAAGCTCGCCGACGACCACGTCATCACGGTGAAGGGTGGCTGGCGCGGCACCGAGGCCGAGCAAGCCTTCCTGCGCGAGGTCTTCACCGGGGCCTGCGCCCGCTTCACCACCGTTCTCGCGCCGGGCTCGAACGTCTTCCACTACGACCACATCCACGTCGATCTCGCCCGGCACGACCCGCGTGGCCTGCGCCGGATCTGCAAGCCCCTACTGAAGTTCGAGCCGCAGATCGGCGCCAACGGCCAGCCACGCCAATTCGCTAGCCCGCGGCCACCCGTCCGCCAGCCGGCACCGCCCCAGGCACCGATCGACCAGGAAACGGACGAGCCCTACGGCGCGGCCTCATCGCGTGGCAGTGCCTCCCAGTACGCCCGTGCGCCCTCACCGCGCTCGGCCTACGCCGCCGCACCGCCCTCCCGTTTGGGAGCGGCCGCGATGGAGGCTGACGAGCCTTCCTCCTTCGACGTCGAGTCGTCCGCGCACTCGATCTACTGACTGGCCGGCCTCTGGCGGGTGTGCCTCTGACTCCCCAGCTGGCGCAAAAACGTGTGGCGCGGGGCGCGCAAGCTTGACTTGCCCCCGCGGGAGGCCATCGTTCGGGACAACGATCTGATCCCGCAGAAGCGATTGTACGACGCGATGCGCAAGCCACTAGCCTACACCGCTCTCACCCTGGGCTTGCTCGCGCTTCAGGCGATGCAGCCTGCCTCGGCCCGCTCCGCCCGCGAGGAGATCTCGCCGGCTGAAGAGCAGGTCTTCCCCTACGACGCCAACATTCCCGGCTGCCAGGACACGGCCGTGCTCGAGGAGATTTCCAGCAAGTTCGCCGAGAAGGAGGCGAAGTACTGGAACACCACCCTGACCATCTCGTCCTACGACTCCATCAGCCGAACCGCCTGGCGCCCCTATGGCGTCGACTTCATCCCGCGCCGCTTCTGCTCGGCGGTGGCGACGACCTCAGACGGCGTGCGCCGGCGGATCGACTACTCAGTGCGCGAGAGCCTCGGCTTCATCAGCGCCACCTGGGGCGTCGATTATTGCGTGCACGGCCTCGACCGGAACCTGGCCTACGCCTATTCCACCGCCTGCCGGATGGCCCGCCCCTGATGCGTCTTCTCGGCCTCGCGCTCCTCGCATTCTTCGCCGCGACGGGCGCGCAGGCTCAAGATTACGGAGGATTCCGGGGCCGCGGCGCAGGTGGAACGCCCGGCTCTTTCGATTTCTACGTGCTCGCGCTGTCCTGGTCCCCGAGCTACTGCGCCGGCCCGGGCGCCTCGCGCGATGCGGACGGACAATGCTCGCCCGGACGCGGCCTCGGCTTCGTCGTGCACGGCCTCTGGCCGCAATACACCCGCGGCTTCCCCTCGAATTGCGGCGCCTTCCCGCGTCCGCTGACCCGCGACGCCCTGTCGGTGGCCGGCGAGATCATGCCGAGCGCCGGGCTCGCCCGACACGAATGGAAGACCCACGGCACCTGCTCGGGCCTCGACCCGGTCGCCTATTTCAAGGCCGTGAAACAGGCGCGACAGGCCGTGACCATTCCGGAAGCCTTCCGCAAGCCGAATTCCAGCCAGCGCGTCGCGCCGCTCGAGATCGCGCGGCAATTCGTGGAGGCGAACCAGGGCCTACGCACCGACATGATGGCGGTGACCTGCAAGCGCAGTCAGCTCGAAGAAGTTCGGATCTGCTTCGACAAGGATCTCAAGGGCTTCGTGAGCTGTCCGACCGTGGCGCGCCAGGGCTGCCGTGGTGGTGAGGTCGAGATCGACGCGGCGCGCTGATCCGGGCCAGTTGCCGTTCTGGCGCGAAGCCGGTTAGGGCTCGATCCGACGGCCCCGGCCGTGCGCGATCGAGGATCACACCATGACCAGCTCGCCCAATCATTCGAGCTGCCGCCTCGTCCAGGCCGGCGCAGCCTTCACCGGCAAGCAAGGACTCGACTACGCCGTCGGCATCTCGGCAGAGAGCGTCGGTGCCAAAGGCATCCACCTCCAACTCGTCACCATCCCGCCGCTGGCTAAGGCAAAGGCACACAAGCACGAGGCGCACGAGACCGCGATCTACGCGCTGAGCGGCGTATCGGGCTGCTGGTATGGGGATGCGCTCGAGGAGCACGCCATGGTCCAGCCGGGCAACTTCTTCTACATCCCGGCCGGCGTGCCGCACCTGCCCTACAATCCCAGCGCCGACGCGCCCTGCATCGCCGTGATTGCCCGGACCGATCCGAACGAGCAGGAGAGCGTCGTGCTCATGCCCGAGCTCGATGCCATTCGGCCCGATCCGTTCTCGGGCGCGGCCGAGGACTGAGGCCACGTCTGGAGATCGAAGCCCTGAACTACCGCCATGCCTTCCACGCCGGCAACTTCGCGGACGTGCTGAAGCACCTCGTGCTCACGCGCGTGCTCGTGCACCTTGCCGCGAAGGACAAGCCATTCCGCGCCATCGACACCCATGCAGGGCTCGGGCTCTACGATCTGACCGCTGACGAGGCCGGCCGGACGGGCGAGTGGCTTGAGGGTTGGGGCCGGCTCGACGCGCGGTTCTCTGACGCGGTGGAGGCGCTGCTCGCGCCTTATCGCGCGGCCGTCTCGGCGGTTCGCGAGCGCCATGGGCCGACGATCTATCCCGGCTCACCGGCATTGATCCGCGAGTTCCTGCGCAGCGGCGACAAGGGCGTCTTCGTCGAGCTGCACCCGGCAGACGCAGCCACGCTGGCCGATCGCTGCCGAAGCGACAGTCGCACCAAGGTGCTGCATCTCGACGGCTGGACGGCGCTCGGCGCGATGATCCCGCCGCCGGAGCGGCGCGGCCTCGTCCTCACCGATCCGCCTTACGAAGAGCGCGGCGAGATCGACCGTCTCGGCCAGAGCCTGCTCAAAGCAGCCCGGAAATGGCCGACGGGGATCTTCCTCGGCTGGTATCCGATCAAGGACGTTGCCGCGATCGACCAAATGATCGCGGCGCTTGATCGCGCGCTGGATCGGCCGGCGCTGCGCATCGACCTGATGATCGACCGGCCTGATGACGAGACCCGCCTGCACGGCACCGGCCTCGTCGTGATCAACCCACCTTGGATGCTCGCGGCTGAGGCCGATCTGTTCCTGCCGGCGCTCGCCGAGCGCCTGGCACGCGGGGGATACGGGGCGTTTCGCTGCGACCGGCTCGGCCGCGAGGCCTGAGCCTCAGGCTGCCACCCGCCCTTCCAGCGGAAACACCTTGGCCGGATTCATCAGCCAGGCCGGATCGAACACGTTGCGCACCCGCATCTGCTGCTCAAGATCCTCGCGGGTATACTGAAACGGCATCAGCTCGCGCTTCTCGATGCCGACGCCGTGCTCGCCGGTGAGGCAGCCGCCGACCTCGACACAGAGCTTCAGGATCTCGTCGCCGGCGGCTTCCGCCTTCTGCAGCTCGCCGGGCGTGTTGATGTCGAACAGGATCAGTGGGTGCAGGTTGCCGTCGCCGGCATGGAAGACGTTGGCGACGCGAAGGTTGTGTCCGGCGCAGATCGCGCCAATCCGCTCCAGCACTGTGCCGAGTTGGCCGGTGGGAATGGTACCATCCATGCAGATGTAGTCGGAGATACGGCCCGTCGCGCCGAAGGCGGACTTGCGGCCTTTCCAGATGGCGGCGGACTCGGCTTCGGACTTGGAGACCCGGATGCTGGTCGGCCGGTAGTCCTTCGCAATAGCCTCGATCCTCGCGAGGATATCCTCGCATTCCTCGTCGCAGCCCTCGACCTCGATGATCAGCATCGCCTCGGCATCGCGCGGATAGCCGGCCTGCGCGAAATCCTCCGTGATCAGGATCGCTTCCTTGTCCATGTACTCGATCGCCACCGGGATGATGCCGGCGGCGATGATCGCGGCCACGCACCGGCCGGCGTCGTCTACCGACGAGAAACCGACGAGAACCGGACGGGCCCCCTCCGCCGCACGGATGATGCGCACGGTCGCCTCCGTGACGATGCCAAGCTGGCCCTCCGAGCCGCAGATCAACCCGAGCAGGTCGTAGCCGCCGCTGTCGAGGTGATCGCCGCCAATCTGGACGACGGTGCCGTCGTTGGTGACCAGGGTGACGCCGAGCAGGTTGTTGGTGGTGACGCCGTATTTCAGGCAATGCGCACCGCCCGAGTTCATGGCGATGTTGCCGGCGATGGTGCAGGCGAGTTGGCTCGACGGATCGGGCGCGTAGAAGAAGCCTTCGTGGCTGACTGCGCCGGAGATCGCCAGATTGGTAATGCCGGCCTCGACCCGTGCCGTGCGGTTGGCGAAGTCCATGTCGAGCACACGAGTCATCTTGCCCACGCCGATGATGACCGCATCCTCCTGCGCGATGGCTCCTCCGGCGAGCGAGGTACCGGCACCCCGCGCGACCACTGGCACGCCTTGGCGGTGGCAATAGGCCATCACCGCCGAGACCTCTTCGGTCGTCGACGGCAGCACCACTGCGAGCGGGATCTTGCGGTAGGCGGTGAGGCCGTCGGACTCGAAAACCCGGCGCTCGTCCTCGGTCGTCACCAGAGCCTCGGGGGAGACGAGCGGGCGCAGCCCCTCGATGATGGCCTCGCGGCGGGCGAGGATGTCGGCGTTCGGGGTGGGGAAAGCGATCGACATCCAGCATGTCCTCCCTGGCTCGGCGGCGCGGTTCAGGCCGCGCGGGCGGCCATCGCGCTCATCGTCTCGGCTTCACCGGCGCCGCCGCCGCGTGAGCAAAGCCGGAAGCGGCACCCTATCGGAAATCGGCCGGGCACGCACGCGCGCCAGATCGTCACCGAGCCCACGTGAAGTCCATGCCAAAGCGACGCTTTCGCTGCGAACTGACGGGAACCTGGGTAGCGCTTCCAGTCTTTATCTGTTCTAAAGCTGGGCGGCTTTATCCCAGCCCAAGAGCGGCCGTTGCTGCTCACACGGAGGAATTTTGATGCGTCATCTCATCCTCGGCGTTGCGTTCGCTGCGCTTCTTCCCCTTGCTGCCCATGCCGAAGGCGATGCCGCTGCCGGCGAGAAGGCCTTCGCACCCTGCAAGGCCTGCCATGCGTTCGGCAAGAACGGCGCAGGCCCGGATCTCAAGGGTGTCGTCGGCCGCAAGGCAGCCGCGCATGAGGGCTTCAGCTACTCGGATGCGCTCAAGAACTCGGGTCTGACCTGGGACGAGGCGACCTTGAAGGAGTGGATCGCGGATCCGAAGAAGAAGGTGCCGGGCAACAAGATGATGTATGCCGGCGTCAAGGACGAGAAGAAGCTCAACGATATCATCGCCTATCTCGCCTCGCAGAAATAAACATCGCGATTGCGAAACCGCTGAAGCGATTCAGCGGGCTGCAGTTATCGGGAAGCCGCTCTACGGAGCGGCTTCTTTTTTGTCTCGACCTAGATCAGCCGGCAGCGCGCACCGTCGCATCTGAGTTCGCGCGCTCGTGCAGCTCACCGCGCATCCCGGCCAGGGTTTCGAGCAGGGTTCGGCGGGCCTCCATGTCGAGACCGGTCATACCGCCGACGTCGAGCGGCAGGCACTCCATCTTGCCTTTCAGACTACGCCCCTTCTCCGTCAGGAAGATGCTGACTTGTCGCTCATCCGCCCTGTCGCGCACCCGGCGGACCTGGCCGGCGGCCTCCAGGCGCTTGAGCAATGGTGTCAGTGTGCCGGAATCGAGAAAAAGCTTCGTCCCGATATCCTTCACCGTCAGCCCTTCCTCCTCCCAGAGAACGAGCAGAACGAGGTATTGCGGATAGGTCAGGTCGTGGTGGCTGAGCATAGCGCGGTAGGCACGGCCGAAGGCATGCGCTGCGGAATACACCGCGAAGCAGAGCTGATTGTCCAATCGTTGCGGGTCGTCGGCCCGGCCCGGCTTTCTCATTCTCGTCGCCCTCATCCCATACCGGCCGAGCGAACGCGCCGCCCGCCCGAGCTTGCCGCAGCAATGCCAACGGCTCGCCATCTCGAACTCCAGAGCGGAGGACGGGATGCTTCGGCACATGATCGGCGGCTAAGCGCCCATTGTTAAAGGATGATTGGGCCGCACACAATCAGTGGACCCATGCGCGTTTGGTGAGTGTGACCATCGTGCACGCAACCCCAAGCCCAGCGGTGTGTGGGACTTACCGACCCTTGATCAGGAGTGCGCGAACCTTGCCGGGGACTCGCTGAGTGCGACAGAGCGGAGAGGATGCGCGCTTCGCCACCACCGTCGCCGGCTTTGGCGAGACCCTGCGCGGCGACACATGGATGGCGAGCCCAAGCTCGATAACGTCTTGACGATTGTGCCCGCTGCGCGCGGTTCGGACCCGATCGGCTATCGCTCGGAGTTCGTCCAACTCATGCGCGGCGAAGACCGCGCAGGCGCTGCACCCGTCACGGCGGTGGATTATTCTTCGCCAGCAGGCTTCGGCAGTACCGGAAGCAAGGGTGAGATCCGCAAGCTCGTGATCCGGTTCTTGGCCTTGCGCACCACCTGGAAGCGGAAGCCGTGGAAATTGTAGGTGGTCCCCGTATCGGGGATCGCCCGCGCCTCGTGGATGACGAGGCCGGCGATGGTGGTGGCCTCCTCGTCCGGCAGGTTCCAGTCCATGGCCCGGTTGAGGTCGCGGATCGGTACGCCGCCATCGACCGTAACCGAACCGTCCGGCTGGGGGCGGACACCCGAAATCGTGACGTCATGCTCATCGGCGATATCGCCGACGATTTCTTCGAGGATGTCCTCGAGCGTGACGAGGCCCATCACCTCGCCATACTCATCGACCGCGAGCGCGAAGTGCGTTTTGCGTGCCAGGAAGGCCTTGAGCTGATCGCGCAACGAGGTCGTATCCGGCACGAACCAAGTCTCCAGCGCAAGTTCCTCAACCTTGAGGCTCGCCGGATCGCCGCCGGCCGCATCCAGCGCCCTCAGCAGGTCCTTGGCGTGAAGCACGCCGACGATGTTTTCGTGCTTCTCGCGCCAGAGCGGCATGCGCGTATACGGCGAGGCCAGCACCTCGCGCACAATTTCTTCCGAGGGCAGATCCGCACTGATGGTCCGCATCTTGGTGCGGTGGACCATGACCTCGGAGACGGTGAGCTCGTTGAGGTCGAGCAGGCCGCCGAGCATGTCCCGCTCGGCCTTCTCGACGCCGCCCTCGCGGTGGAGCAAGGCCACCTGCCCGCGGATTTCCTCTGTCGCCGACAAGATCGAGCCGTGCGCGCCGATGGAGATGCCGAAGGGCTTGAGAATCAGGCGCACGATCGCCTCGGTCGCTACCGCCAGAGGGCCAAGCAGGCCGACAGCGAAGGCGACGGGTTGCGCCATCAACAGGGCAAGCCGGTCGGGATTGCTGATGGCGAGCGTCTTCGGCAGCACCTCGGCGAAAACGATGACGAGCACCGACATTGCGACGGTGGCGTAGATCACGCCGCTCGAGCCGAAGAGGCTGGTGAGCACGTTCGTGGTGAAGGCAGAGGCGCCGATTGCGACGACGTTATAGCCGATGAGCATCGCGCCGATGAAGCGCTCGCGCATTGCAAGGATGCGGTTGACGAGTCCAGCCTGGCGATTACCGCCCGTCTCGAGGGACAGCATCCGTGCCCGTGACGCAGCGGTGAAGGCGGTCTCTGCCCCGGCAAAGAACGCCGAGAGCAGCAGCGAGATCACCACGATGCTCGCTGCCAGCCAGACCTCGGAAGTGTCGTTCATGGATTTCGGTCGTTCCCGCGGCCCACATGGGGGCGCCGTCGGCTTTTCCTCTAGCAGCGGCGCGGCCGGCTCGAAACAGAAGCTCTGCTAGGCGACTTCGGGCTGCCGCGCAGCGCGCTCGCCGGGTACCGCCAGCGAGCTGGGCAGCTCGATGCGCGCGCTCAAGCCTCCTGCCGGCCTGTTCTCCAGTGTCAGGCGTCCGTCATGCGCCTCGACAATGGCAAGCACGATTGACAGGCCGAGGCCAAAGCCGCTGGCGTCGTTAAGGTTCCGGGCGCGGTCGCCGCGCACGAAGGGCTGCAGCATGGCGTGCCGCTCGGCTTCCGGGATGCCAGGGCCGTCATCGGCCACTTCGATCGCCACGCCGTTCGCGCTTTTCGAGACCGAGAGCCGGGCGCACCCGGCATATTTCACCGCATTGTCGACGAGATTGTTGACGGCCCGCTCCAGATCCTCGGGATGCGCCCGGATCAGCACGTGCCGCGCCTGCTCCATAGTCACGTCGGCGCCGGTATCCGAGTAGTCGTCGCACACTGTCTGGACCAAGGAAGCTATGTCGATCAACGGCTTCTCCGCCGCCGAGCGGTTCTCGGCAACGCGCTCGTCGCGGGCATAGGCAAGGGCCGCCTCGACCAGAGCGTTCATCTGATCAAGGTCGCGCAGTGTGCGCTCGCGGGCCTGCTCGTCGTCGATGAACTCGGCGCGCAGCCGCAGACGGGTGATCGGCGTGCGCAGGTCATGGCTGATCGCTGCGAGCATCTGCGTGCGATCGTCGATCAGGCGGTTCACGCGAGCCCGCATCCGGTCGAGGGCTCCGGCGAGCGCCAGCACCTCGTCCGGTCCCCGGCGCGGGAGGGGCAATGGTACCCGGCTGGTGCCGAAGGCCTCGGCTGCGCCGGCAAGCTGGGCGAGCGGCGCCGTCAGGGCGCGGGTAGCCCAGACGGTGAGCAGCGTCAGCGTGGTCGCAAGGAACAGGAAGGTGAAGATGATGGCACCGCGCTTGGGCGGCTCGAGCGCATCGTCCGGCAGCGTCGCCTGAAGCTGCGCCCCGGCAGGCGTGCGCAGCCCGACATGCAGGACCGGGGGCTCCTCAGGGCTGGCGTCGGGCGCGAGATTGGCAATGGCAAGTTCCCGCCCGAAGGCGTCGCGCAGGCGTCCAATGATCGGGCGCTCGCGCAGCCACTCGCTCTCGACGGCGGGCGGCGTGCCCTGCCAAGCCTCGAGGCGCAGGCTCGGCACACTTCGTCTGGCCGCTGTGAGGATTGCGTCACGCTCATTCGGTGCGGTCTCGTCGAGCAGGCGGGCAATCACGGCGAGCCGGTTGGCGGCAACGCCCGGGCGTGTCTCGGCGCGCCAGGGCTCGCGCAACGCGAAGAGGGCCACAGCTGCGGCCACGTGTGCGGCGACGATTGCCGCGACGACGAGCAACGCAAGCTGTCCGGCGATGCTTTTTGGCCGCGGCCAGTAGCGGCGAGAGCCTTTCACCACGGGCGCGGCTCGCGCGGCGACCGGAGCGGCGGCTGTGGTACCCGTGCTCATGAGCGTGTCACCTCCGGCGCGAAGAGGTAGCCGCCGGAACGGATCGTGCGGATGATCTCGGGATTGCGCGGATCCTGTTCGAGCTTCTGGCGGATGCGGCTGACGAGTACGTCGATGCTGCGCTCGAACGGGCCGGCGCTGCGCCCCTGCGTCAGGTCGAGCAGTTGATCACGGGAGAGCACGCGCCCCGGCCGCAGACAGAGGGCGTGCAGCAGGTCGAACTCGGCTCCCGTGATGGCGATGCGCGCGCCTTCCGGGCTGAGCACCTGTCGTAGCCCGGTGTCGAGCGTCCAGCCGTGAAAATGCAGGCGCCGGGCCTCCTCCACCTCCGCGCGCTCGGCGCCGTTACCCCGCCGCAGGATCGCGCGGATGCGAGCCAGCAACTCGCGCGGGTTGAAGGGCTTGGCGAGATAGTCGTCGGCGCCCGTCTCTAACCCGATGATCCGGTCGATCTCCTCGGATTTGGCGGTGAGCATCAGGATCGGCAGGTCGGAGGAGCTGCGCAGGCGCCGGCACAGGCTGAGGCCGTCTTCCCCCGGCAGCATCAGGTCGAGCACGACGAGATCGATGCGTGATTCTGCCAGCACGCGGTCCATCTCGCGCCCGTCCACCGCGAGGCTGACGCGGCATTCGTTCCCGCGGAGGTAGCGCGCGATCAGCGCACTGATCTCGCGGTCGTCTTCGACGACCAGGATGTGGGGAGTGGTCGTGCTGGCAGGCGTCGTCATGGCGGCAGTCAATCGTGATGCATGACAGTATGCGCATTGATGCCGCCGGTTCGTAGAGCGCGGCTACACAATCTTTGTAACGCGATGTTTCGCGGTGCAGCTCGACTTCATCCCCTGAAACCCGCATCGGTCCGGCGACGGGCGATTGCCGGGACTCCCGGGGATTCCTATGTCGAGGAGAGAGCGATTCGCGGGGAACCCGCGCGTCGCAACCGACAGATCCAAGGAACGACGATGCAGGGTTCGAACCGTCTCTTCGACGACGTCGCACGGATCTTCACGGATGCAGCCGGCGCCGCGCAGGGCGTGCGCCGTGAGGCCGAGACCGTGTTCAAGGCTCAGGTCGAGCGCCTGATCCGCGACATGGACATCGCGTCGCGCGAGGAAGTCGACGTCCTGCGCGACCTCGTCGCTGCTCTGCGCAGCCGCAACGAGGCGCTCGAAGCCCGCGTGGCCACGCTGGAATCCCGGCTCGGCGCCAATGCGAGTCCTGCCGGCAACACCGAATCCGCCTGAATAATTTTGCACAGGAACGAGTGGTGGAAAGAGAAGTTGCCCACCATTCATCCCGTCACGACGCTTTGAACGATGCAGCGAACGCAGGCTATAAACGTTTAGGCACTGATTCGCGCCTGACAGAACAACTCCTCGAACGCTCGGACCGCTGATCTCCGAACGAATCTGCGTCGCTGCGCAGGTTTCGTCTTGGCACGCTCTCGGATTCGCTGCGGCCTTTGCTTTACCGCCGAACCGTTCATCGGTCATGAACGGATCGACAATTTGGATCGCCATGACCCAGCTGCACATCATTGAGGAACTTGACCGGCCGGAGCATCCGCTCGACGTGGTCGAGAGGCTGGCCTCCCTGCGCGACTGGATCTTCGATCGGGCAGAGACGGACGAGATGTCCGTCACGGTCGAGGGAAAGTGGACCGAGTACCATGTCGCCTTCACCTGGATCGAGGATGTCGAGGCCCTGCACGTAGCCTGCGCCTTCGATCTCAAGGTGCCGGATCGCCGGCGGGCTGAGATGACGAAGCTGATCGCGATGCTCAACGAGCAGCTCTGGATCGGCCATTTCGATCTCTGGTCGAACGACAACGTGGTGATGTTCCGTCACTCACTGCTGCTGACCGGCGGCATTGCGCCGACGCAGGCCCAGTGCGCGATGCTGATGAAATCGGCCGCTGAAGCCTGTGAGCGCTACTATCAGGCCTTCCAGTTCGTGCTCTGGGCCGGCAAGGACGCACGCGAGGCGCTGGACGCCGTGCTTTTCGAGACCGAAGGCGAGGCGTGAGCCCGCCTGTGACGAGTGTATCGAGAAACGCCCTGCCGGCTTCGCTGACCCTGGTTGGCGCCGGCAAGATGGGCGGCGCGCTCCTGCGCGGATGGCTCGACGGCGGCCTCAACCCGGCCGCCACGACGGTCATTGATCCGCAAGTCGGGCCGGATCTCGCCGCACTTTGTGCCGAACGGGGCGTCGCTCTCAATCCGACGAAGAGTTCGGTCGCCAAGACCCTGGTCGTGGCGATCAAACCGCAAGGTCTCGAAGCGGCAGCGCCCTCCCTCGCACCGCTCGTCGGGCCCGACACGCTCGTCCTGTCCATCCTCGCGGGCAAGACGCTCGCGAACCTCGCGGAGCGCTTCCCCGGCACGCATGCATTCGTGCGCACCATGCCGAACCTGCCGGCGAGCATTGGCCGGGGTGCGACGGGCGCCGTGGCAAGCGCGGCGGTAACGCCGGCCCAACACGCGACCGCCGATGCGCTCCTTGCCTGTTCGGGCCTCGTCGAATGGGTCGAGGACGAAAAGCTGATCGACGCGGTGACTGCCGTGTCCGGCTCCGGCCCGGCCTATGCCTTCCTGCTGGCCGAAGCCCTCGCCGAAGCCGGCACACGGGCCGGCCTGCCGACCGAGATGGCAGCACGGCTCGCTCGCGCCACCGTCGCCGGCGCCGGAGCCCTGTTGGAGGCGAGCCCTGTCGAGGCCGGCCAACTGCGCCGCGACGTTACCTCGCCCGGGGGCACCACGGCAGCAGCCCTCGCAGTTCTGATGCGCGAGGGCGGCCTACCCGACCTGCTCACGGAAGCGGTCGAGGCGGCCCGTCGCCGGGCCGGAGAGCTCGCAGGCTGAGCGCGACACTGCAGCTCGACTGCACGTTGGCCGATCGCTCCCTACATGTGACGTGACCTGTCGAACGGAGCGCGATCATGGACTCTTCCCCCGATCCGAAGCCGAAGGCCAAGAAGAAGCCCAATCCCCGCGAGGCCGTGGTCGAGGCGCTGATGCGGCTCGCGGCCGAGCAGCCCTGGAACGACATCGAGATTGGTGACATCGCCCGCGAGGCCGGAATCAGTCTCGCCGAGTTCCGCGACCTGTTCCCCTCGAAAGGCGCAGTGCTTGGCGGCCTTTCACGGCTGATCGACACGAAGGTGCTCGACGGAGATTTCTCCGACCTCGCGGACGAGCCGACGCGTGAACGCCTTTTCGACGTGCTGATGCGCCGCCTCGACGCGATGGCGCCCTACAAGACGGCGCTGCGTCGGATCTCGTACGCCCTGCGTGGCGACCTGCTCTCGCTCGCGGCGCTGAACGGCGTGGCCCTGAACTCACATCGTTTCATGCTCGCCGCGGCCGGGATCGACACTGAGGGGCCACTCGGGCGCCTGAAGCTGCAGGGCACGGTGATCGCCTTCACGCGGGTGGTTCAGGTCTGGCTCGACGACGACGATCCGGCCCTCGCCCGCACCATGGCGCGGCTCGACAAGGAGATTCGCCAGGGCGAGCGCTTCATGGAACGGGCCGACGATGCCCGCCGACTGACCGCGCCGCTACGCGCCATCGGCCGGGCGTTGATCGAGCGGCGGCCGAGCCGCGACCGCCGTCGCACCGCGGACGACGAGACGACGATCGACGGGGATCCCGCAGCGGCCGTCTAGGTCGAGTTCAGCGTGCCTCGGCTGAGCGTCGGCGGTTGGGGTTCGCGTGGCCGCCATCCATGACCGTGCGGCAGGCGGGGCTCAAATTGGTCCTCTGGCTGCGCAGGCACGCGGTGATCGCGCTCGCACTCGGAATGTGGGAGGCGCAGAGACGCCACACGTCCGGTTCGCAGGCGGCGCGAGCGTCGGCGCTCTGAGCTAGGGCGGGCGAGGCCCCACAGATCAGGAGCGCAGCGAAGAGCGAAGTACGTGTCATGAGCGTCGAGCCTTCCCTTCTCCGTATTTTATACGGTCAAGCTCAGGCCGAAATCGTTAACGAAACGGAAAAAAGGCCGGATCGGCGCTATCGATCGTTAAGACTTCGCGCGCTGTTGCACCGGAGCCGCGTGGCCGATGCGACACATGCGTTTCAGTGGCAGCCGCAGCCGTCGCCGCAACCTCCGCCGGACGCTTGCCCCACGGGCACGGAAGCGGCTCGGTCCCGGCTGAGGCCACGCTCTTCCAGTTCGGCGAGATAATTTTTCCAGCGGGTGCGGTACTCGCGGCCGAGATCGTAGAGGTAATCCCAACCGAAGATGCCGGTGTCGTGCCGATCGTCGAAGGCGAGCTTCACGGCGTAGTTGCCGATGGGCTCGACAGCGAGGATCGCTACGCCGCGTTTGCCGCCGATGATCTTGCGCTCGGCCGGAGAGTGTCCCTGAACCTCGGCCGATGGGCTCGACACCCGCAGATACTCGGCCGGGAGATCGAAGCGTCCGCCATCCTCGAAGGCGACGCGCAAGATGCGCTTGTCGCCGAGCAGGCGGATCTCGGTAGGCCAGCGCTCGCTCATGTTGTCCTCACGCCGTGGCGATGCGCCCCGTGTGCTTGCTCGATAGGGGCTAAGCCCTCATATGAATACAGATGCTGGATCTGTCAGCCGATAAAGCACCCCGCCCTGTTTCAGAGCCGAGTTCCGAGACGAACATGTGGGCCGTTCGCGACGACGCTCCCTTGCCGATGCGCCCATCGACTTTGGTCGATCCGTTCGGCCGTGCGATCACCTACCTGCGCATCTCGGTCACTGATCGCTGCGATTTTCGCTGCAGCTACTGCATGGCGGAGAACATGCAGTTCCTGCCCAAGCGCGACCTGCTGAGCCTCGAAGAGCTCGACCGTGTCTGCAACGTTTTCGTCGAGCGCGGCGTGCGCAAGCTGCGCATCACCGGCGGCGAGCCGCTGGTCCGCCGCGACATCATGCAGCTCTTCCGCCGGCTCTCGCGCCACCTCGACAGCGGCGCCCTCGACGAGTTGACGCTGACCACCAACGGCTCGCAGCTCGGCCGCTTCGCGCCGGAGCTGGCCGATCTCGGCATTCGACGCGTGAACGTCTCGCTCGACACGC
Organism: Methylobacterium gnaphalii; assembly: GCF_007992215.1. Taxonomy (GTDB): domain Bacteria; phylum Pseudomonadota; class Alphaproteobacteria; order Rhizobiales; family Beijerinckiaceae; genus Methylobacterium; species Methylobacterium gnaphalii. The sequence goes on along the minus strand of NZ_BJZV01000001.1, from coordinate 259,025 downwards.
TCGACGCGGACAAGTTCAAGGAGATCACCCGGCGCGGCGATCTGCCGACGGTGCTCGCCGGTGTCGAGGCTGCGCGCAAGGCCGGCATCAAGGTGAAGATCAACGCCGTCGCGCTGAAGGGCGTGAACGAGCACGAGATTCCGGACATGATCCGCTGGGCCCACGGGCTCGGCATGGACATGACCCTGATCGAGGTGATGCCGCTCGGCGAGATCGACGGCGACCGCACCGATCAGTTCCTGCCACTCTCCGTTGCTCGCGAGCAGTTGGAAGAGCAGTTCACGCTGACCCCGCTCGCCCATCGCACCGGCGGCCCAGCCCGCTACGTGAAGGTCGAGGAGACCGGCGGCCGGCTCGGCTTCATCACGCCGCTCACCCACAATTTCTGCGAGGGCTGCAACCGGGTGCGGCTCACCTGCACCGGCCAGCTCTACCTCTGCCTCGGCCAGGAGGATTCGGCGGATCTGCGGGCGCCCCTGCGTGCATCGCCGGATGACGATCTGCTACGGCAGGCGGTGATCGATGCCATCGCCCGCAAGCCCAAGGGCCACGACTTCGTCATCGAGCGGGCACGCCCCGCTGCCGTGCCGCGTCACATGAGCGTGACGGGCGGCTGAACCCCTGCTTTCACCGCATCGCTGGCTGAGTCGGCTTCCGATCGCGCTTCACAGAGACTCGGCGCAAAAGGCGCCAGAGCACGACAATCGCTGCCACCGCGGCCAGGGCGATGAGCCCGGCGATGGTTGCCGCGGCGGCCGGATGGACGAGAACGGCGAGCAGCAATCCCGTCGTCGTGACGTCCTCGCCGAGGGAGAGGCCGATATTCGAAAAGGGTTCGGGGCTGGTATTGGCGACGGCGCGCGCGCCCGCCTTCACACCATGCGTGAGCAGGGCGGCGCTGCCGCCGAGCAGTAGGCTGGCGATCTGCCAGGTCGGGTCCTGGGGGTCGATCACCGCCGTTGCGAGCAGTGCGCCGCCGATCGGCCGGATGAAGGTGTGGATGCCGTCCCAGAGCGAATCCAGCCAGGGGATCTTGTCCGCAAAGAACTCGGCGACCAAGCCGACGGCCGAGATACCGATGATGGTCGGGCTCGCCAGCACATTGAGGGCGTGCAGGTGCTGGGGCAGTTGGACCCAGCCGTAATGCATCGCAAGGCCGAGCGCGAAGGTGCAGAGGTAGATCCGCCAGCCGGACAGCAGGCCGATGCTGGCGCCCAATCCGATCAGTTCCGGGGCACCCATTGGTCGTCCCTCGCGAGCCCACACACCCAGGCAAGAAAATATGGGTGCTCAGCGGCCGTTCCATAGGTCGTGCAGCTGTGTCCTTACGATTGACGCTCCCGAACGGCCCTCCTAGACGAGGCCGCATTCTGCATTCGTTTGGAGACGGTCGATGGCGAAGGTCGCATTCCTGGGCCTCGGCGTGATGGGCTCGCCGATGGCGCGGCATCTCGCGAAGAAGGGCCACGACGTCACGGTCTACAACCGCACGCGTGCCAAGGCCGATGCCTGGGTTCAGGCGAATGGCGGCGTGGCCGCCAGCACCCCGCGCGAGGCCGCCGCTGGCCAGGAGATCGTCTTTGCCTGCGTCGGGAACGACGACGACCTGCGGAGCGTGGTGCTCGGCGAGGACGGCGCCTTTGCCGGCATGAGCAAGGGCGCGGTTTTCGTGGATCACACCACGGCGTCGGCCGAAGTCGCCCGCGAGTTGTCGGCGGCAGCGGACGCGGCGGGCCTTCACTTCATCGATGCCCCCGTCTCCGGCGGACAAGCTGGTGCCGAGAACGGCGCGCTGACCGTGATGTGCGGCGGTGACGCGACAACTTACGCCAAGGTCGAACCGGCCATCCTATCCTTCGCCAAGGCTTCGCGGCTGATGGGTCCGTCGGGCTCGGGCCAGCTCACCAAGATGGTCAACCAAATCGCGATCGCCGGCCTCGTTCAGGGCCTGGCGGAGGCGATCCATTTCGGCAAGCGCTCGGGCCTCGACATCGAGGCGGTGCTCGACGTGATCTCCAAGGGAGCCGCCGGCTCCTGGCAGATGGAGAACCGCGGCAAGACCATGAATGCCGGCAAGTTCGATTTCGGCTTCGCCGTCGAGTGGATGCGCAAGGATCTCGGCATCCTGCTGGCCGAGGGCCGCCGCAGCGGCGCCCACCTGCCGGTGACCGCCCTCATCGACCAGTTCTACTCGGACGTCGAGGCGATGGGCGGCAGCCGGTGGGATACGTCGAGCCTCATCGCCCGCCTGGAGCGCTGAGGCGCTCCACCGCAATCCGGAGAGCCTTCTCCGGGTCGGCCCAGACCCAGTCATCACCCATCTGGTGGCGGAACCAGGTATGCTGGCGCTTGGCGTAGCGGCGGGTGTCGCCCTGCCCGCGCGCAATCGCCTCGTCGCGGCTGATCGCTCCGTCGAGATAGGCGATCAGTCCCGGCACACCATGCGCCCGCATCACCGGCAGCAGCGGATCGAGCCGGCGAGCGCGCAGGGCCTCGACCTCGTCGAGGGCGCCCTCCTCCATCATTCCGAGGAAGCGCGCATCGATGCGCCGGCGCAGCTCGTCCCGATCGACCGAGAGGAAAATCTTGAGCAGCGGGCGGCCTGCCAGCGGACCCGGAAGACGCTGGCCCTGAAATTCGGCGATCGGCCGGCCGGTCGCCTCGAACACCTCGATTGCACGCATCACCCGCATCCGGTCGGAGGGTCGCAACGCCCTTGCGCCGGCCGGATCGAGAAGGGCGAGGTCCGCATGCAGGGCTTCGGTCGGGCGCCCTTCGGCGCGCACGCGAACCGCCTCGCGGACATCCTCCGGCACCGCCGGCAGCGCCGATAGACCCTCGTCGAGCGCCTTGAAGTAAAGCCCCGTCCCGCCCACGAAGATCGGCAGCCGTCCCTCGGCCCAGATCTCGGCGAAAATGCGCGAGGCCTCCCGCGAGAATGCGCCCACGGAAAAATTTACGGCGCCGTCGACGGTGCCATAGAGCCGGTGAGGGACCTGAGCCTCCTCCTCCGGCATCGGCCGCGCAGAGAGCCGGCGCAGGTCGGCATAGACCTGCATCGAATCGGTATTGATGACCGTGCCTGCAAAACGCCGCGCCAGGCTGAGCGCCAGCGCCGACTTGCCCGAGGCGGTCGGCCCTGCGATGAGAATCGCTGTTGGCTGCCCGGCCCATGTCTGCGTGACCGGCGACACCGCCTACTCCTTCGTGATCCTGGCATGACCCTCGTCGCGACGCTGATAGCAAACCCGGCCCGCCACGCCATCACTGGCGCGGTGCTGAGCGATGCCCGCGAGGCGCTGGCGACAGAGCATCCGCCGCGCCTGTTGCATCACGGCGTGGCGGCCGAGTTCCTGATCGACGCGTCGGTCGAGCAGGCGGGAACGCTGACCGCTCGCCTCGAACAGCGCTTTGCCGGCGAGCCGTTCGACGTGGCCGTGCTGCCGGCCGGTCCACACCGGCGCAAGCGGCTGTTCCTGGCCGACATGGATTCCACCATGATCGAGCAGGAATGCATCGACGAACTCGCAGATGTCCTCGGTATCAAGGCCGAGGTCGCGGCGATCACCGAGCGCGCCATGCGGGGCGAGATCGCCTTCGAACCAGCCCTGCGTGAGCGCGTCGCCCTGCTGAAGGGGCTGCAGGCGACGGTGGCGGATGACCTCGTCGCAACGCGCATCACCCTGACGCCGGGCGGCCGGACCCTCGTGGCGACGATGAAGGCGCACGGTGCCCATACCTGCCTGGTCTCGGGGGGCTTCACGCTGTTCACCGGCCCGATCGCCGGCATGATCGGCTTCGACGAGACGCGGGCCAACCGCCTCGACCTCGTCGATGGCCGGCTTGCGGGGACCATCGCCGAGCCGATCATCGGGTCGGACGCGAAGCGCGCGACACTGCTGGACCTTCGCGAGCGGCTCGGCCTCGCGCCCGAGGACACCATGGCGGTGGGGGACGGAGCCAACGATCTCGCCATGCTCGGCGAGGCGGGTGTCGGCGTGGCCTTCCGCGCCAAGCCGGCCGTGACGGCGGCGGCACGGGTCAGGATCGAGCACGGCGATCTGACGGCGCTGCTCTATCTGCAGGGGTACTGCGCGGCGGAGTTCGTAGGATAGCGCGGGGGCGATCCACGACTTGCCGCGGCGCGTGTCCACGACCCTACATCACGGTTGGATTCCGGGTTCTCGCTGAGGCGAGCCCCGGAATCATGGTGGTGTAGATGCTCAGTCCAACCCGATCGCCACGAACCGCACGTCCCCGCTGGCGCTAGCAATCAGCAGCAGCACCGACTTGCGCAATTCCTTCTTCAGCGCATCGACCTTCTTCGTCACGTCGGCCGGGCTGCTCACTGGCTCCTGGCCGACCTCGACAATGACGTCGCCGGGGGAGATGCGCTTGTCGGCCGCCGTCGAGTTCGGATCGACGCGGGTGACGACGACACCCTTCACGGTGTCCTTGATGCTGAACTTCTTACGGAGTTCGTCGGTCAGGCCCGAGAGATTCAGCCCGAGCGCCTGCCGGACGGCGCTCTCGGGCTCGGGCTGCTTGACATTGGCGAGCTGAGCCTTCTCGCCGTCTTCGAGACGGCCGAGCAGTACGGACTTCGTCACTTCCTGGCCCTTGCGGACCACCACGACCTCGACGGTCTTGCCCACCGGTGTCTGGGCGACGATGCGGGGCAGCTCGCTCGACGACTTCACGACGGTGCCGTTGAACTTCGTGATCACGTCGCCAACCTCGAGGCCGGCGGGCTTGGCCGGGCCCTTCTCGTCGACACCCGCGATCAGCGCGCCTTTCGGGCCGCCCTTGAGGCCGAGCGCCTCGGCAGTGGCCTCATCGACGTTCTGGATGCGCACACCGAGCCAGCCACGGCGGACCTCGCCGAACTCACGCAGCTGGTCGAGCACCGGGCTGGCCGTGTTCGAGGGTACGGCGAAGCCGATGCCGACTGAGCCGCCTGATGGCGACAGGATCGCCGTGTTGATGCCGATGACCTCGCCGTTCATGTTGAACAGCGGGCCGCCCGAATTGCCCTTGTTGATAGCCGCGTCGGTCTGAATGTAGTTGTCGTAGGGTCCCGATTCGATGTTCCGGCCGCGGGCCGAGACGATACCGGCGGAGACCGAGCCACCCAGGCCGAACGGGTTGCCGATCGCCATCACCCAATCGCCCGGGCGCATCTTATCGGAGTCGCCGAAGGGCACGGCCTTGAGCGGCTTGCCGGCCTCGGGCTTCACGCGGAGGACGGCGAGGTCGATCTTCGAATCCTTGCCGACGATCTCCGCCTTCAACTTCGAGCCGTCGTGCAGGATGACCTGGATGTCGTTGGCGTCGCCGATCACGTGGTTATTGGTGATGACGAGACCCGCAGCGTCGATGATGAAGCCGGAGCCGAGCGAGTTCGACTTGCGCGACTGGCGCTGGCCCTCGTCGTCGCCTCTGTTGTTGTCACCGCGCTGACCGCGCCTCTTGAAGAACTCCTCGAACAGGTCCTCGAACGGCGTGCCCTGCGGCAGCTGGGGCATCGCCCGGCCCCCACGCGCGGACTTCTCGACCGTGGTCGAGGCGGAAATGTTCACCACCGCGTCGGTGACCTGCTCGGCGAGGTCGGCGAGCGATTCCGGCCCCTTGGCGAGAGCCGCCTGAGGCATCAGGGCGGGTGCCGTCGAGATCGGCAGCATCGCCCCGATCATCACGGCGGCGAGTGCCGATCTCGCGCGTTGGCGGAGGGCCGGGCAGTTGCGACCCGGTACGGCGCTCGTGGCGAGACGCATGGTGCGGTTCCTTGTTGAAGCGTGCCTATAGATCGGCGCCAAGCCCGTGCGATCAAGAGCGGCGGAGTGGCCGCTCTCGATCGCAGTCGTCAGGGCTTGGCAGCGCCGGCCGCGCGACCCGTCGGATCGCTGAAGTAGCGGAAGAACGACGAGTTCGGGCTGATGACCAGGCGCGTGTCCTGGCCCTTCATGCTCTGCTCGTAGGCCTGCATCGAGCGGTAGAAAGCGAAGAAGTCGGCATCCTTACCGAAGGCCTCGGCGAGGATACGGTTTCTGTCCGCTTCGCCCTGGCCGCGCAGCTTCTCCGAGGTGCTGGTGGCCTCGGCGAGCAGGACGGTGACCTCCTTGTCGGCCTTGGCCTTGATGGTGGCCGCCGCCTGGTCGCCATTGGCGCGGATGTCGGCTGCCTCGCGCTTCCGCTCGGAGGTCATCCGGTCGTAGACGGCCTGCGAGTTCTTGGCCGGCAGATCGACGCGGGTCATGCGCAGGTCGACGATCTCGACGCCGAGCTGCTTGGCCTGCTTGTTCACGTCCTCCTGGATCTCGTTCATCAGAGCGACGCGGTCGGTCCGCACGATGGCGTCGCGGCTGGAGCGAGCCAGCACGTTACGCAGGCTGGAGTTCGTGAAGCTCGACAGTCTCTGGTTCGCCAGCGGGATGTTGCCGACCGACTGGTAGAACTTCAGCGGGTCGACGATCCGGTAGCGCACGAAGGCGTCGACTTCGAGGTTCTGGCGGTCGGCGGTGAGCAGGGTCTGGACCGGCAGGTCGAGATCCAGCACGCGCTTGTCGAAGATCACCACAGTGTCGGTGAACGGCACTTTGAAGTAGAGGCCGGGCTTCGTCTCGCCGTGCGGGTTCAGCACGGCACGCACGCGGCCGAGCTGGAGCACGAGCGCCTGCTGCATCTGCCCGACGGTGAAGACCGAGGCGTAGAGGCCAACGATGACGAGACCGGCAAGGACGATCAGGCCGGAGCGGAGCGTGGAGCCGTTCATCGGGCGGCTCCCGGGCGGCCGGCGAGGTCACCGAGGGGCAGGATGGGCAGCACGCCCGCGGCGTTGGCACCGGCGGCGCCAGTCCCGTTCTGGTCGATGATCACCTTGTTCACGGAGCCCAGAACCTTCTCCATCGTCTCCAGGAAGAGGCGCTCGCGGCTGACATCCGGAGCGGCCTTGTACGCCTCGTAGACCTGCGTAAAGCGCGCGGCCTGACCATTCGCCTCGGCGGTGGCCTGATCGCGATAGGCCTCGGCCGATTGCACGATCTGCGACGCGCGGCCGCGGGCCTGCGGCACTTCGCGGCTGGCATAGGTTTCAGCCTCGTTGCGGACGCGCTGGGCGTCCTGCTGCGCAGCGTTCACGTCGATGAAGGCCGGCCGAACCTCGGGCGGCGGGTTGACGCTGGTAAGCTGCACCACCTCGATCCGGACACCGGCGCCGTACCCGTCGAGGGCGCTCTGGATGATCTCCTTGACCTCCGCCGCGATGCTCGACTGCTCGTTGGTCAAGATTGCCTGGATGTTGCGGCGACCGATCACCTCGCGCATGGCGCTCTCGGCGATCGCCTTGATGGTGCCCTCGGGATTCTCGAGGTTGAACACGTAATCCTCCGCCTTGAGCGGGTTCACGCGCCACTGCACCTCGAAATCGAGGTCGACGATGTTCTCGTCGCCGGTGAGCATCAGGCTCTCCTCGGGCACGTCGCGTTGGCGTGCCGCTCCCGCGCCGGACCGGAAACCGACCTGCACCGAATTGAACTGGCCGACATTCGGCTTGACCACACCACCCACCGGATAGGGGAAGTTGTAGCGCAGGCCCTCGCCGGACTGGCCGGTATAGCGGCCGAACACCGTGTTGATGCCGACCTCGTTCGGATTGACCTTGTAGAAGCCGGTGAGCAGCCAGACGCCGACGAGGAGGACGAGCAGGACCAGAATGCCCTTGCCGCCACCGAACCCGCTGCCGGTGCCGCCCGGGATGATCCCTCGCAGACGGTCCTGGCCGCGGCGGATCAGGTCTTCGAGATCGGGTGGGGTCTTACCGCCGCCTCCGCCACCCCAGGGTCCGCCACCGCCGCCATTGCCACCGCCGGGACGGCTGCCCCAGGGGCCACCTCCCCCACCGCTGCCACCGCCGCTCTGATTGCTCCAAGGCATTCTCGACGTAGACTCCTGCTCCAGCCCCGATCCGTGCGCCGCCCCTTCGAAAGGCGCCATCGCCCCGATCGATCGCCGGATTTCCCCTGCCGGAAACGTGCTTGCCGAACCGTATGGTCGAGCGCACCTGATTGGCCGCGCCCGTTCCTGTCAAGGCCGGGAAGTGGGCATCCGCAACCTCTACCGCAACGGGCCCGACCCCGCGTGCAACCGCGCACGGGACAAGAAAAAGTCTTGTCAGAGCCGGGATGAAAACCAGGGCGGGCGTTCAGCCGACCCGCTCCAGGTCGATGAAGGTGAAGGCGTGCTCGTCCTTGCCACCGGCCGGATGCGCCTCGCGCAGGGTCTCGCGAAAGGCCGAGCGATCGAAAGGCGGGAAATGGGCATCGCCCTCGGGCGCAGTGTCGACCTCGGTCAGGTGGATGCGATCGGCATGCGGCAGGGACAGCGCGTAGATCTCGCCACCGCCGACAACCATGAGCTCCTCGGCGCGGGCGACGGTCAGGGACTCATCCCAGTCATGCACGACCTCGGCGCCCTCTGCCCGGAAGCTGCGGTCGCGCGTGAGCACGAGGCTGCGGCGGCCCGGCAGGGGGCGGCCGATCGCCTCGAACGTCTTGCGCCCCATCAGCATGGGTTTGCCCATGGTGAGCGCCTTGAAGCGTTTCAAATCGCTGGAGAGATGCCAGATCAGGCCGTTGTCGCGGCCGATGACGCCGTTGCGGGCGACCGCCACGACGAGGGAGATCGTCGGGGCCACCATCAGACTGCCACCGGAGCCTTGATGGCGGGATGGGGCAGGTAGCCCTCGATGGCGATGTCCTCGAAGGCGAAATCGAACAACGAGCGGACCTCCGGGTTCAGGCGCAACGTCGGCAACGCGCGGGGCTCGCGCGCGAGCTGCGTCTGCGCCTGCTCCAGGTGATTCAGATAAAGGTGCGCATCCCCGAACGTGTGCACGAACTCGCCCGCCCGCAGGCCGGTGACCTGGGCGATCATCGCGGTGAGCAGGGCATAGCTCGCGATATTGAAGGGCACACCGAGGAAGACGTCCGCCGAGCGCTGGTAGAGCTGGCAGGAGAGCCGGCCCTCCGCCACATAGAACTGGAAGAGGCAGTGGCAGGGGGCGAGCGCCATCCTGTCGAGGTCGGCCGGGTTCCAGGCCGACACGATCAGGCGGCGCGAATCCGGGTTGGCGCGGATCTGGTCGACGACCCCCGCGATCTGGTCGACGGTCGAGCCGTCGCGTCGCTCCCAGCTCCGCCATTGCTTGCCGTAGACCGGACCGAGATCGCCATTCTCGTCGGCCCATTCGTCCCAGATGCTCACGCCCTTGGCCTGGAGCGACCGCACGTTTGTGTCGCCGGCAAGGAACCAGAGCAGCTCGTGGATGATGGAGCGCAGATGCAGCTGCTTCGTCGTGACGAGCGGAAAGCCCTCCTCCAGATCGAAGCGCATCTGGTGGCCGAACACCGAGAGCGTGCCGGTGCCGGTGCGGTCGTCCTTGCGGACGCCTTCGTCGAGGATGCGCTGCAGGAGCTGTTTGTAGACGTGCATGGCATGCACATTACGGCGTGCCACCATCCGCCGGAACCCGCCGCGAGCACCCGCGCACAAGCCTGAGCACTCGGCGTCAATAACGGGCGGGCCACAGCAGGTACGTCACCAGGGCGAGGTTGCTCCATCCGTGCAGCAGCATGCAGGGCCAGAGCCGGCCGGTGCGCCAGCGCAGCCATCCGAGCGTGATTGCCAGCGGCAGCAGCGAGATCGGACGCGCGATTCCGCTGGATTCCGACAGGTGCGCGAGCGAGAATAGCAGCGCCGTGGCGGCAATGACACCGGCCGGACGCATGATCCGACTGGCGCGGGCGAAGGCCTCGCCGCGCATGACCAGTTCCTCGGCGACCGGCGCAAGCACGACGACGTAAGCGAACCACCCCACGATCGCGAGCGGCGACAGGAAGGGCGAGAGGTGGATGCCCTGGGCGACACCCCCGTTCAGCGCGCGGGCCGTCTCGGTGACCCACAGGATGTGAATGATGGGCCAGACCGCCATGAGCAGCCAGAGCCGCAGCGGGCTGCTCATGCGCGGCTCGGCGGGGGCTTTCAGCGCCAGCCTGCGACGCCACGCCGCCCCATCCTGCCAGACGGCCAATGCGATGGCGAAGGCCGCCATCAGCACCTGCCGGAGGACATCGGCGGCGACGCCCCGGCCCGCGACCTCATAGAGCGGCAGGCGGGGCCGCAGGGCGGTCGGCGTGAACACATCGATGCCAACCCGAAGATCGGCCACCACGCGCACGAGCACGATCGCCAGGGCGCCGGCTAGAGCCAGGAGCCCGACGGGAATGACGACGAAGAGCAGCGCCTGGACGAGCCACGCCCCGAGCTGGACCGGCGCAGGCGGGATCGGACGATCCAGGGCTGCCTCCGCTCCATCGATGGATGGCACGGGAGCAACAGCCGCATCATCGAGCAGGGGGGCGTGAGGATCGCTCTTCAAAACCGCCCCCGGTCCCTCTATATTCGCTCTTGCCGGTCGCAAGGCCGGCTATGGCGATAAACGTTCTTCGAAATAAACCTATCGGACCCGGGGGCGGTACCCGGCGCCTCCACCAAGACCCAGGACCGATGGCCGCAAGGCCTGTGCGGACCGGAAGACTGGGTTTCGGCGGGGGCGAAATAGGATCGACGAGGGCGTAAAGGTTGAGCTTTCGCTCGGCATGGTTCCGCCGTTATCGGGCCTCTGCAATAGTTGCCAACGACAACTTTGCTCCGGTGGCTGTCGCCGCGTAAGCGGTGCCAAAAACCGACCTAAAGTCCTAGCGGGTAGCACTGCATAGGCGGGGTTCGGAGGTACCTGGCAACAGAAACCTCCACTTATCTTTTCGATCCCGGCGGCCTTCTGACGTCCGGCCGGCATCCGGGCAGAGCGAGCGCCGATGGCAGAAGACCTGATCCGCTACGATCTCCTGGTACAGGACGCGCTGCGCGGCGTCGTGAAGCGAGTGCTCACCGACGCGGCCCGCGACGGCCTCTCGGGCGAGCATCACTTCTACGTCTCGTTCCGCACCGAGGCGCCGGGCGTGCGCATGTCGCAGCGTCTGCGCGAAAAGTATCCGCAGGACATGACCATCGTCCTGCAGCATCAATTCTGGGATTTGAACGTCGGCGAAACCTCCTTCGAGGTCGGCCTGTCGTTCTCGGGCGTGCCCGAGCGGCTGCTCGTGCCGTTCGATGCGCTGTCCGGCTTCTTCGATCCCTCTGTGCAGTTCGGCCTCAAATTCGACCTGCAGGAAGAGGGTGCGGCACCCGAAGAGACCGAGAGTGCGCCGCCCGCGGTCAAGGCTGGCCCGCGCGGCGCGGCCTCCGAGCCGGCCGAGATCAAGCCGAAGAGCGCCGGCCTCGCCGCGATTTCCGGTCCGAAGGTCGTGCCGGCACTGTCCACCGGCAACAAGTCCGGCGAGGACTCGAACGATGCCGCCGAGGCGGACAAGGATGCGGCCACTGCCGAGAAGGGCGCCGGCAAGGAGAACGGCGCAGAGGTCGTCAGCCTCGACGCCTTCCGCAAAAAGAGCTGATACGGCACCGCGAGCAGGCGGGAGCGAAGGTCGCTGCCTCAGCCTGCCTCGATCCAGCGCGCTGCCGCTTCGGCGCTGTTCTCGGGGCGAGAGTTGAATGCGATCGCTGCGTGAGGCGCACTCTCGCGCACCGCGTTGATCACCGCCTCGAAGACGATCAAACCGTTCGTCGCGAGACGGACGCCGCCTCCGATTACGACGCAGTCGTAAGCCCGCGCCTTGAGTTGCTGCGTCACCGTGGCGACCGCATTATCGGGCCGGATGGCGCAGAATTCGGCGTCCCATCCCCGATCGCGCATCTGCTGGAGCCCACCTCGATGCCGGCCGCGATCTTGTTAGCATTCATGCCCGGCGGCAGCGCAGGATCCGAGAAGTCGACGGCGTCGGGGGCGTAGCCGATCAGCAATACCCGCGTCATGAAACGCCTCCTCGGTTCTTCAGGCTTCCCGCTAAAATAGACCAGGGCTTGGGGATGACGAGCGCTCAGAACCCGCCTTTCGGCGAGCGCGCGCCACCATCCGCAAGCCGCCCTGCGGCCGCAACGTGACCCGGTGCAGCGGTACGACGGGGGGATGGTCCGCGGCGAGGTCGAGCCGCACGGCGTGGGCGACATGCGCCAGCACGATCGTCGCTTCCTGCAACGAGAAGCTTTGGCCGATGCAGACGCGAGGCCCTGCCCCGAAGGGCAGATAGGCGAAGCGCGGGATTGCGTCCCGGTTCTCCGGCAGGAAACGGTCGGGCACGAAGGCGTCGGGGTCGTCCCAGAGCGTGCGGTGGCGGTGCAGCACCCAGGGCGCCACCATCACCGTGGAGTTCTTCGGGATCTTGATTCGGCCGATGCGATCCTCGCGGATGGCCTGACGGCTCATGAAGGGCACCGGCGGAAAAAGCCGCATGGTCTCCTCCATCACCGCCTTCGCGAAGGGAAGATCGGCGAGCGCGAAATGGCCGTCGGCGCCGATCGCCGCGTCGGCCTCCGTCTCCAGCCGCTCGCGCGAGGCCTCGTCCTGCGAGAGGCAGTAGAGCGCCCAGCTCAGCGCGTTGGCCGTGGTCTCGTGGCCGGCGGCGATGAAGGTCACGATGTTGGCCTTCACCTCGAGATCGGTGAGCCCGTTCCCGGTTTCCGGGTCGCTTGCGGTGAGGAGGAGCGTGAGCAGGTCGTGCGGAGCCTCACCGCCGCCTGCGGTCAGGGTGCGGCGGCGCTCGATCAACTCGTCCACCACCTCCTCGAAGAAGCGTCCAGCGGGCCGTGCGCGAAGTCGGCCGATGCGGGGCACGAAGCCTGGCACGCCGAACACATCGAGCGGGTCTATCGGCCCGATTGCCTCCAGGAAGCGGGTGATGGCCCGCCCGACCGCGTCGGGATCACGCTGGAGACCCTGAGTGAAGATCGTGCGCTCGAGGACGTCCAGGGAGACGCGTGTCATCTCGTTCGCCGCCTCGACATAGGCCCCGTCGCGCCGCGCCAGCCGGCGCGCGACGCGAGCGCCGGCAAGGTTCATCGAGTCCGAAAAGCTCGTGACGTGCCGGGCGGAGAAGATCGGCGCGATGGTGCGGCGCTGATTCTTCCATTCCTCGCCCTCCGCCGAGAGCAGCCCGTTGCCGAGCCCCGGCGCCAGGATGCGGCGCTGCAGGTCGTCCTTGCGGTAGTTCCTCGCGTTCTCGACGAAGAGATAGCGGATGAAGGCCGGATCGCTCACAACGGTCACGCGGCCGAGCACGCCGTCTGCTGCGACGACGGGCTGCTCGAAATGCGAGCGCATCCAGGTGGTGATCGGGTTCTCGCGCGCTGCCCGCAGGAAGCCGAACAAGCTCAAGTCCTCGGTGCGCGGTTTCGGGACCTCGGGCCGGAAGCGGACGGTCTCGCGTGGGAGCGTTGCGTCCGTCTGCATCAAATCTCCTTTAGCTCCGCGCGAAGCGGAATTTCACTCGGTGGCTCCCTTCGGTAAGTAGGGGCCGCCACGACGCAGACGAAGAGGCCACGATGTCGCCGGATCATTCGACCGAAACCCGTCAGGAGACCCGGACGGAATCCGACACGTTCGGGCCGATCGCGGTCCCGGCGCACCGTTACTGGGGCGCGCAGACGCAGCGCTCGATCCAGAACTTCCGCATCGGCACGGAGCACCAGCCGGCTCCGGTCGTCCACGCGCTCGGCATCGTGAAGCAGGCGGCCGCATTGGTGAACAAGGATCTGGGCGGCCTCGACGCGAGGATCGCCGACGCCATCGCCGCTTCCGCCGCAGAGGTGGTCGCCGGCAAGCACGACGACGAGTTCCCGCTGGTGGTCTGGCAGACCGGCTCGGGCACCCAGTCCAACATGAACGCCAATGAGGTCATCGCATCCCTCGCCAACGAGCGGCTCGGGGGCAAGCGCGGCGGCAAGTCGCCGGTCCACCCCAACGACCACTGCAACCGCAGCCAGTCCTCGAACGACACCTTCCCCACTGCCATGCACATTGCCGTAGCGCGCGAGATCAAGGAGCGCCTGCTCCCGGCGCTGACGCATCTGCACGATGCATTGGAGGCCAAATCGAAGGCCTTCTCCTCCATCGTGAAGATCGGCCGCACGCACCTGCAGGACGCGACCCCCGTCTCGCTCGGCCAGGAATTTTCGGGCTACGTCGCTCAGGTGGCGCTGGGCAAGGCCCGCATCGAGCAGACGCTGCCCGGGGTTTACGCGCTGGCCCAGGGCGGTACCGCGGTGGGCACCGGCCTCAACGCGCATCCGGAATTCGCGGAGCGTTTCGCGGCCAAGGTCGCCGAGCTGACCGGCCTGCCCTTCACCTCCGCCGAGAACAAGTTCGAGGCGCTCGCCACGCACGATGCTCTCGTCTTCACACAGGGCGCTCTGGTCGCGTTGGCCTCGGGCCTGTTCAAGATCGCGCAGGATATCCGCCTGCTCGGCTCTGGCCCGCGCTCCGGTCTCGGCGAGCTCTCGCTGCCGGAGAACGAGCCCGGCTCCTCGATCATGCCGGGCAAGGTCAACCCGACCCAGTGCGAGGCCCTGACGATGGTCTGCTGCCAGGTGATCGGCAACGGCACCACGGTGAGCTTTGCCGGCTCGCAGGGCCATTTCGAGCTGAACGTGTTCAAGCCGGTGATCGCCAACGCCGTGCTGCAATCGGTGCGGTTGCTGGCGGATGCGGCGGTAAGCTTCACCGATAATTGCGTCGTCGGCATCAAAGCCAACGAGGACAAGATCGCCGACCTGATGAGCCGTTCGCTCATGCTGGTCACCGCGCTCGCCCCCTCGATCGGCTACGACAAGGCCGCGACCATCGCCAAGACCGCGCACAAGAACGGCACGACCCTCAAGGAGGAAGCGCTGAACCTCGGCTATGTCACAGCCGAGGAATTCGACCGCGTGGTGCGCCCCGACACGATGCTAGCGCCAAGCATCGATTAGACGCATGATCATCGATCCGGCGGGATTGTCCCGCCGGGTCCGGTCGGAGACCGTCGTGCCGTGGCCGAGATCATCAACCTGAACCAGTTCCGCAAGGCGCGCGACAAGGCCGAGAAGCAGGCCCGCGCCGCGGAGAACCGCATCGTCTTTGGCCGTTCCAAGAAGGCCAAGACCCTCGCCGAGAAGGAGGCGGCCATCGAATCCGAGCGGCTCGAAGGCCACCGGCTCAAGAAGCCGGACGAGGAATGAGCGAGGAGGCGCCGGGCCTGCTCAAGAAGCGCTCGGTGATGATTGCCGGCCACCGCACCAGCGTCTCGCTGGAGGCGGCCTTCTGGGATGCCTTGCGCGAGATCGCATCCGCACGTGAGCAGTCGGTTCAGGCGCTCATCGGGACGATCGACGCCGCGCGCGGGGACCAGAACCTGTCCTCGGCGATCCGGGTTTTTGTGCTGCAACGCATCTTGGAACGGTCCGGCCCACCGCCGAGATCAACCGTGAGCGCGGCCTAGCACCAGTCTAACGAATGCTATGCACTATAAGTCGTTGAAACAGTAAACCTAGCATTAATCGGTGCACTGCAATTTGCGGCTCGTCTCTACTTGATCGAGCCAGCTGTTCCGGCTTGGGAGCCGGTAATGCGCGCGTTCAACAATTCCAAACTTCTCGTAAAGCTTGCGATACCCCCGCTATTTTTGGTTGCGGTGTCGGTTGGCCTTGTCTGGTTCTCCCAATCCAGTCTCACCATGCTGGCGCGCGTGGCGCAGAACCTCGTCGACGAGAGCGCAACCCGAGCTGTTCTTTCTGCCGAGCTCGCACTTCAGGTGAACGAGGCGACGATCCGCGAGAAGAATATAATTCTCGAGACCGAGGAGGCGCAGCTCGTTGCACAGCTCAAGGGTCAGGCCAATGCCAAGACGGCTGCCTACCGCGCGGTCGACCGCCTGATCGAATTGTCGGATAGTCCGGAACGGCGGGCCAGGAACGAGGACATCAAGGCTCAGATGAACCACTTCTTCGCTGCTTCCGAGCGGGTGACCGCGGTTGCCGCGAAGGGTGACAAGCGCGCAGCGACCGATATTTCCAGTGGCGAAGGCCGAGTGACGCGCGCAAAGCTCGTCGACGCCCTGCAGCAACGGGTCGAGGCCAATCAGCGCGATCTGATCAAGGCTCGGGATGAGGCCGCCGCCGTGGCGAAGGACACCACCTGGACGCTGGTCGTCGTCGCAATCGTTGGCCTGATCGTCGCGAGTGTCCTGCTGGCCGTGATTGCGATCTACGGCATCACCAAGCCGATGAGCCGGCTCGTCGGCGTGCTTCAGCGCATGGCCAAGGGCGAGATCGACGCCGACATTGCTGAAGCGGCGCGCGGCGACGAGATCGGCGCCGTCGGGCGCGCGGTCGAGGGTATCAAGACCATGGTGTCCAAGAAGGCTGCCGAGGACGCCGAGCGCAAGCGCATCGCCGATGAAGCCGCCGCCGTCGAGCGCCGCCGCACCATGATCGAACTCGCCGACAGTTTCGAGCAGGCCGTCGGCGGAATCGTCGGCGCCGTCGGCTCCGCCGCTACGGAGCTGCAGGCCACCGCTCAGACGATGACGGCGACCGCCGCGGAGACCGCGAACCAGTCGACCTCCGTCGCGGCCGCGGCCGAAGAGGCCGCCTCGAACGTGAGCACCGTGGCCGCCGCCGCGGAAGAACTCGGCTCGTCGGTCCAGGAGATTGGCCGGCAGGTCGACGGCTCGGCGTCGCTCGCCGGCAAGGCCGTGGAGGATGCTGCCGGCACCGCGACGCTGGTGCACGAGCTGAGCGCCGCGGCCGCGAAGATCGGCGACGTCGTGCGCATGATCTCGGACATTGCCGGGCAGACCAACCTGCTGGCCCTCAACGCCACCATCGAGGCGGCCCGCGCCGGCGAGGCCGGCCGCGGCTTCGCCGTGGTGGCCGCCGAGGTGAAGGAACTCGCCTCGCAGACCGCCAAGGCCACCGACGAGATCGGCAGCCAGATCGCCCGCATCCAAGGTTCGACCGATCAGGCGGTCGGCGCGATCAGCGGTATCACCGCGCGCATCCAGGAGATCAGCGGCGTCGCCACCTCGATCGCGGCCGCCGTCGAGGAGCAGGGCGCGGCTACCCAGGAGATCGTGCGTAACGTCTCCCAGGCCGCCACCGGCACCAGCGAGGTCACCGCGAACATCTCGGGCGTGGCGCGGGCCGCCGATGAGACCGGCGCCGCAGCCAGCCAAGTCCTGGCCTCCGCCTCGGAGCTGTCGCGCCAGTCGGAGCACCTCACCGGCGAAGTGGCACGTTTCCTCGCTACCGTGCGGGCGGCCTGACGCGTCCATTCGGCGTCGGGTGATGAAGTTGACCCGCGTGGGGTACCGGTCGTCGGTACCCCGCGCGGGCGAAGATCGAGCCAAGCTGCCGGTCCGTTCGTCATAGCGCATGCGGGGCTCAGACCTCACCGCCGCTGCCGACCAGCGCTCCAGGTTCTCGCCAGAAGCTGAGTCGCCCCGTCGGCCCCAGCCCCGCTACGGGTTCGACCCGGACATCCTACCCCGTCATTGCGAGGCCGGGCCGACGCAATGACGGAAGGGGCTTACTCCGCCGCCACCTGCAGCAGGGGTGTGGGCTTTGCGATGCCTTCCAACGCCTCCGGGCGCGGCCCGCCGGTTGCCCAGTCCAGCAGCTCAACCGTGTGCAGGATCGGGATGCCGGTGACCTTCCCGATCTGCGTGATGCAGCCGATGTTGCCGGCGGCGATGATGTCGGGCTGCATCCGCTCGATATTGGCGGCCTTGCGGGCGCGCAGCCGGTTGGCAATCTCCGGCTGGAGGATGTTGTAGGTGCCGGCCGAGCCGCAGCAGAGATGGGCCTCGGGCACGTCCTTCACGGTGAAGCCGGCCTTCTTCAGGAGCGTCTTAGGCTCGGTGCGGACGGCCTGGCCATGCTGCAGCGAGCAGGCCGAGTGGTAGGCGACGGTGAGATCGGTATCCACCACCGGCGGCATCAGGCCGATCGCGGTGACGTATTCGGTGATGTCCCTGGCGATGCTCGAGACCCGTGCCGCCTTCTCGGCATAGGCCGGGTCGTCGCGGAACATGAAGCCGTAATCCTTGATCGTCGTGCCGCAGCCGGAGGCGGTGACGATGATCGCGTCGAGGCCCTTGCCGTCCATCTCGGCGATCCAGGCGTCGATGGCCTGCTTGGCGAAGGCGTGGGCGGAATGCTCCTTGCCCATGTGATGGGTGAGCGCCCCGCAGCAGCCTTCGCCTGCGGCCTGCACCACCTCGACGCCGTGGCGGTTGAGCAGGCGGATGGCGGCCTCGTTGAAATCCGGACGCAGCACGCTCTGGGCGCAGCCGCGCAGCAAGGCGACCCGGCCGCGGCGCGTCACCGGAGCGGCCTGCTCGCCCTCCTGGATCAGGGCGCTGATCTCGAGGGCACTGGTATCGGCCGGGAACGTGCCGGGGCGATCCGTCGGGTTACGGTTGGGCAGTTGCGCCGGCGCGAGATCGAGCATCGCCGCGAGCCGGTTGCCGACCCGCGGCAGCCTGGCGACGAGCGGCCTGAAGGGCTGACCGATCTTGGCTCCGAGGAGCGCGAGGCGGAAGCGGTTCGGGTAGGGCAGCACGAAGGCCAGCACCGAGCGCATCAAGCGGTCGCTCAACGGGCGCGTATAGGTCTTCTCGATATGCGCACGGGCATGGTCGACGAGGTGCATGTAGTGTACGCCCGAGGGGCAGGTCGTCATGCAGGACAGGCACGACAGGCAGCGGTCGACATGCTTGACGACCTCGGCGGTTGCCGCCTTCCCGCCCTCGAACATGTCCTTCATCAGATAGATGCGACCGCGCGGGCTATCGAGCTCGTCGCCGAGCAGCACGTAGGTCGGGCAGGTCGCGGTGCAGAAGCCGCAATGCACGCAGGTCCGCAGGATCTTCTCTGAAGCCCTGGTCGCCGGGTCGGCGAGCTGCGCGAGGCTGAAATTGGTTTGCACTGTACTGTTCCTGAAGCCTCAAACGCCGGCGTACATCCGCCCCGGATTGAACAGGCCCGCCGGATCCTGCGCAGCCTTGATCCCGGCCGTGATCCGGTTGAGCGGCTCGGCCAGCGGCTCGAAGACCGGCACTGCCGCGCGCACGGCATCCGGTGCGCGCACCAGCGTGGCGTGGCCGCCCTGGGCGCGGGTCGCGGCGCGGATCGCCTCGGCCCCCGCATCGCCGCCTGCATCCGTGGCGAGCCAGATCAGGCCGCCGCCCCAATCATAGAACCAGCGGGCCTCGCGCGATGCCGCAACCGACGCCACGAGCGCCGCGCCGCGCACCGGCGCCGTCGAGATCCGCCAGATCGCCGCCTCGCGCGGCTCGGTGAGCGGGGCGACGTCGCGCACGCCCCGCCACAGCGCGGCGCAGGCCTCGCCGTCGACGATCTCGGGCTGGCCGTAGCGCTTGAGCAGGCGCGACAGCTCGCCGAGGCGATAGTCGATGGACTTCGAGAAACCCTCGACGCGCATCAGCGTTCGCGCCGTCCCCTCCCCCAACCCGGCCGGCAGGTGCGCGGCGCCGGTGAGCTCGAAGGGCGAGCCGAGGGCGGCGCTCAGCGCCTCGATGGCGCGGGCATCGTCGAGCCCGCGGAAGACCAGGGTCGAGACCCGCTCCTGCACGGGAAGCACCTTGAAGGTCACCTCGGTGAGCAGGCCCAGCGTGCCCCAGGAGCCGGCCATCAGCTTCACGAGGTCGAGCCCGGTGACGTTCTTCATCACCCGGCCGCCCGATTTGATGGCCTGGCCGCGCCCGTTGATGAAGCGTACGCCGATCAGGCTGTCGCGGGCAGCACCCGCATTGATGCGGCGGGGGCCGGAATTGTTGCAGGCGGCGACGGCGCCGAAGGTCCGCTCGCCGGTCGAGCCCATCAGGCCGCGATGGTCGATCGGCTCGAAGGGCAGCATCTGGCCTCGCTCGGCGAGCAACGCCTCCACCTCGGCGAGCGGCGTGCCGGCGCGGGCCGAGACCACCATCTCCGCCGGCTCGTAGAGCGTCACGCCGCTGATCCGGTGCGCCGAGAGCGTCGACTCGTCCTGGGCTGGGCGGCCGATCCCGGCCTTGGTGCCGCCGCCGACCAGCCGCAGCCGTTCCGATCGGCCAAACGCCTCCGCTACGATCGCGGCGGCCTCCTGCTCGCTCGCGGGAGCGTATGAACCCATCGTTTCCTGCCCATGAGCGTCCGTCATCGATGCTCTTTGGAAGCAGTCAAAACGGAATGTCCATGGGATTCAAGCGCGACCGCAAGGCGCAGCCGCGAATTTCTTGCGCCACGGCGGCCTGCAAGTTCATTCGGCCGGCACCGGATGCCGGGGCCGGAAACGGTCCATCACGAGAGCCTTGAGGCCAGCGATGTCGCAGATCCAGACGAGCCCGCCATAGAGCGCGATGCCGATGCCGAGGCATAGCGGCAGGGCGATACCCGGTGTGAGGTGGCGCAGCGGCGCCAGCACGAGCAGCATGGCCAGGCTCGCGGCGGCCGAGAGACCGATGTCGCGCCAGGGCATGGCGAGCCGGTCCACGCCGAACAGCGCACGAGCCGCCAGCAAGGCCACGGCGGCGGCGAGGCCCAGCGACTGCGCCACGGCAATCCCGGGCGGCCCCATCATCCCCGGCAGCAGCGCCAGGCCGATGCCGTTGACGGCGCAGCCGAGCAGGGCGGCGGCGACGACCGGGCTGGTCTTGCGGCGGATCTGGAAGATCGGGTTCAGCGCGAAGTTCATGATCGAGAGACAGAACAGGCCCGGGATCAGCAGGGCCGTATAGAGCGCGAACGGCCCGCGGAACGCCTCCGGCACGACGAGCTGCTGGAGGGCCGGCGTCACGGCCCAGTAGCCCGCGGCGCAGGGCAGCAGCAGGGCGACGACCACGCCGATGTTGCGGCTGATCTGGGCCTCCGCCGCCTCGCGGCCGTGATGCTCCTCGGCGCGCACCGCAAGCTGGAACAGGAGCAGGTCGAGAGCCGTGCCGAGGGTCGAGAAGCCGCGCGAACCAAGATCGGCGGCCAGCGCGAAATAGCCGGCCTCGGAAAAATTCGCCGCCGCCGCGATGGCGCCGCGGTTGATGAAGGGCATGAGCTGGTAGATCGCGTTGGCCGCGATCAGCGGCAGCCCGTAGGCCGCGAAGACCTTGAGGATGTGACGGCTGCGGTCGGGCGCGAATGTGCCGGGGCGGTCGTGCAGGGCCTTGCGCATCACCACCACGGCAAGCGCCTGGCTGGCGGCGCCGGCGAGCAGGACCCAGACCGGCTGCGGGAAGAGCCAGGCCGTGCCGGCCATCAGCACGACGCCGAAAATGTTCTTCCAGACGACCAGCTTGAGATAGGTGCCGCCGACGAAGCGGGCGCGGGCCAAGGCCGCGTGGTAGTCGAACAGGCCGATTCCGACCGCCGTCACGGCTGTCGCCGCGGTGACCGCGAGCCGGCTCTCCGGCGTCGGGTCGATCGCGAGGCCGAGCCCGGCGCAGAGCGCGGCAATCGCGGTGAGCGCGATGGCGAGGACGCCGTAGGCCCGGTCGAGCCCGGCCCGGATCCAGGGTTCGCCCTCCCTGACGCGGGCCGAATAGAAGCGGGTCGTCGAGAGCCTGAGCCACTCGAAGAGCAACGTGTTCAGCACCACGGCCCCCGCGGTCGCCAGGGCGAAGCGGCCGAAATCCGCCGGCCCGAGCATCTTGGCGATGAGCAGGCCGAGCAGCAGGTTCAGGGCCGAGTTGATGACGAAGGCGGCGATGACGGCCATCGGTCGAGGAAATCCGGCTCGGGTCCGGCCGGTTTCATTACCGGCTTGCGCGGCATTCTCGCGGCGAGGCGCCAAGAAAGGCTGAACACCCGGTTTGGGACCTAGTCATCCGTCCGATCCTGCCCATCCTCGACCTCCCTCATCCCCCTCACATCCGCATGGGTGGGAGGATGCCGCGGCCGGTGGCGGATGGCGCACGCGTCTTTGTCCCCGCGCGGAGGAGCTCCGCCGTGGGTCTGGATTGGGGAGACGCGGGACGCCGCGGACCCATGTCGACACGCGTGGTCACGAGAGGCGGGGGTCCCCGGCGTCCCGCGGTCCTGGCGCCCGTCGTGAGGGGCGGCCGGACCGGTTTTGCGTCGCGATGTCTTCGGTGATGTCGACCTGTCGCTCAACACGCCCCGGTGCCGGGCTCCTGTCTGGCAGGACGCCCCCATCCCGAGGAAGTTGCGTGGCTACCTCCTTCCGTGCGCACCGCCCCGTAGTGGACGATGCCGACAGCATCTCGGTGTCGCCCAGGCAGGGTCGGCCAAAGCCCGGCGCATTTCCTCGCCGAACCCCGCCACAGCCCGGGCAGACCTTGCGTCGACCCTTCCCGCCCGGGGCGGCGATGGGTGAGACCACCGACGCGGGCATCGCCCCGCCTCCCAAAGCACCGCCCTCGACCCCGCGGCGCTCCCCCGACGGGCGGGAAGCTGGTGACGGACTTCAATCATGTAATAGGAAATTTGTCAAGGGAGGCGGCGCTGTTGTCCTCCTCTCCCTAGGTGAGGGAGGTCGCACACGGCACGATCGAGCAGGCCTCCAGCGTGACGCTGCACTCCTCCTCTGGGCGGCCTCACCGAGGGGAGAGGAGATGCGGAGTGCCTAAACCCAGCCCTTGATCCGGGAGACCACGATCGGGATCAGCGCCGAGAGCGCGATCAGGCTGAGGCCGTAGGGATAGCCATAGATCCATTCGAGCTCCGGCATGTGCTTGAAATTCATGCCGTACATCGAGGCGACCAGGGTCGGCGGGATGCCGACCACCGAAACCACGGTGAGGATGCGGAAGGCGTTGTTCTGCTCGATGTTGATCAGGCCGAGCGCCGCATCGAGCAGGAACTGCAGCGTCTCGGTCTGGCGCGTTTCGAACTCGTCGAGCGAGACGATGTCGCGCGAGAGCGTATCGAAGCGCGGGCTCTCCTCGGCATCGAGCTGCTCGGCGCCGGAATCCTTCACGAAGGGCACGATGCGGCCCAGCCCGAGCAGGCTCGCCCGCACCTTGCCAAGAGCCTTGCCCTGCCAGCCGATCGAGCGAAGCAGCCGCCTCAAGGCCAGGTCGCGCCGTTTCGGGGAGAGCCGGCCGACCTTGCTGGATTTCGAACGATCGACCGGGTCGAAGTCGAAGATCCGGGTCGAGAGCGACGAGAGATCCGCCGACATCTCCTCCAGGGTGTCGGCGAGACCGTCCACCAGTTCCTCGACGATCAGCAGGAAGATTTCCACGGCGTTGGCGCAGTCGCCATCGCGCTCGGCAATGCGCGTCTTGACGGTTTCGTAGGCGCGCAGCTCGTGGAAACGGATCGTGACGAGATGGTCCTTGGTGAGCACGAAGCCGATCGGCTTCAAGACGAAATTCGAACGGTCAAAGGTGATCATCGGCGAGGACAGCGAGAGGCCGCCAGTCTTCAGCCGGCGCAGGCGGCTCGACGATTCGACCTCGCTGAGGGCCTCACGCGTCGGCACCCGCAGGCCGGTGGCCTCTTCGACCCGACGCGCCTCCTCCTCGGTCGGGTCGAGCAGGTCAATCCAGACCGCCTCACGCGGCAGCGCGGCTCCCTCTCCCGCGCCGGCATGCTCGATAGGCCCCTGGGGCCCGTGCAGACTGATCATCGAGGAGGAACTTTCCGGAAAGGATGAGCGCGAGCGAACGCTCACGCTGCTTGACTCGAAGATAGGGCATGCCTATCTCGCCGTCGTCGTTGGCACTCACCGGCTTAGAGTGCTAACGATCGGGTCGGGACGCGGTCCCCGCCGCATCAAGACCATCCGAGAATTCGAAGCAAGAGGGCAGCTCATGAAGTTCCGTCCGCTGCACGACCGTGTCGTCGTCCGCCGTATCGAAGGTGAAGAGAAGACCAAGGGCGGGATCATCATTCCCGACACCGCCAAGGAGAAGCCCCAAGAGGGTGAAGTGGTCGCCGTCGGCCCCGGCGCCCGCGACGAGTCCGGCAAGGTCAACGCGCTGGACGTGAAGGCCGGCGACCGCGTGCTGTTCGGCAAGTGGTCGGGCACCGAGGTCAAGATCGACGGTCAGGACCTCCTGATCATGAAGGAATCCGACATCATGGGCATCGTCGCTTAAGGCGATCCTCCCTCGTTCGGACCCTAACGACAGCCCTTGGAGGCAGCCGCTCAGGCGCGCCTTGGGGCTCATCCACACTCTGAAAGGACAACACAGATGGCAGCGAAAGACGTACGCTTCTCATCCGACGCCCGTGACAAGATGCTCCGCGGTGTCGACATCCTCGCCGACGCGGTGAAGGTGACCCTCGGCCCGAAGGGCCGCAACGTCGTGATCGAGAAGAGCTTCGGCGCTCCGCGCATCACCAAGGACGGCGTCACCGTCGCCAAGGAGATCGAGCTCGCCGACAAGTTCGAGAACATGGGCGCCCAGATGGTGCGCGAAGTGGCCTCGAAGACCAACGACCTCGCCGGTGACGGCACCACCACCGCGACCGTGCTCGCCCAGGCGATCGTCCGCGAAGGCACCAAGTACGTTGCCGCCGGCATCAACCCGATGGACCTGAAGCGCGGCATCGACCTCGCCACGGCCGCTGCGGTGAAGGATATCACCGCCCGCGCCAAGAAGGTCGCCGAGTCGTCCGAGGTTGCCCAGGTCGGCACCATCTCGGCCAATGGCGACAAAGAAATCGGCGACATGATCGCCCACGCCATGCAGAAGGTCGGCAACGAGGGTGTCATCACCGTCGAGGAAGCCAAGACCGCCGAGACCGAACTCGACGTCGTCGAGGGCATGCAGTTCGACCGCGGCTACCTCTCCCCGTACTTCATCACGAACGCGGAGAAGATGGTCGCCGAGCTCGAGGACCCCTACATCCTCATCCACGAGAAGAAGCTCTCGTCGCTCCAGGCCATGCTGCCGGTGCTCGAGGCCGTGGTGCAGACCGGCAAGCCGCTGCTCATCATCGCCGAGGACATCGAGGGTGAGGCGCTCGCCACGCTCGTCGTGAACAAGCTGCGTGGTGGCCTCAAGGTCGCTGCCGTGAAGGCTCCGGGCTTCGGCGATCGCCGCAAGGCGATGCTCGAGGACATCGCGATCCTCACCAAGGGCCAGATGATCGCCGAAGACCTCGGCATCAAGCTCGAGAACGTGCAGCTCCCGATGCTCGGCCGCGCCAAGCGCGTCCGCATCGAGAAGGAGAACACCACGATCATCGACGGCGCCGGCGAGAAGGCCGACATCGAGGCCCGCGTCGGCCAGATCAAGGCTCAGATCGAGGAGACCACCTCGGACTACGACCGTGAGAAGCTCCAGGAGCGTCTCGCCAAGCTCGCTGGCGGCGTCGCGGTGATCCGCGTCGGCGGCGCGACCGAGGTCGAGGTCAAGGAGAAGAAGGACCGCGTGGACGACGCGCTCAACGCCACCCGCGCTGCGGTGGAAGAGGGCATTGTCCCCGGCGGCGGCGTCGCGCTGCTGCTCGCCAAGAAGGCCGTTGCTCAGCTCACCAGCGACAACGCCGACATCAAGGCCGGCATCAAGATCGTGCTGAAGGCCCTCGAGGCTCCCATCCGGCAGATCGCCAGCAACGCTGGTGTCGAGGGCTCGATCGTCGTCGGTAAGATCATCGACAACGGCGGCGAGACCTACGGCTTCAACGCCCAGACGGAAGAGTATGTCGACATGATCCAGGCCGGCATCGTCGACCCGGCCAAGGTCGTGCGTACCGCTCTGCAGGACGCGGCCTCGGTTGCCGGCCTGCTGGTGACCACCGAAGCCATGGTCGCCGATGCTCCGAAGAAGGAGTCCGCTCCCCCCATGGGCGGCGGCGGCATGGGCGGCATGGGCGGCATGGACTTCTAAGTCCACGCCCACCGTCACGAGACGAAAGGGGTCGCCGAGAGGCGGCCCCTTTTTTATTCATGAGCCTGATCGGCAGGCTGGACAGGAACGCTTCAGACGAACCGAGCGTGGCAATGCCCCTCCTCGCAGGCCGCGTGCTCGAGCGGAAGGGCACGGCTTTAGGGCCGCCGGGGGCCGATAAGGGTCAGCGGCCTGGGGGCACCAGCCGGGCCGAGAAGCTCGCCACGATCAGCCCCACGCCGAGCGCGAAACCGGCACGGCTGATATTGCCGCCGACCGAGGCAACCACCCAGTATCCGACGGTGACGAGCCCGGCGAAAAGCAGGCCGTAGCGAAGGGCGAGGCGCAGGGGCGTGCGCCACGTCATGCTCTCACGGGCAGCGCTCACGACGCGGCAGCAGCCCGCGGTCGCGCCGCCGAAGCCGGATCGGCGGCGACGGCCTCCTCGGTCATGGCCGCGACTGCATCCCTGTTGCGCTCCAACGTCGCCACGGCGAGAGGCTGGTCGCGTCCCCGCAGGGTATGGGCGCCGAGTCCGCGCGGGGTGACGCCCTCGGGCAGGCGCGGCAGACGGCCGAGCAGGTCCTCGGAGATCAGGATGTCCACGCCCAATGGCCGGCACAGGGCTTCGATCCGCGCCGTGACGTTTACTGCGTCGCCGAAATAGGCGATCTTGTGCCGGTCGACCCCAACTTCGGCCGTGACCACCGAGCCGCCATGCAAGGCGGCGCGCAGGCGCGGCACCGTGCCGAAGCGCGCGGTCCAGGCCTCCGCCTCCGCCTCGATCCGGTCGCGCACCGCGAACAGGCAGGAGACGCAGCGCGCATCCTTGAGGCCGCGCTCCATCGGCCAGGTAATCATCGCCATGTCGCCGATATAGTCGTCGGTCGAGCCCTGATAGCGGCGCACCGGCTCGGCCAGGGTCGCAAAGACCGCGCTGAGATATTCCTGGGCGCGCAGGTCGCCGTGGGTCTCGGCGAAGGCGGTCGAGCCGACCACGTCGAGGAACAGGAAGATGCGCTCCTCCTCGACCGGGCGGTGGTAGCGTCCGATCAGGAAGTTCACGAAGACCTCGCCGCCGATGAGGTCGCGCATGCGGATCACGAAAACCAGGAAGGCCGAGACGGCGAGCGCGTAGGCCAGCACCCGCGGCGTCGTGCGAACGGCCACCCCGAGCGGGTCCTCGGTCAGACCGCACGCCCAGACGAGGACGCCGCCGAGCGCGTTGCCGGCCACGATCATCAGCACGTAGGAGAGTTCCGCTGCCGGCACGTAGAGCGAGGCCGGCAGGCGGCGGATGCGCGATTGCAGCCCTGCCAGGATCAGCCCGCGATCGAAGGCGAGCGCTGCCGTTCCGATGCAGAAGCCGTAGATGAATCCGGCGGCCGGCGAGACGCCCTGAGCGAAGACCAGGTTGTAGATCAGGCCCGCGCCGCCGGCGGCGGCGAGGATCACGACCCAGAACCAGCGGTGCTGTGGCAGCATCAGCCGGCCCTCCGCTCGCGGAAGTCAGGCACCGGCTTGCCCGCGCCGGTCTGCAGCCCAACGGCGCAGCGGTGAGGCGGGGCGGTTCGCACGGGCGCTCCTTGTCGCGGCTCGGGTGAGGAGGCGTTGCAGGACAAACGATAAACGCGTCCGAACGACGCAAGGCTCATGCTGGCATGATGGCTTCTGTGAGGCGCATACGCCAGATGGCCGAAACAGATCGCCGCCCGTGTCCGAATGGACGCAAAACGAAAGGGCCAGCGTTTCCGCCGGCCCTTCGGTTGATCAGAATTGCTGGAGCGCTCAGCGCTGGACGATGACTCGCGTGCCGACCTTGACCCGGGTGTAGAGGTCCGAGACGTCCTCGTTGGTCATGCGGATGCAGCCCGAGGACACGGCGGTGCCGATCGTCTCCGGCTCGTTCGAGCCGTGGATGCGGTAGATCGAGTTGCCGAGATACATGGCGCGGGCGCCGAGCGGGTTCTCGATGCCGCCCTTCATGTAGCGCGGCAGGTCGGGACGGCGCTTCAGCATCTCGGCCGGCGGACGCCAATCCGGCCATTCCCTCTTCATGGTGATGCTCTGGGTGCCGCCCCAGGTGAAGCCCGGACGGCCGACACCGATGCCGTAGCGCATCGCCTCGCCGCCACCCATGATCAGGTACAGGCGGCGCTCGGCGGTCGAGACCACGATCGTGCCGGGGCTGTAGGGCCCGTTATAGGCGACGATCTCCTTCTGGATCGCGGCGGCCTGCGGGGTGGTGGCAGCCTGCTCGAGCGGATCGACGGCCGGCAGCGACGCATTCTGCGGGCGCACACGCACCGTCAGCACATCGCTCAATGGCTGGCGGGTCAGCGGGTCGATCTCATAGGCGGAGGCGGGCGCCGCCAGTGCGATGGATGCGCAGGCAAGGCCCGCGAGGGCGGTGACGAAACGGCGCATAAGAGCCTCTCGTGGCAGGCAGACGTTTGGAAACTTGGTGGATAACCGCCGCACGCAACCGTACGGATCGGTGCCCAGACCTAAACCGCCATGCGTTAAAGCCAAGCTCAATTCAGGCGCGTTTCGCGCTTCCTCGGCCGTCGTGACCGTGTGGCAACACGGTGGCAGCTTGGCCATACCGGGCCACGCTGCGGCCTGTGTTTACAAGGGCTTGGCGCGATTCAGGAAATTGGTGTGCACTGCCGCATTGTGGCAAAATTGCACGCTCGAACCACGACAGGTTGTCCGCGGGATATCGTCTGCCTCTTTCAGAGCAACGGCTGGGCTGCGGTCCATGGGAAGAGGCGCATGAACCCAGCCGAGCGATTCTGAACGGACTCAGGCCGCGTCGAGCCCCAGGTCGATGATCGCGGCGCTGTGCGTGATCCAGCCCACGGAGATCAGGTCGACACCGGAGGCTGCCACCGCACCGACGGTGTCGCGGTTGATCCGGCCCGATGCCTCGGTGATGGCGCGGCCGTCGACGAGGCGCACCGCCTCGGCCAGCGTCTCGGGCGTCATGTTGTCGAGAAGCACGGCATCGGCCCCAACCGAGAGCGCCTGTTCGAGCTGGGCCAGGGTATCGACCTCGATCTCGATCTTCACGAGGTGACCGGTATGGGCGCGGGCGCGCTCGATCGCGGGGACGATGCCGCCGGCCACTGCGACGTGGTTGTCCTTGATCAGCACTGCGTCATCGAGACCGAAGCGGTGGTTGGAGCCGCCGCCAGCCCTGACCGCATGCTTCTCCAGAGCGCGCAGACCCGGCGTGGTCTTGCGGGTGCAGACGATCTTGGCGTGACCGTGCGGACGGGCCGCCTCGACGAGCGCTGCGGTCGCGGTGGCGACACCCGAGAGCCGGCAGAGCAGGTTCAGGGCGACGCGCTCGGCCGTGAGAATGGCCCGCGCCGGCCCGTCGAGGCGGATCACGGTGTCGCCCGGCGCGACATGGGCGCCGTCGCCGCGCTCGACGGTGACCGAGACTGCCGGATCGATCAGGCCAAAGGCGATCGCCGCCGTGTCGACCCCGGCGATCACGCCATCCTGGCGGGAGGCGATGACGCCCGAGAGCCGATCCGTCGCAGGTACGATCGCGTCCGTGGTGATGTCGCCGGCCCGGCCGAGATCCTCCAGCAGGGCCGCCCGCACGATCGGCTCCACCAGGAGCCGGGGCAGCGGAAGCAGCGTGGCGTCAGGCATCGGTCAGGCTTTCCGCCAGGGTCTGGTCAGCCGCGATCCGCTCGGCGGCGCGGAGGCAGTCCGCAAGGGTCGTCAGCGTGTGGGTACGGGCTGCCTGCCCCGAGAAGTCGTTGCGCCAGTGCCCCCCACGGCTCTCCTGCCGCGACAGGGCACAGACGGCGATCATCAGGCCGGTGAGCGCGGCATCCGAACCGGTCTCCGCGAGCGCGCGCAGACGGAGGATGGCCGCGCGCAGGCCCGCCGCGTCGCGCACGACGCCGACACGGCGTTCCATGAGGGCGCGTACCTCCGGCAGCGCCCGGCCGCCATCGCTGCGGTGCCGCGCGGGCATGGTCGCCTCACCGATCAGCGAGGCGGGTGGCGCGGCCTCGATCGAGGCTGCGATCGGCCCGGAAAAGGCGAGGGCTTCGAGCAGCGAGTTGCTGGCGAGGCGGTTCGCGCCGTGCAGGCCGGTCGAGGCGACCTCGCCGCAGGCCCAGAGGCCCGGGACGTCGGTGCGGCCCTCGGCATCCACGAGCACGCCGCCCATGTGGTAGTGCGCGGCGGGCCGAACCGGGATCGGCTGGGCCGCCGGATCGATGCCGAGCCCGGCGCAGAGACCGGCCACGGTGGGGAAGCGCCGCGCCATCGACCGGCCAAGATCGCCGCGCGTGTCGAGAAACACCTCGCGGCCGCTCGCCCGTGCCTGGAAGATCGCACGGGCGACGACATCGCGCGGGGCGAGATCGCCGCCGCGGATCCCGGCCATCACGCGCTCACCGGCCCCGTCGATCAGAGCCGCCCCCTCGCCGCGCAGGGCTTCGGTCGCGAGCGGCATCGGGTCGGCGCCGGCATCGATGGCGGTGGGGTGGAACTGCACGAATTCGAGGTCGCGCAGGGTCGCACCGGCCCGCGCCGCGAGCAGCAGCCCGCTGCCAGTCGCGCCGCGCGGGTTGGTGGTCGCCGCGTAGAGGCTGCCGACACCGCCGGTGGCAAGCACCACGGCGCGGGCCGGCAGACGAAAGGACGCGCCGTCGCTCTCGCAAACGAGGCCGCAGACCGCGCCGTTCGCGTCCTGCATCAAGGCCTTCGCCTCGGCGACGAGGACTTCGATCGATGGCGTCGCGCGCGCTGCCTTCACCAGCCCTTCGAGGACAGTGGCACCGGTGGAATCGCCGCGCCCGCGCACGATCCGGCGGCGGCTATGCGCGGCCTCCAGCCCGAGGGCGAGGCAGCCATCGGCGTCACGGTCGAAGCCCACGCCGATCTCGACGAGCCAATCGATCAGGCCGGGCGCCGCACCGGCGACGGCGAGCGCGACGTCCGGCTCGGTCAGCCCGGCGCCGGCTGCCTCGGTGTCGGCGGCGTGCAGGACCGGAGCGTCGTCGGGCCCGATCGCGGCGGCGATCCCGCCCTGGGCCCAGCCCGTGGCCGTGCCGTCGCCGAGGGGCGAAGCGGTGACGAGCGTCACCGGCCGGGGTACCAGGCGCAGGGCCGTGGCCAGCCCGGCGACGCCCGCACCGACGACGATCACGCGGTCGGCGGGGCTGCGCGAGACGATGCTCATGGCGTCAGGACTTCGGGACGGGCGAGACGACGGGGGTCGGCTTGACTGCGAGCATGCGCTCGACGGCCATCCGCGCACGATCGGCGAGCGCCGGCTCGACCGTGACCTCGTGGGTCATCGTCTCCAGCGCGCGCCGGATGTTGGCGAGCGACATCCGCTTCATGTGCGGACACATGTTGCAGGGCTTGATGAACTCGATGTCCGGGTTCGCCACGGCGATGTTGTCGGCCATCGAGCACTCGGTCACGAGCACGACCTGGCTCGGGCGCTTAGAGGTGACGTAGTTCATCATCATCGCGGTGGACCCCGAGAAGTCGGAGGCCTCCACCACCTCCGGCGGGCATTCCGGATGGGCGATGACGGTGATGCCGGGATAGCTGTCGCGCACGGCCGCGATGTCGTCGGGCGTGAAGCGCTCGTGGACCTCGCAGTGACCGGCCCAGGTCAGCATCTCGACCTCGGGCACCTGCTGCTGAACGTTGCGGGCCAGGAACTCGTCCGGGATCATCAGCACACGCGGCACGCCGAGTGCCCGCACGACGTCGGCGGCGTTGCCGGAGGTGCAGCAGACGTCCGACTCCGCCTTCACCGCGGCGGAGGTGTTGACGTAGGTCACCACCGGAACGCCGGGATATTTGCGCTTGAGTGCGCGCACGTCCTCGGCCGTAATCGAGTCGGCGAGCGAGCAACCGGCGCCCATATCCGGGATCAGAACGGTCTTTTCCGGGTTCAGGATCTTGGCCGTCTCGGCCATGAAGTGCACACCGGCCAGCACGATGACGTCGGCATCAACCGTCACGGCCTCGCGGGCGAGCGCCAGGCTGTCGCCGACGATGTCGGACACCGTGTGGAAGATCTCGGGCGCCTGGTAGTTATGAGCCAGGATCACGGCGTTGCGTTCGCGCTTCAGCCGCAGAATCGCCTCGACGTCGGGAGCGAGCGCTGGCCACTCGATGGCCGGGATATGCCGGCTGACGCGAGCGTAGACATCGGGAAGCGGCAGACCGTCGAAGCGGGCATCCCTCCGCAGGGCTGAGGTCGCTGCCATGGCACGTTCCTTTATGCTCAAAATGAGCATTGTGCCGCCTAAGTTAGGCGCGGCTCCAGGGCTTGTCCAGATATGCTGGAACTGAGCATATCGTTTTTGCGACGCAAACCTCCGATGCGGCGCAGCAATGCTGGCCAGCGTCGCAAACGGCACTGATCCGATCGATGGGGATGCGGGCTGCCTCTCCCCGCAAGGGGAGAGAAGCAAAGTCTTCCGGCCTCAGCGCGCAGGCGGCCCCGGATCGAGGGCGGGCAGCTCATTCGCCGGAAGGCCGCTGGCGCTCGCCTGCTGCGTCGGCATCATGTCGATACCGCGGGCGCGATTGGCCAGGGCCACGGTCAGCTTCTCCGCCGGCTCGGCGCCCATCACCGCGAGGACCTCGGCCATCTTGCGGGGGTTCATCGCCAGCACGATCGGTACCAGCACGTCGAGGCCGAGCCGGTCGAACACGCGGGCGGCATCCTTCGGCTTCATCGTCTCGTACATGGTGACGATGCTCTTGAGGCCGGCGCGCTCGGCCTCGGCTTTCTTCGTGCCGTTCAGATCGGCCTTGTCCTCGGCCTGTTGCAGGCCATTGACGCCGGTCTCAAGCTTCTTCTCCGCCTCGCCAAGCATCTTTTCGCGAAGGTCGAGCTCGTCGGCGCGCTGCTTGAGGGTGTCGCGGCGGGTCGCGAGCTTCTCGAGGATGGCGCGCTCGGTCGGCGAGACCGGCTCCTTCATCACCGGCTGATAGACGGCCGGCTCGGCCGGCTTTGCGGATTCCGCCGGCGTCTCCTTCGGCGTCACCGAGCCCGTGGTGGTCGGGTCCGGCAGCTCGTAGCCAGTGCGGGCCTTGGCGATGGCGCGGGCGAATTCGGGCAGAGGCGTGCCGGGCGGCGGTGGGGCGGTCGAGGCGCCGTCGCCGACGAGCGCGGTCAGCTTCAACACGAGAAGCCCGACCGCTGCCAGGGTGACGGCATCGATCAGGCGCAGGCGAAACGGTCTCGCCGGCAGCTGCGCCAGGACCGCGAGCCGGCGGCGAGGCTTGGCCTTTGCGGGCTGCGCTTTGGCTGGCGCCGTCTTCGTGCTCATGCGGCCTTGGCCCGGAGCCGGTCGAGGGCCCGTTCGGACATGGCCTGAGCGGCCGCGAGCGCCACGTCGAGCCGTTCGCTGGCGGAGACCTGCCGCATCGGAACCGGCTGACCAACCGTGGCCGGCTCGGCGTCGCGGCGGGCGGTCGGGCGGCCGGCCTGGGACACGATGGCACCGATACGGGCGATCACACCCTCACCGGCCTGGACATGGGCCGCGAGCTGCGCCGAGGAGCGCTCCGCAGCGTCGAGCCGCTCGCTCAGGCCGCGGTCGCACTCGTCGAGGGTGGCGCGCAGGCCGGCGAAGGCGCGCTCGGCCGCTGCGCTGGCGGTGACGAGATCGCCGATGGTCCGGCGCATGGCCGATTCATCGGTCTTCATCGCGGTGATGCGGCGCGACAGCTTCACGGAGGTGAGGATCGTCGCCACCAGCAGAACGGCGACCAGGGCATCGGCGGCGAGGGTGATGAAGAGCGACATGACCAATCAGCCGTCGGTTCGGTTGGAGGTGGCGGCCTCGAAGGCCTGGAGCGTCGTGCGGGACCGGCGCAGCGGGCGCGCCACCTGAACGGCGATGTTGTCGTCGATCCGCCCAATCCGGCCCTGCGTCAGCGCCCAGTCGCCGCAGCGGACGG
Source organism: Methylobacterium gnaphalii (assembly GCF_007992215.1). GTDB lineage: Bacteria > Pseudomonadota > Alphaproteobacteria > Rhizobiales > Beijerinckiaceae > Methylobacterium > Methylobacterium gnaphalii. Next base: position 225,273 of record NZ_BJZV01000001.1, on the reverse strand, counting down.
TGATCAGGTCGGAGGCCTTCTGCTCGAACATGATGGTGTCGCCGACCTTCAGCGCCATCACCTTGCGCAGCGGCATCGTCATCTCGTGAAGGACTGCCTCCATGCCGACATCGGCCTGCCAGATCTCGGTGGCGAGATGGCTTTCCCAGACGTGGTCGCGGCCGAGCTTCTCGCCCATGAAGCTCTGCATGAGCAGTTCACGGATCGGCTCGATGGTCGCGTAGGGGAACAGGATCTGAAGGCCGCCGCCGCGGCCGTCCATGTCGAGCTTCAGGTTGATCAGGATCGCGGCATTGGCCGGCCGGGTGATCGTGGCGAAGCGCGGATTGGTCTCGATCCGGTCGATGGAGAACCGCACCGGCGAGAGCGGCTGGAACGAGGCTTCGAGGTCGGTCAGGATGATCTCGACGAGGCGCCGGACCAGGCTCATCTCGATGGTGGTAAAGGGGCGGCCGTCGAGGCGCGTCGCCGAACCGCCGCGCTTGCCGCCGAGCAGCAGGTCGAGGGTCGAGTAGGCCAGCGTCTGCTCGACGGTGACGAGGCCCGAATTCTCCCAGGTATCCGCCTTGAACACGCCGAGCAGCGTCGGCAGCGGGATCGCGTTGAGATAGTCGCCGAAACGGACCGAGGTGATGCCGTCGAGGGAGACTTCGACGTTGTCCTGGAAGAAGTTGCGCAGGCTCGTCGACAGCAACCGGATCATCCGGTCGAAGACGATTTCGAGCATCGGCAGGCGTTCGTACTGGACGACGCCCGAATCCACGATGGCGCGCACGCCGCCGGCGCCCGAGGCCGACAGCTCGCGCAGGGAGAAGCCGAGCACCGCGTCGATCTCGTCCTGGACGAGGATGCGGTCGTTGCCGGCGAGTTCGGGGAGGTTCTCGGTCTCCCCGTCCTCGATCATCGTCGCCCATTCGGCGGCGACGTCGCCCGTATTGTTGGTCGTGCCCTGCTCGGCGAGGGCCGCACCCCATTCCTCGGCCAGCGAGGAATCGCCGCCGCCATTCTCGTTCTGCTCGATGAGCGCTGCCGCCCAATCGTCTTCCACGGGTTCGTCGGCCATCGTCGTGTCGATCGCTACTCTGGCGTCTGGGCCGGTTACTGGACGACGACATCCTTGAAGAGCACCGCCTCGGCCTTGGCCGGGTGGATCGCGACGTTGACGCGCCGCAGGAGCTCTTCACGGAGGCGGTAGAGGCCGGCCGAGCCGGCGATGTCGCTGGCGCGCAGCTCGCGCATGTAGGTCTGGAAGGTGTCCTCGACGCGCGGCAGCAGCGGCTTCACCTCCTGCTCGACCAGGCCGTTCTTGAGTTCGAGCGCCACCTTGAGCTTGAGGTATCCGCCCTTCTGCTGGCCGGGCTCCGGGGTCAGGTTCACGACGAGGTCGCGCACTTCCAGGAAGGCGACGCCCATTTTCGGCCCACCCGCGCCGTGGCCCCCACCCTCGGCCGCAGGCGCGCCGTGGGCGTCGGCCTGCTCGCCCTGCGCCGCCGCGGCTGGCTTCTTCATCATGAAGTAGCCGCCGGCACCGCCGCCGATCAGCAGCACGGCGGCCGCGGCGATGATGACGAGCTTCTTCTTGGATTTCGGGGCCGCGGCGGCGCCTTCTTCGCTTTCGGGCGCCTTCTTGGGCTTCTTGGCCATGCCGGACGCTCCTGAACCGCACCGCGTGACGAGACGTGGACCGCGATGCGCGACCCTCTGAAGCCGAGCTTTTGCCGATCGTGGTTAACGCGCGATTAAGTGCGGCAAAATCTGCCGAGTCGGACTTGCCGACGGCAGGCTGCGCAGGGAGCCCCAGCGGACCTGCCGGCGCGTTAACCATCTAAGCGTCAAAGGAAAAACGAGAAAATCTCACTTGGCACGACACCTGCGGAGACTGACCCGTACCGCTCGTCGGTTTGGGGCCTGAAGTCCATGCAGAACGCGCTCTTCGTCGGTGTCTCGTCCCAGGTGGCGCTCGCCCGCGAGCTCGACGTGATCGCCAACAACATGGCGAACGTCTCGACCACCGGCTTCAAGGCCCGCAGCGCCCGCTTCGAGGAATACCTGATGCCGACGGCCTCGGCCGACAGCTTCATGGGCTCCGACCGCCGCGTCTCCTACGTCGTCGACCAGGGCACGCCGCTCGACCTGAGCCAGGGGCCGATCGAGCCCGATGGCAACCCGATGCACGTCGCCGTGCGCGGCGATGCCTTCCTCGTGGTGAGGACCCCGGCCGGCGACCGCTTCACCCGGAACGGCGCCTTCGAGATCGACGCCAAGGGCACCCTGGTGAACTCGGACGGCTACACCGTGCAAGGCGACGGCGGCCCGATCACCATCAGCCAGCAGGAGACCGGCCTCGCCATCGCGCCGGACGGCACGGTCTCGACTAATCTCGGCGTGCGCGGGCGCATCAGGCTCGTGACCTTCAAGAATCCAGGCGCCCTCAAGAACGAGGGCGCCAACGTCTATTCCTCGACCGAGCAGCCCCGGGCCGCCGGCCTCGACGGCCGCGTGGAGCCCGGCGCGCTGGAGCGCTCCAACGTCAAGCCGGTGCTCGAGATGACCCGGCTGATGGATGTGAACCGCACCTACACGACGGTCTCGAGCATCATCTCCCGCCTCGACGACCTGCGCGGCACGGCGATCCGCCGTCTCGCCGACGTCGCCTGAACGATAGCGCGAAGGAGCCCACGCGATGCGCGCCCTCTACTCCGCCGCCACCGGCATGGCGGCCCAGGAACTCAACGTCCAGGTCATCTCGAACAACATCGCGAACTTGCGCACCACCGGCTACAAGCGCCAGCAGGTGCATTTCCAGGATCTGCTCTACCAGAACCTGCGCCGCGCCGGCTCCTCGACCTCGGATCAGAACACCATCCTGCCGGCGGGACTCGCCCTCGGCTCGGGCGTGAAGACCACCTCGACGGCGCGCGCCATGGGCCAGGGCACCCTGACCTCAACGGAGAAGGACTACGACGTCGCCATCCGCGGCGAGGGCCTGTTCCGCATCCGCATGCCGGACGGAACCTACAACTACACCCGCGACGGCTCGTTCGACCTCGACGCGCAGGGCAACCTCGTCAGCCGTGACGGCTACCTGCTCGACCCCTCGATCACCGTGCCGAACACCGCGACCTCGGTGACGATCTCGGCCACCGGTACGGTCCAGGCGACCCTGCCCGGCCAGACAGCCCCGCAGACGCTCGGCCAGATCCAGCTCGCGCGCTTCGTCAACAAGGTCGGCCTCGAATCGGTCGGTGACAACCTGTTCAAGGAAACCGCGGCCTCCGGCCCGCCCATCACCGGCCTGCCCGGCTCCGAGGGCTTCGGCAACCTGCAGCAGAGCTACCTCGAAGAGGCGAACGTCAACGCCGTCACCGAGATCTCGTCTCTGATCGCCGCGCAGCGCGCCTACGAGATGAACTCGAAGGTCGTCACGGCAGCCGACCAGATGCTCTCCACCACCTCGCAGATGTTCCGCGGCTAGAGGCTTTGATCCCGATGCAGCCCTTGAAGCAGATCAGCCAACCCTCCTCGCACAGCACGCTCATCCCCACCCCGGGGATGATCCTCCGCGCCGTGCTCGCCCTCTCGGCCCTGGTCGCGGCCTCGCTCGCCCTGCCCTCGCTGGCCCGCGCCGACACGCTGCGCCTGCGCGGCGACATCACGGCCAAAGGCGACGTCCTGACCCTCGGCGACCTCGTCGAGAACGCACCGTCCGCCCTCAGTGCGCGGCCGCTGTTCCGCGCGCCCGCTCTCGGGACCTCGGGCACCATCCAGACCCGGCGCATCGCCGAGGCGTTGGACCGGCTCGATCTCGGCAACGTCGATACCGGCGGCCGCAGCCAGATCCAGGTTCAGCGCGCGGCCCGCCGCATCGGGCCGCCGGAGATCGAGGCCGCGCTCAAGCGGGCGCTCGCCACGACGATGGGCCTCGACGCCGGCAACCTCTCGGTCCGCCTCGATGGAGAGGCGCTCCTGCTCGCGCCGCTCAGCCTCGACGGGCAGGCCAACGCCGTCGACGTCACCTACGATGCGCGCTCGCACCGGATCGCCGGCCTGATCGTCCTCGGCGAACGCCAGGCTTCGCTGCGTGTCACCGGCCAAGTCTACGAGACCCGCGAGGTCGCGGTGCTGACCCGCTCCCTCAACCGGGGCGAGGCGATCACGCAGGGCGACATTGCCCTGGAGCGGCGTCCCCGCGACGCGCTCGGCGGCGACGCGCTCGGCAACGGCGCCTCCGTCATAGGCCAGGTCGCGCAGCGCTCGCTCAGCGCCAGCGCCGTGTTGCGGGCCGGCGACGTGGCACCGCCGGACCTCGTCCAGCGCGGCGACGCCGTCGCCATCGTCTTCGAGATGCCCGGCGTCTCGCTGTCCATGACCGGCATTGCCAACGAGACCGGCCGGCTCGGCGCCAGCGTCTCCGTGACCAACCCGGCGTCCAAGAAGACGCTCCAGGCCACGGTGATCGGTCCCGGCCGCGTCTCGGTGAGCCCGACCCGCTCGCAGCCCATCGTGCAGGCGAGCGCGGTGACCGCTCCCCGCATCAACTGAACCCGTCCCTGTCTCGTCAGAGCGGCCCCTTTGCCATGACCCTCCGCGCTCCCCACCTCCTCGCGCTGGCGATCAGCTGCGCCGGCCTCGGTGCCTGCAACACGGCCGACCGGCTCTCGCAGATCGGCGCCCAGCCGCGCCTGACGGCGATCGAGGACCCGACTGCGCAGCCCGGCTACAAGCCGGTGCGCCTGCCGATGCCGGACGTGCAGCCCGTCTCCTACGCGCCGAACTCCCTGTGGCGCACCGGCTCGCGCGCCTTCTTCAAGGATCAGCGCGCCGCCCGGATCGGCGACATCCTGACCGTGAAGGTCAACGTCACCGACAAGGCCAACCTCAACAACGAGACCAAGCGCAGCCGCGCCAATGCCGAGGGCTTCGGCCTGCCCAACGCCTTCGGCCTCGAGAAGGCCGCCGGTGTGGCCGCGGCCGGCATCAGCGCCGACAAGCTCCTGAACGCCACCTCGACCTCGTCGAGCGACGGCGCGGGCTCGGTCCAGCGCGCCGAGACGGTGACGACGAACGTCGCCGGCATCGTCACGCAAGTCCTGCCGAACGGGAACCTCGTGATCGAGGGCAAGCAGGAGATCCGGATCAACTTCGAGGTGCGCGAGCTCATCGTCGCCGGCGTCGTGCGGCCGGAGGACATCGAGTCCGACAACACGATCGATTCCACGAAGATCGCACAGGCCCGGATCGCCTATGGCGGCCGCGGCCAGATCACCGACGTGCAGCAGCCTCGCTACGGCCAGCAACTCGTCGACGTGCTGCTGCCGTTCTGACGAAGCACTGGTTCCGGATCGAGCAAATCAGTCGTGAGCCCCAATCCTCGCATGCGGCGAGAAGGGGAAGCTCGCGGTGAACAGATCAGACGGGAACGGTCTCAACCCTCGCGGCGGCCGCAGCGCACGTAGGAGGACGAGCCCTTGGAGCTCGTCCAGATCAGGCGGTCGCCATCGACGAGCAGGCGCACCTGCGAGGTCCAGTTGCGGCCGCGATCGCTGCAATCGGCCGACACGGTCCAGGCTACGCCATCGCGACGGCCATTGCGGAAGCGGCAGAGCGTGCGGCCGGCCCTGGCGCCCTCCTCGGTGATCGTCGCCGGGATGTAGCCGCTCCGTCGGGAGCGCGAGCCGCAGGCCTGAGCGTTCGGCCCCCAGGTCCCGACATAGCCGACACGCTCGATCGGTGCGCCCTGGGGACGAGGAGCGACGATCGGTGGCGCAGCCACGGATGCCGCGGTCGGCGTCGCGGCAGGCTGCGCCTCGCCCGCCGTACTCGCAACCTGGACGACACTCGGCGCGGCGGCGGCGGCCGGCTCGACCGCGGCGGCCTGGGCCGGTTCCTGCAGGTGTGCCTGGGCCTCCTTGACCTGCGCGGGTTCGGGCCGTTCGGCAGCGGGGCCGCGTTCGGCGACCGCCGCCGGATTACGCCCATCCTCCATCAGGAACATCACGCTGAAGGTGAGCAGCGCACCCCAGCCCGCTGCCAGCATCAACGGAACCGCGAGCCGCAGGGGGCGCGGCTCGCCGAGGTCGAGCACATGCGCGACCGGCAATTGGAGATAGGGAACGACGGGCTCGTCCCTGATCTCGCATGCCACGCTCATGCTCTGCCCCTCCGACATGATCAGCGCCCGAAAATGCCCTTCAGGAATTGCGCCATGCCGTTGCGCTTCTTCTTGCGCTCAAGCTCGCTCGCGTCCTTGATCCAGGCCACCTGCACGACCCGGCGCTCGCCCTCGAACGGCTCGTGGCCGTGCCAGGAATTGTCGGCGCGCAGGAAGGCAAACATCGTGCCCATGGTCGGCGGCACCTCGACGGCGAAGGGCTCGTAGTTCTTGCCGTCGTAGAGCACGCGCAGGCGGCCAGCGGCTGGGGCGTCCCACTCGTCGTTCATGTAGACGAGCAGCGTCATGACCTTGGACGGGCCGTCCGTATGGATGGCGCCGTACTTGAGCTGGCTCTTCTTCATGATCGTGGTGAGCCGCGGGCACGACACCAGGTCGATTCCGAACTTCTCGCCGAGCAGGCGGGAGAATTCGTCGCTCTCGAGCTCGTCGATCAGCGCCTTGAAGCGGCCTTTCAGCGCCACCTCGTCCACCGTGAGGTAGCCGGGCTTGGCGATGGCCGGGAAATCCTGCCGGATCTCGGCGACCGCATCACGGTTCAGGACGCCGTTGCCAAGGAAATAGGTGTAGGGCGAGCGCGAGACGGGGGCTGCGCGCACGGCATCCAGGTTGAGGATCGATAAGCTCGACATGATGAGATCTCGCCCGTTGAGAGCGGCGCGATTCGTTGTTTCTACGGCCGCTTCATCGTTTGTTAAAGGCCCTTGCGGCCACAACGATTCGTAAACTGCCCGATTGCGGCTTCTGCACGGCGGAGCGTGCGCTGGCGCCCCTTTTCCGGGCGCCGTGAACCTGCCATGGTCAAGCTTGGGCTGGATTCGGTACCGCGGCCCTATGGCATCATGAAACTCCCTCTCGTCTTCCTGACGGGCGTCTTGGCTCTGGGCCAGGTGGCTCCGGTTGCCGCCCAGCAGCGGCTGGCGACCAATCGCGTATCCTGCACGGACGCCAAGGCGTTGGTGAAGCAGGACGGCGACGTCGTGCTCGCGACGGGACCGGGCCAATCGGAGCGGATCGTGGCCGATCGCGGCTATTGCGAGATCTCGGAGATTGCCGAACTCCGCTTCGTGCCGACCCGCGACAACCCGCAATGTCCGGTCGGCTACCGCTGCAAGGCGCCCGAATTCGAGGACTGGAACGGGAACTAGGCCGCCGTCGAGCGGCCCCGGCAGCGGCCCTCCACAGTCCCTCGATCCGAACGTGACCAAAATTTCAGGAGACGCGGCGGCCCGGCAACACTATGTCGCCACGTCACTGCGCCAGGGATCCTGCCCGTCGAGGGCGCGGCCCGTCACCGGGCCGTCCGGTCCGCGCAGATGTGAAAAGTCCGAAGGGAGACCAGCGTGGCCGCACTCAAGAGCGGGCTCGGCATCCAGGCCGTCCTCACCGCCGTCGTCGCGCTGCTTCTGCTCGCAGCGCCGGGCATGCCCTCGCCGCCGCTCTACGTCTCCCTCGCGGGCCTTGCGATGGCCGGCATCCTGCTCGCCGCCAAGAACATCTCCGCCTACCTGAAGATCTTCATCTCGGTCTACGGCATCGGCTACCTGTTCCTGGCGCTGGCCAAACAGGCCGCCGCGCTCGGGCTGCTCCCGCCGGTGCTTGCCGCCCTCCTGCCTCCCGAGTTTGCCGCGACCGGCGCCGTCGTGTTTGCCGCGATCGTGCTGGGAATCTCCTACCTGCAGCCGATCCGCGATATCACGCTGATCGCCGATCCCTACTTCGCCACACGCGACGAGCCGACCCGCGAGATCGGCCCGTTCCGCTTCCTCGGTCGCACCGAGGGCACGCTCGGCCAGCGCCTGGTCGCGCTCTCGATTTTCATTACCTTCGCCCAGGTCGCCCTGCAGCTGCGCCTGAACTTCTGGTACCGCGACCTCTTCAACGCCCTGCAAGAGTACAAGGCCGAGGTCTTCTGGTACCAGCTGATATGGGTGTTCGGGCCGCTCGCGACGGTCTGGGTGATCATCGGCATGCTCGACGTGTTCGTCGATGCCAGCCTCCACATCCGCTGGCGGACCTGGCTTACCAAGAGCCTCTACGAGCGCTGGCTCGACGGCGGCACCCACTACCGCATCCCGTTCACCGACGAGCACGCCGACAACCCTGACCAGCGTATCCAGAGCGACGTCAACCTGTTCATCCAGCAGACGACGACGCTCTCGATCCGGCTGCTCTCCCAGGCAGCGACGCTCGTCTCGTTCATGGTCATCCTGTGGAGCCTGTCCCGGGACTTCGTGCTGCCGTTCACCGATACGGTGATCCCAGGCTTCCTGGTCTGGCTGGTGGTCGGCTACGCCGTCGTCGGCACCTGGCTCACCCACCTCGTCGGCCGCCCGCTGATCGGCCTCGACTTCCGCCAGGAGAAGGTGGAGGCGGATTTCCGCTTCTCGCTCGCCCGCTCCCGCATCTACAGCGAGCAGATCGCGCTGCTGCGCGGCGAGCGGGCCGAGACCGTGCGGCTGCGCGGCCTCTTCAATTCGATCATCTCCAACTACCTCGGCATCATCTATCGCCGGATCAAGCTCGGCAGCCTGACGCTGTCCTACAGCCAGATCAGCGTGGTGTTCCCCTACATCCTGGCTGCGCCGTCCTACTTCGCGAAGAAGATCACGCTGGGACAGTTCCAGCAGACCGCGGATGCCTTCTCGAGCGTCCAGGGCGCGCTGTCGTTCTTCATCAGCTCCTACACGACGCTCGCCTCCTACAAGGCCAACACCAACCGTCTCTCCTCCTTCAAGCGCGCCATGACCAAGGCCGAGGCCTTGAGCGGCGCCGGCTACGGTCTCGTCCAGGGCAACGACAGCAGGGGTGACGTCACGGCCAAGGATCTCGTCCTCGGCCTGCCCGACGGGCGCGAGATCGTGCACACGGCCGGCTTCGCACTGCCGAAGGGCGTGGCAACGCTGGTCACTGGCCCCTCGGGCTCGGGCAAATCGACGCTGTTTCGCGCCATCGCCGGCATCTGGCCCTTCGGCAAGGGCAGGGTCGACGTGCCGGCCGGGCAGTCGGCGCTGCTGCTGCCGCAGCGGCCCTACATCCCGCTCGGCACCCTTCGCGGCGCCGTCACCTACCCGAACACCACCGACCAGTTCTCGGACGAGGCGATCCGCGACGCGCTCACCGCCGCGCAGCTGCCGCAGCTCGCCGACAACCTCGATCAGGTCGACGCCTGGGACCAGCGCCTCTCCGGCGGAGAGCAGCAGCGCCTCGCCATCGCCCGTGCCATCCTGGCCAAGCCCGACTGGCTCTTCCTCGACGAGTCGACCGCGGCCCTCGACGAGCCGAGCGAGGCCAGGATCTACCGGACCCTACGCGAAAAGCTGCCCGGCACCACGATCGTCTCGATCGGCCACCGCTCGACGCTGCACGAACTCCACGACAGCCGCATCGACATGCAGGCTGCCAATGACGGCCGCTACGAGCCGAAACGCGTGCCCGCGCCCGCTGCGGCGGAGTAGGCGCGTTCGAACATAGCGCCGCCCCTTGCGTGCGGTTCATCCTGCTCGGCGAGCCGCGTCAGTCTGTTCGAGGCGACCTCTTCCATCTGCGGGAGAGGCGGCCGCGATGCGAAAGCTGGGCAGCGCCGTGCATTCGCACCAGCAGCGAACGCGCGAGGTCTATCTAGGTTTATGAGGATCGAGTGGCGGAGACGGAGGGATTCGAACCCTCGATACCCTTCTTAGGGGTATGCTCATTTAGCAAACGAGTGCCTTCAGCCTCTCGGCCACGTCTCCGTTGGTATCGGCTCTAAAAGCTCGCATGGGGCCGGTCAACCCGGCTCGTGCGGTTCCGCCGTCCACCTGCTCGGAAGCGTCCGCTCACCTCCGCCTCCCCTCGCACAACGCCGATCGAGCAGATCGTACGAGCATCGGACCCTGCGCGTCGGATTTCCTCGATCGAGCGCGATCCCGTCAGCCTTGAGTCTCGGCCAAGCGCTTGCGCTGGACCTTGCCGTTGGCGGTGCGGGGCAGCGCATCGAGGAAACGGATCTCACGAGGAGTCTTGTAGGCGGCAAGACGCTCGCCGCACCAGGCGATCAGGGCTTGCGGGTCCGGCATGGCGCCCGGCGTCAGGACGACGAAGGCGGCGATCACCTTGAGATCGGCGCGCACGGCGAGTTCGGCGACACCGACCTCGGCAACGTCTGGGTGCTCGATCAGCGCGGCCTCGACCTCGTTCGGCGAGACCCGATAACCCATGGCGTTCATCAGGTCGTCGTTGCGGCCGTGGAACCAGAGGTAGCCGTCCGCATCGAGGCTCGCGAGGTCGCCGCCCGTGAACCAGTCTCCGCGCAGGACCACCTGCTCCTCGTCCGGGCGGTTCCAGTAGCCGAGCATCAGGCCCGGTTCGGAGCGGTGCACGGCGAGAAGCCCCGTCTCGCCGGCCGGTAACGGCTCAGGCTCGCCCTCGACCGGCAGGATCGCGACGCGGCGGCCGGGCTGCGGCTTGCCCGGCGAGCCGGGGCGAACGGGGATCGTCGGGCCGCTCGACACGTAGGTCGAGACCTCGCTCATCCCGAGCGCCTCGTAGAGCGGCTTTTTCGCCGTCGCCGTCCAGGCTGCGAGCAGGTCCGGTGCCAGCGTCTCACCGGCGGTGACGCCGTGGCGCAGCCTCGACAGATCGTGCTGCGCCAGGTCGGAGTATTTGAGGATCTGCCGGTAGACGCTCGGAACCGCGGCGAAGATCGTGGCGCCATGGGCCGCGATCAGGGCCGGCCAGATGCCCCGGTCGCGCGGGCCGTTATAGACGATCGCGGTGGCGCCGCAGGCCCAGGGGTCGGTGATGCCGACGCCGAGGGTGTAGGTCCAGTTCATCGCACCGGCATGCAGCATCACATCGTGCTCGGTGAGGCCGAGCCAATGGGCGTGCATCGGCCGGCGGCCCCAGATCGCGCGGTGGGCGTGCAGCACGCCCTTCGGCGAGCCCGAGGTGCCAGAGGTGTAGACGAGCGTCGCGGGGTCATCGGCACCGGTATCGGCGTAGTCGGCCGCGGGCTCGCCGGCCTTCATTGCCGCGATCTCGTCTGGCCCAAGCAGGATGCGCCCACCGAGACGATCCCGATCGAGGGTGGCACCCCGGCCGAGCACGATTGCCGAGGCGCCGGAATCCTCCATCAGGAAGGATGCCTCGGCGGCCGTCAGTTGGGATGAGGACGGCAGCGCCACCAATCCGGCGGCGAGCGCTGCGAAATAGACGAGGACGTAGTCGGCCTCGTTGCCCATGCGGATCATCACGCGCGCGCCCGGCCCGAGGCCGAGGCGGGATAGTCCGCCGGCGATCGCGCGCACCGCCCGGTCGGCCTCGGCGAAGCTGATCCGCTCGACCCCGTGCTCGCCCACCACGACCAGGGCGGCCTTGGCGGCGCGCGATCGGGCATTCTCGGCGAGGCAGTAGCGGGCCGCGTTGAAGCGCGGCGGCGGTGCGCGGTCGTCGAGGGACACGAACTGGCGGCTCCATTCGCCTGGATGACCCTGTTCTGTCGGGCGCGCGGGGCCGAGCGTCAAGCTTCGGTCATGGTCTGCGCAAAGGCTTGGTGCATGATCAACAGACGCGCCTTCACCACCGCCGCAGCGCTCCTCGCGCTGCCAGATTCGTTCCGAGGCGGGGCCACGGCGGCCGAGCCGACACCCGAGGAGGTTTTCGCGCAGATCGAGCGTTCCGTCGGCGGCCGTCTCGGCGTCGCGGCTCTCGAGGCGGGCACAGGCCGCGGCCTGCGGTACCGGGCCGGGGAACGGTTCCCGCTCTGCAGCACGTTCAAGCTTCTCGCGGCGGCAGCCGTCCTGTCACGCGTCGATGCAGGACAAGAATCGCTGGAGCGGCGCATCGCCTACACGGCATCCGACCTCGTGGACTATTCGCCGACCACCGCGGCCCGCGTCACCGAAGGGGCGATCCCGCTCGCCGACCTCTGCGAGGCAGCCATCACGCTCAGCGACAACACCGCCGGCAACCTGATGCTCTCGAGGATCGGCGGACCATCGGGGCTGACGCGCTATCTGCGCGAGCGCGGCGACACGGTCACGCGGCTCGACCGCACCGAGCCAGCCTTGAACGAGGCGCTGCCCGGAGACCCGCGCGACACGACGAGCCCGGATGCCATGGTCGCGAACCTCGATCGGTTCGTCCTCGGCGATGCCCTGGCGACCTCCTCCCGGGCGAGGCTGCAGGAATGGCTCCTGGCGAACCGGACCGGCGCGACGCGATTTCGCGCCGGGCTGCCGCCGGATTGGCGCGTCGGCGACAAGACCGGCACCGGCGAGCGGGGAACGGCGAACGACGTCGGCCTTCTGTACCCACCGGACGGTGCACCCATCCTCGCGGCCGTCTACCTGACGGAATCGACGGGCTCTCCCGAGCAGCGGAACGCGTCCATAGCGCAGGTTGCGCGCACCATCGCCAACAATCTCAAGGCGCAGGCACACTCGTCGCGCTGATAGCGCAAGCCCTTACCGTCTGAGGCGCCGACGAAATCCGAAATGGCTATCTGCGTTGAGAGGAGACATTTTGCCGATCCGCTCTTATCGAATGTTAAATCGCGCGCCGCACAGCAACGCTATGAGGCCTCGAACGAACGGACGGCCTGGAGCATGGACACCCCCCTGGTTCGGAAGCTTCAGCGCTTCGCGCGTCTGTCGTCCGGGGAAAAGCAGGCACTCAACGAGGCCGCCCGGCTGAACGTCCGCCGCATCGGGCCGCGAGAGGACATCATCCGCGAGGGTGAGCGCCCGGATCAGGTCAACCTCATCCTCTCGGGTTGGGCCTGCCGCTACAAGCAGCTTGAGGACGGGCGGCGGCAGATCATCGCGATCCTCCTGCCGGGCGATCTCTGCGACACGCACGCCTTCGTCATGCCCGAAATGGACCATTCGATCGGCACGCTCAGCGTGGTGACGGTCGCAGAGATCGATCGCGACGCGTTGACGACGATCACCGAGCAGCATCCCCGCGTTACGCAGGCCCTGTGGTGGGAGACGCTGGTGGGCACGGCCGTGCAGCGGGAATGGACCGTGAATATCGGCCAGCGGACAGCGACCGAGCGGCTCGGCCACCTGTTCTGCGAACTGTTCCTGCGCATGCGCGCCGTCGATCTCACCGACGGCCCCTCCTGCGAACTGCCGATCACGCAGGTCGATCTCGCCGACGCCCTCGGCCTGTCGAACGTCCACGTCAACCGGGTGCTGCAGGAGTTGCGCGCCAATGGTCTGGTGACGTTGCGCGGACGCCTGCTGACGATCCCCGATCTACCAGCCCTCAAGACCGCCTCTCTGTTCAACCCGAATTACCTTCACCTCGATCGGATCGGCCGGCACTTGGACGCAACCGACGAGTGATCGTCGAGAGGCCTGCGATACGGGCACGAGCCCGGTTTCGCCTTGGCGCCATGCCACCGGTACGATGCCGGATGCGATCCGCCGCTCTCCCGGTCGACTCTGCCTGGATCGCGGGCCCCTCGACGGATCGCCTGCAGCGCCACAGGTTCGTCGCATCCTGCGGCCCCTTCTCGGATGGGCCGCCCCCGATCGGAGACGGACAATGACGGATGCCACCAGCGTGCCGCGCCTCGCGCTGAACGACGGAGGCAGCATCCCGCAGCTCGGCTTCGGCGTCTGGCAACTGCCCAGTGCCGAGACGCCGGCAGTGGTCAGGAGCGCGCTCGACGTCGGCTACCGCTCCATCGATACCGCTTCGATCTACGGCAACGAGGCCGGCGTCGGCCGCGCCCTGCACCAGGCAGCCCTGCCCCGCGAAGACATCTTCGTGACGACGAAGCTTTGGAACGACCATCAGGGCTACGAGAGCACGCTTGCCGCCTTCGACGAGAGCCTGGAGCGGCTCGGGCTCGATGCGGTCGACCTCTATCTGATCCACTGGCCCTGCCCGCAGCGCGACCGCTACGTCGACACCTGGCGTGCCCTCGTCCACTTGAAGCGCCAGGGCCGGGCACGCGCGATCGGTGTGTCCAACTTCAATGCCGAGCACTTGGAGCGGATCATTGCCGAGACCGGCGTGGTGCCGGCGGTCAACCAAATCGAGTTGCACCCGCATTTCCAGCAGCGCGCTCTGCGCGAGGTCCATGCGCGCCTCGGCATTGTCACGGAGTCCTGGAGCCCACTCGGCCAGGCCAAGGCTCTCAACGATCCGGTGCTCGTCGAGATCGCCCGGCGGCACGACTGCAGCCCCGCTCAGATCGTGCTGCGCTGGCATCTCGACAGCGGGCTCGTCGCGATCCCGAAATCGGCCACGGCATCGCGCATCGCCGAGAACTTCTCGGTATTTGACATCGCGCTGACGCCCGAGGATCACGCTGCGATCGAGGGTCTCGACCGGGCCGATGGCCGGATCGGTCCCGATCCGGCGAGCTTTAGCTGACGTCCGTTCCCGGCAGCGCCGACGTCTGCGACGGCCGCGGCAGCGCAGTGCCGCCCTTGCGTTCGAGCAGGCCGGGCGGCGGCACCGGCGCATCGATGGTGCAGACGACGCCGCTCGCCTCGTAGAGAAGCTCGACCTTGCCCTCCAGTTCGCGGGCGAGGCTGCGCTCGATCAGGCGCGAGCCGAATCCGGTGCGAGTCGGCTTCCTGACCGGCGGTCCACCGCTCTCGCGCCAGCGCAGGCCGAGGCGGGTCTCGGCGCCCCGCTCCAAGGTCCAGGTGATCTCGACCCGGCCGTCCTCGTTGGACAAAGCCCCGTATTTCACGGCGTTGGTGCCGAGCTCGTGCAGCGCCATGGCGATGGACAGGGCGAGCCGCGGCGGCAGCCGCAAGGACGGTCCCGTGCAGGTGAACCGCGACGTTACTCCTCCGCCGTCGAGGGGACGGATCGCGTCCGCGACCACGGCGCCCATCTCGGCGCCCTCCCAGTTCTCGCGGGTGAGCACGTCGTGGACGCGCGCCAGCGCCAGCAGGCGGTTCTCGAAGGCGCCGCGCGCCGCCTCGGCCTCCTCGCCCTCGAGCCCGCGCAGGGATTGCAGCGCGATCGACTGGACCGTCGCCAGCGTGTTCTTCACGCGGTGGTTCAGCTCGTTGATGAGGAGGATCAAGTGCTCCTCGGCGCGCTTGGCATCGGTGATGTCGATGTTGCAGCCGGTATAGCCGAGGAAGGCCCCTGTCTCGTCGAGCCGCGGCACGCCCTCGCAGCGCAGCCAGCGCACGGCGCCGTTGCGGTCGATGACGCGCATCTCCGCCTTGAACGGCGTGCGCTGCTGGACCGCCTCCTCGAAGAGCGCGGAGAAAGCCGGCAGGTCGGGCGGATGGATGACCTTGTGCCAGCCCTCGCCGGACAGCTCCGAATAGGGCCGTCCGAAGAGCTGGTCGAAATGCATGTTGGCGAAGACGATCGCGCCGGCCTCGTCCGTCATCCAGATCAGCGCCGGGGCGGAATCGGCCACGACGCGGAAGCGTGCCTCGCTCTCGCGGAGCGCCGAGAGGCCGCGCTGGGTGTCGGCGAGCGCCCGGTCGCGCTCCTCGCTGCGGGTGCGCAGGCGCAGTGAGGCGTCGGCGAGCACGTCGCCCAGGCGACGAATCTCATGAATCGGCGAAGAGATGCGCGGGATCGCCTGCCCCCGCGACAGGGCCGGCCCCGTCGCCGCGAGTTGGCGCAGCGGCCGCGAGACCCGCGACCAGAGATGCACAGCCAGCGCCGAGGAGGTCGCGAGAACCAGCAGGCCGAAGCCGCCGAAGGCCCAGATCCAGCGTCGCAGCCGCGCCTCGACCAGATGCTGCGGGATGCTCGCCGCCACCGTCCAGCCGCTGAAGCGCGAGCGCTCCTCGACCACCGTGACGGGCTTGAACGCGCGGTCCTTGCCCTCCCAGACGCCCGGTGTCTCGGTCGCGGATTGGCGCAGAGTCGCGAGCCGCATCCGCCCGACCACGCCGGGCAGCTCCGGCACGCGCGCCAGCACGATCCCGTCGCGATCGGCGAGCCCGGTCGTCCAGCCCGGGACGTGATCGCGCGCGAGCATCGCGTCGAGCCGGCTCAGGGGCACGGCGTAGCTCAGGATGAACTTGACGCCAGTATCGAGCTTCACCCCCACGCCGATGGCGTAAGAGGCGCCGAGCGGATCCGAGGCGCCGAGATAGCCGGTCACCGCCGAGCGCTGGATGCCTCCCGCGATCTCTTCATCGAAGGGCAGCGGCGTGATCGGCAGCGGCGAGCCCGGCTTCAGTCCGGTATTGACGACCTGCTGGCCGTCTGGCCTGCGCAGGATGATCTCGAGGCCGATCGTGTCGCGCACCAGCCGAGCCTGTGCATCGAATCCCTCGAACTCGCCGTTGCGCAGGCGGGGCGAGGTCGCGAGCGTCTGGAGACCCGCGACGAGCCCTGCGATGTCGCGGTCGATCGCCAGCGAGATGCCGCGCACGTTCTCGCGCGCATCCTGCTCGAAGCGCGCCCGTTCCGTCGCGGCGTAGCGGGCCAGAAGGATCGCGGTGAAGATCAGGCCCGGCCCGATCAGCGCGATCACGAGCATGATCAGGTAGAATTGCGTGGAGAAACCGCGCTCGTCGAGCCGGGCGAGAACGCGGCCGATCACCGACCTGCGATTTCCGCGGATGATCCGGGCGCTCGCCGGCTCGGGGGCGTCAGGTCGTATGCCGTGCATCACCGCCGACCTTCATCGCCGAGCGCAGCGTCACGCCCGGTCCTTCTCGTCATCCGCCGCCGTCGCGCCGTCGACATGGCCGAGATCGCGACCCGGATCGATGCGGTCGCGCACCCGCTGCTTGAGCGCCTTGACGTCGGGAAAGCCGCCATCGCGCACCCGTTCCCAGATCGTAGCGCCGTCCACCGCGATCAGGAAGGCACCGCCCCGCCCCGGAATCAGCGCGACCTCGCCGAGATCGTCGCCAAAGGTCGACAGAAGCTCCTGCGCCATCCAGGCCGCCCGCAAGAGCCATCGGCATTGCGTGCAGTAGGTGATCGCGACCCGAGGCTTCGCCGCACCGGAGGAAGGCTCTTCCATGCCGGCACAGCGCTACCAACCGCCTCCGCTTGTCAACCGCCACGTCGGTTCATCGGAGTCTATCCGCGCCCTTTCCATGGGGAGAGATGCGTCCCATCTCATGCTTGACCGTTCGACCAAGACCGAGGGAGACCATCGATGCGTCAGGGTTCGTTATCCGCAAGCCGGCCGCGGTCCCTGGTGCTGGCCCGCGTGATCGGGGCCATGCTGGCGATGGCTTTCGCCACCTGCCTGTCAGGCTGTGGCGCCATCAACCGGGTGCCGACCCTGGAGGAGCAGGCAAAATCCTCCTGGAGCGAGGTCCAGAACCAGTACCAGCGCCGCGCCGACCTGATCCCGAACCTCGTCGAGACGGTGAAGGGCTACGCGAAACAGGAGCAGGAGACCCTGACCAAGGTCGTGGAGGCCCGCGCCAAGGCGACCAGCGTTCAGGTCGACGCCTCCACCGTCAACGATCCTCAAAAATTCAAGCAGTTCCAGGACGCTCAGAACCAACTCAGCGGCGCGCTCGGCCGATTGCTCGCCACCGTCGAGGCCTATCCGGACCTGAAGTCGAACCAAAACTTCCTCGCCCTGCAGTCGCAGCTCGAGGGCACCGAAAACCGCATCGCCGTGGCGCGGCGCGACTACATCCAGACCGTCCAGGCCTACAACACCGAGATCCGTACGATCCCGGGCCGCTGGATTGCCAGCTGGTTCTATCCGGACGCGAAGCCGATGGAGACCTTCACGGCGACGCCGAATTCCGAGAAAGCGCCGAACGTGAAGTTCTAGGGAAGTTGAAATGGCAGCGCGCCGGCACGCTACCGGACGGCTCCGACGCCTCGCGGTCGGGCCGATCTGTGTGCTGCTGCTCATGGCCTGCGTCGGACTGGTGCGGGCGGCAGAGCCCTCCTTCCCGGCCCTCGACGGCCGTGTGACCGACGCGGCCGGCGTGCTGCCGCAGGATGTACGCGAGCGGATCACCGCCAAGCTCAAGGCGCAGGAAGACAAGAGCGGCGACCAGATCGTGGTCGCGACCGTGCCGAGCCTGCAGGGGCTGACCGTCGAGGACTACGCCAACCGGCTCTATCGCGAATGGAAGCTCGGACAGGCGAAGCAGAACAACGGTGCCCTCCTGCTGGTCGCTCCGAACGAGCGCAAGGTGCGCATCGAGGCTGGCTACGGTGTCGAGGGTGCGCTCACCGATGCCGTCTCCAAGGTGATCATCACCACCGCGATCACGCCGAAGTTCAAGCAGGGCGATCTTCCGGGCGGGATCGAGGCCGGGGCCGACGCGATCCTATCAGTCCTCGCGGGCGATGCCGAGCAATGGCAGCGGCGCGCCCCCGTGCGCCGCGACTCGGTCAACGGCCTCGAAGTGGCGTTCTGGATCGTGCTGATCCTGTTTGTCGTCATCGCCGTCTGGCGCATGAATTCCGGCTCCGGACCGGGCGGCCGCCACAGGCGGCGCGGCGGCGACATCATCATCTTTCCCTCGCCGTCCTCCGGCGGCTGGAGCGGCGGGTTCTCGGGAGGCGGTGGCGGCTTCTCGGATAGCGGATTTTCCGGCGGCGGCGGCTCGTCGGGGGGCGGAGGCGCATCCGGTGACTGGTAAGAGGCGCCCTGCCCTGTCGCTATCCGAGCGCGCCGGCATCGCCGCGGAGATCGCGCGGGCCGAGCGCGCGACGAGCGGCGAGATCGTGGTGCTCGTTGCCGCCCGCTCGGGACTCTACCGTTCGGCGGCGCCAGTTCTCGCGCTGCTCTGCGCGCTGTTCGTACCTTGGCCGCTCATCGGCTTCACCGCCCTGTCCGCTGCCTCGATCGCGGCGATCCAGGCGGCCGTCGCACTCGCCGCGTTGCTCGCCGCGATGGACCAGCGCGTCCGGATCGGGCTGGTCCCCGCCCCGATCCGCCGGCAGCGCGTGCGGGACGCCGCCCGCCGTGAGTTCGAGGCCCGCGGTCTCGTCGGGACCGAGAACCGAACGGGCGTCCTGATCTATGTCGCCCTGGCCGAGCGCCACGCCGAGATCGTCGCCGACGAAGCCGTCCGCGCCAGGATCCCCGACGAGGCCTGGAGAGAGGTGATTGCCGAGCTCACAGAGGCTGCCGGACGCGGCGCGCTCGGCCCTGGCCTGCTCGCCGCGGTCGGGCGTGTTGGCTCCACGCTCGCCGACGCGCTGCCTGCCGGACCCACTCGAAACGAACTCCCGAACCGGGTCGTGCTGCTGAACTGAAAGAGCCCCTACCTGTGCGGCTTGCTTGCAACTGGAATTCTTTTGCAGACTGTCTAAAAGCGAATTTGAAAGCCGTGAGAATCAAGAATTACGGCTCAGTCGGGAGAAGCGTCGATGGGCGCGGTACAGAAGCATGGGCCCTGGGCCCTGGTCGGAGCCCTGGGCGCCGCGGCGCTCGCCATCGTCGCCACGCAGAGGGGTGAAACGATCAACGCTCTCTGGGTCGTGGTGGCCTCGATCTGCGTCTACCTGATCGCCTACCGCTATTACTCGCTGTTCATCGCCGACAAGGTGATGGCGCTCGATCCCAAGCGCCAGACTCCGGCACACGTTCATAACGACGGGCTCGACTACGTCCCCACCAACAAGACCGTGCTGTTCGGCCACCATTTCGCGGCCATCGCCGGTGCCGGCCCGCTTGTGGGCCCAGTCCTCGCCGCGCAGATGGGCTACCTGCCCGGCATGCTCTGGATCTTGGCGGGCGTCGTGCTGGCCGGCGCGGTGCAGGACTTCATGATTCTGTTCATCTCGATGCGCCGCGACGGCCGGTCGCTCGGAGAACTGATCCGGGCCGAACTCGGGGTGATCCCAGGCGTGATCGCGCTGTTCGGCACGTTCATGATCATGATCATCCTGCTCGCCGTTCTGGCGCTGATCGTGGTCAAGGCGCTCGCCGATAGCCCTTGGGGCACATTCACCGTCGCGGCGACGATCCCGATCGCCATGCTGATGGGCGTCTACGCCCGCTACGTGCGTCCGGGTAAGGTCGGCGAGGTTTCGATCGTCGGTTTCGTGCTGCTGATGGTGGCCATCGTCGGTGGCGGCCACATCGCCGAGGATCCGTTCTGGCGGCCGCTCTTCACCTTCTCCGGCACCCAACTCACCTGGATGCTGATCGGGTACGGCTTCGTCGCCTCGATCCTGCCGGTCTGGCTGCTGCTCGCCCCGCGCGACTATCTCTCGACCTTCCTCAAGATCGGCACCATCGTTGGCCTGGCGCTGGGCATCGCCGTGGTCGCGCCGCACATGCAGATGCCGGCCGTGACGAAGTTCGTCGATGGCACCGGTCCGGTCTGGGCGGGTCAGCTCTTCCCGTTCCTGTTCATCACCATCGCCTGCGGCGCGGTCTCGGGCTTCCACGCCCTGATCTCGTCGGGCACGACGCCGAAGCTGATCAACAATGAGAAGGACGCCCGCCTCATCGGTTACGGCGGCATGCTCATGGAGAGCTTCGTCGCGATCATGGCCCTCGTCGCGGCGAGCGTGATCGAGCCCGGCATCTACTTCACCATGAACTCGCCCGGCGCCTTGATCGGCACCACGGCGGAGACCGCCGCGGCGGCTGTGACCAAACTCGATCCGGCCTTCACCATCACCGCCGAGCAGATCACGCAGACGGCCAAGGACGTCGGCGAGACCACGATCATCTCGCGCGCAGGCGGCGCGCCGACGCTCGCCGTCGGCATGGCGCACATCATCTCCTCCGCCATCGGCGGCAAGGCGATGATGGCCTTCTGGTACCACTTCGCGATCCTGTTCGAGGCCCTGTTCATTCTCACGGCCGTCGATGCCGGAACGCGAGCCGGACGCTTCATGCTCCAGGACCTGCTCGGGCTGATCACGCCGCGCTTCAAGGATACGACCGCCTGGGCGCCGAGCATCCTCGCCACGGCCCTCTGCGTCGCGGCCTGGGGCTATTTCCTGTACCAGGGCGTCACCGACCCGCTGGGCGGCATCAACACGCTCTGGCCGCTCTTCGGCATCTCGAACCAGATGCTGGCGGCCGTGGCCCTGACGCTCGCCACCGTGGTGATCTTCAAGATGAAGCGTGAGCGCTACGCTCTCGTCACCATCATCCCGACGGCCTGGCTGTGCATCTGCACGCTCACGGCCGGCTGGCAGAAGATCTTCTCGTCCGATCCGAAGATCGGCTTCCTGGCGCAGGCCGATCGCTTCTCGAACGCCATCGCCGAGGGCAAGGTGCTCGGACCGGCCAAGAACATGGACCAGATGCACCAGATCGTGCTGAACAACCGCATCGATGCGGCGCTGGCCGTCCTGTTCGTCGGCCTCGTCGTGGCGATCGCGGTGTTCGGCATCATGTCCTGCGTCAAGGCGATGCGGACCGATCGCTGGACCGCCCTCGAGGCCGATCCGAAGCTCGCCCCGGCGGAGTGAGTAGAGCATGATGGCGCCGTCCACCGACTACCGGGCTCGCCTCAAGGCGCTCAGTCAGTGCGTGTGCGACGGCGCGCGTCTCTTGATCGGCCAAGGCAACTACGGCGCCTATGTTGCGCACGTCACCAAGACCCATCCGGATCTGGCGCCGATGACCGAACGGGAGTTCTTCCGAAACCGGGAGAACGCCCGCTTCGGCGTCGGCAACAAGAGCGGCTTCCGCTGCTGCTGAATCCCGGCCCGCCGGACCCAATTGCTATCCGGCACCTACGATAGACAGCACTCTTCGCCGGCTCATCAGTCTCCGTTTGAGCAATAGACCGTGAACGGTGCGGCAAAGCACCGATTTTCGGCGTGCATCCCGCGCAACTCCGTCTAGGTTGACCGCCGAACGAAGGGGCTTGGGATGAGCGGATCGGTATCGATGTCGGGCGCGCCCCTGTCGAGGAAAGGTGTGATTGCATTCGACCGGCAGACCAAGGGCCTCACCGGGATTGTGGTGAAGGGTTTTCTGCTTTCGCTGATCACCTTCGGGATCTACCGCTTCTGGTACATCACCAACCTGCGGCGATACTTCTGGAGCCGCACCGTCGTCGCCGGTTCTCCCGGCGAATACACGGGACGCGGCAAGGAACTGTTTCTCGGCTTCCTCGTGGCGCTTGCCATCCTGGTGCCGGTCTATCTCGTTCTTTTCGCGATCAGCTTCGCCGTTCCGTCATTGGCGGCACTGGCCGGCCCGATTTCCTTCATCTTCCTGTTCTTCCTCGGCCAGTACGCGGTCTATCGCGGGCGGCGCTACCGCGCCTCGCGCACGCTCTGGCGCGGCATCCGGCTGAGCCAGGACGGCTCCGCCATCACCTATGTCGGCTTGGCGCTGGGCTGGTGGCTGCTCACCATCGTCACCCTCGGCATCGCCTTCCCGTGGATGCGGGCTTCGCTGGAGCGCTACCGCATCAACCATACGCTGATCGGCGAAAGCCGCATGGCCTCGACGGCGACCGGCGGCATGATCGTAAAGCCTTGGCTTCTGCTCTACGTCGTCGGCCTCGGGCCGCTTCTCATCAGCGTCCTCGCCTTCCTGATCGCCAACAAGTTCTCGATCCCGTCGGACATGATGATCCCCGACCCACACAAGCCGGGTCAGCTCATCTTCAACCCGGTCTACGCCGGCACGCCGCTCGCGCGCTACGGAACCGTGGTCGGCATCGTCTCCGCGATCTTCATCCCGCTCGCAGTGCTGCTGTTCCCCTACTACCGTGCCAGGGAAACCCGTGCCTTCATGAACGCCGCTGCACTCGGCGCGTCTCGCCTGCATTCGTCGCTCAGGGCACGGCAGTTCTACTGGCCCTACATCATCTACTTCCTCACACTGATCGGCTTCTTCGTCGTCTTCGCGATCGTCGTCGGGATCGCCATGGTCATCGTCGCGAGCGGGGGTGGAGACGGAGGCACCTTCAGCGGCATGCATTGGCTGATCCTACTGCTGATCGTCCCGCTCTATCTCGCCATGCTGCTGGCCTTCGCCGTGCTCGCGGTCCGCATCATCACCGTGCGCCTGTGGCGCGCCGTGACCGATTCGACCACGTTCGAGAACGTCGAGGCGCTCGATGCGGTCCTCGCCTCCTCGCGCCGCACCGCCAGCGGACTCAACGAAGGCCTCGCCGACGCGCTCGATGTCGGCGGCGCCATCGAGATCGGGTTCTGAGCCCTGGCCAGCGTCGAGCGCCCGGACCGGTCCGGTCCGTCACCGATGAGCCCGCCGCCCGCGACGATCGTCGCGACCGGCACGTTCTTCGACGGGCTCAGCGCCCGGCCGCATCCGGTCACCCTGCGCCTCGGCAGCCGGCTCGAGATCACGGGCAGCGGCATTCGCGAGGATTGGCGCCTCTACGACATCCGCGCCAGCGAAACGGAACCGCCGACGATGCGGCTCGCCCTCGCCGGCAGCCCGACCCGGGTCGAGTTCACCGACGAGGCCCTGTCCCTTGGGATCGAGGCACGATGCCCCGATCTGCGCATCGATGACGAGGGACGCGGCGGCATGCTGCGCCTCGTGCTCTGGTCGATCGCTGCGGGCATCTCCGTGCTGCTCGTCGCGATCTACGGCGTGCCCGCCGCCGCCGCCATCATCGCACCGCTTGTGCCGCAGGAGGTGGAGACGCGCTTCGGAGCCGCCGTCGACGGGCAGGTCGTGTCGCTTCTCGGCGATCCGCCGCTCTGCGACGGCGCGGCCGGGAAGGCGGTGCTCGACCGACTGGTCACCCGGATGACCGAGGGCGCCGTCCTACCGGGCCCCCTGGTGGTCAGCGTCCGTCGGCACACGATGGCCAATGCGCTGACCTTGCCCGGCGCGCGGGTGATCGTGCTCTCGGATCTGATCGAGAAGGCCAACACGCCCGACGAGTTCGCCGGCGTGCTCGCCCACGAAATCGGCCACGTCGCCCATCGCGATCCGACACAGTCCGTGATCACGGCCGGCGGCGTCTCCTTCCTGCTCAGCCTGATCCTCGGCGACCTCACGGGCTCGACGGTGATTGTCGGCGTCGGCCAAGCGGCGATCGCGGCCGGCTATTCCCGCAATGCCGAGCGGGCGGCGGATGCCTACGGTGTCGCGATGATGTTGCGGGCGGGCGGCGACGGCGCCGCCCTCGCCACGATCCTGGAGCGCATCGACAAGGATGCCGAGAAGGAGGGCTCGCCGACGGGCTTCCTGCGTAGCCATCCCTACACCAAGGAGCGCGCCGCCACGATCCGGCGTCTCGCCGGCGCGCGGCGACCGGACACCGGCATTCTCTCGAACGAGGATTGGCAGGCGCTGAAAGGGATCTGCTCCGCCCGAACGTCCAAGCCTGGAGACGCGAAACCGGAGACGCCCGGCAAATGACGCCGGCT
This sequence comes from Methylobacterium gnaphalii, assembly GCF_007992215.1. GTDB lineage: Bacteria > Pseudomonadota > Alphaproteobacteria > Rhizobiales > Beijerinckiaceae > Methylobacterium > Methylobacterium gnaphalii. Next base: position 200,858 of record NZ_BJZV01000001.1, on the reverse strand, counting down.
CTGACCGGCAACAGCTTTGCAGAAAGCTCAGGAACGAAAACCTGCGCCTGCCCGTTATCCGGTGCAATTTCGTCAGGAGTTCTTGAGATGTTGAAAGGCGGTCTTCTTTGGCTGATCGGGATCCCGCTGCCGGTGATCCTGTTGATCTACTTCTTCACACCCTGGCTGCACTGAAAGCAGCTGCAGACGGCGCGGACCTGTAGAGGTCCACGCCGCTTAACTCTGTCGCTTTACTCGGCAGCGTCGAGACGTGGCCGCTCGATCTCGGCTCGCTCGCGCTTGACCAGTTCCGCCGTCAGGAAGGCTACCTCCAGCGCCTGCTCCGCGTTGAGGCGGGGGTCGCAATAGGTGTGGTAGCGGTCCTGCAGGTCGTCAGCCGTCAGGGCGCGGGCACCGCCCGTGCATTCCGTGACGTCCTTGCCGGTCATCTCGAGATGGATGCCGCCGGCAATCGTGCCCTCGGCGCGGTGCACGCCGAAGAACGCCTCGATTTCCTGCATCACCCGCTCGAACGGACGCGTCTTGTAACGGCCGGCCGAAATTGTGTTGCCGTGCATCGGATCGCAGATCCAAGCTACGGTGCGGCCTTCCCGCTCCACCGCCCGGATCAGGTTCGGCAGGTGTTCGCCCACCTTCTCGGCGCCGAAGCGGCAGATCAGCGAGAGCCGGCCGGCCTCGTTCTCCGGATTGAGCTGGTCAATGAGGCCGAGGAGACCTTCGGCCGTCATTGACGGCCCGCATTTGAGGCCGATCGGGTTCTTGATGCCGCGGGCATACTCGATATGCGCGTGGTCCGGCTGGCGGGTGCGGTCGCCGATCCAGAGCATGTGACCGGATGTGGCGTACCAGTCGCCGCTCGTGGAATCGACGCGGGTCAGCGCCTCCTCGTAACCGAGAAGCAGGGCCTCGTGGCTCGTGAAGAAGTCCGTGGTGCGCACCTCCTGGTGCGTCTCCGGATTGATGCCGATCGCCCGCATGAAGTCGAGCGCATCCGACATCCGGCTGGCCACGTCCGCGTAGCGCGAGGATTGCGGGCTGTCCTTCACGAATCCGAGCATCCAGCGATGCGCGTTCTCGAGATTGGCGTAGCCGCCGGTGGCGAAGGCGCGCAGCAGATTCAGCGTCGCCGCCGATTGCCGGTAGGCCTCGAGTTGGCGGCGCGGATCCGGGATGCGCGCCTCCTCGGTGAAGCCGATGCCGTTGACGATGTCGCCGCGGTAGCTCGGCAGCGCGACGCCATCCATCGTTTCGGTCGGCGAGGAGCGCGGCTTGGCGAACTGGCCTGCGATGCGCCCGACCTTCACCACTGGCGAGCCGCCAGCGAAGGTGAGCACCATCGCCATCTGCAGGAAGACGCGGAAGAAATCGCGGATGTTGTCGGCGGAGTGCTCGTCGAAGCTCTCGGCGCAGTCTCCGCCCTGAAGCAGGAAGGCCTCGCCCGCGGCGACGCGCGCGAGCTGCGCCTTCAGCTTGCGGGCCTCGCCTGCAAAAACGAGCGGCGGAAAGCTCGCGATCTGAGCCTCGACGGCCTGGAGGGCGGCGGCATCCGGATAGGACGGCACCTGCTGGATCGGCAGGTTACGCCAGCTCTTCGGGGTCCAACGCTCGGCCATGACGGTACTCCGCACACCTCTTCGTGCATCGGCGCGAGCGATATGCCCGCGCGGAAAGCGCGGCTTATAGAGAGGTTTTCAGGAGGTGGCGAGGTTTATGCCAGACGCTGCATTGCAAAGCAGCTGAGCCTTGAAACTCTAGCCTTCCTCCACCTCGATTCCATACTCCGCCAGCACCCAGAAAATCGCTTCGAGATCCTCGGCGGTGATGTCACGCGGGGGAAGCGCTTCTTCGAGATCGTCGTAGGTCAGGGCGGTGCGGCGCTCGGCATCGGCCTTGGCGAGCAGGCGGTCGACGGTGCGGCGAATATCGGCCGGCAGGGCGTCGTGGCTCGGCAGTGCATGACGCGTCGTGCTGGCGAGCGCATCTTGCAGCATGCGGTCGATCACCGCCTGACGTCGGGCATAGGCAGCGTCGTTGGGGTCCGTATCCTTCCGGTCCATGCTTCGAATATGGAAAGCGCGCCGCCCACGTCGAGGGCTGCGCGTCGTTCCGACTCCGTCAATTCGTGCCCACGGATCGGCCGGCCTTGGTGACACGAACGGGAATCGCCTTCGCGGCCGGGGTCTTGGCCTGCTCATCGTGGTGCCAGAGAGGGATGAGCACGTTCAGCTCAGGGTAATAGCCGGCGCAGTTGCCCTCGGGGATGTCGTACTTCACGACCCTCAACCCCTTCACCACGCGAACGTGATCGTCGCTGGCCTCGGTGGCGACATCGACGCTCTCGCCATCCGCGAGGTCGAAACGTGCGATGTCGGCCTCGTTCATGAACAGGATCTGCCGCGTGCCTTTCACGCCGCGGAAGCGGTCGTGGTAACCGTAGACCGTCGTGTTGAACTGGTCGTTCGAGCGCAGGGTGATGAGGTCGAGGACCTCCGGGCCCCGCGCCGGCATGTCGGGATCCTCGTTGAGGCCTGCCGGTACGATGAAATTCGCCTTGCCGGTCTTGGTCTTCCATTGGCGGTCGCGCGCCGGCAGGGGCTTGCGCATGCCCCCCGGCTCGAACAGGTGCGCGTTGAAATCCTTGAACAGGTCTGGATAGGTCGCCTCGATGGCGTCGCGCACCTTCGCGTAGTTCCCGACCCAGGCATTCCAGTCGATGCTCGGATTGGGTGGCAGCACCGCTTTGGCGAGCGCGGCGACGATCCAAGGCTCCGAGCGCACCTGATCGCCGATCGGCGTGGCGACACCCCGCGAGCCGTGAAAATGCGCGGTGGAATCCTCCATGGACACCGCCTGCGGTCCGCTCGCCTGCTCGTCGATCTCGATGCGGCCGAGGCAAGGCAGGATGTAGCTGACCTCGCCGTGGACGAGGTGTGAGCGGTTGAGCTTGGTCGAGATCTGCACGGTCAGTCGCTGGCGCCGCCAAGCCTCCTCCATCCGCTCGGTGTCGGGGATGGCGCGCACGAAATTGCCGCCGAGCGATACGAATGCCTTCACGTCGCCGGAGAGGATGCCCTCGCAGGCCTCGACCGTGTTCAAACCCTTCTCGCGGGGGGGCTCGAACCCGTATTGCTCCTTGAGCCGATCGAGCGGCACCAGCTCCGGCTTCTCGGTAATGCCGACGGTGCGCTGGCCCTGCACGTTGGAATGACCGCGCACCGGGCAGATGCCAGCGCCCGGCTTACCGATATTGCCACGCAGCAGCATCAGGTTGACGAACATCTGCACCGTCTCGGTGCCCTTGCGGTGCTGGGTCAGACCCATTCCGTAGATGCCAATGGTGCGCTCCGCTCGCGCATAGACCGCGGCAGCGGCCTCCAGATCTGCGCGTTTCAGGCCAGAGCGCCGTTCAAGCACCGACCAGTCCTGCGCGTCGCAGTAGCCGACGAACTCCGAGAAGCCATGCGTGTGCTCGGAGATGAAAGCGTGGTCGAGGACCCGCTTGCGGCCCGTGGCCTTTGCATCGCGATCGGCGGCGATGAGCGCCTTGCACATTCCGGTAATGGCAGCGATGTCGCCACCCGCCTTGAGCTGGTGATACTGCGTCGAAATCCGGGTGGAAGAATGGGTCACCATCTCCAGCGGCGCTTGCGGGTTGGTGAACCGCTCCAGTCCGCGCTCGCGCAGCGGGTTGAAGGTAATGATCGGAACGCCGCGCCGCCGGGCGTCCTGGAGCGGATGAAGCATCCGCGGCGAATTTGAGCCGACGTTCTGTCCGAAGAAAAGGATGAGATCGGTGGTCTCGAAATCCTCCAGCACCGTGGTGCCTACGGGAACACCGATCGACTGCGGCAGTGCCGTCGAGGTCGCCTCGTGGCACATGTTGGAGGAATCGGGCAGGTTGTTGTTGCCGTACATCCGCGCCAGCAGCCCGTACATGTACGAGGTTTCGAGCGAGGCCCGGCCCGAGGCGTAGAATACGACTGACTTCGGCTCGAGCGCACGCAACTCGCGTCCGATCTCGGCGAAGGCGTCCTGCCACGAGACCGCAAGGTAGCGGTCGCTCTCGGGATCGTAACGGAGGGGATGTGTGATGCGGCCCTTTTCTTCGAGGTCGTAATCGCTCCAGCCGAGCAGTTCGGTGACGGTGTGGCGCTGGAAGAAATCCGGCCCGACTCGCTTGCGCGTCTGCTCCCAGGCCGTCGCCTTGGCGCCGTTCTCGCAATACTCGAAGGTGTTGGGCTTGGCGGGCTTGGCCCAGGCACACGACACGCACATGAAGCCGGTGGGCTTATTCTGCTTCATCAGCATCGCGGCGCCGGAGACCGGGATCTCCTCGCGCGTGAGGATTTCGACCAGCGACTTCGCCGAGCCCCAGCCGCCCGCCGGATCCTCGTAGGCTTCGATCTTCGGTTCTCCCACGGGACGCCTCCACACTGACCAGAGGCAACGGCAGGTCAAATCGCGAGTTCCGGAGGAGGCCAAGGCGCCGCAGGTTGGCGCAGAGCCGCTGCAGGGAGTTCGCGCTACCAGTACCCGTTCGGCGCCCGGCCCTCGCGGATCTCGTCGAGCCGGGCGCGGGTGCCGCGGGTGGTGTCCGTCGGCAGAGAGTCGAGCGGGAAGAAGCCGCATTCCGCAATCTCGCGGTCGGGCGTCTTGACCCGCGCTAGAGTGAAGGCAGGCGCGACGAAGAGCGCGATGTGGTCGCGCCGCCACTGGCGCGCGTTGAGGAGAAATCCGTGCAGGTGCAGCGGAACGGCCGGATCGACGATCAGCTCGGCTTCCTCGCGGAACTCGCGGGCCATCGCGGCGGCAGCCGTCTCACCGGGCTCGATGCCGCCGCCGGGCAGATACCAGCCACGAACATAGGTGTGCCGCACAAGGCAGACGCGGTTCTCACCATCGATGGCAATACCGCGCACGCCAAGCGTCATGCCGCGAGTCAGCATGGCAGCGCCGTGGGCGAGCTGGCGCAGGAACGGCAGATCGAGGTTCAGGGCCATGTTGGGCTTCGCGTGAGATGGGGCGGGGCATTCCCCATGGCCGAAGGCTGCAGGCTCACACCACCTTTAGGTCGATCTTCCCCAACCCCTCGATCGCGGCGGTCATCGTCTCGCCGCGTGAGACCGCGCCAACGCCGGACGGCGTTCCCGTAAAGATCAGGTCGCCGGGATGGATCTCGAAATAGGTCGAGAGCAGCGCGATCTGTTCGGCCACCGACTGGATCATCTCCGAGAGATCGCCGCTCTGCCGCTGCTGACCGTCGACCGACAGGGTGATCGCCCCCTTCGCCGGGTGGCCGATCGCGGAGACGGGATGCAGCGGTCCGATCGGGCCGGAGGCATCGGCTGCCTTGCCCATATCCCAGGGCCGCGACATGCGCTTGGCCTCGTCCTGCAGGTCGCGCCGCGTCATATCGAGGCCGATCGCGTAGCCGTAGACATGGGACAGTGCGTCCGCCTCGGGGATATCGCGGCCGCCCTGGCCGAGGGCGGCCACCAGCTCGACCTCGAAATGGTATTTTTCCGTGCGCGGCGGATAGGGGTGATCGGTGACCATGCCGTAGGGGATCACCTGCAGGGCATCGGCCGGTTTCAGAAAGAAGAACGGCGCCTCCCGGTCCGGGTCAGCGCCCATCTCGCGCGCATGCGCCCCATAGTTGCGGCCGACGCAATAGACGCGACGAACGGGAAACGTGTCCTCACTTCCGACGATCGGCAAAACGATACGGGGCGGATTGGGGATCACGGAGAGCATGGTCGCGGCCTTTGCATGGCCGCGCGTCCTTCAAAGGCCGGGGCCTCCTGCTATGTAGAGCGTCTTCGACAGCCGGTCATCATCTCGCACCACACCATGCCCCTGTCCCAGGACACCACACACGTCCTTCTCGCGACGTTGCGCGAACGGCTCGGCGACCGGCATGTCCTGACGGAGCCGGACGACATCGCACCGGCACTCGTGGAGTCACGAGGCCTCTACCGGGGCACGGCGCTCGCCGTGGTCAGGCCGGGCAGCACCGAGGAGGTCGCAGCGACTGTTCGCGCCTGTGCCGAGGCTGGTGTGCCGATCGTCGCGCAGGGCGGCAATACCGGGCTCACGGGCGGGGGCGTGCCCTATGGCGGCGTCGTGCTGTCGCTGGCGCGGCTGAACCGCGTCCGCTCGGTGGATCCAGGCGATGCGGCGATCACCGTCGAAGCCGGGGTGATCCTTGCCGACGTACAGGCGGCGGCCGATGAAGCCGGCATGCTGTTTCCCCTCTCCTATGCCTCGGAGGGCTCTGCGCGAATCGGCGGCAGCCTCGCCACCAATGCCGGCGGCACGGCCGTGCTCGCCTACGGCAATGCTCGTGACCTCGTGCTGGGGCTCGAAGTCGTGCTCGCCGACGGCCGTATCTGGAACGGCCTGAAGGCCCTGCGGAAGAACAATGCCGGCTACGACCTCAAGCACCTGTTCATCGGGTCGGAGGGCACCCTCGGCATCATCACGGCGGCCGTGCTGAAGCTGTTTCCGAAGCCGGTCTCGCGCAGTGTCGGTTTCGTCGGGCTGCCCTCCTTCCGCACGGCGGTGGGGCTGTTTCAGCGCATGAGCCGCGCCGCTGACCGCGACCTCACTGCCTTTGAGGTGCTCCCGCGCTTCGGACTGGAGATCGTGCTGAAGCATGTGCCCGGCGCGGTCAGGCCTCTTGCGGGCGATCACGCGGTCTATGCCCTCGTCGAGCTGTCCTCGACCCGGCCGGATGCCGACACCGCCTCCGAACTCGAAGGTCTGCTCGGCAGCGCCATTGAGGACGGCCTCATCGAAGACGCGACCATCGGCACGAGCGAAGCCCAAAACACCGGTCTCTGGTCCCTGCGCGAGCACCTGTCCGATGTGCAGAAAGCCGAGGGCGGCTCGATCAAGCATGACGTCTCGGTGCCGCTGTCGCGCCTCGCCGACTTTCTCGAACAAGCGACCGAAGCCTGCGAGCGGGAAATGCCAGGCCTGCGCGTCTGCGCCTTCGGCCATGCCGGCGACGGCAACATCCATTTCAATCTGTCCCAGCCCGTCGGCATGGACAAGGCCGCTTATCTGGCCGAGTGGAGCCGCTTCAACCGGATCGTCCACGACATCGTGTCGAGCATGGGCGGATCCATCGCGGCGGAGCACGGCGTCGGCCTGATCAAGCGCGAGGAGCTCGCGCTCTACGCCGACCCGGTCGGGCTCGACCTGATGCGGCACCTGAAGGCCGCGCTCGATCCGCACGACCTTATGAACCCCGGCAAGATCGTCGCGCTCGGTGACGATGCTCCTCCCGCGCTGCCCGTCTGAGCCTTCGCAAGGCATGGGAGAGAGGCTGCGTGAAGCGTGCAACAGCGCACGAGCTCAGCGCTTCACCACATAAATCGCGGTTGTGCACCGCACAAAACGAGCGCATATTTACGTATTACCCGTTGCCATTGCTCGGCTTGGCGAGCGGCGGCGCAGGGCATGCATGTTGGAACGTTCGCAGCCTTCACCGCATTCGAGGGTCGGGGCGATGAGTGACTTAAGCTTAACGGTTTCAGCACCGCTTTCGCCGACGATGGAGCCTTGCGCCTCCACGGTGACGGTTCTGCGCAACATGATGCGTTGGACCGGCGACGCCACAACGACGTCGCGGATTACGGCTACGCTGCGCCGCAATATTGCCTGGCTCGACGGACAAGCTGGAGCCTGCGTTCCGATGTTCCGTTCGAGCCGAAAACCAGACTGACGCGACAGAGAAAGGAGCCGTTCCGATGCCCACCTCACAGGCGCGAGTGCCGACTTCCGAAGCGAGCCGCTACCTCACGCAGCTTTGCCGGCACTGGAGCCACAAGTTTCCCGTCGAGGCGGACAGCGATCACGGCGTCGTACCCTTCGGTGAGGACCGGGTCTGCACCTTCGAGGCCAGCGCCGATGCGCTCCTGATGAAGGTCGCCACGCCGGATCAATCGGCTCTCACCCGCCTGGAGAACGTCGTCTCCGACCATCTCCTGCGCTTCGCCTTTCGCGAGAATCTCGGTGAGATCCGCTGGTCGCGCGCAGCCTGACTTGAACCGCACCGCCCAAGCCCGATCTTGAGCCGGATCATCGGGCAGAAGGACGTGACATGACGACGGCCGTTTGCGGGACGGAGACACCCGCCCTCAGCTTTTCCGAGCGCCTCGACAGATTGGCCGAGGTCGCTGTGAAGGTGGGGCTCGGGCTGAAACCCGGGCAAGAGTTGATCCTCACCGCACCGTTGGAATCGGTGGCGCTCGCCCGCGCGATCACCGAGCAGGCCTACAAGGCCGGCGCCTCGCTGGTCACGACGCTGTACAACGACGACGCCGCGACGCTCGCGCGCTTCGGCCACGCCCGCAACGATGCGTTCGATACCGCCGCCGGTTGGCTCTTCAACGGCATGGCCGACGCCTATCGCAACGGCGCCGCCCGCCTTGCGATCTCCGGCGACGATCCCTCGCTGCTCGCCGGTCAAGATCCCGACAAGGTCTCGCGGGCGAACCGCGCCCGTTCCAAGGCCTATCTGCCGGCTCTGGAGCTGATCGCCGGCTTCTCCACCAACTGGACCATCGTCTCGGCCGCGACCACACCCTGGGCGCGCACAGTGTTTCCGAACCTGCCCGAGGCCGAGGCGGTCGCCCGCCTCTGGGACGCGATCTTCGTCGCCTCCCGCGTCGATGGGATCGATCCTGTTGCGGACTGGCAGGCTCACAATGCCGCACTTCGCCACCGCACCGAGTGGCTGAATGGGCACCGCTTCGCGGCCCTACGCTTCCAGGGTCCCGGCACCGATCTCACGGTCGGTCTCGCCGACGATCATGAATGGTGCGGTGGCGCCACGACGGCCAAGAACGGCATCGTCTGCAACGCCAATATCCCCACCGAAGAGGTCTTCACAACGCCACACAAGGCGCGTGTCGAGGGCTATGTGACGAGCACCAAGCCGCTCTCCTACCAGGGCACACTGATCGACAGCATCCGCGTGACCTTCAGGGAAGGTCGCATCGTCGAGGCGAGCGCCCGCACTGGCAACGACGTGCTCGCGCGGGTGCTGGAGACCGACCAGGGCGCGGCGCGCCTCGGTGAGGTGGCCCTGGTGCCAGCCTCCTCCGCGATCTCCGCCTCGGGCCTGCTGTTCTACAACACGCTCTACGACGAGAACGCTGCGAGCCATATTGCCCTGGGCCAAGCCTATTCGAAATGCTTCAAGAACGGCGGCGAGGGCTTGAGCGAAGAGGATCTCGCCTCGCGCGGTGCCAACCGCAGCCTGATCCACATCGACTGGATGATCGGCTCCGCCGAGATTGACGTCGACGGCATCGCCTCGGACGGCCAAGCCATCCCGGTGATGCGTAAGGGCGAGTGGATCAGCTGACCGGCTCGGCCGGAGCCGGGCTCGGCTGAGCCGCGGTCTTCGGCTTCGGCAGCATGTTCGGGCGCCAGCGCCGGTGCATCCAGAGCCATTGGCCCGGGTTCTCGCGCACCCAACCCTCGACTACGCTTGTCATCGCCTGCATGGCGCCCTGGACGTCGATCTGTCCTGAAGCATCCCGCGGCAGGTCGAGGGCCGGCGTCAGCTCCAGCATGAACCGGCCGCCGGGTCGACGCACCACACGGGCGCCGTGGACAGGGCAGTCGTGATGACGCGCGAGCTTGCCGAGGAGAGGGTTAGCCAGCACCGGACGGCCGAAGAATTCCACCACGACGCCACGGGTGAAGTGCTGGTCGATGAGCTGGCCGAGATGGCCGCCCCGCTCGATCACGCCCTGCATGGCGAAGACAGCGCCAGGCTGTGAGGCGGCGAGGCCACCCATCGTCTTGCGCCTCACCTCCGCGACAAGCTGCGCCGCGGCAGGGTTGTTCGGCGGCCGGAATACCGCGGTGGTCTCGAGCCCGAACTTTTCCGCGCAGATCGCCGGCAGCTCCCAGTTGGCCAGATGTGCCGAGAAGAGCAGGCCCGGCTTGCCATCGTCGCGGACCGCAACGAACTGGTCGATGCCCTGGACCGAAACACGCTTCTCCGGCCCCTCGGGATCGAAGTCGAAGAGCGTATCGAGATGAGCGTATTCGGCGCCGGTGCGGCCGAGATTGTCCCAGGCCTCGCGGGCGATGCGCTGCACGCTGGCCTCGTCGAGATCCGGAAAAGCCGCGCGGATGTTGGCCACCGCAATCTTGTGAGAGGGCAGCCACGGGCCGACCGTGCGTGCCAGCCAGCCACCCGTATTGCTGGCGCGATCGGCGCCCAGCGCGCGCGCGATCAGGAAGAGCCCCCGGATCAGGGGGATCGTCGCGAGCCCGGCCATGCGGGGGAGATGGCGCTGCAGGATCAGCGCAAGACGCAACACGGGCGGCTCATGGAATGGGGGAGGGATGAAATTCGGTCAGGCCATATACCCGACACGCCCGCCCAAGCAATGTTTCAAAGTGTAACGAGAATTTTCCCGAACACCTTCCGCGATTCCAGCCTTTCGAGCCCTTGCGTGAAGTCTGCGAGCGGCAGAACCGTATCGACGACCGGTGTCAGGCCGTGTGCCATCTTATCGAGCGATTGCCGGATATTCTCGATGCGGCAGCCGAACGAGCCGGTGATGCGATATTGCTGCTGGAACAGCTGCATCAGGTTCATCGTCGTTGACGGGCCGGAGGTCGAGCCGCAGGTCACGAGCCGCCCTCCCCGCTTCAGGCAGAGTAGCGAGCCGTTCCAGGTGTCGGCGCCAACATGCTCGAATACGACGTCGACGCCCTTGCGTTTCGTCAGCCGCCGCACCTCGCCCTCGAAGCGCTCTTCGCGGTAGTTCACGACGAAATCGGCCCCAAGCGCCTTCGCCTTCTCGCCTTTCTCGTCGTCTCCGACGGTCGTGTACACGGTGCAGCCGATCGCCTTGGCCATCTTGATCGCCGTGGTGCCGATGCCCGAGCCGCCGGCATGGACCAGGATGCTCTCACCGGGCTCCAGCCGCGCGTTGTCGAACAGCATGTGCTGAACGGTCCCGAAGGCGATGCCGGCGCAGGCCGCCTGGACGTGATCGACGCCCGCCGGCACCTTCACGCAGAGGCGCGCCGGGATGTTGATCAGCTCGCGTGAAAACCCGTCAATGTGGAAGCCGTAGACGCCGCCGACATCCTCGCAGAGGTTGTCACGGCCCTCCTGACAGGCCTTGCACTTGCCGCAGGTGAGGGCGCCGTAGAGCGCGACGGGATCGCCGACCTTCAGGCCCTCGACGCCGTCGCCGAGGGCAGCAACCTCGCCTGCGCCCTCGGCGCCGACGGTGAGCGGCAGCCGGCGCTTGGCAAAGGCCATTCCGCGAAAACCCCAGACATCGATGAAGTTCAGACCGACCGCGCGCACCCGCACCTGAACCTCGCCAGGAGAGGGCGGAGGGGGGGCGTCGATCTCGACGAGGCGCAGATCACGATCGCCGAAGAGCTGGAGGGCTTTCATCAAACTCGTCTCGCATTACGCGTCGGCGAGTAGCCAGCCTCCTTCCAGCGACTTCATTTCTGAGCCGCCAGCAACGCGGTACCGCGAAGGAGGGGTCCAGCACCCCGTACGCTTCCTGGAAGCCTCGCGTGAGGCCCTGTGTCCGCCGCTTCGTCCTAATAGACACGAGCCGTGAACGAGCGGGTCTTATGGGTCTAAAGGCTCGCCGGCTCAATCCGGCGAAAGATACCGCCGCCGCGCCCAGCCAACCGCAGGGCCGAACTTCACACGGCACCACGTGTTCCCGCTCGGCGTCTCCTTGGTGCAGCCGAAACCGAGGAGCCGGCGGCCGACAGGAATGGTCTCGACAGGCGCAGCATCCGCATCCGGCGCCTCACGGATCGTCAGGGAGCCACCCGACGGCAGGCCGGAGACCCGGAACGGTTCCGGCTCCGCAAGCGCGGCACCGCTCCCCAGGAGCAGCGTGGCGGCGGAGAGGGGGAGGACGCGGCGCATCGACATAAACCGCCGTCAGTTGCGATGGACGCCCATCATCGCGGTGAGCCCGCCATCGACGGGCAGCACGGCGCCGGTGATGTAGGCGGCCGGCTCGCTCATCAGGAAGGCGGCGAGCGCGGCAACTTCGTCGGGCCTTGCGAAGCGGCCGGCCGGGATCTGGCGCTCCATGGTGTCGCGATAGGCGGCGTAGGAGGACAGCATGCCGGTGTCGATGAAGCCGGGGGCGAGCACGTTCACCGTGACGCCGCGCTTGGCCGATTCGATGGCGAGCGTGCGGCAATAGGCGATCATCGCCCCCTTGGTGGCGGCGTAGGCGGCGTTCCCGGTATTGCCCTGCAGGGCCGCGACGGAGCCCACGGCGACGACCCGGCCCGTGCGCGCGCGGATCATGTTCCGCACGAGCACCTTCGCGATCCGGGTCAGCGACCAGAAGTTCACCTGCATCGCCACGTCCGACCGGTCCCGGTCGAGCATCACGGCCAGCGCATCGGCGGGTTGGCCGGCATTGTGGACGTAGCCGTAGAAGGCCGTGTCCTCGATCGCCCCGCAGAAGGCCTCGACCGCGTCGCGGTCGGCGAGATCGAGCCGGTGCGGCTCGAAGGCCGCGCCCGGATGCGCCGCGCCGAGTTCGGCGGCGAGCGCCTCGGCCTCGTCGGGCTTGGAGCGGTAGGTGAAGCTGACGGAATAGCCCGCGGCGGCAAGCGTGCGCACCATCGCGGTGCCGAGCCCGCCGGCGCCGCCGACGACGAGGATGCGTCTCGGCTCGCTCATGCCGGCTCGTCCGCGAACACGAGGCAGGTGTTCTGGCCGCCGAAGCCGAAGGAGTTCGACAGCACCCGCGAGACCCGCGCGTCACGCGCCGTCGAGACCACGTCAAGGGTCAGCGAGGGGTCGGGCATGAGGTGGTTGATGGTCGGCGGGATGCGGCCGTGCTGGATGGTGAGCAGCGAGACCACCGCCTCAATGGCGCCGGCCGCGGTCAGCGTGTGTCCGATCATCGACTTGTTCGACGAGATCGGCAGCGAGGCGATGCGCTCGCCGAACACGGCGGTGCAGCCCATCGCCTCCATCTTGTCGTTCTCCGGCGTCGAGGTGCCGTGCGCGTTGATCGTGTCGATGGCCTCCGGCGCCGTGTCGGCGTCGTCGAGCGCGGCGCGGATCGCGGCGATGATCGGCTCGCCATTGGGGCTGGAGCGGGTGCGGTGGAAGCCGTCGCCCTTCTCGCCGCAGCCGAGCACGTAGCCGAGGATCCTGGCGCCGCGGGCGCGGGCGGCCTCGGCATCCTCCAGCACCAGGGCGGCGGCGCCCTCGCCCATGACGAAGCCGTCGCGGTTCTTCGAGAAGGGCTTCGAGGCGGTCTCGGGGGTCTCGTTCTGGGTCGAGAGGGCCGAGAGCAGCGAGAAGCGGATCAGCGATTCCGGGTTCACCGAGCCGTCGGTGCCGATGCAGAGCGCGGCCTTCATCTCGCCGCGCCGGATCGCCTCGACGCCGAGTTGGATCGCGGTGGCGCCCGACGAGCAGGCGGTGGAGAGGGAGATCGGCGAGCCCCTGGTGCCGAACCGGTCCGAGATGCGGTCGGCCACGGTGCCGAAGATGAAGAGGTCGTGCCAGGCATCGAAGCGCCGGCTGGCCGCCGCCTTGAGCAGGCTGCGATAGGTGATGTCCTCGTTGTCGCCCGACGCCTCGGCCAGCGCCTGGCGCTGCGGCCATTCGAGCTCCACCGGCGGCACCGCGATGAAGAGCGCGCCCGGGAAATCGTCGCCGATGCCGGACTGCGTCACGGCCTCTTCGGCGGCCACTTCGGCGAAGCGCTCGGAGAGCAGCGGCGCGCAGAGCGGATCGGTCTCGAAAGCGTCGACCGTGCCCGCGATCGAGGTGCGCAGGCCGTCGATGGGAAAGCGCGAGATCGTGCGGATGCCCGAGCGGCCCTCCGTCAGGGCCTGCCAGGTATCGGTCGCGCCGCAGCCGAGGGAGCTGACGATGCCGAGCCCCGTCACGGCGACGAGCGGGCGGCCCTTGGCGTCACGGGTGGAAGAAGCACTCATGAGACCGCCTTAGCGCAAGTTTTCGCAGGGTGCACGATCAGGCGGTGACAACCCGGATGACGCCCTCGCCGCTGCGATGGCCGACGGAGGTGATCGCCACCTCGCGCGCCTTGCCGGCCGCGCAGAGCGCGGCCGCGATCGCCGTGCCGAAGGACGGCACCGCCTCGATCGGGTGGCCGATCACGTCGCCGGTGGCGCGGATGCGCGTGTCGGGCAGAGCCGCCTTCAGGCCCTGCGCCTCCTCCTCCGTGAGGCTGGCGACGCCGGTAGCGCCGGACAGGACCACGTCGGGCCGCTCGACGCCCGCCTCGCGCAGCAGGCGCGGCAGGGCTTCGGCCACGGAGCCGGGCTTGCGACGGACGCGATCATTGGCGATCGCATCGATGACCGCGAAGGGCCTGGCGCCGCGCTCGGCCGCGCGCTCGGCGGTCTCCAGCAGCAGGAAGGCCGCGCCGCTTCCGAGGATGAACCCGCCATTCCCCTCGCCGCCGCGGGAGAAGACCGGGCGGTAATCGGGCTTCTGGAGGAAGCCGCCCATCTCGTGGACGAGCAGCACGTCGGCGCGCTCGGCATTGTAGGAGCCGCCGACCAGCATGGCGTCGTCCTGGCCCGAGGCGATGCGGGCATGGGCGATGCGCAGCGCGTCGACGCCGGCCGATTCCTCGCCCATGAAGGTGCGCGAGGCCCCGGTCACGCCGTGGACGATGGCGATGTTGCCGGCGAGCAGGTTCGAGAGCTGCGCGAGGAAGAGCGTCGGACGCAGGTCGTTCTGCAGGTGCTCGTTGAGATAGGCGCCCGGGTTCTCGGCATCGCGCAGGCCCGTGAGGATCGCGCCGTCGACGGCATAGTCGCGCTCGCCGCCGCCCGAGGCGACGATGAGGTGGAGCGCGGCCTTGCGCGCCGCATCCTCTTTCAGCCCAGCCGAATCGAGGGCGAGGCCGGCGGCGTAGACGCCGAGGCGCTGCCAGCCCTCCATCTGGCGCTGATCCGACTTCTTCGGGATCTGCGTGTCGAGGGCCACCGGCGCGACCGGATGGACCGGATAGGGCGCGTAGGTCTCGGCATCGGTGCGCGGCGCCTCGCCGGCCTCGTAGGCGGCGAGATGCGCCTCGATGCCCTCACCGGCACAGGAGACGAGGCCGATGCCTGTGATGACGACGTCGCGCGCGCTCATGCAGCCGTCCCGTCGAGCAGCCCGATCTTCTTGGCCCGCTCGCGCATCGGCGCGTCGAGACCGTCGGGGAACGGCATGGTGCGGAAGCGCAGTTCCGCGTCGCAGAGCGCTTTCCCCTCGTGGCGGATGGAGGCTTTGGTCACGGCATAGCCGGAGCCGTCATGCTCCAGGCTCGCCGTGATCGCGAGCCGGGCGCCGGGGCCGACGAAGGAGCGGAAGCGCGCCTTGTCCACCGCCATCAGGAACGGCATCTGCCCGAAATCGAGATGGGCGAGGACGAGATAGCCCGAGGCCTGGGCCATGGTCTCGGTCAGGAGCACGCCGGGCACCAGCGGATGACCCGGAAAGTGGCCCTCGAAGACGGGGCTCGCTTCCGGCACGAGTGCGAGGCACTCGATCTGCCCGGCGGCGCGGTCGAGCCGCACCACCTGGTCGATCATCTCGAAATATTCGAGCCGCATGATGTGGGGCTCTGAGCTGTCAGACTTTCGCAGCCTTCTCGGCCACCAGCGCATCGATCCGCGCGCAGAGGTTCTTCAGCACGAAGTACTCCTCGGCCGGAACCTTGCCCTCGTTGACCTCCTGGGTCCAGCGCTCGAGTGGCAGCTTGATGCCGAAGGCCTTGTCGACGGCGAAGGCGATGTCGAGGAAGGCGAGCGAGTCGATGCCGAGATCGTCGATCGCGTGGCTCTCCGGCGTGATCTTCTCGCGCGGGATATCGGCGGTGTCGGCGATGATGTCCGCGACGCGGTCAAAGGTAGCGGTGTCGGTGGACATGCGTGGCTCGCCGCTTTCTCGTGTCTCGACCCGTCGATCCGGGAGATCCCGCCGGTTCTCGATAGCCCTGGCCGGGAACGCGACCCCTTACACGAAGCCAGGGAGCACGGGCAACCTTGACGAGGCCGGGGAGATTCCGGGCATCGAGAGCGCGCATCGATGCGCTGGTGGCCGAGTCGGCTTGATCCCATCTCGGCGGCGCTCATTCGCGGCTCGGCAGGAGGCCCGGACACGCGGCCGATCCGGGTTTGCCAGCCGCTCACCGTCTCGCGACGTCAGGAGAAACGCGCTCCCCGGATGCGGCGCCGGATGTAGCCGTCGATCGAGAGCGGCCCGGCGCCTCCCATGACCAGAGCCGCAAGGCCGGCGAGGTAGAGCAGATCGGTCTCGTAGCCGGGCTGGCCGAAGGTTGCCCCGGCTGCCGTCACGGCCTGGAGCTTGATCGAGCTGAAGCCGTAGGGAAGGTGCACGGTGAAGATGGCGACGAGCAGCACGATCGCCATCGGGATGCTGACGAGCGGGACGAGGGCTCCGAGCAGGATGGCCAGCCCGCCGAAGATTTCGACCAGGATGGTCAGCCAGCCGAGGAGATGGGGCATGGGAAGCCCCATGGCCTGCACGATGGCTGGAAAGGCGTCATAGCCCCGAGCCGCCTTGGCGAGGCCGTGCGCCAGGAAGCCATACCCGACGATGAGGCGCAGCGGCACGGGGGCCCAGCGAAGGAGGACGGCGCGAGGTTCGAGAAGCGCGGCGAGGAAGTTCGACACGGTATCGGTCCTTCTTGTGTTTTCAGAGGGGGGTGGCGAGCGCGCACGCCGTCTCGGGCGCGCGCCATCGAGCGCACGCGGAGGCGATGCGGTGAGATGTTCGGCCCCGCTTGCGGGCGGGCGTGGCCGCCCGGCGGTCAGGTGTCGCCGGCTTCCCGGCGCCGGATCTCTCGGACCAGCGGATGCAGCACTTCCGGATCGGCCGCGGCGACGAGGCTGTAGCCCAATCCCTTCTGGACCCAGGCGCAGCCGGCGATCGCGCCGTAGATGTGATCCACCATCGGCACGTCGCCGCCGTCGCCGTAGGACCGGATCAGCATGACCACGCGCGTTCCCTGCCTGTCGTCATACATCAGCATGCCGGCCGGGCCGTGGGCGGTGGCGACGAGGCGACCGCCGAGCAGATGGTAGCCCGCCTTGCTGAGATCAGGCACGCTGACGGGCCGCTTCAGCCGGTCGGAGAACCATTGCGTGATCTCGTCGCGATCGGTCGCAGCGAGTTCGATGGGCCGCGAGCGGTCGGGCGCGTAGACGACGTAGTTCGCCTTGGCCTCCTGCGCGAGAGCGGAGATGCCAGATGCGCCCTCCTGCATGGAGCCCCGGGCGACCCAGCCGCCGAGACCGCCGACGGTCATGAGAAGGGCCGCCGCCATCGCCTGCCAGACCGGCACGCGCGGCCGGCGCCGTGCGGCGACGAGGCGGGCGAGATCGAGTTGCGGCGGCACCGGCTCTGCCGCGATCGGAGCGAATGCGTCGCGCAGATCGCTACCGAGCGTCATCAACCGGCCGACGCGGGCCCGTGCCCCAGGATTATCGGCAAGGTAGGCCTCGACTTCGGCGCGGCGATCCGGATCCAGCCGATCATCGACGAAGGCCTGAAGATCGTTCTCGCTGATGGGACGCTCGTTCATTTCAGCCTCCTCAGGATCGGGCGCTGGGCCACGGCCTCGCCGTCCATGAGCTGGATCATTCGATCCCGCGCCCGGGACAGGCGCGACATCACCGTGCCGGTTGGAATGCCGAGCACCTCCGCCGTCTCGGCATAGGACAGGCCTTCCACGGTCACGAGGAGCAGCACGCTGCGCTGATCCTCGTGCAGGGCGTCGAGCGCCCGAACCAGGTCGCGGTGCTGAAGGCCGGCCTCCTGACGAGGAGGCATGGCGAGGACCGCTTCCCCGGCATCGTCGATCGGCAGGTGCGCGCCGCCACGGCGACGCTGCTGCCGGAGACGGCTGATGGCGAGGTTGTGCACGATGGCGAAGAGCCACGACCTCACGCTGCTGTCGTCCCGGCGCTGGTGCCAGCGGGTGATCGCCAGCTCCAGCGTATCCTGCACGAGATCATCGGCATCCGACCGATCCCGCAGCAGCGATACGGCGTAGCGCCGGAGGGCCGGGATCAGCGGCGTCACGAGAAGCATCATCTGCTGCATCGCGCGCCTCCCCGCCTCGCCCCAAGCGCCATGCTCTGCCGGGATCTCATCGAACCGTGCCTCTTCATGCGAGGCCAGACGCCGCCTTTCGGCGATTATTCCGTCAGCCTCGCATAAAATTCGACCGAGGGCTCAAGGCCGATACCGGGTGTATTCAGAGGCTGGCCGATTGGCGCGCCGCCGCTGAGTATAGCCGAGGGAGGGATCGCCGATCGAATACGGCTCCGCGCTCTCGCCTCGCTGCTGGTCGACGAGCCGGGGATCGTGAAGCGCGGCGCGAAGAGCAGAATCACCTTCGCCTGTGTCGGCACGTGCGGCGGAAAGTACAGGCAAGCTCATAGCCACCGCCATGGCCACAACACGCAAGGTTTGATGGATCGAATATTCTGGCATGACGCTTTCCATTCCCCGCTTCGCTGCATGACTTCATTGGACAGCGAGGAGAAGACGCCAGCCGATGGCGGTTATTCCGCCCTCGATGCGATTTTTAACAGCAGCCAAAGGACGAGGCCGTCTTTAGCAATCCGCTGCGGCGCACGCCCTGATCGACCGCCCCCGTCGAGGGACGTCGCCGCGAATGAGACGCGCTTCCACTGAGCGCACCTTGCTGGACCTCGCCGCGATGGAATGGCCGCTTTCAGGAAACGCGCTGCCGAACGCGCACGACGAGATCGGGCCGAAGCCAGACGGTACCCGGCATCGGGTTTCCGACCCTATATGCAGGGGATCGGGCGGGACCAGGGGTGGAGCGGACCATGCACTCAGACGAGCAGTCCGGGACGCATGCCTTCACGGCGCGAGAGGACGACCGCGCCCAGGTCGCTGCGCGGATCGCGCTGGCTGCCGCGCTGGTGGGGCTCGGGCTCTACATCCTCTCGGACTTTCTGCGCGCCCTGGTCTGGGCGGTGGTGCTCGCGATCGCGCTGTGGCCGCTCTACGTGAAGGCCGAGCGGCGCTTCCCGCCGGGCCGGCACAACATCCTGTGGCCGAGCCTGTTCACGGCCGTGGTCGCGCTCGCCTTCCTGATCCCCGTCGTGCTGCTCGCCGTCGAGGCCGTGGGCGAGGCGCGCGAACTGCTCGGCTATGCCAAGGCGGCCGAGGAATCCGGCATCCCGGTTCCGGCCATCGTGGCGAAGCTGCCCTTCGGCGCACCGCAGGTGACCGATTGGTGGAACGCCAACCTCGCCCATGCCGGCTGGGCGAAGGAGATGCTGGGTCACGTCAACACCGCCTCGAACCGCGAGGTGACCAAGACCGTCGGCGCCAATCTCGCCCACCGGGTCGTGCTGTTCGGCTTCGCGCTGCTGACGCTGTTCTTCCTGTTCCGCGACGGCCGCACCGTGGTCGCCCAGAGCCTCACCGCCAGCCACCGCCTGTTCGGCCCGCGCGGCGAGCGGGTGGCGCGGCAGATGGTGGCCTCCGTCCACGGCACCGTCGACGGCCTCGTCCTCGTCGGCATCGGCGAGGGCATCCTGCTCGGCATCGTCTACTGGTTCGCGGGCGTGCCGCATCCGATCCTGTTCGGCGCGGTGACGGCGGTGGCCGCGATGATCCCCTTCGGCGCGCCGGTCGCCTTCGGGCTCGCGGCCCTGCTGCTCGTGGGCAATGGCAGCGTCGTGCCGGCGCTCGTCGTGGCTGCCGCCGGCCTCGTCGTCACCTTCGTGGCCGACCATTTCGTGCGGCCGGCGCTCATCGGCGGCACGACGCGGCTGCCCTTCGTCTGGGTGCTGCTCGGCATCCTCGGCGGCGTCGAGACCTTCGGGCTGCTCGGCCTGTTCGTCGGGCCGGCGGTGATGGCGGCGCTGATCCTGCTGTGGCGGGAATTCACCGAGGCGCGCCCGGCCGAGACCCAAGCATTGCCATGAGGCGGGCGCCGCCGCGGCACACACTCCCCTCGAAGGAACCATCCCCATGAGATCGACCGCACCCGTGCTTGCCCTCACCCTGGTCGCCTCGGCCGCCGCCGCGCAGACGGCACCTCCGATCGGTGCGCCCGGCGACGTCCCCGTCCTCACCACGACGGCCACGGGCGTACAGGTCTACGAGTGCAAGGCCGGGCCGGCGGGATCGCTCGAATGGGCATTCAAGGAGCCGCGCGCCGACCTCTTCGTGGGCCGGGAAAAGGTGATCCGCCACTTCGCAGGACCGTCCTGGGAGCACAGCGACGGCAGCCGGATCGTCGGCAAGGTGTCCGCCAAGCAGGATGCCCCGGCAGCGGCCGACATCCCCTGGCTGCGCCTCGCCGTCGCCTCCCGCGCCGGCAGCGGCGTGCTGAGCGAGGCCACGGCAGTCCTGCGCATCGACACCCACGGCGGCGTCAAATCCGGCGCGTGCGATCAGGCGGGCGCCGTGTCGGAGGTCCCTTACACGGCCACCTACGCCTTCGTGCGGGCGGCCAAGTAGGCCGCAGCGGAACGCCGACGAGGCGGACCCAGCCTGCCGGGCATGGCGCGGCGGCAGTCGTGGGCAGGACGAAACGCCGCGCGGGGACGAAAGTCGGTGGATGAGCCTGCACAGCCGTTGCACGATGCCGCGCGCGGGTTTCACACTCGCAGGTCAGCCGAAGCGGCGGGGCAACCCGATGGTTGTGCCGGCCGTTCGCTGGAGGACGCACCGTTCTCGTCGGCGTGAGGAGCCGGTCATGGCGACGCTGAAGGAATTCGAGGAAGCCCTGCGCGAGCAGGGCATGCACATGGCACTGGCCCTGCTGCAGCGCCTGCGCGAGCGCGACCGCGCCAGCCGGTCCGTGCGCCCGGCACGCCGCCTCACCGGGCAGAAGATGACGCCCGATCTGGCCCGCGCGATCCTCGAACTCCATGCCTCCACCGGCATGACCCAGCAGGAGATCGCCTTCAAGGTCGGGGTCAACCAGGGCCGGGTCAACGAGGTGATCAAGCACGGCAAGTGGCTGACCGACGACCCGCAGGCGCCCGAGGCCGTCGCCCGCGACAAGGCCAAGGCGCGGATGCGGTCGGAGCCGAAGGCACGGCGGCCGAAGGCCGAGGCGAGGCTGCGCCCGGCGCGGGCCAAGAAGCCGACGCCGCAGGGCGAACTTCTGCTCGGCGAACCTTAGGCGTCAGGCCGCTCCCAGGCACTTCGCGATCTTGCCGAGCAGCCTCGGCAGGTCGACGGGCTTGGTGTCGAAGTCGTTGCAGCCGACCTCGATGCTGCGGGCCCGGTCGCTCGACAGGGCGTGCGCCGTCAGCGCGATGATTGGAATATGCGCGCTGCGCCCGTCGGCGCGGATCGCGGTGGTGGCCTCCCAGCCGTCCATGTCGCCGAGCGCCACATCCATCAGGATCAGGTCGGGCGCTTCGGCGACCGCCATGGCGACGCCCTTGGGGCCGTCCTCGGCGATGACCGTGGTGAAGCCCTGGCGCGTGAGGCGCCGGGACAGCATGTCGCTGTTCATCGGGTTGTCTTCGACGATCAGGATCTTCGACATCGCGTCCGATCTCCCATTCGTGTGAACGGCGTCAGGCCGCGAGCGCCCGCGGATAATCGGATTCCGCGGCAGCCGGAACCGGCCGCGGTTTCGTGGCGGCAGGCGGCGCGACCGGAAGGGTCAGGGTGAAGCGGCTGCCCCGGCCGAGTTCGCTCTCGACGGCGATGTCGCCGTGCATCAGGCGGCTGAGCTTGCGCGCCAGCGCCAACCCGAGCCCGGTGCCGCCATATTTCGTCGCGGTCTGCTCGTCGCTGTCGGCGAATTGCTCGAACAGTCGCGGCAGGTGCTCGGCCGCGATGCCGATGCCGGTATCCTGAACGGCGATCCGGACGACCTCGCCGCCGGGCCCGGCCACGCGTTCACCGGTCACGGTGACAGCGCCCTTCTCGGTGTACTTGATGGCGTTGTGCAGGATCTGCGACAGCGCGTTCTCGATCTTCATGCGGTCGCCGATGATCCGGTCGAGCGCCGGATCGAGGGCGACCGTGATCGTGTTGCCCCGCTCCATTGCGCTGGCGCGCAGGCCCTCCACCCGACCGTCGACGATCTCGGTGAGCGCGACGGTCTCGTTGAAGACCTCCATCCGGCCTGAATCGATCTTCGCGAGTTCGAGGATCTGGTTCACGAGCTTGAGGAGGTGCTGGCCGGCGCTCTGGATACGCTGCAGGTCAGCGAAATCCTCGTCCCGCTCGCCGTCCTCGGCCTCTTCCAGCAGCATCTGGCTGTAGCCGATGATCGCGTTGAGCGGCGTGCGCAGCTCATGGCTCATCTTGGCGACGAACTCGACCTTGGCGACGCTGGCCCGCTCGGACTGCAGGGCGGCCTGCTTCAGCGCCGAGGCGGTCGCCCGGTGGCTGCGCATCACGGCTTCGAGCTCCGCCTGCGAGGCGAGCGCCTTGGCGTAGTACAGGGCCATCATCGTCACGTAGATCGCGATCGCCGCCGTGGAGAGCAGGCCGAGCCGCTGCATCGCCACCGTGGAAATGCCGTGCGCCGGCGCATCGAACAGGTGATAGACCGCGTAGAATCCGACCGCGTTCACGCCGAGCAGCACGAGGATGGCGAGCCGCATCGCCCGGGAATCGCCGACATAGAAGAAGGCGAGCAGCGGGATGGTGATCATCCAGGTCAGGAAGGGCGAGGTCGCCCCGCCGTAGAAGTAGGTCACCCAGAGCACGCTGAAGGTCAGGTTCTGGATCGAGATCAGCGCCAGCAATTCGAGCCGCCCGAACCAGCGCAGCAGGAACGGGAACAGCCAGAACCCGCCGATCCCGAGCAGAAGCACGCCGATCTCGTAGCCCGGGTCCGGCTCCGCAAGGAAGAGAACCAGCGCGACGCCGTTCCCGAGGAAGGGCCCGAGAAGATGGCTCAAGAGAAAGAGCCGCGCCTGCTTCCGCTTCAACTTGTCGCCGACCATGCTCGGATGGAGAAACCAGTCGACGAACCGATCGAACCTCTCGAGCGTCGGGCTCCAAAACATGGAAGACTTTCCGAACTCTCGCCGATCCTGTCGCAGGCAGCCGACCAGAGCGAGATACGATCTGCGAAACTACCGAGACTGGGGCCACAGCAGCAGATCAAGTTATGCCGTGGACAAAGCTATGTAATGTTTAATGGAAAACTGATTTCTCGCGTATGTTTTACAGGAAATTAACACCATCACAGGCCGCGGAAGGGCATCGATATACATAAAATTAATATCTGAACTTATAGGTTCCTGTGCCTAGGATCCGAGCCGCGTCGATGCGACCTACCTTCCAGCACATCGTCGACTGGTTCATCCCCCGGTCCGCGCACCTCGAGCGTTCGGACCTCTCGGTCGCGCGCAACTTCGTGCTGACGCACATCTTCGGGCCGTTGATGTCCCAGTCGATGTGCGTGTTCCTCTATCGCACCGACCCGAATCCCGGCTTTGCCTGTTACACGGTCATCACCTGCGTCTGCCTGTTCTGGACGCTGCCCTTCGTCCTGAAATACACGCAGAACATCAAGCTCGCCGCGATCCTGTCCGTCGAGCTCCTGGCCTTCACGGCCTTGTTCGGAACCTATTTCTACGGCGGCGCCAGCTCACCTTGCCTGCCGTGGCTGATCATCGCGCTCCTGCTCGGATTTTTCTACTTCTCCGAGCAGCCGATGCTGATCGTTGCGCTCTTCGCGGCGAACGTCACGGTCTTCTTCATCGCCTATATCTGCACCGACTTCCCGGAGATCGTCTCGGCCAGCGACCTGTCGATCGTGACCTGGATCTCGATTGCCTCCGCGACCCTCTACATGTCCTGGATGGCGATCTACTACTCGCACGTCATGTCGATGCGCTCGCAGATCGAGAAGGAGACCGAGCGCTACCTCGCCGCCAAC
Organism: Methylobacterium gnaphalii; assembly: GCF_007992215.1. Classification (GTDB taxonomy): domain Bacteria; phylum Pseudomonadota; class Alphaproteobacteria; order Rhizobiales; family Beijerinckiaceae; genus Methylobacterium; species Methylobacterium gnaphalii. The sequence goes on along the minus strand of NZ_BJZV01000001.1, from coordinate 176,919 downwards.
GAGCAACTCACGGTCGTCAAGGAGCTGGCCGATGCCGCCAACCGGGCGAAATCGGTGTTCCTGGCCAAGATGAGCCACGAGCTGCGCACACCGCTGAATGCCGTGATCGGCTATAGCGAGCTGATCCTCGAGAGCATGCCTCCGGGCAGCGACGAGACCAAGCAGAAGGACGTGCGCAGCATCAACGCCGCCGGTCGCCACCTGCTCTCGCTGGTGGTGGATGTGCTCGACCTCTCGAAGATCGAGACCGAGACCATCGAGCTCACCGTCGAGACCTTCGATCTCGGCTACCTGCTCGACCAGGTCGTCGCCACGGTGAAGCCGCTCGCCGAGGCCAACGGCAACGCGCTGCTGGTCCAGCAGCTCACGCCGCTCGGCACGATGCGCACCGACCAGACCAAGCTGCGCCAGATCCTGGTCAACCTGCTCAGCAACGCCTCGAAATTCACCAGGAACGGCAGCGTCACGCTCTCGGTCAGGATGGACCGGAAATCCACCGGCACCTGGCTCGACGTGCAGGTGCGCGACACCGGCATCGGCATCTCGCAGGCTGATCTCGGCCGCCTGTTCGAGAACTTCCGCCAGGTCTCGGCCGCGACGGCGCAGCAATATGGCGGCACCGGCCTCGGCCTGGCCTTGAGCCAGAAACTCTGCACGCTGATGGGCGGCAGCATCGGCGTGAGCAGCGAGCCCGGGCGGGGCTCGGTGTTCAGCTTCTGCATTCCGGCCGAAGTCACCGACGCCACGACCGACGCGGCCGCGCCGTTCGATCACGCCATGCGCCCCGCCGCGCCTGCGGCCGCCGTCCTGCAACCCTCCCTTGGGGCCCAGTTCTGATGAACTTTCGCGACAACCTTGCGATCGACCAGCGTAGCCTTGCCGACGAGGCGGCCGCGCCGGTCATGGAGGCTGAGCGCCCGGCTCGGCTGCTCATCGTCGACGACATCGCTGACAACCGTACGATCCTGCTGCGGCGCTTCGCCCGGCGCGGCTTCGAGGTCGCCGAGGCCGATGGCGGCGCCCGCGCCCTGCAGATGATCGAGCAGGGCAGCTACGACGTGATCCTGCTCGACGTGATGATGCCCGAGATCGACGGCATCGCCGTGCTGAAGACGATCCGGGCCAAATACTCGCCGCTCCAGCTCCCCGTCATCATGGTGACGGCCAAGTCCGAATCCGAGAACATTGTCGAGGCGCTGAACCTCGAGGCCAACGACTACGTCACCAAGCCCGTCGACTTCGAAGTTGCCCTGGCGCGGGTGAACGCGCAGGTCGACCGCAAGCGCGCCGAGGAAAAGGTCGCCTCGGCGGCCCACGCATTGCGGGTGGTCAACGACCAGCTCGAGCTGCGCGTCGAGGAGCGCACCCGCGAGCTCGTCGAGATCAACCAGCAGCTCCAGGGTGAGATCGTTCAGCGCCAGCAATCCGAGGCGCGCTCGCGCTTCCTCGCCTTCCACGATCCGCTGACCGGCCTGCCCAACCGCCGTCAGTTCCGCGAGGAGCTGGTGAGCGGCCTCGCAGCCGCCAGCAGCGAGGCCGGCCAGAGCGTCGCGATCCTGTTCATCGATCTCGACGGCTTCAAGGGCATCAACGATACCCTGGGCCACTCGATAGGCGACATGCTGCTCCAGGCCGTCGGCGAGGAGTTCCGCGGCGTCATGCGGCGCTCCGACCGGATCGCCCGGCTCGGCGGCGACGAGTTCGCCGTGCTCCAGGTCGGCAACCGGCAGCCGGAGGACGCCATCGCTCTGGCCAAGCGCCTGATCGAGATCGCGAGCCGCGAGCGCCACATCCACGGCCACCTGACCACGATCGGTGCCAGCATCGGCATCGTCATCAGCGCAGGCGCTGGCGACGACCCGGAGGCGCTGCTGAAATCCGCCGATCTCGCGATGTACCGCGCCAAGGTCGAGGGCCGCGGCACCTTCCGCATCTTCGACCCTGCGATGGATGCCCACGTCCAGGCGCGCCGCGCGCTGGAATTCGACCTGCGCAACGCCCAGACTCTGGGCCAGTTCGAGGTGTACTACCAGCCGCAGATCTCGCTGAGCACCCGCAAGGTCACCGGCTTTGAGGCCTTGCTGCGCTGGCGCCACCCCACCCGCGGCATGGTCTCTCCGGCCGAGTTCATCCCACTCGCCGAAGAGATCGGCCTGATCGTGCCGATCGGCGACTGGGTGTTGCGCAAGGCCTGCCAGGAGGCGGCCGGCTGGCCCAACGCCCTCAGCGTCGCGGTCAACGTGTCCTCCGTGCAGTTCCTGCGCGGCAGCCTCGTCCCGTCGGTCGTCAGCGCGCTCTCGAATTCCGGCCTGCCTGCGGAGCGCCTCGAGATCGAGATCACGGAATCGGTGCTGCTTCAGAAGACCGACAAGAACATCGACACCCTGAACCAGTTGCGCGCCCTGGGCGTCCGCATCTCGATGGACGATTTTGGGACCGGCTATTCGAGCCTGAGCTACCTGCGCATGTTCCAGTTCGACAAGATCAAGATCGACAGATCCTTCGTCGAGGACGTGACCAGCAGCCGCGACTGCAGCGCCATCGTCAGCGCGATCCTCGGGCTCGGTTCGAGCTTCGGCATCCCCACCATCGCCGAGGGCGTCGAGACCGAAGAGCAGCTCTCGCATCTCAGCGGCGAGGGCTGCACCGAGGTGCAGGGCCGGTTCTTCAGCATGCCGATCGACGCGCAGGAGGTCCGCAGGATCATCGAGCGGATCGGCGTCTGATCGTCCTCGCACGTCACAGCGTGCGACCATGCCGCTATCGCATCCACATCCCCTGGGCGTTTGCACAATGAATACGCTTTAAGAAAAACCAAGGCCGCGTTATCCTGTGATCACTTCTTCCCAGGAAGTGTCGAACCAACGAACTTCAGCGCGTTCTTCGGAGCGCGCTTTTTCGTTGGTCGAAGACCGCGCGCTGCTTTGTTTTACCGGGACACTCGGTCGGTTTATTGGAATCGTTCGAGACCGTGGCGCCAGCCGCGATGTGAAGCGGGCCGGCTTTCGTTAACCCCTTCTCAACCCTAACGACCGTTGATGGGCGCCAGCGATGGCAGCCCTCCCCTCCCCCGACGACGAGCGATCCGACGAGAACGACCTCCCGTCGTTCCCCGGTGACGCCGCGCTGCGCGGTGTCGTCCGAGGCTGGATCGACAGCCTCGCCCGCGAGCGCCGCATGGCCCGCAATACCTGCGAGGCCTATGCCCACGACCTGCGGCTCTTCCTGATCCATCTCGACCGGCGCCTCGGCACGCCGACGATCCCGCGCCTCGTCGCGTTGAAGCCCCGCGACGTGCGCGGCTTCATGGCGGCGCGGCGGGCCGAGGGGATCGGCGGCCGCTCACTGATGCGCGAGCTCGCCGGCATCCGCTCCTTCGGCCGACATCTCGAGCGCGAGGGCCACGGCAGCATCGCGGCCCTCGGCGCAGTGCGCTCCCCCAAGGTCGAGCGGCGCCTGCCACGGCCGCTGCCGGTGGAGGCTGCGGTCGCGACGACGCGCTCCGAGAGCCGCCCCGACGACGAGCGCGAGCCCTGGGTGCTTGCCCGCGACGCGGCGGTGATCGCCCTGCTCTACGGCTCGGGACTGCGCATCTCGGAGGCCCTCGGCATCGCCCGCAGGGACGCGCCGACGCCCGGCCAGGACGAGGTTCGCGTTCTCGGCAAGGGCGGCAAGATCCGTTCGGTGCCGGTACTGCCGGCGGTCTCGCAGGCGATCGCGGAGTATCTCGCCGCCTGTCCGCATCCCCTCCCTCCGGAGGGCCCGCTCTTCGTCGGCGTGAAGGGCGGCCCGCTCTCGCCCCGGATCATCCAATACGCCATGGCGTCCTTGCGCGGCGCCCTCGGCCTGCCGGAGAGCGCGACCCCGCACGCCCTGCGCCACTCCTTCGCGACGCATCTGCTGGCGCGCCAGGGCGAGCTACGTGCGATCCAGGAACTGCTCGGCCACGCCTCGCTCTCGACGACGCAGCTCTACACCCGCGTCGACGCGGCCCGGCTGATGAGCGCTTTCGACGCCGCGCATCCGCGCGCCGGACGGGCGGCCTGACCGGATGCCCGTGATCAGCACAATTCCGCAAAGCGACGGAATCTGTCCTTCGTATTGCCGCGATTGGGTCGCGGTATGTCACTCCCGGGCCACGCCACTGGCGCAGCCCAGAACAGTATGGAGCCTGCGATGCCCGTGATCGGAATCTGCGTAGCGATTCTTCCGGTTCTCGCCGTCCTTGCCGTCACTGCCGTGGTGAAGGCGGTCCTGCTGCCATTCTCCGCCGTGCGCCTGCTCTATCGCAGCCACGCCGCGCGGGCCTGATCCGGCCCGCCGCAACACACGACCCACGACGCCCCTCCCCGAAGCGGGGGCGCGTGAGCGGAGCCCGATGCGTCCGATGGCGGCGACCGTCTCGGGCGAGCGCTGGCCGAGGCGCCGTTCGGGCCTGACGGATGTGATCGGATCGGGCCGGCAGGCCCTCTACTGGCCCGGTCCCAGCTTCTGCAGCTGAGCCTTCGACCAGGCGATCCAGGACCCGGTCACGGGGCCGTCCCGGTCGGCGTCGAGCGCCGGCGGGTCTGCGTCGGCCGCCTCTTCGGCGAGGCCGGCGCCGGCCTTGAGGAAGCGCTGCGGATCGACCGGCTCGCCGTCGATCCTGACCTCGTAATGCAGGTGGTTTCCGGTCGAGCGGCCGGTCGAGCCGACGCGGCCGACGACCGTCCCAGCCTCGACCCGTTGACCAACCGCCACCGAGAAACGCGCCAGATGCGCGTAGCGCGTCACCAGACCGTGGCCGTGATCGACCTCGACCATGTTGCCGTAGCCGCCATTGGCCTCGGCCATCGTGACGCGGCCGGCCGCCGTGGCGAGGGCGGGAGCGCCGTGCTCGGCGCGCATGTCGATGCCCGTATGCAGGGCGAGCCCCCGCGTGAAGGGATCGAGGCGGGCGCCGAAGGTGCTGGTGTAGACCGCATCCTCGACGAGCGGTTTGCGCAGCGGCAGGGTGGCGACTGTCTGGCGCAGGCGCTGCTCCTCCTCGCTGGAGCGCTGCGCCTCGGCCAGCGCGCGATCGAAGGCATCACCGGTCAGCGGGACCAGCGGGCCGCCGACGCCGCGCTCCGGCTTCTCGAAGCGGCTCGGGTCGAGCCCCGCCCGCGCGATCAGGCTGCGCAGCCGTCCGGTCGTGCGCGCGGTCTTCGCCGCGAGGTCGCTCAACACCTCCGATTGCCGATCGGCCAGCTGGTCGAGCCGAGCATCGAGCGAGGCGAGGCGCAGCCCGAGCCGGCGCTCCGGCGCCTCGACCCGGTCGCCGCCGCGCATGCGCAGGTCCAAGCCGCCGGCCTCCGACGGCTCGGGCGTGGGGAAGGGTTTTTGGGGCTGTTGCAGCGCAGGCGCTGGCTCAGGCGGCATGACCGGGATCGCGCCGGTGGTCGCCGGCTCGGGGGCGCCGAGACTCGCCAGGATACCCTGGCGCCGCTCGATCAAGGCCTGACGCTCGGCCAACGCGCCGAGTCGGCTCTCGAAGCCCTCGCGGCTCCTGATGCGCTCCGAGACCATGTGCTCGACCTGAGACTGCAGCGCGCCGACCCGCTCCTGGTAGGCGAGCTCGACGGTCCGCACCTGCACGAAGAAGCGGCCGAGCATCTCGTCGCGAAACACGATGTAGTAGGTCGTCGCGCCGGCCCAGACCGTGCTGGCACAGAGCGCAACGGCCAGGACGGGGGCGAGCCTGCTCCGGCGGAGTGCCGGGCCCCTGGTCGAGCCCTTGGCGAGACGGTCACGGCGCCGGGCCGCGCCGTCGGCCGAAACATTCGATGGTGAGATGGGACGCATCACGCCGAATGACCGTGGCAGATACGGCCATCACACATCGTCAAGGTTAAGGAACCGACAAAATTCCTCTCGGGCGAGGCCTTCAACCCAGCGCGCGGACAGCCTCCAGCACCTCGTCGGCATGGCCCGGCACCTTCACCTTCGGCCAGATGCGCGCGATCTTGCCGTCAGCATCGACCAGCACGGTGGTGCGCTCGACACCCATGTACTTGCGCCCGTACATGCTCTTCTCGACCCAGACGCCATAAGCCTCGAGCATCGACTTCGCCTCGTCGGAGGCGAGCGGGAAGGTCAGGCCGTATTTTGCGCGGAACTTGTCGTGGCTCTTCACCGAATCGGGGGAGACGCCGACCACCGTCGCACCGGCCGCGGCGAAGGCTTCGCCGAGGGCGTTGAAGCCCTGAGCCTCCAGGGTGCAGCCGCTCGTGTCGTCCTTCGGGTAGAAGTACAGCACGACCTTGCGCCCCTTCAGGCCCGAGAGGGCGATCGTCTCGCCTCCGGCGCCCGGCAAGCTGAAATCCGGGGCGTTTTGACCCTGTTCGAGCGGCATCATGCCTTCCTTTCGGCTGATTGATCGTGTCCCTCTGGACATGCGCCCCGACGTTGTGGCGCGCCACGCCGACAAACGTACCAGACCCAAGGCTCGTCGCCCGCTTACCCCGGGTGTGCGTGCCACTCCAGCGGCGAAGGATGAATGGACCAGGAAACGGCCCACTCGCTCCTCGAGGAAGCGGTGACCGGCAAGGCTGCGACCGGCAAAATTTCGCCCGGCAAGCCTGCTGCCCCCAAGGCGCCGCCGGAACAGCCGCGTAAGACGCCGGGCCGTATCCGCCGCCGGTGCATGCTGGGCGCTGTGCTGCTGGTCTTCCTGCTCGGTCTCGGCACGGGACTCGCGGTGCTGCGCCTCTCGCAGGGACCGCTGCGCATCGACGGCATGTCCGAGCGCGTCGCCGCCAGTCTCGCCAGCAGCATCGGCTCCGGCTGGCGCGTCGACCTCAAGGACAGCTCGCTGGAACTCGATTCCGAGAATTCGCTCGCGCTGCGCGTGGCGGGGCTCGCCGTGTTCAATCCAGAGGGCGCGCTGGTGGTCAGCGCCCCGCTCGCCGTGGTCAGTATCGACACCTGGGGCCTTCTGAAGTTCTCGGTTCAGCCGCGCTCCATCGAATTCCGCGACCTGCGGATGACGGCGCTGGTGCACGGCGACGGCTCGATCGCCTTCGCCGCCTCCTCGCCGGCCGACGCGGCTGCGGTGAAACCTCATACCCTCCCGAGCGTAGACCCGGCGCGTGGCACGGTCTCGCCAGTCTCCGCCGCAGTCGCCTCGATCTTCGGCGTGGTGCTCGATTCCGCCGGCGTTGTCGGCGCCCTCGACCGGGCCAGGATCACCAATGGCCGCCTGACGCTGATCGACGACCAGGCGCGCGAGCGTGCCGTGTTCGAGCGCGTCAACGGCCTGTTCCGGCGCGACGCCACCCGCGACGCCCGCATCTTCGAATTGCGCATCGACGGCCCGCACGGCGAGTGGCGCTTCGGCGGCGACGTGCACGAGGAAGGCGGCGGCCGGCGTGCCGGCACCATCACCCTCGACGACCTGCCCGTCACCGACATGCTGCTGCTCGGGGGCCTCTCGAAGCTGCCGGTCGAGACCGACCTGAAGCTCTCGGCCTCCGCCGATGTGGCGATCAATGCCGGGCGCATCGAGGCGATGAAGGTCGGCCTGCATTCCGGCGCCGGCAATCTCCTCATCGAGGAGAAGGACTTCAACCCGGTCACCATCGAGACGCTCGCCGCCGCGGCGAGCTGGGACGAGGCCAGCCGTGCCCTGCGGCTCGATTCCCTGGACTATTCCGGCGCCGGCAACACCGTGCGGCTGGAGGGCGCCTGGGCGCAGAGCGCGCCCGGCTCCGACTCCATGTGGACCTTCGGCTTCAGTGGCAGCAACGCGATCCTGCGCGGGGCGACGCCCGCCGACCCTCCCGTGAAGGTCGCCGCGCTCAAGGGCCAGCTGACCGGCCGCGAGGGCGGCATCAGCATCGACGATTTCTCGATGCGCGGGGAGAAGCTGAACGGCACCATCACCGGCACGATCGGGACGCGCCGCGACGACGACGGCATCACTCTTCGGATCAAGGCCGATCATACCGACGGGCGCCTCGCCCTGCGGCTCTGGCCGGAGCACATCGCACCGGCCGTGCGCTACTACCTCGTCGACTATCTGGTCGGCGGTCAGGTCGACGCGACCGACATCGTGGTCGACCTGAGCGGTGCCGAGATGGCCTCGGCCATCCAGGGCGCGCCGCTGCCCGACCAGTCCCTCCACATCGACCTCGCGGTCTCGGATGCCGCCCTCACGGTGTCCCGCGACGCGCCGCCGCTCAGCCACGCCCGGCTGAAAGGGGTGATCACCGGCCGCTCGACGACGATCGGCGGTGCCAGCGCGGATCTCCGCATGGCCGACAACCGCACGCTCGGCATCAGCGACGGCTCATTCACGATCCGCGACCCGCAGCCCGACAAGGTCCCCGCCCAGATCGGCTTTCGCCTCGGCGGGGGCGCCGACGCGGTCGCCGCCCTGCTCCAGACCAAGATGCTCAAGGGACTGACCGGCACCGACATCGACCCGGCCACCGTGAAGGGGCGTGCCGATCTGCGCATCGACTTCCCGCTGAACCTGAAGCACGTCCCGGACCTCGCCGACATTCCGGTCTCGCTGAACGGGGCGTTGTCCGACCTCTCCGTCGACAGGGCCTTCGGCAAGGAGCGCTTCGAGCAGGGCCGCTTCGCTTTGAACTACGACCGCAGCGGCTTCACCATGAAGGGCGACGGCCGCGTGCTCGGCACCCCCCTGACGATCGATCTCAAGCAGCCCAAGCCCGGCGCGCCCGGCGAAGCACTGATCTCCCTCGTCCTCGACGAGACCTTCCGCGCCAAGAAGGGCTATCCGGTCGCGCCTCAACTCTCGGGACCGATTCCGGCACGGCTCACCGTGCCCATCGGCCGCCCCGGGCCGGGCAAGGCGCCGATCCGCGTCGAGGCCGATCTCACCAAGGCCGGCATCGACGGCCTGCTGCCGGGCTGGTCGAAGGCCGCTGGCAAGCCGGGCAAGCTCGGCTTCACCCTCGCCGAGACGGCCGGCGGCGGTTCGGACCTGCGCGACATCGTGCTCGACGCCGCCCCGGCACTCGCCCGCGGCAGCGCCGCCATCACCGCCGATGGCGGCTTCGACCGGGCCGAACTGACGAGTCTCAAGCTCTCGCCGGGCGATGACATGCGCGTCTCCGTGGATCACGGCAGCGGTGTCTACAAGGTTGCGGTGAAGGGCCAGGTCGCCGATGCACGGCCGTTCCTCAAATCCCTGACCGGCGGGGAACCGAAAAAGAGCAGGGACAAGGATGGCAAGGACGTCGAGGCGGACATCGCCCTCAACATCCTGACCGGCCATAACGGCGAGGCTCTGACCAACGCGAACCTGAAACTCTCGCTGCGCGACGGCGACGTCCGCAATGCGCAGATCAAGGGCCGCTTCGGCAGTTCCCCGCTCTCAGCCAGCATCCGGCCCGAGCGTGGGCAGCCCCTGCTCTCGCTCGAATCCACCGATTCCGGCGCGACGCTGCGCTTCTTCGACGTCTACAAGCGCATGTATGGCGGCAAGCTCGACCTCAGCCTGTACCTGAACGACGGCCCTCAGCAGGGCGCCGTGAAGGTCTCGAACTTCGTGCTGCGCGACGAGCCGGCGCTCTCGCGGATCATGGCCTCGAGCCCGGCCGCGGGCGATGCCGTCGACGCACGTGGTCGGCGGGTCGCGGCGGCCAGCGATGTCGGCTTCGACCGGATGCGCGCGGTCTTCACGCGCAACGGCCCGCGCGTGAGCTTCTCCGACGCCGTGATCTCCAACGCCGCCATGGGCTTCACCATGGGTGGCTGGCTCGACACCGCCAAGGAGCGCACGCAGATCGACGGCACCTTCGTGCCGCTCTACGCCCTCAACAACGTCGTGGCGCATGTGCCGATCGTCGGGCCACTGCTTGCCGGCGACCGCAACGAGGGCCTGTTCGGCGTGAACTTCGCCGTCTCGGGGTCGATCACCAAGCCGACGGTCAACGTGAACCCGCTCTCGGCTGTCGCACCGGGATTCCTGCGCCAGCTCTTCGGTGCCGGCGGAGGCGCGGGCGCGGCAGGCCCCTCCGCGAATGGATTGCCGGAGCGCTGAGGGCGCGTCTCATGCGAGGGCCATCGCCATCGTCAGCCACGCGGCCCTGCGACGCATCGTGATCGGCGCGATGTCTATTTCGTCGCCATGGCTTGCGCTGAGACGGCGCGCCGGGTCGCGAGGCTGACCAGCAGCCCCACGACGACGTTGAGCGCGAGAGCGACGGCGCCGATATTCATGTCCTGGATCGCGCCCGGCAGCGACGGGAACAGGCTCGTCATGCTGTGGCCGCCGATGGCCGTCGCCGCCACTGTGCCGACGCCCACCACGATCCCGGCCGCTGCGCCCTCCTTGGTCAGGGGATTACGTGCCATGAGACTGGTCAGCAGCGCCGGGAAGAGCTGCGTGACGAAGGCGTAGCCCATCAGCAAGAGCTGCACGATGGTCTCGCCGCCCTGCAGCGTGAATCCCACGCAGACAAGCGCCAGCAGCGGCGTCGCCAGCTTGGCGAGCCGGCCGATCGAGGCGTCCGTCGCTTGGGGGCGCAGCGGCCGGTAGAGGTTGTGCGCCACGAGCGTCGCCCCCGCGATCAGGATCATCGATCCCGGCACCAGGGCGGTGAAGACGCCGGTGGCGCCGATCACGCCGACGAACCAGGGCGGAAACGCCTCGATCGACAGCTTGAACAGGGCGAGGTCGACATCCGGCCCCTTAAGGCCCGGCACCTGGAGCACGGCGGCGAAGCCCGCCAGGAACACGAAGAGCAGCATCAGCTGGTAGAGCGGCAGGAACACCGCGTTGCGGCGGAACACGTTCGCCTCGCGCGCCGTGTAGACCGAGCCGAAGATGTGCGGGAACATCCAGCCGCCCAAAGCGGTCAGCAGCGTCGTCGAGGCGAACCAGCTCGCGCTCTGTCCGCGCTCGGGCAGCGCCAGGAAGCCGGGCTTGGCCTGGTCGATCGCCCGGAACATCGGCTCGATGCCGCCATAATAGTGGTAGGGCAGGTAGAGCCCGAGGAAGACCACCACCGACAGGATCAGCACGTCCTTGATGACGGAGTTCCAGGCCGATCCGCGCACGCCCGACGCCATCACGTAGGCCGTCACCGTGGCGGCACCGATCCAGATCGCCACCGTCGGCGAGATCGCGCCGTAGGAGGCGGTAGTGACGATGATGCCGAGGCCTTTCAGCTGCAGCACCATGTAGGGGACGAGCGCCACGAGCCCGACCAGCGCCACGAGCACGCCGAGCCAGGGGCTCTCGTATTTCGCGGCGTAGAAGTCGGGCTGCGAGAAAAGCTTGTTCTGCTTGGCGTAGCGCCAGACCGGCGGCAGCAGCCAGTACGAGATCAGGTAGATCAGGCAGAGGTAGCAGAGGATGTAGTAGGTCGGTCCGCCCTTGCCGTAGGCCCAGCCGGAGGCGCCGAGGAAGGTGAAGGTGGTGTAGACCTCCCCCGCCATCAGCAGGAAGACGAGCATCGTCCCGAAGCCGCGCCCGCCGACGGTCCATTGCTCGAGGCTCATGTCGTGACCGGCGCGCGCCCACAGGCCGAGGCCGAGCGCGAGGACGACGGCGAGCGCGATGATCGGCAGCGCGGCGTTCATTGCTCGGTCTCCGAACGGGCCGGATCGCAGAGATAGATCACGCCCATCACCGCCGAGCTCGCGACCACGCAGGCGACGAGCCAGGCCAGCAGCAGCGGCAGGCCGAATACCAGGGGCTCGACCCGGTTGAGCACGAACGGCCCTCCGAGCATGCCGAGGAACGGCAACAGGACGAGCCATCTGACGTGTTTCATACCTGACCCGTGTTCGAGAGCCTGTCCGTGCAGTGCTTGCACGACCGGACGGTGGAAGGAGCGCGGCTCCCAGCCTTCTCAAGAACCTGCGCGATGGCAAGCCTTGCCGCCCGCAGGGCAGCCCCCAGCATCCTCGCAGCGGATGTGAGAGGCACGACGCCGTTCATCGTCGGTGCCGCCACGGCTCTCGGCGACCTCAGCGCCGCCGCACCGTCCAGGTCGACCAATAGACCGGCCGGCCGTAGAGGCTCGATCCCGCGCTGCCATCCGAGCGCGGCGCGAGCCGGTCGAGCCATGTCAGGAAGCCGCCCTTGGTCGGGTAGGTGCCCGGCGTGTCGACATTACCGTAGCGGTCGGTCATCCAGAAGAAGCCATCGCGGCTGTAGCGGCCGCTGCCGTCGCCGCCCGAGCGCAGGGCCAGATAGGCCGGCGAGCGTGCCGCGCTCGCCGGTTCGGCGAAGAGCGCCAGCGCCTTGAAGGAGGCGGTCGACAGGTCGGTCGTGTAGTGCAGGCAGATATCGGCGACCGGGCCGCCGGGCGCGTTGGCCGGGCGGAAGCAGGAATAGGCGATCGCCCAGCGCTCCATGCCCTTGGCCTTACCGACCCGCACCAGCGTGTCCGGCGGCAGCACGTCGATCATCGTCTGCGGGGCCGACCACACCTTCTCCGCGGTCACGTCGCGGCTCGTGCGCAGATAGAGTCCGAGCCGGCGCTTGGCCGGCGGCTCGGAGCAATCCGAGGGCAGCACGTCGGTATAGAAGTAGTGGTAGACCTGATCGACCACGCTCACCGAACCGACGAGGCCCTGCACGTCGAAACCCTCGCCGGTACAGTTGCCGACGATCGGCTTGCCGGCCTCGTCGAGCACGGGCGCCAGAGGCGGCGGCTCGGGCGAGCGAGAACGGCGCGAGCGCCGGCCGCGTGCCGCCGTCTTCTGCTCGCCGAAGGGCACCCATTCGGTGGCCTCCGTACCGGCCGCCCGCTGCCGGACGTCAAAAGTCTCGAAGTCGAGCGTCCGCGCCTGGATCAGCACGTGACGCCGACGCTCCTCGACCGCCTCCGTCGCGATCATGAAGACATAGTGATAGTCGTCCCCCGCCCAGTCGCGCCCGGCCACCGTGATCGGATCGCGGGCGCCGACGCCCTCGCGGGCCTCGACCGCGGGCCTCGCCTCCTGCGGCTTGGCCTCTCGCCGCCGATGGCCGTGGCGTCCCCGGCGTCGCGGGGAGGTCTCCGCCTGGGCCGTGCCGCTCCAGAAGCGATACGCGGTCGGCGGCATCGTACCGGCGAGCTGTTCGGTCAGCCGGCCCGAGCGCACCGAACCGCCGATCGCCGGGTCCGTCGCCCTGAGATCCGGCTCGCAGGCCTCCTTCCCGCGCTTGTCCCGGCGGGGTGGCTCGGCCTGGAACACGGCCTGAAGCGGCCCCGGCGCACTGCGGGCCTGCAGCCGGACGATCTGGACGCCGGAGGCGAAGCGGCATGTCGGCGGCGCGTAGAGCACACCCTCCGGCTCGCCGCCGGACCGGCAGATCTCGAGCGCCCCTCCGGCCGTCGCGTAGCAGGACGGCGCCGTACTCTCGGGCTCGGCCCGAGCAGGGACGATCCAGAGGAAGGCGATGGCCGCCGGCCCGGCGAGGCGGAGCAGGCGGGCCGCAGATCTCAAGACTGAAGAGGAAGCATGCATCGGGGCCGGTGCGATATCCCATGGACGGAGAAGGCGGATTTCGTACCGCACAGATTCGAACCCTCTGCCGCGTTCAGGGGTTGGATTGTCCAGAACCACAGGCTCGGCGGCGGAAAGCGCATTCCGAACGCAGCCGCTCCACGTCCGGCTCCCGCTCTCGGCCTGTTTCTTTCCACCACCGCGTCAGGAGTTTCCATGGACATCGCCGTCGACACCGTTACCGACATCGTCTTCCGGCTGAAGGCGGTCGAGGTGAAGGAGGGCGTCACCGATCCCGATTCCGGCTCGAACCCGATCGACGACGGCTCGACCGACGTGCTCACCTCCGACACCGATGACGCCACCGAGAGCGAGGTGCGCGGCATGATCCGCGGGCTCAACGACGATCAGCGCGCCGAGCTCCTGGCGCTGCTCTATGTCGGCCGCGGCGATTACGAGGCGCAGGATTGGGACGGGGCCGTCGCCTTCGCACGCGAGCGCCAGGCGGTGGGCGAAGGCGCGATCAAGGAGCTCCTGCACACGCCCGATGCCGGCAACCTGCTGGAAGAAGGGCTCGATGCCCTCGGCCTGAGCCAGGATCTGCCCGAGGCCTGAGCCAGGCGATGCCGCCTACTCCTTTACCCGGCGGCATTCGGTCTTGAGGTAGGAGGTCTTGCCGACCTCGTCGCGCAGGTCCGTGCGGGCGATGATCTCTTGCCAGCCGCTGGTGCAGCCGAGCTCGTTCGCGACACGGACCTTGCGCACCTCGCTCGCCTTGTCGTCGTTGCACGCGTCCTGCGGAATGCCGTTGGCGCAGACAAGCACGACGGCGATGAAGACATTCATGAGCGGATCTCCAGGCGAGCCAGCCCTCATGTGGGCGGCGCGCCAAGCGTTACGCTTCAGCAGTGCCGTCGGTTTCCGGCCCGCCCCGCGAATCTCAAGCGAGCATCGAGACTACGCGGTCTTCCGCAAGGATCGCACGCGCCTCCGCGGCGTCGACATGCATGCGCGCAACCAGCGCCTCGGCGCTCGTGAAGCGCTCCTCGCCGCGGATGAAGCCGATGAACTCCACCCCGACCGTCTGCCCGTAGAGGTCGCCGGAGAAGTCGAACAGATAGGTCTCCAGCAGCGGGGCGCCGTTGTCGAAGGTCGGGCGGCGGCCGTAGCTCGCGACGCCGTTCCGCAGGCTGCCGTCGGCGAGCCGCATGCGCACGGCGTAGATGCCGTGGGCGAGGCCGCAGGAGTCGAGCGCGAGGTTCGCTGTCGGAAAGCCGAGGTCGCGGCCACGCTTCTCGCCGTGGCGGACCTCTCCGAGCACGAACCAGCGATAGCCGAGCAGCGCGTTCGCCTCGGTCACCGCGCCGGCGCCGAGGGCCGCGCGGATCCCGCTCGACGAGATCGGCTGCTGGCCGGGCTTGAGCGACACCGCCGGGACGATGCGGCAGGCGAGATCGGCCCCTGCGCAGAGATCGGTGAGGATCGCGGGTGTGCCGGAGCGGCCGCGCCCGAAATGGAAATCGTGCCCGATGACGACGCCCGAGAGCCCAAGCCGCCGCTTGAGCAGGCTTTCGACGAATTCCGCCGGACTTAGGCTTGCCAGGGATGCGTCGAACCGCTGCTCGATCAGTCCGTCGAGCCCGTAATGCGCGAAGGCGATTTCCTTTGCCGCCGGACCGGTGAGGCGGAACATCGGCTGGTCGGGTGCGAAATAAGCGCGCGGGTGCGGCTCGAAGGTCAAGGCGACGGCAGGACGAGGCGGCCTGGCCTTCCGGGCTTCCTCGCATGCTGCATCGAGCAGCACGCGGTGACCCCGATGCACGCCGTCGAAATTTCCGAGCGCTGCGACGGCTCCCGCCAGTTCGGCCGGCGGAGCGCCCTCCCCGCGAAAGATCGCGAAGCCTGCCGCCCGCCTCTGGAGGCCTTCCGATCGAGACGGATCGCGCGGGGGGATCTCCTCGCCAGACGACATCGGGGCCTTGCCAGTTGCGGATGCGGTGTCGTCCCTGTCGAAAACCGGGGAGCGGGTCAAGCGAACGCCGAACCGTAGGCGAGATGCGGGAGATTAACCGCTTCGCAAGATCGGGTCGGTAAATTGCCACCGATTACGGGGCCGCATCACGGCACCGGCCCCGCCCCCCGGAGCAGACCTTCCATGGCCCTCGACCTCGGCATGCCGATCCTCGTCGTCGACGATTATCAGACGATGGTCCGCATTATCCGCAACCTGCTGAAGCAGCTCGGCTTCGAGGACGTCGACGACGCCTCGGACGGCACGGCCGCCCTGGGCCGGCTCAAGACTCGCAAATACGGACTCGTGATCTCTGATTGGAACATGGAGCCGATGACGGGCTACGAGTTGCTGCGCCACGTGCGCGCCGACGAGGGCCTGCGCACCACGCCGTTCATCATGGTCACGGCCGAGTCCAAGACCGAGAACGTCATCGCCGCCAAGAAGGCCGGCGTGAACAACTACATCGTCAAGCCGTTCAACGCGGCGACGCTGAAGAGCAAGATCGAGGCCGTCTGCGGCGCCTGATCAGCACCGCCCCCGTCGGGGATACAGCCAAGCTGCCTTGCTCCCGACAAGCGAGCCGCGAATATGGCTCCGACCGCTCCACCAGAGAGCGTCGGAGCCGTAAGCGCTCGAGGGGCTGACCATGGCAGATGTCGATACGAAGCCGGCCGCGTCCGGCGACGTCCTCGCGCAGGGACGCCTGCAGCATTCCATCGCAACGACTTTGTTGGTGATCGCCGCCGCGCGCGCCGAGCGCGAGGCGGCCCCGGTCCACGCCGCACGCCAGCGCCTGGCCGCCGTCTACGGCGCGACCCGCCTGCGTCGCCGTCTCGAACGCGACGCCCCAGCAGAGTGACGGGCCGGTAGTGCCCCCGACCGTGACGGCCGAGGGCGCTCGTTGATCAGGACGACAGAGGCCCGCTGGTCTCGGCGGCCCCGCCCTGTGCCTCGGCCGCCTTCTGGCGGTAGAGACCGACGAAATCGATCGGATCGATGTAGAGCGGCGGGAAGCCACCGTTGCGCACCGCGTCGGCGACGATCTGGCGGGCGAACGGGAAGAGCAGCCGCGGGCACTCGATCATCACGGCCGGATGGATCTGGTCCTGCGGGATGTTCCGCATCCGGAAGACGCCCGCATATTTCAACTCGAAGGCGAACAGCACGTCGTTCTGCACCTTGGCGTCGCCCTCGAGCGTCAATACGACCTCGAAATCCTGCTCGGCGAGCTGCTGCGCGTTGACGTTGACCTGAATGTTGATCTGCGGCCCGCCGTCCTGCGGCTGCGGCGAGCGCGGCGCCAGCGGGTTCTCGAAAGAAAGGTCCTTGGCGTATTGCGCGAGGGCGTTGATCGCCGGCGCGAGGTCTTCGGTCTGCGGCGCGCCGCCGTTCGGTGCCGAAGTATCGGCCATGACGTGTCTCCTTCCTGGAACTCTGCGGGCCTCGACGCCCGGCCCGGTTTGCGGGGCATCTCGCGCCCCGACCGTCTCGGCGCCAGCGCGCTACCATGCCGTCCAGGCGCGAACAAGCAGACCGGCCGCAACGTCCGTGGCGAGCATTGGTCGCGCGCTCCACGCGCGGATTCCTTCTGGAACCGCTCGCGCTCCCACCCCATATCGCGGTAATCAGGGCAAGCGTGCCCTCCGCACCGATCCGCGGCGCGGCGGCTCGATCCTTGCGCGCGGCTCGGCTAAAGGGCGCAGTGCGGGATGGTTCGCAACGCCTCGCGACCAGAGCACGTTCGCGTTCGGCACGCTCGTGCGGTGACCACGATCCGGATCGGTGATGCAGGATTCCTTCGACGTTACAACGATCATTTTTCTCGGGCTGGCGGTCTTCGTGATCTGGCGGCTGCGCTCGGTGCTCGGCCAGAAGACGGGCGCGGAGCGCTCGCCGTTCCGCCCAGTGGAGCGGAACCGCACCGAGCCGTCGGCCGGCCGCAAGGAGGGCGACAACGTCGTGCGCCTGCCCGGCGCCGATCGCGGCCAATCCGTCGCGCCCGCTGCGGCGCCTGTGCGCGACTGGCGCGGCATCGCCGAGCCCGGCTCGCCGGTGGCCGCCGGCCTCGAACAGGTGCTGCAGATCGAGCCGTCCTTCGATCCGCGCAGCTTCGTCGAGGGCTCGAAGAAGGCCTACGAGGCCATCGTGCTCGCCTTCAACAAGGGCGACCGCAAGACCCTGCGCAGCCTGCTCTCGCGCGAGGTTGCGGAAGGCTTCGAACAGGCGATCACCGAGCGCGAGCAGCGCAAGCAGACCGCCGAGACCACCTTCGTCTCGATCGACAAGGCCGAGATCGTCGCCGTGGACGTGAAGAACCGCGTCGCGCAGATCACCGTGCGCTTCCTCTCCAACCTCATCACCGCGACGCGCGATGCGGACGGCAACGTCGTCGACGGCAGCGCCGAGACGGTGGTCGAGGTGCCCGACGTCTGGACTTTCGCCCGCACGCTCGGCAGCCGCGACCCGAACTGGCAGCTCGTCGCCACCGAAGCCGGCGGCTGATTCAGCCGCGCAAGCCATGGCCGCCCAACGGTCCAGACTCGTTCTCGCGATCGCGGCGGCCGCGGCTCTCGTCTCCGGCTCGGCCCGGGCAGTCGAGCCGATCCGCTTCGCCGACGCCGTGCTCGAACCGGTCCCGCTCTCGAGCCTCGCCGGGTTCGCGACGGACGATCACGCCGCCGCCCTCGACGCCTTCCGCCTGACCTGCGCTGCGCCACTCGCCGCGCTCGGCCAGCCCGCGGCCGTTCGCGGCTCCACGACGGATCTCGCCGCGGCCTGCGACGCCGCTCGGAACGTGCCGCGTGAAAACGCCCGCTCTTTCTTCGAGAGCGCCTTCACGGCCTACCGTGTCACGCGCCCGACCCGCGTCATCGAATCCGAGCGGCGCGCCGGTTTCCTCACCGGCTATTTCGAGCCGGAACTCGCTGCCTCGCTCGTGCCCGGTCCGGACTTTACCGCCGCGGCTCTCGCCCGGCCGGACGACCTCGTCGCGATCGAGCCCGGCCAGACCCCGCCCGGCCTCGACCCCGCTTTACGCTTCGCCCGGCGCACGCCGACCGGCTTCGAGCCCTATCCCGACCGGGCAGCGATCGAGGACGGGGCGCTCGGCGACCGGGCCAGGCCCATGCTCTGGCTGCGCGACCCGGTCGACCTCTTCGTGCTCCAGGTGCAGGGCTCCGGCCGCGTGCGCCTGCCGGACGGACGTAGCCTGCGCCTGCGCTACGACGGCAAGAACGGTCGGCCCTACAGCTCGGTGGTGAAGACCATCGTGACCGAGGGCCACCTGCCTCTCGAGGGGCTGACCTTGGCGCGCTGGGCGGGCTGGCTGCGCGCGCATCCGGCGGAGGCCCGGCGGCTGATGCGCACCAACGCAGCCTATGTGTTCTTCAAGCTCGAGGAGGCGACGGATGTCGCCCTCGGTCCGCCGGGCGGGGCGGGTGTGCCGCTGACCCCAGGCCGCAGCCTAGCCGTGGATGCCACGCTCTGGCGCTACGGCCTGCCGTTCTGGCTGGACGGGCAGCTCTCGCCGGATGCCAGCCAACGCGGCCGCCTCGTTGTGGCTCAGGATACCGGCTCGGCGATCGTCGGGCCTGCCCGCGGTGATCTCTATCTCGGCACCGGCGATGCCGCGGGCGCCGCCGCCGGCAACCTGCGCCACGCGATCAGCTTTGTCGTCCTGCTGCCTAAGCCAGCCGCGCCGCCGGCCTCGGCGGATGCGCGCTGAGCTGCCGCGATGAGACGGCCACGACGACCGCGCACGCTTTCCGGCGAAGAGGCGCGCCTCTGGGGCGAGATCGCCAAGCTGATCACGCCCCTGCGCGGCCGCGCCAAGCCGGTGCCTGACGCGCCGGCTGCTCCCCCCGCGGTCGAGAAGAAGCGGATCGCCCGCCCCGTCGCGGCAAAGGCCGCTGAGCCCGCAAGGCCCATCCATCCGCCGGCCAAGGCGGCGAAGCCGGTGTCGCATCGGCCGGTGAAGCTCGCCGAACTCGCACATGCGCCGGCAAGTCCAGCGCCTCAACCCTTCACCTTGTCCTCGGCGCCCAAGCCACCCGGACTGGAGCGCCGCGAGCGCATGGGCCTTCGCCGCGGGACGCTCGCGATCGACGCACGCATCGACCTGCATGGCCTCTACCAGGCGGATGCGCACGCGGCCCTGATCGGCTTTCTGCTGCGCTCGCGCCAGGCCGGTCATGCCCGGGTCCTCGTCGTCACGGGCAAGGGCGGTGACGCGGCGATGGACGGCACCTTCTCGGAGCGCGGCGTGCTGCGCCGTTCCGTGCCGCATTGGCTACGCGGCGCCGAGCTGCGTGCCGTCGTCCTGGGCTTCGAGGAAGCCGCGCGTCACCACGGCGGCGCCGGCGCCCTCTACGTCCGCCTGCGGCGACGCTGATCGCACCGACTTCGCCGCCTGCCCCCAAAGATGTCGGACAGGCGCCCGGGTTCGGGAATGCCTATCCCAACTGGCCGCCGCCTCACCTCCTGAAGGGTGGCCTTGAGCCACGCATCGAAACGCGCTAAGCACGCTCGCTTTCCAATCGTAGTCGTGTCGCATCCGGGCCCCCGAGGTCCATTCAAGACGATGCGCGGGCCGATCGCTTCCGGCGATAACGATCCGACTTGTGGCGCAAGTCTCGCGCCCGGCTCGAACCAAATCCTCCCTCTCTTCCTCTCCCCGTACTCCGTCGGTTCGAATTCTCCCCATGACGTCACAGAACGACGCTCCGGTTTCCACGGACGAGCCCGTCGAGGCACCTGTCGCAGCCGCCGAGACCGAGGTCCGCCGCGAGGTCAAGCTCCAGGATCTCAAGGCGAAGTCGCCCACCGAACTCACGACCTTCGCCGAGGAGGTCGAGGTCGAGAACGCCTCGACCATGCGCAAGCAGGAGCTGATGTTCGCGATCCTGAAGCAGCTTGCTGCCAGGGAAACCGAGATCATCGGCGCCGGCACCGTCGAGGTGCTGCAGGACGGGTTCGGCTTCCTGCGCTCGTCGGAATCGAACTACCTGCCCGGCCCGGACGACATCTACATCTCGCCCCTGCAGATCCGCCGCTTCGGCCTGCGCACCGGCGATACCGTTGAGGGCCCGATCCGCGGCCCCAAAGACGGCGAGCGCTACTTCGCGCTGCTCAAGGTCAACACGATCAACTTCGAGAATCCGGAGAAGATCAAGCACAAGGTCCACTTCGACAACCTGACGCCGCTCTTCCCGACGCAGCGTTTCAAGCTGGAGCTCGACGCTCCGCCGAAGAAGGATTTCTCGCCCCGCATCATCGACATCGTCGCGCCGATCGGTAAGGGCCAGCGCGCGCTGATCGTCGCGCCGCCGCGCACCGGTAAGACCGTGCTGATGCAGAACATCGCGCAGTCGATCACCCTCAACCACCCCGAGTGCTACCTCATCGTGCTGCTCATCGACGAGCGCCCGGAAGAGGTCACCGACATGATCCGCTCGGTGAAGGGCGAGGTCATCGCCTCGACCTTCGACGAGCCGGCCACCCGCCACGTGCAGGTCGCCGAGATGGTGATCGAGAAGGCCAAGCGCCTGGTCGAGCACGGCCGTGACGTGGTCATCCTGCTCGATTCGATCACCCGCCTCGGCCGCGCCTACAACACGGTGGTGCCGTCCTCCGGCAAGGTGCTCACCGGCGGTGTCGACGCTAACGCCCTGCAGCGTCCGAAGCGCTTTTTCGGTGCCGCCCGCAACATCGAGGAGGGCGGCTCCCTCTCGATCATCGCCACCGCGCTCATCGATACCGGCTCGCGGATGGACGAGGTGATCTTCGAGGAGTTCAAGGGCACCGGTAACTCGGAAATCATCCTGGACCGCAAGGTCTCGGACAAGCGCATCTTCCCGGCGATCGACATCACCCGCTCCGGCACCCGCAAGGAGGAGCTGCTGGTCCCGGCCGACGCGCTCAAGAAGACCTACGTCCTGCGCCGCATCCTCAACCCGATGGGCGTCACCGACGCGATCGAGTTCCTGCTCGACAAGCTGCGCCAGACCAAGACGAACGGCGACTTCTTCGACTCGATGAACACCTGACGGGGTCTTTCCCCGTCATTGCGAGCGTAGCTCAGCAATCCAGAGCCACCGCGCCTGCGTCGCGGGTATGGCCTGAATTGCTGAGCTGGCGCTCGCGATGACGTGTTGGATGTGAGAGGCGCCGGTGGCGAGTGTCTCGCGAATGCCTTCCTCACACGTTTCAACCATCTTTGCCCCTGCCAGCGGCTTTGGCCGCGCGGCCGTCTCCGTGATCCGGATCAGCGGACCGTCCTGCACGAGCCTGCTCAAGGCGATCGGTGGCACCGTGCCCGAGCCGCGCCGGCTGTCGCTGCGCGCCCTTCGCGATCCCGAGACCCGTGAAGTTCTCGATCGCGGCCTCGTCGTCTTCATGCCCGCGCCCGCCACCTTCACCGGCGAGGACATGGCGGAGCTCCATCTGCATGGCGGCGTCGCAGTTCGCCACGCCGTGCTTGGCGTGCTCGGCCGCTTTCCCGGCTGTCAGGCAGCCGGCCCCGGCGACTTCAGCCGCCGCGCCGCCTTCAATGGCCGGCTCGACCTGACGCAGGCCGAGGGCATCGCCGACCTCGTCGATGCCGAGACCGAGGCTCAGCGCCGCCAAGCCCTGCGGCAGCTCGACGGTGCCCTCGGCCGGCAGGTCGAGGCCTGGCGCAGCACCGCGATCGACCTCTATGCCCGCACCGAGGCCGCGCTCGACTTCGCCGACGAGGGCGACGTCGACGAGGAGGGCCTGGAGGCGGGCCTCGCGCAAGATGCCCGTGCGCTGGCGGACAGCATCCGCGCAGCGCTCGGCGACGGACGCCGCGGCGAACGGCTGCGCGAGGGTTTCTTCGTCGTGCTGGCCGGCCCGCCCAATGCCGGCAAATCGACGCTGCTCAACGCGCTGGCTGGACGTGAGGCCGCGATCGTCTCCGCCATTCCCGGAACTACGCGGGACGCGATCGAGGTGCGCTGCGACCTCGGCGGCCTGCCGGTGGTGCTCGTCGATACGGCCGGCCTGCGCGAGACCGACGATCCGGTCGAATCAGAGGGTATCCGCCGAACCCGGCGCCGGATGGAGGATGCCGACCTCGTGCTGCACCTATCGCCGGCTGGCGAAGGGGTCGCGTCTGAGCCGGTCTCGGCGCGCGGCCTCGCCGTGCGCACCAAGATTGATCTCACTGACTCTCGTTCGGGCGGCGATTCCGCGGGCATCGGTGTCTGCGCGCTGAGCGGCGCCGGCCTCGATGCCCTGCTCGAGGCGATCCGAGCCGCTGCGGAACGCTCGCTCGGTGGCAGCGACGCGCTCATCACTCGCGAGCGCCACCGTACGGCGCTGACCGAGGCCTGCGCGCATCTCGACCGCGTCGCGGGCGGTGCCGTCGCTGCGCCAGAACTGGTCGCCGAGGATCTGCGCCTCGCGGTCCGCGCCCTCGGCACGGTCGTGGGTCACGTGGGCGTGGAGGAGATGCTGGACCGTTTGTTTGCCGGCTTCTGCATTGGAAAATAGCAGTGCAAGGAAGCGGCAAACGCTGCATCCAGCCAACCTTTACCGTTTGTCAGAGCCAACCGCCCGGCCCGTCATTTGGCGGGTGGGCCCGTAGGCTCGACATCGCCGCGGCGTTGCAGTTGCAGGGCAACGAACCAGCACAGGGCCGCCCAGGCTGCACCCACGCACCAGCCAGCCAGGACATCGCTCGGCCAGTGCACGCCGAGATAGACCCGGCTGAGCCCGACCAGCAGGGTCATCGCGACGGCCAGGACCATCACCATGGCACTCACCCGGCGTCGTCTCTCGACGCGGGCGAGCAGGGTGCCGAGCGTCAGGAAGGCGATGGCCGACATCATGGCGTGTCCACTCGGAAAGCTCGCCGTGAACACCTCCATGCCGTGCGGCACGAGGTCGGGCCGCGGCCTCTGGTAGAAGAGCTTGAGCACCGTCGAAACGCCCTCCCCGCCGCCGACCGCAGCCAGGACGAAGAGCGCGACGCGGCGCCGCTGGGTCAGCGCGAGATAGGCGCAAACGCTGGCCGTCAGCACGACGATGGTGACGACGCTGCCCCAGCCGGTGATGTCGCGCATCGCCTCCTCGAGCCAAGGCGGTCCGATCGGATCGGAGAGATTCGCTGGATTGCGCAGGGCGAGCAGCAGCTTTCGGTCGAGCGCAGCCGTCGAGCCCGCCCCAACCTCGTAGGCCAGGGCGAAGAAGCCATAGCCGAGGAGGCTGAGGGTGAGCAGCGAGACAAGAGGCCCGACCTCATTCAGGTAGAATCGCAGCCAGATCCGGCTAGCCCCCCCGGCGATCGGCGCGCCGGTGCGGCGAGCGATGTCGAAGACGCCCATCTCAGCGGCTCCCTCCGAACAGCAGCGCGGCCCGTGGCTCCCAGGGGCCGTCGAGATAGCGCCACAGCAGCACGCCCGGCGCCGTGAACCGGAACGGCACGAAGTCCCTCTCAAGCTCTGCCAGCAAGGCGCGCGCCGTCCCGGGTTCGACCTTGTTCTGCACAGTGACGTGCGGGCGCCAGCCCTGCCGGTCCTGAGGCGTTAGCCAGGGCTCGAATGCCGTGGCGAGCCGGCCGCGAAACGCCGACAGCGCCTCGGATTCCAGCACGAAGGCGACGCCGCGCCCCGTGAACCGCAAGCCCGTCACCTTGACCTCGGGCGGGTGCGTCGCGCGGCACGATGTGTCGATCGTCTCGGTGATGCCGGCCTCTTCTGCGCCGGGGAGCGCGTGGAACAGCGTCGCATGCGCCGGGATCTTGTTGAGCGCCTTAGGAAAGTGCTGGCGGCGCAGCTCCTCGAAGCGCGCGAAGGCATCCTCCTCCATCTGGAGCGTCAGGATCAGGGGCGGGATCGGTTCGGGCATGATCTCGTCGAAATGGCGCGGCAGTCCCAGGGTTCCACTATTACCCCCGCAGCAGGCCGCCCTCACCCCTATCCCAGGGCCGGAATTCCCATGGCACAAAAATGGTCTAGAGACCGCTGATGCAGGCTCCCGATCCCGCCAGAACCGTCCATGTCGGCCGCGACGGTTGGCTCTTCCTGATCGGCGGCACCAACTCCGTCCTGATTCAGTACCGGCGCCTGTCTTGGCATTTCCTGCGGATCCGGTCCTGGGCCCGGCTGATCAGGCAGCGCAATGCCCGCGCACAAGCGCTGGGCATTCGATGTGTCCAAACCATCGTGCCGGAAAAACTCTCGATCTACGACAATTTCACCGATGGCCTGCGCTACGATCCCGCCCGCTCGCCGGCGCGCCGGCTCGCCCATCGCCTGATGGGGCTGGCCGGCTTCGTCGACCTGGTCGCCCCGCTGCGTGCCGCGCGCGACGAGACAGAGCTCTATCGCCGGACAGATACACATTGGAGCTACGACGGCTGCCATATCGCCTACCGTGCCCTGATGCGGGCCTGCGGCGCTGTGCCCCTGCCGGATATCGACAGTCGGCCCCGCTTCACCACCGAGGGCATATGGGACCTTGGCGAGAAGCTTCCCGGGCAGCCGAGGGAGACTGTCACCCACTGGACGCTCGACCGTAACGCCGTGCGCGCCTGGGCCAGCCCTCGGGTCGAGGCCTACGAGGCTGCCGGCCGCATCAGCGAGCTGCATGTCGGCGCCCACGTCATCTACCGGAACGCGTCGCCCGATGCCGACCCGCGTACCGTGATGCTCTTCGGGGATTCCTGCGCGCATTTCACACACACCCTGCTCACCGGCTTCCTGGCCGAGAGTTTCGCAGAGCTGCACTTCATCTGGTCATCGAGCATCGACTGGGCACATGTCGAGCGCGTGCGGCCGGACATCCTGATGTTCGAGATGGCCGAGCGCTTCATGGCGCGCATTCCAGTGGACGATTTCGATGTCGAGGCCGCCGATCGCGCTCCGACCGACCTCTCCGCTCCGCATGAGGCAGCCGCCGCGGCGTGAGGCTCGCCTGACATGCGACAGCGCCGCCTTGCTCCGCGCACATTGGTTGAGTAGTCAGCGAAAACTCAACACGATCAGTGGATTAGTCCGATTCTAAACTGCGGTCGCTCGAACGATCGTCGGCTTGGCTGGGAACGCGTGGCAGGGCCGACGCGATGAGCGGAGCCGTGATCGCGCAAGCCGGCATCCGCGCCGGCCGCCTGCCCGCGATCCGCGCCCTCACACCGTTCTTCTGCCTCTACGTGACCTTTGGTGCCACGCTCGGCTTCCTCTCGGGCGGCGCGCCGCTGATCCTGCGCACCAGGGGCATGGAGCTGGCCGAGGTCGGCCTGTTGCAGCTCATCAACCTGCCTGTGGGTCTGACTTTCCTGTGGGCAGCCGCCCTCGACAGGATCCGTCTGCCGATCCTTGATCACTGGATCGGTTGGATCGTGGGCGCGCAGGGCATGACCGTCGCTCTGCTCGTCGGATTGAGCTTCGGCGAGCACTGGCCGCTGCCGGCGCTGCTTGCGGTGGCAGTCGCAGCCTGTGCCTGCGTTGCGACCATGGACATCGCGCTGGAGGCTCTCGTCGTCGAGACCGTGCCGGCCGAGCGGCGGACCTTCGTAGCCTCGGCCAAGCTCTGCGGCGCCTCGCTCGGCGGCATCCTCGGCATCGGCGTCCTGGTCGGAGCTTACGATGTCATCGGGTGGCGCGGCGCGATCCTGGCCTGCGCGGCTCTCGACATTCTCTGCCTGCTGCCGATCCTGTTCTATCCGGAAGAGCGTCTGCGGGGTGCCGGCGGCCGACCCGAGCGCTTTGCGGGGTCCATGGCTCGGTTGCGTGCGATGGCGACGCGAATCCTGGTGCTCGGCGCCTATTTCGCGGCGACCTACCTCCTGTCCGGGCCGAACACCTTGGCGCTGCTCGATCTCGGCGTGTCCCTGTCGCAGGTCGGCGTACTGACCGGCACGGTTTTTCCCGGGATCAACCTGGTCATGGCCGTGGTGGCGGGCGGCGTTGCGGCGCGGTTCGGCACGGTGCCGACGCTCCTCGTCGGAGCACTCGGCGTCCTCGTCACCGGCGGGGCGATGGCTGCGGCCTGCGCCACCGGGGCGGCCTGGCTCGCCGTTGCCGCGACCGTCGGCAATTTCGTCTGCGCGGGGTTGATGGGCGTGCCGGTGTTCAAGATGATCTACCGCTGGGCGCAGGGTCCGCAGCCAGCCACCGACTATGCGCTGCTGTTCGGAGCGGCCTTCTTCGCGGCGATGCCACTCCGGTTGGCCGCTCCGGCGCTGGCCGGAGACCTCGGCTGGCCCGGCTATTTCACGGCTGCCCTGCCCGTCTACGCCGCCGCCGCGGCCTGGCTCATCGTCGCGATCCGCCGGACGCTTCAGGCCGACGGCGAGGCGCGTTCATGATCGCGGAGATCGCCGAGCACGTCCCCGCTTCGCTCGACGCTTATCGCGGCGGCGTCGCAGCCGACCCCGGCGATGCGGGCGCGTTGCCGCTGAGCGCTTTGCGGGATCCGGCGGTCTTCGACGCCGTGCTGGCGCGCTTCAGCACTGGGCTCGGCCTCGATACGACCGATCGGCGGGCCCTGGTCTCCTACTGGAGTCAGTTCTATTTCGCCGTGCTCGCCACGCCCGCGCTGACCGCGCTGCTGTGCCTCGGCCGATCCCTGCCCCTCGCCTTCGAGGCGACGAGCCTCGCATGTGATGAGGCCGGCCGCCCCGCCTGCCTGCTCGTGCAGCCGGACGCCCTCGCGGCTGCGCGTGCCTCCGCCTGCCCGGCGGCGGATGGTTTGACCGGCCTGATGGACGATCATCTGCGCCCATTGATCGACCTCTGCCGCGAACAATGCGGCGTCGCGCCCAGGGTGCTGTGGGGCAACGTCGCGGTCATCTTCGACTATGTCGCCGGCGAGCTCGGGCAGGAGAGCGATCCGGCCTTTGCCGACGTCGCCTCCTGCCTCCGGTGGCCGGGCGCCGGGGCCAGGACCGGAAGCCCCCTCGCCCGGGCCCTGTGCCCGGGAGCCTCCGGCTGCGCGCGGCGGCGCGTGTGCTGCCTAAGGCAACGTCTGCCAGGCATCGCCTCCTGCGGATCCCTGTGCCCGCTGACATGCGGCAAGGGCTGATCCGCCCCTCAAGGCCCCGCACGCCAAAGCCTCAGGCGGCTCCGGTCCGGACCCGTCGCCTCGCGGGCGAGTCCGTAATGCTCGGCGAGCCGGCCGAGGGCGATGCGGGCGACGACCTTGGCCGAGCGGGCCGGCCAGCTCCGTTCGGATTCGATCTGCTCCAGCCCCTTAAGGAAGCCGCACAGGTCGATCAGCAGCCCCGAGAGGTCGGCGCCCACGGCCATCAGGGCCCGATCGACCCGCTCCTTGGCGGCGACCCGCCGGTCGGACGACGCAGCCGGATCACGCGGTCCCCCGCCATCGACTTTCACCCTGGACCAGTCAGGGCCGATCTGTGGCAGGACCGCCGCCAGGGTGAGGTCGCGCCGCAGGCGCTCCCCGGCCTCGAACGCGGCCGCATCGATCAGCGGCGCGCCGTCCCGGCCGCGGCGGCGGGCCATCCAGGCGAGCGGGGATTCGGATGCGTCCCGCAGCACGGGCGCATCGCCGCCGCGGTCGACGACGAGGTCGAGATGCTGGGCGAGAAAGGCTGCGTCGCCAGGCCGATCCCTGCGCCGCAGCCGCGCCCGGCCCGCGTCGCTGAGGATCAGCCGTTGCCGGCGCTCGCCCTCCCGCTCGACGAGTCCTGCGCGGAGCAGCGCCTCTCCCGCCTCGGCCACACAGCGCCCGCTGCCAAGCGAGACGCCCTCACCTCCGCTGCGCAGGATCAGCATTCCCGGATCGATGGGATCGGCAAGGGCATAGGCCCCCGTCGCAGCAAGCTGGCTGAGCAGCTTTTCGGCCGCCCGTCCGAGCGGAGCAGAACCGCCGACGGGCCGCCTATGGGCGGCGGCAGGCTTACGAGGACGCGCAATGTTCATGATTTGTTCCAACGCCGGACCACCTCGTTCGAACGAGGAAGAGACCGATGTTAGAAGAAAAATATCCTATCACAAGACTTGACGCTCCCTTTGCCCGGGGATGGCTTCTGAGCGTCACGCTCCCGGGGATAACCAGCAAAGGCGGTCGGGACGGTCTTGGACGCCGATACCCTTCAGCCTCTTGCGGGCCTGGTCGGCGGCTTCCTGAGGATCTCCTCGATCTCCTCCTCGGACTTGCCGGCGACCTCGTAGCCCATGCCCTCGAGCCGCGCGATCAGCTGCTCGCTCTCGCCGGCCGATCGCGCAGCCCATTCCGCGAGCAGCGCGTTGACCTCGGCAATCTTCTCGGATGGGGGTTTGTCGTCATCGCTCATCGGGACATCCACGCTCCCTGTGACTGAAGCGCCCCGTCGGCGCATCGGACCCCGGCGGGGTACCCGGCAGAGCCGCCCACCCACTCTCGGGGACCGATGCGGCCGCTCGGATCAAGCGGCTTCGTCGTAGTCGCCACCCCGGGTCTGGCCGAGGCCGATGGCCTTGGCGAGATCGGAGCGGGCCTTGGCATAGCTCGGAGCGACCATCGGATAGTCGGGCGGCAGGCCCCACTTGGCGCGATACTGCTCGGGGCTGAGATTGTACTTGGCGCGCAGGTGGCGCTTGAGCGACTTGAAGGTGCGGCCGTCCTCGAGGCAGACGATGTACTCGTTCGTGACCGACTTCTTGATCGGCACGGCCGGCTGCTGCGGCTGGGCCGGCGCCGTGCTCTCGGGCGCCGTGCCGCTGGCCACCTGGATCAGCGCGCCATGCACGCGACCGAGGAGCTGGGGCAGCTCCGCCGGAGGCACCGGATTGTTGCTCACGTAGGCCGACACGATGTCGGCAGCCAGTTCGACGAAATCGACCGGCGTCTCAGCTTCGTTCATGATCGGATCTGTTCCCTTATCTTTGGCGCACCGAGCACGGAGGCCGGGAGGTTCCGGCAAACAGAACGTCCCGTTCTCGTCCGCATGGGTCCGCACACCGCAACCGTCCGCAAGTGTTCTGGAAAAAGCGGCAGCCTCGCTGCGATGGTTTGCCACTTATGATATTCGCTTACGTCTCGCAAGACAGAGCAGACATGCAGCCTGAACCGGAATCAACTTTCCGAAAGTCGCTGTGGATTTGTCGAGATTTTGCAGACATGAATGTCGGCACGATCACGTGGAGTTGAACGTTTGACTCCGATCAACCATGCCGAGCCAGCCGCGGCACCGCGCGCGAGGCGCTGACCGTTCACCGGGTTGCGGGTCGGGCGCGAGCGCGGCACATGGCGACGAACGGGCGGCGTGGCCGCCTTCATCCCAATCGGACGCGCCCGATGACCTCCGAAACGCTCCCTCCCTTCACGCTTCCTGCCACGGCTCCGGTGGCCGAGGCCCGGCCGCACGCCTTCACGATCCACGGCAGCCGGATCGAGGATGACTATGCCTGGCTCAAGGCGGAGAACTGGCGCGAGGTGCTCAAGGACCCGGCAGCGCTCGCCCCCGACATCCGTGACTACCTGAATGCAGAGAATACCTATGCGGAGGCCGCTCTCTCCGAGGCGGGCGCCCTGCGCAAGACGCTCGTCGCCGAGATGCGCGGACGCATCCGCGAGGACGATTCCAGCGTCCCGGAGCCCGACGGGCCCTTCGCCTACTACACGCGCCACCGCGAGGGTGGACAGCACCCGCTGATCTGCCGCCGGCCGCGCACCGTCGTGGTGCTGCCTGGACAGGGCGCGGAGACAGCCGCCGACGGCGGCCCCGAGGAGGGCGAGGCGATCCTACTCGACGGCGACCGGGAGGGCGAAGGCCTCCCCTTCTTCGAGATCGCCGCCGCCGTCCATTCCGACGACCACCGCAGGCTGGCCTGGGGCGCCGACACCAAGGGCTCTGAGCTCTACACCATCCGCGTGCGCGACCTGGGCACCGGCGAGGACGCCTCCGACATTGTCGAGGCGACCTCCGGCGAGGCGGTCTGGAGCGCTGATGGCACCTCCTACTGGTACGTCGCCCTCGACGAGAACCACCGGCCAGCCAAGGTCATGCGCCACCGCCTCGGCACGAGGCAGGCCGACGACATCAAGGTTTACGAGGAGGCCGATCCTGGCTTCTTCGTGCATATCGGCCGGACCCAGTCGGGCCGATATCTCACCGTCACCGCGAGCGATCACGAGACGGCCGAGGTTCATCTCCTCGATCGCGCCGCGCCGGATTCAGCCCTGCTGACCGTCTCACCGCGCGAGCACCGGCTGATCTACTCGGTGGAGCACTGGGCCGACTACCTCGTGATCCTCACCAACGCCGACGGCGCCGAGGATTTCAAGATCGTCACCACGGCTCTCGCCTCGCCGGGCCGGTCCAACTGGCAGGATGCGGTGCCCTATCGAGCCGGCGTGATGATCCGGCACCTGCACGTGCTCGGGAACCACATGGTGCGTCTCGAACTCGAGAATGCCCTGCCCCGCATCGTCGTGCGCGACCTTGCCGGCAATGAGCACACTGTCTCCTTCCCGGAGGAGGCCTACTCGCTTGGCCTGCATTCGGGCTACGAGTTCGAGACGGCGCGCATCCGCTTCACCTATTCCTCGATGACGACGCCGGCCGAGACCTACGACTACGACTGCGTCACCAAGGGCCGCCATCTGCGCAAGCGCCAGGTCGTGCCGAGTGGGCACGAGGCCGGCGACTACGTCACGCGCCGGCTCTTCGCCACGGCGCTGGACGGCGAGCAGGTGCCGATCTCGCTGTTGCATCGGAAGGGCCTGGAGCTCGACGGCAGCGCGCCACTGCTGCTCTACGGCTACGGGTCTTACGGCACGCTGATGCCGGCCTCGTTCAGCACCAATCGGCTGTCGCTGGTCGATCGCGGCTTCGTCTATGCCATCGCCCATATCCGCGGCGGCACCGAGAAGGGCTGGCGCTGGTATCTCGACGGCAAGCGCGAGAAGAAGCCCAACACCTTCTCCGATTTCGTCGCCTGCGGCCGTGCCCTCGTCGAAGCCGGTTACACGTCCGAGAAACGCATCGTTGCCCATGGCGGCAGCGCCGGCGGCATGCTGATGGGCGCGGTGGCGAATCTCGCGCCGGAACTGTTCGCCGGCATCGTCGCCGACGTGCCTTTCGTCGACGTGCTCAACACCATGCTCGACGGAGACCTCCCGCTCACTCCGCCGGAATGGCCCGAATGGGGCAATCCGGCCGAGAGTGAGGAAGCCTGTAAGACCATCCTGTCCTACTCGCCCTACGACAACGTCACGGCCAAGGCCTATCCGGCGATCCTCGCGCTCGGCGGCCTCACCGACCCACGCGTGACGTACTGGGAGCCGGCGAAATGGGTCGCGCGCCTGCGCGCCACCATGACCGGCGGCGGCCCGGTGCTGCTCAAGATCAACATGGAGGCCGGCCATGGCGGAGCCGCCGGGCGTTTCGACCGGCTCGAAGAGGTCGGCTTGATCTACGCCTTCGCGCTGATCGCGGCACGAGCGGCTAGAACCGGCTGATTGCGCGACACACTGTCACCGTCCCTTAACCTAAACCTGCGCGATAGGCAGGACCGGTGGGGTGGCTTGGGGGGACAGGTTTGCGGATCGGACGTCGAGACAAGCTGGTGGCCGTGCTCGTCGCGGCGACTTTCGCCGCAGCTCTTACGCGGTACGCCACGGATCGTGAGCCCGCCGATCCCTGCAAGGCCCATCCGGGCACCTATGCCTGCGCGGTGTTTGCGCAGCCAGAATGGCTGACGCGCCGCGTCTATGCCGGGCGCCCGCAGGCACGGCCGGCCCTGGCCGAGTTGCCCAGCCCGGCAGTCGAAACCCTACCCGTCTCCGCTGAGACCGTGACGGCGCCGGCTCAGGCCACGGCCGACGGGGTCTGAGCCGGGGGCTGCTACCGCGCATCCTGCGGCGGCCGGATGTCAAGTGGCTCGGCTTGAGGCTCGCCGTGCAGACGGCGGGCATCCTCATCCGCGTTCTGGCGATCGCGCGCCTGACGCGCCTGCTCTTCCGCGGCGGCCTGCTGAGCACGCATCCGGGCGATGCGGGCTGCATCCTCGGCGGCCTTGTCTCGGGCAGCCTTCTCCTGCGCTGCTTTCTCCTGCGCCGCCTTCTCCGCTGCGGCCTTGAGAGCGGCAGCGCGGGCCTGGTCCATCTCGATGCGGGCGCGGCGGCGCTGGCGCTCGGCCTGATCGGCCTCGAACTGCTCGATCTTCTCGAGTTCCCGCTGCAGCACCAGGGCTGAGAGACCGTTGGAGAGCGCACCGGACTCGATCTCGCGCCGCGGCGCAGTCAGCAGACCAACGAAGCCGAGCTGAACCGACGGCTTGCCTCCGGACCAGCCCTTTGGCGCGGAGGCCGCGGTGAGGGTGCCGCGGGCCTCGATGCGCTTCGAGCGCAGATCGAGGGTGAAACCGCCGTTCCAGCGCGCCGCGCCGAAGGCGAGGTCGATGGGGCCGCTGCGCAGCGTGCCGCCCCCGAGCGTCACCGGCGTGGTGATCGGCCCCTTGGCCGATAGCGCCCCGGCATCGAACTCGGTCGAGAGGATCGCGGACAGCCGACCCTCGCGCAGGGGATCGTCCTCGGCAAGCGCGCGGGTCAGGGCGCGGTCGACCGCCGAGGGATCGGCGGCCGGCACTGTGATGCTGGCGAGCGTGGCCTCGCCGCTGCCGCCCAGATTGGCCGCAAGCGCGGCCGCGCTGTCGCCGATGCTGCTGTAGCGGAGGCCGAGCGACAGGTTTCCGCGGATCGGGCCTCCGGCCGCCGGCGCTTGAGCGGAGACACCCGAGAGGGCCTCGATCGAGACGCCCGACAAGGCGCCCTCGCCCGACACGCTCGCCCCGCCGCCCTGCCGGGCGATCGTGGCCGAGCCGCTGACTTGCCCGCCCGCGAGGCGGCCGGACAGGTTCTTGATCGTGAGCGCATCGCCGGCGAGCGAGAGTTCGAACGCGGCAGCTTCGGCGGTCAGCTCTCGCCCCAGACCGAGCCGGCCGACCGAGAGCGAGAGATCGGCGCGCGGGCGCACCGGAACGGGCGCGAATCGTGCCTGAGACCAGCCCGCGGAATCGCTGGCATTCACCCGCGGATCGGTCGGCAGGACCAGGGCGGCGGCCAGTCCCGGCAGCGAGAGTGCCCCGAGGCTGGCCTTGCCGGCGAGGCTGCCATCGGCTGCACGGTCGAGGCTCGCCGAGGCGTCGGCCTCGGCAAGGCGCCCGCTCGCCTCGACATGCAGGCCATCGCCCTTGCGCGACAGGGCCAGGGTCAGATCCGCGGGCAATGGACGCGCCACCGCCACTGCGCTGCCCGCAAGGCTCACGAAGGGAGCGCCATCGGACGTCGCCACGCGCAGCGTGCCTGCATCGGGCAGCCCCGAATCCGGTTCGAGCATCAACGGTTTGACCGTGGACAGGTCGAGCCCGGCGACCGTGCCGGCGACGGTGAGGCTCAGCGGGGCCGCACCGCCCGCATCGCGGCGCGCCTTCACGGTGAGGTTCGCGGGCTGGCGCAGGCCCACGATGTCGTCGCGCTTGAACCAGTGCCCGGCACGCGGCGAGGTGATGGTAGCGTCGAGGCTGTCGAGGCGTCCACCGCGCGCGAGCAACGAGCCGTCGACCGTGCTCTCGGTGGCTCGGCCCTTGGCAGTGGTGCGCAGGGTGTCGGCCTCGCCGGCCTCACGCTCCAGGCTCACGTCAAGGTCGAGGGCCCCCTCACGCAGGAAGGCCGGCAGCAGGCGCGCCTCCGGAATCCAAACTCGGTCGAGCAGCGCCAGCAGCGGCGCGGCGGAGGGTGCGCCGACATGGCCGGCGACGCGGCCGGCTCCATCTGGGGCAATGCGGCCGGAGAGCCGGGCGTTCGCCCCAGCGAGGTCGGCGATGTCGAGACGGTCAACTACGAGGCTCGCTCCATCCGACTGGATGCTCGCCGTGATGGTGCCGTTGCCCGAGCGGGGGCCAGCGGGCCCGTAGCGGACGTTGCGCGCTCGGATGGTCAGGCCGACATCATGCCGGTCGAGCGAGGGCAGCAGGCTGCCGAAGGGCGGAAGCTCGGCGATGTCGACGCCCTGCGCCTGGAGATTGGCCTCCAGTCGCCCCCGCATCTTGCCGTCGCCCCGCGTGTAATGGGCATCGCCCGAGAGCCGCGCCTCGCCGAGCGAGAGACGCAGCCCCTTGAGCGAGAGATCGTTTGCCGCCGCCGTGACGTCGGCCGCCGCCTGGATCGGGCGCCCATCGAGCAGCGCGAGGGCCGGCCCCTCGATCCCAAACCGGCGCAGGTAGCGGCCGACGCCCTCGGAATTCGTCGCGTCGACGGCGAGGTGGCCGGTGAAGCGGGGTGAGGCGGCGACGTCCAACTCCCCCGAGGCATCGACCTTGGTCGCGCCGGGCGCGAGGCCGGTGAAGCGGCGCAGGATCAGGCCGCCGGTGCGGTCGAGGGTGCCCTTGAGCTCGAAACTCGACCAGTCTTCGAAGCCGAAGGCGACACTCTCGGCCTTCAGGTCGAGGTCGAGCATCACGGGCAGGGCCGCATCGCCGGAGAGCCGGCGTGCCAGCAGGGCCTGGCCTGCCGAGGAGTAGAGCAGCCCGTCGAGGTTGATCCGGCGGGATTCGAGGCTGAGCCCCGCGCGCCAGGTTCGCAGGTCGAGCTGCCCGGTGCCGGCGAGCCGCACTGCCTGGCCCGTCGGATCGATCTCCGCGTTGACGCTCTCGAAGCGCACCAGGGGTCCGCGCGCCTTGAACTTGCCGGCGAGCGAGAGGGGCAACACCGCGCCGGCATCCTTGGTCGGCGGACCGACCACGACGCGCGCCGAGCCTTCAGCTTCCGGGATCAGGGCACGCATCGCGCCCGGCGCGCCGGGCGCCGAGGGATCGAGGGGCTTCAGGACGAGGCGCGCATCCGCCTCGAAGCGGGGCTGGCGCTCGCCGCCGCCCGAGATCTTTACGGTGGCGCCGTCACCCCCGATCTTCGTGCTGGCGAGGCGGAACGGCACGCCGCCACTGATGCCCTCCATCTGCCAGGGACCGGCGAGTGAGGGCGCCTTGAGCCGCAATGCCTCGACGGCAACCTGTTCCGTGCGGCCGGTGGCCGGGATCAGCGTAGTGACGAGCGCCTGCTGGATGTGCAGGTCTTCGATGACGAGGTCGCGGCCGCCGAGGGCCTCGCCGAGGCTGCCGGGGAGCATCAGCGCATCGCTGCCGTTCACCGGAAGCTTCAACTCGGCACGGCCGATTCGCGTCTCCGTGAAACGGAACTCGCCCTTGAGCAGGGGCGCGAGTGCCAGTTCTGCCTTGACGGAGGAGAGGTCGAGCGACGGCCTGTCCAGACCCTCGCCGAGATGCAGTGCATCGAGACGAAGGCGCGGAGACGGCAGGAGCCGCAGTTCGATCCCACCATCGCTGTGGGCGGGAAGGCCGAGCGAGGCGCTGATCGCCTTGTCGATCAGCGGGCGTCGCGCCGTCCAGTCGAGGAAGGGCGGCGCGGCGAGCGCCGCGATCAGGATCAGGATGACGGCGCCTGCGAGCGCGGTCAGGGTATCACGCACGGCTCGTGTTTCCGGTCACGCCGCCCGCGGGCGGCACCACGAGTCACCCGCGGGCCGAGGCCACCGGCGCTCTACCCTGGCGCTTAGCACGACCTTGCACCACCTGCCTGTGTTCTCGCCGCGTCAGCGCGGTAGATCAGCGATGGCGGCGTCTGATGTAGCCGCCCGGATTGGAGCTGGTGTTGTTGTAGAGCCGATCGGTGGTCCGATGCGCATTCATCTGATTGTTGTTGAAGGTCTGCTGCTGCTGAATGCCGCGCATGGAGTTCTGCTGCTGAAAGGACTGGTTGACGGCGTTCGAGGAGCCGACGCCGCCCGAGAATTGTGCGTTAGCGGGACCGGCGAGGCCCAGCACGACGGCGCATGAAAGGGCGAGCGACGGGACGAAAAACGGGGCGCGCATGGCGGCTCCTTGGAGGATGGGGTTTGGCCGGATAGGTCCGGCTCGTCAGAAACGACGCGCGAGCGGTTGCCGGAGTTCCCAGCCGGCCCTCGACGGCGTTCGCGTTTTGGTCCAGGGATGCCCGGATGAAGCACCAGCCCGACGAGTCGCGCCAGGACGCGCACGACGCCGCGCCCGAGGCCCCCAGCCCCGTCTCCATCACGGCCCGCGCGATGGCGGCGCTGAGGCCAGAGGCGGCGTCCTACCTCAAGGGCTTGAACCCGGAACAGCGCCGCGCCGTCGAGACGACGGAGGGGCCGGTCCTGGTGCTCGCTGGTGCCGGCACTGGCAAGACCCGCGTCCTCACAACGCGGATCGCCCATCTGATCGCGACCGGCCGGGCGCGACCTTACGACATCCTCTCGGTGACCTTCACCAACAAGGCCGCCCGCGAGATGAAACATCGCATCGGCGGGCTTATCGGGCCGGCCGGCGAAGGCATGCCTTGGCTCGGCACCTTCCACGCCATCGGCACCAAGATCCTGCGCCGCCACGCCGAGCTAGTGGGGTTGAGATCGGATTTCACCATCCTCGGCACGGACGACCAGCTTCGGCTGATGAAGCAGGTCATCATCGACCAGAACATCGACGAGAAGCGCTGGCCGGCTCGCTCGCTGGGTCACACCATCGACGGCTGGAAGAACCGTGGCCTCGGCCCCGAACAGGTGCCGCCGGGCGAGGCTCAGGCCTTTGCTTTCGGCAAGGGAGGCGCGCTCTACACCGCCTACCAAGAGCGGTTGAAGACGCTGAACGCCGTCGATTTCGGCGACCTGCTGCTGCTCTGCCTCAAGCTCTGGCGCGAGCATCCGGACATCCTGGAGAATTACCAGGACCGCTTCCGATACATCCTCGTTGACGAGTATCAGGATACGAACGTCGCGCAGTATCTCTGGCTGAGGCTGCTGGCGCAGAAGCGCAAGAACGTCGCCTGCGTCGGCGACGACGACCAGTCGATCTACGGCTGGCGCGGCGCCGAAGTCGACAACATCCTGCGCTTCGAGCACGACTTTCCGGGCGCCGTCGTCGTTCGGCTGGAGCGCAACTACCGCTCCACCGGCCACATCCTCGCCGCCGCCTCTGGCCTCATCGCCAAGAACGAGAGCCGCCTCGGCAAGACGCTGCGCACGGAAGCTGAGCAGGGCGAGCCCGTCACCGTCACCGGAGCCTGGGACTCCGAGGAGGAGGCACGGCTCCTCGGTGAAGAGATCGAGTCCCTCCAGCGCAAGAAACATTCGCTCTCCGAGATCGCGGTGCTGGTGCGCATCTCCGCGCAGATGCGCGAGATCGAGGACCGCTTCGTCCAGCTCGGCCTGCCCTACCGGGTGATCGGCGGTCCGCGCTTCTACGAGCGCGCCGAGATCCGTGACGCGCTGGCCTATCTGCGTGTCACCGCCAATCCGGCCGACGATCTCGCCTTCGAGCGCATTTTCAACACGCCGAAGCGCGGCCTCGGCGATGCGACCTTGCAGACGCTGCACGCCTTCGCCCGCGCCGACCGCATCCCGCTGCTCGCCGCGTCACGGAAGCTGATCGAGACAGACGAGTTGAAGCCGCGCGCCCGCACCATGCTGCGCGGCCTCGTCGAGAGTTTTTCGAGATGGGCGCGGCTCGTCGAGAACCAGCCGCATTCCGAGGTCGCGCAGACGATCCTGGAGGAGTCCGGCTACACCGACATGTGGAAGAAGGACCGTTCGGCCGACGCCGCCGGCCGGCTGGAGAACCTCAAGGAATTCGTCCGCTCGATGGAGGAATTCCCGGACCTCGCCGCCTTCCTCGAACACGTCTCGCTGGTGATGGAAGCGTCCGAGACTGAGGGCGCCGAGCGCGTCTCGCTGATGACGCTCCACGCCGCCAAAGGCCTGGAATTCGATACCGTGTTTCTGCCCGGCTGGGAGGACGGCCTGTTTCCGAACCAACGGGCGCTGGATGAGAGCGGCCGCGCCGGTCTCGAAGAGGAGCGCCGCCTCGCTCATGTCGGCCTCACCCGGGCGCGCAAACGAGCAAAGCTTTCCTTCGCCGTCAATCGCCGGATTCACGGCCTGTGGTCCTCGACCATCCCCTCGCGCTTCATCGACGAGTTGCCGGCGGGCGCCGTCGACGTGATCGACGCCCCGGCGCATTTCTCCGCCGGCGCCTCGCGCTTCGATCGCAACCCGACGCCGTTCGGTTCCTCCTACGCCACCCCGGGCTGGCAGCGCGCTCAGGCGCAGACCGGTCACAAGTTCGGAGGCACCTTCGGCAGCGGCACCGTTGGCCGCTCGGGTGGTCCGCGCCAGATCGAAGGCGAGTTGGTGGCGAAATCCACGGGCTCGGCCTCGGCCTTCACGGGCGGCGCGCGTGTCTTCCACACGAAGTTCGGCCCTGGAACCGTGGCCGGAGTCGATGGCAACAAGCTGACCGTTGACTTCGACAAGGCCGGCCGCAAGATGGTGCTCGACAGCTTCGTCCAAGCGGGATGAGGCGTCCCGCCGAGCCGTTCGCGGCCGGCCGGTATCGCTCCAATGTGGGCGAGCGAGGGCGATGGTGCTGACGGGCGCTCCGTCATTCCGATCCACCTCAGGTGCCGATCCGGCGCCTCCCCTTTCTGCCCCCCGAGAAAAGTCGCTCGCGCTTCGTTCAATTGCCGTCCTGGGGCGACACGCCGGACGCAAGCTCGCGCGACATCTTCCTGACCTGCCGAACGCAACGCCGAGTCACACGCGCGTCGCGCGGCCCTGCGATATCCATTGTCGTCAGGATGTAGTCCACAGCTCTCGCGCGATCAGCGGGAACTGTCGTGATCAGATTGGCTTTGCTTTTGCAAGGTCGCCCAGACCAGATCGGAGAAGGAGCTAGACAGTGTAAGTTCGGACAAGTCGAAAAATCTATCCAGGCTCGGGACATCAAGGTCCAGGTGGAGTGTTGATCGATGAAAAGACGACGCGCACGGCTTGAACTGGTTGAAGATCGTACCCCACGTCTCCATCGCACCCGTTTCGACGAAGAACGCCATCTGGCTCCGATACAACCGCTCACAGAACGACAAGGCGACTACCTCGACGCTCTCTCTTCCTCCCAACAGGTCATCGTCCTAGGACCTGCCGGCACCGGAAAGACCTACATCGCCGGCACCCGCGCCGCGGACCAACTCAGGCAGCGGCGGATCGCCAAGGTCATCATCACCCGCCCCAACGTCGCCTCCGGCCGCAGCCTTGGCTTCTTCCCGGGCAGCCTCGACGAAAAGATTGCCCCCTGGGTCGCCCCCCTTACCGAGACGATGAAAGAGCGAATGGGCGACGCCGCCTTCGAGATTGCTCTCAAGACTGGCGACATCGAGATCGTGCCCTTCGAGGTGATGCGCGGGCGCACCTTTAAGAACTGCCTCGTGATCCTCGACGAGGCGCAGAACACCACCACAGCCGAGATCAAGATGTTCCTGACGCGTATCGGCGACGATTGTCAGGTCATCATCAACGGCGACGTCTCCCAAACCGATCTGCGCGAGACCTCGGGCCTGCGCACGGTGATCCACCTCGTGAAGAGCCGGATGATGAACATCCCGATTGTCGAGTTCACTCTGGACGACATCGTCCGCTCGGGCGCCTGCGCGGAGTGGGTACGGGCTTTCGAGGAGGCCAAACTCTAGACCGGCACCCCGTCGCGTCGACCTTTCTCCGCGCGCTGGAGAAAGGTCGAACGATGTGCATCCGAAATGAAACTGTATCGGGGGTCGCGGTGTTTAGTCCCCGCGAAGGGTTCGTTCTCCGGGCGAGGGCGGCCGAAAAACGAACCCGTCGCTCCATCTTGCAAAAAGAGAACTGGAGTCTCTCGTGAGGAAACTGACTTTCGCTGTGGCCGTGTTGGCCTCTCTCGGCGGTGCTGCCGTCGCGACCTCGGCCTCGGCCGCTCCGGGAGCCCCGATGGGCGTCGCCGCCCCCGAGACCATCACGACGGTGGGCATGCACGACCGCATGGAGCGCCGCATGATGCGCCGGCACATGGAGCGCAAGATGATGCGCCGTCACATGGAGCGTCGCATGATGCATCGTCATATGATGCAGCGCCACATGCATCGCATGTGATCGGCGGAAACGGGGCCCTTCGGGGCCCCTTTCTTTATGGAGTTTCGCACGACCTCGGGAGAATACGCCCGAGAATCTCCTTCCGAACAACTTGCAAATATCTCTGCCCGATTGTCGCGCAAAGGCGCGCGCCAAGATGCCGGACGACGATGGATGTGATTTCATCGTGGGGGTTCGCGGGGAATCCGGGTAGACCGTGTATTCGGCTGCGCTCTCGCTCGCCGGCGAATGGTGCGTGGCGACGGGTTGATGGTCTACGCTAAAGCTCCGGCTGCCCCTTTCGCAGCGATGCCGATCCGTGATCAGACCTCATCGACGGTCAGTGACAACGTCGCCTTGAACACCACCTTGTCATCCTCATCCCGAACCGCGGCGACGTAGCCGTGCTCGCTGCCATCGCCGAGGTGAACCCTCGATACGTCGGCGAGCGTAGACAGTGCCTCCTGCCGGGCGTCCCCAAATTGCGGGTAGTCCGCTCCGTCATCATCGCGGGCGATCGTGTCCCCCGCCCTGATGTCGATAAAGAAGCGTGGCATGCGCGGCTCCCATTCTGGCCTACACGACCAAGCTCTATGATGTGGATTAAGTTTCGGTCCGGTTTCGGACCCATATTGCGCTAGCAACTGCCAAGAACAGGGGAAATCGAGACGTCTGATTGATGTTATCGTGACGATTTCGACGCCGCCACATGTAGGTCACGGGCGCCGATTCATTCGCAGCCTTCACAAGATGCCGTCGTTGGAAACCAGTGCTGCATCTCAACGACGGGATCGTCCCTCGGACATCAACCGACAGACGCTATGCCGCGCGACGTCTTCGACGTCGACGACGGTGGAGCGCGCCTCGACGACGAGGGCTGCAACTGCACGTCGCTTCCGCATGCGCGGGATGTCGCCTTCGAGCCCCGCGTCCAGCCCTTTCGATCGGAGATCGATCGACCGGTCAGCGGCGTACTGACGGTCACGGTTCGGGAGGTCGGACCGCTCCGGCTCTAGCGGTGCAGCTCACCTTACAGGTCGCGGATCCTCAGGAGCCTGAGGGATCGGCGTAGCCTTCGCCTCAGTTCTTGGCGCGGGGCTTCTCATCCTTGGCGGCAGGCGCGGCTGCGTCAGCGTGGCGCTTCGGCGCCTCCGTCTTCTTCGAGGTCGCAGCGGTCTCGGTGACCTCCCTGACACGCATCGCGTGCCGTGCGGCGATCCGCGTCGACGGCGTTGCCGAGGCAGGCTTCTCATCCGCCGGTGCAGCGTCCGCGATGGGCGCGGGAGCGGCCGGCGCCGCTTCGGGCTTACCGAACAGATTGCCGAGGAGCTTCTTGTAAGTCGCCGGATCACCTTCGGCATCGGCCACTGCGATACGGGCGGGAGCGGCCGGCTTCGTCTCCGTTGCCGCATCCTGGGAGGCCAGCAGGGTCGGTCCCTTCACGACGGGCTCGAGCTTGCCCTTGGCACTTTTCGTCGCGAGGGCCGAGGCGGCCGCCTTGGTCGGGCCGGGCGCGGCGGGCGAGGCTGTCGCGACGAGGATCGGACGTCCCTTGGCGTCGATCTCGATCTCCTGCGGGCCGGCGGCGAGGCTCTCGGGGCGGCTTACTTCGCCGAGATTGTGGCGCGCGTAGTCCTTAGCCGAGTAGGCGAGTTCCTTGTCCTTGTCGGACTCCGTCAGCGCGGCGAAGCTGCTCTGCGGCAGCTGCTGACGGAACACCGGGTTGCCCGAGCCGTCCTGGTAGACGACACGGGTGGCCTTCTCGCCCTTTGCGACGAGTTCGGCGATCTGCCGGTTATCATTCTCGCGCTTCTCAGCCACCAGCGGGTCGACTCGCGGCGTGCAGGAACCGGCGGCAACGTCCGAGCCGCCGAAGACGTATTTCGTGCCGCAGGCCGCAGTACGGGGCTCCTCCTTCAGGGCCTCGAAATAGTCCGAGCCCTCCTTGAGGTTCCGCCAGAACGGCGCGTTCGGATCGTTGCGGAACTTGGCCATGTTCGTGGCCGTCATCCGGAACGGGTAGGACTGGAACTGAAAGGCGCGCTGACCGCCCTGGAAGGCGTCGCGGGCGATGGCGTAGACCTCGGACATCGAGGCGTCGGTCATGGCGAAGCAGCCGGCCGACGAACAGGTGCCGTGCACCATGATGTATTTGCCGGTGCCGCCCTTGGCTCGGTCGACCGCGTTCGGATAGCCGACATCGAAGGACAGGTAGTAGGCCGAGTTCGGGTTCATCTGGCCCGGAGTGATTGTGTAGAAACCCTCGGGGGCCTGACGGTCGCCTTCCTTGAGCTTCGGACCGAGCTGGCCGGACCAGCGACAGATCGGGAAGGTCTTGAGAAGGGCGTACTGGCCGCTGGAATTGCGTTTCCAGACCTCCATCTCCGCTTCCTTCTTGTAGGCGCGGATGAGGATGGGATCGGACGGGCTCATGCCTTTGGTCTGCATGAGTGCAACGGTCTGGGCCGGGATCGGTGTCAGGCTTCGGGTCGAAACTCCGCCGAGCATGCCGCTGTCCTGGCAGGCTCCGAGGGACAACGCCACCGCGACGAGACCGGCAACCGCGAACGGACGCACAGACATGGGGGACCCCGTTTGCATGCGCCCGCAGACCTTTCGGCCGAGCGGCGCCACTCCCCAACCCAATAGCCCCGTTAGACTTACCCGGATGTTACCTCAAGGAATTGAGAGGGCCCGGCGCTGAAAGGTCGACCAGTGTGGTGAGCCGGCATCACTGCAGATGCTTTCGGGCGAAAGCGGGGCCGTTACAGCATTCCCGAGTCTTCGCGGTCGACCTGTGCAAAACTCGCGCAGCCGGAGACTCTGCAAACACTTGCGCCGGGAGGGCGCCTCAGAGCTTGCGGCCGATCTCCAGGAATTTCGCGGCGCGCTGATCGCGGATCTCGTCCGCGCCAAGCCCGTCGAAAGCGGCCAGGGCCGAGGCGATGGCTGCGCCCGTCTCGGAAATCGCCGCGTCGCGGTCGCGATGCGCGCCGCCGGTGGCCTCAGGGATGATGCCGTCGATGATGCCGAGCCGCAGGAGATCCTGCGCCGTGATCTTCATGGCGGTGGCCGCGTCGTGCGCCCGACCCTGGTCGCGCCACAGGATCGAGGCCGCGCCCTCCGGCGAGATCACGCCGTAGATGG
The DNA here is from genome assembly GCF_007992215.1 of Methylobacterium gnaphalii. Taxonomy (GTDB): domain Bacteria; phylum Pseudomonadota; class Alphaproteobacteria; order Rhizobiales; family Beijerinckiaceae; genus Methylobacterium; species Methylobacterium gnaphalii. The sequence continues at coordinate 133,387 of NZ_BJZV01000001.1, read as the reverse complement.
CGTGCTCCAGCATCAGCACGTGGTTGGCGGTGGCGAGCGCGATGGCGCCGCCCGAACCGCCTTCGCCGATCACGATCGCGACATTGGGCACGCCCAGCGCCAGGCAGGCCTGGGTCGAGCGGGCAATGGCCTCGGCCTGGCCACGCTCCTCCGCCTCGATGCCCGGGAAGGCGCCGGCCGTGTCGACGAAGGCGATGACCGGCAGGCCGAAGCGGTCGGCGGTCTCCATCAGACGCACCGCCTTACGGTAGCCCTCCGGCCGGGCCATGCCGAAATTGTGGCGCAGGCGCGCCTCGGTGGTCGCGCCCTTCTCCTGGCCGAGCACCAGCACCGGTTGGCCCTTGAAGCGACCGAAGCCGCCGACGATGGCCTCGTCCTCGCCGAAGGTGCGGTCACCCGCGAGCGGCGTGAAGTCCTGGATCAGCCCTGCGCAGTAATCCACGAAGTGAGGACGCTGCGGGTGGCGGGCCACCTGCGTCTTCTGCCAGGGCGTCAGGTTCGCGTAGATCTCCTGCAGCGCGATCGCGGCCTTGCCCTCGAGCCGGCCAATATCGTCGGCGATCGAGACGGCGCCGTCGCGCTCACCAAGCGCTCGCAATTCTTCAAGCTTCGCCTCGAGCTCGGCGACCGGCTTCTCGAAATCCAGGTAGGAACGCGTCGCCATGGGTCGCCAGCCAGCCCCTCGTGGTTCCGGCGCCCAAGCCGGATGGATACTGCTCCGCCAGGCGTGAGCCGAGACGGAACTCCGAGCCGGCTCCACGATCGGCCTCACGGAACGGCGCGAGGTGTTGGCGAAGCGCGTCCGGGTGTCAACCGCCGAGGGACGAAGCTGTAGCCCCTAGTCGCCCACATCCCTGCGTGCGGTGCGTCATCCGGCCATCACCGGATCCTCCGGAGAGTCTTTAGAACCAAGCCCGCTGCGAGCAATTGTGTCGCCTGTCTTCGAGTTCGCTGAAAGCTCGGTTACGACGAAGCGCGTCACATGACCGTCGACTTCACGCTGCCCGTCGGGCAGGTGCTGCACGATTCTCTCGCCTGAACATGGAGCCCGCCATGACCCTGAAATCCAAGGTAGCCGTCGTCACCGGCTCGACCAGCGGCATCGGTCTCGCCATCGCCAAGGGCTTCGCGGCCGAGGGCGCGAATGTCGTCATCAACGGCTTCGGCAAGCCCGAGGACATCGAGCGCGAACGCGCCGGGATCGAAAGCGGATACGGCGTCAAGGCACTCTATTCAGCGGCCGACATGACGAAGCCCGAGGACATCGCCAGCGTGATCAAGCTCGCCGAGACCGAACTCGGCGGCGTCGACGTGCTGGTCAACAATGCCGGCATCCAGTTCGTCTCGCCAATCGAGGACTTCCCGCCGGAGAAGTGGGAGCAAATCATCGCGATCAACCTCTCTTCGGCCTTCTACGCCATGCATCACGCGATCCCTCTGATGAAGGCGAAGAAGTGGGGCCGGATCATCAACACGGCCTCAGCGCACTCTCTCGTCGCCTCTCCTTTCAAGTCGGCCTATGTCGCGGCCAAGCATGGCATCGCCGGTCTGACCAAGACCGCAGCGCTCGAGACCGCATCATCGGGCATCACCGTGAACTGCATCTCGCCGGGCTATGTCTGGACCCCTCTCGTCGAGAGCCAGATCCCGGACACGATGAAGGCCCGCGGCCTGACCAAGGAGCAGGTCATCAACGATGTGCTGCTGCATGCCCAGCCGACCAAGCAGTTCGTCACTGTGGAGCAGGTTGCGGCGCTCGCCGTCTTCCTGTGCTCGGATGCGGCGAGCCAGATCACCGGCGCCAACATCCCGATCGATGGCGGCTGGACGGCTCAGTAAGCGTGCAGAGATGAGTTTCGGCAAAGGCGCGCAATCCGATCGCGAGCCGTTGTCGTTCCTGCGCATAAGAAAGCAGCGGGGCTTTCACCCCGCCGCTGCTTCAACGTCAACCGTCTTGACCGGCTCAGGCGGCCGGACCACCTGCCGTCGTCCCGTATTGCGGGAACTCGCGCTCCGGCTGGGAGGCGTTGCCGCCCTTGGCGGAGCTGTCGATCGCGCGCTCCTGCCAGGCCGGCTGCGAATGATCATGACGGTCCTGAGCGAATGCAGTCATGGGGGCGCTTAAGGTCAGCGCGAAAGCTGCGGCAGCTGCAACAATACGAGTGTTCATCACGGAGTCCTCTTAAAAGGCGCGGTCTCCGGCTTTGTTCGGGGGCCGTGTCTGCTTCAGTGACCCTGATATGCACCTCGAAACGCGATTGCGTCGTGCGGTCGCGCACGCAACCATTCCCTCACAACATCCAAACCGCCGCGAGGCCACGAGCACATGAACTCAGCGCATCGACTTCGCGGTGTCTACGGCTCGCCGGCATCGTAGCGGGCTTGAGCGCCGGCGATCCGGTCGATGTGTTGAAACGCCCAGGTCCCGAGGGCCTCGACCGGCTCAGCCAGCGAATGGCCCATCGCCGTGAGTTCGTAATCCACCCGCGGCGGGATCGACGGCGTCACGGTTCGCGTGACGAGGCCGTCTCGTTCGAGGTTGCGCAGCGTCAGCGTCAACATCCGCTGCGAGATGCCATCGATCCCTCTTTTGAGTTCGCTGAATCTCAGCGATCGGTGCCGCAGCGACATGATGACGAGCACACTCCACTTGTCGCCGATCCGGGAAAGGACTTGCGAGATCTTCAGGCACTCATCGGATCGATGGACAACAGGCTCAGTCACATCCGTGTAACCTCGGTATCATTGATGTGCGTTCTTGCGTAGCTGACGGGGTTCATATCAGATATCGGTCACCAAAGAGAACCAGGTACCGATATGAAACTCCTCCACATCGACAGCAGCATCCTCGGCGCCGGCTCGGTGTCGCGAGAGCTCTCGGCCCTCGTCGTGGCCCGCCTGACGAAGGGCGGCCAGGCCGAGGTCATCTATCGCGATCTTGCCATCGACGACCTGCCGCATCTCCTGCCGGCGACCCTGCCGTCCGCTCATCCGCTCTCGGCCGCGGCCGGCCCCCTCGAAGGCGCTGCGCAGGCCACGCGTGCGACGAGCGACCGGATCCTCGAGGAATTCCTTGCAGCCGATACCGTCGTGATCGGCGTCCCGGTCTATAATTTCTCGATCCCCTCCCAGCTTAAGGCCTGGATCGATCGCATCGTGGTGCCGGGCAAGACCTTCCGCTACGGTGAAAGTGGAGCGGAAGGTCTCGCAAGCGGCAAGCGTGTGATCGTGGCGTTGACCCGCGGCACGTTGTTCGGCACCGAGGCGGCTCGCGCATCGGCCGAGCATGCCGAGAGCTACCTGCGCACCGTGCTCGGCTTCATCGGGATCACAGATCCCGAATTCGTCCTCGCCGAAGGTTTGGCGACAGGCGAGCCCAATAAAGCCAAGGGATTGGCCACCGCCCGCGACGCCATCGATCAAATCGCCGCCTGAGGAAGGGCGACGCGGAGAGCCGTCTCAGTTCGTCGGCTCGCCCGCAGCCACCTTCGCGGTCCAGTCGTCGAAGGCGATGACGGTCTGGTGCTGCTCGCCCAGGCCGTCGATGCGCAGCACCATCTCATCACCGGACTTGAGATAGCGCGGCGGCTTCATGCCCAGGCCGACGCCCGGCGGCGTGCCCGTGGTGATGATGTCGCCGGGCTCCAGCATCATGAAGTGCGAGACGTAGGCGACGAGCTGGGCCACGTCGAAGATCATGGTCGCGGTCGAGCCGGTCTGCATGCGCCGGCTGTTGACGTCGAGGCTCATCGATAGGTTGTTGAGATCCGGGATCTCGTCGAGGGTGACCAGCCATGGCCCCAGCGGCCCGAAGGTCGGGCAGCCCTTGCCCTTGGTCCAGGTACCGCCGCGCTCCATCTGGAATTCGCGCTCGGATACGTCGTTCATGATGCAAGCGCCGGCTACGTAGTCGAGCGCCTCGTTGGCGTGGACGTAGCTTGCCCGCGCACCGATCACCACGGCGAGTTCGATCTCCCAATCCGTCTTGGCCGAACCCTTTGGCAGAATGACCGGATCGTTCGGCCCGGACAGGCAGGACGGCGCCTTGTTGAACAGGATCGGCTCGGATGGGATCGCCGCGCCGGTCTCGGCGGCGTGGTCGGAGAAGTTCAGGCCGATTGCCACGATGTTGCGCGTGCCACCGACGCAGGGGCCGAGCCGGGTGCCCGCTGGCACCACTGGCAACGTCTGCGGATCGATCATGCGCAACCGGTCGAGAGCCTGACGCGACAGGCACGGTCCGGCGATGTCCCGCACCGAGCCCGAAAGGTCGCGCAACGTCCCACCCGAATCGACGAGGCCGGGCTTCTCCTCGCCGGCAGCCCCGTGACGGATCAACTTCATCGCACTTCCTCACCTGTTCGCTTCCGGATGACCATGGCCGGGGCCCCTTGGCGGTGCAAGCACGGCCGGGCGTGGCAGCTGGGCCACATCGGCGTGGCGGAAGCACCACAGGCCGGAATCAAAGTGCGTGGAGCCCGTTTTTGCGGCCGGCGGCCTGCACAATATCGCGTGAAGTTTACATATGAACCAAATCTGCAAACGTTCTGCCAGCAACAGCTAAACAAGGATACGCAGCGCTTTCGTATAGTTAACGAAGAATTAATACTTGCCGGCCCTAAGCTGTCGACAGGATTGTAAAGTTTTGAACAAACCGGCATCGTTGCCGGCAAGGTGCCAGCCCGGTCGAGAAGCGACCAGGGATACGAGCACCACTGAAGCGGCTTGGGGACGTAGTCATGATCGGCAGGATTGGTTTGCTCGCTTTAGCGGGCGTTTCGGCTCTCAGCCTCACCACGGGTGCGCAGGCGGGCGCATTCGGTCTGCGCGAGCAGAGCGCCGAAGCGCAGGGCCAGTCCTTCGCGGGCGCCGCGTCGGGCTCCGGCGGTGTCTCGTCGATGTTCTGGAACCCCGCCGTCATCACGATGCGGCCGAGCTGGGTCTCGGAGCAGAACCTCACCTATATCGGCCTGCACGCTGACATTAAGCCGATCGCGGGGGCGACGAACCCCAGCTACCTGCCTCTCGGCGGATCGGGCGATATCGGCGTCGACGCCGTTGCTCCAGCCGGCGCCACCTCCTACCAGCTCAACGACAGGCTCTGGATCGGCTTGCAGACCGGCGCGCCGTTCGGGCTCGTCACGAATCCGCGCAAGGTCTGGGCCGGCGAAACGCTCGGCCGTTCCTCGCGGATCTTCAGCCTCGCCTTCAATCCGGTGATTGCCTACAAGGTCAATGACTGGCTCTCGGTCGCCGCAGGACCGAATATCGAATATTTCCGTCTCACGCTGCGCTCGGCGATCCCGGCGATCCCGGCTCTCGGCGTGCTTCCTTCGAATGCACCAAGCACTGCCCTGAAGGGCGATTCCTGGGGTGTCGGCTTCACCGCAGGCGCCACCATCACGCCGTGGAGCGGCACCGTGCTCGGCGTCGGCTACCGCTCGTCGGTTCACCACGACATCGACGGCTCGCTAGTCCTGCCGGTGCTGCCCGGCAGCGGCCCGGTCAAGGCGAAACTCAACACACCCGAGAAGCTCAGCGTCGGCCTGACCCAGGCGATCAGCCCGGTGATGCGCATCAATCTCGGCTTCGAATGGGACAACTGGTCTCGGGTCGGCACCATCCCGGTGATCTCGCAGATCACCGGCGGCGTCGCGACCATCCTGCCGCTGAACTTCAAGGACGGCTACACCTACTCGATCGGTGCCGAGTACGACTGGTCGCCCGCCTTCACGGTCCGTGCCGGCTTCTCGTACGAGGAGTCGCCGGTCGACACCCGGAACCGCTCCGTGCGCCTTCCGGACAACGACCGCTACGGTCTCTCGGTCGGCGCTGGGTATCGCTGGAGTGAGAACCTGACCTTGAATGCGGCCTACACTCACCTGTTCCTCAACAGGAGCAGGGTCAATGGCGGCCCCGGCTTCAACTACGACAACTTCGGTATCGCCTTTGCCGGCCTGGTCGATGCGAGCGCCGACATCGTCTCCGTCGGCTTCCGCTACACGTTCGGCGCACCGCCCGCACCGATGCCGGCACCGATCGTCCGCAAGTTCTGACCGCAAACTCTCGACATCGACAAACAGCGTAAGGCCCCGAGGAAAACTTCGGGGCCTTTTTCATTCGTGTCTGGGAATACCATCGCGAAGCGATCAGCCTGTCGCGCTCGCAGTGTCGGGCCGTCGACGCCGCGCAGGAGCCCCGCATGATCGTCGGCCAGATGGCCTTCCTCACCGCCGCCCTGTTCACGGGGGCCGCCTTCTACGTCGGCGCTGTCGAGCAGCCGGCCCGGCTCGTCCTCGACGACCGCGCGATGCTGAGCCAGTGGAAGCCGTCCTACAAGCGGGCGACGGTGATGCAGGCCTCGCTCGTCGTCCTCAGCTTCTGTCTCGGCTTCGCAGCTTGGATCCAACAGGACAGGCTTGGCTGGATCGCCGGAGCGCTGCTGATGCTCGCCAACCTGCCCGTGACCTTCCGGCTGATCATGCCGGTCAACAAGCGGCTGATGGCAACCGACCCGGCCGAGGCGGGGCCCGAAACCCGCGCGCTGATCCTGCGCTGGGGGGCGCTGCACGCGATCCGCACCGCCCTCGGGATCGCGGCGGCTATGGCCTATGCGACGGCTGCACTGGCGTGAGCATCAGTAGGCGTCGGTGCCGCGCCGCCGCTGCGCATCGACGCTGAGCGGGCCGGGGCCGGCGACGGCGATGTAGAGGAAGACGAAGCAGAACAGGATCGCAGCGTCACCCCCGTTGAGCGCAGGGAAGAAGCTCTTCGGCGCGTGAGCGAGAAAATAAGCCACCGCCATCTCGCCGGAGAGGATGAAGGCCACGGGCCGGCTGAACAGCCCGATCACGAGGAGCGCGCCGCCGACGAGTTCGAGAACGCCCGCGATCCACGGCAGCGAGAACATCGCCGGGTTCATGCTGCTCGCCGGAAAGCCGAGGATCTTCTGCGTGCCGTGAGCCATGAAGACCAGGGCGGCGACGATCCGCAGGATGCTGAGCATCCGCGGGGCCCAGGTTACGGTGATCGCCCTGACATCCATTCGACATACGCTCCGAAGACATGGGTGGGCCCCTCGACTCGACCTATGTCAACCTGGGCGAAACGGCAATCGATCGACGCCGTGTCATCCCGGGAGCCACCATCATGCATTGGCCCGATCGCCGCATCCTCGATCTCGTCGGGATCGACTACCCGATCATCCAGGCGCCGATGATCGGCCCCAAGCCGGCTTTGGCAGCGAGCGTCAGCGGCGCCGGTGGTCTCGGTTCGCTCGGTTGCGCCGCCTGGCCGGCCGACCAGATCCGCACGGTCGTGGCCTCGATCCGCGAAAATACGGATCGGCCGCTCAATCTCAACTTCTTCTGCCATGTCGCGCCCCCCGAGGACGAGGCGGCAGAGGCGCGCTGGCTCGCGCGGCTCGAACCCTATTATCGCGAGCACGGCATCGACCCAGCCAGCTCGGCCCCCATGGCCAAGCGCGCGCCGTTCGACGCGACGGCGTGCGCGCTCGTCGAGGAACTGCGGCCGAAGGTGGTCAGCTTCCATTTCGGCCTGCCGTATAAGGCGCTGCTCGCCCGCGTGCGCGCCGCCGGCAGCCTGGTTTTCGCCTCAGCGACGACGGTTGCGGAGGCCCGTTGGCTTGCCGAGCGCGGCGTCGATGCGGTGATCGCGCAGGGTGCCGAGGCCGGCGGACACCGCGGCATCTTCCTTCCCGGCGAGCTCGCCGCGCATCCCGGCCTCTTCGCCCTGCTGCCGCAGGTTGTCGACGCCGTGCGCGTCCCGGTCATCGCCGCCGGCGGCATCGCGGACGGGCGCGGCATCGCGGCGGCCTTCGCGCTGGGGGCATCGGCCGTGCAGATCGGGACCGCCTATCTGCGCTGCCCCGAAGCCGGCATCTCCGCGCCCCATCTGGAGGCTTTACGCGCCGCCCGCGACGAAGACACGGCCGTGACCAACGTCTTCACCGGCCGTCCGGCGCGCGGCCTGCTGAACCGGGCGATGCGCGAACTCGGTCCGCTCTCGGCCGACGCCCCCGCCTTCCCGAACGCCGCCGTCGCGCTGCAGCCCCTGCGGGCGTCGGCGGAGGCTCGCAATGAGGGTAGCTTCTCGCCGCTCTGGTCGGGACAGGCCGCCCCGCTCGCCCGTGATCTCGGCGCCGCCGAACTGACCCGACTCCTCGCCAAGGAAGGCGCGCGGCGCCTGTCGGAAATCGGCGGTCGCTAACCGCCGTAGCTCTGCACCAGCGAGCCGGCCACCAGCGTCCAGCCGTCGACAAGCACGAAGAAGATCAGCTTGAACGGCAGGGCCACGGTGGCCGGTGGTACCATCATCATGCCCACCGCCATCAGGATCGAGGCCACCACCAGGTCGATGATGAGGAAGGGGATGAAGAGCAGGAAGCCGATCTCGAAGGCGCGGCGCAGCTCGGAGATCATGAAGGCGGGCGTCACCACCTCCAGTCCCACCGCCTCGGGACCGGCGGGAACCGGCACCTTCGCCATGTCGAGGAACAGCTTGAGATCCTTCTCGCGCACGTTCTTGAGCATGAAGGTCTTGAACGGCGCCGAGGCGCGCTCGAAGGCGACGGCCTGCGTGATCTGGCCGGCCACCAGCGGCTCGATGCCGTTGCGGTAGGCCTCCTTGCCCACCGGCGCCATGACGAAGGCGGTGAGGAACAGGGCGAGGCTGACGATCACGGCATTCGGCGGCGCAGTCTGCGTGCCGAGCGCCGAGCGCAGGATCGAGAGCACCACCACAATCCGCGTGAACGAGGTCGCCATCACCAGCACGGAGGGCGCCAGCGCCAGGACGGTGATCAGCGCGACGAGTTGCAGGGCGCGTTCGGTGACGCCGCCGGTCCCGAGATCGACGCTCACGCTCTGCGCATGCGCGGCACCGGCGCTCAAGGAGATGAGCGCGAGGCCGATGAGGCTGGGGATGAGGGCTCTGTTCGAGGGTCGCATCGCGCGGGCAACCTGCGTCGCGAGGACGCCGCGCACAAGCGACGCGCGGCCACGCTCGTCGACGATCTGCAGGCCGGTCAGGTCTTGCGGTCGAGGGGCCGGCCGAGCAGCCGGGCGAACTCCGTCTCGATCTCCTCGACGGTGAAGGGGGAGCCACCTCCCGGCTGAGCGGGCTTCGTCTCGGGCGTTGCCGGCGGAGCAGGCTCTTCGACAGGCGGCGCAGCCGGAAGCGGCGTGGCCATCGCCGCCGCGACGGTATCGAGCTTTGGCGCAGCCGCCGGTTCGGGGGTGGGCGGAGGAGGCGCCGGCGGAGCGGTCTGCGGCACTGGGTTGGCGCGTCCCAGCATGAAGGACGGGTTCGGCCGAGCGGTGGCCTGGGCAATGACCGGCTCGGGAGCCGGATGTGTCGGTGCGGGCGGAGGCGGCGGGGGAGCCGCTGCAGGCTCCTCCGGCTCGGCCGGCGACTGAGGAGAACCAGGTGGCGGGGTGACGGCCGAGGATTGCCGGCGCAGGGCCGTCTCGAGCTGACGCGCCATGTCCGACAGGGCGGCCGGGTCGAGCGGCCGCGGCGAGCCGGACGACATCAGGGATGGCGGGACGAAGAGCGGTGCGTCGCCGGACTCGGCCGACGGTTCGGCCCGGCTGCGCTCCGGGGCTTCGTCCGAGCGGAGATCCGCGAAGGACGGCGTCGCGCGGCGCAGGATGCGGCCGACCTGAGACATGCCGATCCGCGGCTTCATCGGTTCGGCGGCGGGCCGGTCCGCTGGAGGCACCTCCGGCTCGAACAAGGCAGGATCGAGCGGCGGCGCGCGGCCCGTGGACGCCGGCTCGTGCCCGTTCGTACCCGGTTTCGGCGGCGGCACCACCAGCGGCATCTCGAAGGGCGGCGCGCCGAGCGAGGGCCCCTCATCCGCCCGGCCCTGCTCCGGCAACATGTCGGAGGCCGGCTCGGGACGCAGCACGGTGTCGGCCGGCAGGCGAGCGCCGGCGCCCCGGATCACGTTGCGCTCGACCACGACATCGTTGGGGCCGCCAACGAGCAGCAGGTGCTCCACGTTGTCCCGGCGCAGCAGGATGAGCTGGCGCTGCCGGTCGAGCTCGTAGATGTCGACGATGCCGAGCCGCGGCTGGCGCGACCGGTGCGTCGTGCGCGTGGCCATCGATACTCCCCGGCCCGCGATGCGCCGGAACAGCAGCACGGCCCCCATCAGCAGGATGAGGATGACGAGGAAGATGACCAGGAACTGCAAGTAGTAGGGTCCGTCTGAACTGAAGAACTCTGGCAAGACGGGACACTCTCGTTGTCCGGGCCAGCCGGCCGGGCCTGCGACGCCGGCTGAGATTATCGCGTTCGGCCCGGCAGCGGGCAACAAAGGTGAAAACTTCGTTAACAGCTTCGAACGCGGATCGGAGATTCCTCAGTCCGTAGCGGCAGATGCTCCGCCGGAGACCGGTCTGTTTACGCTGAGGCTGGGCGACTTAACGGCCTGTTAACCATGGACGCGGCAGTTTTTGCCCACCCGGAGCGCGTCACTCGGCAAACGTTGCCGAGCATCCCGCTCGCGGCTGAGGCGAGGAGACGCGCCGCGCCATGTCGCTCACCGATCTGCCCATCCTCGGGATGCTGCGCAACAAGATGCAATGGCATCAGGCCCGCCAGGGGCTGCTCGCCGAGAACGTCGCCAATGCCGACATGCCGCATTTCCGCCCGCGCGATCTCGCCGAGATCAACAGGGGCTCTGGCCCGAGCGGCCTGGCCGCTCCGCAGGCCTCGGTCGTCGGCGGCGACGGCCTCGCCCGCACCAATGCCGGCCATATCGGCCTTGCCTCGGCCGATGGCCCGAACGCGGATCCCAAGCGCTTCAAGGGGTTCGAGGTCCGCCCGAGCGGCAACGGCGTCAACCTCGAAGAGGAGATGATGAAGGCCGGCGAGAACCAGAGCGACTACCAGATGGTCGCCTCGCTCTATCAGAAGAGCCTCGACGCTCTGAAGATCGCCGTCGGCAAGCGCTGAGACCCTTGAGCGGAGCCTGCCATGGACTTTCTCAAATCACTCGGCATCGCCGCCTCGGGGCTCAAGGCCCAGTCCGGCCGCATGCGGATCATCGCCGAGAACATCGCCAACGCGGATTCCGCGGCCAAGACTGCCGGCGGCGAGCCCTATCGCCGCAAGATCCCGACCCTCACCAGCCGCTTCGATAGCGAGCTCGGCGCGACGATCGTCGATACCGGCCGGGTCCGGCGCGACCAGGCGCCGTTCCGCACCAAGTACGATCCCGGCAACCCGGCGGCCAACGAGCGGGGCGAGATCTCGCTGCCCAACGTCAACGGGCTGATCGAGAACATGGACATGCGCGAGGCCCAGCGCTCCTACGAGGCCAACCTCAACATGGTCACCGCCACCCGGCGAATGATTTCCAAGACCCTCGAGATCCTGAAGGCCTGACCGTCATGGCCACCTCCTCTTTCGCCGCCGGCGCCTACGCTGCGGCCCAGTCGATCGGCCGCCCGAGCGCGGCTCCGAAGCCCCTGCAGACCTCGGGAGCCGGCAACGGCTTCGGCTCGCTGCTCACCCAGGCGCTCGACTCGGTGGCGCAGACCGGCGCCAAGGCCGACGCGCAGACCCTGTCGGCGGCGAGCGGCAAGGCCAACGTCATCGACGTCGTCACCGCGGTCGCCGAGAGCGAGACTGCCCTGCAGACCCTCGTTGCCGTGCGCGACCGCGTGATCTCGGCTTACGAAGACATCATGAAGATGCCGATCTAGCGGCTCTCGATCCCTCCCCGCGCTCCAGGGAGGGACAAAGCTTCACCGCGAGAAAACCCCGAAAAATGACCGGCCTCGCCATCCTCGACATCGCCCGCGACGGGATCTTCACCTTCCTCAAGGTGGCGGGTCCTCTGATGATCGTCGCGCTGATCGTCGGCCTCGCGGTCTCGCTGTTCCAGGCGCTCACCCAGATCCAGGAGCAGACCCTGATCTACGTGCCGAAGATCGTCGCGGTGTTCGGCACGCTGCTCCTGATGCTGCCGTTCATGGGCGACGCGCTGGGCGGCTACATGACCCGCATCGCCGAGCGCATCGCCTCGGGCGGCTGAGGGAGCGTTCTGCTATGACGGGCCATGAACCTGCTCCTGCCCGGCATCGCGGCGGCCTTCCTGCTGACCTTCGCGCGCGTCGGCGTGCTGATGATGCTGATGCCCGGCCTCGGCGAGCAGAACATCTCGGCGCGGATGCGGCTCTCCCTCGCGCTGCTGGTGACGCTCGTTCTGTTTCCCACCGTGCGCCCGCTGCTTCCGGCGACGAACGGCACGCTGGCCGGGCCGGCACTGATCGGCGTGCTGATCGGCGAAATCCTGGTCGGGATGGTGCTCGGGCTGACCGTGCGTATGGTGCTGGCGGCGCTGCAGACGGCGGGCGTGGTGATCTCGCAGTCGCTCGGCCTGTCCTACGCCATGACCGTCGATCCGATGACGGCCTCGCAGCAGGTGACGCTGGGCAACTTCCTGTCGCTGCTCGGCATCACGCTGATCCTGGCGACCGACCTGCACCATCTGGCGCTCGACGCGATCGGGCACAGCTACGCGGTGCTGCCGCCGAATGCGCTTCCGAGCATGGGCGATGCGGCACAGCTCGCGATCACCGCGATCGCACGAGGCTTCACGCTGGCGATCCGGATTTCCGCGCCGTTCATCGCCTTCGGCATCCTATTCAACCTCGGGCTCGGCGTGCTGTCACGGCTGATGCCGCAATTGCAGGTCTTTTTCGTCGCGGTGCCGGCTTCGATCCTGATCGGCATGCTGATCCTGGTCGCGGCGCTCGGCGTGGTGATGGGCGTCTTCCTGGACGATCTCAGCCGGTTTCTCGCGGATTTCATCGGCCGTTGAGCCGCATCGCGGGAGGCTTCTAGGCCATGGCCGAGGGCGCGGAGCAGGAAGACAAAACCGAAGAACCGACACAGCGGCGCATCGATCGGGCGATCGAGCAGGGCAATGTCGCGAACTCGGTCGAGATCAACACCTTCTTCATGCTCGGCGCCTTCACGCTCGCGCTGATGCTCGCGGCCGGGCCGGTCGCGACCAAGCTGATGACCGACATCCGTGCATTCCTGGCGCATGCGCACGCGATCCCCTCGGACCCGCAGGCCTATGCGGGACTCGCCAGCCGCGTGCTGATCATCTTTCTGCAGGCCGTCGCGATCCCTGCGGGCATGGTTGGCGCCGCGGCCCTGGCGGCCGGCATGATCCAGCACAAGCCGGTCTTCACGGCCCAGAGTCTGATACCGAAATTCGAGCGCGTCTCGCCGATGTCCGGGATGAAGCGGCTGCTCGGCGTCGAGGCGCTGTTCCAGTTCGGCAAGGGACTCGCCAAGCTCGTTGTCGTCGGGACCGTCGCGGGCACGATCCTGTGGGGCGAGCGTGACCGGCTCGAAGCCTTCGCCCAGCTCGATCCGGGCTCGGCCCTGCGGGCGGTGCTCTCGCTCTCGCTCAAGATGATGGGCGGCGTGCTCGCGGCCTATGTTGTGATCGCGCTCGGCGACGCGCTCTACCAGCGCCATCGCTGGCGCAACCGCCTTCGCATGTCGAAGGAAGAGCTGAAGCAGGAGCACAAGGAGAGCGAGGGCAACCCCGAGGTGAAGGGCAAGCGCAAGCAGCTCATGCATGCGCGGGTCAAGAAGCGGATGATGGCGGCCGTCCCCACCGCCACCGTGGTCGTCACCAACCCGACCCACTTCGCGGTGGCACTCCGCTACGAGCCGGGCATGGGCGCGCCGATCTGCGTCGCCAAGGGCGTCGACTCGCTGGCCTTCCGCATCCGCTCGGTGGCGACGGATGCCGGCGTTCCGGTGATCGAGAACCCGCCCCTCGCCCGCGCGCTGCACGCCACCGTCGAGATCGACGACGAGATCCCGGCCGAGCATTACCGGGCGGTTGCCGAAGTCATCGGTTTCGTGCTTCGCCTGCGCAAGCGAGCCGCGTGACGCGAGCGGTCTCGCCTGCGCGGAACGCCACGGTTTATCCACCTTTTTTAGCGAGATTTTTCCGTTAGTTCTCCGAAAGTCTCCCGCGCGGTCGCGCGTGGAGGCGCGGGCTCGACGGATGGATGGGGCCTGATGGCTGAGGAGAGCGTGGCAGCGGCATCGGCGGGGACGCCCGGCGCGGCGTCGATCGATCGGTCGGAGCGGCCGGGCCGCGTCGGACTGCTCCTGGTGCTGGCGGGGCTGCTGGTCGGCGCGGCCGTAGGCCTGTCCTTCGTCGCCACCGACCAGGCGCAGCCGCTGATTCTGGGACTGCTTGCCTTGCTCGCCATGGCCGGCGTGTTCTTCCTGTTCGCGCTGGCGATCGGAGCGCTGCAGCTCGCCGGCCGTCAGGGTCGCGACGACGTTACCCGCGGCATCGTCGATGCCGCTCCGGAAGGCGTCGTGGTGGTCGAGGATGGCGGGCGGATGATCTACGCCAATGAGGCCTATATGCGCCTCGCCGGCGGGGACAGCTTCACGACGCTGCGGCCGGTCGAGCGCATCTTCGTCGGCGCGCCGGAGGTCTCCGAGGCAGTCTTCCGCCTGGCCGAGGCCGGACGCGACGACCGCGCCCACACGGAGGAGGTCCGCATGGCCCCTCCCCCCGCGGGCGCCGCCGAACGCAACGCCGCCTGGTACCGGATCTCGGTGCGCCCCGTCGCGCGCCACGGCCGGAGCGCGGCCCTCTGGACGGTGAGCGACATCACCCACGAGCGCGAGCGCCAGGAAAACGTCTTCCAGGAGTTGCAGCACGCGATCGACTATCTCGATCACGCGCCAGCCGGCTTCCTCTCGATCGATGGCGCCGGGTCCATCGTCTACATGAATGCCACGCTGGCCTCCTGGCTCGGCTACGACCTGGCGACCGTCGGTTCGGGCGGCCTGAAGCTCCTCGAGATCGCGCCCGGCTCCGACGTCTTCACCGGCGCGGCCGGCCTGCCGGGCGAGGTGCGCACCGATCGCTTCGACATCGACCTGCGCCGCCGCAACGGCCACCCGCTGCCGGCCCGGCTCTATCATCGCGTCGCCTACGGGCAGGACGGCAAGCCCGGCCCCTCGCGCACCATCGTGCTCAACCGTTCGGCCGGCGCCGAGAGCGACGAGCCGCAGCGCGCGGCCGAGGTGCGCCTCGCCCGCTTCCTCAACAACAGCCCGATCGCCATCGCCACGGTCGACCGCGAGGGCCGGGTGGCCCGCGCCAACGCCTCGTTCATCCGGCTCTTCACCGATATGCCGCGCCAGCCCGGCACGGGCTCGGTGGGCGATGCGCCCGAGCCGATGATGCGCGAGGCCGTGCTGGAGCGCGACCGGGGCGCCCTGGAGGCGGCGCTGGCCAAGGCCGCCAGCGGCACCGGCGAGATCGAACCGATCGAAGTGACGCTGGCCGGCCCCGGCAACCGCTCGGCGCGGGTTTGGATGAGCCCGGCGGATGCCGACGCGCCGCAAGCCGCGAAGGACGACACGGCATCGCAGGCCGATCGCGAGCGGATCATCCTCTACGCCCTCGAGACCACCGCGCAGCGCCAGCTCGAGCAGCAGGTCGCGCAGGCGCAGAAGATGGACACCGTCGGCCAGCTCGCCGGCGGCATCGCGCACGATTTCAACAACGTCCTCCAGGCAATCATCGGCTATTCGGATCTGCTGCTGGCGAGTCACAAGCCGACCGACCACGCCTTCCAGGACATCATGCAGATCAAGCAGAACGCGAACCGGGCCGCGAGCCTGGTGCGCCAGCTGCTGGCCTTCTCGCGCCGCCAGACCCTGCGGCCGGAGGTGATGAGTGTCGGCGAGGCGCTCGCCGACCTGACCCTCCTGCTCAAGCGCCTGCTCGGAGAGCGCGTCGCCCTCGACCTCAAGCACGGCCGCGACGTCTGGCCGGTCAAGGCCGACGTGAACCAGTTCGAGCAGGTCATCGTGAACCTTGCGGTCAATGCCCGCGACGCCATGCCGAATGGCGGCAAGCTGCTGATCCGCACGGCCAACGTCGCCCAGGGCGACGAGCGCCCCGCCGAGGTGCCGGCCGGCGAGCACGTGCTCATCGAGGTGCTCGATACCGGCGAGGGCATCCCGCCGGAGATCATGGAGAAGATCTTCGAGCCGTTTTTCACCACCAAGGAGATCGGCAAGGGCACGGGCCTTGGGCTCTCGACGGTGTTCGGCATCATCAAGCAATCGGGCGGCACCCTCGACGTGCAGTCGAAGGTCGGCGAGGGCACGGCCTTTCGCATCTACCTGCCGCGCCACATCCCCGAGGCGGAGCCCGCCGTCGAGGAGCCGGAGATGGAAGCGCCGCCCTCGCGCATCGCCGTCGGCTCCTCCGCCAAGATCGCCAAGGAGCGCCTGAGCGAGGCGCTTCAGAAGCCGGCACCTGCCCCGCCGCCGGAACCTGCCGCGCCGCCCCCGGCGCCCCCGCCGACGGACGTGACCGGGCAGGCTACGATCATGCTGGTCGAGGATGAGGACCCGGTGCGCGCCGTGAACTCCCGCGCGCTCATGGCTCGCGGCTACACCGTGCTCGCGGCCGCCTCCGGACCGGAGGCCCTGCGCCTGATGGAAGAGCACGACTATCGCGTCGACCTTGTCGTCTCGGACGTGGTGATGCCCGAGATGGACGGTCCGACCCTGTTGCGCGAGCTGCGCAAGATGCGGCCCGACCTCAGGGTGATCTTCGTCTCGGGCTACGCGGAGGACGTCTTCCGCAAGAACCTGCACGAGGGCGAGTCCTTCGACTATCTCGCCAAGCCGTTCAGCCTGAAGCAGCTGGTCGAGACGGTGAAGACGACGCTGGCGAGCTGAGCCTCACATTGCCGTCTCAGGCGGTCCCATCGCGGAGCTGGCGCCTGATGATCTTGCCGGTGGTGGTCATCGGCAGGGCGTCCAGGAATGAGAGTTCGCGTGGATATTCGTGCGCCGAGAGGTTTTTCCGCCCGAAGGCCAGGATCTCGGCGGCAAGCGCCTCGGACGGCGTGAAACCCTCGCGCAGGACCACGAAAGCCTTCACGATCTCGGTGCGCAGCGGATCGGGCTTGCCCACGGCGGCGGCCAGCGCCACGGCCGGGTGGCGCAGCAGGCAATCCTCGATCTCGGTCGGGCCGATCCGATAGGCGGCGGAGGTGATGAGGTCGTCGTCGCGCCCGACGAAGTGGATGTAGCCGTCCGCGTCGCGCCGGGCGGTGTCGCCGGTCATCCACCAGCCGTCGCGAAACTTCTTCGCGGTGGCCTCGGGCTGCTGCCAGTAGCCGAGGAACATCACCGGATCGGGCGCCTTCACCGCGATCTCACCGGTTTCCCCGGCCTCCGCCTCGTTGCCGTCCTCACGCAGGATGGCAACGCGATGACCCGGCACCGGCCTGCCGGTGGAACCGGGCCGCGCGACGCCGGCACGGGCGCAGGAGGCGAGGACGAGGTTGCACTCGGTCTGGCCATAGGCCTCGCCGATGGTGAGCCCGAGGGCGTCCCGCGCCCAGGCGAAGGTCTCCGGCCCCAAAGCCTCGCCGGCCGAGGCGATGTTGCGCAAGGCGGACAGGTCGAAGCGCTCACGTGGCCGCTCGACACCGCGCAGCATCCGCAGCGCCGTCGGCGGCAGGAAGGCGTTGGTGACGCGCAAGCTCGCGATGAGCTGGAAAGCCGCCTCCGGCTCGAACCGACCGAGGGGCCGCGCGACCACGGGCATGCCCCTTCGCAGCGACGGCATCAGCACATTAAGCAGGCCGCCGGCCCAGGCCCAGTCTGACGGCGTCCACATCAGGCCGCCGCCTTCCTCGGGAAAGTCGTGCATCATCGACCATCCCGGCAGGTGGCCCAGCAGCACACGGTGGCCGTGCAGTGCGCCCTTGGCGAGCCCCGTGGTACCGGAGGTGTAGATCATCAGGGCCGGATCATCGGGCCCGGTGTCGCGCGTCGCGAATTCGGCCGAGGCGCCGGTAACAGCCTCCGAGAGGTCTTCGGCCGAACCGGACGGGCCGTCGACCGAGAGGAAGACGGTGAGATCCGGCAGGCTCCCCCGGATCGGCTCCAGCTTGGCGAGGCCAGCTGCGTTGGTGACGATGGCCCGTGCGCCGGAATCCGTGAGCCGGTAGCGCAGGGCCTCCGCACCGAACAGACCGGCCAGCGGCAGGGCGATGGCACCGAGCCGATAGGCCGCGAGATGCGCCACCACCACCGCCGACGATTGCGGAAGCAGCACCGCGATGCGGTCTCCAGGCCCGATACCGCGCGCGGCAAGCGCGTTGGCGAGACGGTTGGACTCGTCCCGCAGGCGCCCGTAGCTTACCGGAGTGATGGTGCCCTCCGCCGAGACCTCCATGATCGCCGGGCGATCCGGCTCCGGCACCGCCCAGCGGTCACAGACGTCGGCCGCGATGTTGTAGCGATCGGGGATGTCCCAAGAGAACCCGGTGACGAGCGCCGCATAGTCGGTAGCAGGGGTCAACACGTGCGTCGGGCTCAGTCGGGCTCTACTCGCCCTCGCGCGGCGGAAAACCGCCCCTGAACGCGAAGTCGGTGATCGGGCGACGGCCGTTCGGCTTGGCGCGCTCGCGCTGCTCTTCGGTGAGGCGGTCATGCGGCGTCTTGCGGCCGATGGCGATGGCCGCCTCGATGCGGTGATCGGCCGGCAGGCGCAGGACCTCCGGAGCGCGCTCATGATCGAAGCCAACCATCGCATGTGCGTGCCAGCCCTGCCGGATTGCCTGCAGCGCGAGGCTCTGCCAGGCGGCGCCGGCATCGAAGGAATGGCTGTAGGACGGTTTGATCTCGTCGCCGACCTTCATGTTCTTGTTGGATGCGAGGAACAGGATCGCGCCGGTATCCTGCACCCATTTCTGATTGCCGGGCACGAGCAGGTCGAAGAAGGTCTGCCAATCGGGCGTATCGCGCAGCGCGTAGACGAAGCGCCAGGGCTGCGAGTTGTAGGAGGAGGGTGACCAGCGCGCGGCCTCGAACATCCGCAGCAACTCCGCCGCCGCCAACGGCTCGCCGGTGAAGGTGCGCGGCGACCAGCGCTCAACGAAAAGCGGGTCGATGTCGTGATCGGGCTGGCGCGGGTTCGGCTCTGTCACGGGACGGGATCTCCTCCGCACGGGCGGTAAGCGCACCTATGCCACGGAGAAAGCCGGCTCGACAGGGGCACTTTCGAGCGGTGTCCTTGCCCTCGGCGAGGCGCGGCCCAAGTGTCGGGACAGCGAACGCAATCGACTGGGAAGGCACCCGATGACCGATGCCGCGGAAGCCCTCGTCCTCCGCTCGGACCGGGACGGGGTCGCGACCCTGGTGCTCCATCGCCCGCGAGCGCGCAACGCCCTCTCGCTCGCCCTGCTGGAAGCCCTGCGCGATGCCTTCGCGCGCCTCGCGGCGGACGACGGCATCCGCGCCGTGGTGCTCGCCGCCGAAGGGCCGGCCTTCTGCGCGGGCCATGATCTGAAGGAGATGACCGCCTTCCGCGCCGAGCCGGACAAGGGCGCGGCGCGCTTCGCCCATCTGTTCGAGCTCTGCTCGGCGGTGATGATGGCAATCCCGGCCCTGCCGCAGCCGGTGATCGCCGCGGTCGAGGGCATCGCCACGGCGGCCGGGTGCCAGCTCGTGGCCTCCTGCGATCTCGCCGTCGCGGGCGAGGAGGCACGCTTCGCGACACCCGGCGTGCAGATCGGCCTGTTCTGCTCCACGCCGATGGTGGCGCTCTCACGCAACCTTTCCCGGAAGGCTGCGATGCAGATGCTGCTCACCGCCGAACTCACGGATGCCGCCGAGGCGAAGGCGCTTGGCCTCGTGAACGAGGTGGTGGCGGCGGGGACCGCGTTGGCGGCCGCGCAGGAACTGGCCGCGGGGATCGCCCGGCGCAACGCTTATACCGTCCGTGTCGGCAAGCGCGCCTTCTACGAGCAGCTGGAGATGCCGCTGGCGGAGGCCTATGCCCATGCCGGCCGTGTCATGACCGAGAATATGCTCGCGCGTTCGGCGGAAGAGGGCATCGACGCCTTCCTCAACAAGCGCGCAGGCTGAGCCGCACATGGTCGCGCTGCCTTTCTCATGACACTCGGGGACGAAATCTGCCCGCATGATTCGACGCTTCCGCCCCCGAGAAACCTCCGCTTCACGCGCAGCGGCCGCACCGCCGGCACCGCCACCCGGAACCCGAAAGATCGTGAGCTGGAACCTGCTGCGCCGGACCGGCGCGGCGGTGGAGTGCATCGTCGCCCTGGTCGAGCGCGAGCAGCCCGACCTCGTGCTGATGCAGGAGGCGACCGAGGGCATTGCCGCGATCACCGAGCGCATCGGCGGCGTCTTTTCCCGCGCGCCGCTGCCGGGGCGTATCCACGGTCCGGCGATCTGGAGCCGTGAACCCTGGGAGACGCCTCCGGAGGTCGTCACGCTGCCCGCCGGGATCATCGTCGACCGGGTCTGCCAAGTCCTGAATCTCGGCGAGTTTGGCATCGCCAACGTGCATCTCTCGCACGGGCAGATGATGAACCGGCGCCAGCTTCGGCGGATCGAGCAGCATCTGCCCGACCGCGCCGCGGTGCTCGGCGACTACAATATCGTCGGTCCTGCCCTGCTACCGGGCTTCCGCGACGTCGGCCCGCGCCGACCGACCCATTCCATGGCCGGGCTCGCACCGCTGCGCCTCGATCGTTGCCTGGTGCGCGGCCTCGCCTGCCATTGCCACGCGGTGCTGCCGCGCGGGCTGTCGGACCATCGTCCCATCGTCGTGCATCTCGCCCCCGCGACGGAGGACGCGCCGCAGCGCCTGCGGATCAGAGATATGGCAGCAGCAGTCGCACGGCTGCGTCGCGAAGGCGGACGGGCAATGCGCGCGCGTCGAGATCGGCAAGAGTCAGGCGAGCCGCCTGCTTCGATTGGATGAAGTCGTCGAGGCGCCCCGCGAGCGCCTCGTCGTAGACCTCGATGTTCAGCTCGAAATTCAGCCGGAAGCTGCGCGAATCCCAGTTCGCGCTGCCAATGAAGCTCCAGCACCGGTCGATCACCAGCGCCTTGGAATGGTCGAAGGGCGGATCGTCGAGCCAGATTCTGACGCCCGATTCGAGAAGCGGCGCGACATGCGCCCGCGTGGCATAGTCGACGAAATGATGATCGCTGCGCCGGGGGATGACCACGTCCACGGCGATACCGCGGGCCGCTGCCAGCCCGAGGGCATTGGTGATCAGCTCGTTGGGCAGGAAATACGGCGTCGTCAGGCGGATCGACGAGCGCGCGCAGGAAACCGCCTGCAGGATCACCGTGGCGATCTTCTCGATATCGGCATCCGGCCCCGAGGTGACCACACGCGCGGTGAGGCCGCCGGCCGGTGCCAGGGGCGGCAGCCAGCGTTCGCCCTCCAATTCCTCCCCGGCCACGAAGGCCCAATCGGCCGCGAAGGCCTGGACCAGCTGCTCGACCACGGGCCCTTCGATCCGGAAATGCGTGTCGCGGATCGGGTAGGCCGGCTTCGATGCGAGCCGATTGCCGTCGGAGATGTTGACTCCGCCGGTGAAGGCGAGACGCCCGTCGACGATCAGCAGCTTCTTGTGCGAGCGCAGATTGAGGAACGGCATCCGCCAGGGCAGTGCCGAGTGCATGAACAGTCCGGCCGGGATGCCAGCGCGGGTCAGGTGCCGCCACGCCGCGGGACGGAAGTAGCCGCTGCCGATGCCGTCGATGATGACGCGGACCTCGGCCCCGCGCGCCTTGGCGGCCATCAGCGCCCTGATGAACGCGTTGCCGATCTCGTCGTCGCGAAAGATGTAGCTCGACAGCGCGACGCTGATGCGCGCCTCCTCAATCGCCGCGAGCATGGCCGGATAGGCCTCGTCGCCGTTGCGGAAGACCGCGATGGCTGTGCCGGCGACGGTGGGCAGCCCGGTGATCGAACGCACGGCGAGGTCGAGGGCAGCGTAGGCCTCCGGCACGGCGGCCGTGGGCTGTGGCGTATCATCCATCTGCTGCGACGGCTTCCGCTTGAGCCTGCGCGCC
Organism: Methylobacterium gnaphalii; assembly: GCF_007992215.1. GTDB lineage: Bacteria > Pseudomonadota > Alphaproteobacteria > Rhizobiales > Beijerinckiaceae > Methylobacterium > Methylobacterium gnaphalii. The sequence goes on along the minus strand of NZ_BJZV01000001.1, from coordinate 111,430 downwards.
CGCCGCTCGACCCGGTTGATGCCGAAGAGCAGGTACAGGACGCTGCCGAAGACCGGAGCCAACCAGGCGAGTCCGATCCAGCCGATCGCCGCGCCAACCACGCGCTTGCGCAGCAGCACGTGCATGGTGACGGCCATCGACAGGACGAGCCCGAGCACGGCGAGCACATCCGAACGCACGGACGCGGTCGCGGCGAGCCACCGATAGAGGACTTCTTCCAATGCACGCTCGAGCTTGCCGGGATCTCGTGCCTTACGGCAGGCGCGGGCGGTGGGAAATAGAGAGCGCGTGGCTCAGGCCCGATGCCCGGGGCGATGCACTGGAAAAGACGGGAAGCCCTGCGGCGAGGCCGGCATGGCCTCTCGCTGCAAGGGCTCGATATTTGAACGGCCGGTCAGCGGCCGGCAGCGTGCCTCACCGAGTGTACGGCTAGCGGGCGGCCAGCTTCGCCGCTGCAGCGGAGAGATCGACGCCGTCGCGTCCGGCGCTGAGCGCGTAGGCCGTCTGGCCCGAGCCCCAATAGGCGGTGGCGCCGTCGCTCGAGTGGGTGAGCACGTCCGGCCCCGACCCGCCTCCGGCCTTGCGGGTCGCGAACAGCGAGAGATCGCCGAGCGATTCCGCATTGATCGCGATCTCCACGCCCGGGCCGTTGCGCGAGGGGAAGACCTGGACGTCGCGCACGTTCCAGCCGTTCGGCAGCTCCGGCAGCGAGAGCCCGGTGGCCGCTTCGAGGTCGGCGCGATCGTAGGCGGAGACTGCGCGTTGCGAGTGGGTCCTAGCACGGACCAGCACAGCCTGGCGCGCCTGCTGCGCCTCCTCGACCAGAGCTGGATCAATGGTGGAGGCCTGGCTATCCGGCACACCGAAGGTGCCGATCTCGGTATGCGCGAGCCAGCCGGCGCCGACGAGCACAACGATGGCGGCCGCCCGGCGCAGGCGTGCGCCGACCCGCTGCCAGGCCAGCGACCGGTCGAGGCGGCGTGCCTCGGTGCGCAGCCGCTCGGGCCCCGGCCCCGGCAGGCTCGAAAAAACCTCCCGCAGCGCGTCGCGGTCGCGCAGGTCGGCCATCACCCGGGCCGCATCATCGGGATGATGCGCGAGATGATTCTCGACCTCGACCCGGCGCATCGCACCGAGTTCGCCGTCGACATACGCCGCGAGATCGCTTTCCGTGATCGGGTCGACCATCACGCCACTCCACCTTTCCGGATCGCTCCGTCCGATCGATCCACCGCCCGGATCGAGGCTCACGCCTCGCCGACCGCCTGTCTGTGTGCCACGTCTGGATTCTGCCCGGCGAACGCATCCGTATCCGGGCGCCCGGTGCTTGCGACGATGCGCAATTGCGGCCGCCCGCGCTCAGAAGGGCTCGAGGGAGGCCCCGCCTGGCCGCCGCCCTGCCCAGCTCGCGCGGGCTCGTTCTCCTCGAAGGCCCGCAGGGCCGCGCGGCCGCGGCCGAGCCGCGACATCAGCGTGCCGATCGGGATGCCGAGCACGTCGGCCGCCTCCGCATAGGCCATGCCCTCGAGCGTCACGAGGTGCAGCGCCGCGCGTTGCTCCTCCGGCAATGTCTCGAAGGCCCGGCGGATCTGCGAGAGCCTGACCTGCCCCTCCTGCGCCGGCAGCGCGACCTCATCGCTGAGCTGGACCAGCACGTCGGCGTGGCGCGCCTCGACCTTCTTGCGGCGCTGCTCATCGATGAAGACGTTGTGCAGCACCGTCATCATCCAGGTGCGCAGGTTGGTGTTGGCGCGCAGAGACCCCTTGGCCTCCAGCGCCTTCACCAGGGTATCGTGGACGAGGTCATCCGCCTTCAGCGAATCACGCGTGAGCGAGCGCGCGTAGCGCCGCAACGGCGGCAGCAGATCGACGATATCGGGTCGCTTCGAGCGTGATCGGCTGGAGATCATGATGGGTCAACGTGCGGAGCCTGGGCTTTAATCCGAGCCTGGGCTCCTGCCTTCTTAGCATATGAGTGCTATTGATACGCACTCTGCAGATCGAGCGTGCTCTCGTGCCCGACGCTGTCGAAGCGCTCGGCAAGCCAGTGCACGGCCGCCTCGCGGCCACGGTCGCGCAGGCGCTCGAGGCAACGCCAGCGGGCATCGAGCCGCGAGGCGGCGTCGTAATCGTCCAAGGCCTCGGTCCCGTCGATGCGGTGGATGAGGACGCGCTTGGCCGCCGTCCCATCGGGCGCCGTCTCGGCGAGCAGCCCGTGCATCACGTCGATGGCGCGCAATTCCCGCATCAGGTTGGCGTTGAAGGTGATCTCGTTGAGCCGGTTCTGGATCTCCTGCGGCGTACGCGGCGTCTCGCGGCGCTCGACCGGGTTGATCTGGACGATCAGGATGTCGTGGCTGCCCGCCTGTTCGCCCGCCCGCTGGTGCAGCGGATAGAGGGCCGGGTTGCCGAGATAGCCGCCATCCCAGTACGGCACGCCGTCGATCTCCACCGCCTGGAACACCGTGGGCAGGCAGGCCGAGGCCATCAGGTGGTCGGCGGTCAGGCCCTGGCGCTCGAACACCGTGAGCTTGCCCGTCCAGACATTGGTGGCCGAGACGAACACGTCGGCCGTCTCCGCAGCACGCAGCCGCTCGAAATCCACGGTCTGTTCAAGCGCCCTGCGCAGCGGGTTGATGTTGAGCGGGTTGGAGACGTAGGGGCTCGGCGCCAGCGCCTTCAGCCAGAATTCGGCGATGGGGTTGTCCTTGAACGCGCCCACGACGCCGCTGACCATCCCGCGCTGCACCGGCCAGAGGTCGCCGTCGACGCTGGCATGGCGCCAGAACGACTCGAGAGCGGCACGCGCGCCATCAGGACCTCCAGCCAGCCAGCCATCGACCAGCACCACGGCGTTCATGGCGCCCGCGCTCGCCCCCGTCACCGCGTCGAAGCCGAGCCGCCCGTCCTCGATCAGCGCGTCGAGCACGCCCCAGGTGAAGGCGCCGTGCGCGCCGCCACCCTGCAGGGCCAGCGACACCGTCTTCTCCGCCCGCGGCGAGGCCAGGGGCCGACGGCGGCCGGGAGACACAGTCGTTTCGGCCGCCCCGCTCGGGACGACCGTGGACAGAGCTTTGACATCGGAAGTCGTGCCGGTTTGATCCATCCGAACCTCGCGAGCGCATATTGCAACGCAACTCAAAAATGCTGCGTAGCAATAAATAGTGGTGATCTACGGTGGTTCAAAATAGCCGCGCGCATGGCAGCGCGGCGGCAGATTGGCTTGCCGTACCGCGCGACAGCCCAGGTCCGAACTGTCTGCCGCATCGCAGCGAGCGCTCGACATCCCGCGCGGGATGCGACATGAAGCGGGCCGAAGACCGATAGGCGTCGAGGTGACCGTCACCCATGCGCTGTACGCGGTTGACGGTGGTTGTGGCCGCTCACAGCTAAAGCGGTCGCGGGCGTTCGCGCGATCGGCTAGACTGCCACGCAGGATCCCCGCCCACGGCCACGCCCGACGAGACCGACGGAAGCGGCCACGTCTCCGAGCCAAGGTCCCAAATGGAAGCCATGGAAGCCCCTGACGCCCTCTCGAACCCGATCTCCTCCGGGAGCCTCAACATAACGGGGCCGGAGATCGCGGGCCCGTCGCCGCGCCATCGCACAGCGGGCGTGACCGTCGGCCACGGCGAAGGCGCGGTCACCGTCGGCGGCGGCGCGCCGATCGTCGTTCAGTCGATGACGAATACCGATACGGCCGATATCGACGCCACCGTGGCCCAGGTGTCGCAGCTCGCGCGCGCCGGCTCGGAGCTCGTGCGCATCACCGTCGACCGCGACGAGGCGGCAGCCGCGGTGCCGAAGATCCGCGAGCGGCTTGACCGGATCGGCTGCCACGTGCCGCTCGTCGGCGACTTCCACTATATCGGCCACAAGCTTCTGACCGACCATCCGGCCTGCGCCGAGGCGCTCGCCAAGTACCGGATCAATCCGGGCAATGTCGGCTTCAAGAACAAGAAGGATGTCCAGTTCTCGACCATCGTCGAGCAGGCCATCAAGTACGGCAAGACCGTGCGCATCGGCGCGAACTGGGGCTCCCTCGACGGCGAGCTGCTGACGCACCTGATGGACGAGAACGCCAAGCTGCCCCGTCCGATCGACGCGCGGGCCGTGATGCGCGAGGCGATGGTGCAGTCGGCCCTGTCTTCCGCCAATCGGGCCGAGGCCCTCGGCCTCGGCAAGGACAGGATCATCCTGTCCGCGAAAGTCTCGGCGGTGCAGGACCTGATCGCCGTCTACCGCGAGGTGGCGCGCCGCTCCGACTACGCGATCCATCTCGGCCTCACTGAGGCCGGCATGGGCTCGAAGGGCATAGTCGCGGCCTCTGCTGCCATCGGCGTGCTGCTGCAGGAAGGCATCGGCGACACGATCCGCTACTCGCTGACGCCGGAGCCCGGCGGCGACCGGACGGTCGAGGTGAAAGCGGCGCAGGAACTCCTGCAGACCATGGGCTTCCGCACCTTCGTGCCGCTGGTGGCAGCCTGCCCGGGCTGCGGGCGGACGACCTCGACGACCTTCCAGGAGCTGGCCCGCGACATCCAGAACTGGATCACCACGTCGATGCCGGAATGGAAGAAGACCTATCCGGGCGTCGAGGGCCTCAATGTCGCGGTGATGGGCTGCATCGTGAACGGCCCCGGCGAATCGAAGCATGCCGATATCGGCATCTCGCTTCCCGGCACCGGCGAGACCCCGACGGCCCCGGTCTTCATCGACGGCCAGAAGGCGATGACCCTGCGCGGCCCGACGCTCGCGAAGGATTTCGAGGGCATCGTCATCGACTATATCGAGCGCCGCTTCGGCCAGGGCGGTGGCTCGGGCACCCGCGACGCCGCAGAGTGACGGGGTCGGCGTGATCGCCGATTCCATGGTTCTCCCCTCGAGCCGTCTGACGCGCCTTCGTCATGCCGATCCTGCAGAACCCGCGCCTGGATCAGGCTGCGTTTTGATGGATCCGTCGAAACGCAGAAAACATGATCGATTGAAAGAGTTGGAGCAGGCTGTCCGCGAAAGCCGTCTGTTTCGCAGCCTGCTCTAGACTCTTGAGCATAGACCGGACTCCATGACCCAACCCGTCTCGCCGAGCACGCCTGCAGGCCCGGCCGCCAAGGCTGCGTTCGAGGGCGCCGCAGCGGCCGGCCCCGCTCCCGGCGAGGGCGGCCCCGTCGCCGCCTCAGCGGGCTCCGTCGACGCCTCCGAGGAATCCGCTCACGGCCATTCCAAGGCGGGTTTCTTCCCGCTCGCGCTCGGCTCGATCGGCGTCGTCTACGGCGATATCGGCACGAGCCCGCTCTACGCCTTCCGCGAGGCGCTCGCCCCCTCTCGCGCCGACGGCACGCTGACCAGCGAGGAGGTGATCGGCACCACCTCGCTGATCCTCTGGGCGCTGATGCTGATCGTCTCGATCAACTACGTCTCGATTCTGCTGCGCATGGACAACAAGGGCGAGGGCGGCATCCTCTCGCTGATGGCGCAGGCGCGCCACGCGCTCGGCGGCTCGCGCCTCGTCTTCATGCTCGGCCTGCTCGGCGCCGCCCTGTTCTACGGCGACTCGGTGGTGACCCCGGCAATCTCGGTGCTGTCCTCGGTGGAGGGCCTCAAGCTCGTTACCCCGGCCTTCGAGGAATACGTGCTGCCGATCACCGTGGCGATCATCCTCGGCCTGTTCCTAGTTCAGAGCCGGGGCACGGCCAAGGTCGCGACCTTCTTCGGGCCGATCATGGCCTGCTGGTTCCTGTCGCTGGCCATCGCCGCCGTGCCCCATGTCATCAGCAACCCGACGGTGTTCTGGGCCTTCAACCCCTGGCACGCGGTGAACTACCTGCTGAACCACGGCAGCTACGCCCTGGTGGCGCTCGGCGCAGTGTTCCTGGCCGTGACCGGTGCCGAGGCGCTGTTCGCCGATCTCGGCCATTTCGGCCGAAAGCCGATCCAGTTCGCCTGGCTGTTCTTCGTCGGCCCCTGCCTGATGATGAACTATCTCGGCCAGACCGCCCTCGTGCTCGCCAAGCCGGAGACCACCGACCCGTTCTACCAGCTCGTGCCGGGTTGGGCGCTGCTGCCGATGGTGGTCCTGGCGACGCTCGCCACCGTGACCGCCTCACAGGCCGTGATCACCGGCGCCTTCTCGCTGTCGCGGCAGGCGATCCAGCTCGGCATGCTGCCGCGCATGGAGATCCGCCATACCTCGGAGAGCCATTCCGGCCAGATCTATCTGCCGCAGATCAACATGCTGCTCGGCCTCGCCGTGGTGATCCTGGCGATCGTGTTCCGCACCTCCTCGGCGCTCGCCGCTGCCTACGGCATCGCCGTGACCGGCACCATGCTGCTCACCGCCAGCATGGCCTACATCGTGCTCTGGAAGGTGATGCGGCTCGGACCGGCGCTGGCGGCGCTGATCATGATGCCGTTCATCATCTTGGAAACGATGTTCCTGGCCTCGAACCTGCTCAAGCTGCACGAGGGCGGCTACGTGCCCCTGCTGCTCGCCGGCGGGCTGATGCTGATGATGTGGACCTGGGTGCGCGGCGTCGCGATCCTCACCAAGAAGACCCGCAAGACCGACGTGCCGCTCGCCGAGCTCGTCGGCATGCTGGAGAAGAGCTCGTCGTACCATCATGTGAAGGGCACGGCGGTGTTCCTGACCAGCGACCCCGAGATCGCGCCCGCCGCCCTCCTGCACAACATGAAGCACAACAAGGTCGTCCACGAGAAGAACGTGGTCTTGACCATCGAGACCGTCGACACGCCGCGCTTCCCCGATAGCGAGCGGGTGCGGATCGAGCCGATCGGCCCGCATTTCCATCGCGCCGTGATGAGGTTCGGCTACATGGAGACGCCGAACATCCCCAAGGCGCTGGCACTGCTGCGGAAAGAGGGCTTCAAGTTCGACATCATGTCGACCTCGTTCTTCCTGTCGCGCCGCTCGATCCGCCCGGCGGCCCATTCGGGCATGCCGCTCTGGCAGGACCGGATCTTCATCACGCTCGCCAAGAACGCCAACGACGCCACGGACTTCTTCCAGATTCCGACCGGCCGCGTGGTGGAGGTCGGGACGCAAGTGACGGTGTAGGGAGTCGCCAAGTGCTCCCGACTGGCCTTACATCCCTCACCGTCATTCCCGGGCTCGCCGAAGGCGAGAACCCGGAATCCACCCGTGATGCCGCAGGTTTGTCGTGTCGTCGTGCCCCGTCGTGGTTTTCGGGTTCCGCTGCGCGGCCCCGGAGTGACGGCAGTGGGTCTGCCACCGGCCTGACGGTGCCAAGCCAGGAGTTCCCATGAGCTCGACCTTGAAGATCGTGGTCACCGGCGCCGAGGGCCGGATGGGGCGAATGCTGATCCGCGCGGTCGCCGAGGCGGAGCACTGCGTCCTGTCCGGCGCGGTCGAACGCGAGGGCTCGCATGTGGTCGGCCACGATGCGGGGACGCTGGCCGGTCTCAGCCCGCTCGGTGTCGAGGTCAGCGACGATCCGCTGCCGGTCTTCGCCGAAGCCGATGCCGTGCTCGACTTCACCGTCCCGAAGGCGACGGTGGCCTTCGCCGAACTCGCGGCCCAGGCCCGCATCGTCCACGTCGTCGGCACCACCGGCCTGTCGGGCGACGACCTCGAAAAGCTCAAGGCGGCCTCCTACCATGCCCGCATTGTGCGCTCCGGCAACATGTCGCTCGGCGTGAACCTGCTGGCCTCCCTCGTGCGCAAGGTCGCTGCGACGCTCGGCGAGGAATTCGACATCGAGGTGCTGGAGATGCACCATCGCATGAAGGTCGATGCCCCCTCCGGCACTGCGCTTCTCCTCGGCGAGGCCGCCGCCGAGGGCCGGAAGGTCGAGCTCGCGAAAGCCAGCGTCGCGAGCCGCGAGGGCCATACCGGCGCGCGCCGCCCCGGCGATATCGGCTTTGCGACGTTGCGCGGCGGCAGCGTCGTCGGTGACCACAGCGTGATCTTCGCCGGCCCGTCCGAGCGCATCACGCTGAGCCACCACGCCGAGGATCGCGCCATCTTCGCCCGCGGCGCCCTGCGCGCGGCGAGATGGGCCTTCGACAAGTCGCCCGGCCTTTATGGCATGGACGACGTGCTTGGGCTCTGACCCCAATTAAGATGGACCAAAGTCGCAACCTATCGGCCCCTCCAACGCTTGGGACGGCGTTCGGCCTCTGCTAGGAGCCGGCCGTCACGCCGCGTTCAGGCGCGCGACGCTACCTGCCGAGACCACCACCCCTGCGCGGAGTCCCCCGTCTATGGAGCGCCTGCTCGTCCTCGCTCGCCACGGCCAGAGCGAGTGGAACCTCAAGAACCTGTTCACCGGCTGGCGCGACCCCGGCCTGACCGAAAAGGGCGTCGAGGAAGCCCGCATTGCCGGCCGCTGGCTCAAGGAGCAGGGCTACGAGTTCGACCTGGCCTACACGTCCAATCTCGGCCGCGCCCAGCGCACCTGTGCTCTGATGCTCGAAGAGATGGGGCAGACCGGCATCGAAACGATCCGCACCGAAGCCCTGAACGAGCGCGATTACGGCGACCTCTCCGGCCTCAACAAGGACGATGCCCGGCAGCGCTGGGGCAATGAGCAGGTTCGGCTGTGGCGCCGGTCCTATGACGTGCCACCGCCCGGCGGTGAGAGCCTCAAGGACACCGTCGCCCGCGTCCTGCCCTTCTACATCCAGGCCATCCTGCCGAAGGTGCTGGCCGGCAAGCGCGTCCTCGTGGCCGCGCACGGCAATTCCCTGCGGGCCCTCGTGATGGTGCTCGACGGCATGACGACGCAGACCATCGCCGGCCTGGAGATCGCGACCGGCGTTCCACTGGTCTACCACCTCAAGGCCGACGCGACCGTCGAGGCCAAGACCAGCCTCGACAAGGACATCGACTGACCGGGGCACCTCCCATCGAACTGGCACCGGGGCTGATCCACTATCCGGGTTGGCTCGACGCGCACGCGCGGGTCCGTCTCGGTGCCGCGCTGACGGCCGTCTGCGAGGCCGCGCCGCCCTACACCCCGCGCATGCCGCGCACCGGCAAGCCGTTCTCGGTACGCATGACGAATTGCGGGCAGCTCGGCTGGGTCTCCGACCGGGACGGTTACCGCTACCAGCCTCATCATCCCGAGACGGGAACACCCTGGCCGGCGATCCCCGAGACGGCGCTCGCGGCCTGGAACGCACTCGGCGGATACCCCGCGCCGCCCGAGGCCTGCCTGGTGAACCTCTACGAGGCGAGTGCCCGCATGGGCCTGCACCAGGACCGGGACGAGGACGACCTCGCCGCACCCGTGGTCTCCCTGTCGCTCGGTGCGACCGCGCTGTTTCGCTACGGCGGCCTGAAGCGCGGCGATCCGACCCGCTCGATCCGCCTCGCCAGTGGCGACGCCCTCGTGATGGGCGGCCCATCGCGGCTGATCCACCACGGCGTCGACCGCCTGATCGCCGAGCCGCCGCAGCTGTTTGCCGAGGATCACGGGTGCGAGGGCGACCGGCTCGACGCGATCCTGCGGCGCTTCCTGCCTGCCGGCGGCCGCTGCAACCTCACGCTGCGCCGCGTGTCTCGGCCTCCCGGCCCGGCCACCGCTTGACAGCAATGGCATGCGGGCGGACCCATCGCGGGTGAGCGCCCGCCCGTGCGGGCTTTCCGGAGACACGATCCCGATGCCGTTGCGTCCCGCCCTCAGCCGTCTGGCCGTCCTAGGCCTGCTTGTCGCCGGCCTGTCCTGCCCGCCCCTCGACACGGCGGGCGCGCGCGCCGACACGCCGGTCTTTCCGTCGAGCTCGCGCTTCGGCTTCCAGCCCCCCTCCGACATGGCGCCCTCGCGGCGCTTCATGGGCTTCGAGCGCCTGGAGGGCGGCGCCATGGTCTCGGTGGTCGAGCTGCCGGGCGGCGCCTACGGGGAGATCGAGAAGAGCTTCACCGACGAGAATCTCAAGAGCCAGGGCTTCGTGGTGGAATCGCGCGAGGCGGTCAAAGTGAGCGGCGGCCTGGAAGGCGTGCTGCTGGCCGGCGGCCAGTCACCGCCGCCAGCCCCGGCCGCCGATGGCGCCAACGGCACCGCGCCGGCCATGCCCGACCTGCCGACCGTTCGGAAATGGCTGCTCCTCGTGAACGGCCCGGACGTCACCGGCCTCGTCGTCGCGCAGATGACGCCGGGTGCGGAAACCGACGAGACCATGAAGGGCATGCTGCTCGGCGTGACCCTGCGGCCGCCGCTGACTCTCGATCAGCAGGTCGATGCCCTGCCCTTCCGCATCAACGATCTCGCCGGGTTCCGGCCGATCCGGGCGCTCGCCGGCAACTCGCTGCTGATGACCCGTGGCCCGAAGGATCAGCCGGTCAATCTGGAGCAGCCGATCCTGGTCCTGGCCCAGGCCGTTCAGCAGCCGCCGACGGCCGAGCAGCGGGAGGCTTTCGCCCGCGCGGCGCTCTACTCGAACCAGACCATGAAGGACTTCGTGATCGAGCGCTCGCAGAGCTACCGCCAGAATGGCGTCGACTGGCACGAGATCGTGGCCCGCGCCAACGATGTCCCCACCGGCCAGGCCGTGGTGATCACCCAGACGATCCGCTTCGCCCCCGACGGCTACCTGCGCTCGCTCGGCGTGGTGCGCGCGGACCAGCGCGACGAGACGCTGGCCCTGTTCCGGCAGGTGGTGGACAGCGTGCAGCTGCGCTGAGCTTGGCCGTCCTCACACCCGCCGCCAAAGCCTCCCTGCGACGGGAGGAGAGCCATCAGGCCTTGGTCTGCGTCACCGCCAGCTCGGGCTTATTGTTCAACGTCTGGAACACGACGCAGTAGCGCTCGGTGAGCTTGAGAAGCTGGTCGAGCTTGTCCTGGGGCGCGTCGGTGTCGAGGGCGAAGGTGAGACGGATGGCGCGGAAGCCGACCGGCGCCGTCTTGTCGACACCGAGCGTGCCGCGGAAGTCGAGATCACCCTCGGCGCTCACCGTGCCGGCGCGCAGTGGGATTTCGAGGGCGGTGGCCACGGCCTTCACCGTCACGCCGGCGCAGGCGACGAGGGCTTCGAGCAGCATGTCGCCGGAGCACAGCTCCAGGCCCGAGCCGCCGGTGGCCGGATGCAGGCCTGCCACCGCCAGCGCGCGGCCGGTCTCGACCTTGCAGGCGATGGAGGTGTCGTCGAGGGTGCCCTTGGCCTTGAGCGTGATCACCGCCGAATCCGGCGTCTCGCGATACTTGTTCTTGAGCGGGGCCTGCATCTCGCGCAGCGCATTGGCATCCATTCGGCACTCTCCTCGATCGGGCAATCGGGAGCGAGGTAGCCGGGCGCGCCCGGCGGCACAACTGCACCCGGCTCGAATCGCTACTCGCCTCCACGCTCAACCGGGCGGTGCGGAACGCCCGGGGCAACGCCATATCAACCGATCGACTGCCCCTCGGAAAAGACGAAGCTTCTCCCGGCGCACAGGAAGAGGCCGTGGGACGGCCTGGGACAGGCGGGACAACCGTCCCACGGGTGGAACATTTTCCGTTAAAACGAACCGCCGCCCGCGAAAGCCTCCACGACTTTCGGCCGCGTCTCGATCGGGCGCAGGGAGCGGTCGAGCGCCGCGAGGATGTTGCGGGTCGCAGCCTCGCTGCCCGGTGAGGTCGGGTCACGGGGACGCGCCATCGGCAGCGCCAGGGCCTCGTCGAGGCGGCCGGGCTTGGGGCGCATCACCACGGCGCGGTCGGCCAGCGTCACCGCCTCGCCGACGTCGTGGGTGACGATGAGCACCGTCGGACGCACCTCCTCCCAGAGGGCAAGCAAGTGCCTGTGCAGATCCTTGCGGGTGAAGGCGTCGAGCGCCGAGAACGGCTCGTCGAGGAGCAGCACGCGCGGGCTCGCCACGAAGGCGCGCGCGATCGAGACGCGCTGCTGCTGGCCGCCGGAGAGCTCGCGCGGCCAGCGGTGGCCGTGCTCGGAGAGCCCAACCCTGTCGAGTGCGTGGGCGACGCGCTCCTGCCGCTCCCGCCGCGGCCGGTCGGCGAGGCCGAAGCCGACATTGTCGGCGACGCTGAGCCAGGGCAGCAGCCGCGGCTCCTGGAACACCAGCCCGACCCCGGGATGCGGCCCGGCGATGGCCTCGCCGTCGAGGGTGATCCGGCCCATGCTCGGCGTGTCGAGCCCGGCGATGAGGCGCAGCAACGTGGTTTTGCCGCAGCCTGAACCGCCGATCAGCGCAACGATCTCGCCCGCCTCGACCTGCAGGTCGATCCGGTCGAGGGCGTGCGTGCCGTCGGCATAGGTCTTGGAGAGGGTATCGAGGCTGAGCATGGCCGTGCCCCGATAGCATGGCTCGCGCCCGCCGCGCAGGGGATTCCCGGCTGCCGTGTCTCCGGCGGGCCATAGGGGCGGCGCCTGCCCGGTGCTACAGGGCAGCGTCTCTCTGCCGGATTCGGGCCGTGACCGTGATTCTTCGAGGCCTCCTGCTGTCGGCTTTCCTCGCCGGCTCCGCCTCCGCCGCGGACCTGCGCGAGCAAGGCGCGAGGACCGGCCGCTTCCTCGCGACCTGCGAGGACCTCGGCCAGTTCTGCTTCGCCGATGGCTGCGGCGGCAACCAGATCGACGCCGCACTGAACTGCCGGGCTGCCTGCCCGAGCGCGGCGATCCTCAGCGTCGTCCCCGCCGCCTGCCTGCTGCCGCTGCGGGACGGGGGCGTGCGGGTGAGGCTGCGGGCGAAGGGGTAAGGCGCCTGGAGCCGTCCACACTCCTCAGGCTGAGGTTGGTGGTGGCAGGCCGCTTGCCCAACAGGCTCTCAGAGCGTCTCCCGCGCCGTGTCCTGCCAGCGTACCAGCGGGCCTGTGAGAGCAACGAGCAGCGAGTCCGCGAGCTTGCCGACGACGGCGAAGGCGATGATCGCGGCGACGATCTGGTCGGGCTTGCCGAATTGCTGGCCGTCCACCAGCAGGTAGCCGAGCCCCTCCGAGGCCCCCATCAGTTCGGCGGCGACGACGAACAGGAAGCCGAGGCCGAGGCCCGTGCGCAGGGCCGTCAGCGTCGCCGGCAGCACGGCCGGGAGCAGAATGCGGCGGGCGAGCGCCGCCTGCGACAGGCGGAAGATGCGGCCCACCTCGACGAGCTTGCGGTCGACCGAGGCGATGGCGCCAGCGACGCCGACATAGACCGGGAAGAACACGCCGACCGCGATGAGAGCAACCTTCGGCGTTTCAAGGATGCCGAACCACAGAATGAAGAGCGGCACCCAGGCGAGCGAGGGCACGGCGCGCAGGGCCTGAAGTGTCGGATCGATCAACCAGCGCAGCCAGGGCAATGTCGCTGTTGCCGTGCCGGCGAGGATGCCGGCGCCCGCGCCAAAGGCGAAGCCGAGGCCGACACGGATCAGCGTCGCCTCGACATGCGTCCAAAGATCGCCCGAGGCAGCGAGTTCCCAGAGAGTTGCGGCGATCCGGCTCGGCGGCGGGATCAGCCGGCCCTGTACGAGACCGCGGCCGACGGCAAGTTCCCAGCCCACAGCCAGGACGAGCGGCACAGCAAGACCGAGCAACCAGCGCAGCGCGGCTCCGCTGCCGCCGCCCGAGGCCTGGTTTGTGTTCGCCGTCGAGGGCGCCTCGGGTGCGAGCAGCGCGGCGGAGATGTTTCCCTCGGCAGCCAAGGCTCGAACCCAAGAACTCGTGGAAATGTTAGGGAGCCGGCGTCGGGTTGAACTGCGTGTCGATCAGCCCGTCGACGGCAGCGGCGACGTCGGTGGTCGCCGGTATCACGCCAGCCTGCTGCAAGGCTATACCGGCCGCACGGATGGCATCGGCTTGGGTGGGGCCGACGGCCGGCTTGGTGAGGTCGGTGCGCTCGAGCTGACGGGCAATCACCGGATCGGGCAGCTTGGTGGCGCTGACGAGGGCGGCCTTGAGGGCCTCCGGATTGGCACGGGAATAGGCGCGGGCCTGCTCGTAGGCGGCAATCACGGTCTTCACGAGATCCGGATGCTCCTTGGCGAAGGCCTCGCGCACGTCGAGCACGCCCCAGGTGTTGGCGGCCGGGTCACGGAAGAACAGCACGTCGTCGTTCTCGATCTCGGCGGCGGCCATCATCGGGTCGAGCCCGGCCCAGGCGTCGACGTCGCCGCGATCGAGCGCCGTGCGGCCGTCGGGATGCTGCAGGAGGACGAGCTTGGCATCCTTCTCGGTCAAGCCAGCGCCCTGCAGCGCGCGGATCAGGAAGATGTGGGGATCGGTGCCGCGGGTGACCGCAACCCGCTTGCCCTTGAGGTCGGCGACGCTGGCGATGCCGGTGTCCTTGCGGGTCACGAGCGCGGTCCATTCCGGCTGCGAATAGGCGTAGACCACCTTGATCGGGTTGCCATTGATCCGCGCCAGCAATGCAGCGGCACCTGCGGAGGAGCCGAAGTCGATCGCCCCCCCGTTCAGGAATTCCAGCGCCTTGTTGGAGCCGAGCGACTGCACCCAGCGCACCTTGATGCCCTTGTCCTTGAGCGCCTCCTCCAGGAAGCCCTTGTCCTTGAGGACGAGGCTGACCGGATTGTAGGTCGCCCAGTCGAGCCGGATCTCCTTCACGTCGGCGGCCTGAGGCGCGGTCGTCAGACCGAGCAGGGCGAGGGCGCCGGTGAGGGCCGAGAGAACGGTGCGACGGGCGAGCATGAAGGGCTCCGAAGGATCGAGAACGGCGTGGCCGCGGCGGAATTTTCGACCGCTAAGTCAAGGGCGTTCGCCTCGTCAAACGAAAATCCGCGAAAGAGAACAAAGCTCTTCAACTTTCCGCCTTGGTAGACGAAATACTCCGTCTCCCGGCGCCGCTGTCGCGCGGCCCGGAACATGCTAACGGGAGCAGCATGTTTGACGCTGCGGCCGCCCTCGACAAGGTCCTGGAATCACTCGACCGGGACGCGCGCGAGCCGACCCGGCTTCGCGCAGCCCTGGTTCCCGAACTGCGCACTATCATTGATGCCGGGCACAAGGATGCCGAGCGCCAGCTCCTCAAGGATCGCAACGGCGTCGCTTGCGCCCAGCGCATCTCGCGGCTGACCGACCTGGTCGTGAAGGCCATTTTCGATGCGGTGGTCTGGCGGCTCTATCCGAACGACAACCCGTCGACCGGCGAGCAGCTCGCGATCGTCGCCACCGGCGGCTACGGCAGGGGCACGATGGCGCCCGGCTCGGACATCGATCTGCTGTTCCTCCTGCCCTACAAGCAGACGGCCTGGTCCGAGAGCGTCGTCGAGGCGATGCTCTACGTGCTTTGGGACCTCAAGCTGAAGGTCGGCCACGCCACCCGCTCCGTGGAGGAGTGCCTGCGCGAGGGTCGCGCGGATATGACGATCCGCACCGCCCTTCTCGAAGCGCGCTTCCTGTTCGGCTCGCGCATGCTGTTCGAGCAGCTGGTCACGCGCTTCGACAGCGAGCTGGTGGTAGGCACCGCCGCCGAGTTCGTTGATGCGAAGCTGCGCGAACGCGACGGCCGCGTGGCCAAGGCGGGCTCGTCTCGCTACCTCGTCGAGCCCAACGTCAAGGACGGCAAGGGCGGCCTGCGCGACCTCAACACGTTGTTCTGGATCGCGAAATACACCTACCGGGTCCGCGACCAAGTGGAGCTGGTGAATGCCGGCTTGTTCACGGCCGAGGAATACAAGCTGTTCGAACGCTGCGACGAGTTCCTGTGGCGTGTCCGCTGTCACATGCACTTCGTCACCGGCCGCGCCGAGGAGCGCCTATCCTTCGGGCTCCAGCCTAAGATCGCCGAGCGCTTCGGCTTCGGAGGGCGGGGTGGCCTCTCGGGCGTCGAGCGCTTCATGAAGGCCTATTTCCTCGTCGCGAAGGAAGTCGGCGACCTCACGGCCATCGTCTGCTCGGAGCTGGAGGCGCGCCACGCCAAGCGCACGCCGGTCCTCGACCGCTGGATCGGACGTTTTCGCGATCGCTTTCGGGCGACGACGATGGAGGCCGAGGATTTCCTGATCGACAACGGCCGGGTCAATACGCGAAGCGAGGGCGCCTTCGAGCGCGACCCGATCAACCTGATCCGGCTATTCTGGCTTGCCGATCGCTACAACCTGCCGATCCACCCGGATGCCAAGCGCCTGGCCAGCCGCTCGCTGCGGCTGGTCTCCCAGGCTGTGCGCACCGATCCGGAGGCCAACCGGCTCTTCCTCGACATCCTGACCTCGGCCAACGCGCCGGAGACGATCCTCCGCGCGATGAACGAGGCGGGCGTGCTCGGCCGGTTCGTGCCGGATTTCCGGCGCATCGTCGCGATGATGCAGTTCAACATGTACCACCACTTCACGGTGGACGAGCATCTGCTGCGCACGCTGGGTGTGCTCTCGGCCATTGAGGCCGGGCGGCTGGAGGACGAGCACCCCCTCGCGACCCGCCTGATCGGCACGATCCAGAACCGCCGGGCGCTGTACGTCGCGGTGCTGCTGCACGACATCGCCAAAGGGCGGCCGGAGGATCACTCGATCGCCGGCGCGGCCATCGCCAGGAAGATCGGACCCCGTTTCGGCCTGACACAGGCCGAGACCAACACAGTAGCCTGGCTCGTCGAACACCACCTGCTGATGTCGATGGTCGCCCAGAGCCGCGATCTCTCGGACCCGAAAACCATCGAGAAGTTCGCCACCGTCGTGCAGAGTCTGGAGCGGTTGAAGCTGCTCCTGATCCTCACAGTCGCCGACATCAAGGCGGTGGGGCCGGGCACCTGGACGGCCTGGAAGGGCACGCTGCTGCGCACCCTCTACGACGAGACCGAGGTGCATCTCTCGGGCGGACACTCGGAGATCGCCCGCACAGACCGGGTCAAGATGATCCAGATTGCGTTGCGCGAGCGCCTCACCGACTGGGCCCCGGAGGAATTCGACGCCTATGCCCTGCGCCACAACCAGGCCTACTGGCTGAAGGTGGACGGCACGCGCCAGTTCAAAAATGCCGGCTTCATCAAGTCGGTCAACGAACAGGGGCGCACCTCGGCGACCGCCTACGAGACCGACGTGTTCCGCGGCGTCACCGAGCTGACGGTCTATTCGCCCGACCATCCGCGGCTGCTCGCGATTATCACCGGCGCCTGCGCGGCGGCCGGCGGTAACATCGTCGACGCGCAGATCTTCACCACCACCGACGGCTTCGCCCTCGACACGATCTTTATCTCCCGCGCCTTCGAGCGCGACGAGGACGAGCTGCGCCGCGCCAAGCGCATCGCAGCCGCGATCGAGAAGGCGCTCAAGGGCGAGATCAAGATCGCCGAGCTGGTGGCGGACAGGCACCCGAAGCAGCCGCCCAAGACCTTCCTGGTGCCGCCGGACATCTCCATCGATAACGCCCTGTCGAGCCGCGAGACGGTGATCGAGATCACCGGGCTGGACCGGCCCGGCCTGCTCTACGAGCTGACCACCGCGATCAACCGGCTCAATCTGAACATCGTCTCGGCGCATATCGCCACCTTCGGCGAGCGGGCAGTTGACGTGTTCTACGTGGTCGACCTCACCGGCACGCGCGTGGTGCAACCCGACCGGCTTGCCGCGATCCGCAACGCCGTGATGGAGGTGTTTGCCGGGGACGTGGCGGCGCTGAGGGCCGAAGGCCTCGATGCGCTGGTCGACTCGCCGCCGCCGCGCGAGGCCTGAGTGCCGCGAAACTTGATTTCATGGGGCCTGCGCCTGATATCAGCGCCGTTCCCAAAACGATAATGTCGACTGACGAACGGCGATGATGGCAGACCAGAACGAGTACGAGGATCAGCACAACGAGGCCGAGACTGCCTCGCAGCCCGCACCGGCCACGGTTGATGCCGAGACGCTGGCGACCGCCCTGCGCGAACGCGACGAGATGAAGGATCGCCTGCTGCGCACGCTGGCCGAGATGGAGAACCTACGCCGCCGCACCGAGCGCGAGGCAGCCGATGCCCGCACCTACGCCGTCACCAATTTCGCGCGCGATATTGTCGGCTCGGCCGACAACATCCGTCGCGCGTTGGAGAGCGTGCCCGCAGAGGCGCGTGAGCATGCTGATGGGGCACTCAAGGGGCTCATCGAAGGTATCGAGCTGACCGAGCGCGACCTCGCCAAGACGCTCGAGCGCCACGGCGTGAAGGTGGTCGAGCCCATGGGCCAGCGCTTCGACCCGAACCGCCACCAAGCGATGTTCGAGGTGCCGGATACGCAGGTCCCCAACGGTACGGTCGTCCAGGTCGTCCAGACCGGCTACGTCATCGGCGAACGCACGCTGCGCCCCGCCTTGGTCGGCGTTTCGAAGGGCGGCCCGAAACCGGAAGCCGCCAAGGACAAGCCGGTCGACGCCGCGTAAGGATCAAGCGCCCGTCACTGCAAGCGTAACGGAGCCACGACGGAGGCGGCTTGGTGCCGTCTCACAACGGCCAGCGGACCTTCGTCAGCGCTTCCGACTCTGCCCAGAGCCGGCGCGCATCGGCCTCGTCGCGCGCATGAGCGGCGATGACCGACGGTGCGGGCGCGCCCCTCATCTCCCCACGCCCGGCCGGGCCGTGATAGCTACCGCCGGCGGCTTCCGGCGCAGTCGCCGCGTAGAGCAGCGGCAGCGCTCCGCGCGCGGCGGACTGGCCGAGCAGGATCATCACGAGCTCCCCCATCAGCCGCTGCATCGGCCCGGCGGCTCCGCCGAACCGGACAATCGCGGTGCGCGTGATGCCGGGATGCGCCGCGACCGCGCGGATCTCCGAGCCGGAGGCGCGCAGCCGCCGATCGAGCTCGAGCCCGAACATCAGCATCGCGAGCTTCGACTGCCGGTAGGCGGTTCGTGCCGCGTAATCATGGAGTTGCAGATCGTCGAAATGGAGCGATCCGCGCTGGTGGGCGATGCTCGCGACGGGAACGATCCGCGAGCTCGACCCCGGCCGCATCATCGGCAGCAGCAGGCCGGCCAGGGCGAAATGGCCAAGATAGTTCGTGGCGAGCTGTAACTCGAAGCCATCCTCGCTCTCCTGCCGCTTGGGTAACCAGGCGATGCCGGCATTCAGCAGCAGAATATCGATCGGCCTCCCCTGCCCCCGCAGGCGCTCGGCGAAGGCTCGCACGGAGGACAGGCTCGCAGTGTCGAGACGAGCGATCTCCAGATCGGCGACCGGATGAACACGGCGGATCGCGGAGGCCGCGCGCTCTGCCTTGCCCTGATCCCGCGCCGCCAGCACGACTGTCGCCCCAGCCCCGGCCAGCGCCAGGGCGGCCTCGTAGCCGATCCCGCTGGTGGCACCCGTCACGATCGCGAGCCGACCGTGCTGGGACGGGATGTCGGCGCTGCTCCAGGCTTGCTTCGGCACTACCGCCCGCACTCGATGCCGAAGACGGCGCCGAGCACCGGAGCGGCGGCGGCGCCGAGACTCGCAGGAGCCGAAGCCGTGTTCGGCGGTGTCTCGGCAGCGTTGACGCCCGCCTGTGCCAGGAACGCCGCGATGGCACTGCCAGGGATGACGGCATAACTCGCCGGGGGCATCACACCGGCAATGAGCCGGGGCGCGGTGGGAACTTGCGCGACGAGGCCAACGAGGTGCCCGGATCGGTCGAGAACCGGCGCACCGCTCGCGCCGGGTTGGAGCGGCGCAACCACCCTGCCGCTGCCGGCCGTGCCGGGCGCCACCGTTGCCTGGCCCTTCCCACCTGCGGCGACAACGACGAGGGCTTCTCCGGATGATGGAGCCTCGGCGCGGATCGCGGCCAGCGGTGCGGCCGGTGCGTTGCGTGCCTCGGCCTCGAGCAGGGCGAGGCGGCCTGACGCGTCCCGCTTGGCTACCCGGGCTGGCGCGCCGCCGATGCGCGGAGCCGGGCAGCCATCAAGCGCTGCGACAGTGGTGAGGACACGCCCGTTGCCGAGGGCGAGGCCCGTCGCTGCGGCGTGCAAGGCGGAGCCGGGCATAGGCGGCGGAGTGAACGACGCGGCTGGGTTCGCGGCCGGCCGCACGCCGCCGGCATAGGGATTTGCGGTCGCCCCGGGCTTACTCTCCGGCGCCGGCGCAGCCTCGGGGAACGGCAGAAAGCTGTTGGCCACCGCGATCACGAGACGATCGAGCTCCGCGGTCAGCGCCTTGTCGTAGGCCATGGTAAAGCTGCGGATGCCCTGCGGGCCGGCCGCGTGCCGGATGTAGAATCGGCCCGTCGGCGTCTCACCCGTCACCACCAGGAAGTCTGGTTTCTTCAGCTTGTAGGTGACCTTCCGCTCGGGTGTGGCCGCCGTCGCCCGCTCGAACAAACCATCGAGATCGGTGGCACCGGCGGGGTAGGAAGTCGCGTCGAGCGTCACCCGGCCGTCGGCGCTCTGCCAGCGCGTGCCGCGCGGGAGCGAGCTCTTTTTCGCGAGCAGCTTTTCCGGCACGCCGATCACGGCGCCGCTCGCTGGGTCGGCCTGGACGGTGAAGCGGAGCGCCTTGCGCGCCGCGTCGCCCGCAGCGTCGAGGGCGGCGCGTTCCTTGGCATTGAGGACCCCGGTGGGTTCCAGGCCCTGGCGCTTCTGCCAGGCAACTATGCCTTCGTAGGTACGGCGTCCGAAGGTGCCGGCGGTCACTGCGTTGTAGTCGCCGGTCCAGACCAACGCGTCTTGGATCGCCCTGCGCAGGGGCTCGGGCAGCGCCTCGAAGGCAGTCTGCGAGGCAGCATAGGCCGGATCGGCCGCCGCTTGCGGCGGGGCCGGCGGCTTCGGCTTGACCAGAGGGGGCGCGGGTGGCCGCGCCGACGGCGGGAACGGTGAGGGAGCCTGCGCCTGCGCCGCGTGCGCCAGGGACAGGAGGCAACCGAGGGCGAACAGGCGAGCGAGTGGGATCATCATCTCCCCATGGTTGCCGATCGCGCCGGCCGAGTCGCGTATGCCAGCACACGGATCGCAGACAGCTTTCGATGCGAAGAGGCAAGAGAAATCGCGGCCCCGCCAGTATTCGCAGGATTAGGATACTCGGTTAACGAGCGTTGCGGCCGACAATGGCCGTGTTAGCGTGCCTGCGCGCCGGTTCGGCTGCTCTGATGGGGGTGGGACGTGGTCATGTCGCGGGAAAACCTCTTTGCGCGCAGCTTCGGCGCCTGCGCCCTCGTCGCCATCCTGACCTACCCGGCCCAGGCTCAGGCCCCACGCCCGCCGCTGCCGGCGCCGAAATCCGCTACCGCTCCCGTCGCCAAAAGTTACGTGAACGAGGCGCTCGCGAGCCAGGGTGTGCGGCTGGAAGCCTCGCTCAAGAGTGAGGCCCCGGCCAACGGCAAGACCGCCGCCCAGTGGCGGAAAGAGGCAGAAGCCGCGGCCGCCGACGAGTCCGAGGACGCCGATGCCGATGCAGAGATGAATGCCTACGCGGCAGCGATTTCGGCCGATCCGTCCGATCCCCGCAACTGGCTCGGCTATGCTCGCACGGCCAGCACCGCCGGCGCCGATGAGGAGCAGACCGATTACGCCGAGCGCAGCAAGCTGAAGTCGCGCGCCACGGCCGCTGCCTACCAGGCCTATCTCCGCGCAAAGACTCCAGCCGACGAAGCCAAGGCCTTGACCGTGCTCGCGGAAACCTACGTGGCCCAGTCCTCGTGGCGGCTCTCGCTCGAGGCCTACCGTGCCAGCCTCGGCATCAGGGACGATGCCGAGACCCGCGCCGCTTACGAGAAGCTTCGCGAGGAGCACGGCTTCCGTATCACCGACTACAAGGTCGATTCGGATGCCGCCGCGCCGCGGGCCTGCTTCACCTTCTCCGAAGCGCTCGCCCGCAAGACCGACTTCACGCCTTTCGTCGCCGTCTCGGGCGCGGCCAATGCCGCCGTCACGGCGGAGGGCCAGCAGGTCTGCGTCGATGGGTTGAAGCACGGCGAGCGCTACGCCTTCGTGGTGCGCCAGGGCCTGCCCTCCGTCGTCGGCGAAACCCTGCTGAAATCAGCCGATTACGAGATCTACGTCCGGGATCGCTCGCCGCAGGTGCGCTTTACCGGGCGCAACTACGTGCTGCCGCGGACCGGCCAGTCCGGCGTGCCGATCGTCTCGGTAAACGCGGTGAAGCTCGACGTCGAGGTGCTGCGCATCGGCGACCGCGGGCTGCTGCCGGCCTTGCGCTCGGAGGAGTTCCTCGGCCAGCTCAGCGGCTCGACCGCGCAGGCCATCGCCAACGAAAAGGGCGTGCGCGTCTGGAAGGGCTCTCTCGACACGGCCAAGGCCGAAGTGAACCGCGAGACGATCACGGCCTTCCCAGTCCTGCAGGCCGTCGGCAAGCTCGAACCCGGGCTCTACATCATGCTGGCCAAGCCGAGCGGCACCAGTTCGCCATCCGAGGAGGGGGATGGCGGCTACGAGCAGCAGGCCACGCAGTGGTTCGTGGTCTCGGATCTCGGGCTCACCGCCTTCAAGGGCCGCGACGGTGTGCACGTCGTTGCCCGCTCGCTGGCCTCGGCCGCGGCGCTCCCCGGAGTCGATGTCCGGCTCGTCGCCAAGAACAACGACGTGCTCGCCGCGGCGAAGTCCGATGCGAAGGGCCTCGCGAGCTTCCCGGCTGGCCTCGCCCGCGGTGAAGGCGGCCTCGCACCGGGCATCGTGGTAGCCCAGTTGGGCGAGGATTACGGCTTCCTCGACCTCAACCAGACAGCGTTCGATCTCTCCGACCGCGGCGTGAAAGGCCGCGCAGTCACGACCGGCGCAGAGGCGTTCGTGTTTCCCGAGCGTGGGGTCTATCGCTCCGGCGAGACTGTGCAACTCACCGCCCTGCTGCGTGATCCGCAGGGTGTGGCGCTCGCCGGCCTGCCGCTGACGCTGGTGGTGAAGCGGCCGGACGGCGTCGAGTATCGCCGCGTTTCGGTGGCTGACGAGGGGATTGGTGGCCGCTCGCTCTCGCTGCCGTTGATGACAGGCGCCATGCGCGGGACCTGGCGGGTCTCGGCCTATACTGATCCGAAGGCCCCAGCCGTCGGTGAGGCGAGTTGGCTTGTCGAGGATTACGTGCCCGAGCGGCTGGAGGTCAGCCTGACGCCGGAGACGCCCGCGCTCAAGAAGGGCGAAGCGGCAAAGATCGATGTCGCCGCGCGCTACCTCTACGGCGCCCCCGGCTCCGGGCTCGACGTCTCGGGCTCGGTCACGGTGCAGCAGGCGGCCGGCAGCGGGATCAAGGGCCTGGAGGGCTTCGCCATCGGCCTCGACGACGAGGCGGTCGAGGCCACCACCGCCGAGATCGACGGCAAATCGACCACGGACGCGCAGGGCCGCGTCGCGGTAACGGTGCCCGTACAGGAACTCGCGAGCCCGCGTGCGCTGGAGGCAAAGGTCACCCTGAACGTCGGCGAGCCGGGCGGACGGGCGCTCAGCCGCAGCATCACGCTGCCGATCCTGCCCTCCCAGCCGGTTTTCGCCATCCGCAAAGGCTTTTCCGGCGACCTCGCCGAAGGCGCCCCTGCGAGCTTCGACCTTGTCATGGCCGCTCCCGACGGCCGCCGCCTCGCCCAGGGTGGCGTGAGCTGGACGCTGTCGCGGATCGACAAGACCTACCAATGGTATCGCGAGGACGGCCGCTGGCAGTTCGAGCCGGTAAAGGCAACCCGCAAGGTCGCCGATGGCCGCGTCGACCTCGCCGCCGATGCGCCCGCCCGCATCACTGCCCCCGTCACCTTCGGCAACTACCGCCTCGAGGCTTCGGTCGCCGGCCAACCGCTCGCCTCCGCAAGCCTCTCCTTCACAGTCGGCTGGGGTGGCGGTGAGACGGCCGACGTGCCGGATCTCCTCGACCTCACCCTCGACAAGGCGGCCTATGCCTCCGGCGAGCACATCCGCGCCCGGCTCAACCCGAAATTCGCCGGCACCGCGACGCTAGCCATTGTGGGAGAGAAGCTCCACGAAGTCCTCGACGTGCAGGTCGCCGAGGGCGGCTCGACCGTCGACATTCCGGTCAAGGCGGAGTGGGGCGCGGGCGCCTATCTGGTCGCCACGGCCTACCGGCCCCTCGACCAAGCGGCCAAGCGCATGCCGGGCCGAGCGCTCGGCCTCGCTTGGTTCTCGGTCGACAAGGAGAAGCGCGGCCTCTCGGTCTCGATCGGCGCGCCGGAGAAGACGCGTCCGCGCGAGACCCTGACCGTGCCGGTCAAGGTCGCTGGGCTGCAGGCCGGTGAGGAGGCGCGTGTCACGCTCGCCGCCGTCGATGTCGGAATCCTGAATCTGACCCGCTACGAGGCCCCCAATCCCTTTGCCTATTTCTTCGGACAGAAGGCGCTCGGACCGGAGCTGCGCGACCTCTACGGCTTCCTGATCGATGGCATGCAAGGCACGCTCGGCGCCATCCGCTCCGGCGGTGACGGTGGGGGTGGCGAACTCGCCGACACCCCACCGACCCAGGCGCCGCTCGCACTTTATTCGGGCATCGTCACGGTGGGCGCGGACGGCACGGCGCAGGTGCCGCTTTCCCTGCCGGCCTTCAACGGCACGGCCCGGATCATGGTCACCGCATGGACCAAGTCGCGCGTCGGCCAGGCTTCCACCGACATGATCATCCGCGATCCGGTCGTGCTCACGGGTACGATGCCCCGCTTCCTCAACGTCGGTGACCGCTCGCGATTCTTCGTGGCGGTCGACAATGTCGAGGGCGGAGCAGGCGACTACACGGTCGATCTCGACCTGACCGGCCCGGTCGTGGTCGGCGGCGATGCCGTGCATTCGACGATGAAGCTCGCCGCCGGCGCCAAGGGGCAGCTTGTCATCCCGATCACGGCGGCCGGCCCCGGCACCGCGCGCCTTGACGTGAACCTGTCTGGCCCCGGCATCCAGGGCATCGCCGGCCAGAGCTTCAATCTTGCTATCGGCGCCGGCACAGGCGCGCTTGTCCGGCGCAACGTCCGGCCGCTCGATCCGGGCGCCAGCGTCGAGATCACGAGGGAGCTGCTCGCCGACATCCTGCCGGGCACCGGCGCAGTCTCGGTCTCGGCCAGCCGGCTCGCCGGAATCGACGTGCCGGCCCTGCTTCAGGCCCTCGACCGCTACCCCTATGGATGCTCGGAGCAGACGGTCAGCCGCGCAATGCCGCTGCTCTATGTCAACGCGCTGGCAGCTTCCGAAAAGCTCGGTCTCGACGGCAAGCTTGACGAGCGGGTGCGCGAGGCGATCGACCGCGTGCTCTCGCGCCAGGATTCGAGCGGCGCCTTCGGCATGTGGTCGACGGAGAACGCCAGTGACACCTGGCTCAACGCCTACGTGACGGACTTCCTCACCCGGGCCCGCGAACGCGGCTTCACCGTGCCGCAGACCGCCTTCAACAGTGCGCTGGACCGCCTACGCAACACGGTCGCGAACGCCACCAAGGTCGAGCAGGGCGGCATGGACCTCGCCTATGCGGCCTATGTGCTGGCCCGCAACGGCCGCCCGGTGATGGGCGACCTACGCTACCTCGCCGATACAAAACTCGCCGACTTTGCGACCCCACTGGGCAAGGGCCAGCTCGCCGCCGCCCTCGCCCTTCTGGGTGATCGCGGCCGTGCGCAGAAGACTTTCGGCGAGGCATTGAAGGCGCTGCAAAGCGACCGCGACAAGGGCGCCTACCGCGCCGATTACGGGTCACGCCTGCGCGACGGCGCCGGCCTCATCGCGCTCGCCGCCGAGACGGGCATGACGGGCGGCATGATGCAGCCGGTCTCGACGATCCTCAGTGAGGAGCGCGCCAACAACCGCTCCACCAGCACACAGGAGAATGCCTGGATGGTGATGGCGGCCGAGAGCCTGTCGAAGGAATCCGAGGCACTCGCGCTCAGTGTCGACGGCACAGTGGCGAAGGGGCCGCTCGCCCGCCTGTTCAAGGCCCCGGCACTCGAAGAGAAGCCGATCAAGCTGACCAATGCCGGCAGCGAGCCGGTGCAACTGGTCGTTGGCGTCTCGGGCAACCCGATCACGCCGGAGCCGGCGGAATCGCGCGGCTACACGGTAGAGCGGGGCTATTACCGGCTCGACGGCACGCCGGTCGACGCCACCAAGCCGCTCCGCCAGAACGACCGCCTCGTGGTGGTGCTGAAGGTGACGGAGGCCAAGGCCACGGCCGGCCGCCTGCTCCTCGTCGACCGCCTGCCGGCGGGTCTCGAGATCGACAATCCGAAGCTGCTCGACCCGGATGCGCTCTCGGGCCTCGCCTTCGCCAAGAGCGACGTGCAGCCGGACCACACCGAGTTCCGGGACGACCGGTTCGTCGCCTCCTACGATCGCGGCCCGGACCAATCCGCCTTCTTCTCGGCGGCCTACACGGTGCGCGTGGTCTCGCCGGGTACCTACGTGCATCCGGGAGCGATCATTGAGGACATGTACCGGCCCGAGCGGTTCGGACGCACGGCGTTCGGATCGATCGAGGTGGTGGCAAAGTAAGTGGGCACAAGCGACGATAGCTGCGGAGAGCTCCTCCCTCCGCGTGCCAGGAGAAGGGGACACGCGGCCATCATCGCTGCCTGTCTGACCGTCGTCGCGCTGACGCTCGCCATCGCCCTCACTCTGTTCGTTCAAACTCTCCCATCGCTCGACCTGACCCAGTCGAATCTTCGCTCCACCGTCATCCTCGACCGGGACGGCCAGTTGCTGCGCCCCTTCGCCACCGCCGACGGGCGCTGGCGGCTGCCGGCAGGCGCGGCAGACGTAGACCCGCGCTACCTCGCAATGCTCAAGGCGTACGAGGACCGTCGCTTCGAGGATCATCCGGGCATCGACCCGGCGGCGACGCTGCGTGCCGCTTGGCAATGGATTCGGCACGAAAAAATCGTCTCGGGCGGCTCGACGCTATCGATGCAGGTGGCCCGCCTCGTCGAACCGCGCTCCGAGCGCTCGATCACGCAGAAGCTCCGGCAGATGGTGCGCGCGGTCGAGCTAGAGCAGCGGCTCGGCAAGACGGGCGTGCTCGACCTTTACCTGCAGCTCGCCCCCTATGGCGGCCCGGTGGAGGGCGTGCGCGCGGCGAGCCTCGCCTATCTCGGACGCGAGCCGGCGCGGCTCTCCTTTGCCGAGAGTGCGCTGCTGGTCGCCCTGCCGCAATCACCCGAGGCGCGTCGGCCCGACCGGTTTCCGGTTCAAGCCCGCCGCGCCCGCGACCGGGTGCTCGACATCGCCGCCGCACGCGGCGTGATCGACCGGGCCGAGGCGGAGGCCGCCAAGGCCGAGCCGGTACCGCAGGCGCGAAAATCCTTCCCGATGATTGCGGCCCATGCGGCCGAGCAGGCGGTCGCGGCCGATCCGGACGCACGGGTCCAGCGCCTGACCATCGACAAGCGCCTGCAGGCGAGCCTCGAAACGCTCGCCGCAGAGCGCGCCTCTGCCATCGGCCCTGCCCTCTCGGCGGCAATCCTGGCCATCGACAACCGCAGCGGCGCCGTGATCGCCCAGGTCGGTAGCGCCGGCTATCTCGACACGGCCCGGGCGGGCGCGATCGATGCGACGCAGGCGGTGCGCTCGCCCGGCTCGGCGCTGAAGCCTTTCATCTACGCGCTGGCCTTCGAGAACGGCATCGCCCACCCCGAGACGCTGCTCGACGATCGGCCGGTGCGCTTCACCGCATCGTATGCCCCCGAGAATTTCGATCTCGGCTTCCACGGCACGGTGACCGCCCGCATAGCCTTGCAGCAATCGCTGAACGTGCCGGCTGTCGACCTGCTCGAGGTGGTCGGCGCCGCCCGCTTCATCGCCCGCCTGCGCAGCGCCGGCGCGACGATCCTTCTGCCGCGCGACACCGCCCCAGGCCTCCCCGTGGCGCTCGGCGGCCTCGGCATCACGCTCACCGACCTCGCGCGGATATATTCGGGCATAGCGCGAGGCGGCAGCGTGCCGACGCTCGTTCGCCGCGTACAACCCGTCATCGCGAGCGGGGCGAAGGTGGATCAGGCTGCCTCCGAACGCACCATCACAGACCCGGTCTCGGCCTGGTACGTCGCCGACATTCTTCGGGGTGCGCCGCCGCCGGAGAATGCCCTGGCCGGCCGGATCGCCTTCAAGACCGGCACCTCCTACGGCTATCGCGACGCCTGGGCCGTGGGGTTCGACCGGCGCGTCACCATCGCCGTCTGGGTCGGCCGGCCGGACGGTGCCTCGGTGCCGGGCCTCGTCGGCCGCGTTTCGGCCGCTCCGATCCTGTTCGACGCCTTCTCGCGCTACGGTGGCGAGCCGGAACCGCGGCCGCGGCCGACCGACGCCCTCGTCACCGGCACGGCCGGCCTGCCGCCGCCGCTCCGCCACATCCGACGCGACGCGCCGAAGACACTTGAGGCCACGCTCGGCACGCCGCTCAAGATCGCCTACCCGCCCGATGGCTCGCGCGTGGATCTCGGCCTCTCCGACGGCGCCAGGGCGCAGCTCGCCCTGAAGGCTCTGGGCGGCCAGCCGCCGCTGACCTGGATGGTCGACGGGCTACCTGTCTCCGAGGGCATGCGCCGGCAATCGGCCTGGAGCCCGGAGGGCGCCGGCTTCGCGCGAATTTCGGTGATGGACGCCTCCGGTGCCAGCGACAGCGTCGTGGTGCGGATCGAGTAGGCGCGAGGCTGACCTGCGCCGGTGCGTCTGGCAGCGCCGTCAGCCCGACCGTACATGCACGGGCATGGCTCCCACCCGCATCATCGGCATCCGCCACGGCGAATCCACTTTCAACGCGCATCACAGGGCCACCGGCCGCGATCCGGGACATATCGATGCGCGGCTGTCGGAACTCGGCCACCGGCAAGCCGCCGCGGCTCGCGAGGCCATGCGGCAGATCCCGTTCGAGCTGGTGGTGACCTCGCCGCTGACGCGCGCGATTCAGACCACCATGGGCATCTTCGAGGAGCATCCGGCGAAACCGCGAATGCTGGTCGAGGTACTCCATCGGGAGTGCCAGGAGAGTTCTTGCGACGTCGGCCGTGCCGCTTCGGTGCTGGCCGAGGAATTTCCGGATTTCGATGTCGGCCACCTGCCCGAGATCTGGTGGCACGACGCGGATGAGGTCCAGGCCAAGGGTTATCCAGTCGAGCCGCCGCATCTGTTCGACCAGCGCGTCGCGGGTTTTCGCGAGTGGCTGCGGGCGCGGCCCGAGACGACCATCGCCGTCGTCGGGCACTCCACCTTCTTCTACCACCTGACCGGGCAGTGGCTCGCCAACTGCGAGGCGATCGAGATCGACCTCGACGTCGAGCCGCAGCTACGCGCCTACGCTTGAGGCGCGGGCGGCGTCGAGCCGCTCCCGCGCCCGCAGCAAGTCGATCTCGGGCGCCTGCCGGCCGATCGCCAGGGCCTCGTCGAGGATCGCCACCGCCATCAGCCAGATGCCCTCGGCGAAGGGCGCTGCACCCTCGGCGACCTCGGCCGCGCAACGCGCATCCCCGAACGCCCTCACCGCAGCCGTTGCCGTACGCGACACGGCGGCAAGCCGCGCGCCCTGCAGCCAGGCTCGCCGATGGGACGCGGCCTGAGCCAGGACCGCGCCCTGGCTTTCCGCCGTGCGGGCTGCGGCCATGGCGTCGGTGGACCCGGCAGCGATCTCGCAGCGTGCGGCGAGAGCCGGCAATCCGGCCGTGTCGAGGAGCGGGGGCAGGATGCGGCGCACGCTCTCGAGCGCCAGGAACTCTGTGCGCTCCGTCTCGACCACCTCGCTGTCGGCCGAGCCCGAGAGGCGCAGCACGAAGGCCATTAGGCGCGGACGCTCTGCATCCGGCATCGCGTCGTTGATGCCCAGTGCGTAGGCGGCGAGAGGGCGAGAGAAGCAGGGTGGACAGTCTTCCGTCGCCTGGATCGCCTTGTAGGGCAGCCCGGCAGCGACGATCGCCGCCTCGTTGATGCAGGTGCCGCCATCCGGTCCCGGAAAGGCGTGCGACCCGGCGAGCAGCCGCCAGTTCAGGATGTGGTCGAAGGGGCCTGCAGTCACGGGCGCTCCTCTCAGGGATCCGAGGGGGAGACTGACAGGCAATACGAGCTTTGGCGAGTGCGCCCTGTCTCAGCCGCCGATGCCGACCGCGAGCCCGGCCAGCATCGCGACGCCCAGCACCAGCACGAAGGCCGCCGCCGCGAGTTCGAGGCCGCCGACGGCGAGCATCCCGGCCGTACCTCGCCCGCCCGCGAGGCGCAGGGCCAGCGACTTGGCGAAGACCGCGATGCTGGCAAGCGCGCCGGTGGTGAGCGCCGTACCGAGCGCCATGGCGAAGGTCGCGGCGATCCCGGCTGCGAGCATCCCCTGCGACGCCGAGAAAACGAGGATCAGGATGGCGCCGGAGCAGGGCCGCGTGCCGGCAGCGAGCACCACGCCCGCACGCTCGCGCCACGTCTCGAGCCGCGCGACCGTCTCGGCGTCCGAGAGATGGACATGGCCGCAACCGGGCTCGCAGCCGGTCGCCGGCTCGGCCGAGGCGAGTGCCACGAGCCGGCCCGCCTTACGCCACGTCACCGCGCCTCCGACCAGCGCGACGAGGGCGAAGCTCACCGTCTCGATCAGCGTCCCCGCCCGGTTCATACCGGCGGAGGTGGCGTTCAGCACCAACACGCCGACACCCACGATGGCAATGGCGACGAGCGCCTGCATCACCGCCGCCGCGAAGCTCAGACCGAAGCCGCGGCGCAGGGTGCGCTCCCCGGCAACGATGTAGCCGGCGATCACCGCCTTGCCGTGGCCGGGCCCGGCAGCATGGAAAACGCCATAGGCGAAGCCGAGCAGCACCAGCGGGCCCCATTCGCCGCCCTGCTTCAGCGCCGAGACGGCGGTCTGCAGGCTGCGCGAGAAATTCGATTGCACCGTGAGTAGCCAACCGGCGATCCCCGTCGCGGATGGCGTGGCCTCGCGAAACCCCATGCCGAAGGGCGAGCGCGGCGGTGGCGCGGCGACGCCCGGCATCACGAGCCATGCGAACAGGGTCAGCAGCGCAGCGGTCACCGCGATGGCGCCCGCGGCGAAAGCCAGGCGTAGGGCCAGCCGACTGCGCCGCGACCGAGCCGGTTCGAGCGCAATCCCTACGGACATGCAACCAGTGCCCGGTTGGCGTATTGCGCGCCGAAATCGGAGGCGGCGGTCAGCGCCTCGAAGAAGGCCTCCGACATCGGCTTGCCCGCATCCGCCGTCTGCGGGCCGTTGGATTTGGGACGGTTGATGGTGACGGCGCAGCCGGAGGGCGCGCCCCTCAGGCCGACGGCATCGGCTCCCTCGGCGAGCCCGAAGGACACGAAGTAGGTCGGATCGTAGATCTCGATCGCCGCCACACCCCGCCCCTGCGCGGCCGAGGCCTTCAGCGGCAGCAGGAAGCTGAGAGTCACCTTGTCGCCGTCCATCGCCATGCGCGGCTCGCGGGGCTCGGCGAAAGCCTGCTCTTTGCCGGCGACCTTGAGCTTCGTGAAGTAGCCGAATTCCGCGAGGTTCGTGGTGTTCTCTGTGGCGAGGCCCTGCAACTCCTCGGGGGAGAGTTTCCCGTCCTTGTTGGTGTCGAGCCCCTGCGTCACGTAGGCGGAATAGGCCGCGTCGAAGGTCCAGCTGTGCCACACACCGGCGACCTTGCCGCCCTCGTAGGCGAGTTCAGCCTTCGCCACGACCCAGACATGCGGATGCGCCAGCGCCGGGCCAGCCACCGCGATGCCAAGCACGGCGAGCGCGCAGCGAAGAAACGAGGCAGTTGGTATGCGGGTCACGGGTGCTCGTGGCTCGTGAGAGAGTGACGAAGCAGGGCGCGCGAGGGATGCCGCGGCGTTGGGGCGAAAGCGAGGCGCTTCGCGGATCTGCGATCCTCGACAGCCCACCGATGGCTGACTACACGGGCACCGCTGCGTCCGGTCCTGCCGGGCGGCCCGCCGGCTTCCGGATCGTTCATGCCTGACCTCCTCCTCGAACTCCTCTCGGAAGAAATCCCAGCCCGCATGCAGCGGCGTGCGGCCGAGGATCTGAAGAAGCTTGTCACCGACGCGCTGGTGGAACGAGGTTTTCTCTACGAGGGCGCCAAGGCCTTCGCGACGCCGCGCCGGCTGGCGCTGCACGTCGCCGGGCTTCCCGCCCGGGGCGAGGCGGTGCGCGAAGAGCGACGCGGGCCGAAGGTCGGCGCACCGGACGCCGCCGTTCAGGGTTTCCTGAGGAGCGCGGGGCTGACCAGCCTCGATCAGGCGACGACGATCACCGACCCGAAGAAGGGCGAGTTCTATCTCGCCGTGATCGAGCGTGCCGGCCGCGAGACCCTCGACGTGCTGGCCGAGATCCTGCCGCAGATCATCAGGAGCTTCCCCTGGCCGAAATCCATGCGCTGGGGCGCAGCCTCGGCACAGCCGGGCGCCCTGCGCTGGGTGCGGCCGCTGCAATCGATCGTCGCCACCTTCGGCCCCGAGACCGAGACGCCCGAGGTGGTCCCGTTCGAGGTCGACGGCATCAAGGCCGGCACCCTGACCCGAGGCCATCGCTTCCTGGCGCCCGAAACCATCGAGGTGCGCCGCTTCGACGACTACGTGCAGGCGCTTGAGCGCGCCAAGGTCGTGCTCGATGCCGACCGCCGTAAGGACATCATCCTGCACGACGCGCGGGATCTCGCCTTCGCCCGTGGGCTCGACCTCGTCGAGGACGAGGGGCTGCTGGAAGAGGTCGCCGGGCTCGTCGAATGGCCGGTGGTGCTGATGGGCTCGTTCGACGAAGCCTTCCTCGACATCCCGGCCGAGGCGATCCGCGCCACGATCCGCGCCAACCAGAAGTGCTTCGTGCTGCGCAAGAGCGGCTCCGAGGAGCTAGCCCCGGCCTTCCTGCTCGTCTCGAACCTCGTCGCCACCGATGGCGGCGCGGCAATCACCGCTGGCAACGAGCGCGTGGTGCGCGCTCGGCTCTCGGACGCGAAATTCTTCTGGGAGACCGACAAGGCCATCAAGCTGGAAAGCCGGCTCTCGAAGCTCGACACGATCGTTTTCCATGAGAAGCTCGGCACGCAGGGCGAGCGGGTGAAGCGCATCGCGGCGCTCGCCAAGGAGCTCGCCCCACTGGTCAGCGCAGATCCGGCTCTGGCCGAGCGCGCCGCGAATCTTGCCAAGGCCGATCTCGTCACCGAGATGGTCGGGGAGTTTCCCGAGTTGCAGGGCCTGATGGGGCGCAAATATGCCGCGCTCCAGGGCGAGCCGGACAGCGTCGCCGCCGCGATCGAGGAACACTACAAGCCGGTCGGCCCCTCCGACCGCGTGCCGACCGATCCGGTCTCCATCGCCGTGGCCCTGGCCGACAAGCTCGACACGCTGGTAGGTTTTTGGGCAATCGACGAGAAGCCGACAGGGAGCAAGGACCCGTTCGCGCTGCGGCGGGCAGCGCTCGGGGTCATTCGCTCGCTGATCGAGCGCTCCCTGCGCCTGTCGCTGGGCGAGATCGTCGCGCGTCAGTTCGCGATTGCCGAGCGACGCGGGGCACCGCAGGGCTCTGCCGCCGGCGAGATCCGTGAGCAGGATCTCGGCACCTCTGGCTTCCACTTCTCCGGCGTGATCGAGACCGAGGGGCAGGCCGCGCACAGTGCCGTGGCACAGCGGGTCGCGGATCTTCTTGCCTTCTTCGCCGACCGCCTCAAAGTCTACCTGCGCGACCAGGGCGCCCGACACGACCTGATCGACGCCGTCTTCGCCCTGCCCGGCCAGGACGACCTGCTGATGGTGGTCCGCCGCGTCGAGGCCCTCGGCCAGTTCCTCGGTACCGACGACGGCAAGAATCTGCTGGCCGGCGTAAAGCGCGCCTCGAACATCCTGCGCATCGAGGAGAAGAAGGATGGCCGCGCCTACGATGCCGAGCCGGATCCCGCGCTCATCGCATCCTCCGGCCAACCGGAAGAGCAGGCGCTGGCGCAGGCTCTGACGGCGGCGCGGGCCGATGCCTCGGCCGCCGTCGCGGCGGAGGATTTTGCGGGAGCGATGCGGGCCCTGTCGCGGCTGAGGGCGCCCGTGGACGCCTTCTTCGACAAGGTCACCGTCAACGCCGACGATCCGGCCGTGCGCGCCAATCGCTTAGCGCTGCTCAATGCGCTCCGCGCCGCGACGCGCGAAGTGGCAGACTTTTCGCGGATCGAAGGCTGAGCCAGCTGCGACGCGCATTCTCTCTTCCCGCACGCGGGGAGAGGGGAAGGACAATGCCGTTCAAAACCGTGCCGGATTGCGGATTGACCAAGACGCCGATCCCTCAAATCCGCCTCAAAGCACGGCCATTCATTGACAGCTCCGCCCTCACCCCGCGAAGTCTGCGCGATTCGCGCCTGTCCCGGTGCGGTGCATGCGACCCTTGAGCCGGATCCTCCTCAGCCTCCGACCGTTTCTCCGCCTCCTCGCCATCTCGCTCTGCCTCGGCGGCGCAGCGCGGGCGCAGGCGGACAAGGCGTCGGCTCCGATTCCGGCGGCGACGCTTGCGCTGATCAAGGCAAAGGGTAGCAGCGCCGAGGCGCCAATCCTGATCCGGGCCTACAAGAAGGAATCCGAGATCGAACTCTGGAAGCGCAACGGCAGCGGCCGCTTCGTCTTCGTAAAGACCTATCCGATCTGCCGCTGGTCCGGTCAGCTCGGGCCGAAGACCAAGAACGGTGACCGGCAGACGCCGGAGGGGTTCTATACCGTGGCCAAGAGCCAGATGAACCCGAACTCGCGCTACTACCTGTCCTTCGACGTTGGCTACCCGAACGCGTTCGACAAGGCACACGGCTATACCGGCTCCGCCGTGATGGTTCACGGCATCTGCTCGTCGATGGGCTGCTTCGCCATGACCGACGCCGTGGCGGGCGAACTCTTCGCCGTGGCGCGCGAGGCTTTCGCCGGCGGGCAGGCGGCGTTCCAGTTCCAGTCCTTCCCGTTCCGGATGAGCGCCGCCAACATGGCGCGCTACCGCAACGACGCGAACATCGCCTTCTGGCGCCAGCTCAAGGAAGGGTCGGACCGCTTCGATGCAACCGGCCAGGAACCCGTGGTGAGCGTGGCTGCCGGCCGCTACGCCTTCGCGCCCCTGAAGGACAAGGAGCAGGAGGCGCTGGCCAGCGCGCGGGTGAAGGACGAGGCCGCGCATGTCGCGCAGCTCGTCGAGGACGGCGCCGCCGCCATCCGCACCACCTATTCCGACGGTGGCCAGCACCCGTTCTGGGCGGCTCTGATCAACCGGGGCGTGCCCGTGGGCGAGGTCAGCCGGCCCGAGGCCTTGGCCTATGCCGGGCAAGAGGTCGTCCTGATCCCGGCGCGCCGCAAGGCGCCGCCGATCCTGCTTCTGCCGGAGGCGGTCTGGAGCGTGGCAATCGGCCCGGGCGCCCCGCTGTCGAGCATCCGCACCCCCGGCTTCATTGCGCCGCAGGACCGGCCATCGTCCCGGTTCAGCTTCGATCTGCTGCCCACCTATGGCGCTGGCCTGCCGCAGCTCGTGCGAGCCACCTTGGACGACAAGGCCTCGGCCCCCACATTCAGCGGAACCACCATCGTCGCCGATGCCGTTGCTCAATGGTGACACGGCCTGGGAATCGAGGTGGTGAGTCCCGGTGCGGTGTGCGGGCACGCACACGGACCGGAATGGCCGCCGACTATCTCTTGTCTATACATAGATCACAAAGGCACCGGCCCTCGTGGCCGCAGTTGAACCCATGTCGACGCGTCGGAAAGCGCTCACCGGAAACGGCCGGAGCGACTGGTACACACGCATGAACGAAACGAGTTCGGTCTCGGACGGCGCGCTCACCCTGCGTTTCTGGGGTGTACGCGGCTCCACGCCCGTCAGCGGACCCGACTTCGTCGAGTTCGGCGGCAACACGCCATGCCTGGAAATTCGCTGCGGCAATCGCCTATTCGTGATCGACGCTGGATCGGGCATCGGGCCCTTCGGCCGTAGCAATGCCGAGACGCTGCCGCAGGAGATCGACCTGCTGTTCAGCCACCTGCATCTCGACCACACCGCCGGCCTGCCGTTCTTCAAGCCCGCCGTGTTCGATGCGAACCGCACCATCCATACCTATTGCGGCAATCTCGACGGGGCCTGCGCGTCCGAGGCGCTCGGCCGGCTGTTCTCGCCGCCGTTATTTCCGGTCGAGCTCAGCGTGCTGCCCTGCTGCCTCGAGCATCACGGCTTCAAGGCTGGCGAGCCGCTGAGCTTTGTCGACGGCGTGCGTGTCGATACCATCCTGCTGAACCATCCGCAGGGTTCGGTCGGCTACCGCTTCGAGCATGGCGGCAAGCGGCTCTGCGTGATCAGTGACATCGAGCATTCCGATCCGTGGCCGGACGCGGCTCTGCTCGAGTTCGTCCGGGACGCCGACCTTGTCGTCTATGACGGCATGTTCACCGAGGGCGAATATTGCCGCTGCCAGGGCTGGGGTCACTCGACCTGGCAGAAGGGCGTGGAGCTGGCGCAGGCCGCCAACGCCAAGGCGCTGGCGATCATCCACCTCCACCCGGCCCATACCGACGCTCAGCTTCGGCAGGTCGAGGCGGAGATGCAGGCGGTGATGCCCGCCTCCTTCATCGCCCGCGAACGCCAGACCGTCGATGTCGGCGCGGTGATGACCTCGGCGCGTCCCCAGCTCGCGCTGGCGCTGACGGCCTGAACACTGAGCGCAGCTATCGCTGCGCCAGCCCCGGCCGCTTCTCGATCTCCGCCAGCACGATTCCCTCGGTGAGGATCTGCGGCAGCACGACCGCCTCCGCCTTGCCGCGATAGACGAGGTAGAGCGGCACGCCGCTGCGGCCGTAGCGCTCCAGAAGAGCGGTGATCTCGGGGTTCTGGTTGGTCCAGTCGCCGCGCAGCAGCGCGACGTCGTTGGCGTGGAAGGCCCGGCGGACCGCGTCGCGCGAGAGCGTGGTGCGCTCGTTGATCTGGCAGGTGATGCACCAGGCCGCCGTCATGTCGACGAAGACGGTGCGGCCGTCATCGCGCAAGCCGTCGAGCCGCGCCTGGGTGAACAGCTCGAAGCCGCCGGTCGTCAGGCTCGGGCCGGCCGTGGCGCGCTCTCCGTCGAGCACGGTGACGAGACCCGCTACCGCGAGCAGGGCCGCGAGCGCCGTCACGCGGGCAAGACCGCCGCTCCATCCGTCGAAGAACCGCGCGCGCTCCCAGGCCCAGGCTGCAAAGCCGACGAGGACGAGCCCGGCGAGGCCGGCGAGCAGGCCGTTCGGCCCCACCTGCTGGGCCAGCACCCAAACCAGCCAGGCCACGGTGGCGTAGACTGGGAAGGCGAGCACGCCCTTGAGCGTGTCCATCCAGGCACCGGGACGGGGCATCAGGCGCAGCGCGCCCGGCCACACGGTCAGCAGCAGGAAGGGGAGTGCCAGCCCCAGCCCGAGGCTCGCAAAGACCGTGAGGCCGGCAGCCGGCGGCTGCGTCAGCGCGAAGCCCACCGCAGCGCCCATGAACGGCGCGGTGCAGGGCGTCGCAACCAGCGTCGCCAGCACGCCGGTGAAGAAGGAACCCTGGTAGCCGGAGCGCCGGGTCAGCCCGTCGCCGATCCCCGCGACGCCGCCCCCGAGATGCCAGACACCCGACAGGCTCAGTCCCATGGCGAGGAGCCCGTAAGCGAGGAGCGCCACCACGATCGGCGATTGCAACTGGAAGCCCCAGCCGAGTGTCGCGCCGCCGCTCTTCAAGGCCATGAGCAACCCGGCAAGGGCGAGGAAGCTCGCCAGCACGCCCGCGGTATAGGCAAGGCCATGGATACGCACCCTGGCACGGGATTGGCCCGCCTGTTTGACCAGGCTCAGCACCTTGATCGAGAGCACCGGGAAAACGCAGGGCATCAGGTTCAGCACTAGGCCGCCGAGCAGTGCGAACCCAGCCGCGCTCCACAGCGTCAGCGTTTCTTCCGGAGCCGGTACAGGCGCGCTCGCGGGGGCAGGCTCGGCCATTACCGTTGCGGCGGGTGCAGCCGCGGGCGCCACCCCGATCACGAAGGCGCGGCGCGTGCCGTTCTCGCTGAAGGCAAGGACGCCCGGCAATTCGCTCGGCGCGGTGGCGGGATCGGAGGGCTTCAGGGCGAGATGCAGGCCCGTGTCGTCGACCGTGAGCGTCTGCGCGGCAGCGTTGTCGAGGACCGTCTCGCCGTAGGGAAAGAACGCGGCCTCGGCGACCGAGCCTGCCGTCAGGCCGGCATGGTCGAGATGCAGCACAAGCCCGTTGCCCTCACGGGTCAGGCGGGACGGCCACGGCGAGGGTATCGGCAGGGCGGCGCGGGCTTGCGCGAAAAGCGCCGCTTGGGCCGGGTCCGGCAATGGCGTCGTGCCGGGCGCGGCGACGGGGATGTCGAGGGCGAGATCGGAAGAGCCGGGAATGCAGATCTCTTCGCAGACGAGATAGGACAGCTTGCCGCCGACATGCAGTGGCTGCCCAGCGGGGATGTTCTGGGGCACGCTCAGGGGCAGGAGCAGTGTGACCTCGCCCTCGTAGCCGTAATTCATCAGGGTCTGGACCGGCAGGCGCTCGGGCACCGGCCAGTCGATCGCACCGACACGGGCACCGGGCGGCAGCTCCCAGGCCATTTCGGGCGGTAGGCCGGAATCGCCGGGATTGCGCCAGTAGACGTGCCAACCCGGCTTCATTGCCATGTGGATGCCGACCGTCACCGTCGATCCCGGCGCGACGGTCGCGGTTTCGGCGACGAGGCGTGCCCGGACGAGGTCCTTCGGCTGCTTCGGCACCAGGGCTTGGGCGCCGGTGAGGCCGGCCAGCAGAAGGACGAGCGTCGTCAGGATCCGCATCATCACTGTCATCTACCCAAACTCACCCATCAGGTGCATGTCCTCCCTACGTCCCCCGTCGCGGCGAGGTTACGCGAGATCGGTCACGGCGCGTAGGCGCGCACCTGCATCGGCAGACCGGGAGCCGGCGCCTGGGGCGCCCGCACCAGCGCGGCGAGCGGATCGGAGGCCTCGCCCTGGGCGCCCGCGCGCACGGCAACGGCGCTCCAGGGACCGGAAATCTCGAAGAAGGTGGGAGTCGTGGGCGGGCCTGCGTCCCCCGCGCCCTTGCGCGGCAGCAATGCGGCACGCGCCTGGATCGTCCGGTCGGGCAGCGAGACCCGGCCGAGCAGGCGCGCCGCCAGCACCCGTGAGGTCAGCCCGCCCTCCTCGATCTCGCCGATGCCGTCGGTGAAGGTGAGCGAGGCCGTGACGCGCTCGAAGGCGGTGCGGGCGTTGCGGCGGGCCAGTGTTCCCGGCGCTGGGGTGCCTCCGCGATGGATCACGTCGGTGAGGTCGAGCCCGGCGATGGTGCCGCCGTCAATCGCGAAGGCGGTGCGGCCGTTCAGCCGACCCATCAGCCCGGCGGCGTCGCGGCCATGCCCGTCGAAGGCGAAGCTGCCCTGCGTCGCCCCGAGCATCCAGCCCGGCTCGCCGAGATCGACCAGGAGGTTGCCGAGCTCCAGCCCGTCGAACGTGCCCTGAGTCTTGACCTCGATCTCATCGGCGGCGCCCTCCGGCGTGGAGAGTGCAAGGCGGCCCTTCAGTGACCCGCCGCGCAGGTTCGCCCGCCCCAGCGTCACGTCGACACCCTCGGCGCGCACGATCACGCTGGCGGCGAGGTTCTCGAACACGAGCGACCCGAGCCGGGCGCTGCCGCCCGACAGACGCAGGTCGAGATCGCCCCCGGTGAGCGGCCCGAGCGCCAGCGGCTGCCGGCTCCAGCCCTCGTTGCCGTCGAGGCCGGTGACGCGCATAACGCCGCCGAGGACCGGCCCGAGGTTAATTTCCGGCGCGTCGAGCGTCGCACGTATCGAGGGGCGACGGCCGCTTATCTCGGCCGAGCCCGCGCCTTCGAGTAGGGTGCTGCCGGCGCTGACCCGCATCGCAGGCATCCTGACGCTGCCTTTCGACACCTCGAAGCTGCCCTCGATCGAGAACGCATCCAGCAGGGGCGACAAGCCGACATCGCCGCCGATCCAAGCGAGAGTCTCGGGCAGCGAGCGGGTGTCCAGTCGGCCCTGGCCGGCAAGGGTCACGCCGTCCTGCAGGCTTCCGTTGCCATCCGCGCTGAGCGAACCGGCGGGCCACGTCACGGCGGCGGTGAACGGCGTCTCACGGCCGGCGACGAGATCGGCCGGCCGAAGCGAGGTCAGCAAGAGCCGCGCAGAGGCGCCATTCCAAGTCAGGCTGCCAGAGATCGAGGCCTCGGCGCTCCAGAGGGGCCAGGACAGGACGAAGTCAACGTCGCTCGCGCGCTCCGGCCGGCCATCGCGTGGGTCGCGGCCACTCACTGTGGCATGGCTGAGGATGATCCGGCGCGGATGCGGAACCTCGCCGGACAGGCTCTGGGCGATGCGCTTGGCCGGCCCAGCCCAGCGAGTGTCGTCGTCGCTGTCCGGCAGCATGACATGCGCGCCATCGAGGCTGAGCGAGACGACTTCGGCACGGCCGAGGAGTAGGGCAGCGAGACTCAGCTGCACCGTCAGGTTGCCGCCCTCGGTGAGCGCTGGACCGTCTGGCCCACCCGCACTCAGCCGCACGTCGGAGAAGCCAATGCGGGGCAGTGGTAGCAGCGAGACTTCGGTCCGGCCGCGGGCGGTCAGTCCGATGCCGTAGGCCTCGCGCAAGCCCCGGCCGACGAAGCCCGTAGCGCTCGGCAGGTCGAGGAGCCAGGGCACGCAGCCGCCGGCCAGCACGCCGATCGCGAGGCAGATCGCGGCGGCCGGGCCGAAGGACTTGAGGATACGGCGCGGCGTCATGGCACTCCGTGCAGGGTGCGCGATGGCAGGACGGTCCGGAGCGACCGACGGGGCGCCCTCACGCCGGTTTCGAGACGGCGCTCAAGACGAGATCCCTAGCGGGTTCTGGGCGCTGTGTCTCTCCGCCGGCTGTCCCGAGAGCTGCGTCTTCACAGCCTCCGGAGGATGGGACATGGCGCCTCCTCACGCGCAAATGCGTCGCAGGTTTGACGAGAACTACGCTGCGGTGCACATCAGACGCGCGCCCGCGTCATCGCATGTGGGGGACGGAGCTTTCGAGGACGGTGTCGATGAAGAAGGTTTATCCCGATCCGAAGGCGTCGCTCGAAGGCCTCTTGCGCGACGGCATGACAATCATGGCCGGCGGGTTCGGCCTCTGCGGCATTCCCGATGAGCTGATCGCCGCGATCCAGGCCTCGGGCGTCAAGGATCTCACCGTCATCTCGAACAATGCGGGCATTGACGGCGTCGGCCTGGGCAAGCTGCTCGAAACCCGCCAGATCAAGAAGATGATCTCGTCCTATGTCGGCGAGAACAAGGAGTTCGCCCGGCAGTTCCTCGGCGGGGAACTCGAGATCGAGTTCAACCCGCAAGGCACCTTGGCCGAGCGCATTCGCGCAGGCGGCGCCGGCATCCCGGCATTCTACACCAAGACCGGCTACGGCACGCAGGTCGCGGAGGGCAAGGAGACCAAGGAGTTCGACGGCCATCACTACGTGATGGAGCGTGGCCTCTTCGCCGATCTCGCCATCGTCCACGCCTGGAAGGGCGATACCGAGGGCAACCTCGTCTATCGGAAGACTGCGCGGAACTTCAATCCGATGATGGCGACCGCCGCCACCGTGACTGTGGCGCAGGTCGAGCACCTTGTTCAACCGGGTGATCTCGACGCGGATCACATCCACACGCCGGGCATCTTCATCAAGCGTATCATTCACGTGCCGGTCCGCGAGAAGCGGATCGAACAGCGCACCACCCGCAAGCGCCAGGACGCAGCTCCTGCTGCGGCCGGCGGCGGCGCGGTCTGAAGCACCTTCGTCATTCCGGGCTCGCCGCAAGCGAGTGCCCGGAATCCATACGACGCACAGCGCCCCATCGCGGATTCCGGGCTCCGCTTCGCGGCCACGGAATAACGGGGCGGGATCACGAACCGTCGGCCCGAGGCTCGGCGAAGGACGAGGGGAAAGAGCGAAAAATGGCCTGGACCCGTGAGCAGATGGCGGAGCGCGCCGCCAAGGAGCTGAAGGACGGCTTCTACGTGAATCTCGGCATCGGCATCCCGACGCTGGTGTCCAACTACATTCCCGACGGCATGACCGTGCAGCTCCAATCGGAGAACGGGATGCTCGGCATGGGCCCTTTTCCCTACGAGGGCGAGGAGGACCCGGACCTGATCAATGCTGGCAAGCAGACGATCACGGCGCTGCCGACCACGAGCTACTTCACCTCGGCCGATTCGTTCGGGATGATCCGTGGCGGCCACATCAACCTGTCGATCCTCGGCGCCATGCAGGTCGCGGAGAACGGCGACCTCGCCAACTGGATGATCCCCGGCAAGATGGTGAAGGGCATGGGCGGCGCCATGGACCTCGTCGCCGGCGTCAAGAAGGTCGTCGTGGTGATGGAGCACGTCGCCAAGAACAAGGACGGCTCCGAGTCGGCCAAGCTCCTGAAGTCCTGCGACCTGCCGCTGACCGGCACCCGCGTCGTCGACATGGTGATCACCGATCTCGGCGTCTTCACCATCGACAAGGAGGGTGACGGCGGCATGACGCTGATCGAACTCGCCGACGGCGTCACCGAGGAGGAGATCAGGAGCAAGACCGAGGCCGCCTACACGGTGGCGCTCCGCTAATTCCTGGCCGCGCCTCCCTTCGCCGAACCGTTTTCCCCCTTCGGCGGAAAGCGCCCACGATTCCCGCGCCGGGACGATGCGGGACACCCGCTGCCCGGCATGGCTAAGCAGGCATTAAGCCGACTCGGACCATTGTCTCGAACATCGGAAGGGCGCCGCACGAGCGCCTGCCGTCAGTGTTCGAGACGAAGGTGTTGCGTATGCGTAGTGCGGCGGCGACGGACAACGTCATTCCCTTTCGCCGGCCGACCGGCCTGATGGCGGGCACGGCCCGCTCCGCGGAGAGCCTGGCACTGGGAGCCCGCGGCCGCGAACGCGCCCACCAGCGCAGCCTGATGGACGCCGTCTACGCCACCGGCACCCTGGTGATCGCCGCCGATGAGCGCGACACCAAGCTCGTCGCCTCCCGCCTGCAGGTCTACGGCTTCCTCACCATCGAGGAGATCGCCGAGGACGGCACCGCTCGCCGCCTGCGCCCCTCCGAGGCCATCCGCGCCCGCGCCGAGCGCCCCTGGCGGCTCAGCAAGGCCTCCTACGGTGCCGGCCTCGCCGTGACGATCCCCTCCGTGGACGACTTCCTCTTCGAGACCTCCGGCCTGCCGGCCTGACTTTCGGCGTGGGGCGTTCGCCCTACATCTGCCGATCCCCGGCCGCCGTTCGCCTGGCACGCCCATCCGGTCCGTGCCCCGATCGGAGGCCGGATCGGGTCGGAAACGCGTGACGCTCGGCCACGCGTTTCACCTTACGGATTCAACATTGCCAGCGCCTGCTCGTGCAGCCGGCGGTCGCCTGCGGCGATGACGCGACCACCGCCGGTCGCTGGGCCGCCAGCCCACGACGTCACGACCCCGCCGGCGCCCTCGACGATCGGGATCAGCGCGACGATGTCGTAGGGCTGCAGTCCCGCCTCGACCACGAGGTCGATCTGGCCGGCGGCGAGCATGCAATAGGCGTAGCAATCGGCGCCGTAGCGCGACATCCGCACCGAGGCCTCGACCTGGAGGAAGCGCTCGCGCTCCTCGCCCTCCGCGAAGAGGCGCGGATCGGTGGTCGCCAGGATCGCGTCGGCGAGCTTTTCGGTGCGGCGGGTCCGCAGCTTGCGCTCGCCCTTCGCCGTCCGGATCGTGGCGCTGCGGCCGTCGCCCAGGAAGCGTTCACCGAGATAGGGCTGGTGCATCAGGCCGCGCACCGCCGTGCCGTTGCGGGTCAGACCGATCAGCGTGCCCCAGGTCGGCAGGCCGGAGATGAAGGCGCGGGTGCCATCGATCGGATCGAGCACCCAGACGCACTCCGCGTCGGTCCGCTCCGAGCCGAACTCCTCGCCGAGGATGCCGTGCGTCGGGAAGGTCGTGCGGATCATCCGGCGCATCACCGTCTCGGCCGCGCGGTCGGCCTCCGTGACCGGATCGAAGCCGCGGCCGGAGCCGCTCGCCTTGTCGTCCATGCCGAAATGCGCGCGGAAGAACGGCAGGATCGCCACACCCGACTGCGTGGCGAGATCCTCCATGAACCGGGCGAGATCGACGACGCTCATGCAACGCTCATCGGTAAGGCTTCGCGGCAGGCTGACGCGCCTGATCGTGCCGGCCGACGAAGGCGTCTCCGGCCGCGCAGGTCAAGCCGCCGGGCCGAAATTTCGCCGGTCTCTCACGCGGCGGCGAGGCGCCGGGCATCGTGCTGGATGCGCGCCACCATGGCGCGCACGCCGTTCGAGCGCTTCGAGGTGACGTGGGAGCCGAAATCGAGCTGCCGAAAGATGTCGAGCCCGTCGGTCTCGGCGGCATCCTGGGGCGTCTTGCCCTGGTAGAGCGCCACCATCAGGGCGACGAACCCGCGCACGATGCTGGAATCGCTGTCGCCGCGCAGCGCGAGACGCGGCTCCGGGGCGGCCTTGTCGAGGCCGACGTCGAGCCAGACCTGGCTCTCGCAGCCATGCACCCGGTTCTCCTCGGTGTGCAGCGCCTCGGGCAAGGCGTCCATCTCGCGGCCGAGCTCGATAATGTAGCCGTAGCGCTGCTCCCAATCCTCGATCAGCTCGAAGTTCTCGACGATGTCGGCGATGGGCGGAAGCATGGACGGCACGAGGCTCTTCGGGCGGAGGATACCGATGGCGATATAGGTGCTCGGGCTGCGGGACGCGACCCAAGCGCGGTGCGGATCAGCCGGAACCCTGAGCCCGTGCCTCGGGCAATTGCAGTTCGAGCGGATGCGCGCGCGTGGCATCACCGCTCACCGCGATCTCGGCCTGCGCCGCGTAGGCCGCGATCAGGCGTGGCCCGAGCTTCGGCACGCCCGGCCGGCCAGCGGCAGCGGCCTCGCCATGCCCGGACACGATCGAGAGCCTGACCGGCTCACCGAAGCCTGCGGCGATGGTGATGGACACGCTGCAGGTCACCGCATCCGTCGTGGCGTCGAGGCACTCCGCCACCACTTCGGCGACGATCATGCCGAGCGCGTTGGCGGTGCGCGGCTC
Source organism: Methylobacterium gnaphalii (assembly GCF_007992215.1). Taxonomy (GTDB): domain Bacteria; phylum Pseudomonadota; class Alphaproteobacteria; order Rhizobiales; family Beijerinckiaceae; genus Methylobacterium; species Methylobacterium gnaphalii. Next base: position 66,592 of record NZ_BJZV01000001.1, on the reverse strand, counting down.
GACGATGCTGGTTCCGGTCCCGTCGACGGTCACGCCGATGCGTCCGGCCCGGCGCAGCTGGCCGAGCCCCGAGGCGAGGCGGTGCAGGTAGTCGCGCAGGTCGATCGAGGCGATGTGAGGCGCCTCGTGCAGGTGCTGCTGCACCAGGGCGATGGCGCGCACCCGCTGGCCCAGCGCATCGAAGCTGCCGCGGCAGGGCTCCGGCGCGGCGCGGCCGTAGAGCCCGATCAGGCTCACCATGACCTGAAGGTTGTTGCGGACCCGGTGGTAGATCTCGGCGAGCAGGGTCTCCTTCTCGACGAGCGCCGCCTCGGCATGGTCCTCCGCATTCTTGCGGTCGGTGATGTCGAAGCAGGAACCGAGATAGCCGGTGAAGCGACCGTTCTCCGTGAGCGGCCGCGCGGTGTCGAGGACCCAGCGATAGGCCCCGTCATGGCGGCGCAGGCGGAACTCCACGCTGAACGGTTCGCGGGCCTTGAAGGCCTCGGCAACGATCTTGGCATGGCGCTCGAAGTCGTCCGGATGGAGCCCGCGGCGCCAGCCGTCGCCCAACTCTTCCTCCAACGGACGGCCGGTGAATTGCAGCCAGCGCTCGTTGTGGTGGAGCGCCCGACCGTGCTCGTCCGAACGCCACATCATCTGCGGCACGAAATCGGCGAAGCGACGGAAGTCGTCGCCCAGCCCCTGAGACGGGCTGTGGTCCGGTGTCTTGTCCGTCGAGGGTGTGTCCGAATCCATGCCCGCCGTTCGATCCACCACGCTGTGCCAGCCTGCCCTCGTTGGTTGGGACTCGCGGCGGTCAACGTGTTGTCCGTAGGGGCGTTCCGGGAGAAAAGGTCAATGTCTTGTGTGGTTGTAGACGGACTTGTTCACGCTGTACGAAGAGATCTCTTATCGCGACGCGCGATCAGCGAATTTCTTCGTGCCAGGTGCGGCCGTCGCGCTCGATCAGGGCGATGGCCGCCGTCGGTCCCCAGGAGCCTGCGGCGTAGGGGCGCGGCGGCTCGGGCCGGTCGGCCCAGGCCTGAAGCAGCTTGTCGGCCCATTCCCAAGCGGCCTCCACCTCGTCGCGGCGCATGAACAGGGTGGCATTGCCGCGCACGATATCCATCAACAGGCGCTCATAGGCGTCCGGGTAGCGCTGCTTGAAGGTCTCCTCGAAGGAGATGTCGAGGTCGGTCGGGCGCAGGCGCATACCGCCGGGGCCCGGATCCTTGGTCATCACCTCGAGCTTCATGCCCTCCTCGGGCTGAAGACGGATGACGAGGCGGTTCGGCTCGCGCCCGAAAGCTTCCTCAGGGAAGATGGAGAAGGGTGAGGCGCGGAACTGCACGACGATCTCGGAATGCTTGCTCGGAAGGCGCTTGCCCGTCCGCAGGTAGAACGGCACGCCGGCCCAGCGGGCCGAGCGCACTTCGAGCTTCAGGGCGACGAAGGTCTCGGTGCGGCTCGAGGTCTCGCCGCCGAGATCGGCCAGGTAGCTCGGGACGCTTTTCCCGGACACCGCGCCGGCCGCGTATTGCCCGCGCACCGTCACCGCCTGCACTTCCGCCGGCGTGATCGGCTTCAGGGCACGCAGCACCTTCAGCTTCTCGTCGCGCACCGAATCGGCGTCGAGGGAGAGCGGACTCTCCATCGCCGTGAGGCAGAGCAGCTGCAGCAGGTGGTTCTGCACCATGTCGCGCAGTGCGCCGGAGGTGTCGTAGTAACCGCCGCGGCCCTCGACGCCGACGGTCTCGCCCACCGTGATCTGGACGTGATCGATCACGTCGGCGTTCCAGAGCCGCTCGAAGATCGTGTTGGCGAAGCGCAAGGCCAGCAGGTTCTGGACGGTCTCCTTGCCGAGATAGTGGTCGATGCGGAAGATCTGGCCCTCCGGGAAGACCGCGCCGACGGCGTCGTTGATGGCACGCGCCGACTTCAGGTCCTTGCCGATCGGCTTCTCCAGCACGACACGAGTGTTCTCGCCGACGAGGCCGCAGCGCTCGATGTTCCGGCAGATCGCGCCGTAGAGATCGGGCGAGGTGGCGAGATAGAACGGCCGGACCTGGTCGGGCCGCTCGTCGAGCAGTGCCTTCAGCTCGTCCCAGCCGTCCGTGCCAAGGGCATCCACCGCGACGTAGTGGACGTGATCGATGAAGTTCGCCAGCGCGGCCTCGTCGAGATGATGGCTCGGAATGAACTCGCGCAAGGCCTCGCGCGCCCGATCGCGGAACGCCTCCGTCGTGAGCTCCGTGCGTGAGGCGCCGATGATACGGCTGCTGCCGGGGATCTGGCCGTCGCGGAACCGGTAGTACAGGGCCGGCAGGAGCTTGCGTCGGGTCAGATCGCCGGTGGCGCCGAACACCACGTAGTCGAAGGAGGCGACGGGGATGATGGTGGCCAAGGGCTCTTCTCCCGCTTCGGTACGAAGGCAGTCACGCCCGGCGGCGCGATGCAAGGGCGCCGCCAGGGACGGCGCTCACCTCATATGCCGAGCGAAGGCCTCAGCAAAACCCGGCTGCAGGGACCGTGCCGATGCGTTCGCGCCGAGCCTACCTGAATATGAAGATGTTGCGCCCGCCGGCATCCTGGCGAGCGTGCGTCCTCGCACACGCGAAACGGTCGCATCAGCGATTTCCTAACCATCACGCCGCATCCTGCCGGCACGACTCGTTCGAGGCGGTGATGGCGTTGCGTTTCCTTTCCCCGATCTCTCGTCATGCGCTGATCAGCGCCCCTGTCGCCATGACGATGTGCCTCGGCGTTGCACGCGCCGAGCCGGCAGCCGAGTCGAAGACCGCGCCCGCCCCGCTACCACTCTCGGTGCAACCCTCTGCACAAGAGTCCGTCCCTCCGCACCCGGTGCCCTCCCCCGTTCCGGCCATGACCGGGACGCCGCCTGCTGCCGTTGCGGCCCCCGCCCCGAAGAAATCGCGAGAGGTGCCGGCACCTGTCTACGCCAAGGTCTCCGAGGATCCGACGCCGACGCTGACGCCCGCGACCTTCCTCGCCACCATGCGCATGGCCGAGCACTACAAGGCCCTGGCCGACGCTGGCGGCTGGAGCCAGGTTCCGGCTGGGCTTACCCTGAAGCCCGGCGATCGCAATCCGGCCGTCGCGGCCCTGCGCGGCCATCTCGTGATGACCGGCGACCTCGCGGCGGATGCCACGCATTCCGACATCTACGACGACACCCTGGTGGCGGCGGTGAAATCGTTCCAGCAGCGGCATGGCCTGCCGGAATCGGGACTCGTCCAGCGCCTGACCGTCGCGGCGCTGAACGTGCCGGCGAGCGTGCGCCAGCGCCAGCTCGCGGCCACCGTCGAGCGGCTGATCGGCTCGAAGTTTCCGTTCGGTGAGCGCTACGTCGTCGTGAACATTCCTTCCGCCACCGTCGAGACGGTGGAGAACGGCGCGGTTGCGCGCCGCTATGTCGCCGTCGTCGGCAAGCCCGACAAGGCGACGCCCTCGGTCGAGACCCGCGTGACCGACGTCAACCTCAATCCAACCTGGACGTTGCCCGTCTCGGTGATCAAGAACGAGATCATCCCGACGATGCGCAAGAACCCGGGCTATCTCGTCAAGAACCACATCCGCATGCTCGGTCCCGGCGGAGTCGAGGTCGATTCCACGACCTTCGACTGGAGCGGAGAGAAGGCGGTCAACTACACGCTGCGCCAGGATTCCGGCTTCGACAATTCGCTGGGCCAGCTGCGCATCGACATGCCGAACAAGTTCGCCGTCTACATGCACGACACGCCGTCGAAGTCGCTGTTCGCCGGCAATGTCCGCTTCCACTCGCATGGCTGCGTGCGCGTCGGTCAGGTGAAGGAGTTCGCGGCCTGGCTGCTCCAGGGCACCGAGGGCCCGAACGGTCCCGGCTCGACCTGGGGGCCGATCGAGATCGAGAGCGGCATCGCCACCGGGGAGAAGCGTGACATCAAGCTGGTGAAGTCGGTGCCGGTGACCTTCGTCTATCTCACCGGCTATGCCACGCCCGACGGGCGCGCACATTTTCGCGATGACATCTACGGTCTCGACACCCCCGGCACCCCTGCGCCGTCCGCCGCCACCGACGTCGTGACGACCGGCTCGATCACGCCCCGCGCCGTCATCAAGCCGGCTCGCGCCGGGCAGCCCGCGCCGGCCGCCACCGATCTCGTGCCGGCAGCGAGGCCCGTGACGAGCACGAAGCCAGCCTCGGCACCGGCCGCGCGACCCGACACGGGCCACCGTACCCCGGCCGCCACTCCGGTCGAAGGGGCCGTCGAGCGCGCGTTCCTGCCGCCTGGCCTCGTCGGCCGGCGCGGCTGAGGAGCGCCATCCCCCAAGGGAATTCTGCAGCCGGGCTCGAAGGCGATTCCAGCGGCCACGCTTGCGTTTGGCGCGGGGAAATTCCACCTGTCTGGCCGTCTCCCGCGGCCTCTGGCCGCTTCTTCACGCTGCGCGCGCGAGCCTGTCGTCAGAGCGGGCCCGAGGCGGCGACGCCCAAGGACGGACCGCTTTCATGCCGACGTTTACCCGCTTCCTGCGCCCGAGCGCGCTCGCCCTGTCGCTCGTGCTTCCTGCTGCCGCGCTGGCGCAGGAGCCCAGCGCCGCCCCATCGGCACCGGCTGCAGCCGCGGCGACGCCGGCTGCCAAGCCCGCCCCCGACACGGTGGTCGCCAGGGTCAACGGCGCGCCGATCACCCAGGGTGACCTCACGATCGCGGGCGAGGACCCTGCCCTCTCGCTGCCCGGCGTGGACGAGGCCAGCAAGCAGGGCCTGCTCGTCGACTACATGATCGACCTGCGCGTGGGCGCCCAGGCGGCCGATGCCGCGAAGGTCGGTGAAACGCCCGAGTTCAAGCGCAAGCTCGCCTATTTCCGCGACAAGCTGCTGCTCGATGACTACCTCGAGCAGGAGGCGAAGAAGACGGCAACGCCGGACGCCGCCAAGGCGCTCTACGACCAGACCGTCAAGTCGATGAAGCCCGAGGAGGAGGTGCACGCCCGGCACATCCTCGTCGACAACGAGGCCGAGGCCAAGAAGATCGCCGCCCGCGTCAAGGGTGGCGAGGATTTCGCCAAGGCCGCCGGCGAGCTCTCGAAGGATCCGGGCTCCAAGACCGAGGGCGGCGATCTCGGCTGGTTCACCAAGGAGCGCATGGTCGCGCCCTTCGCCGAGGCCGCCTTCAAGATGAGCCCGGGCCAGGTCTCCGACCCGGTGAAGACCCAGTTCGGCTGGCACGTCATCAAGGTCGAGGAGAAGCGCACCAAGCCGATCCCGAGCTTCGACGAGATGAAGGAGCAGGTCGACCAGTACCTGACCCGCAAGGCCCAGCAGGACGTGATCCTGAAGCTGCGCGAGGCCGCCAAGGTCGAGCGTACCGACGCCGTGCCGACCGCGCCGGCTCCCATCACCGCGCCGCCGGCCGACGCGAAGAAGCCCTGAGGGAAGCCCGTCCCGTCATTGCGGGGCGAAGCCGAAGCCCTCCTGGACCCCACCCGCGACGGCGGTGCACCTGGATGGCTTGGCTACGCTCGCAGTGACGGCGGTCTGGATCGCCCCGACATCCGCCTATCCGCAGGCGATCTGGTCGCAGCGGCGCATGGCGGCGATCATCCGGGCGAGCGACTTCGGCCCCGGATGGCCGAGGATGCCGATATTGCCGAGCACATAGGACGGCGTCGCGGTGAGGCCGAGATTGGCCGCCAGGCGCATCTGCGCGGTGAGCGCCTCGCGGATCTCGTCGCTGTTGCCGATCTCTTCCAGCTCCGCACGCGGGACACCGGACTTGGCCGCAACGGTGAGAGCCTTGATCCCGTCGATCTGGCCGGGCGTGCCGAGGAGTTGAGTGTAGAGCTTGAACGCGGCCGCCGAGCCGAGCTTGCGCTGGACGGCGAGCGCCACCTTGGCGGCTTGCGCCGACATCGGCGAGAGGATCGGGTTGTTCACGAGGCCGATCCGGAGCGCCGGATCGCTGGCGGAGAGCGCCTGGATGTCCGCGGCGGCCTTCCGGCAATACGGGCAATTGTAGTCGAAATACTCGTAGAGCACGACCTCGGCATCGCGCGGGCCGATATAGGTCACGCCCTTGAGCTCCATCGCCTGGCCGGTGAGTTCGCCCGGCAGGCGCATGTTGGCGATCGGGCGCCCATCGTCGTTCTCGACCTTGAAGGTCTGCCCGTAACCCTGAGCCCAGGCCGGCCCGGCGAGGGCGAGGCCGGCGGAGACAGCAAGGAAGCGGCGGCGGTCGAAGGTCATGGAGGGGCTCGTAGGTCGAGACGATGGCTGAAGTTCGGTCGCCGAACGGCTCAGGTTACGCTCTGGACCTGCCGGCTCTGCCACCACCAGATCCAGCCGCAGAGCAACGCTACCGGAATGCCGATCACCGAGGTGCCGACGAAGAACCAGGCGAAACCGACGGCCTTGACCGCGACGCCGGAGGTCATGGCCAGCAGGTTGCCGGGCAGCGCCACCAGCGAGGTCATCAGCGCGAACTGGCTCGCCGCATAGCCGTCCGAGGTCAGCGTCGACATGTAGGTGATCAGGACGATCGAGGCGAAGGCATAGGCAAAGGCCTCGATCCCGACCGCCATCACGAAGGTCCAGTAGGCGCCGTCGTTGTGGTCCCCGTAAAGCGCGAGATAGGCGAGCGCGAGATGCGCGGCCGAGCCGAACACGGTGCCGAAGAGCAGCGTCGGCATCAGGCCGAACCGCGGGATCATCCAGCCGCCGAGGATGGTGGCGCCGAGCGCCAGCCAGAAGCCGTAAACCTTCACCACCGTGGCGATGTCGACGTCCGAATAGTGCAGCGTCACGAAGAGCGGGTTCGCCATCGCGGTGGAAACGTAGCCCGACATGCGGAATCCCGCGATCATGATCAGGATCGGGATGCCGAGCGGCCCGAGCCGGTCGAGCAGGTCCTTGATCGGCGCCCAGATCGTGGCGCCGAAATTCAGCGGCTCGCGGATCGGGTCCCTGTCGGATTTCGGTTCGGGCGCGAACCATGCTGCGATCATGCTCGGGAACATGATCGCTGCCATGACAACGTAGGCAACCTTCCAGCCGTGCTCGCCGGCCACGATGAGAGCCCCCGCCCCGGCGACGAGTGTACCCATCCGCCAGCCGATCTCAGCCCAGGAGGACATCAGCGGCAGCTCCGCCTTCGAGACCACGGCGATGCGCCAGCCATCGACGGTAATGTCCTGTGTCGCCCCGGCGACACCCAGTGCTAGGGAGAAGGCGATCGTCCACCCGAGCCAGTTGGCCGGATCTCCGAAGGCAATCCCCACGAGACCCGCCGCGACGCCAAGCTGCGCCAGCAGGATCCAGCCGCGCCGCCGCCCGAGCCAGGCGCCGATCAGCGGCGGGTCGTAGCGGTCGAGGAACGGCGCCCAGAGGAACTTGAGCTTGTAGGGAAAGGTCAGACCGAACAGCCAGCCGATCGTCTCGATCGGCACGCCCGCCCGCGTCAGCCAGACTGACTGTGTCGCGTAGATCAGCGGGAAGGCCATCCCCGAGCCAACGCCGAGGAAGAGCCCAGCCGCGATGCGGCGATCGCGAAACAACGGTTTGAGGAACGACGCGCCGCGCGCTTTGGCTTCGATGGCAGGAGCCTGCATGCGGTTCGGGCCTCGCTGTCCTTTGGCGAGACCCTGCATCGGGGATTCGGCGATGCGGTCAAGGCCCGCGATACCGTTCTCCTCCCGAGCGGGTCATCTGGGGATTCAACTAGACGCGCTCGACCGCAGTGGCCGCCGCATCGATCGCAGCCGCGACGGCATTGATCTGCTCCTCGTCCAGCGCGCCGCGCGAGAGGCGCATCCGCAGGGCCATGCGTAGGTTCTCCATGGCGCGCACGACCTGGGGAGCCGAGCTGCCGCCATGACGACGGCCGGTCTCGTCCATGCGGGCGATCAGCGCATCGAGTGTCGGACGGTGGGCATCAAGGTAGGCACGTCCTTCCTCGGTGATGGTGTGCAGCTTCTTGGCGCCCTCGCCGTCACTGACTGTCACATGCCCGAGGTCCTGCAGCATGGTCAGGGTCGGGTAGATCGTGCCGGGGCTCGGGCTGTAGGCGCCGGCGACCCGCTCCTCGATCGCCTTGATGATCTCGTAGCCGTAGCGCGGCTGCTGGCCGATGAGGTGGAGCACGACGAGGCGCAGATCGCCGTGGCCGAAGAAGCGGCCGGGAGCACCATGACGTGCATTGCCGCGATGCTGCCCGCCGCGACCGAACGGGCTGTACCCGTACTCGTCGCCACGCTCGTTGCGGGCAAAGACCCACTCGTCGCGGAGGTCGTGACCGCGGTGGTGAAAGCGTCCAAACATCTGTTATTCCGATCGTGTTTCGATATGTCGTTTATTTAGATATATCGAAACACGATCGAAGTTCAAGCGCCATGACGAATGAATTGCAAAAAGCCTGACCCGCACCGCGGATCAGGCTTTTCTGCCGTCGAGGTTGCGAGAAGCGCTGTCAGGCGGCTTCGGCCTCCGCAGCCCGCTCTTTGGCGAACTTGGTCACACCGACCTGATCGACCTTACCGGTACCTAGCATCGGTAGCCTGTCGAGGATCACCACCTCCGCCGGCACGGCGATCTCCGGCGCACCCTTCGACTTGGCGAAAGCCTGGTAAGCGGGGCGCGTCGCGCCTTTGGCCTCGGTGAACAGGATCAGCCGCTCGCCCTTGCGGGCATCGGGAACGGCGGCCACAGCGCTCGGGGCATCCGGCCAGAGTTCGGCGGCCAGCGACTCAACGGTGGCGAGCGAGACCATCTCGCCAGCGATCTTGGCGAAGCGCTTGGCGCGGCCCTTGATTGCGACGAAACCTTCCGCATCGATCGCGACGATGTCGCCGGTATCGTGCCAGCCTTGCGGAGGCTGTTCGAGCACGCCGGGTTTCTCGGCGCGGTAGTAGCCGAGCATGATGTTTGGCCCCTTCACGAAGAGCCGGCCGCCCTCGTCGATGCCAGGCACGGCCTCCAGGCGGTATTCCATCCCAGGCAGGATGCGGCCAACCGTGCCGAAGCGGTTGAACATCGGTGTATTGAGGGCGACCACGGGACCGCACTCGCTCACGCCGTAGCCTTCGAGGATGCGCAGGCCGAACTTTTCCGCCCAGGTCTTCCGGGTAGATTCCTTCACCTTCTCGGCACCAGCCACAACGTAGCGCAGCGAGCGCAGATCGTACGGGTGCGCGGCCTTGGCGTAGCCGGCGAGGAAGGTGTCCGTCCCGAACAGCACTGTGGAGTTGGTGCCGTAGATCAGCTCAGGCACGATCCGGTAGTGCAGCGGCGATGGGTAGAGATAGACCGGTACACCCGAGACCAGCGGGAGCACGAGGCCGGCCGTAAGGCCGAAGGCGTGGAAGACAGGCAGAGCGTTGAACACCTTGTCCTGGCGTCCGAAATCGATGCGCGCGGCGGCCTGGGCGGTATTCGCCAGCATGTTGCGATGAGCGAGCACCACGCCCTTCGGCGTGCCCTCGGAGCCGGAGGTGAACAGAACGGCGACGGGATCGTCGCCCCTACGCTTCACTAATGACTTGCGGGGTGCCAGCAGGCCCTTGAGCTTGTCGCCCTTGGTCACGGTGGCGCGCAGGTCCTCCAGATAGACAAGCCGCACCTTGCCTTCGAGGCCCTCGATCAGGCCGCCGAGACGGCCCTTCTCGATGAAGGCGCGTGAGGTGAGGATGGTCTCGACCTCAGCCGCCTTGCAGGCCGAGAGTACGTTGGCGGCACCGGCCGAGAAGTTGATCATCGCCGGGATCCGGCCCGCGCTTGCCAGGGCGAAAAAGGTGACGGCGGCGCCGTTCGCGTTGGGCAGCATCAGCCCGATCGTCTTACCCTCAGGGGCCAGCGGCATGAGCTTGCGGCCGAGGATGTTGGCGCCCATCACGAGGCGCGAATAGGTCATCGCGCCGGTGACCGGGTCCTCGAGGGCGATGCGGCCCCAGCCGTGGCGCTCGCCGGCCTCGATCAACGCGGACATCACGCTGCGGTCGATGTCCGTCGTATCGAAGACGAGATCCGACATGATGTCGTAGAGGGCGGCGCCCGCCGCGCGCCGACGGTTCCTGCCCTTCAGTTCCGGATCGATCTCGAGCTTCACCGGCTCCATGATCGTCACGGTCACCTTGGGCCACCAGCGGCGGCGGACCTGGCTGCGCGAGAGGCGCGAGAACGCGGTCTGTTCGAGCCCCTCGATCTTTACCGGCACGATCATCGCACCGGACTTGTCGGCGATCAGGCCAGCACCGTCATAGACCTTCATCAGGCTGCCGGTGACAGTGAGGCGCCCCTCGGGAAAGATGATCAGCGTCTCGCCGTCCTTCACCGCGTTGATCAGCGAACGGGTTGCGAGGGGCCGTGTCGGGTCGAGCGGCATCGCCTTGGTGATCTTGAGGAAGGGCTTCACCCACCAGCGCTGCGCGATGCCGTGGTCGATGGCGAAGACTGGTTCGGTATCGAGCAGCGACAGGGCGAGCGGCGCGTCGAGAAAGGAGACATGGTTGAGCGCGATGATCGCGTTCGGGCCAGCCTTCTCGACGTTCTCAAGCCCCTTGACCTTGAGGCGGTAGAAGGCGCGGAACAGGATGGAGAGGAAGTCGCGGAACGGGCTCGTCGGCATGATCTTGAAGACGATCACGCCCACGACGAGGTTAAGCACCGCGACTAGGGCTAGGAGCTGAGCCATCGACAGCCCGGCGGCCTGAAGCCCGGCCAGAGCCAGGGTGCCGCCGACCATGAAGGCGGCGGTCAGCACGTTGACCGCGCCGATCACACGCGCGCGCTTCTCCTTCGGCGTCCAGGCTTGCACGGCGGCGAAGGACGGCACAATGTAGAGGCCGCCCGCGATGGCGAGCCCGGCGAAATCGACCACGAGGCGGATGCCCGTGCCACTGCCGACGAAGGCGAGCGCGCCGATTGGCTCACCGGCAGCGGGCACGGCATGAGAGACTGTCCAAGCGAGGTCGAGGCCGAACAGACCCATCAGGATCGCGCCGACAGGAGTCGGCAGCAGGACGATACGGCCGCTGGCGAGCCAGGAGGCGAGACCTGAACCGGCCGCGATACCGATGGAAAACACGGCAAGCAGCGTCGTTGCGACGATCTCGGTGCCATTGAGGGTCTGGCGCACCAGCACCGGCAGCAGCGAGAGCACCACGACGCCAACGAGCCAGAACCAGCTCACGATCACCGAGCCGCGCCACAGCCGCGTATCGGCCCAGAGGTCGCGCAGCAACTCGACGGTGGAGCGGGCGACGTTGGCATCGACCTTGAGGTTGGGATCGCCCTCTCCCGTCCGCGGGATCTGGCGAGCGGCGAGCCAGCAAAGGACCGCGAAGGTCATCAGGCCGGCACCGAGGCCGAGGGCATGGCCGCCCATCGCCATGGCAAGGCCGGCGGTGATGGTGCCGAGCAGAATCGCGAGAAAGGTCGCAGCTTCCACCAGCGCGTTGCCGGCGGTGAGTTCCTCGCGCTTCAGATGATCGGGCAGGATGCCATACTTGATCGGGCCGAACAGCGCGGCGATCACTCCAAAGGAGCCGAGCGCGGCGAAGAGCAGCGGCACCGATTGCAGCCAGAAGCCGAGCACCGAGAGCATGGCAGCAAAAATCTCGGCGAACTTCAGACGCTTGGCGAGAACTGCCTTGTCGTAGCGGTCTGCGAGCTGCCCACCGAGGCCCGACAGAATGAAGAACGGGCCGATAAAAACGGCGCTTGCCAGCGTCACCAGCACGCCGCCATGACCGGCATCCGCGCCGCCTTCGCCGACTTTGAACAGGATCAGCAGTGCCAGGGCGTTCTTGAGAAAGTTGTCGTTGAAGGCCGAGAAGAACTGGCACCAGAACAGCGGGGCGAAGCGCCGCGTCGTCATCAGGGAAGCGAACATGGACCTCTCTCCCGGCTGGTTCATGACTGCCCGGCGATAGCTTGGGCGTCAAATCCAGCCATCTGACCTCCCGGCGACCCGAGCCATCAGATAGTTTGCACGACGTTCAAGATATTTAGTCGGAGGTAGGGCGCAACATCGATTTTGCACACCGTGCAACAGCGATAAGCCATGACGTGTGGGGGCACACGCGGATCCGCATTAGAACAACGATGCGTGCGATATCCTAACGTTCTGTTGTAACGCGATATTTGGCGTTCGGGAGGCGATGTGACCAGGGGCAAGGGGACCGCAGGGCCGCGGGGCAAACACGACCGTGAGGGTTTCACCGAGATGGTCGCCCAGGCGGCCGAGAGCCTCGTGCGCAACGAGGGCTTTCGCGGGCTCGGAATGAGACGACTCGCCGCCGCGATCGGCTACGCGCCGAACTCAATTTACAACGCGGTCGGCGACCTCGATCAGGTTATCCTACGGATCAATGCGCGTACCTTTCAGCGCCTGTACGCGACGCTGCAGAAGGCGATCGACCCGCAAAAGCCCGCAGGTGACAACGCCCTGGCGCTCGCCGACGCCTATCTTGTCTTCGTCGCCGCGGACCCACGGGTATGGAGCCTCGTCTTCGAGCACGTTGCTGCACCAGACGTGCCGTTTCCCGACTGGTATTCCGAAGCCTTGGCGGAGGCGGTCGGCCTCGTCGACCAAGTGCTGACGCCCCTGCTGCCCGATTCCATAGAACGGCGACAGGCCGTGGCAACACTCTGGGCCGGCCTGCACGGCCTCGCCTCGCTCTCGACCTCCAACAAGCTCGGGGTGTTGGTTCCGGACTCGCCGCGTGTGCTGGCGCGAATGCTGGTGGGCCGGTTTCTTGGAGATGCCCAAGCAGCGACGTAGCTGGACAGACGCGGCTTGGCTGCCTCGATCACCATGCGCCTCCGCATCGAGAGGCTCCGGATTGCGAAAGCTAAACCGCGTCGACCGCCTGCGCCTGCCGGTACTCATTGCCGTGCGCGCAATAGCCCTCGACGATCCGCGCCATCATCGTGCGCTTGGCAGCGTCGAGCGGCGCGAGGATGCGAGCCGGGCGGCCGCCCCAGAGGTATCCACTGTCGAGGAGTTGACCTGGATCAGTTGTGGCACCTCCGGCAAGCATTACGTCGTCGGCGATAACAGTGCCGGGAGCGATCACGCTGCCGATCCCGATGAGGCTGCGCGCGCCGATCCGGCAATCTGCCATGCGGACGTTGTGGGCGATCGTGGTGTCGCGGCCGATCACGACGCCCTCGCCGCGGGTGCGAATGACCGTGTTGTCCTGGATGTTGGTGTCCGCCCCGACCACGATTGGTCCAACTTCGGCGCTGAGCGCGCAGGAGAACAGTACGCTCGACCCAGCCCCGAGCATGATCCGGCCCGAGAGCCGCGCGGTACGCGCAACGAACACCGTCTCGTCCGTTTCGGGCGCATCGCCCTGTGCGGGTGCTGGAGCAGCGGCGGCGGCTTCGCGCAGACGCTCGGCGCGTTCAGCCAGGTCTTCGCCAGTGATCGGGCGCTGCTTCTTAGCGGGGCTGCCGGCGTAGACGTGGCCCGCCTCTAGACGCGAGCGCGGGAAGACCGTTGCGCCGGCCTCGATCAACACCCTATCGCCCACCACCGAGCCGTCCAGCACGATGACGTCGTCCTCAATCACCACGTCAGAGCCGACCGTGCAGGCATGCACCACAGCGTTCCGGCCGACGGTGACACGGTCGCCGATGACCGTAGGATGGGTCTCGGTCGCGATGTGGACCGTCGAACGGCTGCCGAGCCAGAAGCGGTCTCCAATGGTGACGGTCTGGCCATCAGCCCGGATCACGCTGTCGTCGCCGAGCCAAGCCTGCGCGCCGATTGTCGCCACACCGATCGCGGTGCTGCCCGTACCGCACCAGACCGGCCGCGTGGAAAACACCGGCAGCACGCCGTCGTAGGGGAGGATCAGGTCAGGAGTCACGCAAGCGTCCTCAGCGGAAGCAGACGCGCAATGGCGCCCGAGGCCGAGCAGGGACATATAGGCGCATGAGCGGCAGGGTAAGCCGTGCCTTTCGTTTCGAGGAGCCCATGAGCCGCGTCAGCATCCAGCCCGAGCCGTTCGACGTGGCCGCGGAACTCGCGCGGATCGAGGCCGAGTTGCGGGGCCGCGCCGGAGCGGTGGTAAGCTTCACTGGCCTATGCCGCGATGAGGATGGCCGGCTCGATGCACTCGAACTGGAGCATTATCCCGGCATGGCCGAGGCCGAGATCGAGCGGGTCATCGCCGAGGCCACTGAGCGTTGGCCAATCCAGGCATCCCGGGTGGTCCACCGCCACGGGCTGATACGGCCGGGCGAAGGCATCGTTCTTGTCGTCACGGCCTCGGCTCATCGCCGCGCGGCTTTCGAGGCTGCGAGTTTCTTGATGGACTACCTGAAGGCACGCGCCCCGTTCTGGAAGCGCGAGCATCTCGCAGACGGCACGACGGGGGGCTGGGTCGAGGCGACGGAGGCGGATGCGAAGGCTGCCCAGAGCTGGGCATAGCAATCGGCAGGCGGCAATGGACGCCGCCTGATTTTCCGTCCATGCCGCAGGCACCGGCGCCGCCGGCCGGAGGATGCGCATGGCGAACCACAATAACGAGACCGCCACCGCCGAACCGGCCGTCCGCCCGCGTGGCACGCGCTCGCTCGTCGGCGCCGGCCTTGCCGTGGTGGCCGTCATTGCCGCGCTGGCCCTCGCCTGGACGGCCTCTGCGACGCTCTTGCTGATCTTCGCCGGCATTCTGCTCGGCGTGTTTCTCGATGGGCTGACGCGTGGCCTCGGCCATGTGGTGCCGCTTCCGCGGGCCGTGCGGCTGACCGTCGTCAGCGTCGCCGTCGCCGGCCTCCTCCTCGGGATGAGCGCTTTCGGGGGCGCGACAATTGCCCAGCAAGCCCGCGATCTCGGCCAGACCATCCAGAGCCAGTCGGGCACGGTTCGCGACTGGCTGAAGGATCACGGCGTCGATATCGGCAAGCTCGAAACTTTGCAGGAGACCGGGGAGGCCGGGCAGGCCAAGTCGGGCGGCTATGAGGAGCAGAAGGGCGGCCTCGACAGCATCGCCTCGGGCGTGCTCAAGAGCCCGGGCTCTCTCCTCTCCGGCGCGCGTAACGTGCTCGGACCGGCAGCGGCCGTGCTGCTCGAACTGTTCAATGCCCTGGGAAATGTTCTTGTAATCGTCTTCCTCGGTCTCTCGGTAGCCGCCGATCCCAGCGCCTACCGCAACGGCGCCGTGCGCTTCCTGCCGCCGCGTCACCGCGAGCGCGGCGGAGAAGTGCTCGACGGCATGGGCGACACCCTGCGGCACTGGCTGTTCGGCCAGCTCATCACAATGGCCGTGATCTTCCTCTGCACCTGGGCCGGCCTGGCCTTCCTCGGCATCGGTGGCTCGCTGATCCTTGGCCTGCAGGCGGGGCTTCTCGCCTTCATCCCGACGATCGGCCCGCTGGTGGCGGGCGCGATCATCCTGCTGGCAAGCCTCGCCTCAGGCTTCAACGCGCTGCTCGGAGCGCTCGGCGTCTATCTCGTGGTGCAGACGCTGGAGAGCTACGGACTCACGCCCTTCATTCAGAAGCGCGCGCTGGACATCCCGCCGGCCACGATTTTCGCCGGACAGCTCCTACTCGGCGTTCTATTCGGGCTTTGGGGCATCGCACTGGCTCTGCCCCTGATGGCAGTGATCAAGGTACTGCTCGAGCAGCTCTACATCGAGGAGACGCTAGGGGAGCAGCCGGAAATGTGAGGGCCGCGCTCGTCTCAGCGCGGTCCATTCCGCGTCATCCCCCCTCCCCACGTGCGGGGCGACGGAATGACGAACCTCACACAGCCTGCTGCAGCGGCACCACGTTGTGCAGCGTTTTGTCCGCCGCATCGAAGAAGCGGCGCACGTTACGAGCCGCCTGACGGATGCGCTGTTCGTTCTCGACGAGCGCGATGCGTACGAAATCGTCGCCGTGCTCGCCGAAGCCGATGCCCGGTGCAACCGCGACGTCCGACTTCTCAAGGAGCAGCTTCGAAAAGCCGAGGCTGCCCATCGGCTTGAACTTCTCCGGGATCGGAACCCAGGCAAACATCGACGCCTGGGGCGGAGGAATCACCCAGCCGGCCTTACCGAAGGACTCGACCATCACGTCGCGCCGCTTCTTGTAGACAGCGCGCATCTCCTTGATGCAGTCGTCCGGCCCGTTGATCGCGGCAGTGGCGGCAACCTGGATCGGCGTGAAGGCGCCGTAGTCGAGATAGGACTTCACCCGGGTCAGCGCGGCGAGCAGCCGCTCGTTGCCGACCGCGAAGCCCATGCGCCAGCCGGCCATCGAATAGGTCTTCGACAGCGAGGTGAACTCCACCGTCACGTCGATGGCGCCAGGCACCTGCAGCACCGAGGGTGGCGGGTTGTTGTCGTCGAAATAGACCTCGGCATAGGCGAGGTCGGAGAGCAGGATGATCTCGTGCTTCTTCGCGAAGGCGACGAGGTCCGTGTAGAAATCCAGGCTCGCGACGTAGGAGGTCGGGTTCGACGGGTAGCAGACGACCAGAGCCACGGGCTTCGGGATCGAGTGCAGCATCGCCCGTTCCAGGATCGAGAACATCGCGGGCGTTGGCTCAGCCGGCACCGAGCGGACCACGCCGCCTGCCATCAGGAAGCCAAAGGCATGGATCGGGTAGCTCGGGTTCGGCACGATCACCACGTCGCCCGGCGCGGTGATCGCCTGCGCCATGTTCGCGAAGCCCTCCTTGGAGCCCAACGTCGCCACGACCTGCGTGTCGGGGTTCAGGCTCACGCCGAAGCGGCGCTGATAGTAGCCGGCCTGGGCGCGGCGCAGACCGGCGATGCCCTTGGAGGCTGAATAGCGGTCGGTGCGCGGACGGCCAGCCGTCTCGATGAGCTTGGCGATCACGTGCTTGGGGGCATCGAGGTCCGGGTTGCCCATGCCGAGATCGATGATGTCGGCGCCACGGGCTCGGGCGGCGGCCTTGATCCGGTTGACCTGCTCGAAGACGTAGGGCGGGAGGCGCTTGATGCGGTGAAAATCGGTCATGGCGTTCTTGGCGTCCAGAGCACGCGGGTCATCGACAGTGAGCCCGTTCATCGCGCAGGGCGATGAACCTTCCCTCTAGCACTTTCGGCAGCGAACGCCGACCCCTAAGCGGCCGTCGCTTCGCTCGACGTCGAGCCTGTGTCGTCGAGGCCGCCAGCTACTCCGCAGGTGGCACGGCCGGCTTGAGGCCCTTCGCGATCCCTTTGCCCGCGCCTTCCGCGATCTTGCCGCGGGCCTCGTTACGCGTGCGCGCCGCTTCGAGATCCGCCTCGAGGGATTTCTGGGCCGTCGAATTGCGGGCACGGATCGCGGGCTTGGCCGCATCCTGCCCGATCGGCATATAGGTGCTGTCCCTGCGGCGCGACGTCTCGACGAAGTCCGGCGTCTCGACGGCTTTCGGCCCGTAGCCGGCGCCGACCATGGCGGCCTTCATCGGATTGACGTCGCTGGAGCATGCCGCTGCGCTCAAGGCGACGAGCAGGACGGCAGCAAGACCTGGTAGTCTGGACGAAAGCATGGGGTACGCGATCTGGACAATGCCTGGCGGACTGACGACATGTTCGGGTGAAGCGCTAATTTGTCCGAAACGAGGCCCACCGTCGCGCGGTTGACGTGAGAGTACGGGAGAGAGCCGGTCAGGGAGGATCAAACGCGTGTCGGACGTTCCGAAGCCGGCGGCACCGGATCTCGAGGCGATCTCGCGCAATGCGGCGGCGCTGGCCGAGGGTTTCGGACGCATGTCCGCGAGCTATCTCGCCCCCCTCGACGTCAAGCCGAACGGGCGCGGCGGGCCGGCCGACGAGATGGGCGAGATGACCCGGACGCTTACCAAGGTCGCCGAGACCTGGATGAGCGACCCGCAGCGGGCCATGCAGGCGCAGGCGCAGCTCGGCCAAGCCTTCATGTCCTTGTGGAACTCGACCTGGAACCGGATGCAGGGCGTTGACGCCGAGCCGGCCATCGCCACTGACCCGAAGGACAAGCGCTTTGCCGACCCGGAATGGTCGACAAACCCGATCTTCGACCTGATCAAGCAGAGCTACCTGATCACGGCGCGATGGGCCGAAGGCCTCGTCGAGAACGCCGAGGGAATCGACGCGCATACCCGTCACAAGGCGGAGTTCTACCTACGCCAACTGCTCGCCGCCTACTCGCCCTCCAACTTCGTGATGACCAATCCTGAGTTGCTGCGACACACGCTCGCCGAGAATGGCGAGAACCTCGTGCGCGGTCTCAAGATGCTGGAGGAGGATCTCCAGGCCGGCGGCGGCGAATTGCGCGTGCGCCAGACCGACGTCACCGCCTTTAAGTTCGGCGAGGACGTCGCGGTGACGCCTGGCGAGGTGGTCTACCGCAACGATCTGATGGAGCTGATCCAGTACGCGCCCAAGACCGAGACGGTGCTAAAGCGCCCGTTCCTGATCGTGCCGCCCTGGATCAACAAGTTCTACATCCTCGACCTCAACCCAGCCAAAAGCTTCATCGGTTGGATGGTCAGCCAAGGGCTGACGGTCTTCGTGATCTCCTGGGTGAACCCGGACGAGCGCCACCGCGACAAGGACTTCGAATCCTACATGCGCGAGGGCATCGAGACGGCGATCGACCAGATCGGCGTCGCAACCGGCGAGAACGAAGTCTCGGCGGCAGGCTACTGCGTCGGCGGCACGCTCCTCGCCGTGACGCTGGCGATGCAGGCGGCCACCGGCAACACCCGCATCAAGAGCGCGACCTTCCTGACGACGCAGGTCGACTTCACCCATGCCGGCGACCTCAAGGTCTTCGCTGACGAGGAGCAGATCAAGGTCATCGAGGAGCGCATGAAGGAGCGCGGCTACCTCGACGGCTCGCGCATGGCGAGCGCCTTCAACATGCTCAGGCCGAGCGATCTGATCTGGTCTTACGTGGTCAACAACTACGTGAAGGGGAAGGCACCGCTGCCCTTCGACCTGCTCTACTGGAACGCCGATTCCACGCGCATGCCCGAGGCGAACCACTCGTTCTACCTGCGCAACTGCTACCTCAAGAACAATCTGGCCAAGGGCAAGATGGTGCTCGGCAACGTCAAGCTCGACCTGAAGAAGGTGAAGGTGCCGATCTTCAACCTCGCCACTCGCGAGGATCACATCGCGCCGGCGCTCTCGGTGTTCGAGGGCTCCTCGAAATTCGGCGGTCCGATCGACTTTGTACTGGCCGGGTCTGGTCACATCGCCGGCGTCGTCAATCCGCCGGGCAAGAAGGCGAAGTACGGATTCCGCATCGGTGGTCCGGCCAAGGGCCGGTTCGAGGATTGGGTCCAGGCCGCGACCGAGCATGAGGGCTCGTGGTGGCCCTACTGGTTCTCCTGGCTCGAGGCCCAGGCGCCCGAGCGCGTCCCGGCCCGCGTGCCGGGCGAAGGCGCTTTGCCCTCCCTCGGCCCGGCTCCGGGGACCTATGTGCGGATGAAGTGCTGAGAGTGCTTGGCAGCAGTCCTATTTCAGTCGATTGAAGCGCTCTTCCCAGACGCAGGACGACGCGTTTTGGCTTCGCCAGACGACCCACATGCCGAACCGACGGCTTCATGTGCGCCAGCACACGTCTATAGATTGCGCGCAATCTATATTCATCTCAGGAAGGGGCGTCGGCCGCATAGAATTCAATCGGCAACCGCATCATCTTCCAACTGAACCGACAAGGAGCACCCGATGAGCGTCGACGTGAAATACCGGACCTCGGCCACGGCAACTGGTGGCCGCGACGGCAGCGCGAAGACCGACGACGGGGGCTTCCAGGTGAAGCTCTCGACGCCGAAGGAACTCGGCGGCGCGGGCGGCGACGGCGCCAATCCGGAGCAGCTCTTCGCTTCCGGCTATGCGGCCTGCTTTCTCGGCGCATTGAAGGTCGCCGGCGCCCAGGCCAAGGTGAAGATCCCGGCCGAGACGACCGTGAACGCCAAGGTCGGCATCGGCCCGCGCTCGGAAGGCGGCTTCGGCATCACCGCCGACCTTACCGTGACGCTGCCGGGTGTCGATAAGGCAGAAGCGCAGAAGCTCGTCGAAGCCGCGCACCAGATCTGCCCGTACTCAAACGCTACTCGCGGCAACGTCGACGTAGGCCTGACAGTCGCCTGAGCGCGTCCACTTCCCTTTGCGAGAGGGACGAGGAGTGGGGGTTCAGGATCGAGCGTTGCGGTGCCTCCTGAACCGCCACCCCCAATTCCTCCCGCAGGGGACAGCAGGGTCTGCCGTAGGAAGGTCTTAGGTCGTGCTCTTCTTCTGTCGGCGGGTCGGGTGAGTCATCGCCTCCAACTCCAGCAATTGGTTGAGCTGGACTTCGGTCAGTAGCCTCTCCTCCAGCACAAGGTCGGCGACAGAACGGTTCTCCTTGAGCGCGCGCTGGGCGATGCGCGAGCTCGCCTCGTAGCCCAGCGTCGGTGCGAGCGCCGTCACGAGGCCGATGGAGCCCTGAACGAGCGCTCGGCATCGCTCCCGGTCCGCCTCGATGCCCTCGACGCAGCGCTTCGTCAGCGTCTCGATCGCTGCCGTCAGCATGCGGATCGAGGAGAGCACGCAATAGCCGATCGTCGGCTCGAAAGCGTTGAGCTGGAGCTGTCCGCCCTCAGCGCAGAGGGTCACAGTGAGATCCTGCCCGATCACCATGTAGGCGACCTGGTTCACGACCTCAGGAATCACCGGATTGACCTTGCCCGGCATGATCGAGGAACCGGCCTGGACGGTGGGCAGCCGAATCTCGCCGAAGCCTGTGCGCGGACCGGACGAGAGCAGCCGCAGGTCGTTGCAGATCTTCGAGAGCTTCACGGCGACACGCTTGAGCACGCCGGAGAACAGCACGAAGGCGCCGAGATCCGAGGTCG
This sequence comes from Methylobacterium gnaphalii, assembly GCF_007992215.1. Taxonomy (GTDB): domain Bacteria; phylum Pseudomonadota; class Alphaproteobacteria; order Rhizobiales; family Beijerinckiaceae; genus Methylobacterium; species Methylobacterium gnaphalii. Next base: position 45,791 of record NZ_BJZV01000001.1, on the reverse strand, counting down.
CCTCGATCAGGTTTCCAGCGAGCACCATTGGCTGTCCCGAGACCCGCGACAGCTCTTCCACAGCCAGCGCCGCGTAGCGCGGATCGGCGTTGATGCCGGTACCGATGGCCGTGGCACCGAGATTGACCTCGCGGAACAGCGCACTGGTCTCGGTGAGCCGGCCGACATCCTCCTTGATGGTGGCGTGGAAGCCGTCGAATTCCTGCCCAAGCGTCATCGGCACGGCGTCCTGGAGCTGGGTACGGCCCATCTTGAGCACGTCGGCAAATTCCACGGCCTTGCCCTTGAACGCATAGGCCAGGTCGTCGAGCGCTCGTGTCAGGGGTTGCGTCGCGATGATCACGGCCAGCCGCAGGGCCGTTGGATAGGCATCGTTGGTCGACTGGGCCATGTTGACGTCGTCGTTCGGATGCAGCTTGCCGTAGGCGCCCGGCGCGTGGCCCATCAGGCCGAGCGCGACGTTGGCGATCACCTCGTTGGTGTTCATGTTGGTCGAGGTGCCTGCCCCGCCCTGGATCGCATCGACCACGAAGGCCTCGGCATAGGCCCTGTCGGTGGCAACGAGGGTGCAGGCTCGGTCGATGGCATCGGCCTTGGCCGGATCGAGATAGCCGAGCCGCTTGTTGGCGCGCGCCGCTGCCTGCTTCACCAGGGCCAATGCCCGCACGAACTCCGGAAAATGGCCGACCGGCACGCCGGTGATTGGGAAGTTCGTGACAGCACGCTTGGTGTGAATGCCCCACAGCGCTTTCGCCGGCACCTCGTCGTAACCGAGCAGGTCATGCTCGATGCGGGTCTCAGCCGTCTCCATGTCGACAGTGCGAACCGTCGCGACGGCGATGTCGTCGGAAGTGGTCCTGTCGTCGACGGGAGCCGTCCTGCCCGTTTTGCCCTTGGCTGCTACCTTCGCCTTGGTCATCGCCGGCCTCCGTCCGTCGTCGAAGACGGAAGGCTAGGCTGAGTCATACGGATGCACGAGCATTTTGTCCGGGCAGCCGCCGCGCTCGCGAAAGCATGATCACGGCTGCAGTCGGCCCAGCACCAGTGCCTTCCGGATGCCGGTGCCTACTCCTCGGCTTCGGCCGCCCGCCCGCGAAACCCTGTCGCCAGCACGTAGAGCTCGCTCGAATCCGCCCGGCTCGCATTGGGCTTCACATGGCGGACGGTGGTGAAGTCGCGCTTCAGATCGTTGAGCAAGTCGCCCTCGGTGCCGCCCTGGAAAACCTTGGCGAGGTAGCTGCCCCCGGGCGCCAGGATCTCACGGGCGAATTCGGCGGCGACTTCGGCAAGGCCGATAATGCGCAGATGGTCAGTCTTCTTGTGGCCGGTGGTGTTGGCCGCCATGTCCGACATCACGAAGTCGGCCGGGCCACCGAGCAGGTCGGTGAGGATGCCCGGAGCGGTCGGGTCAAGGAAGTCGAGAGCGATGAACTCGACGCCGGTCATCGGCTCGATCTCAAGCAAATCGATGCCGACGATCTTGCCCGCCGCGCCGATTTTCTTGGCAGCCACCTGGGACCAGCCGCCCGGAGCCGCGCCGAGATCGACGATCTTCTGGCCCGGTTTCAGCAGGTTGAAACGCTCGTCGATCTCGATGAGCTTGAATGCGGCCCGCGAGCGGTAGCCCTCACGCTTGGCACGCGCCACATAGGGGTCGTTGAGCTGGCGCTCGAGCCAACGCTTCTGAGACAGGGTGCGCCCGCGCCCGGTCTTCACCCGCTGCTTCAGGTCGCCCCGCAGGCCGCCGCTGGCACCGCGCCGGTCGGTCATCCCAAGTCCTTTTCGATCATTGGCCGCCCAACCTACCCGAATATCCCTCGCCGAGTCCGTGGCAAGCATAAGCGGAGCCGAAGCGAGGGTGAGGGAGAGCCCACGGAGCAGACATGACATCTGCTTGGTACCGGCTCGTTACCTGGCAGCCTACAGCACCAACCACCCCATCCTGCAAGGCGCGATCGTGACAGCACCCATCCGGCCCGACACCGTGACCGCCACTGCGGCGGAGCGTCCGGGCTTCCGCGAGTTCGTCGGCATCGTCGCCCTGATGATGGCAGTGACAGCGATCTCGATCGACAATCTGCTGCCAGCCTTCCCCATAATCGGGGAGCAGTTCTCGATAGCCGATCCCAACCGGCTGCAGCTTCTGATCTACATCTACATGCTCGGGTTCGGCGCCGGTCAGATCCTGTACGGGCCGCTCTCGGACTCGCTGGGGCGGCGCACCACTTTGCTCGCAAGTCTCGCGATCTATCTGGGCGCGACGGTGATCGCGATGTTCAGCCCGTCCTTCGGCTGGCTGCTTGCCGCGCGCTTCGCGCAGGGCATCGGGGCGGCAGGCGGACGCGTCCTGTCGCTCGCCATCGTGCGTGACCGCTACGCAGGGCGTGCCATGGCGCGCGTCATGTCCCTGACCATGATGGTCTTCCTGATCGTGCCGATGCTCGCGCCGGCAGCCGGTCAGGGCATGCTGCTGTTCGGCTCCTGGATCTGGGTCTTCGTCTCGATGCTGGTGCTCGGCGGCGTGCTCGCAGTCTGGTTTTCGGTGCGGATGCCGGAGACTCTGCATCCGGACCGTCGTCGGCCGCTCTCCCTCGGCGCGATGGCAGGCGCGCTTCGACTCACCGTGACCACCCGTGCCACGATCGGCTACGGCACGGCGCTCGGCCTGATGGTCGGCTGCATCATGGGCTATGTCGGCTCGGCCCAGCAGCTCTTCGATTCCGGGCTTTATCACCTCGGCGGCTGGTTCCCCCTCGCCTTCGCGGTGGTGGCGGGCGCAATGGGCGCCTCGACTTTGGTAAATTCGCGCCTCGTCGAACGGCTCGGCATGCGCTGGCTGTCGCATGTCGGGCTCATCGCCTTCCTCGCCGTCGCCCTGGTGCAGGTGGTGATCGGCCTCGCCTGGCATGGGCAGCCGCCCCTCTGGCTATTCCTGGCGGTGCTCTGCCTCAACCAGTTCCTGATCAGCTTCACCATGCCGAACTTCCAGGCGCTTGCCATGCAGCCGATGGGCGAGGTGGCCGGCACCGCCTCGTCCTTCCTCGGGTTCTATACGACCCTGCTCGGCGCCGCCTTCGGCGCCATGATTGGCCAGAGCTTCGACGGCTCCGTGATTCCGGTGGCGGCCGGCTATGCCGGCCTGTCGGCCCTGGCACTCCTAGTCGTGTTCTGGACCGAACGAGGCCGGCTTTTCCGCGCTGGCGGCACCGGCTGAGTGCGACCGATGCGACGAGAGGTAACCTGCACACCGCTCGTAGCGAAAGGTCAGGCGACCGCCCCTTCACATTGGCGATCACGTCGAACTCAGACAAAGCCATAATGGGAAAACGACATGCTTCGCTTCACCATGGTCGCTGCGGCACTCGTCGTGTCGACGGCCGCGATCGCGGCGCCTCCGGAACGGGTCCGCGGCACGATCGAGAGCACCGACGGCACGACGTTGACGCTCAAGCAGGATGACGGCACCTCGAAGACGGTGAGCCTCGCGCAGGACACCACGTACTCGTCCGTGGTGAAGGCGAGCCTCGATCAGATCAAGGACGGGGTCTTCGTCGGCACGGCGACGAAGGGTGACAATCCGCCTACGGCGCTGGAGGTCGTGCTGTTTCCCGAGGCGCTGCGCGGCACCGGCGAAGGTCACTATGCGTGGGACGAGATCCAGGACACCACCGCGAGCGGCACGTCCAAGGTGAAAAGTTCCAGGACCAACGGTACCGTCAAGGCTGCCACCGGCGGCGCGCCGAAGGTGAAGAGCTCCATGACCAACGGAACCGTCGCGAAGAGCTCCGGCGCATCCGGCACCAAAACCCTCACCGTCACCTACGGCAAGGATGGCGGAACCCAGACGATCACCGTGCCGCCTTCTGCCCCAATCGTGACCTTCGAGCCGGCCGACGCGACAGTGCTGAAGCCGGGCGCCAAGGTGTTCGTCGTCGCCGCCAGCGAGGACGGCAAGCTCAGCGCCAAGCGGGTCGCGGTCGGCAAGGACGGCTTGCGTCCACCGATGTAAGACACCGATCCGCTACGATGTCCGGAGTCAGGCCGGTATTTAACCGGACCTTCAGGAGAACGTCGGAAGCTGAGCCTTATCGCCCGCTTCCGGAGTACCCGCTGTGACCGATCGCGCCCGCAACGGTGCCTTTCTCGCCGCACGCCTGTTCATGGCCGCGGCACTGCTTCCTACCGGGATCGGACGCGCGCTCAACGTTTCTGGCTTCGCCGTGACGCTTGCCAGCGCCGGCCTGCCCGCGCCGAACGCGCTCGCTACTGCCGCGGTCATCGTCCAGGTCTTTGGGCCGCTGGCGCTGATTCTCGGGGTGATGCCGCGGATCACCGGACTTGCCATGGCCGGCTTCGTGGCGGCGTTTGCGGCGCTGCTGCACCCGTTCTGGATGTTTTCGGGAGCCGCCGCCGTCACCGAGCGCACCTTCCTGCTCTCCGATCTCGGCCTCGCCGGTGCCTTCCTGATCTACGCCATGGCCGGTCCCGGCGGCTGGAGCTGGCAGGGCTGGCGTTCGGGTTCATCCGCGCCGGCGAAGCCGCGGGCGAGCGCGGCCAAAGCCCCGCCGAAGAAGGCGCCGGTCAAGCGCTCGGGCGGCCGGGCTCCGATGCGTGAAGCGGCGTGATCGGTGCCAGTGTCGCCGGTGAGCCGTCGGCAGGCTTCGTCATCAGGGTGCGCTGACCGGACACCTCTGCCCCCGCATCCGGCGCGAGGCGCGAAAAGGGCCAGATCGCCGACGCCGAGACCAGGGCAACGGTGAAGAAGGCCGGCGCGAAATCTGCCGCCGTGATCCCAGCATGGCAATGGAAGGCTGCAGAGGTCTCCAGCGCCAGCGCGCCGATGGTCACGCCGAGGCTGAGCGAGACCTGTTGCGCCACGCTGGCAAGGCTCGTCGCGGCGCTCATCTCGCGATTGTCGAGATCGGCATAGGCGATGGCGTTCACGCAGGTAAATTGCAGCGAGCGGAAACAGCCGCCGAACAACAGCGCGCAGACGATCAGCCAATGCGGCGTGCCGGCCGTGAACAGGCCGTTCAAGGCCAGGAATCCTGAGGCGATCAGTGCGTTCGTCAGCATGACCTGGCGAAATCCGTACAGGCGCAGGATGCGTGGACCGATGATCTTGATGAGAAGCGCCCCGACTGCCGAGGCGAAGGTGATCAGCCCCGAATTCAGCGGATCGAGCCCAAAGCCGATTTGAAGCATCAGCGGCAGGAGGAAGGGGATCGCACTGGTGCCGATCCGGAACAGGCTCCCTCCAGTCACTGAGGCGCGGAAGGTCGCATGGCGTAGGAGATCAAGCCGGATGACAGGGCTCGCCATGCCGCGCGAGTGCCGAAGATAGATCACAAGCAGCGCCGCACCGGCAGCGACACTGCCCCAGGACAGCCAGTCCGGCAGCAGATGCCGCCCGGTTGAGGCGAGACCGAGCATTAGAAGGGCGAGCCCGGTGCCGGACAGCAGGAAGCCCAGGACATCGAGCGGCGGCCGCTCCGGTTCCTTGAGGTTCTCGAAATAGATTGTCGCCAGCACGATGCCCGCGAGTCCGATCGGAATGTTGATGAAAAAGATCCAGCGCCAGTCGAAATAGGTGGTGACGAAGCCACCCACTGGTGGTCCGAGCACCGGCCCAATCAGCGCGGGAATCGTGAGGTAGGCGAGCGCTCCGACAAGCTCGTTCTTCGGCACGCTGCGCAGGATAACCAGACGCCCCACCGGCACCATCATCGCGCCGCCTATGCCTTGTAGGAAGCGCGCAGCGACAAAGCCGGCGAGCGAACTCGATCCTGCGCAGGCAAGCGAACCTGCCATGAACACGCAGAGCGCAACGCGAAATACCGTGCGTGCGCCGTAGCGGTCCGCGGCCCAACCGGAGACGGGAATGAAAATGGCGAGGCTGACGAGATAGGAGGTCAGAGCCAGCTTCAGTGCGATGGGATCTTCGCCGAGACTCTTGGCGATCACCGGTAGCGCGGTGGCGATCACCGTGGAATCGGTGTTCTCCATGAACAGGGCCGTGGCGACGACGAGAGGGACGATCTGGGAGGGACGCATTGGGGCTGCAGATAGCGCCAAGAGCTCCTGCGTGGATTCCCTGAGGATGAATTCAACCCCTGAATCGTGTTTCAGAATCGTGTCTGACGGGCCACAGGGAGCCTAGCTTCGACAGCTCGCGGCATGCTCGACCCTTTCATATCCCCCAAGCGCAGCTTTAAATTCGGGAACAAGTCGGAGTGGCGCGGGCGGGCGCTGCAGCTCCGCGCGACCGTCCCCATCGATCGAGGACGATCCGACATCGATCCAAGAAAGGCATCGGATGCCCTCTCGGCACCATAAGCCAGGATTTGCCCTGAGCATCGCCCTGGCAACGGCTTTGCTCGCCTCTGTTGCCGGTTGCGGCAAGGTCGTGCTGACCGACGGCCGCTCGCTGACGCGCCAAGACCGTCTCTCCGGCAGCGACGCCGTTGCCTCGGATGCACGTCTATTCGTCGATCAGGGCGCGCTGGCCCGCACGCGCACGGTGCGCATTATCCCGACGGCCTTCCCGGCCGATGCCGTCGGCGCGTCGGCGCTGACGCCGGAGCAGCGGGCACTCACGGCGAACGCAGCCGACCGCGCCATGTGCTACGAGTTGTCGCTGAAATACGACGTTGTCTCGACGCCGAACGCCGACCTCACGGTGCGCTCGCGGATCACCCGCGTCGACCCGACTGATCTTCTCGGAGCCGGCTCGACCATTGGCGTCTCGGCCGCGATCTCCATCGCCGGCCAGCTCGGCGTCAGCGCGGCCGAAGGCCTTGGCCGCATCCCGGTGCCGCGCATTCCGATCGGCCTCGGCAGCCTTACGGTGGAAGCCGAGGCGATCGACCGGCACCGCCAGCAGCGCGCTGCGATGATCTGGGGCGGTGCGGCCAACTCCTTTACCAGCCAGCCGCGCTTCTCGAAGGACAGCGATGCCTACGACCTCGCCGGCGAGTTCGGCCAGGATTTCGGCTTCTTCATCGCCACCGGCAAAGACCCATTCAAGTCCGAGCTGTTCATCCCGGACTGGAACCGCATCCGGGTCACCATGCTCGGAGAGGCGCCTCTCGACCCTGATTGCGCGCGCTTCGGCCGGGCACCGGGCGTCGACGGCGTCCTGACCGATTATTTCGGCCTGCCGCCGGAATACGGTGACAAGGGCACGGCCGGGCGGAGCGAGTAAGACGCTCGCCCGCTTCTCGCCGCTTCGGCTCTCGAGGCCGCCACCGCTACACTCCTCATGCTGAGGCGCCGCGGAGTGGCCTCGATGCCCGAGGATCATAACGGGTGCCCAGGCCGACTTCGCTCAGGAGCGGTGCGGAGCGCGTCATTTCCCCGTGTCCAGAACATGGCATCCGCGCATTCGCGTCTTTGCGCCTGCCCGTTCCGCATGATACTGGCACGCGCCAACCTGAGACCGTCGACGCAAGCGAAACCCGCGCGGCCGACCATCATGAAAACCGGAGTTGGCACATGGCCCTGATCAGCGCGGATTCCATCATCGAGGGCCTGACCTTCGACGATGTCCTTCTGCGTCCCGCCGCCTCTTCCGTGATGCCAGGCGAGGTCGACATCGCGTCGCGGCTCACCCGGACCATCCGGCTTAACCTCCCGATCGTCTCTTCGGCCATGGACACGGTGACCGAGGCGCCGATGGCGATCGCCATGGCGCAGAACGGCGGTCTCGGCGTGATCCACCGCAACCTCGAGCCACCGGAGCAGGCCGAGCAGGTTCGTCTCGTGAAGAAGTACGAGTCGGGCATGGTGCTGAACCCGATCACGATCCATCCCGACGAGACCCTGGCCGAGGCCTTCGAGGTGATGAAGGCCAACCGTATCTCCGGCATCCCGGTAGTGGAGCGCGGCCCCAATGGCTCGCGTGGCAAGCTCGTCGGCATCCTGACAAACCGCGACTGCCGCTTCGCCACCAATACGGGCCAGCCCGTTGCGGACCTGATGACGAAGGACCGGCTTATCACCGTGCGCGAAGGTGTGACGCAGGATGAGGCAAAGCGCCTGCTGCATCAGTTCCGCATCGAGAAGCTGCTGGTGGTCGACGATCATTACCGCTGCATCGGCCTGATCACCGTCAAGGACATCGAGAAGCAGGTTGCCTACCCGAACGCCGTGAAGGACGAGCAGGGGCGACTGCGCGTCGCCGCCGCAACGACCACAGGTGATGGCGGCTTCGAGCGGGCCGAGCGCCTCATCGATGCCGGCTGCGACGTGGTTGTGGTGGATACCGCCCACGGCCACTCGATCAAAGTGCTCGACGCCGTGCGCCGTGTGAAGGCGCTCTCCAACGCCGTGCAGATCGTCGCCGGCAATGTCGCGACCCGAGACGGCGCAAAGGCGCTGATCGATGCCGGCGCGGACGCCATCAAGGTCGGTATCGGCCCGGGCTCGATCTGCACCACCCGCATCGTCGCGGGCGTCGGCGTCCCGCAGCTCACCGCGCTGATGGAGGCGGTGGAAGCCGCCCACGACGCCGACGTGCCGGTGATCGCCGATGGCGGCATCAAGTATTCGGGCGATCTTGCCAAGGCGATCGCGGCCGGCGCTTCGGTGGCGATGCTGGGCTCGCTGCTTGCCGGCACCGACGAGGCGCCCGGCGACGTCTTCCTGTACCAGGGCCGCTCCTACAAGAGCTATCGTGGTATGGGATCGGTGGGCGCCATGGCCCGCGGCTCGGCCGACCGTTACTTCCAGGCCGAGGTCAACGACACCCACAAGCTCGTGCCAGAGGGCATCGAGGGCCAGGTTCCCTACAAGGGTCCGGTCTCGGCCGTGCTGCACCAGCTCGCTGGCGGCCTGCGGGCGGCAATGGGCTATGTCGGCGCGCCGACCGTGCCGGAGCTACAGCAGCGGGCGCAGTTCATCCGCATCACCAATGCAGGCCTGCGCGAGAGCCACGTCCACGACGTGACCATCACCCGCGAGACGCCGAACTACCCGAGCCGGTAAACCCAAGTTCCAGCGATCCGGCGGACGGAGACCCGACCGCCGGATCCTTGCGACGATACCGACTTCGCCGTCGCCAGCAGTTCGTCATAGGCTTGGTCGGCCTGGGCGTTGCTGTTCGCTGCGGAGAGTTTTGCGCCGACCTCTTGGAATTGCTCCGTCAACTCCTGGCTGCCGATAGGATCGACGACGACTTTCTGCTGAAGCCGCGGATCATGGCCCGAATCCGGGTTCTCGCCTCCGGCGGGCCCTGGAACCACGAGGATGTCATTGCGCCAGCGCCCGGACGGCGCATACAGGCACGGAAACAGGCGGAGGATGGCGATGCGGGTTCTCGTGGTCGGCGCAGGCGCGACGGGCGGCTATTTCGGCGCACGGCTCGCCCAGATCGGGCGTGACGTCACCTTCCTGGTCCGAAAGGCGCGTGCCGAGAAGCTCGCCGCCGAAGGCCTCCAGGTCCGAAGCCCGGTCGGGGACTACAAGATCGATGCGCCGCAGACCGTGACCGCCGATGCGCTGGCAGGCGCCGGTCCGTTCGATCTCGTGCTCCTATCCTGCAAGGCCTACGACCTCGACACCGCCATCGCCGATGTTGCTCCCGCCGTCGGCCAGCGGACCGCGGTGCTGCCGATCCTCAACGGCATGAAGCATCTCGACGTCCTCGACAGACAGATCGGAGCGGAGCGCGTGCTCGGAGGAAGCTGTGCCATCGTCGCGACGCTGACCAAGGGCGGCGAGATCCGTCAGATGACCGAGCTGCACTCGCTCACCTACGGCGAGCGTGATGGTTCACGTTCAGAGCGCATCCAAGCGATCGAAGCGTTGATGGATGGTGTCCGCTTCCAGACGCGGTCGAGCGACAAGGTTCTGCTCGAGATGTGGGAGAAGTGGGTGTTTCTGGCGACACTCGCTGGCAGCACGACCCTGATGCGTGCCACGATCGGCGACATCGTCGCCGCGCCGGGTGGGAGGGCTTTCCTGGAAGCGCTGCACGACGAGTGCCGGGCGGTGGCCGTCGCCGCCGGCTACGGTCCGCGTGAGAAGGTTTTCGAGGGCGCGCGCAAGACGCTGACCACGGAAGGCTCGCCGATGACCGCTTCCATGCTGCGCGACATAGAGGGCGGGGCCCGCATCGAGGCGGACCACATCATCGGCGACCTGATCGCCCGCGGAGACAAGGCGGCGCCGGACTCACGCCGGCCTTTCCTGCAACTCGTCTATACGGGGTTGCGCAGCTATCAGAGCCGCCGCGAACGCGAGGCGTCTTGAGCGCTGGCGAGCCGATCGCTCGGTTCCATTTGCACGGCCTCCCCACACGGTTAGGGTACGGTGCAACGTTCGGCGCTCGTCCGGCACATGCGACCTGGGAAACGCCGACAGAATGACCAAGGCTCAATGCATCGAGACGCTGCGCGGGCTCATCGCGCGCAGCGACCGAACCGAACTCGCACAGGCACAGGCCGCGATCATCGAGTTCGCGCTCGCCTCACCGGATCTGGACCGCCGCAGCGAGGCGATGAGCGATCTGCAGGCCACCCTCGCCGCCGAAGCGCAGGCGGCCGGACTGGAGCCGATGCAGGCGGCTTATCATTCCGTACTTGGGGCGATGATCGACCGAACGCGCGACGCCGTGATCAGCCTACCGGCCAAGCCTTAGTTGCCGTGATCAGTAGCGCTGCGGCGGGACTGGAGGACGCGGATCGCCGTATTCGAGTTGGGTCTTGGCGTCGTAGGGACGGCGCGGCGGCGGGACCGGATCGGCAATCGGCTCGGCCGGCGCCCGCGAGCAAGCTGCGGCAGCCAGCGCAAAGAGGCAGGCGGCAGCGAGAGGATAGAGGGGCGATCTCGGCTTCATTGTACTCTCCCGCTTGAACTCATACGGGAACCGTTGACGCCAACGGCTCGTCGCCTGTCTTGAGGGGCGAACGCGCTCTAAGCTCGGCCTTATCATGGCCAAGTCCCGAATTAAGCGTGGCCGCATGATGGCAGAGTCAACGACATCTTTCCGGAGCCCATCCTGACCCCTTCCGCCCGCCTTTCCGCCGCCATCGAGGTGCTTGCCGACATCGCCGAGCGCCGCCGCCCTGCTGCCGATGCCCTCAAGGACTGGGGCCTCGCCCACCGTTTCGCCGGATCGGGTGACCGCGCCGCCATCGCCAGCCTCGTCTATGATGGCCTGCGCCGCCGCGCCTCCGCCGCCTGGATCATGGGTCAGGAAACGCCGCGCGCGGTGCTGATCGGTATGCTGCGGCTGCAGCGCGGGCTCGCCGCACCGACTATCGCCAGTCTGTTCAACGGGGGACGTTTCGCGCCTGAGCCGCTGAGCGCGCAGGAGCAGGAGCGCCTTGCCAACGGCAGCCTCGACGATGCGCCGCCAGAGATCGCAGGCGATGCACCGGATTGGGTGCTGCCCTCGCTGCAGGGCGTGTTCGGGGGCGATCTGTTGCCGGAGTTGCGGGCGCTCGGTCGGCGGGCGCCGCTCGACATCCGGGTCAACAGGCTGAAGCTCGATCGTGACGAGGCATTGAGTCGGCTCGCCCATCTCGCACCGGAGCTGACGCCACATGCGCCGATGGGCTTGCGCATTCCGCTCGGCGAGGACGGGCGCGGACCGGCGCTGCATATCGAGCCGGAGTTCATCGAAGGCCTCTATGAGATCCAGGACGAGGGTTCGCAGCTCGCGACGCTGCTCTCCGGCGCGAGGCCCGGTGAGACAATCGTCGATCTCTGCGCCGGCGGCGGCGGCAAGACGCTGGGCTTGGCCGCATTGACGCGAAACAAGGGCCGCATCATCGCAACCGATGCTGACCCGCGCCGGCTCGCGCCGATCCACGAACGCCTGCGCCGTTCCGGCGCCGAGGCCGAAATCCGCACGCCTCGCGCCGGCCGCGCAAGGGCCGACGTGCTGACCGACCTCGACGGCACAGTCGACCGCGTGCTGGTCGACGCGCCCTGCACGGGTACCGGCACCTGGCGCCGCAACCCGGACGCCAAGTGGCGCCTGCGCCCGGGAAGCTTGGCACTGCGCGTCTCGGAGCAGGCACAAGTGCTCGATCGAGCGGCCGAACTCGTGCGCCCGGGCGGACGCATCGTCTACGTAACCTGCTCGCTGCTGCCAGAGGAGAACGACGCCGCGGTCGCGGGTCTGTTGAAGCGCCAGGGCGAACGCTTCGCAGTCGTGGCAGCAGATGAGGTGCTGGCGGCGGGCACCCCTGGCCTAGCGCCATTCGTACGGCTGACGCAGCAGGGGCTGCAGATGAGCCCGGCCCTGACCGGTACCGACGGCTTCTACGTCGCGGCGCTGGAGCGGAGGGCGTAAGGCAACCGGGGAAAGGGGCAGGCGAGCGCTCCCCGGTGCAGCAGCATCAAGAATCACAAGTGCTTCTGAGCCGTTTGTCAGGCGAGCCCTCGCGCGGAGGTGAGCACCAGCTAACACGGTCATGACGCTCGATCGCAGAGCGCTGCTCGCCGCTACCGCGGCGGTGTTGACCGTCAGCCAGGCGCGCTCAAGCTGATCCGAGCAATCCTGCCGCAAGGGCCATTCCGCAGGCCCCGTGGTCCAGCGGCTCATCACGAGATCGTGCAGCCGCTGCCGAACCGGCGCCGGGCGCGGAATTCGGGGTCGTCGATTTAGGGCTGATACCCAGGTCACTAAGCGGTCCCCGCCGGCCTTCCTGGCTCGAGCGGCGGGCGATGCCATCTGCGCCGTCGCCCCCGTGCAGATGGATCATGCCATGGGCACGGCCGGGGTGCTGGTGGGAAGTACCTGTTCAAGCGCGGCGGCCACGGTTTCGGGCTCGGGGTGCTGGGTGCATCCACGGCCGCTGGCGTCGCCCTATTCCTGACTTGGATCCGCGCCCGCACCTTCATGTGCAAGGTCTGAACCGCGAGCGCGGGAGCTTTAGTTACGCAGACGCTGCTAGCGCCGGCATGCCATCTCTCAGTCGATCAGAAGCACTCACGCTTGCGCACGACCACGACGCGGCCGAACGGCCCACGACGCTTCGTGACGACGGTCCGGCAACGCGGGCCGCGAACCACCGTGCGGGACACGACACGGGCCTGTTCGACACCGTTGCCCGGCGTGAGGCTGCCGGCAAATGGCAGCGCCGAGGCGGGCGAGGCGACAGCGAGGCTGCCGAAGGCGAGGGCGGCGATACCGAGGAGAGGTGCTCTCATGGTGCTAGGCTCCTTGCTTTTGGGGACCGTGCCTGTCGCAGGGAAAGCGTGAACCTCGGGTTAATGCCAAGCTTACAATCCGGAATCAGAACAAGTCGCAAAGCCGGCAAAATGGATCGGACGGCAAAGCGTTTTCGGCAGCCAGTCACGCAACGCCAGCGGCTTGCTGCTCGCGCGACACACCGTCTTCGAGGCCGCAGCACAGGTCGAACACAGATGCGTAGCCAGCTACGCCACGAGCGAGGCGGCAACCTGCTTCAGCGTCTGTAGCTTTCGGATAGGGCCGATTGCCGCGAGTGTCGGTGCCCCAGCAATAACGGCACGACCGGCCGCACGGACATCGTCCACCGTCACCGCATCGACCTTGGCGATCACCTCGCCAGAGGGGATCACGCGGCCCCAGGACAGGAGCTGACGGGCGTTGCGCTCGACGCGGCCGCCAGGAGTTTCCAGAGCCGAGAGCAGCGAAACCTTGAGCTGCGCCTTGGCGCGGGCCAGCTCCGTTTCGTCGAGCTCCTCCGTCGCGGTGCGCGTGGTGGCGATAGAGACGTCGACCAGTTCGCGCAGATCCGCGCCGGAGGTGCCAGCGCCAATCCCGAACAGGCCGCAATCCGAGAAGGGCCAGTGGAAGGCCTGGATGTCATAGGCGAGGCCGCGGGTCTCGCGCACTTCATGCCAGAGTCGGGAGGTCAGGCCGCCACCGAGTATCTGCGCGAAGAGATGCAGCGCATAGTAGCCATCGTCGCGGAACGAGAGGCCGGGCAGCCCGAGCACCAGGTTCGCCTGTTCGAGCTTTTTCTGCAGCCGTCGCTCGCCCCCACCGTAGAGGCCAGGCACGATAGGCGGCAGCGGCGCGGGCTTCAAGCTGCCGAAGAGCCGCTCACCGGCCTCGACGAGTTCTTCGTGCGATACGGCGCCGGCCGCAGCCAGAACGATGCGCTCGGGCACATATTCGCGGGCGATGAAGGCCTCGATCCCAGCGCGGTCGAAGCTCGCGATGGTATCCGGGCGGCCCAGGATCGGCCGGCCGAGCGGCTGGTCGGGAAAGGCCGTCTCGACGAATGCGTCGTAGACGACGTCGTCCGGAGTATCCTCGACCGCGGCGTATTCCTGCAGAATCACGCCCTTCTCACGGGCAAGTTCGCCGGCCTCGAATGTCGAATTGGTCAGGATGTCGCCGAGCACGTCGAGGGCGACGCCGACATCCTCGCCAAGCATGCGGGCGGTGTAGCTGGTGCTCTCGGTCGAGGTCGCCGCGTTGATCTCGCCGCCGACATTCTCGATGTCCTCGGCGATACGCCGGGCCGAGCGGGTCTGCGTGCCCTTGAACGCCATGTGCTCGATGAGATGGCTGAGGCCATGCTCCTCGGGCCGCTCATGGCGCGAGCCAGCGCCGACATAGACGCCGAGCGAGGCCGTCGCGACGCCGGGGATCGCCTCGGTGGCGATGGTTAGGCCGTTGGCAAGCCGCGCGATCTTCAAGTCGGGCGAAGCGCCGAACGTCGTGAAATGCTCGTTCATGCTCGGATCAGGCACCTGCCGTGATGCGGGCGCGCTCGCGGATGTAGCGCTCCACAGCCGCCTGATCGTTGGGGAGATTGGCGACAAGCTCCGGCCGATCGAGAAGATCGGCGAGATGGGGGGGCAATGCCGGGCGCCCGGCGCCGGTGGCGAGCGAGACCGCATCCGGGAATTTTGCAGGATGCGCCGTCGCGAGCGCAACGACGGGCGTCGCGGGATCCTTCCGCAGAAGGTTACGGCCAGCGCGCACGCCGATGGCGCTGTGCGGATCCAGCACCACACCGGTCTTGCGGTAGGTGCCAGCGATCTCTTCGACCACTTCCGGCTCGTGAACGGCCGTGGCATCGAACTCGTCGCGCACGGTCTGCAACACAGACGGCTCGAGACTGAAGCCGCCCGATTGCTTCAGGCCGTCCATCAGGCGCCCGAGCGAAGAGGGATCGCGCCCCAGCGCCTCGAACAGAAGCCGCTCGAAATTGGAGGAAATCTGGATATCCATTGAGGGCGACGTGGTTGGCTGCACGCCGCGCAACTCGTAGGAGCCATGCTCAAGCGTGCGCGCCAGGATGTCGTTGGCGTTAGTGCCGATCATCAGACGGTCGATCGGCAGGCCCATGCGCTTTGCGACCCAGCCGGCGAGGATGTCGCCGAAATTGCCCGTAGGGACCGCGAAGGAGACCGGGCGGAGCGGCCCGCCCAGCGAGACGGCGCTGGTGAAGTAGTAGACCGCCTGTGCCGCCACGCGCGCCCAGTTGATCGAATTCACGCCCGAGAGATGGACGTCACGCGCGAAGTCGCCGTGCTGGAACATCGACTTCACGATGTTCTGGCAATCGTCGAAGGTGCCGTCGATGGCAAGCGCATGGACGTTCGGCGAGGACACAGTCGTCATCTGACGACGCTGGACCTCGGACACGCGGCCATGCGGATACAGGATGAAGACGTCGACCTGATCGAGCCCCTTGAACGCCTCGACGGCCGCCGAGCCGGTATCGCCCGAGGTCGCCCCGACGATGGTCGCCCGCGAGCCGCGCTGGCGCAGGACATGGTCCATCAGTCGCCCGAGCAGCTGCATCGCCACATCCTTGAAGGCGAGCGTCGGGCCATGGAAGAGCTCGAGCAGGAAGAGGTTGTCGTCGAGCTGGGTCAGCGGGCAGATCGCCGGGTGGCGGAAGCTCGCATAGGCATCCTCGATCATGCCATCGAGCGCCGCATCTGCAATCTCACCGTCGATGAGCGGACGCAGCACGCGCTTGGCCGCATCGGCGTAGCGTACGCCGCTCAAGCCCGCGATCTCGGCTTTCGAGATCTGCGGCCAGCTCTCCGGCACGTAGAGGCCGCCATCGCGGGCAAGCCCCGCGAGAAGGGCATCGGAAAAGCTCAAGGGCGCAGCGGCGCCGCGGGTCGAGACGTGCAGCAAAGGGGCCTCCGGGAAGGCGCCCGCTCTACACGATCGCGGTTCGACTGTCGAAGTCGATCAGGCACGGGTGCCCGGCGCCTTCTTCAACCGGCAGCCCGTGATCCGCCATTTGTCAGTTTCCAGGCTCCCCCGCTGGTTCGTGCAGACGGCGCCAGGCAAAAACTGCGAATACACCGACCAAGCAGGCGGCGATGCCGAACCAGGTGAAGGCGTATTGGAGGTGGTTATTGGGTAGATCGACGCGGAGCTGCCCCCCGCGGGGCCAGCCGCCGGGATTGGCCGTGGCGTCCGCCTCGATCAGGTAGGGAGGAACCTCACCGAGGCCGTGCGCGGCGGCAATGCCGGCGATGTCGCGGTTGAACCATTCTCCACGGGCGGGATCGGGAGCCGGTACGAACATCGTGCGCGGCTCCGAGGCGCGCAGCATGCCGGTAACAGTGGTCTCGCCGGAGATCTGACCGGCGCGCCGGTCGGCAGGGTTTCTCAGCTCGGTCGGGATGAAGCCGCGGTTGACCAGGATCGTCGGCCCATCCCTGCGGGCGAGTGGCGTGATGACGTAGTAGCCCTGCAGGGCACGGCCGGGTGTGTCCCCGGGTGCGAGGCCGTGGACGAGGGTCTCCTTGTCGTTCTGGAAGGTACCGGTGACCCGCACGCGCCGGAACTCGTCGGCCTTGGCATCCCAAGTGCCGGGTGCGGGCAGCGCGCCGGGCGGCTCCTCATGCGCACGCTCGACGATGCGGGCGATCAACGCCTCCTTCTCGCCCTTGCGTTCGATCTGCCAGATGCCAAGTCCGAGCAGGATCGCAAGGCAGATGAGGGAGGCGAGGCCCGGCGCAATCAAGCCGCGCCAGCTGCGTTGCTGCAGAGGACTCGTCGCACCCACTACCGGAAACGTCCTTGCGCGGCCTTGTTGTGGTACTGCAGCGCCGCGAGCATTCCCTTGAGCGGGCGCACCAGGACCAGGCTCAGGCCTATCGAGAGCGACCCGGCAACGAGGGCATGGACCCAGATCGGCGGCTCGAAGGTGATCTCCATCCAGAGCGCCAGCCCGACTACGACGATGCCGACGATCGACATGACGAAGAAGGCAGGCCCGTCAGCGGAATCGAAGGCCGAGAAATCGAGGCCGCAAGCCTCGCAGGTCGGCCGAAAGTGCAGGAAGCCATCGAACATGTGCCCCTCGCCGCAGCGCGGGCATCGGCCTCGCAGGCCTGTCGGGATCGGCGGGGGATTGTTGGCGGGTGCAGGCACGGACAAGGGCTTCCTCTTCTCGTCCCCTCATATGGGCAAGAGGCCGGTGTCGGGCATGAAAAAGGGCGGCTCGCGCCGCCCTTCAAGGTTGCCCAGCGCGCATGGCGCCAGACTTGGTCGATATGCCTCAGCCGTGGGCAGCGTGGCCGAAGCCCGAACCCCAGACGTAAATGGCGGCGAACAGGAACAGCCAGACCACATCGACGAAGTGCCAGTACCAGGCGGCGAACTCGAAGCCGAGGTGCTGCTTGGGAGTGAAGTCACCGGCATAGGCACGCAGCAGGCAGATCGCGAGGAAGATCGTGCCGATGATGACGTGGGCGCCGTGGAAGCCCGTCGCCATGAAGAAGGTCGACGAATAGATCGAGCCCGAAAAGCCGAAATGGGCATGGCTGTACTCGTAGGCCTGGCAGGCGGTGAACAGCACGCCGAGGATGATCGTCAGCCACAGGCCGTATTTCAGGCCCTTGCGGTCACCGTGCAGCAGCGCGTGGTGCGCCCAGGTGATCGTGGTGCCAGAGGTCAGCAGGATCAGGGTGTTGAGCAGCGGCAGGTGCCAGGGGTCGAAGGCCTCGATGCCCTTCGGCGGCCAAGTGCCACCGGTGAATTCGACGCGCTGCGTCTGGATCGGATCCGCGGTGTAGAGCGCGGCCTCGAAATAGGCCCAGAACCAGGCAACGAAGAACATCACCTCGGAGGCGATGAACATCATCATGCCGTAGCGGTGGTGAAGCTGCACGACGCGGGTATGGTCGCCGCTATTGGCCTCGTGGGTGACGTCCTTCCACCAGGAGAGCATGGTGTAGAGGATGCCGAGGAAGCCGGCGCTGAACATGTACGGGCCGACCGCAAGGCCGCCAAGCGTCATGCCCTTCATCCAAAAGACAGCGCCGGTCGTGGTGATGAAGCCGGAGAAGGCGCCGATCAGAGGCCACGGGCTCGGATTGAGGATGTGGTAGTCGTGATTCTTGGCGTGCGCCTCAGCCATCGAAAAGCTCTCCTCACCCCCGGCCTTCGCCATCGCCGGCGGGCCCTGTTTCACCTTGTCGACGATCGGCTTAACGCCAGTCCCCGAACTCGAAGCTCTATCGCGGGCGAAAGCCCGTTGTCACGCTTGCGCGCCTAAAAATTGGTCCGCGTCCCCGCACCGGTACCCTTCCCCTCGGCGGCCACCTGGGGTGAGCCGTTGCGCGAGGCGAAATAGGTATAGGACAGGGTCATCTCGCCGAGATCGCCGATATCGGGATCTTTGCGGAGGCCCTTGTCGACGTAGAACACCAGCGGGTAGTCCGCGCTTTCGCCCGGCTGGAGCGTATGCTCGCTGAAGCAGAAGCACTCGACCTTCACGAAGTAGCTGCCCATGAGCCCAGGCTGCACGTTGAAGGCCGCGATGCCCGTCGCGGGCTTGGACCCCGTATTCGTCACCTTGAAGAACACGGTCTTGGTCTCGCCCGGCACGGCGTCAACGCTCGTGACCTCGGGCTGGAAGCGCCAGGTCAAGTTCGGTGCGACGTTCGTGTCGAAATGGACGCGCAGGGCTTTGGCGGAGGCCGTATCAGCCGAGGCCATCGGCGCGGTGCCGACACGCGGTGTGCCGTCGTAGCCGGTTGCCTTGCAGAACAGGTCGTAGAGCGGCACCGAGGCGAAGGCGAGTCCCGTCATGCAGGCGACCACGCCGACGCAGGCGAGCGCTGTCCAGCGCGCTCCGTTCTGCGGAGGTCGTCCCGCGGCGCTCACAGCGGTCGCTCCAGGATCTGGGGGCCGAGCTTGGCGATCGTCAGCACGAAGAACAGGATCACCAGAGCGCCGAGCGTCAGCGCAATGGCAATGGAGCGCTTGCGGCGCGCCCTCTCCTCGTCGGGCGTCAGCGGTCTGATTTGGATGTTCGGATCGATCATGGCGCGCGTCAGACGATGACGGCGCGGAACAGGCCGAAGCCGTGTTCCACCAGCAGGCCCGCGAAGAGCAGGAGCAGGTAGAGGATCGAGAAGCCGAACAAACCCATGGCCGCGCGGCGCTCCGGCTCGCCCTCGCGCAGGCGGTAGACCTGCACGGCGCCAGCAAGCATGCCAAGGCCGCCGAGCGCGGCGATGACCGCGTAAAGCCAGCCGCCGAAGCCCATTGCGACGGGCGCGAGGCCGAGCGGAGCGAGGAGCAGCGTGTACCAGACGATCTGGCGGCGGGTGGAATCCGGGCCGGCGACGTTCGGCATCATCGGGATGCCGGCCTTGGCGTAGTCACCGCTCTTCACGAGCGCCAGCGCCCAGAAATGGGGAGGCGTCCAGATGAAGATGATAAGGAACAGCACCACGGAGTCGAGGCTGACATGGCCGGTTACCGCGGCCTGTCCGACGATCGGGGGGAGCGCGCCGGCCGCACCGCCAATGACGATGTTCTGCGCGGTAGCCCGCTTCAGCCACATCGAATAGACGACGGCGTAGAACACGATGGTGAAGGCGAGGAGCCCCGCGGCGAGCCAGTTCGAGGCGAGCCCGAGGATCAGCACTGAGCCGACCGAGAGCACCATGCCGAAGGCGAGTGCCTCGTTCGGCAGGATGCGGCCGTCGGGGATCGGGCGCTTGGCGGTGCGCGTCATCAGCGCATCGATGTCGGCATCCCACCACATATTCAGACACCCGGAGGCGCCAGCGCCCACGGCGATCATCAGCAGCGAGATGCCGGCGATGATCGGGCTAACGCTCGGGTGCGAGATCACCATGCCGACGAGGGCGGTGAAGATTACCAGCACCATCACCCGCGGCTTCAGCAGCGCGAAGAAGTCCGAGACCTCGCCGCCGGCCGCGCTAGCGGTCGGGTTGAAGGCTTGGGCCTCGCTAGAGAGGCTGTTCGACAGACTCGACATGAAAACCGCGTTTCGGATCGCTTGACCAAAGTCCTTTCAGGCTCGCGCGGCCCTTAAGGGCCGTACCGCCCTTTCCAGGAGACCACTGGCGCATCGGCGAGAGGCATCCGGGAAAGAGCGAGGACCGCCGCAGCGGTCCTCGCGATGATCGTTCGTCGGGTGAGCGGCTTAGTGAGCCGGCTCGTCGACGATCTGGGGCAGCGTCTCGTACTGGTGGAAGGGCGGTGGCGATGACAGCGTCCATTCCAGCGTCGTGGCGCCCTCGCCCCACGGATTGTCCGCAGCGCGGCGGCTCGACCGGAAGGCCAGGATCACGCCGATGATGAAGACCACCATGCCGAGCGCGAAGATGTGGCCGCCCCAGGTCGCCACCTTGTGCCAGGGGGCGAAGGCCTCCGGGTAGTCAGCGTAGCGACGCGGCATGCCGGCAAGACCGAGGAAGTGCATCGGGAAGAACAGGATGTTCGCGCCGATGAAGGCCAGCCAGAAGTGCAGCTTGCCGGCCCATTCCGGGATTACACGGCCGGTCATCTTCGGGAACCAGTAGTAGATGCCGCAGAAGATGATGAACACAGCGCCGAGCGACAGCACGTAGTGGAAGTGCGCGACCACGTAGTAGGTATCGTGCAGGTACTTATCGACTGCCGAGTTCGCGAGCACGACGCCGGTAACGCCGCCGACCGTGAACAGGAAGATGAAGCCCACTGCCCAGTGCATGGCGGCGGTGAAGCGGATCGAGCCGCCCCACATCGTCGCGATCCACGAGAAGATCTTCACGCCGGTCGGGACGGCGATCACCATCGTGGCGAACACGAAGTAGGACTGCGTCTGGAGCGACAGGCCGACCGTGTACATGTGGTGCGCCCACACGACGAAGCCGACGACGCCGATAGCGACCATGGCGTAGGCCATGGCGAGGTAGCCGAAGACGGGCTTCTTCGAGAAGGTGGCAATGACGTGGGACACGATGCCGAAGGCCGGCAGGATCATCACGTACACTTCGGGATGGCCGAAGAACCAGAACAGATGCTGGTAGAGAACCGGGTCACCACCGCCTTCGGGCGCAAAGAAGGTCGTGCCGAAGTTGCGGTCCGTGAGCAGCATGGTGATCGCGCCGGCGAGAACCGGAAGCGACAGCAGCAGCAGGAAGGCGGTGACGAGCTCGGCCCAGGCGAAGAGCGGCATCTTGTGCAGCGTCATGCCCGGAGCGCGCATGTTCAGGATCGTGGTGATGAAGTTGATCGCACCGAGGATCGAGCCGGCACCGGCAAGGTGCAGCGAGAAGATCGCGAAATCGACCGCGGGGCCGGGATGGCCCGAGGAGGAAAGCGGCGGATAGACCGTCCAGCCCGTGCCTGCGCCGGCGGCGCCGGGAGCGCCCTCGACGAAGAGCGAGCAGACCAGGCTGCAGAAGCCAGCCACCGTCAGCCAGAACGAGATGTTGTTCATGCGCGGGAACGCCATATCCGGCGCACCGATCATCAGGGGCACGAACCAGTTGCCGAAGCCGCCGATCAGCGCCGGCATCACCATGAAGAACACCATGATGAGGCCGTGGCCCGTCACGAAGACGTTATAGGTCTGCGGGTTGGAGAAGTACTGCAGGCCCGGGGCCTCCATCTCCATGCGGATGCCGAAGGAGAGAAACGCGCCCACGCAGCCCGCGAAGAACGCGAACAGCAGGTAGAGCGTGCCGATGTCCTTATGGTTGGTCGAGAGGAACCAACGAGCAAAGAAGGAGGGCGCGTGATCGTGGTGGGCATCATGCCCGGCATGTGCTGTGGCGGTTGCCATCGGGTCTGACCTTAACTTTGATATCGCGTGATCAGGCGAGAGGGCCGGCGCGCAATCGCGCCCGCCCTGCGTGCATCCTTATTTAGCCGAAGCCAACTTCGAACCGCCGTCAATCGCGGCGAACTTGGTTTTGGCCTCCTTGAGCCACTCGGCATAGGCCTGGTCGCTGACCACCTTCACAACGATCGGCATGTAGGCGTGGCGCATGCCGCAGAGCTCCGAGCACTGGCCGTGATAGGTGCCCTCGCGCTCGGCCTTGAACCAGGTCTCGTTGAGACGGCCGGGAATCGCGTCGATCTTGCCGCCGAAGGACGGCATGGCCCAAGAGTGGATCACGTCGGTCGAGGTCACCTGGACCTTCACGATCTTATTGACCGGGACAACCATCTCGTTGTCCGTCTGGAGGAGCTTGGGCTCCTTCTCTTCGTCGATGTTGGCGTCGAAGGTGAAGCCGCCAACCTCACCGACCTTCGGGTAATCGTAGGTCCAGTACCAGGCATGGCCCGTGACCTTCACCGTCACGTCGGCATTCGGCACGATCAGCTGGGTGCGCAGCATGCGGAACGAGGGAATCGCAATGGCGACGAGGATCAGGACCGGGATAATCGTCCAGGCCACCTCGATCGCCGTGTTGTGCGTGGTGCGCGACGGGTTCGGGTTGGACTTCTCGTTGAACTTGACGATGCAGTAGATCAGCAGCGCCAGCACGAAGAGCGAGATACCGAAGGCGAGCCAGTGCAGGTACTGCTCGAACACCATCAGATCGGAGGCTTCCGCAGTCACCGGCGTCTGCCGGGACATCTGCCACGGCACGGGAACGCCCGGCTCAGCGAGCGCGGAAGTGGACGACACGAGCAGGGCGCCGAGCGCGGCGATCCCCCATTTAGAACGATGTTGCGCCTGCGCCGTCCGCATCTGCTCTCTCTTGGCTCCCCGTTATTCTCTTGATTTCGCGCCGGCCCATTCGCAAGTAGCGGATGTGCGTCGCGAGATCCGACCGCGCGGGGACAGCCCAAGAGGAGGCTATCGCTGCGAGACTGTCAGACCGCGACGTAGAACCATACTGATCACAATCGTGCAACCACCAAGAGCGTCGCACGGCCAAGTTCCGGGCATGACTTAGGGCGAATGCCGCGGGCATCTCCAGGACGCGTCGGTCTTTGTTGGAATTTGCGCTCTGGGATGCGAGCCTGACGCGATGGCATCAATCGAGTTGGCCGCTTCTGAGTCCGAACGCTGCGATACGACGCAGCCTGCCACGAGCGTGCGCGTGTCGACCCTCGTCGTCGCGTACGACGATCCCGAGCCGCGCGAGGACAGCCGGCCGCTCGCGGTCGAGATGCCGGTCAACGTCGTCTACGGCAGCGTGCCCTACGCGGTGATGATGACAAGCCCGGCGGATCTCGAGGATTTCGCCTATGGCTTCAGCCTTACCGAGGGCATCGTCGCGGCTGCGGAAGAAATACGCTCGGCTCGGGTCGAGCCTGGCGATGGCGGCCTGCGGCTTCTCGTCGAGCTCGCGCCGGGGCGCCTGCGCGAGCACCTCGCCCGCAAGCGTGCGATCAGCGGCCGGACCGGTTGCGGCGTCTGCGGCATCGACGATCTCGCGGCGCTCCCCCTGGCCTCACCGCGTAGCGGCAAGGGACCGGACGTCGCGATCTCCGCGATCAAGGCGGCACTCGACGCGCTTCATGACAAACAGAGCCTCAACCGGGAGACGCGCGCGGTGCATGCCGCGGCCTGGGCGCGGCTCGACGGGACGCTCGTCGCGGTGCGCGAGGATGTCGGCCGCCACAACGCCCTCGACAAGCTGATCGGGGCGTTGATGCAGGCGAGCGAGGATCCGGACCAGGGCTTCGTCGTCATCACGAGCCGCTGCTCGTTCGAGATGGCCGAGAAGGCTGCAACCTTCGGCGCCTCGGTCATCGTGGCGATCTCGGCACCGACCTCGCTGGCGATCGAGCGTGCCAGGCGCCATGACTTGACGCTCTGCGCCATCGCCCGCTCCGACACGCTCACCGTCTTCTCCGGCCGCGAACGAATACTGCTCGGCGCTTGATCCCGAGCCAACGTCAGGAAGGAAGGCTCGCGCGGGGGTTACCGTGCGAGCCTTTCGGTTTTCAGTTGGCAGCCGGCGCTGCCGTTTCGCCGCTCGAAGCGCCAGTTCCCGGCACCGTGGAGGTGCCACCGATCACGCGGACCTTGCGGCGGGCTTCGCCGGTCGGCGGGTCCTGCCACATCTGATTCGCGGCCTCCTTGGCCTCCGGCCTCGGCGCCTCCTGGGGCACCTCGACGACTGGTGTAGCCGTCGCCGGCCTATCGGTGGAAACCTGTTTGGTAGGCTTCTCGGCAGCCGGCTTGTCTGCGGCCGGTGCCGCAGCGGCCTTCTCCTCGGCCGGAGCCGGTGTCTCGGCAGGCTTGTCCGTGACCTGAGGTGCGGCCGACGTCTCCGCCGCCTTCCCCTCGTCGACCGGGAGCTTGGCTGCCGGCAGCAGCGGAGCGGTGTCGGCCTTTGGTAGATCGGCCGGCGCTGTCACGGCATGCGGTGCCTTAACGACGTCCGGAACCTTCGCAGGCTCGGGCGTCACGGCGGCATTCGGGGCGGCCTGGTCGGCCGGCGCAACCGTCGGCACTGGGGCTTCGGGAGCGACGCGCGGCGCGGCCGGTTTTGCCGGCGGTGCGAGCTTGGCGGTCTTGCGCGGTGCGGCCTTGTCGGCCTTTCGCGGATCGGCCTTGGCACCGGGGCGCGCATCCGGGTTCACGCCGAATGGGCCGGCATCACCAGGGCGCGCGGCAAGTTTGGGAGCACGGTCGACCTCCGTGCTCAGCGACGGGCGCGGCAGCGGGATGTCGCCTGGCGGCAGTAGCCCTTCGGGGTTGTGGGCGCGACGATGCCCGGCAGCATCGTCCTCGGTCCAGCCGTAGCCAGGCGCAGCGCGGGCGACACGCGCCGGAGGCGGCATGTCGAGGCGCTGGCGGCCGAAGATGGAGCCGTCACCGGCATCGACATAGAGCCGGACACGGTTGCCTGCCGGGCTCGTCGCGTCAACGATGTAGGCGCGGCCATCGAAACGCGGGCGGCTGATCTCGGCAAAACCACGATCCTGCAACCGATAGACGACGGCCCGTGGCGGCATCGGCGCCATCTCGTCCTCATAGATCGGCGCCCGATAGGTGCCGACATAGCCGTAGGCGAATTGCGCGGAGGCGCCGCCCGCACCGAAGAGCGACAGGGCGGCTCCGAGCGATAATGCGCGAAGCAGGCGGGTCTGGTGGGGAATGGCGCGGAATGTCCGCGTTCGGCGCATGGATGCCATGTGGCTTCTCTTTGCCCCTCGGTTGCTCGTCTACTCTCGACCGGCAGCGAGTCGTGATCGACCTTATGGGCTTCCGGTCCGATCGGCGGAGACAGGGCCCCGCATTCCCTTGTGATCGGCAAGCTCGCTTCAAGCAGCCGATCGGGGCAGAAATGCGGGACGAATGAGGCAGGCGGCCGCAGCACTTCATTCACGGTCCGCCAAATCTAAAATGAGGGCGCAGCGATTCACTCGGCGGAAGCGCGGTTACCGTTGCGACCGGGCTCTTGCTGGAGTTGATAAAATCTGGCAACGTCACCTTATAGGACAGTGAGACTGTCCTTTTCTCGAACTGCCGATTTCGGCAAGAGCGGTTGGCGTGAACGACACATCGTCGAAACGTACCGAGATGCCGATTGCCGACGTGGCGATCAGGGCGAACGCTGGCTGAGCGAGACAGCCGGTGGGACGCCCGCGGGTTGCGGGTGCCCCCTTTCGAGATGGTGCCGAGCCGACCCGATCGCGACGACTGAACGATCCCCGGCCGCTTCTCTGGCGTTCGGGCACGAAACATGCTCGCATCCCCGCCAGATCCGGCGGGACGATCGGAGAACGGTTTGGACATGAGCGGAATCGCATCCGGAGGGTCGATGTCCCACGCCGCTGAGAGCGAGCGCGTCGCGCCGTCGCGCCACGAGGGCCTGGCCCCGATGATCGTGCGCGACCCGGCGATGCCGAAAGCGCAGGGGATGTACGACCCGGCCCATGAACGCGATGCCTGCGGCCTCGGTTTCGTGGCCGACATGCACGACCGCCGTACGCACACCATCGTGCAGCAGGGTCTCAAGATCCTGGAGAACATCGACCATCGCGGCGCGGTCGGCGCTGACCCGACCATGGGCGACGGGTGCGGCATCCTCACCCAGATCCCGCATGATTTCTTCGCGCAGGAATGCGCGCGGCTCGGCTTCGAGCTGCCGCCGGCAGGCCAATACGCGATCGGCCAGTTCTTCATGCCGAAGAACGATCAGGCACGCGCCGTCATCGAGGACATTGTCGAGAAGGTGCTCGCCGAGGAAGGCCTGCCCCTGCTTGGCTGGCGCGACGTCCCGGTGGATTCGGACGATCTCGGCCTAGCGGTCAAGGAGACCGAGCCGCATCATCGCCAGGTCTTCATCGGCATGCCCGGCTCGATGAGCGACCAGGACGCCTTCGAGCGGCGCGTCTACATCGCCCGCAAGGTGATCTCGAACAAGGTCTACGCCCTCGACGACCAGCGGGTGAAGGAATTCTACCCGGTTTCCGTCTCGAGCCGGACCATCACCTACAAGGGCATGGTGCTGGTGCACCAGCTCGGCCACTACTACCTCGACCTGAAGGATGAGCGCTTCGTCTCGGCGATCGCGCTCGTGCACCAGCGCTTCGCCACCAACACCTTCCCGACCTGGCGCCTGTCGCATCCTTACCGGATGGTCGCACACAACGGCGAGATCAACACGCTGCGCGGCAACGTGAATTGGATGAAGGCGCGGCAGGCGAGTGTCGATTCCGAGCTGTTCGGCAACGACATCTCGAAGCTCTGGCCGATTTCCTATGAGGGTCAGTCCGACACCGCCTGCTTCGACAACGCCCTCGAATTCCTCGTGCAGGGCGGCTACTCGCTCGCCCACGCGATGATGATGCTCATCCCCGAAGCCTGGGCAGGCAACCCGCTGATGAGCGATGAGCGCCGCGCCTTCTACGAGTATCACGCCGCGCTGATGGAGCCGTGGGACGGCCCCGCCGCCGTCGCCTTCACCGATGGCCGACAGATCGGCGCGACGCTGGACCGCAACGGCCTGCGTCCGGCCCGCTACATCGTCACCGATGATGGGCTCGTCGTGCTCGCCTCCGAGATGGGCGTGCTGCCGATCCCGGACGAGAAGATCGTACAGTCCTGGCGCCTCCAGCCGGGCCGCATGCTGCTGATCGACCTTGAGAAGGGCCGCATCGTCTCGGACGACGAGCTCAAGAAGGAGCTCGCTGCCGCGCATCCATACGCGCAGTGGGTGAAGAACACCCAGATCGTGCTGGAGGACCTGCACCCGATCCAGCCGCGCGCCTCGCGCATGGACGTAACCCTGCTCGATCGCCAGCAGGCCTTCGGCTACACTCAGGAAGACCTCAAGCTGCTGATGGCGCCCATGGCCGTGACCGGCCAGGAGGCTGTCGGCTCGATGGGCTCCGACACGCCGATCGCGCCGCTCTCGGACAAGCCGAAGCCGCTCTACTCCTACTTCAAGCAGAACTTCGCGCAGGTCACCAACCCGCCGATCGACCCGATCCGCGAGGAGGCCGTGATGAGCCTCGTCTCGTTCATTGGGCCGCGTCCGAACCTGCTCGACATGGAGGGTGCCTCCCGCCGCAAGCGGCTCGAGGTGCGCCAGCCGATCCTGACGAATGGCGATCTCGAGAAGATCCGCTCGATCTCCCACTTCGAAGACCGCTTCGACACCAAGACGCTCGACATCACCTATCCCGCCGAGACCGGTGCGGATGCGATGGACGGCGCCCTCAACCGGCTTTGCGACCGGGCCGAGGTGGCAGTGCGCGGCGGTTACAACATCATCATCTTGTCAGACCGCGCGGTCGGCCCGGATCGCATCCCGATCCCAGCGCTGCTCGCGACGGCTGCCGTACACAACTACCTGATCCGCAAGGGGCTTCGCACCTCGGTCGGCCTCGTGGTCGAGTCCGGCGAGCCGCGCGAGGTCCATCATTTCGCGTGCTTGGCCGGCTACGGCGCGGAGGCGATCAACCCGTATCTCGCCTTCGAGACGCTGATCGACATGAAGGACGAGTTCCCGCCGGACGTCACCGCCGACGAGATCGTCTACCGCTACATCAAGTCGATCGATAAGGGCCTGCTGAAGGTCATGTCCAAGATGGGCATCTCGACCTACCAGTCCTATTGTGGCGCCCAGATCTTCGACGCCATCGGCCTGAATTCCGAGTTCGTCGCCCGCGACTTCTTCGGAACCGCGACCACGATCGAGGGCATCGGCATGGCCGAGGTCGCGCAGGAGACGGCGCTGCGCCACCGCGACGCCTTCGGCGACGCCCCGATCTACCGCAACGCCTTGGATGTTGGCGGCGAGTACGCCTACCGCCTGCGCGGCGAGACCCATACTTGGACGCCTGACACCGTCGCGACACTCCAGCACGCGGTGCGCCTCGGCGCGAGCGAGCGCTACCGCGAATATGCGCGGCTGGTGAACGAGCAGGAGAACCATCTCAAGACCCTGCGCGGCCTATTCCGCATCAAGGGCGCCGAGGAACTCGGCCGTCAGCCGGTCGACCTCTCGGAGGTCGAGCCCGCCTCCGAGATCGTGAAGCGGTTCGCCACCGGCGCGATGTCCTACGGCTCGATCTCGAAGGAGGCGCACGAGACGCTGGCTATCGCGATGAACTCGTTCGGCGGCCGCTCGAATTCGGGCGAAGGCGGCGAGGAGCCGCGCCGCTTCATCACGGGACCCGATGGCCGTTCGCGCCGCTCGTCGATCAAGCAGGTCGCCTCGGGCCGCTTCGGCGTGACCACCGAGTACCTCGTCAACGCCGACATGATGCAGATCAAGGTAGCGCAGGGTGCCAAGCCCGGCGAGGGCGGCCAGCTGCCCGGCCACAAGGTCGACGCCAAGATCGCCAAGGTCCGCTACGCCACCCCAGGCGTCGGCCTGATCTCGCCGCCGCCGCATCACGACATCTACTCGATCGAAGATCTTGCGCAGCTCATCTTCGACCTGAAGAACGTGAATCCGGCGGCCGACGTCTCCGTAAAGCTTGTCTCCGAGGTCGGCGTCGGCACCGTCGCAGCCGGCGTCGCCAAGGCACGCGCCGACCACATCACGATCTCGGGCTTCGATGGCGGCACCGGTGCCGCGCCGCTGACCTCGATCAAGCATG
The DNA here is from genome assembly GCF_007992215.1 of Methylobacterium gnaphalii. Classification (GTDB taxonomy): domain Bacteria; phylum Pseudomonadota; class Alphaproteobacteria; order Rhizobiales; family Beijerinckiaceae; genus Methylobacterium; species Methylobacterium gnaphalii. The sequence goes on along the minus strand of NZ_BJZV01000001.1, from coordinate 16,543 downwards.
CCGGCGGCCCCTGGGAGACCGGTCTGGCCGAGACGCAGCAGACGCTCGTCATCAACGGTCTGCGCGGGCGCGTGGCCCTGCAGGCCGATGGCGGCATCCGTACCGGTAAGGACGCGATGATCGCCGTGCTGCTCGGGGCCGATCAGATCGGCTTCTCGACCGCGCCGCTGATCGCGGCCGGCTGCATCATGATGCGCAAGTGCCACCTCAACACCTGTCCGGTCGGCGTCGCGACCCAGGATCCAGTGCTGAGGAAGCGCTTCAAGGGCACGCCCGAGCACGTCATCAACTACTTCTTCTTCGTCGCCGAAGAGCTGCGCGAGCTGATGGCCTCGATGGGCTTCACCAAGCTCGAGGACCTCGTCGGCCGCTCCGACCTTCTCGACAAGCGCGAGGCGATCGAGCACTGGAAGGCGAGAGGGCTCGACTTCAGCAAGATGTTCCACCGGCCCGACGTCGGCGAGAACGTCGCGATCCGCTGGGTCGAGCGGCAGCACCATCCGATCGACACGGTACTCGACCGCCGCCTAATCGAGAGCGCGAAAAGCGCCATCGAGACCGGCGAGCCGGTAATCGTGACCGACGTCATCAAGAACTCGGACCGCGCTGCAGGCGCCATGCTCTCCGGTGCCGTCGCCAAGGCACATGGTCACGAGGGGCTGCCCGACGACACCATCATGGTGAAGCTCACCGGTACCGCAGGCCAGAGCTTCGGCGCCTGGCTCGCCGCTGGCGTGACCATCGAGCTGACCGGCCACGGCAACGACTACATCGGCAAGGGCCTGTCAGGCGGAAAGCTGATCATCCGTCCGAGCGAGGCGCTGAAGTCTCCGTCCGGGCACACGATCATGGCGGGCAACACGGTGCTCTACGGAGCCATCGCCGGTGAGTGCTACATCCGCGGCTCCGCGGGAGAGCGCTTCGCCGTTCGAAACTCCGGCGCCATCGCGGTGGTCGAGGGCATGGGCGACCATGGCTGCGAGTACATGACCGGTGGTGTCGTAGTGTCGATTGGCGAGACCGGACGCAACTTCGCGGCCGGCATGTCCGGTGGCATCGCCTACGTGCTCGACGAGGACGGCTCGTTCACCGCGCGCTGCAACCTCTCGATGGTCGATCTGGAACCCGTGGAGGAGGAGGACGACATCATGCGTCGCTTCCACCAGGACGGCGACCTCGAGACCAAAGGCCGCGTCGACCTGCTCGGCGACATGTCGGGCAACGACGAGGAGCGGCTGAGCCAGCTCCTTACCAACCACTTCAAGTACACCGGCTCGCCTAAGGCCAAGGCGATCCTCGACGACTGGGCCGGCTACCGGACCAAGTTCGTCAAGGTCATGCCGGTCGAGTACCGCCGGGCGCTCCGCGAGATGGAAGCCGCCCGGATGCCGATCGCGGCGGAGTGAGATCGTCTGCGCTGCCGGGCCGTCCGGCAGCGCCAACAATGGGGTTGACGCGGCGAGCCGCGCTAGAGGCGCAAGCGCGCGTCCGCGAAGGACTGATCGATGGGTAAGATCACGGGTTTCCTCGAATTCGACCGGCAGGAGCAGAAGTATCAGCTCGCCGCCGATCGTGTTCGCCACTTCCGCGAGTTCACGCTGCCGCTCGACGAGCACGACCTCGCCAAGCAGGCCGCGCGCTGCATGGATTGCGGCATCCCGTTCTGCCACGGCCCGACCGGCTGCCCGGTGCACAACCAGATTCCAGATTGGAACGACCTGGTCTTCCAATCGGATTGGGAGGAGGCTGCGCGCAACCTGCACTCCACCAACAATTTTCCGGAGTTCACTGGCCGCGTCTGCCCCGCACCCTGCGAGGAGGCCTGCACGCTGAACCTCGAGAACCAGCCGGTGGCGATCAAGACCATCGAGCAGGCCATCGCCGACCGAGCCTGGAACATGGGCTGGGTGAAGCCCGAGCCCTCCGCCATCCGCACCGGCAAGCGCGTCGCCATCGTCGGCTCGGGCCCAGCCGGCATGGCGGCGGCTCAGCAGCTCGCCCGGGTCGGCCACGACGTCCACGTCTTCGAGCGCGAGCCGAAGGCCGGCGGCCTGCTCCGCTACGGCATCCCCGACTTCAAGATGGAGAAGCGCCACATCGACCGGCGCGTGAAGCAGATGGAGGCCGAGGGCGTCGTCTTCCACTACAAGGTCAATGTCGGCGTCAACAAAGCCGTCGACGAGCTGACGGCCGAGTTCGACGCCGTGCTCTTCGCCGGCGGCGCCGAGGAACCGCGCAATCCTCAGTTGCCCGGTCAGGATCTCGACGGCGTGCACTACGCCATGCCCTACCTCGTGCAGTCGAACCGGCGCGTCAGCGCCGAGCCGATGCCGGGCAACGGCGAGTTGCCGATCCTCGCTGCCAGCAAGAACGTCGTGGTCATCGGCGGCGGCGACACGGCATCCGACTGCGTCGGCACAGCCTTCCGCCAGGGTGCGCTCTCGGTGACCCAGCTCGACATCCGCCCGCGTCCGCCCGAGCGCGAGGACAAGCTCACGGTCTGGCCGTATTGGCCAACCAAGATGCGGACCTCGTCCTCGCAGGCCGAGGGTGCCGAGCGCGAATTCCAGGCGGCGACGCTTGGCCTCGAAGGCGACCGCAAGGGCCGGCTCACCGGTGTGCGCTGCGCACGTGTCGACGACAAGCGCCAGCCGATTGCCGGCACCGAGTTCGTGCTGCCGGCCGACCTCGTCTTCATGGCAATCGGCTTCGCGAGTCCCGTGCACAAGGGCCTCGTCGAAGAGTCCGGAGTCACCCTGGACAAGCGCGGCAATGTGCTTGCCAACGAGCAGGACTATCGGACCTCGCATCCGAAGATCTACTCGGCCGGTGACATGCGCCGTGGCCAGTCGCTCATCGTCTGGGCGATCCGCGAGGGCCGGCAGGCTGCCCGCTCGATCGACGAAGCCCTGATGGGCGAGAGCCTCCTGCCGCGATAGACGATCGCCTCCGGCGATCGTCGGCGGTGATACCGCCGTTAACGCAGAGTGCCGCGCCGTTGGCCGCTGGGGAGAGCGGGCTCGCGAGGTAAGCCGCTGCTATCCCGGCGGCCACTTGAAGTCGTCGGCGCGGCCGGGCTGCGGCATCGGGGCAGCGCCCCGCTGGAGGGTGCGCTCCACCGTTCCGGCGGCATCGCCCTCCCGGGTGCGGCCGGTGGCAAGCACCCCGCCGGGCGAGACCTCGGCACGGCCCAGCGGCACCACGGGGCCGGCGGCGGGCTTCACCGGCAGGCTCGGGATGCCGGGCGGTTCGGGCAGGCTCGGCAGCATCGCCGTGATCTTGCGGTCGATCGCCGAGCTGTCATCGAGGGTCGGCCCGGTCTCGGTGGGCACGCCCGAGGGTAGCGTCGCCACGGTGGGCTGCTCGGGCTGCAGCGTCCCGTTGGCCCCCATCAACCGCTTCAGCTCGATATCGGCGAAATGGGCAGCCTTGCGGGCGCCGGGGAAGGTGAAGTGGATGCCGTCGGCGGTACGCAGGGTCGCGCGCTGGCCGTCGAGGTCCGGGCCCGTCGCGGTGTAGCGGTTGCGATCGTCGACGAAGCCCGGCCAGATGTCGACATAGGTCTGGCCGGCCTTCTGGACGCGCTCGCGCACGATGTCGTTGATCGACGCGAGGTCCTTGGCCAGCATCTCGGAACGCACGGGCGGCACGCCGACCCAGACCAGCGGAATCTTGTGGTCGGCGAAGACCTTGATCACGGCATCGATCCGCGCGCCATAGACCTCGCGCCACTTGTCGGTGAGCGGCTCGAGGCTGTCGCTCCCCTCGCGGATGGCCTGACGGTCGTTCACGCCGACCATGAACAAGGCATAGGCGACCTTCGGGTTGGCCTTGAGATAGTCCTCCGCCGCCTTCGACCAGTCGACCACGTCCTTGCGCACGATGCCGCTATCGCCGCGGGAGCGGTCGACCACCGCGACGTCGGCATTCTCGCGGAAGGCGTCGTCGAGACCCTTGGCGAGGTAGGAGGCCAGGGAATCGCCGAACACCGCGACCTGGACGTTCGGCGAGGTCTTGGCCGGTGCGGGCGGCGCCGGCCGTGCGACGCTCGGTGCAGATGCCGGGGTGCGCCGACGGGCCGATGGCCTCTCCTGCCCGCGAGACCCGATCGACGGCGGGCGGGGGTGGGAAGGCCGGCTATAGGTGCGAGACGGCGCCGGGCGCTGCGGTTCCACCTGCGGCTGAGGGCGCTCCTCCCAAGGCCAGTAGAACTGGCGCGGCGCCTCCTGCGGCGGCGCGTAACGACGATCTTCGCGGGCGGCACGGCGGCGCGGCGCGTAGTAGGAGTCGCGCGGCGTGTCGTAGCTGTCACCCCATTGCGCCCTCGCCTCCTGCGCCGGGCTCAGGAGGAGGGTGAGCGCGAGCAGCGCGCATGCGGCGATCGATTTCGGCGCGAAGGCCATCGGGCTCCTGAATCTGCCTGCTGGAGCGATGCCAGGACATGGTGTCCCGGCTCGCTCGTCATGGGCCGCGATCATAGTCAGGAACAACGTCGAGTCGAATACCGGAGCCGGCCGACGCAATCAGTCCAGATGGTGGCCGTAGCGCTCGACATGGATGGCGAGGCCGAGCCCGTGGTCACGAACGAGGCGTTCGGACAGGTCTGCGTCACGTGCCTCCAGCGCCTCGATGATCTGGACGTGCTCCGCAATCGAGGTCGAGGCACGGTCGCCCTCGCGCAGCGAGATGTTGCGAATGCCTTTCACGTGCATCAGCAGATTGCTGCACAGATCCTGGATCACCTCGCAATGCCCGAGCGAGATGATCTTCTGATGGAAGCGGATATTCGCCTCGGAATACTCTGCGAGATGCTCCGCTGGTCGGCCTTCAAAGAACTCCGGAAACATCTTGCGCATGCATTGGAGGTCTTCGTCAGAGGCGCGCGTGCAGGCGAGCCGCGCGGCCATGCTCTCCAGCGCCGCCCAGGCCTGGATCATGCCGACGATCTCGCGCTTCGTCTTCCTGACGACGAAGACGCCGCGGCGGGGCTCGTTGCGCACGAAGCCTTCCTGCTCCAGCACGGTCAGCGCTTCGCGGATAGGCGTACGGCTGACACCCAGTGTCTGGGACAGGCCACGCTCGTCCAGGCGGATATCCCCGCTCTGGCCGTAGATATCCATATTCGTGATGGCCGACTTCAGCGCCTCGTAGGCCAGGGTCCGCAGACTTGTCGCCGGGACGAGCGGCTTGATCGTAAAGTTCTGCATGGAATCAGTAATCGATCTGGGACTGGCTTCGGATCGGTGGTGTCGGCATCAAGTTCCAGCGCGGACCATGGCGAGTCGCCCTGGGAAACACAAGCTGACCGGCAAGCATAGCCGGGTATGACCAGGCCCATGTCCGGTCCCGTGCGACCGCGACGGAACCAGACTTCAGCCAGCAAAATTGACCATTGGTATTTGGTATGCCAATATCGCGCCGTCGTCAAAAGGGAAGGTTTCGCCCCACGCCGTGTTCTTGAGGCGCAGGTGTTCAGGGCTCCCGCTTCCAGGTGGCGCACGGCTCGGTACGGGATCACTGAAGTCTCGGCCGGAGGACGATAAGAGCAGCATCTCCTGGGAGGAGACGATGACGAGCACGCCGCTCCACGGAGTCAGGATCCTGGACTTCACGCATGTCCAGTCGGGTCCGACCTGTACGCAGCTTCTCGCCTGGTTCGGCGCCGACGTCATCAAGATCGAGCGGCCGGGCACGGGTGATGCCACGCGCCAGCAGCTTCAGGATCTTCCGGGGGTCGACAGCCTCTATTTCACGATGCTGAACCACAACAAGCGCTCGATCACGATCGACGCGAAGAACGTGCATGGCAAGGAAGTCCTCTGGCGGCTCATCCGCGAATGCGACGTGCTGGTCGAGAACTTCGCCCCCGGCGCCCTCGACCGGATGGGCTTCACCTGGGAGAAGCTGCAGGAGGCGAATCCAGGTCTGATCCTCGCCTCCGTGAAAGGCTTCGGGCCGGGCCGCTATCAAGATTGCAAGGTCTACGAGAACGTCGCGCAATGCGCGGGCGGCGCCGCTTCCACGACGGGCTGGCGCGACGGCGTACCGATGGTGACCGGTGCTCAGATCGGTGATTCCGGTACCGGGCTGCACCTGGCGCTCGGTATCGTCACGGCACTCTTTCACCGCACGCAGACGGGCCAGGGCCAGCGTGTCGACTGCTCCATGCAGGATGGTGTGCTCAATCTCTGCCGCGTCAAGCTTCGCGACCAGCAGCGCCTCCAACACGGTCCGCTGAAGGAATACAGCCAGTTCGGCGAAGGCGTGGAGTTCGGCGAATCCGTGCCGCGTGCCGGCAACGATTCCGGCGGAGGCCAACCCGGTCGCATCCTGAAGTGCAAGGGCTGGGAGCAGGACCCCAACGCCTACATCTACTTCATCACGCAGGGCGCCGTCTGGGATCCGATCTGCGACATCATCGGCGAACCCGGCTGGAAGGCCGATCCAGACTATATGACGCCGAAGGCGCGCCTTCCGCACTTGAACGAAATCTTCACGCGCATCGAGGCGTGGACGATGAAGCACGACAAGTTCGAGGCGATGGACATCCTCAACCAGTACGACATCCCCTGCGGGCCGATCCTCTCGATGAAGGAAATTGCCGAGGACGAGGCTCTGCGCGCGAGCGGCACGGTCGTCGAGGTCGAGCATCCGACCCGCGGCCGCTATCTGACGGTGGGCAACCCGATCAAGCTGTCGGCAAATCCCGTCGCGATCACGCGCTCGCCCCTGCTCGGCGAGCATACAGACGAGATTCTGCGTGAGGTGCTCGGCTGTTCCGAGGCAGAGGTCGATGCGATTCTGGGCTCAGGCGCGACCGGTCCGGTTCAGCGCGTTGCGGCCGAGTAGGCGACGCGTCACGCCAAAGGCAGGCACGTCTTCAGCCGATAATTTTCCGTCCGATAGGCCAGATATCAACAGCGATGAGCGGCGATATTGCCCGTGATCGTCGAGCAGCACTGAAACCATCGGAGATGGTGATGATCGATCTTGCACTCGACGAACCGCTGGCTCTCCTCGTCGAGGCGTTCGGGCAGGAGCCTAATGGTGCCGCCCTCCTCCGCTTCGATCGCGAAGGCGCCCCTACGATGACGGTGCCGAGTGCTGTTGTCGTTGCCGCAGCGGCGCAAGCCGAGACCGGGATATACGCCGCACACGCCGATTGATGATCGGCAGCCGTTTCGAGGCCGCCGGTATGATCCTTAAGCAGCGAGCTGCGTGTAGCGGCCAGCATCCTGGAGCTTGCCGTTGCGGCCGTCCTGGCTGGCAACAGCGCCAGCAGTCAGCTTGTCAGCGACCTTGACCACGAGCAGAGCCTGGAGGGCGAACAGGAGAACGAGAGTGACGAGAGCGGTGCTGAGCATGGTGGCCTCTGGCAGCAATGTTGCGTTGCGACAGAGATAGCCCGTCCGTTTTGTATCTGAAGTACAAAATACCAGATACCCTCATGCAATAAACGCATGTCGCGGCACTTTTTTGCCAGTTCCGATGCATTTCAGGACAAATTGCCCCGCTTCATGCATTGCAGTGCAAAAAATCGCCCCTACTGGTTGAAGTCGCTTTGCGTGTTCCCCCAGGCACCGAGCGTTGAAGCCTCCGAACAGTGCAGGGTCTCGGTCATCGCCGCCGCGTCGGCCTGACTGGGATTGAGCCCCGCGGCCGTCACCGCTGCACGCATCTCGCCATCTTCGCAGACACGGTCGAACACGGCGCGATCGAGACCGGTCAATCGCCGGTTCTCGAACCGAGCGAAGACGCGCCCGGTCCCCTGCTCCGCGAAGCGGACGCTCGATAAACGCGAGAGGCAGTCGCGCAGAAAGCCGGCATTGTGTTCCGCCGCGAGATCGGCACCGGCATAGACTTCATCCGGCGCACGCGCATGGATGTTGATCCGGCGAAACCGGTCGATGTCGATCAGCCTGCGGGCGTCAAGAATGGTGATGGCGCCGCTGCTGCCGAAAGCGATCGTGCGCGGCGTCTCGCCCAAGGGCACGGTATTGTCGAGAAACTCGAACACCACGGCCTTGTCGGTCCGCAGCGCCCAGAGGAAGAACAGGCGCGGCATACCGGCGAAGGCCTCGACATTGTGTGCGAGCAGGTCCTCCACCGCCTTGTAGCGGCCGAATTGCTCGCCGCGCTTCCAGGCTCGCTCCACCGTCGCCTCGGGCGGCGTCACCATGAACTGCAGATAGATCCTGTGGCCGAAGCGGGTCAGCAACTGGCTGGTGCCGTCACCGCGCGAATCGGCCGAAAAGCTGTCGAAGCGGAAGCGGTCGATCAGCAGGTGCGAGATCCGACCCTCTGCCGCCTTGCGCGTCATGTAGCGGTCGAGCTTGGAATCGATGACTTCGACTTCGTGGCCGGTCAGCGGGCCGGCATAGCGCCGCGCCGGACCGAGACCGTCGTAATTGAGCAGGAATTTGCGCCAGACGTCGGGCGTGATCACCGCGAAGTCGAACCAATCCGTGCCGTTCCGCTCGGCGAGATCGCGCTGATAGGGGCGGATCGTGCTTTTGCCGGAGGCCGAAGCGCCCTTCACATTCATCACCACCGGCTCGCTTTGGGCGCCGACGCGGCGATAGCCTTCGCGCGCAACGATCTCGGCAATCCAAGGGTCGATGAGCTCACCGATCCGCCGACTGCCATAGGCGTTCGAGACGAGAATGGAGGCAAGTTTGCGCAGGAGCGCCCTGTCACGGATCAGGAAGCCCTGGCGGCCAATGAGTCCGGCTGCGACGCTGCGCAGGGCCTCTCGCACCTCCTGATCAAGGCTGCCCAACGGCCCCGCAGTCTCGTTCAGGCGGCGGCAGGCCCGTGTCTGCCAATCCTCGATCGAGACTGGTGCCTGACTTCGCCCAAAGGGCCAGAGGCCGCGCCGGGGAGCGGGGGATGCCTCTGGCGGGTCGAGGAGCACGGCGATTTCGCGCTCGATTAGCGCGTCGGCCTCGGCGCGAACCGCCCGCAGCGTCTCGGCGACCTGCGGCATCCGGTCGCCGATCCCATCGCGCAGGATCGTCGCAACCATCCGACGGAAATTGACGCCGAGATCCGCGTAAACGGCGCCAAGCGGCACCGAGAGATCGGCCATCACGCGGATCAGCACCGCATGGACCACGAGCCGCTCGGGACGGAACAGCGCGAGTTGAGTGGCCGGCAAGCCACTGAAGTCACTGAGTTCCTGGATCTCTGCGTAGGCGTTCTCGATGTTCTCGGCACGAAAGATCGTGGCGAGCGGCCGGACATGGCGCGGCAGACCGGAGACGATGCCCGGGTTCCAGGCGTGGAACGGAGCGCTCTCGGCTTCGGTATCGAGGGCGGAGGCTAGCGCCGGCATCGTCGTCGCACCAGCCTCCATATCCCGGCTGGATCAGGCCGCCGAGGCGTCGTCGATCGGCTCGAAGCGTGTCTGGTAGGCATTGCCCCAGACATCATTGGCCTTCTTGTGCCAGTCCTTGTCGAAGAACCGCTTGGCGTTGAACTCGCTGTCCCAGATGCAGACTGCGGTGATGCGGTTGTCCAGGACCCGCACGTGACGGCTCTCGAGGCCGGCGGTGACACCGGCACGAGGCAGCATGTCCTTGCTCGAAAATCCGTATTCGTTCTCGGCCGGGAACACCACCGGGCATTCCACGACGGTCAGATACTTCATCGGATGCTCTTTCGGCTTTCTCGATTGATCGGGTAGGCGCTCATGCGCGCAGGCCGGCGCCAGCACAATCCCAGATACTAAGAACTCCGCTGACCCGAAATCCATCCATCAGTGCGATATGATCGACTTTTCTGTCGCAGAAGGCCTTCAGCCGGTCGCGCGGCGAGGCCGTGACATCGATCGCGGGAAAGTCGTGCTCGGTGATGAGCCAGACACAGTGCCCGTAGACGTCGGGTCCACGCGCCGAGAGTGCCCGGAAAATGTCGCGCTCGGTCAACAGACCGACGACCGTCGCCTCCGGACCATGGCCGTCGACCACCAGAAGCACACCCGTGCCCGACCGCGCGAGCAGCCTGGCAGCGTCTCCGACCGACCCGTCCATGTGAATACGCGGTACGCCAGCAGCGTCGCGCGCTTGGCCCGTCTCTCGGTCCATGGCGCATCTCCCCTGGTCGTCGCCTCGCAAGGGGGACGATCCATGCTTTTCACACTGGTATACAACATACCTGTTGTCAATTCTGGATTTTGAATTATGGTGCCGGAGTCGGTCGCCGCAAGCGGAAGAATACAGCCGCCTACGATGATCGAAGCATTCCTATGTTTCGTCTCGGCTCAAAAAGATTGATCGAGCCAAAGCCCTCGTTCTTCGGCAATATGGCGAAGACGATCACGAAAGATGCAGGAGGAGTTCACCAAGTTCATCTTGAAACGGCTTCTCGCCCCGGGCGCCTGCGCTGGGACCGAGTGAGCCGACGCACTATCAGGACTTCGACGACAGAAACCGATCGAAGCCAAAAAACACAGAAATATTGGCCCAATAACGCCAGAAATTCCAAAGGCCTACGGAGAAAAGCAATGGCTACCCCTTCTGTAACGGCGAGCTCGCCACCAAGCAGCCGATGGCTGCAACTGATCTTCGGCGTCATCTGCATGTGCATGATTGCCAACATGCAGTACGGCTGGACCTTCTTCGTGAATCCGATCCAGGAACGCCACGGCTGGGATCGCGCCGCGATCCAGGTGGCCTTCACGATGTTCGTCGTCACCGAGACCTGGCTGGTCCCGATCGAGGGTTGGTTCGTCGATAAATACGGCCCGCGCATCGTCGCGCTCGTCGGCGGCCTGCTCTGCGCCATTGGCTGGGTGCTGAACTCCTACGCCGACTCGCTCACCATGCTCTATGTCGCTGCTGCGATCGGCGGCACGGGCGCCGGCGCCGTCTATGGCACCTGCGTCGGCAACTCGCTGAAGTGGTTCCCGGATCGCCGCGGCCTCGCTGCCGGCATCACAGCGATGGGCTTCGGCGCCGGCTCGGCCCTCACGGTCGTGCCGATCCAGGCCATGATCAAGAACTACGGCTACGAGTCGGCCTTCTTCTACTTCGGCATCGGCCAGGGCGCGATCGTGATGCTCCTGGCGCTGTTCCTCGTTGCCCCGAAGAAGGGTCAGGTCCCGGAAGTCGCCAAGGTCAGCCAGAGCAAGCGCGACTTCACCCCCGGCGAGATGGTGCGCACGCCCATCTTCTGGATCATGTACGCCATGTTCGTGATGATGGCGGCCGGCGGCCTGATGGCCACCGCCCAACTTGGCCCGATTGCCAAGGACTTCCACATCATCGACACCCCGGTGAGCCTGCTGGGCATCACGCTGCCAGCCCTCACCTTCGCCGCAACCATCGACCGCGTCCTCAACGGCGTCACCCGTCCGTTCTTCGGCTGGGTCTCCGACCATATCGGTCGCGAGAACACGATGTTCCTCTCCTTCGCCATCGAAGGTGTTGGCATCTACCTCCTGAGCGTGTTCGGCAATGACCCGTTCATGTTCGTGATCCTGACCGGTCTCGTCTTCTTCGCCTGGGGTGAGATCTACTCGCTCTTCCCGGCGACTTGCGGCGATACGTTCGGCTCGAAGTATGCCGCTACCAATGCGGGCTTGCTCTACACGGCTAAGGGAACGGCCGCGCTCATCGTGCCCTTCACCAGCGTCCTGACGACGATGACGGGCAGCTGGCACGCGGTGTTTCTGGCCGCAGCCGGACTGAACATCTTCGCCGCTCTGATGGCGCTGTTCGTGCTCAAGCCAATGCGTGCCTCATACACCAAGGAGCCGGCTCCGCTGCAGGCGGTCCAGACCGCCTAAGCTACCGTCGACGACCTGTTGCCGGTCGACAAGACCGGCAGCGCAATCAGATCAGCAACGCGCGCCGTGGCGGAGACGCTCGGCGCGCGTTGTCGTATCTACCGCCCAACCCGCGGCGTGATCCGCGTCCACCGCCCCTAAAATTCAAGCGAAAAGCAATCCACCGCGATAAGGCGCGATGCCTTCACATCGAGTTGCAGGATAGTACGTTCAGCTCACAACTTTAATCCTGGTATATTGCATACCTAGTCGTCTCGTGCATGATGGCGCCGGTAAGGGTTCGAGAAGACCCCCAACGGAAGGAATTCGGGATGGAACGCCAGGACCGGCTGACCCCAGCCGCTGCCTCCGCAGCCGCGCCGCAAGATGCACCATCGGCCAAATGGTGGCAGCTCGCCTTCGGCGTGCTCTGCATGGCGATGATCGCCAACCTCCAATACGGCTGGACACTGTTCGTCGATCCAATCGACCAAAAATTTCACTGGGGCCGCGCCGCCATCCAGTTCGCCTTCACCCTCTTCGTGGCCACCGAGACCTGGCTCGTTCCGGTCGAGACCTGGTTCGTCGACAAGTATGGCCCACGCGTCGTCGTATTCTTCGGCGGCGTGATGATCGGCCTCGCTTGGATCCTCAACTCACACGCTGATTCGCTCGCCCTTCTGTATGTCGCGGCGGTATGCGGCGGCATCGGCGCGGGCTCGGTCTACGGCACCTGCGTCGGCAACGCACTCAAGTGGTTCCCTGACCGCCGCGGACTCGCCGCTGGTGCTACGGCTGCTGGCTTCGGCGCAGGCGCGGCCATTACCGTCGTGCCGATCGCCAAGATGATCGCCACCAGCGGCTACCAGGACGCCTTTCTGTATTTCGGCGTCGGCCAGGGCCTCGTGGTCGTTTTGCTCTCGCTTCTGCTGCGTAAGCCGTCCGTTGCAGTGCCGGTGAAGCGCAAGAGCCTGCGCCTGCCTCAGAGCAAGGTAGACCGTACGCCCAAGGAGGCAGTGCGCACGCCGGTGTTCTGGGTCATGTACGCGATGTTCGTCATGGTCGCTTCAGGCGGCCTGATGGCGGCGGCGCAGATCGCGCCAATCGCCCACGACTACAAAGTTGCGGACGTTCCGGTGAGCCTGTTCGGGCTGCAAATGGCGGCACTGACCTTTGCGATCTCGCTGGACCGCATCTTCGACGGCTTCGGGCGGCCGTTCTTCGGCTGGGTCTCGGACAATATCGGTCGTGAGAACACGATGTTCATCGCCTTCGCCACGGCGGCGATCGCAATTATCATGATGCTGAACTTCGGCACCAACCCCTATGTGTTCGTGTTCGCGACGGCAGTGTATTTCGGCGTCTTCGGCGAGATTTACTCACTGTTCCCGGCGACCTGCGGCGACACCTTTGGCTCGAAGTTCGCGGCCAGCAATGCCGGCCTGCTCTACACGGCGAAGGGCACCGCAGCCTTCCTCGTACCCTTCGCCAGCATGCTTTCGGCGGCTTACGGATGGTCAGCAGTCTTCGCGCTGATCATCATCCTGAATGCTATCGCCGCCTCGCTCGCGATCTTCGTCCTGAAGCCGCTGCGTCGCCGCTACCTTCTGCAGGGTACGGAGACCACCGACGGCAAGGTCAGCTCCCTCACACTCGCCTGATCGCGTAGCCCCTTAGATCTTCACGCCGGCGGGACTCGTCCCGCCGGCGTTTTCGTTGACGCTCATTTGGTATCTGGTATACCAACAGTCTGGCCAGAAGCCGTGGACGTCGATTCGGTCGTTTCGAACCGGCAAGCGCGGTACGCCGATAAAAGCACTCGGGAGGAAATGACATGTCCGCAGTGGCACAGCTCGTCGATACGTCCGCATCCGCCGAAGCCGAACTGACCGACGGCTTCCACCTCGTCATCGATGCGCTCAAGCTCAATGGCATCGAGACCATCTACGGCGTCCCCGGCATTCCGATCACCGATCTCGGCCGCATGTGCCAGGCCGAGGGCATCCGTGTCGTCTCCTTTCGCCACGAGCAGAATGCCGGCAACGCCGCCGCCATCGCCGGCTTCCTCACCAAGAAGCCCGGCATCTGCCTCACCGTCTCGGCGCCCGGCTTCCTCAACGGCCTGACCGCGCTCGCCAACGCCACCACCAACTGCTTCCCGATGATCCTGATCTCGGGCTCCTCCGAGCGTGAGATCGTCGACCTGCAGCAGGGCGACTACGAGGAGATGGACCAGCTCGCCATCGCCAAGCCCCTCTGCAAGGCCGCCTTCCGCGTGCTGCACGCCGCCGATATCGGCATCGGCGTCGCCCGCGCCATCCGCGCTGCCGTCTCCGGCCGTCCGGGCGGCGTCTACCTCGACCTGCCCGCCAAGCTCTTCTCCCAGGTGATGGACGCCGAGGCCGGCGCCAAGTCGCTGGTGAAGGTAATCGACGCCGCTCCCGCCCAGATCCCCGCCCCGTCGGCGATCACCCGCGCGCTCGACGTCCTCAAGAGCGCCAAGCGACCACTCATCGTCCTCGGCAAGGGTGCTGCCTATGCCCAGGCCGACGAGACCATCCGTCAGTTCGTCGAGACCAGCGGCATTCCCTACGTGCCGATGAGCATGGCCAAGGGCCTGCTGCCGGACACGCACCCGCTCTCGGCCGGTGCCGCCCGCTCCACGGCGCTTAAGGATTCCGACGTTGTCCTGCTGATCGGCGCCCGCCTGAACTGGCTGCTCTCGCACGGCAAGGGCAAGACCTGGGGTGAGCCCCACTCGACCAAGTTCATCCAGATCGACATCGAGCCGCGTGAGATGGACTCGAACGTCGAGATCGTCGCTCCGATCGTCGGCGATATCGGCTCCTGCGTGCAGGCGCTGCTTGACGGCCTCGGCAAGGCCTCCTGGCAGGGCGCTCCGTCCGACTGGACCGAGACGCTGAAGTCCAAGAAGGAAGCCAACATCGCCAAGATGGCGACGAAGCTCGGCAAGAACTCCACGCCGATGGACTTCCACTCGGCCCTCAGCGCCCTGCGCACCGTGATCAAGGAGCGTCCGGACGCCATCCTCGTCAACGAGGGCGCCAATACCCTCGATCTCGCCCGCGGCGTCATCGACATGTACCAGCCGCGCAAGCGCCTGGACGTCGGCACCTGGGGCGTGATGGGCATCGGCATGGGCTTCGCTGTCGCCGCCGCCATCGAGACCGGCAAGCCGGTTCTCGCCGTCGAGGGTGACTCCGCCTTCGGCTTCTCGGGCATGGAGGTCGAGACGATCTGCCGGTACAACCTGCCGGTCTGCATCGTGATCTTCAACAACAATGGCATCTACCGCGGCACCGACACCGACCCGACGGGTCGGGACCCGGGTACCACGGTGTTCGTGCCAGGCTCGCGCTACGACAAGATGATGGAGGCCTTCGGCGGCGTCGGCGTGAACGTCACGACCCCCGACGAGCTGAAGCGTGCGGTCGATGCCGCGATGGATTCGGGCAAGCCGACCCTCATCAACGCCGAGATCGACCCAGCCGCCGGCAGCGAGAGCGGCAACATCGGCAGCCTCAACCCGCAGAGCGTGGTCAAGAAGAAGAACTAAGGCGGCGCATCGGCACCGCCTGAACCGGGGCCGCAGCGTCACGCGCTGCGGCCCTTTCCATTTCATTCACCAGCGCAAGGGACGGCCATGAGCTCCACTGCGACGGAAACCCCTCCCCTCGATCCTCATCTCGCTGGACGCCTCGGCTTCCTTCACAGGTTGCCGACGGCCGAGCCCATTCCTCCGGGCCGTCATGAGCTCGGCCTCTTCACCGAACGGGACGCGGTCCTCGTCGTCCCGGAGGGGATCGATGCGCGCAAGCCGGTGCCGATCGTCGTCCTGTTCCATGGCGGCGGCGGTAGTGCTGAAAAGATTCTGCCGATGTTGCAGGGACATGCGGAGGCCCGCGGCTTCCTCCTGCTCGCGCCGCAGTCGATGCATCCGACGTGGGATCTGGTCATTGCCGGAAACGGGCCGGATCGTGCGCGCCTCGACCTGACGCTAGCAGTAGTCGCCCGGCACTTCCTGCTCGATCCGTCGCGCTTTGCCTTCGCAGGCCATTCGGACGGCGGCAGCTACGCCATGTCGATCGGCATCACCAATGGCGACATCGTCAGCCACGTGATCGTATCGTCGGCTGGCTTCATGTCCGTCCAGGCTCAGGCTGGGTCGCCGCGCATCTTCATCTCGCACGGTACGCAGGATGAGCAGATCCCGATCGACCGCAGCGGCCGCACGCATTCCCGTGTGCTGCGTGAGGCGGGCTACGACGTGACCTATGTCGAGTATGACGGGCCGCACGCCTACAATCCGGGCGTCGTGCGCCAAGCCGTCGACTTCTTCCTCCAGGCTCGGCCCGACTTGAGCTGACGTCGTCAGTCAGATCACGCCGTGTTTCGGCCGGATTGATCGAACAGCAGCAAACTTGAGCCGAGTCACGAGTATAGCAGGCTGTCACCGACTGCGCCTGTTCGTAGTCGCACGAGTTCGCCATTGTCGGCGGGCACCACGCGCACCAGCGACATCCGGCTAGGCGACGACACAAGCCAAGCCTAGCATTCGACGCGATGCTGCCCACGGCCGAACAACGCGCTCCCGCATGATGTCCGGTGGGCAGTTTAGCCGTGAAACGGGTAAGAAGACGCCCGGCATCCGCGGCGACCTCGGCCCTGCGGATGATGATCTCGCAACAAGGTCTCGTCACTCGTCACGCGAGCGTACGCAACGCCCGAAATGATGCCATCACATGACCGAAAAAA